>NZ_JBYCZN010000001.1:0-1873672 GCF_057586255.1 Priestia sp. SRI_019 | reverse complement strand
TGTTCAAATTATAAGTTGTCGTTTCAACGACGCCTAATAATAATAAAACATATTATATGAAACGTCAATAGTTTTTCTAAAAAAACATTCTTTTTTATTTCCATTGTATTTTACACATCACGGTAACAACTATTCATTAAACATTAACTATTGTCTCTTAATATCCCACTCCACTTTTTTAACTATGAAATTGGTGCTAATAAAACATGAACGAAAGAAAAAATATAAAGTATCTACGCTCTCTTTATAAGGCATACTTATAAAGAGAGGAGTAGTGATTAGTATGTATTATAGTAAAAGAAATCAAGAACCTCCGGTTCAAGAAGAAACAGAAATTTGGGAATGTACAGTAGAAGAATGTAAAGGCTGGATGAGGAAAGACTTTTCTTACGATAGTCATCAGAAATGTCCTTTGTGTAAAAGTCAGATGGAAGCTAAAAAACGCCTTATTGATAAAATCCCCCGTAATCCCCATAGAAAATAATGTACACCTATGCTTTTTAAAAGATTAAACACTACCTATACATAAAAAAGCCTTTGTTCATATTTGCTTTCTATTTCTATTGTATGTTATAACTAATTAACCTTGTATCGATCGTCTTGTCTAAACCCCAGGTTTTTTAAAACCCTGGGGTTTCTATTCAATTACTGGTAGATAAATCATGGTTTTCTAATTATAAAACCATAAAAAAAAGACTCCTGTACAGGAGTCTTTTTTGTGATTACTTTTTATTATGCTTTGTGAACGTTAGCAGCTTGTGCTCCACGTTGACCTTGCTCAATATCAAAAGTAACTTTTTGACCTTCTTCTAATGATTTGAAACCTTCACCTTGAATAGCACTGAAATGAACGAATACATCGTCTCCGCCTTCAACTTCGATGAAACCGAAACCTTTGTCTGCATTAAACCATTTTACTGTACCTTGTGTCATAATGTTGCCTCCTGCTGTGGAATGATCCACAAATGTATTACCAATCTTGCCCAAACATACTATTTCAAGATAAAAACTTCTAATTAGGGTTTTTTCTTTTCTCAATATACCGAACAAAAATAAGTTATCCGTAGTGTAACACATAGTAGGATGGATAGCAAATAAGAAAAATATCCCCTTCAACAAGTTCTAACTATTCATCTTCCCCCTGCCAAGACTTATGATAGGCACATGTAGCATAGCTTTTTGATGCTCTAGCACATTAAATAAAATGAATAAGTACATATATTTACTTATTATAGCTCTTCATAATAAAACTTCATTATTTAATCTTTCTTATAAATAAAGGGTACATGTAATCCAAAAAACCCCTGTTAGCTTTACTGAATTATAAATAGGCTATTGGGATATTCTATTTAGGGAAGAAGGAAAACAAGTTATTGATTACAACTAATCATTACAAAGCTTCTTACATTTGGGATGAGGTGTCTACAGCAGGCATATTTCAGAAAACCTTATTGTAAATCGATGTATGTTTGATTCATAAGGGGATGGTAATCATGAGCGTAGTAAGAATATATATAATGGGTAGACAATAACGTTCATTTATAACTATGCAAATGAGGTGTTTGTCCCAGACCAAGAACGATTTCGTTCACATTGTATATTTTTTTAGTTCAATGCTTAAATGAGGTGTTTGTTAAAGAGAATATACTTTTTCAAGTTACTGTTTCATTAGGCAATGCAATTACGTAAATGAGGTGTTCCTTAAAGATCATATGCTGCATTAAAAGCTATTTTTTCCTTCTTCATATGACGGGATGCATAATCGTTTGCATCTCGTTTTTGTTACATAAAAAAAGAATGTTTATTCTCTTTTCATGGGTTAAAGAAAGGCCTGTATCTGTTTAGATACAGGCCTTTCTTTCGAGTTCAGTTACCACAAACCTCTTTATTTAACTTTTGTTTCATCGGAAAATAATATAAGATCGCGGGAACTATTATTCCAATTAGCCAAGCAATATCTGCGCCACCAAATGCCTTTGCTACGGGACCAATGTAGAATGATGTGTTAATAAAAGGAATCTCTGCAACAATTGATACACCAAATGCCATGCAAGTGATTCCGTTTATTTTTCCGTATTGACCATTTACATCGAAGATATCTTTCACATTATATTGACCACGGCGTAATAAGTAGTAGTCCACAAGATTGATAGACGTCCAAGGAATCAAGAAATAACTAATGAAAAAGATAAAATTTAAGAAAAATGATAGAAAATTACTTTGGCCTAATAAACATAGGATAGTACCTGCCAATGTAACACAAAACATCATCCCTACTCTAACTTTTTGTGTTACTTTCAGCTTCCAAAAGGGCTCTATAGTTGTAATGGTTGACATGAAAGCACCATATAAATTAAAAACATTAATAGCTAGTTGACCAAAAATAATGATCAAATACATAAAGATAGCAAAACTTCCGAATAAGTGAGCTAAATTCCCACCAGAATGATCAAGGAAATTAGGAATAGTAGTTGTTAAAGTTGCTCCTAAAATCATCATCCATACAGTCCCTACAAATGTACCCAGGTAACTATACCAAAAGGTTTGTGCAGTTGATGTATTAACGGGCAGATAGCGTGAATAGTCTGCTACGTATGGTGCATATGCTAATTGCCATGTTGCTACAATGCTGATAGCGAGTAAAAATACAGGTAAATCCAAACCACTTAATGAAAAACTTCCTGTCGGAAGTGGTAACTGAAATATAATAATTGTTGCTGCTAGATACACAACAAATGAAGACCATGATAATACTTTCTGCATTTTATGAATTAAATCATGGCCAAAAATTGCAACAATAAAACAAAGAATATTTAAGATTATTATGGCCCAGCTTTGATTAATGGGTATTAAACTGTTTAATGTTTGTGCTGCAAGCACACTACTACTTGCGAAAAAACCTAAATACACGAACATTACCAGAAATAACGGGAAAATAGCTCCGATTACTCCAAACTGTGCTCGACTTTGAATCATTTGAGGAATTCCAAGTTTAGGTCCCTGAGCAGAATGTGAAGCCATAAAAATAGCACCCAATAAGGTTCCAAGTATAATAGCTGCGAAACTCCAAAATAAATTAAGGCCTAAACTAATTGGTAATGCACCTGTTACAAGAGTTGTAATGTGCATGTTTGCTCCAAACCAAATAGGGAACAAATCTTTTGCTTTTCCATGACGTTCGTCTACTGGAACAAATTCAACGCTACGTGTTTCAACTTTCAATAGATATACCACCTTGTAAGATATTTGCTGCTTGCACTCTAAGTCAAACTATATAATTCAACGGTTTAATACTTACTTATAGTGGGTGATGAATCATTCGTATAATTAACATGTATTCCCTTGAATCATTTGATATAACAGCTATATAAGACTTCGCTACGTTTAATTAAGTAACAATTTTATCTGTGCTCCTTTTATAAATTGCTGTTCATAAAAAAGGTGGTGCAATGGAGGGATAAACTTTCTTAATAAGAGGAACTGCAAGGTTTTAGTATCTAACTGCTTAGGTATCTTCTTATTTAATTTGATAATTTTTTATACGGTCTCTTAGAGCATTAGTATACATAATAACATAGATGCATCTTCTATCAACAATTTCTTTAGGACCGTCTAATACTACTTGAGGTATTGAAGTTGCTTTCCCTGCGTCAGCTCCTCCACTCTAACTTATTTATTCTAATATCAAACTTCCTTTTGTTTCATCAAAAATGTTCATAAAAGTGCATAAACATATGAAGACGTTCGTAATTTGTTTTAAAACTAAAACGAACGATCAAAGTGATAAGTTCCTTATATAAAAGAAAAGTCCGTAAAGGTATACTTTTACGAACTATTTAATTTATCTAGATTGTCTTTATATGCAAAAAAGCCCTGTGAATTTTACAAGGCCTTCTAATTTTCCTTTTTTACATAGTCTAATTCAGAAAGTTTCTCTACGTTAATACGCCATACTTAATTATTTTTTTAAGCTGAAGGCCTTTCTAAAGACTTATTGCTCGGTGCAAACCAACCTAGTAGAGCAATACCAACTAATACTCCATAGAAGATTAATGTCCAAATAGTACTATGGGGAAAATGAGGGTCTAAGACACCTATATCTTTATGAGCAAGTGTAATAACAGCAAGTTTGACACCCACCCAAGCAACAATGGCATATGCTGTAGTTTCCAAGGCAGGACGCTTTTCGAGGAGTTTTACAAACCAGGTCGCTGCAAACTTAATCAAGATAAGACCTGCAATTCCTCCCAAAACTACAACTGCAAATTGTCCCCCACCCATACCACCAATTTCACCAAACTGTGAATCTGGAAGACCAAGGGCTATAGCTACCGCAGCTAAAATAGAATCAATCGCAAAAGCCAAATCAGCTAACGCAATTTTTCCTACTGTCGGCCAGAATCCTTTTCCAGCAGACTCCTTTTCATCATCATTATGAATATTCTCGTTGTGTTTCCCAAGCCGTGCCTTAAGGACATGCTTCAAACCTAAATACAGAAGATAAGCTGCTCCTACCGCCTGAATCCACCAGACGTTGGCGATAAATGAAATAGCGAAGAGAGCACCAAATCGAAAAATAAATGCCATAAGAATTCCATAATTAATTGCTTTTTTCTTCTCATTATCCGGTAGATGTTTAGCTATGACTGCTAGTACAAGAGCATTGTCAGCTGATAATAAACCTTCTAAACCAATTAGAATTAACAATGCCCAAGCGTATTCGATCCAGATAGAGTCCATCTATTTTCCTCCTTTCCAAATTATAATTCATTATGTTAAAGAATTTGCTTACATTAGAATGACCATCTATATGAACGGTAATCCTAGAGAATGGAACTTTCATTATTTTAACACTAATTCTCTAAATAATATTTATTAAAATGTAAATATTCAGAAGTTTTCGGGCAACTTTGTTAGTGCTCCTTTTGAGTATTATAAACACTTTTAGCCTCTCCATAATTACCGCATCTTTAGTGAAAGAAAGCCAGGTTACTACAGTAGGGTTCTGAGGAAGCTAAATTGTATATATGTGAAATACATGTAAATAATAGTATTACTTATATAGAACTGGAGATTTCAATATGAAGGTATCAGTAAAGTTAAAATTATATGTTCTTGGACTGTTACTGCTAATTAGCTTTGTTTGTACTGGTATCTTAGTTGAAATGGGCAAGTTTAGTGAATTTGACAAATGGTTATCATCTTTTATCCATCATAAACGATCTTCTTACTTAACGCCTATAATGAAATTTTTTGATTTTATTGGATCAACTTACTGTGTTATCGGAATCTGTCTTGCAATTTTATTTTACCTTTATTTTGTAACTAAACGTCGTTTTGCCTCTGTTCTATTCATTGTTGCCATGATAGGAGAAAGACTGCTTAGCGAGGGTCTAAAGTATTTATTTAGCCGTTCACGACCAGATGGATCTCATTTAGTAGAGGTGGATAAACATAGCTTTCCTAGTCAACATGCTATGAATTCCTTTGTTCTTTACGGTATACTTCTATTTCTGTTATGGACACATTTAAAGAGCAATAAAATAAAGGCCGTATTTTCCTTACTAGCAAGCATTCTTATCTTAGCAATGGGATTCAGTCGTATTTATCTAGGTGTACACCATCCAAGCGATATTTTAGGCGGATACCTTATTAGTGCGTTTTGGTTCATAGTTATAATGCTATATACAGTTCATTATAAAGAAAAGAAAAAAATGTCTAACTAATTAATTTCAATTTGGTGACAGCAAGGTCTCATACAAAGATAGTAGTTAACACAAGAATAATTATGATTATTCTTGTGACTATGCTATATAACTTCTCCGGTTTTAAAAAAGTAATTTCGTTTGGTTTTTTAAAGAATAGGCAATATAAATAAAAACAAAGAAAAAGGAGAAATAAGCTATATGAATAAAAAAATGGTAATGCTTTGTATTTCATTAGCCGGTACTTTAGCTACAGGATTTCTTGTAGGATGCTCTAATCAAAATGAATCATCGCAAAATACATCACAAAGTGAAAATAGCTCTTCTGAAAATAAATCAAATTTACAACAGTTCTCCAAAGATCCGGATAGTAAACAGCAAGGTGAAGACTTTGATTTAGTAGGAACATTAGAGAAAGAAACGAACGATGAGTTAACACTTGTTATCGATGGTAAAAAAGTAAAGATACCTAAAAGTAAGTCGTTTAAAAAAGAAAAAGATACACCTAAAGATATTAATGGAAAACAAGTAAACGTAGAGATTGATGCTAAAAATAATAATGCAGAAAGTCTAGAGTTAACTCCTCAAGCAAAAGCAGATTCAAATGGTATATACGAAAAAGATGCTGATGGAGATTACAGCATAATTGGAAAATTAATTAATGAAACCGATAATGATGTAACAATAGAAGTGTCTAGTGGAAAAAAGACTTATAAAAAAGCTAAAGACTTTGAGCAAGATGACGACAATATGCCTGGAGATAGTAAAAACAAAGTTGTGCGATTAGAAGTAAAGAAGACTGATGAAGTTGAAAGTCTCGAGGTAGATCCACAGGATCAATAAATGAAATAGAGAATTTAAGTAGCTTATTTGTGTTACCTACAATGTATGTTTTGTTCTTTTTAAAAAGGATAATGACCAAATAAGATCATGTTAATGCTTTAATTTAGCATTCTTTCCCTTTTTCCCAACAATTTTGTTGGATATAGACGCCTACTATGGCGTCTTTTTTTTTTGCAGAAAAGGCAATCCACTACGGTTTCATGAATATAGATAGGAGAATAATGAAGAAGGGGGAAGGTGTGAATGATAAGAAAGTTATCTATTCCTATTTTAATTTTAGTGATACTATGGACAATTATTCTTTGCATAGAAAAACAAGTTATTGCAGCCTGCTTTCTATGGATCATTTATAGCGCCTTGCAGTTTTTTCGAAGGGAATAATTTTCATCTTCTAAATAAAGATTTTTAGTAAAGTATATGAATCATACATAAGAGGATTTCTAATAGCCCTTTGAATTCCTTTAGTAATACTACAAACTTAACCTTTCTACATAAGCAAAAGACACTGGCTCTTAACCAGTGTCTTTTGTTTATAATTTTATTTTATCCTCAATAATTTTTATAGAAATGTCATTCATACAAATCATTAGATACTTTTCAGTTTCCTTGGATCTGTTACTTTGTGCTTGTATTTCTTTTCAAATTTATTAAACATGGATATATTCGCTAGTACTCCTACAGCAAACATAAGCAAGGTAAGAGAAGAACCACCATAACTTACAAAAGGTAACGTTACACCTGTAATAGGAAGAATTCCCGTTACTGCTCCAAGGTTAACAAATGCTTGAATACCTATCATAACGGAAATACCGATAGCTAGTAGTGCCCCAAAAGGATCATTAGATTTTCTTGCTATTTTTAACCCTTGAAGGATAATAAAAAATAATAGTCCTAATACAAGAAGTACTCCCCAAAAACCTAGTTCCTCCGCAATAATTGCCATAATAAAATCTGTGTGAGATTCAGGCAGATAACCTGCCTTTTGAACACTTTGCCCTAATCCCATGCCCGATAGTCCACCACTCCCTATTGCCAAGTAGGAGTTAACCAGTTGGTACCCATTTCCTTGTTGGTTCTCAAAAGGATGTAGATAGCCAGTAAAACGAGCTAAACGAACAGGCGAAAACACGGTGTCTATATGTCCCGTCACTAATAAAACGACTAACATAATAAGGATGCCTATTACTCCTAGTAAGGCAATCTTTAGCATTGATTTCTTCGAGATACCTGAACATAAAACAATAGCTGCAACTGTACCTAAAATAAGTAAAATCCCACCGTAATCGGGTTGTAAAGCAATTAAGAAACAAATAAACAATACAACAAGGGTAGGTGGAATAACAGAGCGCTTTAGATCATTGATATACTCTTGTTTATTCGCAAAAACAGCCGATAAATATACAATGATCGTTAGTTTCGTAAATTCTAATGGTTGTATTCTAATCGGGCCCAGGATAAGCCAGCTTTGTGCATTTCCTGCCGTATGTCCAAAAATAAGGACCAAGGCAAGGAGTGTAATCACTGTTATTAATAAGATTTTTAATACTTTTTTCTCTCGATAAATTTTATAAGGAATAAAGGCAGCAACACAGAAAAAGAAAAAGCCTGCTATCAGAGCAAGTTTTTGCTTTTGATAAAAATAATCCCCTTCAACACCGTAACGACTAACCGCCGTTACCATACTAGCACTGTAGACCATGACTAAACCGATGAGGCTTAGAACAATTAAGGCTACAATAAATTTGTAATCATAACATTTTACTATTTTCTTAAACATAAAAACTCCTCGTTCCTTGCAAGTGTAAAAATCTTATTTTTATCATAAAACAAAGATTCTTAGTAGATTATATAGAGTAAAAAGAACACTCAATAGTATAATAACAGTTCCTCGTGCTTTGTTCTTTCCTACGATATAATCATTTATACCATGTAAGAGAAAAGATACTGAAACCATAAGAACGGCTATATTGTACCAGTAATCGCTATCAAAAAGCCAAGCTATACTCATACAAATAAGCAATACAATCAACGTTGCATTTCGAATTCGATTATCAATAAAAATTTGTGCATATTTCATAAAAATCTCCCACTACTATCTCTTTTATTATATATCGTTACGTTTTATCCTTTCCTCTCCATCTCACCTTATTAACTTATACACTTCTTAGACGTTCCTGTTTTAAGATTAATCATTCTCTTTCTTCCAAAAAATCAGGACATATAGAACATTTTGTTATATAATAAGTTGTTTTTCATGTTTTAATTATAAACATTAGGATAAGGAAAACAATAAAAAGCGAATCCTTTCTTTTATATGCTATTCGTTATTATACAGCTACATTGATTTTAGAACTTTTTGTCCCTGATTAAAATATGAAGAGAGACTTATTTAGTATTCTCACACTTAAACGTGAGAAATAAGGAGAATTACTATGTCATTGACTACTACAGATGATTTCTTTCATTTCTTAATACTAGATATCATTCTTAGTTTCCTCCTGCTTTGTTTTATTATTTTTATAGATAAATATTTTGGTAAAAATAAAGATACAAGTGAAGAAAAGAGAAGAAAGTATCAGAAAGATTTCATTGTCTTGTTAGCAGTTGGATTAATCGTTTATTTTATGTAACATACTATAATGTATAGAATCGTTAATCACATGGAGGAGCAGCAGTATGATTCGAACAATAGCTATTACACAAGACCTACAGGTTAAAGAAGATGTGCCCCTTGCTCACTTATCTGATTCCTCAATTAAATGGTTTTGGGTAGACTTTTCCTCTCCTTCTGAAGAGGAGGCAAAAGTGTTAGAGACGTTTTTCCACTTTCACCCTTTAGCTATCGAAGATTGTCTTCACTTATTACAACGCCCTAAACTTGATTATTATGAGGGTTACAGCTTTTTAGTTCTTCATTATTTAAATAGCCACACATTAGATGTTGAAGAAGTGGACTTATTTATCGGAGATAATTATTTAGTAACCTTTCACCTTAAACCATTACTCAGTATTGAAACAGTACAACAACGTCTTTTACAACATCCTAGTGGATTTAATAAAGGAGTGTCCTATATCGCTTATGCGGTGCTGGACCAATTAGTGGATGATTACTTCCCAATTGTGTATGAAATTGAGGATAAATTAAATGAAATTGAAAGCAAAGATGCCAAAAAGTCAATTGCTTTACTAATGAATGATGTTTTTGATATCCGAAGTGATTTATTAAAGCTCAGAAAAACCGTTCTTCCTATGCGTGATCTGCTATATCGAATTATTAATTCTGAGCGTTTACATATACCTACAGAGCAGAAAGCCTATTTCAATGACATCTATGATCACTTAATAAAATTAACAAGCATGGTGGAAGCCAATCGAGATATGACATCAGATATGAGAGATAACTACCTTTCACTTAATGCCAATCGGATGAATTCTATTATGATGACACTAACAATTATCTCCTCTATTTTTATCCCCCTTACCTTTGTCGTAGGGTTATATGGGATGAACTTTGATCATATGCCTGAACTTCACTGGCACTACGGATATTATATTGTTTTAGGAATTATGGCTTTAATGACCATCGGTATGATTCTCTGGTTTAAACGAAAAGGCTGGTTTAATGTCAATAAATAGGAAGGGCTAGAAGGAAGACTTTCTAATACTTTTTTCAAATAAAAAGCTGCCATCTACGATTTGCCACTGCTTTTTAATTATGCTAGTATTTACTCAATGGTTATCAATTTGCTTACTTTATGCATTGAGTGTTATAAAGTGAAAATTGAAACAAAAAACACATCTCTTAGAGATGTGTTTTTTGGCTTTATTATATGTATATCTTCTCACAATTCCCTACGTCTGTCCAAAGATAATGATTACACAAATATATATTTTAAAAAGTATGTCTTACAAAGAACAAATAGAAAACTACCTCGGGTCGTCAGGTGAGGTAGCTTATAAGACATAGCGAATTTTCGCTATAAATACTATCTTTTCCATTACAAGCATATGAATAAAACGTGCACTTTTTATTCATCCGCCTCCCACTTGGGTATCGAGTAAAGGCCGTCATATCAAGGATGTATAAAAAGCTGCATACTCCGGAAAAAGAACCCTCGGCAGAACCGTTCTGCGACAAGGGTTCTTTTTTGGTATGTGTACCGGAAAAGAGTGATTATGTTAACTACCTTTGTATATGATATACAGCGTAAAAAGAGAAAAAGCTACTGAACAGGGGTCAGTCCCCAGGGATCAGTAGCTTTTTCTGTCCTCGTAAGGATTGAAGGATCATTCTATGATACCTCACGGCGTCTTGAGTAGTTTGTTCAAGTTAGTAAGAATTTATGTGTAGAAAAGAGAAAAAACCTACTGAACATGGACGATAGTAGGTTTTTCTTTTAGCTTATTTATAGTACACAATGAAAGATTGAGAATGAACATCTCTCCGTCTTTTCAATAGTGTGCTCAATTAGGATATAAATCATTCATATAAATGTTTCACAAGCTATGAAACATTTATGTAGTGTTCCGGAAATGTTGATTACGTTAACTATGAATTAATATGCATACATGAGGTTTTGTAACTAAAAAGAACTTATTACCTTTCTTTAATACCTAGCACATCCCACGTATTTCCCCATTCTTTCATTGCTTCGAATATTGGACGCATTGTTTTTCCTTTATCAGTAAGAGAGTATTCTACATGAGGAGGTATCTCTGAATATATTTTACGTGTAATAATTCCCTCATCATGTAGTTCCTTTAAACGTAAAGAGAGAGTTCGAGGGCTTACTCCTTTTAAAGATTTTTGTATCTCCCCAAAACGTTTTGGTCCAGTAAAAAGTTCTCTTAAGATTAAGAAGGTCCACTTCCCTCCAATAACATTCATTGTCTTTTCTATAGGACATTTAGAAGAACTAGATTTCAGTTCAAGTTGATTATTCATGATATTCCTCCATTACTATTCATAAGGATACTTACTATAAAAAATATCAGGACTATAAAAATGCAAGTACTTCATTTAGTATAATTATTATAAATCGCCCAGTAAATGGTTATTTATAATACATTTATAAAAGGAATGATAAAGGTGAAAGCCATTGTTTTTGGAGGTACAGGTTTTATAGGAAGTCATACGGTAGAACAATTGCGGTTAAAAGGACACGAGGTTACAGCCGTGGTTCGCCAAACTAGCGACACTTCCTTTTTGGATAGCTTAGGTGTGCGAGTAGTTAGAGTAGACTTCTCCAGAACTGAATCTTTTGGAGAGATCATTAAAGGGCATCAAACAGTTTATAACTGTACCGCAGATGCTAATCTAAGCACTGATGTTAATTTAGAAGCACCTGTGGAGATTGGATTGACAAGAAAACTCCTTAAACAGGCTGCTTTAAATGGTGTTGAGCGTTTTATACAATTAAGCTCAATTGTAGTATATGATTTTCGTACAAATAAACCTATAACTGAATCCTATGATATACGTCCAGAGTACCCTATTCAGGAGTTGCTTCTAAAAAGAGAAGAGATTGTTCAAGAGATAGGAAAAGAAACAGATATGGTAACGATTATTCTACGTCCAGCAAGTGCAATAGGATCTCGAGATAAGGCTTCTTTTTTCTCAAGATTACTAAAAAATCATGTAGATAAAAAATTTCCGATTTTGAAAAATGGTCAAACGATAGTTTCTTTAGTTGATACACGCGATATAGGAAGAGCAATGGAATGGTTAGGTACCTATAAGGTGTTTACAAAAAAACAAAACGTCTTTTTACTTAAAGGATTTGACACAACCTGGGGAAGTCTAAAAGCAGCTATAGATGAAGCAAGAGGGACAATAGCAAATATACACGACTTATCTAAAATAGTAGAGAAAAATACACCCATGTCTTACGCTTTAAGTACTTTCGGCACAAATCGAATCTGGGATGATAAAAAAATAAGAAGTTTAGGCTTCAAGACTAAATATTCCCAAACTGAAAGCGTACAATATGCCGTTAGAGATTTAATTAAAAGAAATGTTATTTAAAGATAAAGCCTAATAAACTCATTCTTGGTTTATTAGACTTTTTAGTACCTATGATGATGATTATGTAAATAACAGCTGCATTCTTTATAGACCTGATATTCCAAATGCTACAGCAATAAATAAAAATAGTACAATTGCTATTGTAATAACGGTTAGTACGATCCTTTTCCATATATTTTTAGGACTTAAAAAAGCAAAAATTAATGTCAAAGCTAACCCAATCAATAACCATGTATTAATAGTTGTTGATGAGTAATTATTATTTGTAGGAACCATGAAATAAAAGCCAAAAGTCAAAATTAAAAAAGCAAATGAAATTTTACCAAAATGTTTTCTCAATGTGTTATGCCTCGCTTGCTTAATAGTTTAGATGAGTTTTAAATAACTATTCTTAACGCTCCTTATGTTACCAAAAAATACATATTTGAACAATGAAATCCTATCTACCGATAACAGTGATTATGCTAACTGAGTCTGTATATTGCACTCATCTCAAGCTTCTTTTTTAAGAACAAAATAGTAGAAAGCAGAAATTCCCAAACTAACAAATATAATAGGTAGCACAATCATTGTATGTTCACCTTCTTTTTCATAAGGCCTGTTGGGATAGACGTTTCAGCTGTTACTGGAGAGTCAAAAAATACTCTTTTTAATTTTTTATATTCAAAGAAAAGTAGAGCTATACTCATACAGGTTAACAATGTGGTAACAGAACGAGCTGGTATCTCAAAACAAAAATCAAGAATAGTAATATTTACTGTGATAGGTAAATAAATAATGTTTCCTAAAGTTGCTGTCTTTGGAATTACTAATAATAAGGCTGCTGTTATTTCTCCCAAAGCAATAAAAAGATTATATGTATCCGAATATCCAAAGAAGTGCCAAGCCAATTGCATTGCTGAGTCCTTTGTCGAGTCATATATAAAGTCGCCAGTAGAAAACTGGCCTGGATAGATTTTGGCAATGCCGTAAATCAAGAAAGTTAATGCTAAAGACCATCTAAATGTAGTGATAATTGTCATTCTAAGCTTTGTTAGAAATGTACTTCTATTCATTGATTTTCCCACTTTCTATTTTCGTTTTAATAAACCTATTTTGTATTTCTTTGCTAGGGACGAGACAACTTTCTTTTTTCCCAAAGAATCGATATCGATTCTTTGCAATAAAACGGTACGCTCTATCTCGAATTTTTTTAGGTATTATCCAAAAGAGAATGAAAAACCTTATAGGTCCGGTAAGCTTATTTATGATATGTAAGATTGCTGTAGATTCCGTATATATTTGACCTTTGTCCATTAAGATAATGGAATCTAATTGCGTGTTATTCGGATTGTGATTTATTATCAATGAACGTGCTAAATCCGATTGAAGAGACAAAAATTTAAATATGCCTTTAGGATCTCTTTTTATCACAAATTGGACCCAATGATTACATACGTTACATATACCATCAAACATAATAATAGGTTGATTGTCTTTTTTTATCTTCAATATATCTCATCCCTTTAGCTAATTGTAAATATTTTCTACAAATAATTATAATACGAGATTTAATAAAGCTCACCTAACAATAATGTAAGACGGGCTTACAATTTTGTTAGATGAGCTTCATTTTTTTGTTAAGAGTGCCTAGAATCCGTTTCATGGTAGTTAAAGGCATATATTATACATAGTGATTTAAATGAATATTATTGATAAAATGGAAAAATAAAGGTGGTACTGAAGGTTTAATATGTATATGTGGAGTAATAGTGAGGGAGCTATAAGCCTTTTGTATTCAAGACCATTATTTGTATTTTTCATTGTTGTATTGTTTGCTTTGTTCGTCACAATTTTAATGCAACATAAGAAGAAATTAGTTACTGGTTTGCATGTAATCACTATAGCAATCATTAGTTTATTCATTTCAGGCTTAATCCTTTTCTTAGAAGGGATAATTGTAGATGATCTTAATCTATCTGGAGATACGATTTCAACTTACATGTTTTTAATAATAGTGGCCCTATGTCTCATTAACTCCGTAACGTATTCTTTAAAAATAAAAAGCTTCGATAAAGGTTAAAAAGAAGTCTCTTTTAGAGAGCTTCTTTTTTATTTACTACCTAGAAGGAACATTATGTTAACTAGAAATGCATATCATATACAGTTAAAACAAAACTCTTAAGACTGTATTTTTTCGTTTAGCTCTAACTTTTCGATTAATTCTTCAGTTGTTAAAACTGTAGCAAATTCATCGTCTAAAGTTGCTAATGACACATTATGTATTTGTTCAGCTGAATAATATGTATTATCTGCTCCTTTTATTGCAAATGCAGCTGTGGCATCTGATACTAGGTACGTTTCAAATCCTAAATTACCACTCATTCGAGTAGTAGTTGATACACAATGTGGAGTTGTTAATCCTACTATTACGACTTTTTCTATTTTATGTACTTTTAAATGATTCTCAAGTCCAGTTCCTATAAAGGCACTGTTTACTTTCTTTTTAAAAATTGTTTCGTTTTTAACTGGAACTGCAATATCTTTGAAACCCGAACTTTGTTTACTAGGGTGGAAAATGGATTGATCGTTATCGGACAAGTGCTGGATATGTATAATAGGGTATTCTTTTTCTCGCCATGTCTTTAAAAGATTTTGGATATTCTCCTCAGCATTAAGGTTATTTCTTGTGCCCCATTTCTCATCTTCAAAAGCTCTTTGAACGTCAATGACAATTAAAGCTGTATTGCTAAAGTCTTCTCTCATGTGTAGTTCTCCTTAAGTGTTTTCTACATATTTTAACATTTATGTTAGATTGGTGTATTAAAAATAAGAATTTGATTTAAGTTTTTTAAATTCCTAGAATTTTGATTATGGTAACTAAAAATGTATGGGGTATAAAATTCTATTATGCCCGAGTCTTAAAGTAGTTCGAAATCCTCACACAATGCTGTAAATACTCATTGCAATAATAGTTTGGACCACTGAAATGATACTTAATTGTATAAAAGAACTATTTCTTTTAGTAATATACGTATCGTATAAAATATTGAAAATAAAGAAGCAAATGAGGCCTATAATAGTTTCGATTATAAACATTTTTCTACCCCTCCATTTTTAAATATTTACCATTAGATTTAACTGACTTCTACCTCCATATAACGGATACCAAAAAAGGTGTAATATGTAACGCGATAATTTTTTATTGATTTTTGTTTCACACTGTTCCAATCGTGACCATTCGGTTTCGCTTGATAACCTTGCACCATAAATTTATCTAGTGGTCTAAGTGACCATTTTCTGAAATCCCCTTCAAGTTGCGCTACCTCTTTCTCTTCTTCTGGTGAACTTAAATAGCGTGCTTCATTATTTGTTATTCTCGGTATACTGATAGCTAAAATAATAATAACCCCAATGAAGATGACCCAATTCAACAAGCGTTTTTTCATCTTGGATATTTCTCCCTTTTTTATTTCATTATATTATATCTTTTGATATACGACTAATATATTATGTCAATTAAATTAGTAAAGCTTCTTCGTCATATCCGTGCCGATAAAACACATCATGTAAACTGTATTGGTATAAGGTTACAACTTATTGAAATAAAGACATGTGTATTTAGTACAAAATCTTTCTCATTTACCGTATTCTTTTCCATTCAAAATATAGGATTCCAGAATAACCTTATTGTTTTTAGCGTTTTTGTAATAGTAATATTTCTTTTTGTCCCCTTTAATTTTCACATAAACCAACCAATTTTTATCACCCTGCAGATTCCCCATAAAGGGACTTATTTTTTCAATATTCTCTTCACTTATATGCTTCTCGTTTACCAGATAATTTTCTACTGCTGCTTTAGCAGAATGTTTTTTGTAATTTATATAACCAGAAAAACCAGCTATTCCAAGTGCTAAAAATAAGATTATAATTACTATCTTTTTCATTACATTGACTCCTCTTTATAATCAAAATAAATACTCCATTTTAGTGTAATTTTACACTAAAATGGAGTATTTGGATACTTTTAATCTAATAATTCAATTTGTTCCGGTAATCGCGATTATGGTAACTAGATTTTTATGCAGGATAAACCTTCTGTTAAATATTTACACAGATAGTAAGTGCACGTATTATTAATAATACGTGCACTTACTACTTTAGGAGGTCTTATTATGTGGAACTACGAACATGCTATTTTTACTACTTCTAGCCCTACATCTATTTGGAATCTGTATCAAGATATATCTAAATGGTCAAAGTGGGATGACGAAATTATAGAGGCTCATTTAGAGGGTCCCTTTACAACGGGGAGTATTGGAACTCTAACAGTTCTCAATCAAAAACCTAGTACCTTTACTCTTAAAGAAGTGAAAGAAAATCGAAGCTTTACAAATGTTATGGTAATAGACGAACAAAATATACAAATTGCTTTTTACCATTACATAAACAATGCTGATTCCCAAACTAAAATTACTCATGGCGTTAGCATTTCAGGTCTTCATGCTAAGGAAATAGGAGGTCAGATAGGACCCTTGTTAACAAAAAATATCCCTCATTCTATGGATAGACTTGTTAAATTGGCAGGTGAAAACGAATGACTAAAATAAGATATTGGATAGGTGTAGTATCTGAGGATCATGTAAGAATAGGAGAGGAAAATGGCTTTGCTCAACTATGTCATGGTAAAGCATATCCTTTAAAACGAATGAAAGCAGGAGATTGGCTCATTTATTATTCACCAAAGACATCTTATAAAAATGGCTTACCTTTACAGTCTTTTACTGCTATTGGTAAAGTTAAATCCGGGGAGGTTTATCTTTACGAAATGAATCCAAACTTTATACCGAATAGAATAGATGTAGAGTTCAAAGAATGTCAATCTGCTAGTTATTTAGAAATTAAGCCTTTATTAAATTTTGCCCGTATGACCCCAAATGTAGGTTTACTCTTTAGAAGAGGGCATTTTGAGATAGAACGGGAAGACTTTTTAATAATTGCTAAAGCTATGGGGGTAAAACAACATGAAATGGGTTTCCAAATTTAATAATCCAGAAGATAGCTCAGGATTTCTATTATGGCAAGTAACACATGCATGGCAAAGACTCATAACAAAAGAACTGAGTAAGATAAATGTTACTCATTCACAATTTGTGTTACTAGCAGCATGTGATTTTCTACAGACTAAAGGAGAAAACGTGACTCAAAAAAAGCTTGCTGATTTTACAAAGTTAAATATTATGATGGTTTCTGATGTAGTACGTACTATTGAAACAAAAAGGCTTTTGGAGCGAAGTAAGAACCCCTTAGATAAGCGAGAAATTTTATTATCTATAACTGCAGAAGGAAAAAATAAGGTTAAACAAGGGATTCCAATTGTAGAAAAAGTAGATGAACAGTTTTTTAATAATATCAAAGATACTCAGGAAGACTTTAATGAGATGTTAAATTCTTTATTATAACTAAGTTGGTTTCTAGAATAGCTCATACTATTTCCGATAAATGTTTTATGTTAACTAAAATCATATACAGTTTAAAATTAGAAAAAACTCCCTCCAATAAATAGGGAGTTTTTCTACAGGTTAATGAGATTTAGATCGAAGATAATTCTCAGCACCTTGAGTAGTTTGTTCATAATAAAAAGAGATATTCGTGGTTTAGGCTACTTGTGCCTACATCATGAATATGTTGACCAAATTATATATTTAAAATAAATTTTTAACCAATAAGAATCTTTTCTTCTGCATACCTAATTTTAGATTGTTTGTTTGAACGAATCGCAAGTACAAAGCCAATGGTAAGAGGTCCCACTCTGCCAATAAACATCATAATTGTAATCAGAATTCGGCCTATAGGACTTAAATCTCCTGTAAAGTTAGCACTTAATCCAACTGTTCCAGAAGCAGAGAACGTTTCAAACAAAAGGGTAGACATGTCTATACCTTTTTCTGTGATTGTGAGTAGAAAGAAAATAATAGAAACAAAAATAATGCCAGAAGTAGCAATAGAAAAAGCTCTATACACAAGCGATTTAGGAATTCGGCGTCGAAAAACATTAATCTCTTCTTTATTTGTCAATACTGACCATAAAGCAAACAATATTAAGACAAACGTAGTTATTTTAATTCCACCGCCTGTTGAACCTGGGGCCGCTCCAATAAACATAAGACCCATTATATACACTTTTGAAGGCAATGTGAGCGCCCCGATATCCAAGGTATTAAAACCAGCAGTACGAGGAACTACACCCTGAAAGTAAGCTGCCCACCATTTATCCCCCATGCTTAATTGACCTAAAGTATGAGAGTTATGATATTCTAGAGTAAAAATAATGAGTGTACTCACGACATTTAGTAGGATAGTTGAAACTAATACAATTTTAGTGTGAAGAGAAAACTTTCTTATGTTTCGTTTCTGAAAAATGTCTGCAATGACAAAAAATCCAGTCCCTCCTATTATGAAAAGTAACGTAATCATAATATTTACGGTTGGATCTCCTACCCATTTGCTTAAATTATCTGGTTCCAAACCAAATCCTGCATTATTAAAAGCAGAGATAGAATGGAATATGCCATAATAAATAGCCTTTCCCCAGCTCATTTCTTGGGACCAACGAATAGCTAGGATAAGCGCTCCTATACCTTCCACAGCCAATGTAATTAGCACAACACGTTGGACTAATGCAATAACGCCTTGTAGCGAAAAAGCATTTAGAGATTCCTTAAGTATTAATCTTTGTTGTAATCCTATTTTTTTACCTAGTACAATAAACATGAGTATACCAATAGTCATGAATCCCCAGCCACCAACTTGAATGAGCACAAGCAAAATGAGCTGTCCAAATAAAGTAAATGTTGTCCCCGTATCTACCACGGCTAGGCCTGTTACACATACAGTAGAAGTGGCTTCAAAAAGAGCATCAATAAAGCTTAGATGATGTCTATCGCTTGTAGCAGCAGGAATCATTAATAAGCCGGTGCCGAGCAATATTAATCCTAAAAACCCCACGAACAAGATACTTGCAGGTTCCAGATGCTTCACTTTATGTTTTTTACGTGGCTTAGAAATTATCATATTACATTTCCCTTCAAAATGTTTTGATTAAAGATTTATTATATATCATACCCATTTATTTCAAAAGATGGTCATTACTTTTATTACCTTCCTATCTTCCCAGAAAGTACGTTACATTAAGTAAATAATAAAGTGTCTAATGTTAATATACTTTAAATAAGATAAAATTTATTAAAAATAAAAAGATCACATCTTCTATGTAAAGGAGTAAAATAACAAACTAAATTATAAAAAGAATAGTTTTATAAGGCTCTGTTAAACTTTATTGTTGATTTTTTGAATAAAGAAAAACACTATATGGAATAAAACATAGTGTCCTTGTTTCTGATTGTTGATTATCAGCTTGGCGATTCTAACAATTCATCTATTATCTTTAATTGCCTTACCCTTTCCTTTGTTGAGGAATCTAAGGAGTTATGTGTTAGAAGATTTGTTACCTTTATTGCGTAGTCACTGCTAACCATTGCCTGTCTTCTCATTTGTCCTGTTGCTATGGCTTTGGCAAATGAACGTGCAGAATATTTACTAACGTCAGATTTGGAGTCTTTAGCCAATTCATTTACAATAAATCCAACTTTTCGTAAATCAAAAGCTCTAATACTTTCTTCTATTCGTTTTTGCAAAGTTTCTATTCTCAAATTTATACATAGTTCATCTTTTAAATGGTCATCGAGAAAATCTAATCCTTTTTATTGTCCTAAATCATCCATGCTATCAGGTAAATAAAGTCACGCTATAACAAACCTAACCTTTTTAATGTAGCAACCAACGGGGGGGGTATTTTCTATTTGTAGAAAATACCTTTTATTTTTATAATCCTGTTGATACACGTGCATATCCAATAAACGCCTATTATCACTCTTTCTTATTTTTCTCTTATTTGATTGTAATATAAAATAGAATAAGAAAGGTTATTGAACACAGAATACTGTACAGAGTTTCATTACAAAAAACACTAAAAATCGACTTTTCCCACTTAGAATGTAGCGTGTTCAGAAACAGATAAAAAAACAATTATTTTTCACAAAGCTCTAACAAGCGTTTGTGTATCCAAATAGCGGCTTGTAAACCTTCTCCCATCGCTACCGTAACTTGTTCAGAATGAGCCACAATGTCTCCTGCTGCCCACACGTTTGAAACATTTGTTTCTTTTGTACGCGAATTTACGATAATGTGCTGATTTTCTAGGAGTTCTACTCCGAGCCCATGCGCTAATTCTGTCCGAACTTCATTTCCTCCGAACGCTAAAAAACCTCTTTCTCCATAGATAAATTCATCGTTTTCGAGGATGACTCCTTTTAACCTTTCTGCTTCAGCTATGAGTTTTTTTATTGCCCCTTCTTTATAGGTAATTCCTTTTTGCCTCAAGGTATCTGCTAAAGGTCCAATCTCTTTTTTGTCATGATTAATATACGTAATGTCATTTGTCCAATATGTTAACGTAAGAGATAAACTGGCTCCTGCTTTTCCTGACCCTAGTACCAATACCCTTCTATTATTTACTTCATACCCGTCGCAGTCGGGACATACATATACCGTTTTTCCCATGCACGGATATAGCTCTTGCTGAAGTTCAGAAGGAATCCGGTCTACGACTCCGGTCGCAATCAGTAAAGTAGCGGCTTCGTAGTTCGCAGAGTTTGTAATGACGTTAAACCCTTCTATTTCTTTTTCACACTGAAGGACACGCTCTTCTGCAAATTGAATGCCGTAGCTTTTTGCTTGCTGCCTTCCCGTTTCTCTTAGAGTTTGCCCGCTTATTCCCTCAGGCCACCCCAATATATTTTGATAATTTTTGCAAAGATTGGAACGTCCATCGTTTGAATCAATAACCACTACACTGCGCTTATATCTTCCAAGCTGAATAGCGGCTTGAAGTCCGGCAATTCCTCCACCTATAATGACGCAGTCATACTTATCTGCCACAGCACATCACCCCAGCTTTTACTATTTTTAAACGAAAGCTTCAGTTTTTCATTATCTGTTCTTCTATTATTTTTATACGCTTTACTGTCTTTATTTTTTGAAGTCATTCTACATACAAAAAAACCGCCTCGGCAGCTGGCCTGCCTAGAGACGGTTTTTTATAAAATGAAAAAAGACGATATTACTCATTTTTCTTTCCTGCTTCTTTTTCATTAATTTTAATAATCAGCTCTTCTTTATATACTTCACTATCTTTCCCGTAGCGTAGACGGCTATGACAGTTGGGACATAGTGCCGCAGCGTCCTTTGGCTTAGCGAGTCCGCTCTCTGAAAGCTTTGAAAGATGGTACATTTGCAAAAAGGAGCTGCCATCTTTTGCGATAAACGGCGCGCTTTCTCCGCAGGCTTCGCAAATACCTGCTGCGCGTTTGTGAACATATTGTTTAAGAGCTGCCGTTTGTTCGTAAACACTTATCTTTTTTTCTTCTCCTAATGCTATATGACGAAGCTGTTCAGTTGAATAAGGTGAAACATCCAGCTTTGCTGCTTTTTCCTCGATCACGGAATTTCGTTCAAGTTCAAAAATAATGGCTTCACGAAGCTCTCCGTCTGAGTCCCACATGATTTCTAATTGATGATTAATATACGTCACTTCATCAATGAACTCTACTACTCCAGGCTCCACGTAGTGAAACAAGTAAACGGCTTTTCCTGATAAAAAATGTTCACGAAGCGCTTTATTGCCTTTAATGAGCTGCATCGACCCTCTTTGGCCTTCTCCCGTATAGAAAAAAGCGGTTTTATCTCTGTTCCACCCGTGTCCCGTTCCGTATTCACTTCCGCTTTCTTTTGTGAAAATAAAAATATATGGATGCGCTTTTGGCGTTGATATTTCGCTTTGTTCTTGTCCTTTATAAAGCTTATGAATTTGTTTTCTGCGATAACGATGTCCTTTTTGAAAGAAATCTCCGCGCTGTAAATCCGTAATCAATGAATTGCCTCCTACTGCGGTCCTGCTTTTATAGTACTTATAGCTCTACTATACACTAATTTTTGTTTTCTTTGCAGATCGTTTCTTCTATCTATTGGATTTATATCCTACAAAAAAAGCAGCTGTATGGGCAGCTGCTTTTTTGCTATAGTCAATTTTGCACCGTATAGTCTTCTCCTAGCCATTTTGTGCTGAGTTTTTTTAACGTACCGTCTTTTTTCAGCTTTTTAATCGCCTGATCGACTTCCGACTTTAACTTTTCGTCTTTTTTGTTAAACATAAAATATACTTTTGAATTAATCACGATATCTCCAACCGTTTTTTGCTGAAATTTCAGCGCTTGATTGCTAAAGTCGATAGAAAATGGAGTCGCAAGCGTAGCATCTGCCCGGCCTGTTTTTAATTGAGTTGTGGCATCATCCGCACCTTGACCGGCGTAAACTACATCGATTTTATTGCCGTGTTTTTGATTGTATTTGTCTAGGTAAACCGCCGCATTGCTTGTAGCTCCTACAATCATTTTTTTACCTTCTAAATCTTTTAAGGAATGAATATCGTTTCGATTTTTAGGAACTGTTACATAAAGCGGCGAATAATTATATGTTTCATCATTAAATAAAAACTTTTTCTTTCGCTCAGCGTTCTGAGCCATATTATGAGCAATCATATCAATTCTATTACTTTCTAAGCTGAGAAGCAGATTTGAAAATTCCATCGTTTTAAATTCAAATTTATAATCCTTTAACTTTTTGTCGATTGCTCTTACTACTTCTACATCATAGCCGGTCAGTTTGCCTTTATCATCGATAAAGCAAATATTAGGAAACTGAGTGCCTGTTCCAACAATAATCGTTTGAACATCTTTTTCTTTCTTTTCTCCTGCACTTGAAGATGCGTTGGTTCCGCATCCTGCCACGCTCACAGCTACTACAATTGAAAGTAAAAACAGCCAATATTTTTTCATACGTTCCTCCCCTAAATCCCTATATTATGTAATAAAAAGAGGCTCTTGAGGAAGCAGCTGCTTCCTCAAGAGCCTCTGGTTAACCAGTGGGCTTACTTCGTGTAAGATTATTCACATCATAATACTAGTTAACCGATAAATCAAGTGGGTTTTTAGAAAAAGATTATCTTGACAGCTCGGTTTCTACCGCTTAAGATACAACTAATAAAACATTGAAACTACATATCTACCAGTCAACTGGAGGCAAATGGACACGATAATGCGTGTACGTTTGCTTTTTTTATTGTCGTCCACCATTTTATCTTTTGGAGGTAAAGCGTATGAAATTTGCTTTATTTAGTCTTATTCAAAACATCCCGAACCCGGTTACTGGAGAAACATTCACTGCTCAAGAAAAGTTTCAGCATGTGTTAAATCAAGCGGTGCTGGCAGAAAAGTTAGGTTTTGATGCTTACGGAGTCGGCGAAAGACACGGAGCTCCTTTTTTGTCTTCTTCTCCTCCCGTTGTTTTAAGTGCAATTGCGGCTAAAACGTCACACATCCGTCTCCTTACGACTGTTACCGTTCTAAGCATTTTAGACCCTGTACGAGTAGCTGAAGATTATGCAACGCTTGATCACCTGTCGGGTGGACGCCTTGAACTGATTATCGGAAAAGGCAATGACCCGCGTCATTATCCGCTTTTTGGCATTACAGAAGAAGAACAATGGGAGTCTCTTGCTGAAAGATACGCTCTTTTGAAACAGCTTTGGACAGAAGAAGATGTCACGTGGAGCGGCCGTTATCGTCCGCCTTTAACTAACGTTACGACTCAGCCTCGTCCGTTTCAAACTTCTATTCCCGTTTGGCATGGAAGTGCGTCAAGCCCGCTGTCTACAGAACTTGCAGCTAAATACGGAGAGCCCCTATTTTCATCTAATTCCTTCCACCCTCAGGCTAAATATAAAGCGCTGATTGACCATTACCGCGAACGCTTCGCTTATTATGGGCATGATCCACGCAAGGCCATCGTCGGTTCGGGGGCAAGCAGCCTATATATTTCCGATACAACGGAAGAAGCAATTCGCCGCTATCGCCCGTACTATAACGCATTTAGCAATACAGAAGCAGCCAAACATAATCAATCGCCGTTCACGTCACTAGAAGATATCATTCAACACGGTCCTGCTTTAGTAGGAAGTCCGGAGCAAATCATTGAAAAAATAATAGACTATCACCGCGCTTATGGAAACGAAGTGCTGAGCATCAGCGTAGACGGTCTAAGCGAAGCAGAACAGCGCGAACAGCTAGAGCGCTTTGCAAGTGATATTGCACCTGTTCTTCGAAAAGAAATTCCCAGCAGCGTGTGGGAAAATAAAAAAAAGAGATTGAGACATAATGAAATCAATCCAATCTAAAGACGAATAAATCAGATACATGAGCTGAACCGCTTATGACACCGCCGTTGATTTCCGTGCAAGGCTTCGCTTTCCGCGGGCGGGCGCTGAGCCTCCTCGTCGCTTGTGCTCCTGCGGGGTCTCACCTCTCCCGCTTTTCCCGCAGGAGTCTTCGCCTTGCCCTCCAATCAACGGCTAGAAGAATCTACATACATAAAATTTACGTTCACCATCACACTATGAAAAAATCCGAACTAATTGGATTCTATATCAAGAATCTCGATTAGTTCGGATTTCCCTTCAACTAAATTACTTTTGTCCCAACCTCTTTTTAATTAGAAATAATTCGCACGTTTAGTTTATTAATTTTTAAACTAATAAACTACTCTGGTTAAGATGCCTGCGTGTATGTATCGTAAATATTGGCTGTTACTTCGCTTCTTTGACAAAGTAAGATGAGCAGCCAAATGCCTCCGATAACTGGAACAAAGTTAATTAAATACCACCAGCCGCTTCTTCCTGTATCATGCAGTCGGCGAACAGTAACGGCAAGTGAAGGCAGAATCATTGCTACTCCATAGAGCAATATTAAAATAGATACAAGTAGAGCAATTGAATCAATAAAAACCAAGGCATATAGAACAAGCGTAAAGATATAAGCAAATAATGTAAACATCCAATACTCCGTACGCGTTGCTCTTCCTCGAAACGTTGCATAATTTTTTAAAGCTTTTATATACCAGTGCATGATAAACCCTCTCTTTTTTCATAAAATTAAACTACCTAACCGTTAAAAGCCTACGCAACTTTATGAGGTACGTCAAAACGGTTTAACTGCGACTCACTTCTTAGACAAAGAAGAATTAATAGACAAATAGCTCCTGCAATCGGAATAATACTAATGAGCTGCCACCAGCCGCTTCTTCCTATGTCATGCAGTCGGCGTGCCGTCACAGCAAGAGATGGAATGAAGAGTGCAACAAGATAAACTATACGCAAAAACGGAGGCATACCTGTTATAAGTTCAATAGCTGAAAGCACACACCATATAATAAAATTAAATAAGACAAACATCCAATACTCTTTACGCGTTGCTCTTCCTTGAAACGTTGCATAATTTTTTAGTACATGTAAATACCATTTCATACAAAAACCTCCTTTTTTAAAACGTTTTTTGTAAGACAAGCTTACTAGCAGTAATTACCTTAGCATACAAAAAATTAATTTCATATCCTATTTTTTGAAAAAATCCCAAATGGTAATATAGATATAGGGAAGAGATGGATAATAGTTAGTAATAAACACCCAATAAATTCAGTCAAAAAACCATTTAATTACTATAATTACTTTTAATTTATAAAATGTTTTTTTATAACAAAAATCCTGCCGTATTAATCGGCAGGCTCTATCTTTACTTATGTGCGGTAAAAGTAAGGTCCACATGAGCTTTCATGGGTAATCACGTAAGTCCACGTGAAGTTTTTATCAACCACATATAAATCTTCTAAATACATGTTTGTATTTTCACTTAAATCAGCGCTTGTTAGATGCTTACATTTAGATAGCTGCAGCACTCGTTCATCATGCTCAAACAGCAAATAACAGTCGTTCATTATTTGCTGTTCGAACGCTTGAATCGCTTGTTCTCCTTGCAAGCAAGGGAGCTTTTCATAGCTAAACGCATGCCACAAAAATTGGTCCATATAAATTTTCTTTTTTTGCGATGCGCTTAAAGCACTTGCAAATTCATTTTTCCATCGCTTTCGAAAGAATTCACCTTGATTCGATAATTTTTTTAACAAACATTCCTTTTTTCTTTAACGCATCTTTCATTTTCACTGTGCTTTTCCATCCTTTATCCTGTATTCATTTCTTTTTATCGGCTTCTTAGCTTATTTGTCCACTCGTACCCGTGCGTTAGATTCTTTGCTTTTTGATCAAATTCACTTTATAAAACGCCGGCTTTAACGTGCACAAAAACAATACAGTTGTACTTAAAAGCATAACCAGGCTTCCACCAATTACAGCTCCTTGAATCGAAAAGATGTGCGCAGCCATGCCGCAGAAAAAAGTCATGATAATGATCAGGAGTGACTCAAGCAGTCCATAGATACTTCCTACTCGACCCATCATGTGAACGGGAATACTGTTTTGATAAAAGGTTTGAAAACCAGCACTTGCAAAAGCTAACGCAAAGGATAAGCTAAAAAATCCTGCTCCGATAGTTTGAAAAGAAGACGAACACGCATACAGCAAATAGCCAAGCGACACTCCTACACTGCCGGCGCCTATGAGAAAGTTGGTCGACAGCTTTTTAGCAAACAGTGTGTTCACAACTGCTCCAATCATAATGCCAGCGCCTGCTATGCTTAATAAAAATCCGTATTCACTTTCGGACAAACGAATGACTTTTGTTGCAAATGAAACTTCAAGAGAATCAATTGCCGTGGCCATGACCATTAAGAAACTGAATAATACATAAATGGTGATAATGTATCTGTTGGCTCTACTGAAACGAAATACCGCTTTCCAATCTTCTCGAATGGTGTTTACAGACAGCTTATTTTCTTTAACTTCTGTTTTTGTATCCAGGTTCGGCATAAACAAAGTAACTATCCCTGACGATACCAGCGCTGCAGCAGTAGCATAAATGGCAAACGCAGGCGTTCCAATCATAAATAGCGCACCTGCTGCGGCTGGCCCAATAAGAAAACCACCTGAGTCAATCAAACTGCGCAGCGAATTAAATCTTTGTCGTTTTTCACGTGGAATAAGCTTTGTGATATAAACCATCGATGCCGGCCGAAACATTGAACTTGCCATACTGATGATAAATATCAGCACATAAATGATCAGTATGGATGAGAAAAACGGAAGGCAAGCAATAATTCCCGCGCGCGTCCAATCTAAAACCATCATAAGCTTCCGTTTGTTCATGCGGTCAATTAAGCTTCCAGACCATATATTTGTACATAGCGCAGCAAGCGGCTTTATCATGTATAGCCCTGAAACCGCAAGCGGCGCATTCGTCATATCAAGCATCATTACATTTAAAGCAATTAAATAAATCCAGTCGCCGATATTGCTAGTGCCAATTCCAAACAGCAATAAACACGGGTATTTCCAAGACAACAGCTTATTTTTCATAAAAGAAAGGCCTCCGCTTCACTATTGATTTCGGTCAATAAAAAAATCCCACCCCCAAGACATGTGTCTTAGGGGCGAGATTATGAATCGCGGTGCCACCCTAGTTTGTTCATATGTCGCCATATAAACCTTATCGAGTACGGCTTTCGCTTATACTCTAGCTTTGTAACGGAAGCAGCCGTCGCACTATCACGTTAGATCCAATGCGCTGCTCAGAGGCTTGTTTCAACAGCATTTTTCTTGCTCCTTTTCAGCTTCCGGAGCTCTCTGCTAAGAATACGCGCTGTCTACTTTTCTCTTCACGGCATTTAATTTCTAACATCTTACCATTATTATCTATTTTTTGTAAATACTTTATTTCAAAATCATTTTTTGCGGCTGAGAAAAGAATAGTCGATACCCTAGATATACGAAATAAATGATAGACGCCACCAGCACAATTCCCCACATATTGTACATATCCTTATTTCCCCATACGCCTGTTAGTGAAAACAGCGCTGGAATCGTCAACGTCACCCACGACTGGACGATCGCCACTTTCCCCACATATGCAGATACATCTTTTTTGCTCGTATTAAGCACATAAAATAAAAACCATAAAAACGACCAAAGAATCCATGTAATGGCGTTAACTACGTCATGATAGTGAACAAGAGAAACGGTCACGTACACTAAAGCGATAATCGATACCCAAAGCGAGTAATAGCCAAGTCCTGTTCCCTGCATTCCTTTTAATACCGTCACCCCTACATACAAATACGTAAGGCCAAATAAGAAGATTGCCGTTCTTTCATACAAAATCCAGTTGCTTTGATCTGACGTAATAATTAAATAAAACGGAACAATAACTTGAAAAGCTCCAACAAATAAGTTAAATACGCCTACGTTTTTTTCATCTGCTTTTCCAAGCAGCATCAGTCCGTTTAAAAATAAAGCTGCACCTGACAGCAACAGTCCAATTTGATCCATTTTTCAGTAAGAAAAGCCCCCAGCTTTTCTTGTCCTCCTCTGCGTCTATGTTTTTCTTTAGGATGTACGGAGTTGTGGTTTACATGTAAAAAAGAAAAAGCAATTCCTTTTAAAAAGGAAACTGCTTTTCTTTCTGTTTCTATTACACTTATAAAATAAAGCTGACAACAATTGCTGACAGTACGCTTACAAGCGTAGCTCCGTATAGTAAACGAAGACCAAAGCGCGCTACTGTATTTCCTTGCTTTTCGCTTAAGCCTTTAACAGCTCCTGACACGATTCCAATTGATGAGAAGTTAGCAAATGATACTAAGAATACAGATACAATTCCAAGCGTTTTAGCACTGAATGTTGAAGCCATATCCGACAGGCTCATCATTGCCACAAATTCGTTTGTTACAAGTTTTGTTGCCATAATTCCACCCGCTGCCACAACTTCTGAAGCAGGAACACCCATGATGAATGCAAACGGTGCAAACACATAGCCAAGCAGATGCTGGAACGATAGACCAAATAACATTTCAAACACGTTATCAATCGCAGCCATCAGCGCAACGAAACCAATTAGCATTGCACCTACGATAATCGCTACTTTAAATCCATCCATAATGTATTCGCCAAGCATTTCGAAGAACGTTTGTTTATGACCAGTTTGTACTTCTAAAATATCTTCTTGATCCGTTACTGTGTAAGGGTTAATGATAGAAGAAATAATAAATCCGCCAAATAAGTTAATCACGATTGCTGTTACTACATATTTTGGTTCAATCATTGTCATATAAGCACCGACAATTGACATTGAAACAGTCGACATAGCTGATGCACAAAGCGTATATAAACGGTTTGGCGGCAGTTTGTCTAGTTGCTTTTTAACAGTAATAAATACTTCTGACTGACCTACAATCGCAGAAGCTACTGCGTTATAAGACTCTAATTTTCCCATTCCGTTAATCTTGCTGAGAACTAAGCCAATCCATTTCATAATGAAAGGAAGAATTTTAAAGTGCTGTAAAATCCCAATCAAGACAGAGATAAAAACGATAGGAAGCAGCACGTTTAAGAAAAACGGCATTGATCCTTTATTCGCGATTCCGCCAAATACGAACTCTACTCCTTCATTTGCGTATGAAAGCAGCTTTCCAAAAACGCTGGCAATCGCATTGATAATAATCAAGCCAAACTTTGTGTTTAGAAGTAAAGCTGATAAAAGAACTTGAATCACAACCATAATAACGATTGGTTTATATTTGATTTCTTTACGGTTATTACTTGCAAGATACGCTAATCCAAAGACAACGAGTAACCCTAAGATGCCAATTAAATATTTCATAGTATCCTCCACTGCTTACTTATTTTTGTAAGTCTTTTGATGAAAAATAGCCCGGTAAGATTTCGTTGATGTTGGTAATCACAAAATCTCCTTTTAGGTTTGCTAAGATAATTTGTGTGTGATCATCACAGAACTCAGCTAATACTTGTCTGCATGCGCCGCAAGGAGAAATTGGGCCGTCCGTATCTCCTACAACTGCGATAGCTGAAAACTGCTTGTCCCCTTCTGAAACAGCTTTAAAAATAGCCGTTCGCTCAGCGCAGTTCGTCAATCCATAGGAAGCGTTTTCAATATTGCATCCACGATAAATCTTCCCATCGGTTGTTAAAAGAGCTGCACCAACATGGAATTGAGAATATGGTACATGTGCTTGTTTGCTTGCTGCGATTGCTTCATCTATTAATTGTTTTGGCTCCACCGTCATCATCCTTTGCTTAGTTTACAGCAGGTTAGCTAGTACTAACCTGCTGTCATTTATCAATAATCAGAGTTGCTTAATTGACCTTTTGCAATTGATACGCCAGAGCTTGCACCAATACGTGTTGCACCAGCTTCAATCATTGCTTTTGCATCTTCTAAGCCTCGAACGCCGCCAGAAGCTTTTACACCTACATCTGGTCCAACCGTTTTTCTCATAAGCGCTACGTCTTCTACCGTTGCACCTCCTGTAGAGAAGCCCGTTGACGTTTTAACAAAATCAGCTCCAGCTTTTACAGCTAGCTCAGAAACTTTTGCTTTTTCTTCGTCTGTTAAAAGAGCTGTTTCAATAATTACTTTTACTAGCGCTTTGCCTTTTGCAGCATCTACTACTGCTTGAATGTCGCTTTGCACTAAGTCATAGTTTTTATCTTTTAACGCGCCGATGTTGATTACCATATCTACTTCATCTGCACCGTTTTCGATTGCATTTGTTGTTTCGAATGCTTTTACTGCTGAAGTAGTAGCTCCAAGAGGGAAACCGATTACCGTACACACTTTTACTTCTGGAGCATCTTTTAATAACTCAGCTGCTTTTTTTACCCACGTTGGATTTACACAAACCGAAGCGAATGAATATTCTTTTGCTTCTTGTGCTAAAACCGTAATTTGCTCTTCTGTTGCATCTGCTTTTAATAATGTATGATCAATAATACCCGTAATGTTTTGACTCATTTTGTTCTTCCTCTCTGTCTCTTAATGAATTTCTTTATAAATTAACGTTGGAGCTTCCACTTTTTCAGCGACCGTGCTGTAAGAATCATAAACGATATCCATTACTTCCTGTACATCTTCACTATTGCTGTGAATTGTAACAAGAGAGTCGCCTTTTTTCACTGAATCGCCAACTTTTTTATTAAGCATGATACCAACTGCTAAGTCGATTTCAGATTCTTTTGTTGCACGTCCTGCACCTAGCTTCATTGCTGCTACGCCGATTTTTTCTGCAACGATTTCTGAAATGTAGCCATCTTCTTTTGCTGGCACTTCAATTTTGTGCGCTGCATCAGGTAATTTAGACGGATCGTCTGCAACAGAAGCGTCTCCGCCTTGTGCGCTTAAGAACGTTTTGAACGATTCTAATGCTTTTCCGTTTTTAATTACTTCTTGAAGCATTGCACGCGCTTCATCTAAGCTGCTTGCTTTTTCAGCAAGTACAACCATGTGACTTCCTAATGTTAAGCAAAGTTCTGTTAAATCTTCAGGACCTTCGCCTTTTAACGTGTCGATAGCTTCTTTCACTTCAAGCGCATTACCAACCGCAAATCCTAGAGGCTGGCTCATATCTGAGATGATTGCTTTTGTATTTCGGCCTACGCCTTTTCCGATTTCAACCATTGCTTTTGCTAATTCTTCAGCGTCTTCAAGTTTCTTCATGAATGCGCCGTTCCCCGTTTTTACATCCAAGCAAATAGCATCTGCTCCAGCTGCAATTTTCTTACTCATAATTGAGCTTGCAATTAACGGAATCGAATCAACCGTTGCTGTTACATCACGAAGCGCATAAAGTTTTTTATCCGCCGGCGTTAAGTCTCCGCTTTGACCGATAACGGCAATTTTATTTGTATTTACTAAACGAATGAATTCTTCATTTGTAATTTCAACGTGGAAGCCAGGCACTGCTTCAAGTTTATCAATCGTACCGCCAGTGTGTCCTAAGCCGCGGCCAGACATTTTGGCAACTGGTACATCAACCGCAGCTACTAAAGGTCCTAATACAAGTGTTGTTGTATCACCTACGCCGCCTGTGCTGTGTTTGTCTACTTTAATACCTTCAATTTTTGATAAGTCGATTTGATCACCTGATTCAACCATTGCTTGCGTTAAATTTACGCGTTCTTCCTGCGTCATTCCTTGAAAGTAAATCGCCATCGCAAATGCCGATAGCTGATAATCAGGTAAATCCCCTTTTGTATAACCTTCGATAATAAAATCGATTTCAGCTTTATTTAATTCATGTCCATTACGTTTTTTTTCAATTAAGTCAACCATTCTCATGACGTTTTCCCCCTAAAAGTATCTGCATATTGTGCATCCACTAAAACGTTTTCAACAACTTACACCCTTACTATATAATAGCTTTGAACAATTGTAAACATATATATTTACATTTGTTCAAAAATATTTATAGCCGCTGTTTTAGTGAATAAAAAAAGACTTCCGCACTCGGAAGTCTTCCCTTATTTTTTAGCTTTTATCACAAATGACAACATGATTCGATACTTATTCTTTACCTTTTTATAAGTAATTAATACATGCGGCTGATCAGGCGGCGTAAAACGTTCAATTCCTTTTTGATTAGCATCAGGAGAAAAATACATTCTTCCCCACCGTTTAATAATATAGCCTGTGGTTCCTTTGGCAATCACCCCGTCTTTTGAGACGTCTGTGTGAAAAGGATACCGGTTTCGCTGCTCCTGCAGAGATGGCGCCGAATAAGATACAATATCTTCTACTATTTCGATTCGATGAAGCTTTTGCTCTTGAAAAAACAGCTTCTTCATCTCCCTTACTCTTGTTTATCTAACAAAAAGCGCGCCGTGAACTGATCCGTAACGAGTACATTTGCAAATTTCCCTTGCAGCGCTCCATAAATGCTGTCAATTTTCTGATCCCCGCCCGCTACTAAAATGGCGTACTCTTTCTTCTTTAGTTCGTCCAAATCAAGTCCAAGCGTCCGTTCATCCAGGCTTTCATTGCAAATTTGTCCATCTTTATCAAAAAAACGTGAACAAATGTCTCCTACCGCTCGCGAGGAAATCATCTCTACATCTTGTTCGGAAAAGTAGCCAAGCTGAAAAAGCAGCGAATCCGTTTTAATGGGTCCCGTAGTAAAGACGGCAATATTGGCTTGTTTGCCTAAATCTAAAATACGCTTAATATGACGATCCGTTTCCATTGCTTTTTTGACTACCACGTGATCGACAATTACAGGCAAAGGAAGATGCATAGGAGGCGTATTGTATGCCTTTCCAAATAAGTACATAATTTCAGAAGCATACGTGCTCGTTTCCGAATGGCTTACTCCGCCTTTTAACTGCACAACCTGCACGTCATTCACATACTTTTGTTTTAAATCGATGGCCACTTGATAAAGAGTTGTTCCCCACGTCACCCCAATAATATCTCCGTCTTTTACGATGTCATAGAGATAGTCAGCTGCTGCCACGCCTAGATGACTTTTAATAATGTGATTTTCATATTGAGGCACCGGTGTGACGATTGCTTTTTTTAAATTGAATTTTTGTTCAAGTTGAGAAGACAATTTTTCACTATTGATAGATGAATCCACAATTTTAATTTGAACAATGCCTTCTTCTTTTGCTGTCTGCAGCAATCGAGAAACCGTAGGCCTTGATACACCAAGCTTTTTTGCAATTTCACTTTGATTATAATCAAGAATATAATACATCCTTGCCGCTTCAATCACCTTATTAAATTTCTCTTGATCCATCTCCATCGACTTGTTCTCCCTTACCTCATGAATTTCTTATCCCAATTTTACCAAACTTATGTCTTTAGTTTACTTGTTTGATGAACAAAATTTCAAGAGGGGATTTTGTAACTGAAATGAAAAGAGAAATACTCGGGGTTAAGGAGACCAGTTTTCTACGTATCCATTCATTCCAGCAAACTCATAAAGAGCTTCTAACTTACGCTCCGAATAATAGTTAAAATCATTGTGAACTGCTGTTAATTTAAGATTATCGTTACGAACAAACATCTTCTCGAGGTATACACTCTTAGCAAGTTTATTGCTCTTTTTTGTGTTGCAGCTTTGACAGCTTAACACCAAATTCCACATATTATCTGATTGGATATAACTCCATGGAATAAAATGATCTACATGAGTAGCGATGCGTTTGTCAGAAAGAACTTTCCCACAATAAAAACATTCTTTTGTTTCGTATTTCCAAAGGATGTTATAGAATGCATGCAGCGATTCGCGTTTTGAAATATTCTCCACTTTTAACAAGACATCTTCTAACTTATTTTTGTCATTATGCTTTTCTAAAAATTTCGCCAAATGATAATTGGTTAAATGAGTAACAATTTGTCTATACTTTTGCAAAAAAATATATATACTGCTGTTAAACTTTATGTATTCTGTTCTTTTATCAAACTCATAAATGGAACCTTCCATATCTCCGTATAACGCCCCTACTACATACCTTGCCCCCACTTTTTTAGTTCTTTCTACTAACTGCAATTGAAGATTACTTGGTAAACGATCAAATACTACTTTATTTGGGACACCATGCATTAACTGAAATTCCTTTAACTCTTTTTGAATTCCAGCTTGTCTATTGTGTGTATTTAATTGATTTAAATCATGATGAATAACCAAATTCCAATATATTTTAGCAAAGGAAAAATACACTTGATCAAACGTGAGTACTAACCGATTGTCAACGTTATATAGGTTTTCAATTAAAGCTTTCATTAATCCATATTTATACGTTGTGGTAAAGTGACCATTAGCGAAAAATTGATTAATGATCTTCCAAATTTCTTGTTCTGTTAAATAAGCTTTTTTTATTTCTCCTACTTTTAAATTAAAACTCACCTGCCACCGCTCGCTCCTTCCACTATTGCACCACCAAACTACCCTTCTTCTGTTTCCACTAGATAAATCCGATCATCAAACTTCCCGCGCTCCTTCGCCTTCTCCTCACGCACTTTCTCCAGCTGTTCTGGCGTGGCCCCGTGCACAGCTGCTAGCGCCTGCATAACTTCCAGTAAATCTGCGAGTTCTTCAATGGCCTCTTGGTGCGTTTGGGCTTCTATATATTCTTGAAACTCTTCTTTTGCTTTTTTTATCAGCTCATGTTGATATTCCTTTTGCTGCAGCACGCGTGATTTGAAGGTTTTTCCGCTTTGTTCAATAATCGCAGGAATTTTATCTCGCACTAGCTTGTTATAAGTAGGCATTATTTCCCCCTCCATCCCTTACCTTTCTAGTAAACTAGTATTTTTCAAATTCTGCTTGATTTCCGTTAAACACATTTAAATCAATAAACGTTTCTTTACCTTTGTAGCCGCTTAACCGTCCTTTGTCCGTATACTGCCAAAACGTCCATTTCTGCTGTTCTTCAAGAGTAGGCTTTTTCACAACATCACGAATCCAAATATCACACTCAGGATATCTGTTTTTAATATACAAGTCATACGCTTTAGGCGTCGTATAAAGAATAACGCGCTTGTCATAATGAGATTCAAGACGTGCAATCATACTAGAAAGCTCCTTGTATACATGTTTCTGAGACGGAAGGTTTTGTTTTTTATCTCCGTAAAATTCTACATCAATCACTGGTGGCAAATCGTTATTTTTAAGAGAGACCGCTTTGATAAAATTAGCCGCTTGTGTGGAACCTTTGCTATCGTAGCTAAAAAAGTGATAAGCTCCGATCCGCATGTTTTTCCGATTTGCTTGTTCCCAGTTTTGTTTAAATAAAGGATCTTGAAATGAACTTCCTTCCGTTGCTTTGATAAAAGCAAACTGAATATCTTGTTTACTCAGCACATTCCAATCAATCTCCCCTTGATAAGAAGATACGTCTACGCCTTTTACATCATAACGGTTGGCACTTATCGCATTAGGAATTACCCATCCTTTACTCCATAGTAAAAATATAAAGCTTACAAGAGCGACTACTATGAGTCCTACTGTAAAAAGTCTTTTGTTTTTTTGATTGGCTTTGCCTATTATGTTTACCCCCTTTTTTAGAAAATACTTCTAATATTCTAACATAAAAAGGATTTCCCAAAATAATATAGCCTTCAAGTCTGTGATAGTAAATACAAAAAACCACCTAAAAATCAGGCGGCTTTTCTTTTATGCTGCGTCTTCAGATGGCTCGTTATCTTTGGCTGCTTCTATCAGTAAGAAAATAGCCGTTAAGATATGCATGATCATGCCCACAATTGGAATCCACGCAATAGCAGAACAGACAATTCCCATGATATGCCCTGTCCGAATTTTGTTTGTTTTAATCGCGAATACTAAACCTACGACATGCAATGCGAGCATTAGAATAAGCGGCGTGTAGGCTAGACTTATAACCAGGGTGCCGCCTAGGAGGGGAATCCCCCAAAGAGCCTCTAATCCTCCGCTGACCCATTTCAATATACGACTTGTTTTTCCCAATGTATCCTCCCCCTTTGTCTTCAATGTATGCACAGAGATTTTGTTTCTGAACGTTTGTATATGAAAAAAGTGGCAAAAATACGTGTACTAAAAATAAATCAATAGTCCCTCATAAAGATACGTTTTTGTGCAGGACTATTGTAATAGTGGAAAATGTATGAGAGGAAAAGACGTGGTTTTACATGTAATAACGAGAAGCTCTTCGTAAAGAAAACGAATTAAACATAAACAAAAAAGCCGAACTCAAAATGTAAGCTCGGCTTTTTTCTATATAACAAATAGAAGTATTGTAAAATGTTTTTCGTATTAGTGTTCTCGACTCTTCTCAAATTTTTCAACAGCTTCAAAATCAAGCTCGGCTGATATCCAATCGCCTTTTTCCGGGAATTCTAGATTGCGCACGACTATTTTATTCGGCACCTTTTTCTCTAAAATTTTCGCCTGGCAGTTTTTGTACATAACTACTTCTCGTTCTTTGATATCTGTCCACAACAAGTGCAGGACCCCTTTCAACTTTAAGAAGTTAATATTTCGAAACACCGTTTTACATTTTATTATATTTCTTTTGATTTGTTAATTTCTTTGTCTTATTTTTTATGAAAAAATATTAAAACACATTTCTTCTAATACAATATACCCAAAATATCTTTTAATCCTTAAACATTTATGTTATATTTTAAAAATTGTATTACAAGTTTTTATTTTTGTAGAGAAAATCAGAACGGCTGATGCGCAAAAAACTTTGCTGTTGTTGTAGCAAGTTTTTTATTTTTGCCTTTCCGCCTATCCTCTTTTCTTTTTTCACATATTTATAACGGACATATGGATTCGTCCTAATACGTAGGAAGGCTTGAAAATCCAAAAATATCTTAACATAAAGTCATGAAGCTATTCCGTTAAAAATATAGTTGAATTTGCAAATGCTCTACCGAAACAGCCAGCAACCTCTATTCATACAAAAGACTGCTTTTACCGCGTTTATCTTTTGTAGAGATATAAAAGACTACCTTCCACAATTTACTCGCTGGGAAGCAATACATACTGATAGAAGTGTTCAGAAACAAAATAAACTTTACTCTTGATATCTTGCTATAAAATGAATAATAACGACACAATTTGAGGTGCCAACGATGAACGTATTAACAAACGCTATAATTATCTTATTAGCTTATTTAATTGGATCCATTCCTTTTGCTTTAGTGATTGGAAAGGGCTTTTACAAAACCGATGTTCGCAAGCACGGAAGCGGTAACTTAGGAGCTACTAATACCTTTCGCACTTTAGGAAAGAAAGCAGGTATTATAGTATTGATTGGCGATATAGCAAAAGGCTCGCTAGCCGTCTGTTTACCGCTTATGATGAATAGTCACTTGCATATGCTTGTCCCTGGATTTATCGCTATTCTTGGACATAGCTATCCTGTTTTTGCAAAGTTTGAAGGAGGAAAATCTGTAGCGACTGCCGCTGGTGTATTCCTTGCATTTTCACCATTAGCTTTCATTCTAGGAATTCTTGCTTTTTTAATTTCTCTCAAAATTTCTAAATACGTATCCTTGTCTTCACCTATTGGCGCATTGGTTGCCTTTTTAGCATCAATTTATGTAGGCGATGTAGTATTAATGGTATTTGCAGCCGTTATTTTTGTTTTCATTACATGGAAGCATATTAAAAACTTCAAACGTATTAAATTAGGTACAGAACCAAAAGTTAATTTTTAAGCGTACTAAAGTTAGTAATCTTTAAATGGTGTTATCAAAAAGGTGTTCAGGAGTTGAACACCTTTTTAATTATTTTAGTACGTCTTGTCCCAAGATAGACGTAAATTATGAAATTTCTTAAAAAATGCTCTTAATTATAGACTAAACAATACATTTTGCTGCTTTCTATATCTCATTTTGTAATTTGATATTTACTATTTAATAACTTAACATAGTAATCTTTTTAGTAAATTTGAATAAATAAATGAAACCTTTCCTCTCCTCTGACCGTATACCTATCATGCACGTATTAGTTAAAGGAGGAAGACTGGTGCTAAAACGAATTTCACTGTTTATTTTCGTTAATATTTTAGTATTAATTACAATCACAACGATTACATCTTTATTAGGTGTTCAAAGCTATATGGGAAGCAGCGGTTACGGCGGCCTGCTGGCATTTAGCGTCATTGCCGGCTTCAGCGGCGCGATTATTTCTCTTATGATGTCACGCGTGATGGCAAAGTGGATGATGGGTGTTCAAGTTATTGATGAACGTTCTCCTCAAGGTGAATATGAACGATTTGTTTTAGAAGAAACGCATCGACTTGCATCTGTTGCAGGATTAAGAAAAATGCCTCAGGTCGGAATTTATCATTCAGCAGAAGTTAACGCTTTTGCAACTGGGCCAAGTAAAAGACGCTCGCTTGTTGCCGTTTCAAGCGGAATGCTTGAACGAATGGACCGCGATGCGATCAGCGGCGTTATCGCTCACGAAATAGCGCATATTAAAAGCGGTGATATGGTCACAACTACGCTTCTGCAAGGAGTATTAAATACATTCGTTATTTTCTTCTCTCGTTTAGTAGCCAAAGCGGTGTCAAACTTTGTGCGAGAAGAGTTTGCGATGGTTGTTTATTTCCTTACATCGATTGTATTTGAGATTCTCTTTAGTATCTTAAGCAGCCCAATTATCTTCTGGCATTCAAGAAGACGTGAATTCAAAGCCGATGAGCTTGCAGCTAAACTCGGTGGTAAAGAAAAAATGATTTATGCGTTAGAATCGCTTCGTCATACTACTTCATTAGTAGATGACCGCCAAAAATCAATTGCCGCTTTTAAAATTAGCGGCAAAGAAAAATTCTCACGCTTATTCTCTACTCACCCGCCGCTTGAAAAACGCATTGAGCGCTTGCATTCACTATAAGCATAAAAACCAGCTTCTTTATAGAAGCTGGTTTTTTATGTTATGACTGAGGAGCAAGCACACGTGTAGTTTCCCACAGCAAGACGCCTTCTTCACTTTTTGTTAATTCAACGTATCCTTCTTTCTCTAAATACGTAAGCTGACCGTACACTTCTGAGAAAATAAAGTCCGGTGCTTTTTGATACATATCCGGGAAAAAAGCTGCGCTGACTTCAAGCGTTGTTTTCTTTCCTTCCCCCATCGCTTGTAACACGCGCAGCGCCCATTTATGCTGCTTTTGAATACGTTCCATAATTAAAGAATGAATGTCACTAAGCGGTTCACCATGTCCGCTATAAATCAAATCAATGTCGTAGTTCAACGTTTTTTCAAGAGACGCCAAGTAGTCCAATAGCGGCGTTGGCTTAGGATTTTGAATGGTTGGCTCTAAATATGGATTTGACGGTACTTTTGGCAAAATATGATCTCCGCCAAACGCGACTTTTTCTTTTCGATTGTAAAACATCAGCTGACTCAAGGAATGTCCCGGCGCTTCAATCACTTCCCAATCACTCGCATACGGAAGTGTATCTCCTTCCTGTAAATACCCGGTTAGCTTCTGCCCTTTAGGTGAATACACTTGAATCGCAGCCGTGGCTTTACGAAGCCATTTTCCCATTACATCATCACTAACTCCAAACTCCATAAGAAAATTACGGTATAACTCATTATGCTGCTGAACAAACTCTTCATCTTGATAAATCCAAGGCTCTACAAGCTTATGACCGTAAACCGGTATATCACCCGGCAGCCATTCTAAAAATCCAGTGTGATCCGGATGCTGATGAGTAAGAATCACTTGTTCAATATCTGTTACTTTATATCCTTCTTTACGAAGCGCCTCTTCAAAAATATTCCACGCTTCTTCGGTTTTCATCCCTGCATCAATTAACGTTAACTTGTCTGCTTTTAATAAAAACACATTCACTGGTCCAATTGGAAATGGCGTAGGCAGCTCAATGCGTATTACTTTATGATCTAAACTCATTTTACCAAACCCCTATATCTGCATTCTTTTATATAGTCCATTTACTGCTAACTTTCACCTTTTTTAAAAGTACCCTGAGCATCAATAATTGAATGACTCTTTGTACTCCCACAAACATTCTACATAAACTCATACTATTAATAGTTTAGCAGGTTTGAAGACAAATTGATAAAGGAATGCTTTCCAGTGTACTTATTTAAAACGAGCAAATGGTTCATCAAACGAAAAAAGTAAGATAGAATAAAGAGATGAAATGATGATATAAGGAGTATAGTTTATGATTAAAGCAATTTTTCTTTTTATTTTAGCAGGTCTTGCTGAAATTGGCGGAGGCTATCTGATTTGGCAGTGGCTGCGCGAAGGAGCATCAAGCTGGTTAGGGCTTCTAGGCGGTATTGCTTTGGTGCTGTACGGCGTCATTGCTACGTGGCAGTCGTTCCCGGACTTTGGACGTGTATATGCAGCTTACGGCGGTATTTTTATTGTTTTAAGCCTGTTTTGGGCGTGGTGGGTTGATAAAAAAATGCCCGATACATACGATTGGATCGGCGGACTTGTGTGTCTGATTGGCGTAGCGGTTATGCTTTGGCCAAGAAGTTAAGTAATCACACAGGAAGGAGCGCGTTTTCTCCCCTTTTGTTAAGAGAAACCAAAATAAAAAGTAGCCTATATATTGGCTACTTTTTATTTATTACTTATTGAACCTGCCGAAAAAGCCTTTTCTTTTTTCCTTAAACGTATTAGGTCTATGTAAGTTAAATAGGTGTTCGATGCCATTTTCCATCATCTTTTCTAACAACGCTTCTTGTCCATGCTGGAAATAGTACTCCATTTCTTCTTCGTACAAAGGAAGAAGCGTGTGGAAATAGACTGGCCACTCTCCGTCAATTTCTTTTCCATTTTCAAGATACGGCATCGTAAATGCCTCTTGGCACTGCGGCAGAGGCGGCACGACCATAACACCACAAAAGCCGCTTTCTGGTGAATACGGTTGAACGTGTAAAGGAAACTTCACCTTTTCACCTGTTAACATTCGTTCATAAGTATCCACGTAGCGATCCAGCTCTTGATTTGGAAACACCATCCACTGACCAATCCAATTCATATGGTTTACCGCAAAGCTTCCTACTTGATGCATGACTTGTGGAATCCAGCTGTACTTTTCATCTTCAAACGGATCTTGATCTGCATGCATCACCAGTTCAACGTACGCGCTGTCTAATCCAGGGGGTGTCGGCAGGCGAAGCGTACTATAACCATGTGTTGCGACCGTATAAAACGGCACTGATTCTGTAGGAGCCATTTCATAAAAACCTGCCTCTGTCACCTCAGCTGATTCTGCTTCGACACGGCGTATAATGGGCCCATAATATGCTTGTAAGTGAGCTTCCACATCCTCATCGAGTGATTCCCGAACAAATGGATTTACCTCTTCAACTGATGCTTCTTCTTCTTGTGATGACCATACTTCATAGAAAGTAAAACCGGTTAAATCACTTTGAAGGATATAATCGCGTACGTCATCTGATACATAAATTTCTTGAGAGATTATTGGGAAATCTCCGAAACGATGCTTGGTTGATTTTGTACGGAAAATATGACTCTTTTTCAATTCGTTTTCTATAAATGCTATTTGTTCAAAACCACCAAACTTATTAGGTATCGAATTTTCATAATCAATACATTCTAAAATATTTGTAATATTAATTGCATAATAATTATCATCATTATGAACTACCGGTAGTATTTCAGCACTGTCTGTTAAATAACGGTCTAAATGCTGAGTAGCCTTTTGTGAGAAAATAGGGGGATTCGAACGCCCTTTATATGTTATATAGTCCTTATACTCTCCTTCTTGAAAAGTTTCCATTACAATAGATTCCCAGCTGTGCTGAAGAGACTCTCCCATAAGTCCCCTATCAAAAAAATCTTCATTCTTTTGTTTATTCTTTGCTGTCAGTTGAACAGCTTCTTCGGTGCAATACATTTGCCATATTTTCATAAAATCACCTCTGTTTTAATTTTTATATAAAAAGTCTATTCTTCCGGTAAATAAACCTTCTCTGGTATCCTCTAATAACTCTAAAATTAAATCTTTTTTCATTAAAGGTGAAATATTCAAGCTATCAATTCGACGCAATTCTACATCCAAATGTTTTTTATAAGCTTTCCCATGCCCCCAAAAACTCTTTCCAGTTAGCCAATAATCTCCATACAAATGGTGGACAACTTGTCCTGGCCAAAATTTAAACTCTTTTGCGGTTATAAAAACTCCGTTAGCAGCAGAATTAATATCTATACCATATTTCTCTAAATACTCTCTCATCCCTCCATCGTTTACAGGAACGATATGATGAGCTTGAGAATTTTTCGGCCGTATAATACCGGCATTCTTTAATTCATCGCTTAGTATTACAGAATCTTGTTTGGATTTACTATGTGTTTTCTGAAGAGTCCAAGCTTGATTTTTCCTCACTTGATTAGCGTATTGTTCTGCTTTTTTAGCAGCCATTAACCTTAATCGCTGAATTCTATCAGCATTCACCTTACGTTTTACCGGTATTATCTTTAATATTTTTTCTTTGCTTAAACGTAAATTAATCGCTTGAAGCTCCCGGTTAGTTAGGTGTGTAACATCTTTACTAGGAGCTACTAAGCTACCTTTCCAACTTGCTGGGTCAACTAAACCCTCTTTTACAGCCGCTGCTAATTTGGCCTTACTAGCTTGATTAAACTCTAGTTTGTTAATAATATCTAAGTTCTTTGATAAAGTTTCAGCAGATCTAGTTTCTGAGTTAACAGCCTCAAGACTTTTTGAAGATTGAGAGCCTCTTCCATTACCTTTCGGTGGTACATTCCAATCAGAAGTAGTTTTATAAATATTGTTTTCTAGATGAGATGAAGACTTGGAATATAAGCTTGACTCAGACACTGCACTTTCTCCAGCAAATGCTAAGTGTCTTTGAACGCCTGTAGTATTGGCTAAATTAGAGGTTTCTTTAAACGTATGCTTTGCTTGTTCACCTAGCACTTTTGCTCCTTTAATGGCTTCTTTCGTATCTTTGGCGACTTTCTGAGTAATTACTGCACCAGCTCCGCTTCCAAATAGCCCTCCAAATGCTCCTATTAACGCGCTTTTACGCTCATCTTCATCTAGCTTATTTCCAAGTACATCTTTTCCTGTTACATATTCGTACGTCCCATTCGTACCTACAAGTCCGTAAAGACCTTTTTCGGTGTTCTGAAGAACATGAAACGATTTAGGATTTTTATATGCAAGCAGTGCATCGTGAGCCGCATTCATTCCTTTACCAGCTTTATATACACCTTTTGCTCCTTTTGCTCCTTTACCAATCCATCCTACTACTGGAATAAAACCAGCTGCAGCCATTGCCGCTGCAGTTGCTCGCTGAGTGGCAGAGAGCTTTTTACCCGTCACAGGATCTACACCTTCGGTTGCTCGCTTATAATCATAATATCCAGTCGCTTCTCCTGTAAAGGTTGAAACGACTTCCCATGTTTTTTCATACCATGGTTTATTCGCTTCAATTTCTGCTTGTCTTTTATTTTCATAGTATGTTTTTTCTTCTTTTTTTGCTTTTAAATAACTTTTAGTATTTTGGCTGATTTTTTGCTGTATTTTGTATTTTTCACTATTATGATAGGCTTTAGTGTCAAAAACAACTTGATAAGCTCCACTCCCTTGAGAAGTTAACGCTTCTAGCTCATCAACACTGCTTTTTACAGATTGGTAATTTTCATCTAAACTTGCATATTCAGTAGACCAATTATGATCTAGTTTTTCTACTGCAGTAATGGTACTAGCTCTCTTTTTATCTGCGCTCTTTAGCTTCGATTGAACATCCTTTGTTGAAAAAGCGTCCAACGGCAAAATATCATGTATATCATTCAAGATATCTTTTAAATCTTTATGTTGTTCTTCAATCATTTGTGTTGCCTGATTATTAGCTACTTCGAGTTCATGTTCTAAAAAAGATACATCAACAATTGTGTGACCATCTAATTTTTCTTCATGTGCACGTTCTGACAATACAGAAAAATAGGCATGGTTAGCAGAAACTAATGCTTCCCAATAGCCAACCACGTCTACCTGCATTTGATAAATTTTTTTAATTTGGTCTGCACCTTTCCCTTGAAATTCGGTATCTAAGTTTGCTACACCTTGTAATGCTTTTTTCAGTTCACCTAGTTCTTGATTAAGCTTTTTATATGTACTTACACGCTCTTTTGCATAAGCAAGCAGTGAACTTGCTTCATACACTTTACCCATTAAATTCCCTCTTTTATCACTGTAATTAGAAAGCCATCAAATTTTTTGTATTTAATCTAATTTTTCCCTATATTATCCATTATAAAGTTTCAGCTAACCTATCTAAATAGGAATATCTAACCTTTTATACACAATTAATTTCTATAAAAAGGATAAAGATACAAAAATATCATATCTTTGATTCCACAAAAAAAGACAACCCAAAGGTTGTCTTTTTCATTACTTCAATTCAGCCCATCTTTTATCTAATGATTTTAACAGCTCATCTTCAGACGTTTGGCCGCCGATGTATTCTTGTACATCCGCTCCGAATTTTTGCGTTACGCCTTCAGGGAATTTTGTCCATTCCCAAGGAAGCGTTTTTTGATCTTTAGAATATTTAAGAAGTTCTTCACCTAGAGGTCCAATGTCTTTTGCTTCGATTGACTTAAAGGCTGGAATGTACTTGAAGTCTTCTACTAGCGCTTTTTGGCCTTCTTTAGATGTGACCATCCAGTTTAAGAAGTCTTTGGCTGCTTTTTTATCTGCCGCTGGTGCTTGTTTGTGAATAACCCAGTTGCTTGGAACGTCAATTGCAAGCTTGTCAGCTACAGCTGCATCATCGCTTAACGGCATAGGCAGAATACCTACATCCATGTTCGGCGTAATTTTATCAAGCATTGGCTGAATCCAGTTTCCTTGCTGAATCATCGCTGCTTCACCGTTCGCAAACTTCGTTACTTGCGTGTTGTAGTCCGTCGTTAACGGATTTTTGTTTCCGTATTTTACCGTTAAATCAAGCAGCTTCACATACTGTTTGAACTGCTCGTTTCCTGCGATTTTCGTACTGCCGTCATTTAGCCCTTTAATAAATGCATCCGGATCTTTTTGACTAGCAAATGGAATATTTAAGCCGTGGTTTCCAAGCACCCACCACTCGCCGTAACCGATAGAAAATGGCGTAATGCCGGCAGCTTTTAGCTTTTTAGCCGCTGCTTCTAATTCTGAATATGTTTTTGGAAGTTCTTTGATGCCTGCTTTTTTGAACAGTTTTTTGTTATATGTAAATCCATAGCCTTCAAGACTGATCGGCTGTCCATATACTTTACCGTCCATCGTCATCGGTGTAAGTGTGTTTTCGTACGCGTCATCAATCCAAGGCTGATCGGATAAATCTTCTAATTTATTTTTCCACGTTTTTGCCTCTTGATATCCGCCGTTTGTGAAAAGGTCAGGTGCATTCCCCGACGCAAACTGCGCTTTTAAAGCTGCTGCACCGTCAGCTCCTCCACCAACCGTTTGGATATTGAACTTCACATTTGGATGTTCTTTTGTGTATTGATCAGTTAGAGCTTTTAGCTGATCAGCGATTTCTACTTTTCCTTGAAATACATCTACTACTACTTGATCTCCGCCGCTTTTTTTATTACCCGATGCGCTTTCGTTTGAACACGCGGTTGAAAATAAAAGCGTAGCCGATAAAACACCTGCTGCTAAAGGCCATTTTTTCATTTTAAATGCCATTTTCCGTTCCTCCCTATTTGCTGCTGGTTTTGACGCCACAGCCTCAAAACCAGCCCTGTTGCCGATACTATTATTTAATTGAACCGCTTGTAATTCCTTTAACAATGTGTTTTTGCATTGCAAAGAAGAAGATTAATAGCGGGATAATACTGATTACAAGTGCTGCTAGTGCTAAATCCCACTGCTTTGTATACTGACCAAAGAAGAAGAATGTCGCAAGTGGAATTGTTCTTAGCTCAGGATCTTGAAGAACAAGAGACGGAAGTAAGAAGTCATTCCAAATCCATAGGCTGTTTAAGATAACTACGGTTACTGTAATTGGTTTTAATAACGGAAATACAATTCTCCAGAATACGCCTAGACGTGAGCATCCGTCGATGATTGCCGCTTCTTCTAGCTCAACTGGAATTCCTTTAATAAATCCGTGGTACAAGAAAATCGTCATACCTGAACCAAAGCCTAAATACATGATCACAATACCCCAGATGCTGTTTAACAGATTTAAGTTTCCTGCTACTTTTACAAGTGGAATCATGATGGATTGAAACGGAATAACCATTGCCGCTACGAATGCCATAAAGATAATGCTGCTGATTTTTTTCTTTGTTCGAACCAGCATGTAAGCTGCCATTGAGCAGAAGATGACTAGAACTGCGTTACTGATGACTGTAATGATCAGCGAGTTGCTAAGCACTTTTAAGTAATTCATTTGGTTGAATGCATTAACAAAGTTTTGAAACTGAATCGTTGTCGGCAGCGCCGATGTGTTTGATAAAATTTCTGCAAATGACTTCAGTGAGTTTGAAAGCACGTAATAAAATGGAACCAAGAACACTAGTCCAAGCAGGACTGCTAAAATTTCAACAATAAAGGTTTTGCTCGTATATTTGTTTCCCATCACGATTCAACCTCCTTCTTCTTGGTGTATGTTACTTGAATAATTGTAATTGCTGCTACGACGATGAAGAAAATTAAGGCTTTTGCTTCACCTAGACCGTATCTGTTATTAACAAATGCTTCTGTATAAATGTTAAGCGCTAACATTTCTGTTGATTTAAATGGACCACCGTTTGTTAATGATAAGTTGACATCAAATACTTTGAATGACCATGAAATCGTTAAGAATAAACAAACCGTTACTGCCGGTGCTACCATTGGAATTGTAATGTGACGAAGAATTTGCCATCTGCTTGCTCCGTCAATTTTTGCTGCTTCAATTAGCTCTTGCGGTACGTTTTGCAGTGCTGCTGTGTAAATAAGCATGATATAACCCGCTCCTTGCCATACACTTACAATCACGATGCCCCAAAATGCTGTTTTTGCGTCTCCCAGCCAAGGAAGCTCAAAAAGCGAAATTCCCGTGATTTGTCCGATAGATGCAAATCCTTTTACAAAAATGAACTGCCATACAAACCCTAGTAAAAGTCCGCCAATTAAATTCGGCATAAAGAAAACCGTACGTAAAATGTTTCGTGTTTTTAACATTTGAGTAACAAGGATTGCTAACACGAACCCAACCACATTCGTTAAGATAATTGCAACGACGGTATATTTTGTTGTGATCCAAAACGATTGCTGAAACTGCTTATCTTCAGTGAATAAGTACTTAAAGTTATCAAGTCCCACCCAGTTAATTGTACCGTTTACTCCGTTCCAGTCTGTAAATGAGTAATAAATTCCTGTAAAAAATGGTATAAGTACAATCACACAAAATGCTAATAGTGCGGGTCCTACAAATAGTGCAAATAAACCTACATTTTTCAAATTTTTACGTCTTTTCGTATTAATGGATGGTTCTCTTTTAAGTTCTTGCTCTAAAGGAACATATTCTGTCTCCTGTAATTTACTTTGGCTATTCATCTTACTAGCACCTCCCTATGTCTTATTTTAGCGAAATCAGTTATTTATGAAACCGCTTTAATTGACGAGTAGGGTGTAAAATATTGACCTTTGTGCAACATTTTCTCCCCTGTGCACACTTTACGCATTTTTTTAAAGTATGCGTGAAAGAAAAGCTAGAAGTGGACGGCGTATCTTCTTATCTTATACACTAGAAAAAAGATGTAGTTGGGAGGAACATACGCATGACAGCCAAACGAGCGTTAATTACGGGTGCCAATTCTGGAATGGGGCTGGCCACAACGATTGAACTAGCTAAAAAAGGATTCGAAGTCATTATGGTATGCCGAAATGAAGAAAGAGGAAATACGGCTTTAGAAGAAGCGAAGCGTCAAAGCGGATCGGATTCCATATCTCTTATGACCTGCGACTTAGCTTCTCTCGCTAGTATCCGGGCTTTCAGTGATGACTTTATGTCTCGCTACAGTATGCTTGATGTGCTGATTAATAACGCGGGCGTCGTGACAGTTAAGCGGGAAACAACACAAGACGGATTCGAAATGATGCTTGGTGTTAATCATTTGGGTCACTTTTTATTAACTAATTTACTTTTAGATCCGCTGAAAAAATCTCAGCAAGGACGCATTATAAACGTTGGGTCCGGTGCCCATAAATCTGGAAAAATAGACTTCAACAACCCTCACTTAACAACAGGATTCGGAATATGGCGAGGATACTCTCAGTCTAAATTAGCGAATAATTTATTTACGGTCCATTTAAGTAAAAAGCTAAAAGATACTTCTGTAACCGTAAATTGCCTACACCCCGGTGCAGTCTCTACCGCTATCGGCGTTAATCGTCAAACGGGTTTTGGAAAAAGCGTTCACGCCGTGCTTCGCCCTTTCTTTTTAACACCTCTTCAAGGTGCCGAAACAGCTATTTATTTAGCAGACAGCCCTGAAGTGACGCATATTAGCGGCGCTTACTTTTATAAAAAACGCGTGACGCCCCCTTCTTCAAGAGCAAAAAATGAACGGTTTGCAGAAGAATTCTGGAACTGGAGTGCACGCGAAGTTGGCTTATAATGTAGAATAAAAAAAGGTCAGCTTTTCAGCTGACCTTTTCGTATTAGAAAAACGTTAGTCCTATAGCAAAAATAAAGCCTGATACAATTAAGGTCGTCACGCAGTAGCCCATTATATCGCGCGCTCCGAGCCCTGCGATAGCTAGTGCGGGCAGTGCCCAAAATGGCTGCGCCATATTCATCCATGCTTCTCCGTAAGCAATGGCCATCGCAGCGACTCCCGGATCTACGCCAAGCTGTTCAGCTGCCGGCATAATAAAAGGTCCTTGTACAACCCAGTGTCCTCCTCCAGACGGAACAAAAAAGTTCACAACGCCAGAACTTAAAAACGCAAGAAACGGAAATGTCGTTTCATTTGAAATCGAGATAAAGGCGTTCGTTAGCTTCCCGCCTAAACCTGATAGCTCCATCATGCCTTGAATACCTGCGTAGAATGGAAACTGAATCACAATCCCAGCGGTTCCTTTCGCAGCATTAGAAACGGCATTCATATAGGATAAAGGCGTGCGGTGAAGTAAAATACCCGTTGTAAAAAACAATAAGTTCACTGTGTTAATATCCATTTTAAAACCGTTTGTAGCAAAATAATAAATTAAATATGAATACCCAAGAAGCGCAATCGTCAGACTTAAAAACCTGCTGTTTTCCATCCGTACAGCAAATGTTGGCTTAGAAGAAGTGGTCTCAACAACTGTAGCCGGAGCCATTTCATCTTCCGCCAGCAGTCTTGGATCAATTTCTACCACTTCTTTTCCCGTCGGCATCATCAGTCTTGTCATAATAGGAAGGACAATTAATAACCCGAGGGTAATAAATAAGTTGTACCCTGTAAAAATCGTGTCTGACAGCGGAATAAGTCCAGCCGTTTTTTCCATTGGGTTTCCAGGTGTAGCAGCAACAAGAGGAATCGAACCCGACAAGCCTCCGTGCCATGTTAAAAACCCTATGTAAGCACAGGAAATTAAAAACCGATAATCAGATCCCGGCACGCGTTTCGCTACTTCTTTCGCAAACAGCGCACCTACAATTAAACCAAACCCCCAGTTAATCATACAGGCCATAGCTGCGCCGAGCGTGACAAGAATTACCCCTTGTGCCGGAGTTTTGGCTAACAGCGCTATGTTCACAAGCCACTTCTTTACAAGCGGCGAGCTGGCAAGCGCATGTCCCGTGACAAGCACTAAACTCATTTGCATCGCAAATGCTAAAAGGTTCCAAAAGCCACTTCCCCAAAACTGAACCATTTCAATCGGTCCGTGAGGAGTAAAAACAATACCTGATACAAATAAAATCAGCGTCAAGATTAAAGCAAATACAAACGGATCAGGTAAAAAACGCTGCACAAGCGCCGTAAAGAAATTAGATAACGCTTTCATTTTACTCCTCCTTTACAGGAATACTCCTGTGAATAAATGTCGACAAGCATCTTTAATTATACATAATTTGTTGAAAATTGTTAATATTTAGTTTAAATAAAAAACCCTTCTGTTTTTCAGAAGGGTTTTACACACTAAATGTTTGAATAAGAGTTGGCTCTCCGTCAAGTTCAATTTTCTTTTCTTGAAAGGAAATATGTAAGCTTTTATAAATATGTTTCCAAAATGAAATAGCCCGCTTATTCCCTGCAAGCTCAATAATCATATACGTTCCTTTTCGATGAGAGAAAATGTCTTTTACCGTTTTGGAAGCGATGCCCTGCCCTCGGTATTTGTTTAAGATAAAAAAATCATTGATGCAGTAATCTGCTTCCTGCTGAAGTGCGGGCTGTTCAAGAAGTAAAAAAAAGCCCGTCAGCTTATCATCTACTTTAATAAAGTATGGCGAGAGGCCTTCTACTTTCCAAAACAGCGGCAGCTCTTCAAAGTGAAAAGCTCCATCTTCGCGAATATCTAAAGAAGGTGTATACGCAGATAAATCGTGGAGATAAAGAGAATACAAATTTTGCAAAACGCCCGCTTGGTTTTTAGGTACTTTTTCAATCGTAAGCATTCTTAGTTCATCCCCTTCTTTTCCTATCATAAGGGTTTTTTGTGAAAGTTTACAGTAAAAATGTTTGAGCAAAGTGAAGATGGATAGTCAAAAAGCTCTTTTTTCATTTTGTAGATGTATGAAACGCAATAAAAAAACGATCATCTCCGGTACTGTACGCTCCGTCTGATAATCGTTTTTTATGTTTTGTTTGCTGATGCTGAAGTTTTTCCTTCTTTGTTTTGGTTTTGCGGGTTTCCATGTCTGCAAATACAAACAGGCTGCGGTTTAATTCTGGATTTCGCTTTCCTTCACGCGTCATTTTATCACGCATTTTTTTTGCTTTTGACTTTGCCATGTAACTTCCTCCCTATATAAACGATGTATACATATCTTACTGCTTTTTTATAAAATGTCAAGTACAGAAGCACTGATGTATTGACAGTGCTTCTGTATAGTCAAGACTCTTTATTTTTTAGCATATCATCTAATCTTTGCTCTATTCGCTGAAGCCTTTTTTCATTTCCTCCCTGCCTTTGAATCAATCTTTTTACACCTATAATGAATGCAATAATTATCCCTGCTCCGCCTATAAGAATCAGCAGCATAAGAATTTGAAAAATAATATCACCTGTATTAACCATAACTCCACCTTTAATCTATTTTTTTACATTATATCATTTTTTTGGTTGTTTTTGCTTTAGTTTATAAAAAAAGCTCTCAATGCTGAGAGCTTCATTTACTATCTTCATCATAAACTGTCCACTTTTCCTGTTTGATTTGATTGGAAACATCAATCAGTTTATTTTTCACTCGGTCCTTTTCCTCACCTGTTAAAGGCGTAGGTCGGTAGTCGTTTCGCGCTGTTGTGGAAGAAATACGGAATGGAATGACGTTGATGTCTTTATTCGTCGTTAGCTTTCCATCTTTAATCGTAAACTTCTGCTGAAATACAAATGTATCTTTATCACTTGGATTTTTGTTTCCACCAAACATAAAGTTTCCTAAGCTATAGACAATAAATTTATTTTTGTACTCTTCAATTCCTTGAACAACGTGAGGATGATGACCTAAAATTAAATCTGCTCCGTTATCAATTGTATATTTCGCCAATGCTTGCTGCGCTGTATCAGGAACATAGTGTCGTTCAGATCCCCAGTGGAAATGCACAATGATAATTTTAGCTCCTTTTTCTTTTAAAGACTTAATTCCGTCTTTAATCTGGCTTCTTATTTCTTTGGTGTCATCCCAGCCTGGATATCCAAGCAACCCTACTTTGACTCCTTTTACCGTTGTGACGTATGTATCTTCATAGCCAAAATAGCCTATTCCGCTTTTCTTCAAGTTCTCTCTTGTATCATCATATCCTTGCTGTAAATAATCACGTGTATGATTATTAGCTAAGTTAACGGTTTCAATACTTCCTTGTTTTAAAATATTCACAAAAGAAGGATCACCTTTAAAACGAAATGTTTTACTTGCTTTTTCAGTCGCAGTTGTCAGCGTCGTTTCTAAATTAACCGTTGTTAAATCATCTTGTTCAAAAATCGACTTTACATTTTGCGTAAAATACGGAAGGCCATTTCTTGCCGCTACGTCATTAAAAGTAGAATCATAGCTGAAGCTTTCATCATTTCCTAAAGTAAAATCTCCCGCTGCGCTAATTTTAATGGTTGTATTAATGCCCTCTTTTTTCTCTTTTTTTGTCGCTTCTTCTTTAGATTTTACAGCTTCTTCTTTTTTCTGCGGTTCAGAAGATGTTTGTTCTCCTGCTCCTCCGCACGCTCCCAGTAAAAAACACAAACTTCCATAAATAACAGCTTTTTTTAAATACTTGTTCATGTAACGTTAAAACCCCTTTTTACGTTTTAATAACTGTGTTTGGACATGGTGTTTAATGTACATTTCGCCAAATACATACAATCTTCCTGTTATATCGGCAAAATAAGTGAAATTTTTATAAAAAAAGGAAATTCCTATCTTCTTTTTGGATTAGAACAAGAGGTTTTTGTAATACAAGCGCTATGAAGAAAACTGATTATCTTTGATAAACGTCAAGGAATTTACAAAAATATAGAGATTTTCAAACATCACCTAAAATAAAAAACCTCCTTTGCTCATGCAAAGAAGGTTTTATCTAAACTTAACAAATCGAATCATTAGATTTAGGGTTTTTGAGTCCAAATATCGGTCGGATAAATAGTGCTACGCCTGTGCCAAGCATCGCCATCACCATCCATACCCATCCATGAAGACTAAATGAAGCAATGCCGCCAAAGTAAGCGCCGATGTTACAGCCAAAAGCAAGACGTGCACCATATCCCATTAAAAGGCCGCCAACAACAGCTGATCCTGCAACTCCGGGCTTAATCTTTCCTGGTTTGAACGTCCCTTGCGCCGCTGCTGAAATGAAAGCGCCTAGTATGATCCCAAAGTTTAACACGCTGGTAGAGTCCGCTAGCACACTTTGCGTTAGCGCTTCTCCATTTGCACCTTGAAAAAATCCCCAGCTCGATACATCTATCCCAGCTGCCATCATCGCTTTTCCGCCCCATAAAGCAAAAGCAGAGGTAATTCCCCAAGGATTTCCTCTTACAGCAAGCGTCAATGCATTTAACACGGCCAGTACAATCGCTGCTGTGAATAGAGGCCAAGAGCCGCGAATAATCTTTTTCCACCCTTTTGTAGTAGGAAGCTGTTTCATCATAGGCGGATTTTTCTTTTTGGCAATTTGAATCGTAATCCAGTAAATCGCTGCGAACGCGATAAGCTGTACAATCCAAGCTCCAAAATAACCAAGACCTGTCGATTCAGCTAATGAGATAGGGGGAAGCGAAGGTTGTTTTTGCCAAAATGGCAAATGATACGCCCCAAACATAGAACCTACAATAAAGGCTAAAAGCGTTAAAATCATGGAAGAGGAGCCGCCACCTAACGAATACAGCGTCCCTGAGGCACATCCATTTCCTAACTGCATGCCAATTCCAAACATAAACGAACCAACTATCACGCTTACTCCTACAGGTGAAACATATCCTTTTGGCGTTACCCCTGTAAAGCTAAAGCCTGTACTTAAAATAATAGCAAACAGCGTTGACGCAATTGCAAGCATAAGCATATGCGCTTGCAAGCCTTGAACATTGCCGACAGACACAAGGCGGCGAAATGCTGATGTAAAGCCAAACCGTGCGTACAAAAGCGTCATCCCTAACGCTAGACCGATCATAAATAAAACACCTTGCGTCCAGTTAGTTGTTAGCACAATCGCAAGAAGTAAAATAATCGCTGCTATAACTCCTCCTGCAAATAATGGCTTTTGCATAGGGCTTAATTCTGTTACAACAGTAGTAGGCTTTGATTTATATGATGAGTGCAACGTTTGCGCCACATCATCCACTCCTTTTCTGATAGAAATACTAAGAATTAATATTTATCATCTTATAGCACTTCCCTTCTCCTGTAAACTGTTTAGCAAAATGAAAGTGAATTGTTTATTTTTAAAATATTCTTACCTTTAGTCATACAAAAAGCAGAAGCTTCTATCCTTCTGCTTTTCGCTGCTAAGCGTAAATAGAATGAATCTCTTTTACCGGAGTAGGATGAGGCTTTGCAAAATAATACCCTTGAAACAAATCATATCCCATCTCTATCAGGCATTTTAAATCTTCTTCTGTCTCTACTCCTTCCGCAAGAGCCTTCGCCCCCATTTTATGGGTGATAGCTAACATCTCTTGGGCCACTTTTTTCTGTTTCTCATTTTTACTGACTCCGTTTGTGAATTCAAATGCTAACTTCACCACGTCAGGCTCCACTTCTAAAAGCCTCTTCAGCGTGTTATAACCAACCCCTACGTCATCTAAAGCATATTTAAATCCGTGGGAACGATAATAATTCAAAATGTTTTTTAAATGCTCAATATCTTGAACATCCTCGGTTTCAATCACTTCAAACACTATTTGTTCGGGTTTTATATTCAATTCTTGAATTAACGCAAATGTAGATGCCAAGCAATGCTCGGGATTATATATTGCTGTAGGAATAAAGTTAATAAAAATCAGCTGACGATCAATAATACTAGCATTTTTTACAGCTTCTAAGCGGCAGGCTCGGTCAAGAGCGAAGGTTTTATTTCTTATTTGAGCAGCTTCAAACATTTTAAAAGGCGGTATAATACTTCCGTCTTCTTCTAATCCTCTTGATAAAATTTCGTGGCCAACTATATGCACGCGTTCGTGATCAATCGATACAATCGGCTGATAATATGAGCAAATTCGCTTGTCTTCAATCAGCTCATCAATCCACAAGGCATCTTTCATTTTTTGAAAAACGGTGATTGGCTCCATATCCCGCAGGTTTTCAAACGGGCTCCGCTGCTTGGCTTCTACAGCCCACACATGCCGAGGGTCTAGATGCTGATGAACATAATCCATAAAACTCCAAAAGATATCTTCCCTCATCCAGACCATATCTTCTCCAAGAGTCTTCCATTGGCTTTGAGAAATATCCTTAAAGTATTTTTCCAATTTCTTCACATCGCTTGATTTCTGAAAAGAAACCGTATATCCTGTCCTAATTGGCAGACACGCGTCGCACCCCATAGCTCATCTTCTCCCTCATTTATCATCAGTTTTTTGTATGTACACATGAATAGTTCTTAGGAACTATACCACTTTTAAGAAACTTACAAACCCTATTTTTCCGCTAAAATAGAATGTATTAAAAAGTTTTGGTAAAATGATAGACGTGTTTTATTGTCTACATCATAAGACGCACCTGATAAAAGGAAGTGAACCATACATGAGCAAAAACCGTTTTACGAAGTGGTTTTTATTTTCTTTAATACTCTTTGCCTTAAGTACCGGAGCAATGTATTATACGCTCTATATATCGTACTGGGCGTATTCTATTAAGCTGTTTTTAATTGTGGTGCCGCTCTTTACCTTATTATCGGTTGCTTTTGGCTCGTTGGTGATCGTACATGAACGCAAAAGAAAACGTGTATTTCATCTGCAAAACGACGGAGGTAGTCCTAAAAGTACGTTTATTCAAGGCTTTTCGGAAATAGCGGTAGGAGCAGGAGGCATCTTGCTGTGCTTTTTTCTTTTTCTTTACTTTCTAATGGATTATTGAGTACATATAAAAAAGACGAGCAGGCAGCTCGTCTTTTTTATTTGGATCTTTCTAGAATATCTCTAACGCTTGCATGATCAAGCTCTTTATAAGTTCCAACACCTGGTTTTACAAAGGTCTTTTCAACAATCGCATCAAATTCAGCATCATCAATATCATAATCACGCAAGCTGTTCGGAGCTCCTAAGTCATTCCAGAAAGTGCGAAGCGCTTTTGCTCCTTCCATTGCTGTTTCTTCATCGCTTTTTCCTGCTGGATCAATGCCAAATACATTTACAGCCAATTGTTTTACACGAGAAGGATCTTCTTTTAAGACGTGCTCCAGCCAGTTAGGAAACAAGATAGCAAGACCGCCTCCGTGGGGAATATCATATACGGCCGACAGAGCATGTTCAATACGATGAGTAGCCCAGTCTCCCCCGTCCGTTCCGTTTGCTAAGCTTCCGTTAAATGCCGTCGTGCTGATATACATCATTGTTTCACGATACTTATAAGAAGTCAGGTCTTTAAGAAGCTTAGGACCTTCTTTTACAGCCGTTCTTAGTAAAGATTCAATAAAGCCGTCGATCATCGGCGTATTTTCCGTGCGATGAAAATAGTGTTCAAGCGCATGCGACATACTGTCAACAATTCCATAGACGGTTTGATCGCGCGGCACTGAAAATGTGTACGACGGATCTAAAATAGAAAAGACGGGAAATACGTGAGAAGACGTCCATCCGAGCTTTTCTTTTGTTTCCCAATTTGTTATAACAGAAGTTGAATTCATTTCAGACCCAGTTGCTGCAAGTGTTAAGACCGTTCCAAAAGGAAGCGCATCTGTAATCTCTTTTTTACGTGTAATTAAGTCCCATGTATTTCCTTCATACACGGCTCCAGCTGCAATAGCTTTTGTACAATCGATTACACTTCCTCCCCCAACGGCTAAAAGAAAATCAATGTTTTCTTTTTTACAGATGTCCACGCCTTTAGCTACCGTAGTCAAACGAGGATTAGGTTCTACACCAGACAGCTCGTGAACAACCGCGTTAATAGACTGAAGTTCAGCTTTCACTTCGTCGTATACGCCATTTCGTTTGATACTTCCTCCTCCGTATACTAACAGAACGTTTACTTGTTTATGATAAGAAGCAAGCTCTTGCGATAGCTTCGTAATTTGATTTTTTCCAAAGTATAATTTTGTAGGATTGTGCTGCAAAAATATATTCATGTTCTACACCTCTAGTTTCATGTTTTATAAAAAGTGTAGCACGAAAACTACTTCATCATTATTGAAGATTCTCTATATCTATTATCAATATTTTTGATAACCTTCTTTAACAAGTGAAATAAATTGTTGAATAGGTGCCGTCAGCCATTTTTTCTTTTTGAATATAAGCTGTGAATAAAGATAAAATTCTTCGTGGTCAAACGGGACTTTAATCAGTTTTCCACTTTCCATCTCTTGTTTTACCGCTATTTCCGGTACAAGAGCAATACCTAAATTATCCGCTACGCACTGTTTAATCGCTTCAAGACTGCTAAACGAGATGACCGATTGCATATGAATACCGCTGCTGCGCATCATCTCTTCTAAAAGCGTGCGATAAGGGCAGCCGCTCTCAGTTAAAATGATGGTCTCTCCCTCAAATTCTTCCATTAGAACGCTGTTTCTTTTACTAAAAGAATGGGAAGGCGAAGCAATCATAACCATCTTTTCTTTTCGAATAGGAATTACTTCTAAGCTTGAAGATGCTTGAAGGCGATCAAGCAAAACGGCTACATCATACTTTCCGTCAATAATCCCTTGTGTTAAATTTGGACATAACCCCGCTTCTAGCATAATCTTTAGAGAAGGGTGCTGCTTTTTTAATTCACGAATATACGGTGTAATAAAATAAGCGGCCAGCGACTCCACGGTTCCTATTGAAACGGTTCCTCTAGCATCTTCGTTCGTAGTAAGGCGCTCTTTTGCTTCATTTAATAACTCGGTTACTTGATTCACATAATAAAGCAATTCTTCACCAGGCTGAGTCAGCTTCATTTTTTGCCCTGTTCGTTCAAATAGTTTTTGACCGTAATGATCCTCTAATTTTTTTATATGAGTGGTAACGCTTGACTGAGCATACCCTAACTCCTCGCCCGTTCGTGTATAGCTCCCCCACTTCGCTACTTCTTTAAATGTATATAAATAATTAATATCCATATGCTGCTCCTTATGTACTGCTGTTTGGTTTCGTTGTCCATATGCTAAAGCTGTTCTAGTAATTAGAACTTATACGTAAATAGAATCACAGTACAGTATAAGCGAACTCGTTTTGCCAAGCAATTTTATCAACCTTAAAAATTCTTTTTATATTAGGCAATTACGCCGTTTTTTGTTCATAGAATGAAAAACAAACCTATGAAAAGAAAGGGTGTATCTCGTGACAGCCTACAAAGAAGTATTATATAAAGGAAAACGCTTTGTACTAATTCACGTATATGATTCAGGATACTGTGAAATTCGACCGATTGATCATGCTTTTAAAGTCGAACTTGTGCGATTAGATGAGATAGAACAATGTGGATAACAGTCATGAACGCAGCTAATGTAGCTGCTTTTTTGTTTGTATTAAAAACAAGTGGATGAGATAAAAATAGCTGAATTGGCTGGCCTTTTACATAATTTCTTCCTGTATACTTTGTAACTAAGGATATTCGCACTTATTTAGTTTCTATACTTACTCGAGGTGATTACATGAAAAAAGGCTGGCTGGAATGGATATTATTATCCGTGGCGTTAATTTGGGGAGCCAATTATACAATCGGAAAATTTGGAGTTGCTCATATGTCTTCCATTCAATTTAGCGCACTGCGTTTTATAATGGTTGCTCCTATTCTTTTACTTATTACAGGAATAGTAGAGCGAGGCATTCGGATCGAAAAAAAAGACTGGGGACGTTTAATAGCGGTCAGCATAGTAGGCGTTACGCTCTATCAAACGCTGTTTATGGTATCTGTTAAGTATACGACAGCTACAAATGCTTCTTTACTTATTTCCATGTCTCCTATTTTCACAGGAATCCTAGCTATATTATATAAGCATGAAGCTTTTTCGTTAAAAACACAGCTAGGCTCTGTGCTTGCTTTTTTCGGGGCTGCGTTTGTACTACTGTTTGGTCACTCTAGTCATGCGCTGTCGCAGCTTGCATGGTTCGGAAACATCATGGGGATTGTGGCAGCCATTGCTTGGGGCTGGTACCCGATTTTAGCAAAACCTTTAGTCGTAAAATATTCTGCCTTGCGCGTGACTGCGTGGTCTGCTTTAATCGGCGCTATTCCGCTTACTGTCTACTGTCTTTTCACCTATCAAACACTTGTATGGCCCACAGATATAGTCAGCTGGAGCTCTCTGGCATACTCTGTTCTATTTGTGACGGTGTACGGACTCGTGATGTGGTATGTAGGAATTGGAAAAATTGGCTCTACAAAAGTAATGGTTTATATGTATGTTATTCCTTTGTTTGCCGTTGTTTTTGCTGCTGTAGCCATTGGAGAGACCATCAATGCTATGCAGCTACTTGGAGGACTTATTATTTTTAGCGGTTTATATATTGTCAAAAAAAGCCCTGCTCCTAAAACAGCTCTTAAACTAAAAAAAGCAAACTAAAAAGAGTAACAGGTTTGGTCAATACGGAAAAAATGCTAAAATCCATGTAAATAGAAACCTAATTGGCAATATGAATGGTAATGAATAACGCTCAGATTTTTTCTGAGCGTTATTTGTATAGAGAACGAGGGTGTCATAATAGTCCTCTGCATAGTGAATGACCTCTTTTAAAAGTCGCTTGCCCATACCCTTTCTCCGAAACTGAGCTGAAACATAAAAGCTTCTTACTCTTCCAACGTTAGCACACTTACTGTAAGGATCTTGATTAAGGCCCGCTACGGCTATTAATTGGTTTTGTTCACCGTAAACTCCCCACAACCTTTCTCTTGTTTTGTTAAATATGTTTTGACCATTTTTATATTCTGCTATTAGCTTTGTAAGAAAGGCAAAACCTTCTTGCTGACTTTCCATTAGCAGTTCTTTTATATCATGCTCCATAAGATACGTTAGCCTGATGATTTTCATATATTCTCTCGCCGTTCAGCAGGTGATTTTATTTCAATAGAATGCTTGTTATACACTAACGCTGCCACGCCTATCAGAGCCGTTAACAGCAGCATGAAGCTTGAAAATAGATATACAAACCTTACCCCAAACAGATCGGCTACTGTCCCTACAAATGCTATGGAAAGTATAAACACAGCCTGTACAAGAGTTGATTTTGCCGCTATTACTTTAGGAAGCATCCCGTTGCTGCAGGTATTTTGATAAATGGTTTCCTGAGCTACATCTCGAAGCTGATAGGCAGGACCCATCATTATCAAAAGTACTAAAGCTAGATACGGGTTCGTTACTAGACCGTAAAAACCGGTTAAAACAGCATAACCAATTGAGCCTAAGAACATAAAAAGCAAAAGCCTTCCTCTTACCATAGAAGACATTCGGTACACAATAATTCCTCCAACTATGCTTCCAAAATAATACGCACCGTTTATATATCCCCACCACGCTTCTCCTTTTTCAAGCACTTCTTTCACAAAAGAAAGAGTAATAGCTCCAATCCAAATGGTTCCAAAAAGCGACTCGATGATGTCCATTATAACGAGGGCTCTGATGCGTTTATCTATCCATAAAATGCGCCATCCTTCCATTAGTTTTGCCACTCTTCGATTTTGTGTTTGTTTGTATGTATGGACTTCTTTTATAAACAGTAAGCAAACAAATGAAATCGATAGAAGACCTGCCGTTATAAATAGAGACTGAGTGGATCCCGTTAAGGACAAAACGAAACCACCAAGCGACCACCCTGCAAACAGAAAAGTTTGATCAATTGTTGAAAGCAAGCTATTCGCCTGCATTCTTTGACTGTCATTTACTAAGCTGTGTACAACTGACGTTTTAAAAATGGAAAAAAAGCCGTTCAAAAAAGAAATGATTCCAACAATGATAAAACCCATCGTTAGTACTGTGACTGTAAATTCTTGTGTAAGCAGCACATACAATCCAACAAGCATACCTATCTGCATCATTTGAACAGACCGCATAATGTGAAGGGATTTATACGTATCGGCTAGTAAAGGTACGCTAAGGCCGCTAAGGAGCCGTGCAAGTAAGCTCGTCATCGTAATCATCGACGCAAGAGCTGTTGAACCGGTGTTTTCCTTTATATAAGAAGTGACGGCCATTGTATAAAGAACAAAACCTACATTTGCGGTTACTTGACTTGCTGCTAAAAGATAAAAACGCTGTGTCAATTCTTTCCTCCTTTCTGTTAGACATAACATGTAAAAAGATAATTCACTTTTTGTTAATTTTTCCCTTTTAAACTATAACACTATTTGACGAAATCCAAAACTATCTATAATTTAGTAGATGGAGGTTTTTATGTTTAAATATAGTTTTCTTATTGTTCTTATCGCTTTTTTACTTATTAACTTTAACGGTCAGGAAAATCAAATTGTAGGAGGCAAAATAAAAAAGGAACGAAGTGAGGTTTTCTTTGGCGAATACGACAGCTTTACGGGCCGCTACTCCCGGAGCATTAAACTCAAAAAAGGTGTAACCTACGCTTTTACGCTATCTAAAAATACCAAAAGCGGAGACCTGTCCCTGTACGTAGAAGATCCAAAACAGACACGATTTTTTGAAATGACTAATAACTCTCTTTATTTAACACCTGAAAAAACGAGGAGATATCGTATTAATTTTGTAGGCTCTGAGCATAAAGGCTCTTTTCAGCTTCATTGGAAAAGCAGTAATCAAAAAGAGAGCGAAAAATTCGTGTAATACCATTTTAGACAACGCTTAAACGAGGAGGAATGGTTTATGATCATTAATCAAGCTGTCCTGTACACCCACTTATTGGACACAATGAAGGATTTTTATGTAAATTCTCTCGATTTTCCATTAACCGCCGCTTCACCGCGTTCTTTTTCCATCAAGGTTGGTGAAAGTGAGCTAACCTTTAAAGCAAGTTCTCTACATACAAAGCCCTTTTACCATTTTGCTTTTAATGTTCCAGCAAACCGTTTTATGGAAGCAAAGCAATGGGCTACTCAGAGAGTCATACTCAATACGGAAGAGAAGAAAGATGAGATTTATTTTGAAGCGTTTGATGCTCATTCGTTTTATTTTGAAGACCCTGCTCATAATATTGTTGAATACATTTCAAGACATTCGGACTGCCCGTCATCCAAGGACCCCTTTTCTTCTAAGTCGCTTTTAAGCATAGGAGAAATCAACTTGACAACTCCTCATGTCCACTCTGTAGGGACACAGCTTATTAACTCCGGTATCACCGTGCGCAACAACAGGCTATTAAACGAGACCTTTAACTTTTTAGGAAGCGGCAGTGCGTTTTTTCTTGTAGGAACGCCTAAAAGACGGTGGTTTTTTTCGAACCGAGACTCTGAAGTTCATCCTTTAATGGCAAAGGTCAATCATTCTCTAACAGTTGCGCTCGACGAAGAAGGAATGTTGAAGATTACGCAAGAATGATTGTTTTTTTAATAAAGCCACGTAACAAGCGAACTTGTTACGTGGCTATTTTTGTTCAAAATTCAGCACATACTCCCCTTATAGGTTGTATATATAGTTCTCGATGTCCTTTCTGTTCATCAGCATAAAAATCTTGCAATCCTCATCATTTTTAAGCTTTTTAAACCGGTTTCTCATCTTTTTTTGCCGTTCTCGATACGTAGTAAGAATAAACGTAAAAAATGACCAATCTACTTTTTCAGGGCATCCTTTTGCCATATCTTCACGCGTTTTTCTTGCATATACGATTCTTCGCTTTATTACTCGGTACACACAAACGATTAGCGGCAGCTCTAAATAAATAATGGTATCTGCACGCTTCACTCGCACGTCATACGAATTGCTATAGTTCCCGTCGATAATCCAGCTGTCTTTTTTTATAATGTGCTCCTGCAATTCTCTAAAGCTATCATTGTCTCTTTCCATCCAGCCAGGCTGCCAATACAAGCTGTCTAAATGATATACTTCTAGATCAAGCTTTTCCCCTAATTTCTTGGCAAATGTAGACTTTCCTACTCCTGGAGAAACGCCCATTACCAGTACTCTTTTCATCTCATCACCTTACCTTTTTAAGAAATAAAGCTGATTGAAGAGAAGGCAGCTTTATAAAACGGCTTCATGTTAGGATTTTTATCCCCATAATTTTCAGGCAACCTATAAATATTCATCATAAATTCCTATATTCCTTCTTTCTTTGTAGTAAATAGGTTGCTTTTATGAATCGTTTCCTTTACCTTAAATGTGAGTATATAAAAGTAAGGTGAAAAAAATGAATGCATCTATGCTAAAGAGATTTTTACGAAACCTCGGTATTTTTATTTATATTGTCATTGCAGCTATTAATATTTACTTAACGAGAAATGATCTGGGCGATATGCTTACCCGCCTTGTGCTGCTAACTATTTTACTTCCTTTGTTTTTTAGTTTTGTGTATGCGTTAGGAAAATCACATTTTAAGAGACAAGAAGGGCTCGCTGAACAAGAGAAGAAAAAAGAGTAAAAAAAGCCTTTTATCGAGGGGTGATTCCCCTTTCTAAAAGGCTTTTTACTTTTTTTCATATAGCTGAACATTAACTACATCAGGATGAACGTAATACTGTTTGGCAACTTGATTTACCATTTGCTGAATTTCCCTTTTCTTATGGGAAGAAAGGTGTTCGCGGGGTAGAAGAATCAGAATTTGAGCTTCCGCATAGTTATTCAGCACCCTAACTTCTTGAAAGCCATGCTGCGTCAAAAAAGCTTTTAACACTTTTTCAAAGTCTGTGCTTTCTTTTTGAACAAATATAGAAGGCTGATCGTAAGAAAATAGCGAAACCTCTTTCTCTTCAGGCTTTGTATACACCGCCCAAGCAGTTATGAGCACTGTGACAGAAATACCCACATTTAACATCCACCTTTTCATACCACGAACGCTCCTTTTAATTAAGTTTGTTCATGATATGAAAAAATTCGTTCATTCATGCGTTATCTTCCTAGCCATCCTCCGTCTACAGCAAGTAAGTGCCCATGAATATAAGCAGATGCATCAGATGCTAAAAAGACAACCGCTCCTTTAAAATCATCTGCTTGCCCCCATCTGCCTGCGGGAATACGTTCAATGATTTGTCTGCTGCGCGTTTCATCGTTAATAAGTGCTTCATTCATATCAGTAGCAATATACCCTGGTACAATTCCATTAACATTTACGCCTTTTGCTGCCCATTCATTAGATAAAGCCTTTGTAAGCTGAGCAACTCCGCCTTTTGCTGCAGCATAGGCCGGAACGGTAATACCTCCTTGGTAAGAAAGCAAAGATGCCATATTAATGATTTTTCCGCTTCCTTGTTTAAGCATTTGGCGGCCTGCCTGCTGACATAACAGCCATACGGTTTTTAAATTAACATTGATAACAGCTTCCCAATCTTCTTCTGCAAAGTCTACAGCGGGTGAACGTCTTTGAATGCCCGCATTGTTCACTAAAATATCGAGCTTGCCAAAATAAGCAACAACCGATGAGATCGCTTCGCTTACTTCAGAAGCATTTTCTAGATCGCAATTAACAATAAAACATTTTCTTCCGAGACGTTCAATTTCTTCTTTTACTCCAAGAAATTCCTTTGATCGCTGCAAAAGAGCTATATCCGAACCTGCTTCTGCCAAAGCAATCGCCATTGACCTTCCAATTCCTCTTGTTGCCCCCGTAATCGCTGCTACTTTACCATCTAAAGAAAACAAATCTACTGTCATTGTTCATTCCCCTCTCCGTTTGGTGCAAATAAAACCTTAAGTGATTCATCAGGCCGCTGCATAAACTCAAACCCTGCTTGAATATCTTCAAGCGGCAGCTTATGAGAAATTAAAGAATCTGCTGCTATTTCACCGCTTGCCAGTAAATCAATAGCCGTCTGAAAATCTTCCCTTGTATAACATCTCGTTGTAGTTAATGAAATTTCTTTAAAGTGCATCGCTGCTAAATCTACTTCTGGAGCTTTTTTGTATACGCTCACCACCACAATCTCTCCTTGAATACGGCTTGTTTCAACCATTTGTTTTGCTGTCATTTGATTTCCGGCTACTTCAAACACAACGTCTGCACCAACGTTGCTCGTAAGCAACTGTACTTCTTTTACAACGTCTTTTTTTGCTGCATCAATAGGTATAAAGCCAAGTTCTTTCGCTTTAGCTAAGCGATAAGAACTAATATCTGAGATCATTACTTTTTTTGCTCCTGCTCGTTTCGCAATCATCCCGATCAGCAGTCCAATAGGTCCTGCTCCTAAAATGACAGCTTGGTCTCCTACTTTCAACCGCGAGCGTCGTACTGTATGTACGGCAACTGCTACAGGTTCTGCAAGAGCGGCATGCTCGCTAGACAGTTTCTCTGGCAAGAGGTGAAGGCGGTTCACTGGAACAGCCACGTACTGCGCGAAGCCTCCATCTTGATCAATGCCAATTAATTTTAACTTTTTACAGACGTGAAACTGTCCTTTTACACATGCTTCGCATATTCCACAGCTAAGCGTAGGTTCAACTGCTACGCGGTCACCTAAAGAAAATGTTGTTTCCCCTCGGATCTCTTCTATAACTCCGCTGAATTCATGTCCCATAATAAGCGGCGCTTGTGCTCTAGGATGTTTTCCAAAATAAATCATCATATCCGTTCCGCAAATTCCAGCATGAGATACTTTTACAAGCGCTTCTCCTTCTTTTATAACCGGTTTCGCTTTTTGCTGCATAACGGTTTTTGTTTCTGAAACGTAGACACCTGCTTTCATTTCTCCATCCCCTTTGTATACTTGTCGACAACTTGAAGATAAAAAGGTCCAAAACATTTTGAATTTTTTATCCCTTTTTTATGCTTCATTCAAAAGTGAAGCTGTTATCGTATTTCGCGTGTCTTCAAAGTGACGCTTCACTTCATCTTGAATGCGTTCTGTATTTTGAGACTTTAATGCTTTAATCATTTCATGATGCTGCTTTATCAGTGGGAGCACAGCTGCTTTATCATCTCGAAACCTTTTTTCAGTGGTAATTAAAAGAGCAGCTAAAATAATTTCACGGATGCTTTCCCACAATTTTAATATCCGCTTGTGGTCTGCTTCGATAATCACGAGCTCATGAAACCGCAAATCTTGATAAGCAAACTCTACATAGTCATCGTATTTAGCTGCCATGTTCATTTGATCAATGCTTTGCTCAAGCTTTTTAATAAGCGAATCATGGTTGACTTCAGATAAACGTTCTAAGACAAAATGTTCTAAAAGCAGACGAACATCGTACAGCTCGTTTAAATCCCTAGTTGTTAAACCAATAACAACTGCTCCCATTCGCTGCAATTCAATAAGCCCTTCGTTTGAAAGGACTCGCAGTGCTTCTCTTATAGGAGATCGACTCATTCCAAACTCTGCCGAGAGCTGATTTTCCGATAGAATGGTTCCTTTCTTTAGCTCGCCGCTCATAATTTGAATTCTTAATTTGCTAACAACTTGTTCTCCCAGCGAGGCTCCGCGAAGCCATCTTTCCGGGTAGGTTACCTTTTTAATGTGTCATCACTTCCTTAGCCAACTTGTATACAAGTATTCAAGATTTAGTATAGAGATAAGAAACCCAATTGTAAACGCTTTCTTTATAGAATGTATATTTTTACAATTCTTTCTTACACTAAGAACTACTGATAAATAAAAGGTGGGAAGATGAATGAATCAAATGATATTATGGGGGATTCTTGTTATTCCATGGTTTTTACTGCTGCTGCTTGATAAACAGCGTGTTAAACGATTTTTTACTGTAGGGCTATTTGCTGCATTAATGATGACAATCGCCTATCAAGTAGCGGAAAAAATGCACTGGTGGACGGTTCAAGAAAACGTATTTTTTCTTACTAGCATGGGAGCAACGATTTATTGCCTTCATATTGTGATTACGATCTTTGTCTTTTACCTTACGTATCCCGGGTTTATCTTGTACATAATTGTTAACATTATTTTGGATTTGATTCATGGTTATGTTATTGTTCCTTTTCTCGCTAAAATTGGGCTTTATAATCTGTATGATATCAGTCATTTTGGGCTTTTCCTTGTCATGACTACCGTAGCCATTATCCTTTACTTGTTTCAACGGATGCTTGACTTTATATTTGAGGAAAGCCCTGCATAAAAAGCCACAGCAAACGCTATGGCTTTTTAATCAATAAAAAAATGGAATAACCGTATCTCCGCGAATCGGTTCAACGGCCGCATGAAACTGAATTTGCAAACTTTTTGACGTTTCGATGTCAGAGGCATCCATGACGTGAAAATGAATGTGAGGTTCGGATGAATTCCCGGAATTTCCACATCTTCCAAGCAGCGTTCCTTTACGAACCACGTCTCCTTTTTTCACAGAAACCGTTCCTTTCTTCAAATGTGCAAGCACGCTGTATTCTTTTCCTTCATGCTCAATGATAACGTGATTTCCTAAAGGATTTTTTTTATTCGTGTGTCCAATTTCATTATCTTCTTGACCATCAGCTGCTGTGATAACGACTCCTTCAAGCGGCGCTACAACTTTTTTTCCATAAGCATAGTAATCTTCGTTTTTCGTTCCATCATTTTTATAGCTTTGCTTTCCTTTTCGCACGACTAAATCATACGCATACCTTTGGTTTTCGACTGGATGGTGATAGTTCAACACCTCATGCTTTCCTCCCCAATAGACAAACCATTCACTTTGAATCGGCATCGTATATTTGTTTGTACTCCATCGATCTCTCTCTGAAAATGATTCTATAGGAGCAATCACAAGTGCTTGTATAATGTTATGTTCATCAAACATGACGCTGATGAATTTTGTCTGCCTAGAATTTAACCAAATAAACTGCTCAATTTGAGGAGTTAAATAGAGATTTGTTTCTAGTCTGTAGAACTGTTCTCCTTGATTAAACAATTTGCTCTGCTCTAAAAATTGCTGAAGCGAAACTTGACGTTTAAATTCTTCGCTTACACAATCATAAAGCTTCTTAAAATCCCCTTGTGCAAATAATGTTCCAAACTCTTCTCTGATGTTCACTTTTCTCTCTGTATCCATCATTATAATCCACCCTTTTATATGTATTTCAATTTGTTTGAATTATCTATAAGTAATACGTTTTACGTTGTGAAAAGGTTTCATTTTCCAGTTATTCTATCTCAAAATCTTCTTCTATGCCGTATTTACAATTTCCTCAATACATTTTATACTTATTTTACAAATATTTGAAAGGAGGTGCAGCATGATGAAAATAACGTTAAATAAGAAAATCAAGCTGCGCCGAATAAGTATTTTTGGCGCTTAGATTTTAAGGAGATTTCACAATGAAAGTAGCATTAGTACGTCATTACGAAGTAAACAAAGGGCTTCCAGAAAACAACCGCTTATCCACTGATGAACTAGTGACTTGGTTTCAGGAATATGATGAATCAGATATTACGTATGGAGAGACTGATTTGAATAATATCGAATGGAAACGCTGTTTTTCAAGCGATATGCCGCGAGCACACAAAACGGCAAAGCATATTTATAAACAAGAGATCACGCTTCTTCCGGAACTTAGAGAAATACCTATGCCTATTATTCCAGTAAAATTTAAACTTCCTTTTATCCTCTGGGCATTACTGTTTCGCATGTCCGGACTCATCAACAAACAAGCTCGTAAAGATATGGCTGAGACTAAGAGAAAAGTAGCAGCAGTGCTAGATCGCGCTATTTCCGAGTCAGAAGACGATTTGCTGATTGTCAGCCACGGAGGCATTATGAAGTTTATGCGTAAAGAACTTATAAAACGCGGCTTTAAAGGGCCTCGGTTTGATATTGCTGTTAACGGAAAGCTTTATCTTTTTGAAAAGCAATAGAATGAAACTTACTAGAAAAAGTCGCAGAGACTACTCTCTGCGACTTTTTAATAACCATTTTCTTCAATTGTTAATGCTTCACGCAAAGCGATATCTTTTCGGATATTATGAGCGATTTCACGCGTGATTTCTCCTTTTTCATAAAGTTCTTGCACCGTTTCCCGCTCGGTATGAAACGCTTTATAACATAAATCTCTCGTTGCTTTTTTACGTTTTCCCGAATTATACTCCGTACTCTCTTTTCTAAGTCTTGCCATGGATCTATGGTATTCACTAATGATAGCAAGTGAAATCATTCGATTTTCTTCGTTCATATTTTCTTTAATGACCTTTATCGCTTCTTCCATCATTTGAATACGTACTTTGTTCACTTTGCTTCTTCTTCGCAAGCTTTGTTTTCTTAACGCCTGCTTATTCGGTGAAAAAATTCGGACTAGTAATAATAAAACTTTTTTAAACCTCATCCAACTCACCAATAATTTGTACCTTACACGATTGGTTACAGCCATTTCAAGCTTGTGCGTATGTTCCAAACAAATATACGCTGTCTCACGGTCTATGTTTTCCTCTTTTAATAGCTTTTCCACCAATTTCCCCTTGGCCTGAAGAGCCAGCAATCGAATTTCTTCTTCATACTGTTTGTTTTCAGAGGCTTCTAAAGGATGAGTTTTAACAATGATGTTATTAATCGTTGTATTATACGTTGAAATTAACGAAAGCGCTGCTCCACGATTTTCCTCGGTCATTTCTCTTTTTAACCGCTGAATAGCAGCTTTGTGCACTTTAATGCGTGCTTTAACCTCTTTTGTATTGCGCTCAGGCTTTTTCGGCGCCTTTTCTGTTTTCGCAATGACAGGTAAAAGAATACTTGCCGCAACTAAGGTTAACAATATAACGCCTGCTGCTAGAAAAATAATCAGAGAGCGTTCCGGAAAATCACTGCCGTTATCAAGCGTATATGGAATCGAAAACGCTCCGGCTAACGTAACAGCTCCTCGTACACCTGAAACCGTGATAATGCCAATAGACCGAGGCTCAGGTTTTAGATGCTTGTTATTTTTGTAATACCAGCCTACTGACCATGACACCATTACCCAAATAAATCGTAGTACAAGCAAAAAGACAGTAATAATCAAAATATAAAGAAGCACTTGTCCATTATTAAAGTTTGGATCTTGAATAATTGCTTTCGCCACTTTTGGTATTTGCAGACCAAGCAGTACAAACACCAAGCCATTTAACAAATATAAAATAACCGTCCAAGTACTTTTTGATACTACTTTAAGCTGCTGATTAGGTGATTCCTCTCGGTCGCGCTCAATCGCATGCACAATCCCGCCTGCTACAACTGCCAAGATTCCTGATAAATGAAAATGCTCAGCAATGTAGAAGACAACGAATGGAGTTAGAATTTGTATTAACATATGAATCGTAATATCTTCCATTCCTAAACGTCGAACAAGTACACGCAGTCTGATAATCAGAAAAGCGATAAATGCTCCTACAAACAAACCTCCCAGCGCTACCCAAAGGAACTGAAATGTAGCATCTACTATCGAAAAGACGCCCGTTACGGTAGCAGCTACTGCTACTTGAAACGCTACAAGACCAGAGGCATCATTCATCAGCCCTTCGCCTTCCAGCAAATGCATAATTCGCTTAGGCAGCTTTACTCGGCTCGCCATAGCTCCAACAGCCACTACATCTGTTGGGGACAAAATAGCCGCTAGTGCAAATGCAGCCGGTAATGGAATGGAAGGAATGAGCCAGTTGATTAGATATCCCCCTACTGCCACCGTTACAAAAACCAGTCCCAGCGCTAGTAATAAAATAGGTGTACGAAGCTTCCAAAGAGCAGCTCTGGACACGTTTTTCCCATCATTAAATAATAGTGGGGCAATAAATAAAATAAAAAATAATTCAGGCTCCAAATGGACATCTCCGCCAAATGGCAAGATAGCAAGCCCTGCTCCCAAAGCTATTTGAACTAATGGAACAGGAATAAATGGTACAAAATGATTAATGATATTAGATAGACCAATCAAAGCCAATAAGACTAATATCGTCAGAAAAAATTCCATAAAAACAATCGACTCCTACTTCTATTTACATCCTTTTAAAGTATCACGTTATCTCTTTTCGTTCATTTTATAGTGTTTAGTTTACACTTTTTCTGCCAAAAAATGTTGCGGGTTATTAAAAAGTGCTCTTTCTTTTCGGTAAGTTTATTTCTACGGAGATTAAGGGAACAGTATACATGATATTCTTTATTTACCATATAAATCAGCTCATCAAACTTTTATAAAGGAGGTGTTCCCTTATCCGTTTCAACGGGGTAAGGAGATAAATTTGGAAACAGTAAATGTCATCTTATTCATCGTATTAATCATATTAACAGCCTTTTTTGTTGCAACGGAATTTGCCGTCATTAGGGTACGGTCGACTAGAATCGACCAGTTAATTGAAGAAGGGAACCGGAACGCTTTAGCAGCAAAAAAAGTAGTATCAAATTTAGATGGTTATCTTTCAGCCACACAGCTGGGCATTACGGTTACCGCACTGGGTCTAGGCTGGATAGGTGAACCTACGGTAGGTCATTTATTAGAGCCGCTTATTGACATGCTTCCTTTTGCTACATCACTTTCGCATGTCATATCTTTTGTTCTTGCTTTTTCGATTGTCACATTTTTAAATGTGGTAGCTGGAGAACTTGCGCCCAAAACGGTGGCAATTCAAAAAGCCGAACAAGTGACGCTGTTATTTTCCCGTCCCCTTATTCTTTTTTCTAAGTTACTTTATCCGTTTATTTGGCTTTTAAACCACTCAGCCAGAGGCGTTGTAGGATTATTCGGCCTGAAGCCAGCTTCTGAAAATGAAGTAGCTCATAGTGAAGAAGAGCTTAGAATTATTTTATCTGAAAGCTATGAGAGCGGTGAAATTAATCAATCGGAGTTTAAGTTCATGAATAATATTTTTGAATTTGATAATCGTACGGCTAAAGAAATCATGGTGCCTCGTACAGAAGTTGTTAGCGTATCAGCAGATGAAACAATAGAAGAATTCTTAAAAATGGCTAGAGTAGAGCAATATACTCGCTATCCAGTAGTTGTAGATGGAAACAAAGATCAAGTGGTGGGATTAGTTAATATTAAAGAAATATTAGCGGATTACATAAAAGAAGATGATATTAAACCACGTACCGTGCAAACGTATATGAAGCCCATCATTCAAGTCATTGATTCCATCGCCATTTACGACTTATTGCTTAAAATTCAAAAAGACAGAATTCACATGGCCATCTTAATAGACGAGTACGGAGGAACAACAGGGCTTGTAACGGTAGAAGATATTTTAGAAGAAATTGTTGGTGAAATTCGTGATGAATTTGATGATGATGAAATACCGGACGTACACAAAATGAATGAAAATCACTACGTACTCGATGCGAAGGTGTTGATTGAAGAAGTAAATGATTTACTCGGAACAACTATTGAACAAGAAGACGTTGATACCATTGGCGGCTGGATGCTGACCGAAAAGTTTGATCTTGCTAAAGGTGATAGCATCACACACGAAAGTTTTTTGTTTAAAGTCATTGATATTGAACATCACCATATCAAACGAATCGAAGTCACAAAGAAAAAAAGTACGGATAACAGCTGATTATCCGTACTTTTTTTGATGCTCTTTTTTTAACTGCAAGTACTCTTTATTCTCTCGTGCTTCCTTCCATTTTTCCATAAAAATAGCCGCCGATTCTGCTTTTTGTTCATCAATTTGCCTTTCGTTACGCTCTCCGTCTTTGCTGTATTTTCTTCCACCTTTATAGTTCGCGTAGCGCCTGGATCGCGTGTATCCCATTTGGAGAAATTTGCGAGCCATATCCATTCCAACAAAATCGTTTTTTTCTTTGTAGGTTAAAAAAAGTTGATAGATAGCATCCGCGGATTCTTCAGCAATTTCAGGTGTTCGAAATCGCCAATGAGGAAGAATTTCACTTTTATAGGGCTCAACAAGCAGAACTCCTTGCTCGCCTTTTCCTACTCTATATTTTTCAGGATGTTTTCTAAAATCGACATGCTCAAAATCAAGTGAATAATCAAATGCCACGGCTCTTCCCTCCTTTTTAATCTTTACCCTTTACAAATGAATGACAAAACTTTTCTTAAAGAAGTTTTTCCCCTGCTGATGCGGGTAATAATAGGGGGATGAGTATGACTACCTTTTTTTCTTCGAGTTAAAAGAAGTCCGAACTTATTAAATCATGATACGGGAGATTTCGTTATGTCAATAAAACTGCAGCAAAATCGAATCAAAGCTAATTTTTGGATTACTCCTTCTATATACGGAATCGTTGCTTTTGTTTTAGCCACTATTAGTACGTTTATAGACCGATTTTTAACAGCTCATAAACAGTGGTTAAAGTTGGTTCCTTCTGTATTTCTAACGGATAAAGAGCTTGCTCATACTATTTTGAGTTCAGTGTCAAACTCCTTATTAACGATGACGACGATTACGTTTTCTTCTGTGTTAGTGGTACTGACTACGTTTGTAGGCCAGTTTTCTCCTAGAACGATTCAAAATTTTAATACAGATGCCAAAACCCAGCGTGTGCTTGGCACTTTTATCGGTGGGTATGTGTACGTGCTTGTACTACTTATTCAAGTTCGAAGCAATCAAGTCAGCAACACTTTCATTGTTCCTTCACTAGCCATTTTGGTAGCTTTCATTTGTCTAGGTATGTTTGTATTTTTAATTCATCATGTCATTAACTGGATTAAAGTCGGCAACTTAATTTCAAACATTGCCCAAAAAACGATGCTAACCATTGAAGAACGGCAGCTAGAACAGCAAAAATCACCTCAATCAAAAAATGAAGAACAGCTTAATTTTGATAGTGAAAACACGCTGCAAATTAAAAGTAACAAACAAGGATATATTCACTATATTGAACTCAAGCATTTAACTACACTAGCATCTAAACATAATGTTATTGTGAAACTTGAAAAAGCACCCGGTGAGTACGTCGAAGAAGACACACCTCTGCTAAGCGTGATCCATCACGATCAATCATTAGAACACGAAAAATTTCTTCATTGTTTGTTTATTACAAATGATCAAGAATCGATTCAAGATGTGAAGTTAGGGATTCAAAAGCTGAGTGAAATTGCATTAAGAGCTATTTCACCCGCTATTAATGATCCTGAAACAGCCATTAACTGCATTGAACAGCTCACGCAAGTGTTTATTAAACTTGGAAAAAGCTATTCTTCTTCCTCTTATTATTACGATGAAGAAGGGTGCATTCGCGTCATGCTAGAAAAACCTTCTTTTATGGATTATTTGTACAAAGCATTCTACCAAATTCGCCATTATGGGAAAGAAGATGTTTCCGTGATGTCTGCTGTCATTAAGGCATTAACCGTAATCGCTGAAACAAATCGCTCTGCCATCAAAAACGACGTGTGGTTTTTTTCTTCCTATATCGTAGAAGGGCTGCAAAAAGAAAAGTGGCTTAAAATGGACAAAGAGTTTCTTAATCAGCTGCTCAAAAACCTTGCAAAAGCTTGTGAAAAAAAAGGCGCTTCTATGTTGATAGAATAAAAACCAAAAAACGCCGCTCATCAACTGAGCGGCGTTTTCTTACGATATAAAGTGCTCTATCTCTTCTCTCTTTTTCACTATTATAAGTTTATCGTTATATGACGTACGAAGGATATGCAAAATTTCAGGTTTACTTTGCTTTTCAAAATCCGCATTCCACTGAAACATTTTAATGAAAATAGAAAACGTCGGTGCATAATTTGCTTTTTCTATTTTAGCTTTTTGCAGAACATACCTTTTTATAATAAACCATATTCTTTTTAGATAATAGATGTCGAGAAAAATAATAAGGTCAGCTCTATTAAAACTTTCATTCACCCACGTATAGTGTACGCCTTCTATAATCCATTCTTTTGAAGCTGAAATATGATGTAAACACTTTTTTCTATCCGCTTCACTTCTTCTTTTATCTCCTTCATATGTTCGTTCCCACATAATAATAATATTATCAAGTTCGTAGTGAGGAACTTTTAATTCATGGGATAATAAACGAGCAAGAGTTGTTTTTCCACTTCCAACAGATCCAACGATATGTATTTTTTTACATAAAGCGCTTTGAATACTTCATCTCCTCCTACTTCAAATCTGTTTTTTTACACTTATTGTATAATTCACGTTCTTTTTCTCTAATGCAAACCAGAACATTTTATGCTAGTATTTTATGGTACTTGACTGACAAAAGGAGTGAAATCGCAGTGCCTAAAACCCTTTTTGGAAAACTTACGCTGTTTTGGATTGGGCTATTTTTATTGATTACAGGTCTATTTTTTTATTATAAATATACAAATCAAGCGTTTACCGCTGCAGATTTATTCTTTCGCGTCTCTCCTCCATTAGCTACTGTTGGCTTCCTTTTAAGCGTAGCCGGACTATATGAAGAACGAGGAAAAAACAAGCTAATTCCTCTCCTTGTACTCAGCGTTAGTTTTGTCATGCTCTGCCAAGCAGGCTATCATTTTATACATATGCATACTCCACCGCCGCATCCCTGACTTTGTCTCATTCTCATTTATAAAAAAGCTCTTCGTTTAGTATATTAAACGAAGAGCTTTACTCTCTATTCAAATAAACGCACAAGCTTTTTTGTATAGGGATGCCTGTTTTTATCAAATAGCTTTGCACGTTCAAACTGATCAATAATCTCACCTTGCTGCATAACTATCATGCGGGTACTCATAAAATTTACCGCTGCTAAATCATGCGAAATAAACAAATAAGATAGCTGAAACGTCTCCTGCAAATCTTTTAATAAATTTAAAATTTTCGCTTGTACCGTAACATCAAGACTCGCTGTTGGCTCGTCTAATAGCACCAGAGACGGACCTACGCTAATGGCACGCGCAATCGCTACACGCTGAAGCTGTCCACCGCTGAGTTCATGAGGATAATTCAACGCATATTCTGCGCTAATCCCGACTGTTTCTAACAAATAAAAAGCGAGTTCTTTTTCGTTTCTGCTCACATGAGATAAAAATGAAGGAACGGTTCGCTGCTGCCGCAAAGGCTCGAGCAAAGAATCGATGATTTTTACTTTTGGATTAAAAGAAGCCGCGGGGTTTTGAAATACAACTTGCATGCCTAGACGAGCTTGCTGCAGTTTTTTTTCTTTTAACCGGTGAAGAGGTTTCTCTGCAAACCATACTTCTCCCTGCTGAATTTCTGTTAACCTTAGCACACTTTTTACAAGCGTACTTTTTCCGCTGCCACTTTCTCCAACAACCCCTAAGCATTCCCCTTTATCGATATGCAGGGAAACATTATTTAGCGCTTTAACGTCTTTATACTGTTTCACCAGCTCCGTGACGCGTAATATACTTTTTTCTTTCATATCTTACTCCTATATCAACACTTTTTTCTGCGTATCTAACAATCGATCAGGCGTTTTCTGTAAAGAAGGAATGGCGTTAAACAGTTTTTTTGTATAAAAGTGATCCGGAGCTTGAAACAGAGATTCGATACTGTTTTCTTCCACGATTTCTCCTGCTAACATAATGGCTGCTCGGTCTGCATATTTCCGCACATGACGCAAATCATGGGTAATGAATAAAATGGCACAGCCTGCTTCTTCTTTCAGCTTATACAGCAGCTGAAGAACTTCAGCTGCTGCCACGCTATCTAAAGCAGTAGTTGGCTCATCTGCAATAATCAAGGCAGGCTTCATCACCAGTGCTAAAGCAATCGCTGCTCGCTGAAGCTGTCCACCGCTCAGCTGAGAAGCATAGCTTTTATACACGCGTTCATTCGGTAAATTCACAGCTTTTAGAGCCTGAAAAATAGCAGCTTTCCTATCTTTTTTAGACAGTTTACAATGTGTACGAATCGTTTCATCAAACTGCTTTCCGATTGTTAAAAAAGGCGTAAAGGCGCTTCGATAATCTTGAAAGATATACGAAATATCTTTTCCAAGGATAGGCGCATATCCTTCCTGCTTAAAAGTAATAGAGCCTCCTTTAAGCGTGACACCTGACGGCAACAACCTTCCTATTGATGCAGCAGTGATACTTTTACCGCTTCCGCTTTCTCCAATGAGCGCCATCCACTGTCCTTGCTCGATTGTAAGAGAAATGCCTTTTACAATTTGTTTTGTTTTATTATGAATGACTAGATGTTTTATTTCTAAAACGATGACAATCACCTCTTTTACCGACTAACTTGATATTTTCCTCGAATATATTCACCTAAAGCTGTAAACGTCAGCACAAATAAAATAATGGCCAAGCCTGGTATCAACATTAACTGCGGAGCATTGTAAAAGTAGGCCCTGCCTTCATTTAGCATCGTTCCCCATTCCGGAGTAGGCGGCTGAGTCCCTAGTCCAATATAGGATAGTGAAGCCATCATTAAAATAATTTTCCCTATATCCAGCGTAGCAAGAACAAGAATATGTCCTCCCACATGAGGAAGAAAGTGGCGCAGGATTAAAGGCAGTGTTCCCACTCCGTTTAATTTAGCGATCAGCACATATTCTTTTGACTTTTCTTGAAGCACAATACTGCGCACTACCCTTGCATAACTAACCCACTTTACAATAACCATCGCAGCAATTAAGTTCAATAATCCAGGCCCTAACAGTCCGCTTAAGACGATGGCTGCAATATAGTCAGGAAAAGCTAAAAAAGCGTCTACAATTCTCATTAAAAAGCGGTCTATTTTTCCTCCAATATACGCTGAAACTAAGCCAACGGGTACTCCAATCAAAAGAGAAAGAGCTAAGACAAGAAAACTAGTCCCAATTGTGGTCTGAGCTCCAGCTACGATTCGTGAAAAGAGATCTCTGCCTAAGTGATCAGTTCCTAACCAGTGATCACCGGTGGATTTTTGAAGCCGGTCTTGCATATTGACTTGTGTTGGATCCATCGGTGTTAGCTGACTTCCAAACAGACAAAATAAAATAAGCGCAATACCACACACGCTTACCACTACAAAAGGAAGCTGCGGCTTTTTCACGTTTTATCCCCTCCCTTTACATAGAGCTGGGGATTTACATATTTGTAGCTCAAATCCACAAGTGAATTAATTAACACAACAAACAGGCCCATCCACAAAATATACCCTTGAATCACAGGATAATCGCGATTCATAATCGCATCAATAACTAATTTTCCAATGCCAGGATAAGCAAAAAGCACTTCAATGATGACCGTTCCTCCAAGCAAACTGCCTAAGCTCGTTCCTAAAATGGTAAGGATGGGCGTTAAGCTATACCGGAACGCGTGAAAAATAAAAATGCGGCTTTCACTTATTCCTCTTGCTCGAGCGGATCGTACAAAATCTTGTTTCAGTCCTTCTAGCAGACTAGCTCTAACCATTCGCATATACACAGCGGACATGGCAAAACCAAGTGTTAAAGAAGGCAGCACAAGATGAGCTGCTGTGCCTGTCCCCATCGAAGGAAGCCATTGAAGACGCACGGAGAACAGCTGTATAAACAAAAGACCGAGCCAGAAGCTGGGAATAGACGCTCCAATTAAGGAAATACTTCTGCTGAGATAATCAATCCACTTATTCTGGTATAGTGCTGACAGCGTGCCGAGTGGCACAGCTATTAGCAGCATCACAACCAAAGATGCAGCCGTTAAGCGCAGCGTAGCCGGAAACTTCTCGGCTAATTCATTAATGACAGGCTCTTTTATCATATATGAAGATCCTAAATCAAACTGAAAAAAGCGCTTCAGCCACTTTACATATTGAATATATACGGGTTCATTAAACCCTAGCTCTGTTCGCAAACTATTTATTTGTTCCTCAGAAACTGCCACGTCATCTACGCGGAGCATTTGCTTAACTGGGTCTCCTGGAGCCAGCTTCATCAAAACAAAGCTGAGAAACGATAGGATAACTAAAAAAATGAGTAATTCTATTATTCTTTTACCAATTAATTTCATATCTATTTCACATCTAAATCCTTTGTTATCACGTAGTATTCACTTTTGGTTGTGACCCAATTTTTCACATTGTCTCTATAGGCCACAAAATTATTCGGATGAACAATCGAAGAGTGCAGCGTTTCCTTTTCTGCTATTTCTCCGGCTTGTCTTGCTAACTTATTGCGCTGTTTTTGATCAACGGTTTTATTAAGCTCATTAATAATGGATGCTAATGCTGGTTCATGAAAATGCCCAACATTAAATGCTCCTCCCTCCATGTAAAGAGCATTAAAGAAGTATCCTGCATCTCCTCGCGGCGCGGTTACTAGACTATATGTAACGATTCCCCATTCATCTTTTGTTGTCATATATTCGTCCATATTTTCTACTTGTTGAATGTCTATTTTTACACCAATTTTTTTTGCTTCTGACTGAAGCATTTGTGACATTAAAGGCAGCTCTGGACGATAAGGGTATGTAACGAGCTTAAAGGAAAGCTGTTTTCCATTTTTTATTGCTTTTCCATCCTTGAGTATATAACCGGCTTTTTCTAAATATGTTTGAGCCTCACTCGGTCCATAGGTTTTCGTTTTTTGATCGTTCGAAAAATCTAAACTCTTTAAAAATGGACCATTTGCTGGGGATCCTTGACCTGCAAGCGCTGTATCGACAACGTCTTTTGGATTTAATAATACATCAAACGCTTTTCTAACATTTTTATCTTTAAACGCTTCTTGCCTTGAATTATAGAAAAGCATTTGATTTCTCAGGCTCGGCTGTATATCTACTACGATAGAAGAATCTTTTTTTAATGTGTTTAAGCTTTCAATAGCCGGACGGTATACAATATCGGCTTCACCTGATTGCAAAGCGGACGTTCTTGCATTTTCATCATCATTAAATGTTAACACAACTTCATCCAATTTTGGTTCCCCGCCCCAGTATTCTTTATATTTTTTTACTTTCATTTCATTATCCTGTTTAAACGAAGCTACTTTAAATGGCCCTGTTCCCACGGGTTTACTTTTTTTATTTGGAGCATCAGCATCAATAATTGCTGTATTTGGATGAACAAGTTCAGAAGGCAGCGTGGCAAGCGGCTCTGTTGTTGTAATGGTTAAGATTTGGCCACTGGCTTTCATTTCTTTAATTTTAAGTGCACTTTTCATTGCTTCGCTTTCTTTTATCGTTCTTTCTAACGAATGTTTCACAGCTTCAGCATTCAGATCCTTGCCATTTTGAAACGTAATCCCGTCTCTAATCTCAAACACCCAGGTCGTCCCATCATTTTCTGTTTTCCACTTTTTTGAAAGCCACGGTTCAATCTGTAATTGCTCATTAACTTTCACTAACGTTTCGGCAATACCGGCTCGTACAGTTGTATAATTTAACTGTGGATCGAGCGTGTCACTTGGAAAATTCGATACAAAAGTAAGTGATTTCTTTTCACTCTTTTCTTCGGTACTCGCAGAGTTAGCCGAACATGCCACTAGCATACCTATCGCAGCAAGCGTTAAGCATAGCAAACTTATCCTTTTTCTCATATAAAACCCCTCCTTTATTCAAAACTATCTTTTTTTATGTACGGTTTCTAACTATAACTTCCCCCTTTTAAATCGTAACGATTATTATTATCATAAAAAGTTTAATTTGTTTACCTTACTTTGTCAACAAAGGTTTTTGAAGGATATAGGCGCTCCAACACTTGTTTTCACCCGTTATGATGATTAACGCATACAAATGAGCATAAAAAAACAAAGCCTTATCGAGGCTTTGTTTATGCAGCGTGTTTTTTTCTTTTATATTTCCACATCATATATCGATAACGAATCGTGCAGCCTATACAATATCCCATCAGTGCTACACCAGCAGCAAGAATGACCATTATACTAAATACATAGCCGACAAGCGTATAACCCACTAAAAAAGAAATGAAAGCAACTCCCATACATATCGTTGCAATCCATTGGTTAAAAAGCTGCTGATCCCGGTCTTCCATTTGATAAGAAGAAGCAGGCTTTTTGAGAAGCGTTTTCCCTGCCATAATTACGGGATTACGCTTTGTTGCAAGTGTGACTACTCCAACGAGAAAAGGCAAAAGTAAAAGCCACTTTGCCGCAAGTAAAGCGATCAAAACCGTTATAACGATAAAGAGTTGATTAAGCTGAACTAATGGTTTGGGAATGCTCATGGAACTCCTCCTTCTTAAAACCTATTATACAAATTGGTTTACTAAATTAAAAGAAAAAGCACTCCAAATCAGCGATAAGACTCATATAAAAAAGTTACATAATTTCACTAACGTACTTTAAGATCAGTATCGTAAATAAAATCAAGACAACGTATCGTAAAGAACGAATTCGACGTTGAAGAAGACGTTTTACATGCCTTTTATTACGCATATGGGTTCTTCCTTTCGTATATTGAATTGTCTCTAGACACACTTATATCATACTTTTCCGGAGAACACCAACGTCAGAAAAAATTGCCAAGAACCACAGCATTATGCACTTAGAAAGCCTTTTCCAATTACATCTCGTACATCGTGTACAATCACAAATGCTTCATCATCAATTTTTTTAATCAGCTTTTTAAGTTTAATAAGCTCTTGTTTATTAATGACTACATACAAGATTTCTTTTGATTCTTTTGTATAGTTTCCTCGACCGTTTAGAATCGTTACTCCGCGATCAAGCTGTTCATTTATTTGATCCGCTACTTCGTTTTTGTTGCTTGAAATAACGGTAACGGCCTTTTTGGCATCGAACCCTTCAATAACGAAGTCAATTACTTTTGTTGTAATGTACAGCATGACGATTGTAAATAGTAGCTTTTCGATTCCAATAATAAAATAAGAAGCCAATACCACTAGTAAATCAACCATTAAAAGTGCATGACTGACTTTCCAGTTTAAAAACTTATTTAGAATTCGAGCAATAATGGCTGAACCTGCTGTTGTTCCACCAACTCGCAAAATCATCCCAATTCCAACGCCTAGCAGTACACCGGCAAAAATCATGCCAATGAGTTCTTCATGTAACTGAAGACCCCAGCCTTCAGTTACATGAAGAAAAATAGATGTAGCGATAATCGTAATCATCGTATAGACGATGGTTTTTTTCTCTAAAAATTTATACCCTACGATAAGCAAGATACCGTTTAAAATAAAGTTAGTGATGCCCGTTGAAAGATGCGTTGTATAATATAAAATAATTGATATACCCGTAACGCCGCCTTCACCTAGTCCTATTGGAATGACAAACATGTTAACTGCAAGTGAAAATACAAACGAACCTATTAATAAAAAGATGACATCTTTTACTGTTTTACTCATCGATTAAACCCTCCTCGGCATAAAAATTCACATAAAAAAGCCCCTTCTCCAAAAGAGAAGAGACGCTTATGTTTAGTTTTTATATTACGTATTCTTAAATTGCCATGTATGACTATAATATGTTCAAATACGTTTGTCAAACGGAAAGTTTATGCATTATGTGTAACCAAGGCTATGAGTCATTTATCTTTTATGTATACTAGGAATGTTTTAATTTATTTAAACAAAGACGTATGCAGGAATTAGTTGACTCAATTAATTCTTTATCGCCTTTTTTCAATCGAATTTCTAACGCACGTTGAAAATAGTGATGTGCTCTGGAAACAACCCGCTGATCAAGTAAACATTTTCCATAATGCTGATAGACAAAGTCTTCATATATGTGAAGGTCTTCATCTGCTTTTAATTGTTCAATGAGTAGCTGAAACGTTTCATTCGCTTTATCCCACTGTTCTTGCCAGTGATATGTATGTCCAAGTCGGATCGTATTCAAAAATTCACCTATTGTATCAGCATGCCGGTCATATAGATAAATGGCCAGCAGCAGATGTCTTTCACTGCTCGTTAATTCTCCAAGTATGCGCTCATATACACCAATATGTCCATATGTTTTAGCAGCGGCACACTCATCCTCTTCTTCAAGAGCTCGTTTCTTTAAATAGATAATTCCCTGCTTCATTTGGTGTGGGTTAACCGGAACTTCTCGAAGCTGTTCATTAAATCGATAACTCATATTAAACGGAAGATCTCTGATGTTCATGCACGCTCCTTTCATGTGGCACATCAGCAAACATACTTTCATGACCGCTTGCTTATGGTCCATTGGATGTAGGATTCTTTCCATTTTGATACGTTTACGCGATTTACAGGAAAGCTCAGCAAAAGTGCTGAGCTGTTGGTTCTTATTATTTTACTTATATATCCATTTTATCACAAAAAATACTACCGTAAAGATGCTCAGGCAGTCTTCATATAAAAAAATGGTTTTTTATCAATAAAAATGGTTTTATACTCTTGAAAGCCTATACGCTGATACAATTTTTTGGCTTCTAGGTTATTATATTCAACGTTTAACGATAAAAACATCTTACGCTTTTTGGCTTCTTGCTTGGCTACATTTAAAAGAGCCGTTCCTATCCCTTTTCCACGGTAAGCTTCATCTACACATAGAGAGTCAATATAATAATCTCCATGTTCAGTTTCTATATCAATTTCCCACGCTGGATTATTAAGTTTAGCACGCACAAAACGCTTAACTGGTTCATAAAGCGTTTGTAACATACTTCCTTCGTAGCAAAGCATAAGTCCAACTACCTTCTCATCGACTTCTGCGACTGTAATATGATGATAGCTATAGCGATTCTTCTCAGACAGAATAAACGCTTTAAGTCTTAAAAGCGCTTCTTCATTCGTTGTAGCCGCTGTGTGAGAGCGCGCAATACTGCCAAGCATGTCATAAAGTAATTCCGTTACAGCAGAAGCATCTTCTTTTCTTGCTTTCCTTATTTTCACGATTTTCAAACTCCCTTTATTCTCTTCGCTTGCGTTATTTGTAGCAAACCTTCTTACCTATCTACTTTAACACGAAAAAGAAAAGAAAGAAAAAATTAACTCCTAATCTTCCTTTCATTGTATAATTAATGTATATTTTCAAATGAATGGATGATGACTATGAAAAAACGCCGTCAGCAGAAAGATACTACGGTAAGTGGATGGGAAGTTTTAGCAGAAATTCTTTTACAGGTGCCTCAGCTGCTCATATGGCCACTGCGTCTTCTTATACGGATTGGTCGCTCTTTGTTGGATGGTATTTAGCCAATCCTATACACATACTTACGGAACTCACAAAAAAAGAAACTCAGCAGCTACTGAATTTCTTTGTTAGTTTTTTGCTTTTGTGTATCCTGCTTCTTGCGCATCTTTTTCCGTACAGAACCAAATGACGTTGTTCATGGTTTGGCTGTAGTGTGCCCCTGTTGGCACGTGATAAATTTTAGAGTTTTGATTTCCTTTTATTTTACCTTCACAGCTTTTGGCAGACTGAGTATCCTTTTGTTTAGAAGAGGACTGATTTTTTACAGCATCCGTGTTATAGCCTTTTTCTTGGGCATAGTTTTCAATACTCCAGATGCCTTTTTCGCTTTTTCGAGCCTGCTCCTGTATTTTCTTAAATTCATCTACGTACTTTGTATTAGGAGGAAATACCGCTACGCGGGCTAACCCTTTTGCTAGCAGCTCTTCATTATACAGCTCATTGTCTATCCATACATACGCAAGCAAGCGTCCATATTGATCACGTTCCTGCACATCAAATTCAAGAGTGATTTCCTGCCCTTCTAGCCTTTTTTTCGTGTAAGCAGATGCTTCTGGACCAAAGGGCTGTACGCCTAGTTTGGGATGCTTTGTTTCAGGGGTATCGACAAGAAGTAGTCGCACTCGATCTCTCTTTCCGTTCAGCATTTTCACTTTAAGCGTATCACCATCCACCACTCTTTCTGCCGTAGCTGCCTCACCTACTACATCTTCACGACTTGCTTTAGAAGGACTATGATCGTCTTCTTGATCTGATGAACTTTCTACTTGAACTGCTTGTTTTGTATCCGTAGAAGATGTGGTTGAATGACTTGCCTGCTCATCGCTGCATCCAGTAAGAAGCAGCATAAACGTCGCGAGCATCGCGTAAATAATTGCTTTTATTTCTTTCAAAACCCGGGTCCTCCTTTAACACGTTCCCTATCTACTATATAAAAGTAAAATGATTTTATAAATAGTGTAAATCACCTAAAAACAAAAACTCGTGAAAATACCTTTCACGAGTTTTTTCGTGCACCTGTTATAAAAATTGGTTACCTGTTTTAAAATCATTATTTAAATGGCATCTATTTTATTTTTATCTCACGAACACATTTTTCGTTTTCGTGTATCCAGATTTTTAATCATGAGGATATTTTACACTACAAATACATTTATCGTCTACCGGCTTATAAGAATAAGGAATAGCCGCACAAATAGAATAAGTATGAATATTTCAATATAATAACTAGCTAACATGATTGCTATTTTTTCTGTAACATAAATAAGAGCCCTCATTAACAATAGCTAATAGGGCTCTTCAAACCTTTGTTTTTACGATCGAATTTTTTGTTTGCGCATCCACTGGGTAGCGACCCACTTTTCTCCTTTTATAACAGGAGCTCCCCCGTGGAGAGTACGGTCATTAAGTTCAGCATCACTATAAAAATATTCAAAGTACACGGCCATTCCTTTTGTTGGAGATACGGAAAGACCCAGCTTAGGAAAATAAGTTTCTCCTCCTTCTTCGACATCGTTTAAGTACATAACCAATGTACTAATACGGTTATTTTTAGATGCTTTACTTGCAGAAGTGAAATAATCGTGATGTGCTTTGTATTCTTGATCAGGCAAGTATTTTAAAACTTGAAGACCTTCAGCATATTCAATAGAGGGTCCCATTATTTTAGAAAGTCTTCTTTCGATTTGATGTACAAGCTCGTTTTCGCTTTCTTCAAAAAACATGCCGCTGCTCGTTCGAATACTGTTTACTTCACGTGCAGCACCAATTTTTGATCGCTGCATTTTATCTTTGGATAACTGTATAAGTTCGTCACATTCTTCGTTACTTAGGACATTTCCTAAAACTAGAACAAGAGGCTCTTCAAATCGAGCAACAATATTAATCTCTCTGTCTTCTAATTTAACTTTATTCCCTATATGATTAAAAATCGTTTGTTCTTTCGTTAGTAAAGATGTATTAGTTAGAATCATCTTTTATCGGCTCCTCGAAATAGCTATTTTCCAATTCTTCACTCCATTATATGTAAACGCTTACTAATAAGAATTATATCATGAATACGAAGTAAATTCTGCTAATAAAGGAAATAAATAAAAAGAAGTCCGTCATATAACGGAGCTCCCTCATTTTTTCTTATAGATTTCACCTATATTTTTAATACTTTACAACAGCTCCTAAAAGATTCTTTTAATCTAAAGCACATGTGTCAAAAGCTGCTTAAAATCATCGGTACACAAGTTCTTTTTTACTTAAATCAAGCGTTTGTGCTGTAGAAGCATGAATTTCGTTAAAAAGCGCTGGATTTTCTACCAGTGACAAGCCGTAAGAAGGAATCATTTCTTTTATTTTTGATTCCCATTTCTTCATATGCTGGGGGAAACACTTTTCTAGCACTTCAAGCATAACATGAACGGCAGTCGAAGCACCTGGCGAAGCCCCGAGCAATGCAGCAACGGAACCATCAGCTGAACTCACAACTTCTGTACCAAATTGAAGAGTTCCTTTACCTCCGGCTTCCGTATCTTTGATTACTTGTACACGCTGACCCGCTACGACGATATCCCATTCTTCGCTTTTTGCGTTTGGAATAAACTCGCGAAGTTCTTCCATACGCTTTTCATTGGACAACATCACCTGCTGAATCAAGTATTTCGTTAGGCCCATCTCTTTGACGCCTGCTGCTAACATCGTCAAGATATTATTCGGTTTTACAGAATTGATTAAGTCCAAATTTGAACCCGTTTTTAAGAACTTTGGTGAAAATCCGGCGAAAGGTCCAAACAGCAGTGTTTTTTTGCGGTCGATATAGCGTGTATCAAGGTGCGGAACCGACATCGGCGGAGCCCCAACCTTCGCTTTTCCGTATACTTTCCCGTGATGCTGAGCTACAACTTCGGGATTATTGCATACCATAAATAATCCGCTTACCGGGAACCCTCCAATATGTTTGGACTCGGGAATACCCGTTTTTTGGAGTAAAGACAGACTTCCGCCTCCTCCTCCAATAAAAACGAATTTCGCCGTGTGATATTCCTGTTTGCCGCTATGAATATCATGTACTTTTACTTCCCACGAGCCATCTGCGGTACGTGTCAGATTTTCAACGCTGTGGTTATAGTTTATTTCTACGCTTTTACTTTTTAAATGTGTAAACAACATACGAGTTAAAGCTCCAAAGTTCACATCCGTCCCTGAGTCAATTTTGGTTGCCGCAATTGCTTCAGTCGATGTACGGCCTTTCATAACAAGCGGTATCCATTCTTTTAACTTTTCAGGACGATCCGAATACTCCATCCCTTGAAACAACGGATTATTTGATAGCGCTTCAAAACGTTTTTTCAAAAAGGATACGTTCTTTTCTCCTTGTACGAAACTTATATGAGGGATTGGCATAATAAACTCTTGCGGATGATGAATTAAATTACTGCTTACAAGATACGACCAAAACTGTCTTGAAAGCTGAAACTGTTCGTTGATTCGCACTGCTTTCGTAATATCTATAGATCCGTCAGCTTGTTCAGATGTATAGTTCAACTCGCACAGTGCAGCATGGCCCGTCCCTGCATTATTCCATTCATTTGAGCTTTCTTCTCCTGCATCTGCGAGTTTCTCAAATACTTTGATTTCCCATTCCGGCGCTAACTCTTTTAGTAAAGACCCCAACGTTGCGCTCATAACTCCGGCCCCAATTAAGATAACGTCTGTTTTTTTATATACATTGCCCATCACAATCTTCCTTATCTTTTGTATTTTTAAAAAGCACCTTTTAGCAACACGCCTGTTCTACCTGACCCTCTATAGATTAAGTATGTCTGACAAGTTATCTGTCTTACATAATGGGAGTTTTTATACATACCCTTTCATCTTATCTTTTTTTAACATGCTCAATATCACTTCAGCGGTTTCTTCAACTGCTTTACCTGAGACATTAACAATAGGACAGCCAATGCGCTTCATAATTTTCTCAGCATAGTCCAGCTCTTCAAGGATTCGATCTACATTGGCATAGTTGGCTCGAGACGCTAAACCTAAATTTTTTAATCGTTCCTTTCGGATTTCATTGAGCTTATCCGGTGTAATAACTAAACCAATACATTTATTTTTCGGAATAGTAAAAAGTTCATCAGGAGGCGTCACTTCTGGAACTAACGGTATATTCGCTACTTTAAGACTTTTATGAGCTAAATACATAGAAAGTGGCGTCTTTGATGTTCTCGAAACACCAATCAACACTAGATCAGCTCGCTTGATACCTCTGAAGTCTTGTCCATCATCATACTTAACAGCGAATTCAACTGCTTCTACTCTTCTAAAATAGTTATCATCTAATTTTCTCGTTAATCTCGGTTGAAGATTAGGTTCCTTATTAAAAGTTTGGCTAAAGGCACTCATAAGAGGAGTCATTAAATCAATGGCTACAATTCCTTCTTCTTGTGCCTTTTTGTCAAGATACTGTTTTAAAGGTGGAATGACGATGGTATACGCAATGATGGCCTCATTATACCTTGCTTCAGCAATGATATTATCAATATTTCCCTCATCTTCTACGTAAGAAGTATTTTGAATTTCAATATCTTCTCCACTAAATTGAGTTAAAACTGCTTTTACCATCAGCTCAGCCGTTTCACCTACTGAGTCGGAAACTATATAGACAATTTTTCTTTTATTCACATTAAATCTTCCTATTCTTTGATTTTAATAGTTTAATAACGCTAGTATTTTTTGTTTAACTATTATTTAGCAGCTTGCAAGATACATATTTTATTCGTAATGAATGGACTAATATTTTGGACATGTGATTATAAACACTTCAAAAAAAACGATCTAATTCAACGTTTATGTCATACTAATTATAAAATAAAGCTAAATATGTTATACTATTTTCGTTAAATGTTATATTAGCATTAAATATACGGAGATACAATCCCTTTTCTACGCATTTTATAAAAAGTTTGAAGAAAGAAAAAGTTTAGATTTCAAAATGTTTTATGCTTTGGCATGGTGGCACTCATCAGGGCTGAGAGGCGTTTTGCAGGAATAGGCACGAGAATAGTTATGTTGTTTATAACATGATTTTTAAATTATAGAAGATTTATTCTTATCTATTCTTTTTAGCTAAGAGTGCTATAACTAAAAATAATGAACGGTTTACTTTTTACCTTATACATACTAAAAACACCGCCTAAAAGACGATGTTTTGAATAGTTGGTTATATGTCGTAAAATAGATTAATTTTTATAAAACGGGATTACTTCTAGTAGATTTTTGCAATAAAAATTTAGAAAGATAATGAGATACGCCGTTTTCGTCACAGTTAAATTCCGTTATGTCATCGACAATTTCTTTAATATGATCCGGCGCGTTTTTCATAGCTACAGCGTAGCTGGCAAACTGAAACATTGGTAAATCATTGTTGCTGTCGCCAATTGCTAGAATGTCTTGCTCGGGCAAATTAAAATGTTTTAGCATTTGCTGAATTCCCGTTGCTTTATTTACGTTTGCCACCATCACTTCAACATTGTGTTTAGATGAAGTAGAAGTTGTAAAGTCGATTTCTTGCTTGAGTTTTTCAAGCTCCTCTTTCCAGTTATCGATCTGCTCGTGCGTTCTTGCAAAGAAATAGAACTTTGAAAATTCGCTTCCTTCTACGGAATCTGTCCAGTCAATTTCTTCTTTAATTGCTTGTTTACGGGAAAGCCATTCGTTAATTTCCACACTGGCTGGCTTTGGCTCTCTAATTTCATTTTCAACATACGGCTGATCTTGTTTTAACGTCACGCGAGGTGTGCCGTACGGGAAAAGCTCGTAGTATACCTTGTTCGCTCTTGCTTTTTCAATAATGGTTTCCACCAACTGGAGCGAAAGCGAATGCTGAAAGACTGATTCTTTTTCTACGTACCCTGCCATACCATTTGACGTGATAAATCCATCCACTTGAAAGCCTTCAGGAACTAACTCTTCTATTTCATCAAACGCTCTTCCCGTAGCAATAAAAACAAAAATTCCCTGTTTTCGTAATTCGTCAATGATTTCTTTTGTTTGAATACTTACTTTGTTGGAGCGATTTAATATCGTACCGTCCATATCTAAAAAAATTGCTTTAGGTTTTAATAACATATTTATTCCCCCTATTTGTAAAAAGAGTGTACTTGGCAAGTATAAACTTTTCCATTTTCAAACTCAATGAATGTACTTTGCTTTTCGCTTCTATAAAGCTACTATAATACTCTCTTCATATCAAAAGTACGTAACTATATGGAGGCCCCACAAAAAGCTATTTATATTTACAATAAGTCTTTATATACTAATAGCCGGCTGGGCTTATTTGGTATAAAACAACTTTCACAAAAATGAATTTTCCTTTTAGCCTTTAGAGTATCGTTCAAAAAAGATATAATAAGATTGTTACAGATTAAATACATACAGAGGAGGTCAACATGAAAGAACCATCCAATTTTTCTCCTTACCTTATTAAACAAATCAGCGATGCGATCGATGACAATATCAAAGCAAAGTGTATAGACTTTTTATATGATTCTCACTCGTTCTTTTCGAATGAAAAAGATTTTATAGAAGACTACATTTTAAATATATTGCAAGATACGTTTGTTTTAGAGAATAAATTAATAAATCCTAAGGAAATCAGAAACCCTGCCTACAAAAGAAGACAGTCGAATAAGAAAAACTGGCTGCAAACATTAAAAAAAGATATTAAAGCAGAAAAGCCTAACCCTATTTTTGAAGACATTGAATTGGCCAAAAAAGTGATGGATAAAAAAGTGGATACCGAACACTTAAAAAAGCTGTTTGGCGTGGAAAAGCCTGAAGATATTTTAAAGATAAAGTTAAAAGAAGTAGAGGCATGGGCTAAAAGTAAAAAAACAAATATTACCGATTTTCCTTATTTAGATTCAAAGATGAATTATCAAATAGAGAAAGCATTTCACACAGACTTTACTTTTTTAATTGCTGAAATCATACTAGAAAAATACAATGGAAATTTGAGTAACTGGATTGATAAAAGATTAAATTCGTGGGTAGAGGCCCCTATCTTCTCAAATGAAAGTCATTCTCTTAAAACCAATATGGAAGTTAAAACAAACTCCCAAGAAGTCGTTTTATATAATGACTATAAAGTTGATGAAGAATATTTCATTCGCACCATTATCCCAGTGAATGATAATCAAACGGTTCTTTCCAAACGAAATATGGTTTTAGACCCAAAAGATTCCCAAATTATCCAGTTTGCTCTTTCACAGCGCGACGAGATGTTTTATAAAGAAAAAACGGTGACTCTTGATTTAGCGGATATCGTTAAGGAAATTTATAATTCAAAAGGTGTAAAAAACTATGAAGCGGTTGAAGCCCGCATTATGAAAATTGCTAGATACCACGTAGAAGGTGTAGCGAAGAAGAAAAATTCCAGAGATACAAAATTTGCGATAAACTTCTTCCAAAAAGCTGTTATTGAAACCGATGAAGTAACGGGCAGACGATATGCAACCATCGTATTTAGCGACGATACGCATCAAGGCTTTTTAAATCAGCAGTTTGTACAAATTTACAGTGACGTTATTAAAAAGTTTAAAGATAACTCGCTGTCTTCTTTACTGCTGTATGCATTTCAAAAAGAGCGATTAGATTGTTATTTACAAGAGAAGTCTTACACTCATTTTTACCCGTATCAATATTTTGCTTCAAAAGTTCGTTTTCGTTCAAAGAAAATTGATGTCAATCTAAAATTAATTAATGAATCTCTAGCAGAGTTTGTTAGCAATCAAGTCCTGATCCAAAGTTATCAGCAAAAACTTCAAGGATTTGAAATCTCTTTTATTCCTCTTCAAAATTATGAAATTCAAGACTATTTTGGAGGAGAACATAGAGAAACATTGGAAGGGTAAATTGTTCCCTTCCTTTTTTATTTGATATTTTGCCACTTTCAGCTTATAAATACAAAATATCCCTCTACTTTTATTTCATAGTTTGGAAGTTTTGTCATTTTTAACGTACTAACCAGAAGCTTTGGCCGTTTTTTACGTACTCCTTCGCTTCTTTTGCCGTTTTTAGCGTACTAATTACTACCTTTTGCTGTTTTTGACGTACCACTCTGATTCTTTTGCCATTTTTGACGTACTAAATGCATTTTATTTACTAATAATTACTTATTAATTGTTAATTATTCGCTTTTTTCCGTAAAACAATCCTACCTTTTACCGTTTTTGTCGTACTCCTTCGTTACTTTTGCCGTTTTCTGCGTACTAAACATTGCTTTTCCCTTTATTATTGCCTTTTCAAACCCCATTTTTTATTTTTTTCGCAGCATATATAAAGCTTTGGCCGTTTTTTACGTACCAAACGATAAGTTTTGCTGTTTTTGTCGTACTACTACGTCGTTTTTGACGTTTTTCACGTACTAAAAATAGCTTTTGCCATTTTTGACGTACCAATAAAATTCATTGTGTTATGTACAAAGATTAGAGAAGCGATTTTTTTACCTTTTTTTAGGTGAATCGAGGTAGCTTTTGCTGTTTTTAGCGTACCATTCTTCACTTTTGCTATTTTTAGCGTACTATACTGAAACTTTGGCCGTTTTTTACGTACTAAAACGCATAAAGTTTTTTTTGGTTTTTACTGATCGTAACAAACACTGTTCTACCGGTACTTGCTTGCTTTTGCCGTTTTTGTCGTACTAAAAAACCTATACTCTGAACCCCTTGATACGACAGCATTCTTTGAACCTTTTGCCGTTTTAAGCGTACTACTCGTTCGTTTGCGATTCTGTTTCTTATTGATATAATTTTCACAAGGTATTCTTTGTTATTTTACCCTAATAAATTATTGTTGATATGAAATAGATTGGAGGGATTCTCATGATAAAAAAAGAATTTGCGAAAATTGGAAAACAAATTATTCGCCAATTGTCTAGCACCGTAGAAAAATATAAAGATATTGAAGATCACATGGACCTAGACGCTCATGGGAACCCTACAATCAAAACAGTAGCAGAACATCACCGTTTATCTAAATCTCAAATTTCACAATTAATTTTTTATCACTTCCTTCATGTTGATGAAAGAGGTATTATTTGTGATGTTTCTGAAAAAGAGATTGCAGCCGCTTTGAATTGTACAGTTCGAACAGTTCGCAACAACAATGTAGTATTAGCAGAAACAGAATTAATTTCCTATTCTCGCAGCGGCAAAGGAATCAATATTTGTATTGTTCCCTATCCTCAATATTTTGAAGAACACGGCTTTGGGTTTATGGAATTAGAATATACTCGCTTTGAAGAGCTTATTCTAATTGAAAACGTAAACGCCCTTCGCTTAGAGCTGCGCAAAGAATTGGTTTATGACAACGATACGATTAAGCGTCAGTTTAATCCTGGAGAAAACACTTCAAAAATTAGCTTTAATGACTATAAGATTTTTACGCCGAAATATACTCACTACAAAGGTATGATGCAAAAGATAGCTGAAACACAGACGAGCGCATTTAAAACCGTTGTCCAAGGATCTACTATTTTCTTTGTTTTAAAAGACGGAGCGAAAAATGGCAAGATGTCAAAACAAGAAAAGAAAGATCAATATAATGCGGCGATTCGACGTACTATTGAAGAAACTTTTGCAAAATTATCTGGACACAGCACAGATTCTACAGGAATTGTTATGTCTTCATTCCAAAACGAAGACATCGCTGATTTGGTTCAGCTTTCTTTTGAATATGGTATTGAACGAGTGAAGTCTGCCCTTTATACATTGATTGAACAGGCCTTCTTCAGCCATGACGCTCAAGTCGTTGAAAATTATGGTGGAAAAATCCGTACGCTCATTCGAAAAGAGCTTTCAAAAAATCTTCAAGATCAAGTCCCTGCCGAACTTACAGCTTCATAAGGGGCTTATTTGGCATGCTTTTTTTTTATTTTATCTCCCTTCTCTTCTCTTTTTGATACAAATAGCGCAAACAAACACCCATTTTTGCAGCTCTCCAATTCCATTATCCTATCCATATAAACGTAATGAGTTCAAATAAATGATATTTCTTGTGTATAACTACGGAATATTACTAAAAAAACACCTTCATACTTATCCACAAAAGAAAGAAAACATATTCAATGACTGTTATATCATCCTCTTTGTTAATAAAAACATCCCTTTTATTTTTTTATTAACGATAATTTCCAGGTTATTTACTCTTTAACACAACTACTTTTATCCACAGTGGAAATAATTCATACTTTTAACAGCAATCTTCATACCATTGATTTTAAAATCCCTCTATTGCAGGAGAAAAAACATAGTAAATAAAATATATTACATATTTACTACGATAAAAAACATCCTTTAGCTAAAGGATGCTGTTCACAAAAAAGGTCTATTTTCCACACAGTTATTTATTGAAAAGCTATTTTCTTTCTAACCCTTGATATCATTGTGTTTTTAGAAGATTTTTCTTTCTTTAATATCTGTATATAATGTTTGCTAATAAGATCTATACTAATATCTGCTATAATTTTTTATTTAATCTTTGTATAAAGAAATGCTTTAAAAATCTCTATACTTGAAGATTTCTCTTTTTCTAAATTAAGGAATTTTTATTACATATACCAGATACAAATAAATTAAATTAAAATAAAACCATACAATCGTTCAAACTTACCTTAATAAATTCTAGTAGTATATTTTTTAAAATAAATTATACTATTCAGTAGAGAAAATTTTATAAAGCAAGAAAGGGACTTAGTCATGAAATACATACAGTGGATACAGCAAACTCTATTTAATACCGGTAAGTGGATTGACATTAGTGAAGTAATCATAAAGATTATCCTCATTTTTATCATTGCTCAAATTGTCATACGGTTTGCTCGTAGTGTAATTAATAAAATCTTTGATTTCAGATTTAAAACTAAGCTGCTGAGGTACAATGAACGTAAAGAAATAACGCTCAAAAAACTTTGTCTGAGCATTGTCATGTACGTCGTGTATTTTATTGTACTTATCACATCTTTAGAAGCAATCGGAATTAATATGAAAGCACTTTTAGCTGGTATTAGCGTAGCAGGGTTTATTACAGGCTTAGGTGCACAGAATTTAATTAAAGATATTTTAAACGGTTTTTTTATTCTGTTTGAAGATCAATTCTCAGTAGGAGATCACGTATCCATAAATGATACAAAAGGAACTGTTGAAGAAATTGGATTGCGCACGACAAAAATTCGCGGAGTTGACGGAGAGTTTTACTTTTTTGCCAATAGTAACATTACAAAAGTAGCGAACTACACGCTCGGTGAAATTCCCGAAATACATACACCTGAACAAATAAAAACTCGTGAAGAATAGCTTCACGAGTTTTTATTTACGACCGTTGTAAAGAATTGATCATATGATGTAAGGTGATAATCTGCTTCAATATCGTCATTTTGAAATGCACATGTTTTAATTCCCAGTTCACGAGCAGGTTTTAAATCGAGCTCGCGATCTCCAATCACTAAATCGAGCTGATACTTATCGTGAAGATATGCATAAGCGCCGCTATCAGGCTTTCGTTTGTAGCCATCATCCTTTGTAATAATCTCCGTAAAATAGTGCTCCATATTAAAAAATGCAAGAATATCAAGAGTAGACTGTCTAGACTTATGCGTAACAATTACATTTGTATCCGCAAAGCTCAGTACGTCTTCTACGTGAGGAAAAGCAGGCTTATCTTTAGGGTTGATTTTCTGTTCGACCACATGGAAGTGTTTATCAAACAAAGACTTTTCAATATTGAAATGCTTAATTGCTACGTCAGAAGAAACCTTCATTTGTCTTAGAATATCATCTTCTGAGATCGTTTGATCTGTTAGTAGTTCTTTAAATGCTTTTACAATAGTCGGATAGGTATCAAAGATGGTTCCATCAAAGTCCCATAAAATATTCATTTTCACTGTCTCTCCTTTTTAAAAACGTAACGATTATACCAAATTTTTCATTGCTTGTCAGTTAACCTTTTTATCATTGTTACATTTGCAGTAAAAAAACTCGCTTTATACGAGTTTTTTCACTGTACTAGCTGCTGCTGCACCCGCTCCCGCAGCTAGAGCTTGAACAGCTTGAGCTGCTGCCGCTGTCATGATGATGGTGACCTCCGTCGTGGTGATGATGACGGTTGTCTTCCCATGGACTTGAACAGCTATAGCCGCTGTACGAGGCTGTATCTCCCGCATAGATTGTCTTTTTGTATAGCAGCAGTTCATTCATATGTCTTGAAAAGTCGGTAGCTTCGTAAAGTGAATAAAAAACAAAGCCTTGAAAAAGAAGTTCGGTTGATACATTCCCTTTTGTTAATGCTTTTTTAAAGTACGACGATCCTCCGGATTTCATTCGTTTTTTTGCATCCTTAATTTCTTCTTTTAATGTTTGAATCAAGTGCCTCTGTTGTTTTTCCCATTTGCCGTTTCTTAAAAAATAGCGATCTAGTAATTCATCTTCTGATAACCTTTGAAAATCTTGAAGCGTACTTTTATCAAGCGGATGCTGAAAAAATTTCCCCCAAAGCAGTCGGCTGTTACCCGTTATGTCAAACAAATGAGCATACATCCAATCAAAGAACGCTCGCTTATTCGGCTGTGGGGATGGAATTGTCTCTACATTTGGCTGGTGATGCAAAAAGCGGTTGAAAAAACGGTCTGTAAAACGTTCATAATCCACTGTAAACATAATCATTTCATGCCATACTTCATCCACTTTTGCACTAAACATCGGTACGTCTTTGATGACTGCATTTAATAAAAAGTAGCGCTTCATCTCAAAAAACGTCCATTCTACTTCATCGGCTTTTGTATTTTTCCCTTTCATACGCTGTTTCACCTGTTGAACATAGGCTGTGTGTAAAGAATCTTCTAGTGAATGGACAATATCTTCAAACCCCTGATCTTTATGTATGCCGAGCTCATCTGGAAGCTCCTCTTTGTACAAGCGAAATCCTCTCGACTTTGCAATTCCTTTACTAATCAAAGCTAAAAGAATTACCGCTCCTACTATAATGGCTGCTATCATCTTCTCCCCCCTATATCGTACTGTATATTCAATATTTTACCACATTCGTAAAATACAAAAAAAGAGCTCAATTAACTTGAGCTCTCTTCATCATCGGGCATCTCGTCTACCTTTTCTACTTTGACTAGACCTTTCGTGCTATATTCAAGATCAAAGTATGCTTTAACGATATCCCCTTTTTTCAAATTGCTTGGAATCGGTTCATTTAAATTTTTATCGGAAAATTTAATGCCCGTTCCTTCTTTTGTTGTTCCGCTGTATGTACCATTTTCGATTTTTTCAATAGTAATATAATACACTCGATATTTGTGCGCTTCCTCGTCGCCCTTTGCTTTTTCTTTAACGGTTTCTTGTTCAGGAAGCTTACTCAGTGTTTCTTGGGCCTGTTCAGAAGTGGGCTCTGCTGATCGATTTATGAATTGCATCACAACTAACACTAAACATATAACTACTAAAACTAATAATAATATCTTTTTTGCTGATAAAGACAATGAACTGTGCCTCCTTACACCTTTATGTATATCATGCTGCACACAAGAGATTATACACGATAAAGGATTAGAAATTGGGATAAATTCTATAAAAATAGTAAAAATATGAGAAAATACCTAGAATTTTTTACGCTTTTCTGCACTTTTTTGAGATAAAAAAGAAATTTGGTACCTTATCCTTAAATTGTAACTGATTTGCTTCATTTTCGAAAAGAGTTTTGCCCATTTTGTCGTAAAAAAGTCATAATAAGAAGGAATATCACACCATATTGTCGAACGTATGTATATACTTATAATGAACTGCCGAACTGCTTTTCTCTATCCTCATTGTTGAGGCAATATGGCAACTGAAACAGCTTGCTGTTAAATTCAGATTACACATCTATACTCAGGAGGTGGAATGCAAAATGATGTTTGCACTTATTGTTGTGGTTGGTATCGTAGCACTTGGCGTAGCTAGCTTCTACGTCATTAAGCGGCCTCAAGGCGCTGTTGATCCTGAGGATCGCAAACCGCTTGTTTCTGTAAACGGACATGTTAAATTTGCAGAAGGGATTAATCAAATTTCCATATCTAAAATTGACATGTACGATCAGCGTCTTGTTATCAATCAAGTAGCTATTATTCCATTTAACCGTATTCAACGAGCAGAATTTTCAAAGGTTGTCAAAAATGAAAAAGGCCTTCACGGAGCTCCTGTTCAACGCTATTTCGGTGAACTAACCATTCATTTCACAGACAAAAACGGGCAAGAAACATACATTCGCTGTGAAACACCGAAAAAAAATCAATTTCACCTCATCTACCAATATGATTTAATGAAAAGACAATTAAATAAGCGTCTTGGTCTTGAAGATCAGCAGCCTTATCTTACTCTCCAAGAACCATACGAACTATAAGAAAAAACCTCCCTTTTTCACATATTATTTCACTTCCCTGTACATACTAGAAGCGAAACTGAAAATGGGAGGTCATTCCAATGGATTTCGTCCGTTTTTTGCAATATTTTTGTTCAATCGCCGGCGCTCTATGCTTAGGGTTTACCTACTATCACATGTTCAAGCGTGACGCTCCGGTTAAAAAAGAAGAATCACAGCAAGGTGGAACTGACTAACGTTCACCTTGTTTTTTTATGTGCAGGCATGTGTACTTCGCATTCTGTGGTTGAAAGTTAGATTACTTTAATCATTTGTAAAATCACGGGTGATTTTTCTAAAGGAATATCCTCTGTGTTAATCATAAGAAGTCCTTTTTGGACGCTGTAATTGGAGGAAGGCTGTAACACACCGTTGATAAATAAATTACTGTATGAATAGTTCTCAGGATCCAATATATGCTGCGTGCCGTATTCTTTTAACGCGTCTTGATCTGTAAAGATGCGCTTGCTGCCTCCGGCTACCGTATAGTATTCAAAGATGCGAACTTTTTTCAGGAATATATACCTAAATTCCTGCTGAGGCAACACGGGAAGCTTAATAAAAGGTGTCGAACAAGAGGATGCATACTGATCGCAGCCGTAAGATTTTTTCTTCAAGAAAAAATCTCCTTCACAGATGTACTTAGTTTAGTTATAGTCTTTAAGAATTAAATTTATGCCACTAAACCTATTCCTTAGAAGGAACGAATGCACATATTGAAGGATAGAACATGAAAGGAGGTAACACATTTATGCCTCTTCAAATTATGAAACTCGCTATAGCCGCTACTACCACTGTAACAGTCAGCCCAACCGTCTCACGTTTCTTTTATACAGCAACTGCTACAACTACGGGTGCAGCCACTTTAACAATCGATGCCGCTGACTTTTTTGGCGATACGGGTGCAGCTGCTACTGAACTCCCTGCTTTAGCTACGGATAACAGCTACTATAATGTGTATATTAACGGCGTTTTACAAATGGCTGGCGTTTCAGCTTATACAGCGGGAGCTGCAGGTGTTGGTTCTTTAGCCATTACTGTTCCTGCAGGATCTACCATTTTGGTTGGTTCTCCTATAGTATTAGAAGTTACAAACTTTGCTCCTGATTCTGATACAGATGTACTGACTTAAAAATGACTATGGTATTGTTATAAAGCGTAATTACGTGTAAGATATATAAAATCTCAGTTTTACAGAAATTTAGTGCTCATAACAAAAGCTTCTGCGGATATAGCGCAGAAGCTTTTATTATTGTTATTTATTTAATTCAAAACGCCCAGTTCCCTTTTCTAAACACAGGCTCGCTTGTACCGTCAGCTTTGATGCCGTCGATGTCCATTTCAGCTGAGCCAATCATGAAGTCAACGTGGGTGATGCTGTCGTTTGCTCCGTTTTGTGACAGCTCTTCTTTAGACATAGTTTTTCCGCCTTCTAGACAGAAAGAGTACGAGCTGCCGATGGCTAAATGGTTGGATGCATTTTCGTCAAACAGCGTGTTGTAGAAAATGATATTTGACTGAGAAATTGGCGATTGATGCGGTACTAAGGCTACTTCTCCTAAGTATTTGGCACCTTCATCTGTTTCAATTAGGTGCTTTAACGTTTCTTCGCCTTCTTCTGCTTTTACATCAACAATTTTTCCATTTTCAAATGTTAGCGTGAAGTTCTCAATTAAGTTTCCTGCGTAGCTAAGCGGTTTTGTGCTCGTTACTTGACCATTTACGCCGTCTTTTTTCGGAAGTGTGAATACTTCTTCTGTTGGCATATTGGCCATGAACGAGTTGCCGTCTTCATTAACACTGCCTGCGCCAACCCAAATATGTTTGTCAGGAAGCTCAATTGTTAAATCTGTTCCTGGCGCTTTATAGTGAAGCTTAGCAAATCTTTTTTCATTTAAAATGTCTACTTTTGTATGTAATGAAGCGTTATGCTCTTCCCATGCGGCCACTGGATCTTCTTGATCTACGCGCACGGATTTAAAAATAGCTTCCCACAGTTTTTCTTGCTGCTGTTCTTCTGGAACGTCAGGAAATACTTTAGCTGCCCAGTCTTTTGAAGGAACAGCTACAATGGACCAGCTGATTTTATCGGATTGGATCGCTTCACGGAATTTTTTCATTGCTTTTCCGCTTACTTTTTGGAACGCAGCAATACGTTTGCCGTCTACTCCTTTTAGTAAGTCAGGACCGCTTGAAATTACAGATAAAACAGCGCCTCCGTTTTTCACAAGCTCTTCTCTTGCTTGAGCTTTCCAAGCAGGAAATTCATTAAATACAGATTCATCCGCTTTTTCATATTTCAAACGAACTAAATGATCGTCATGCCAGTCTACATCAACAGACTTTGCTCCGGCTTCGTACGCTTTTTTCGCAATTTCACGAACAAAATCAGCGGAAGAAATATCGGCATTAATGTTTAATACTTGCCCTTTTTGAATGTTTACACCGACTTTTACAGCCAGCTCGGCGTACTTTTCAATATTGCGCTCAAACTGTTCCATAATTTATCTCCTTTACGTATATATTCTAACAACTTCATTGTATCATGAATAAAACATCAATTAAAAATCATAGCCTATAGTTTACATAATATAATTACGTTATTTTACAGATTATTATATAGCAAAAGTTTGTTCTCGAAGAATCAGAACAAACTTTTGTCTTTCACAGATTCAGTTTTGTAGCCGAGCCGCTCCGAAATGTTCTTACCTATATCAACCATGCGTTCCTGAAGATACGTTAATCGCTCATTTGTCATACGCATCGTAGCACCGGAAATGCTGACTGCGGCAACGACTTGACCAAGGTGATCAAAAATAGGCGCTGCAATGCAGGTAATTCCATATTCATTTTCTTCTAAATCGAGCGCGCATCCCTTTTGCTTCACTTCTGAAAGTTCTCGAAGAAAGCTTTCTTCATCTGTAATGGTGTGATCGGTATGAGCTGGTAAGCCTTTTCTTTCAAGAATGCTTGTTACCGTGTTAAGCGGTAAAAAAGCTAGGATAGCTTTACCGACAGACGTACAGTGCATAGGGGCTCTTTTCCCCACTTTTGAATGCATGCGCAGCGTCTGATTGCCTTCTAATTTTTCAATATACACTACTTCACCTTGATCGTAGACAACAAGATGAATAACTTCATTTGTTTCACTTTCAAGTTCTTGCAAAAACGGCTTTGCTTCCGTTCGAAGATCAATAGAATCTAAAAGTTTTGAACTTACTTCTAAAAACTTATACCCAAGCTTGTACCGCCCGGTTTCTTGATCTTGTTCAATATAACCGTACTGAGCAAGGGTAGTTAGAATACGGTATACGGAGCTTTTGTTGATGTCCATTTGCTTTGCAATTTCTGTGACGCCTACCCCTTCTCTTTCCATGCTGACAATTGTGACGATATCCAACGCCCGGCTTACAGACTTCACCATATTTTCTCTCTCCATTTTTTTCTCTCCTTTATGTGTCGTGTTACTGCCGGGCATTTTGTATCACTCTTATACGTTTACACGTTCTTTCTCTGCAGCAAACGGATTTTGGAGAGTTCCAATTTCTCGGATGGTGCATTCAATGACATCGTTTGCGCTTACCAGCTCCGCGCCGACCGGACTTCCTGTTAAAACCACATCTCCCGGCTTAAGGGTCATAACAGTAGAAAGGTAAGCGATCATTTGCTCAACGGAAATAATCATTAAATCTGTCGAGCTATTTTGTTTTTCAACGCCATTTAAAAACGCTTTTACATGAATGGATTTAAAATCAAGCTCCGTTTCGATTACGGGGCCAAGAGGCGTAAATGAATCAAAGGATTTTCCAATGGTCCAGTGCCCGTCTTCATGAAAATAATCCGGAGCCGTTACATCGTTTCCAATTGTATACCCAAATATATAGTCCAGCACGTCTTCTTTTGCGATGTTCTTCGCTTCTTTTCCAATAATAACTGCAAGCTCGGATTCAAACTTGACGTGCTTAATCGCGGTTGGGATGACAATGGCCTCGTTTGGACCGATCACAGAGGATGTGGGCTTAAAAAAGAAGACAGGAATAGAAGGCATTTCTCCTGGCAGATCCGACTTTGCAGCTGCATAATTTGCGCCTATTCCAATAATTTGATTTGGCTCTAAAGGAGCCAAAAGCCTTACTTCACTCGGTGAAAAAGTCTGCCCTGTATAGTCCCATTTCTCAAATATATTTCCTTTAATGACGCTGATCGTATCCTCTTTTAGAACACCTGTATGACGGCTATCTTGTACAGCGAACCTTACAAATTTCATAACATAGCTCCTTTTCCCATTTGCTTAATTTTAATAAGAATAGTAGATAGTCAGATTCTGAAGGTGTAAGTACAGCCTGCCATCTCTATGCTGACAGGCCGTTTGTTTTACTGTTTTATAGCTGCTTTTGCCTTTGCTTCGATACGGCGGCGGTGTAAAATGGGCTCCGTATAGCCGTTTGGCTGATCATAGCCTTGAAATACTAAATCGCAGGCTGCCTGAAAAGCAATGGATGCGCTGTAGTTCGGTGCCATTGGCTGATACAGAGGATCATTTTCATTTTGTTGATCCACTACTTTTGCCATTCGCTTTAGCGTTTCCGTTACTTGTTCTTTTGTACAAATTCCATGATGAAGCCAGTTAGCCACGTGCTGACTGGAAATACGAAGCGTTGCCCGGTCTTCCATTAGCCCTACATTATTAATATCCGGTACTTTTGAGCACCCTACTCCTTGGTCGACCCACCTTACTACATAACCAAGTATTCCTTGAGCGTTGTTGTCGAGCTCCTGCTGAATTTCATCTTTGCTCCAATTTGGTTTTTCTGCTACAGGAATTTGCAAAATGTCATCTTGTAAATCAGCAGACTGAGTAAGCAATTCGTTTTGAACATCTCTTACATCAATTTGATGATAGTGAAGAGCATGAAGCGTTGCTGCGGTTGGTGAAGGCACCCATGCCGTATTCGCTCCTGCTTTTAAATGCCCCACTTTTTGTTTAAGCATTTCCGCCATCATATCCGGCATTGCCCACATTCCTTTTCCGATTTGAGCGCGGCCTTGGAATCCGCTTGCTAATCCTACATTTACATTAGACTGCTCGTAGCCTTGAAGCCATTTAGACGCTTTCATATCATTTTTACGGATAACAGCGCCCGCTTCCATTGAGGTATGAATTTCGTCACCTGTTCGATCCAAGAATCCAGTATTAATAAAAGCCACTCGGTCTTTTACTTCTTTGATACACGCTTTTAAATTAAGCGTCGTGCGGCGCTCTTCGTCCATTACGCCAATTTTAATTGTATGACGCTCAAGCCCTAGCATATCTTCAATTGAATTAAATAACGTATTGGCAAAAGCCACTTCTTTGGAGCCGTGCATTTTCGGTTTAACGATATAGATAGAGCTCTTTTTAGAGTTTTGATACGTACCGTTTTTAAGCAAGGTGTGTTTGGCAATTAAACTAGTAATCACGCTGTCTAAAATACCTTCATAGATTTCGTTGCCGTTTCGATCTAAAACAGCGCTGTTTGTCATTAAATGTCCAACGTTTCGAACAAACATAAGCGAACGGCCAGACAGTGAAATCTTTTTCTTGTCGGGAGAAACATAAGTACGGTCTGGATTTAAACGCCTTGTCATGTTTTGACTTCCTTTTTTAAAAGTAGACGTCAAATCACCTTTCATTAATCCCAGCCAGTTGCGGTAAACATCTACTTTATCTTCTGCGTCTACTGCCGCTACTGAATCTTCACAGTCCATAATCGTCGTAAGAGCTGCTTCCATTAAAATATCTTTTACACCCGCATCGTCTGTTTTACCAATCGAATCCGTACGATCAATTTGAACTTCAAAATGCAGACCGTTGTTTTTGAATAAAAGAGCATCAGGGCTTTCTTCTTCTCCTTGATACCCTGCAAATTTCTCTTCTTCCTGTAATTCGGTTAAACTGCCATCGTTTAATTGAGCGACAAGCTTTCCATTTTCAAGGCTGTACTGAACCACTTCCGCATGAGAAGACTGAACGAGCGGAAGAACTTCATCAAGAAAATTCTTCGCAAACGCAATAACTTTTTCTCCTCGAATTGGATTATAAGAACTCGTGCGCGAAGCTCCATTTTCTTCACTGATTGCATCAGTGCCGTAAAGAGCATCATAGAGACTTCCCCAGCGTGCGTTAGCAGCGTTAATAGCGTACCGAGCGTTATTTACTGGTACAACAAGCTGCGGTCCTGCCTGATAGGCAATTTCGCTGTCTACTCCTTCTGTACCAATAAGAAAATCTTCTGTCTTGTCTTCTAAATAGCCAATTCTCGTTAAAAACGATTTGTATTCGCTAAAGTCACCGTCAGGGTTTTCTTGATGCCACGCATTAATTTGAGCTTGCAGCTGATCACGCTTTTCTAACAAACGTTTATTTACGGGTGTTAACTCGGTTACTAACGCTTCAAAATCAGACCAAAAATTTTCTGTACTTAGGCCGCTGCCCGGAAGAGCTTCCTCATTGATAAATTGATAGAGAACTGGAGCTACTTTCAGATTTCCAACTTGTTTGTAGTTTGTCACCGTCTGTTTCCTCCTCTTACTCTTTTACATCTTTAAATTTGGACGCGCTTTCATTTCTTTTCGACAAAATGATTAAGACGAACATATGCGGCACTGTTTCTTATTACAAAACAGTGTTTTATTTTTGTTAAAAAAATCATATCATCGAGCGAATATATTTTCAAGAATTTTCTAAAAATATTCTGTTTTTTTCATTTCTTTTTTGACTTCAGCGCAGCGGCTTGGACTTGGAAAAAGCTTTCCTGCATTTAATAGATTTTTAGGATTAAATACTTCTCGTATATTCGTTTGTGCTTGAATTTCATCTTCATTGAAAACAAATCGCATTTCTTCTTTTTTTTCAATGCCTACGCCGTGTTCGCCGGTAATCGTTCCTCCTACTTCTGCACATACTTGCAAACATGCGCTTCCGGCGTCGAGTGCTTTTTCCGTTTCCCCGGGCTTTCTAGCATCAAATAATACAAGCGGATGCAAGTTCCCGTCTCCGGCGTGAAAAATATTGGCAATGCGAAGGCCAGATTCTTCGCTAATTTTGTTAATTCGCTTCAGCACTTGAGGCAGTTTACTTCTTGGAATAACGCCGTCTTGTACGAGATAGTCAGGGGATATGGCTCCCATCGCTCCAAATCCTGTTTTACGATTTGCCCACCACCTCGCGCGCTCTTCTTCACTTTCAGCTACTTTCACCTCCCGTACGTTTTGTTTTTTACATACGTCTAAAATACGAAGGATTTGCTCTTCGATACCGGCTGAAATGCCGTCTACTTCAATTAATAAAAGAGCTTCAATATCTCTAGGGTGTCCGACTGGAAACGCAGCAGCTTCCACTCCTTCAATGGCGGTTTTATCCATCATCTCAAGCGCAGCAGGCACAATGCCGGCTGATATAATGTCTGATACCGCTTGGCTCCCGTCTTCTACGCGGTCGAAATAGGCAAGAACCGTTTGTTTTGCTTGGGGATTTTTCAAAATGCGTACCGTAATTTTTGTAACGATTCCTAACGTCCCTTCTGATCCTGTTAAAAGCCCTAATAAATCATATCCCGGTTCATCTGGAATACCTTGCTTGCCAAGCTCAATCACATCTCCATTCGGAAGCACCACCTCTAGCCCTAAAATATGGTTGGTGGTTACTCCATATTTAAGACAGTGTGCCCCTCCTGCGTTTTCCGCTACATTTCCACCAATGGTGCAGCAATATTGACTCGAAGGATCCGGTGCATAATAATATCCTTTTTCAGAGATTGAATTAGTTAATTTAAGATTAATAAATCCCGGCTCTACAACGGCACGCCTGTTTTCATAGTCGACGCTAAGCAGGCGCTTCATTTTCACTAAACTAATAACCACTTCGTTATTAAGAGGAATCGCTCCCCCGCTCAGTCCTGTGCCTGCTCCTCTTGCAAGAAAAGGCAAATCATGTTCATTGCAATATTTAACAATGCTAGAAACTTCTTTCGTATTTTGAGGAAATAACACCGCTTTAGGCAAATGTCTGTGAATGGTAAAGCCATCGCAGTCGTACGCAAGCAAATCTTCTTTATGGTGCAAAATAGAATGAGCATCTACTAGTTGAGAAAGATTTTTTACGTGAAGATCTTTTATTCTATTTTTCTTCAACACGATGTGCTTCCTCCTCTTCTTTTTGATAGGCCCACTCCAAAAGCTGTACCGTGTGAACAATTTGCTGACTTCGTCCATATTTTTTCACTCCTACTGCCATCTGCAGCATGCATCCCGGGTTTCCCATTGAAATCATTTCTACGTCATGAGGCACATGTTCCATTTTACTTTGAAGCACAGCTCCCGCCATATCAGGATTTGTTAAATTATAAATTCCTGCACTTCCACAGCATCGGTCCGCATTAGCCATATGAACCATTTCCACTCCCGGAATAGAAAGCAAAATATCTCTTGGTTCTTTCCTAACTCCTTGACCATGAGCTAAATGGCAAGCGTCGTGATACGTAATGCGCTTATGCAACGTTGTCTGCGGGGGGCGATATCCCGTATCGTGAAGGTATTTTGAAATATCCTGGACTTTTTCAGCAAAGACTTCGGCTTTTTCAAGCCACTCTTGCTCTTCTTCTCTAAATAGTTCGGGATACTCTTTTAACATGCATCCGCATCCTGCAGCGTTTACAATAACAGTGTCCGCATGTTGAAACGCCTCTATATTCTTTTTGGCAAGCTGTCTTCCCATGTCTCGGTCTCCTGCATGAACGTGCAAAGCACCACAGCACGTTTGAGATGGAGGAATAACGACGTCGTTTCCATTTCTTCGTAATACATTAAGAGTCGCTTCATTAATATCACTGAACATGACGTCCATGATGCAGCCGGTTAAAAAAGCAACTTCTGCTTTTCTTTCGGCTTTTGCTTTTAGAACGCGTTTCTTTTTATATTTTTTTCGAACAGAACGGGTAATTTTAGGCATTACATGTTCCATTTCCGCTAGGTGTGTCGGCATCATATTTAACATGCCTGTTGTGCGCATCATTTTTTGCATTCCGCTTTTTTGATACAGCTTCAATAAGCTTCCTGCGGCTTCTAAGCGATGAGACTGAGGAAAAAGTTCTTTTAGAAAAAACTTGCTGATCATGCCTTTCCATCCCGTCAAAGGCATTGCCTGACGAATTTGGCCGCGAGCTTCTTCAATGAGTCCGCCAACGTCTACATTTGCAGGGCAAGCAGTTGTACAGGCCCGGCAATCCAAACAGGCAAACACAGGGTCTGTAAACTGCTCATTCACGCTTATTTTTCCTTCTGCTACCGATTTGATAAGGTGCACGCGTCCTCTTGGTGAATGCTGTTCTTGCCCCGTTATTTCATAAGTAGGACAAGACTCTAAGCACATTCCGCAGTGTACACAATCCGCCCATTTTTTTTCGTCTGGCGCGTCTTTCCACAAATAATTGCTAACGCTTTGGCATGGAGCATCTTTGATATCCGCTTTCGCTGAATTCACTTAGATTCCTCCTATAAATCGTTTATAGTTAAGCACGTTTTTAGCGTCCATCTTTGCTTTAATTCCTGCCAGTAACGGAAAATGAGAAGGTTCTTCTCCCCATACATTTACTTTTTGGCGCAGTATAAAAGGCAAATGTTTAACGACCACATATCCTCCGTACGTTTTAGCAGTTTCAGTAAATGAAGTAATAACGGAAAGAATGGCATCTTCTGAGCCTTTTATGTAGACTGAACAAAGACCATGGCCAACTCCTCCATGTGCTTTTATCAGCATTGGACGGGACGTTTTTAATGCAGTACTTTTGTTTATTACATCGAGTACATTCATATTTGGTACGCCAATTTTTAGCGCGGCTTCCGTTTCCTCTTCGGAAGAACAGCATGCACCATTTGGACTCATGTTACTAAAAAATCTCCAAAATACTTCGGATTCTTTTTCATGCAGCACTTTTAAAATCGTATCAGACGGCTGAATACTTTTGATGTAATTCTCTTGATAATGAACGGAACTTTCCACATCTTCAAAGCTGATTACAAGTGTAAACAAATGCTGCCCTATTACATCTTCAGCTAGAGAAGGATTTAATAACTCCAAAGCAACAGGCTCTATCATGGAATCTAAGACTTTGCTAACAAACGCATGAATTTCTTCGATATTGCCTGTTGAAAAAGAAATAAAGACAATGCTTTGATACTTGGGCAGCGGACGCAGCTTTAACGTTATTTCGGATATAACGCCGAGCGTTCCCATTGAACCAATAAACAGCTTATTCATATCATAGCCAGCCACGTTCTTGACGACTTTTCCCCCTGAACGAACAAAGGTTCCATCTGAATATACGACTCTCATACCGATTACTGCATCTCGAGCCGATCCATAAGATAAGCGCTTTGGACCACTTTCATTCGCTGCAATAACTCCGCCGATTGTAGCGTAGTCTCCTAGAGATGGATCAAGTGAAACTTGCTGATTGTGCGTTTTTAAATACGTTTGGAGCTCTCCAAACGGTGTACCAGCTTTTACAGTAACCGTCATATCACCTACTGTATGTTCAACAATTCCGCTGTATTCAGTCAGCGAAAGCAAAAGGTCTGCTGTATCTATAAGTCCGCCAAAGCCTTTTTTTGTACCGTTCCCTTCAATGACGACTTTTTTTCCGTGTTCTGTCGCATACTTTAAAACGGCTGCTATTTCTTGTTCTGAAGTTGGCTTAATATTCAGGGACCCGTTATTTCCAAGGAAGTGATTCATATGCTGTTCTTCAAGTGTGGAAGGATGAGATAAAATGGATTTTAAATGACCTGGAAGCTTTAACGTACTCAATAAATTGACTCCTCTCGTTTTGTAATAGCAAACAACGTTTCACTAATAACATAAAGAAGTGCCATGTATAATACGACTAAAAGTAGTAGATTAATAAGAAGAATAATTAGTAGAATAGATGAAAAGATATATTTTAAGCGCTTACAATCATTAAATCACCTATTCTTGGGATTTTCAACCAGTATTTTCTTCTTATCACCAAAAAAATGTCCGTTCTTTTGAAAAAAAGTTTCTTTTAGTACTTGCCTATCCTAAAAGGATTAGAATATAATGTAAGCGAATTCATTTTTACATAAGTCATCAGATGACCTTATCATCGTAGTTTTAATGGTTTCGTTTTACTAAATTTATAGTTCACTAATTTGAAAATGAGGTGTTAGTTATGACATGGACACAGCAGTTCACTCCTGTAGGAAACAGCGTCATTTGGTCTTCATTAATCGCTTTGATTCCTATTCTTTACTTCTTTTGGGCTCTGGCTATTAAACGAATGAAAGGTTATATGGCTGGAGTTACAACTTTACTGGTCGCACTTGCCGTTGCAATATTTGCTTATAAAATGCCGGCTAGCATGGCTTTTATGTCAGCCAGTCAAGGAGCCGTATACGGTATACTGCCGATTGGATGGATTATCATTACGTCCGTTTTTCTTTACAAACTAACCGTAAAAACCGGTCAGTTTGATATTATTCGCACCTCTGTCGTATCTATTACAGAAGATCGTAGACTTCAAGCTTTGTTGGTTGCTTTTTCGTTTGGGGCTTTTCTTGAAGGGGCCGCTGGTTTCGGAGCACCTGTTGCTATTTCAGCAGCTTTGCTAGTAGGTTTAGGATTTAATCCGCTGTATGCCGCTGGCTTATGTTTATTAGCAAATACAGCACCCGTTGCTTTTGGTGCAATCGGTATTCCTATCACAGCTATGGAAGGTCCTACTGGAGTAGCGGCAATGGAAATCTCTAAAATGGTAGGCCGCCAGCTTCCTTTTATTTCTGTATTTATTCCGCTGTATTTGGTTTTTGTAATGGCAGGATTTAAGAAAACAGTAGAAGTACTCCCTGCTATTTTAGTATCCGGCATCTCTTTTGCCCTTACCCAGTTTGTCAGCTCTAACTTTTTAGGACCGGAACTTCCCGATATTTTATCGGCACTCGTTTCACTTTTTGCGCTCGCTATTTTCTTAAAATTCTGGAAACCGAAAACAACGTTTCGCTTTCAATCTGAAAAAGCAGCACATGAAGTAGCTTCCGCTTCGGCTGAGGCAAGAGAAACTCGAGATCAACCAGCATTCACAGGGGCTCAAATTGCAAAGGCGTGGTCACCTTTTTTAATTTTAACGATCTTTATTTCTATATGGGGAATTCCTCAAATTAAAACCGCTTTGACAGGACATTATGAAGGAGCTAACGCTTTTTTGAGCGCTATCAATTCCATCGGACATTATTTAACGTTTATGCCAGAAGTACCTTGGTTAAATAATTTAATTTTAAATGGAAATGGAGAACCGATTGCGGCAGTTTATAAATTAGAATTACTAGGCGCTGCCGGTACAGCTATCCTGTTGTCTGCTGTTGTCACAAAATTTATCGTCAACATCTCTTGGAAAGACTGGTTCATTACGTTTAACGAGACGTGCAAAGAATTAGCGTTGCCGCTGCTTACCATTATGTCCGTTGTGGCATTTGCTTACGTGACAAATGCGTCTGGAATGAGTACAACCTTAGGGCTGCTGTTAGCTAAAACAGGCGCGTTATTTCCCTTTTTCTCTCCTGTACTCGGCTGGCTCGGTGTTTTTATTACAGGATCAGATACTTCAGCCAACTTATTGTTTGGCAACTTGCAAAAAATCACGGCTACGTCTATTGGAATGGACCCGCTTCTTGCGCTTGCAGCAAACTCTTCTGGTGGAGTAACCGGTAAAATGATTTCACCGCAATCTATCGCCGTTGCCTGTGCTGCGGTCGGGTTAGCTGGAAAAGAGTCCGATTTGCTTCGTTTCACGGTGAAGCACAGCTTATTTTTACTGCTGATTGTCTGCGTATTAACATTTTTACAATCTAATGTATTATCGTGGATGATTCCTTAATCAAAAAAAGCTTCCGTATCTAGAGGTACCCCTCTGAACGGAAGCTTTTTTTCTTTTAGTTAAGATCGATTAATGGCATATACAACAAATAAAACTATGTCTAGCAAAATCATTACAACACCGACAAGCAGCCAGATGTTTCCTTGAGTCTTTTTCTCTCCTTCTTGCATTTCAAACGCCCGGATAGCAAATACAATTCCAAGCGTAAACACAAGGAAAAAAAGCTGGCGGTAATCAAAAAACGACAGTACGACAAAAATTAAGGTAAAAAACACCATAATCATTTCTAAAATTCGATAAGGCTGCTTTTGACATGCTAATAATAGTTTCATTTCTTGACCTACTTTCATCCCGGTTTTAATAGCGTTATTTTACTATTAATTTTAAATGAGATGTTAGTGTTTCGAGCACTGTTCACTGTTTTGTAACAAAAAAGCGTACGTTAGTTAAACGCACGCTTCTTTTTTATTCATTTACATTTGGATTCATTGGATTATCCATCCCTGTTTTATCTTGAATTTTTTTATAGATAAAATACGTGTAGACGGCAATTAAAATGGAGAATGCCCACGTAACGGCCTGACGGAATACAATCATGTTCCCGTACCCTTCTACTCCGTACTTTTGAATCAATACGTATTTTACGATTGCTAAAAATACATAGCGACCTGCGAACAGTACTGTAAGCCAGTTCATCATTTTGAATAAATCAGGCTGGTGGAAGAGTTTTAGAGAGTCTTCTCGCTTATAGCCCATTAAGTAAGCCGTATCTACAAAAAAGTACAAACCAATTGGCTTTTTTATCACAATGGTAAAAAGGACAACTACAGCCAGTCCAATCATAAAGTATACTTGATTGTTTAACATCGTTGCTGCGTTTCCTGAAATTAAATCAATAATGGTACGTGCCAGCAGCGTAATGACAATAAACAATCCTGTTACGTTAAACTGGCGATCTTTAATAAATGTATAAATGGTATACACAAACGCTGGTGCTGTTGAAAGCAAAATGGCATAGTAATCACCAATAATGTCTTTTCCTTGGTTCCATATTAGGTAAGGAATAGCGATATAAAAAAGTAAATCAAACCATACTCGTTTTGTATTGTTCATATATAACTCCTTTAAAAACGTTGTTCCTGCTATTATATGGGATACTACGCAAGAAAAAAAGGCTTTTACCTGGAATGTTATGAAATTTTAATCATTTGATGTTTAGATCCAGAGCGACAGGGAAAACGATTTCTAGAAAGACTTCAAGAATCATAAACATCCAAACACTTGAGCAGCAATACATGTGCCACAAGTGAAAAATGCTGAAAGGATTGATTCATTATCGCACTTCACCTAACGTACACGTCAGAAATGGAAAAGGCCATGCAGCTTTCTCACGGCGTGGGGTATGCTGAATATAGCCGTAAACTAGACAAACGTCTACAGGTGGAAAAAGAACGAGAAAAAGATTATCAGGCTAGCAAAGATATACTGCGTGATATTAACCAGCATCGATAATAAAAAGCCGCTCGCTACTATTGGTAGCAAGCGGCTTTTTATTTACAAATCAACCAAATTTATACATAATGAGGAAGTGCGTGTATCAAAGAAAGGAACTTGCTTATTATGATGGAAAAATTACTTATTATTTGTGTATTTGTAGGAATTATTCACATGATTGAAACACTAGCCTACTCTGTGAGACTTGCGGGCTTGAAAACTCGGAAGCTAGTCGTGGCTCTATCTCTTTTTAATATTATTGTCATTGTGTCAAGAACAGCTAATATGGTGCAAGCTCCGCTGACCGGCAAATTAGGAGATGCGGTTCAGTCGAAAGAAGATTTGCCCGTTCTGCTTCATCAGCTTCAAACCATTTTGCTCGCGGCTTCTATTGGGACAATCGCAGGTGCTCTTTTAATTCCTAGCTTTGTATCAATCTTCTCCCGAATGATTTCACACTTAGAAGTAGCGGGATCTGTACCCAAAATGATGAAAAACATTGCTTCCATACATACGCTTGAGAAAGCAAAAAAACACGTGAAGCGTCCTAGGTGGATTATGCTGTCTCAGCTGCGAATAGGCGGAGTGCCTAAGCGGCTGCTTCTTTTAAATTTAATGGCTACGACCATTTATACAGTAGGTGTTCTTTCCACTCTTTATGCTTCTACGCTCGAGCCTACTCTTTCTAAATCGATTCTGATGTCTTCTGGTCTTATTAACGGACTAGCGATGATTACCCTTGCTGTGTTTGTAGATCCGCAAGTAGCCATTTTAACTGAAAAGGTAATGAAAGGTGAATCGACTAAGCAATCTATGAACAAAATGGTTGGTACACTCGTCATCTCTCGTTTGTGCGGAACCGTCTGTGCCCAGATTCTCTTAGTTCCCGCTGCTCTTTATATTGCATGGATTTGCAAATTAATCCCTTAGAAAAAAGACTTCGTTAAAGAAGTCTTTTTATACATATTCCACTTTTTTGTATCTACGAACAGCAGCGATTAAAAGAAAAAAGCTGCTCATTAACGCAACAACTACGGTATAGGTGACACTCTGTGACCAGTGCAACTGTTCAAGCAAACGAGCAGCGTATTGCGACAGCGCTGCAGGACTCCACTTTAATTGATTCGTAAACAAAGTACTCAAAAATGAAAGTAATCCAATGATCAAAATGCTTACTCCAGCAATCCCTCCGCTTTGTAAAAGGAATGTTCCAGCTGCCACTAAAACGGACAAGATAAAAATCAGCCACAGGCTGTATAAAAGAAAGCTAACTAGCATATGAGTCCAATCCACATGTGAAAATAAAAGATTTGTATAATACCATGCTGCTATATAGCTTATAAACGTTGAGCCAATGACGAGTACGATTTGCGCAGCCCATTTACTCATAATGTATTGAATGACGCTTACCGGTCTCATCATAACAAGAACAGCAGCATGATTTTGTCGTTCATTTGAAATCATATTCATGCTTGCTAGTACAATCAGTAAGGTTCCTATTGTGCTATATTGTGAAAGGACACCTTGCATTACTTCTTGACCGGTGGGCGTAGGAAGTTGAATAACTGCTCCTTTTGGTAAATTCCCTGCCATGTTAATGATTTGTGGCATATAATAATTGGTTAAAGGCTGTGTGATGCCTAGTAAAATTAGAGAAATTGGCAGCCAAATTCCTTTGCCGTTCGCAAATAATTCATGCAGTTCCTTTTTAAATAAGACTCCAAATATTTTCATTTGTTCATCACCTCTAGATACACGTCTTCGAGAGAATGCTGTTTTCGTTCAAATAAAACAAGGTTTGCTTGCTGATCAACAAGCAGTTGAAGCAGCTGCTGCTGCTGAGATGTATCTTTTACATTTACAGTGGCTTTATAAGGAGAATGAAACAGCACCTGTTCACTTGGCAGACTGCTAAGTGATGCAGGGAGCCTTTCTTCTGTTTCAATCGTAAAAGCAGGAGACGTAAACTCTTGGCGCAGCGAACTCTTTGTTCCATTCCATTTCATACGTCCGTTTTTAATCATGATTATGTTATCGCATATTTGTTCTGCATCATGCAAAATGTGAGTTGAAAAAAGGATAGTCGTATCTTTTTTTAATGTTTCGATAATCATTAGGACATCTTTTCTGCCTTCAGGATCCAAAGCCGAAACCGGTTCATCTAGAATTAGCAGTTCAGGTTTATGTAACAAGGCTTGCGCCAATCCCAAACGTTGTTTCATTCCTCCAGAAAACCCAGCAATTTTCTGCTTTTCCTTTCCTTTTAAACCTACAGTTTCAAGTACTTCATCTATTCGTTGAGAAAGCACATTTTTTGAAATGTTAGATAAAAGGCCTAAAAAAGTTAAATACTGCTGAGGCGTCATCCAATTAAAAAACGTAGGATGCTGTGGCAGAAAGCCAATAAATGATCGTACGTCTTGGTGCTGTTTATCTTCAAAAGAAATTTTCCCTTTATTGGGTGCAGTAAGACCTGCAATCATATGCAAAGTAGTCGTCTTACCTGCACCATTAGGGCCTAACAACGCTGCACATTTTCCTTTGTCGAGATTAAATGAAAGGTTATTCACAACGGTTATATTACGATACGCTTTTGTCAGTCCTTCTACTTGCATAAACATCTTCGCTCCACCTCACTGTTTTTTACGTCCTAAAACAAAATATAAAACGGGGCCAACTGTACTTACACATAAAATAATGAGTCCCCATAGCCATTTTGGTCCGTTTGTCTCTTCTTGCTTTATGCAGCTTATTAACGCTGGAATCATTAAAAGCAATTGTAAGAATAGAATTGGAGCAATTAACAACCAGTTAATGTCCTTCATTTACATCCTCCTTTTTCTTCGTGCTGGAAGCCAAATAATAAAAAACCAATAAAACAGAGTTGGCATTGGAATTTGAATCAGTCCCCATATTCCCCAAAACCATGGATGAGCGCCGCGTTTTTTTGCATTGATAAAAAGTAGAAAGCTTTGAAGAAGGAGAAATGGTGAAATAAACAGCACAAGAATCCATTTTTCATTCATTATAAAAACATCTCCTTTTTTCGTTTATAGTGAAAAACGATAAAAGAAATAGGAGCAACAATGATCCCAATTACTTCAATGGCGATAAACAAGGCAGGTATTTGTAAAATAGCAGTTGCCATTATCGTTAAAATAACAAGTGCTGTTAATGTAAATAAGCATAACTCTTTCCGGAAAGCTTTTTTCTGCTTTTGTTTTTGAATGAGAAGCTGTTCTTGAATTGCATGAAGAGAAATACGTTCATGACTTGCTAAACTCTCTAGCTGCTCCCAATCTTTTTTTAAAGAATGTAAGGACTGATTGTCATTTTCTTCTCTCATTCTTTCCACTCCTTTCTCAGTATGTTTACTCCTTTATTTACTCTTGATTTGACCGTTCCTGCTCGCATATTCAGCATATGGGCAATCTCATCGTACGTATATCCGTAATAATGTCGAAGCAAGACAGGAATTCGAAAGCGTGAATCGAGTTCATTAAAATCGGAAAACATCTCGCTCCATTCCACTCCTTTGTATTTAGCTTTCCACTGAAGCTGGTGCGACAAAGACTGCTTTATTCGCTGGAGACTGCTTTTTTCACGTTTTTGTTTACGCAAATAATCCATGTACAGTCTTGAAGCAATGGATATCATCCAAGTCGAAAACTTTGCTTCATTTTTGTATGAAGAAAGATTCACGTAACACTTCATCATTGCTTCCTGACACAATTCACTGCATAAGTCCTCATCTAATGTCAGCTTTAAAAGGTATTTATATAAAAATGAATGATAGCGCTGAAATAATAATGAGAAGGCATCATCATCACCTTGTAATGCTTTTTGGACAAGGATGAAATCATCTTGTTCCAAAGCGGTCACCCCTCCTTTTTGTTTCATCATCTATATGACGCTTGAGCGATTGAAATCGTTCATTTTTTATATAAAAAAAACGCCCCGCAGGACGTTTTTATTTAGTACGAAGCATTTTTAATCCTTCTTCATCTTCTTCTAATGAATAGACTTCATCGTTTTTAGCGAATAAAACACCGTGGAAGATTTGAAGGTCATCATCACAGGCTTCACAAAATTCCTTTTCGCCTTCGTTCCAAAAGCTAAAGAGCGCTAGTTCATCACTTCGCACGCTTGCGTATTTTTGATGAAATTCATAAATCATCATCGCGTAGTAGCGAAGCGCTTCTTCTTTTTTTTCAAATTCAATGGTTTCAATAATATCTTTTTCCCAGCCTTCTAAAAACAGCCAAGGTTCACAATCACTTTTTATTTTATGAACTCTCCATTTATCTGTCATGATTGAACATCTCCTTACTTACAGCTTACTTCTAAAATTTCTCTTTTCCTTATTATTCAGCAAAAATAACTTTGAATCAAGTAAAACGGAAAAAAACGCCTATTTTCAGGAAATAGACGCTAACAAGATGGCTTAATCTGAACTTCTTTTTTATATTAGTAATAGCCCCTTAAACTATAAGGAACTAAACTGCCCGTATAATACTGGGTAACAGGAGGGAAAACGCCGGCTGAAGGCGTGATTTTCCCCCACCAAGATGGTTTTTTGCCCCACCAGTTATCCATCGCTCCATCAGGTGACACAACAAATCCAATTGGACGTGCAAAAGAAGGCATAAAATACGGATAAAACGAATATTGAAAAGGCGTGTAGAAAGAAGAGTAAAACATCTCTTTCCTTATCCGTTTCCGAAGCCGTTTTGGTCAGAACCATCCGGATCGAGCGTATGTGTATTAGAAAGTCCTGAATTTGTATTTACACAAATTCCTGTATTTGAAGATCCTGAACCTTGTGCGGTTTTACTATTGCTTTTAGGAGAAACATAGTACGTATCTCCAAACGTAACGACTCCTCCTGTAACGTTTGGAATCACTACATGGTTAATAACAATTGGCATTATCCTCACCCTTTTTATTTTCATCGTGATGTAATATATGAACGGTTTATCAAAAGGGTTATAAATTAATGGATATAAATAAAAAATCCCCCTGCAGAGTGGGGTGTTTTTACGCGTTTACCTCTTTTTTAGAATGACTTAATTCATCCCGCAAAATATCAAAATCTCGTTCTGCTACTTCTTCAATTTTTGTATACAATTCATTCTCTGTTAGAAGTCCTTTTTCTTCAAGTAATTCGACAAGAGCCTTAAACTTTATTCTAGATAAAAGCATTTCATTTACCGTGCTCTCTGTTGGACGTTCATTTTTCACTTGTTCTTTTTCTTTAACAGGTTCTTGCTGCAGCTTGACCCTGAAAACAATATTTGTATGATCGGTAATTTCAGGTGACTGATAAAATGTGCTGTGCGAAATGTTTTTTAGTGTTAGCGTTTCTTTTGTCTCCATATTTGTTACTTCAAAATACGGATCCTCAAAAAATGCATCATATTTATCATAAGCTGCTTTGCCTACAACCGAAAAAGAAAAGTTTAGCCTTTTCAACTCTTCACCTGTATTCGCATCAGTAATCATTTTTTCTTCAAACATATCAACGTGAAAATTTACGTTATTAATCATTAGTTGTGTCAATTCAATCGCCTCCTTCTTTACTAATACGACACGGAGTGACAAGTTCCCTGTTTTTTTATATAAAAAAACATCTCCCAAAAATGGGGATGTTTTTCAAGGAGCTAGAAAAATGCTTTTTTTTTAGCTCTACAATTCTTCTTCTGCTTTGTCATATTTGCGTTCGTGCGCCGTATCTTCTTCGTTATCACGAATGGTTTTTTGAAGCACAAAAGCAGACATCGTTAAGTATAAAGTTCCAACGGCATAATAACCTTTTACCGGTAGTGATGCATCTAAGGTATAAATTCCTATAAACATAGCTAATAGTGCTGTAATAAAAGCTGTCCATGCTAAAAATGTAAAAGCTGCTGTATTACGCTTTTTCATCGTATGACCTCCTCTTTTCCTTTTTCTGTTAAGCGTCGCTTTCATTTTACATTGTAAAATAATTGTTGTCATGGGTATTTATAGTCAGTTACCCTTTTAATCAGAACAAGAAACGGAAGAATTTAGGTCTTACATCCTATTTTTATCATAAAGCTTTTTTCGAAATGATGAGATATATGGAATTTCTCTTTAAAAGTATGTTCATTCGTTTTCATTAAGGAAAGCTCCATTTAATTATTGCAATAAAAAAATCATCGCCGAGACGATGATTTTTTTGTTTAGCCTTCAAAGTATTCTTTATAAAAGCCGCCGACTTGGCCAGTGTTATCAACAACAAAATAAAATTCTTCTGTTTCGTTTTTTACATCATATGTTTTTCCTGCTGTTAAAACATTTTCAACCACGAATTTTTTTGCATCTGTATGTATGCATGTTACTTGTTTAATTGTTGGACGATCGTTCCATTCTAAATGAATCATGTATGTACACTCCTTTGTTTTCATTCAAGATTCATTTTATCTTACTTGAAGTAAAAAAGAAACGGAGCGAATTTAAAAATTAAAAAATTCGCTCATGCACTTTTTTTTTGGCAACTGTTGCTTGTACAAACTGTGCCGTTTGTGCAACAATTGTGTCTTTATCAAAATCCATCGACGCAACATGGTAAGAGTTTCGAAGCATGTGCTGTCTTTTTTCTGCTGATTGAATATGGTTTAAGATATAAGCTGAATTCTCAGGCGGTACTACGTTATCAACTGTTGATGTTAGGACTAAAGCAGGGCACGTTACATAAGATAAGCGTTCTTTTGTTTCGTCCATTAAAGAAAGCAGCTCACGCATAGAGCGCACTGGTACTTTGTCGTACGTAATTTCATGTACGTTTGGATCCTTAATATCAGGATGATCTTCTTTTAAATAACGAGGCGTATGACGAGAGCGGTAAGGCTCCATTGAAGGAATGGACGTCATAGCCGGATTGATGGCAATAACTCCGTCAAGATCTAATCCTTGGCTTGCTGTATGAAAGGTGAGAGTGCCCCCCATGGACTGACCCAAGATAAATACATGACGGCATTCTTGCTTCAAACGCTGATACCCATTTAAAAAGTCCTGCTTCCATTCCTCATACGTTGTTTGTTCAATATCATAGTAGTGAGTACCATGTCCTGTTAGTCGCAAACCGTACACAGTAAAACCTTTTTCAGCTAATTCTTTTCCGATATATTCCATACTTTGAGGAGTCCCCATAAATCCATGAGAAACAAGTATACCAATGTCGTTGCCTTTATAATAAAAAGATTCTGCGCCTTGAATTACGTCATAACGTTCCATTTTCTTCACCCTTTATCACAAATTTTCTGACTAAATGAACTATCTTTATAATACACCTATAATTCCTATAAGTCAACTGGGGTATTTATTTTTTTGCGATTCAAAAAAACGAAGCAAGAATTATCTCTTGCTTCGTTCTTTTTGAATATGTGGAAATACTAGCTCAGCAAACGTATATGCTTCTTCTAGATGCGGGTAGCCTGATAAAATAAACGTATCAATTCCTAGCTCTTTGTACTCTTTTAACCGATCCGCTACAATTTCAGGACTTCCAACAAGAGCAGTTCCAGCTCCTTCTCGTGCTAAGCCAATGCCCGCCCATAGATTCGGAGCAATCTCCAGTGCACCTCGATCTTTTGTGCCGCTGTGCAAACTTGACTGTGTTTTTTGAGCAGTGGAGTCAAATGAGGCAAACTTATCTTGAAACGCTTTGATCGTATCATCATTAACATGTTTAATTAATTTATCTGCAGATTCCCACGCTTCGTCTTCTGATTCTCTTACAATAACGTGCAGGCGAATACCGAAGCGAATGTCCCTGCCTTCGTTTGCAGCTTTTTCTTTCATCTCATCAATTTTTGTTTTAATCACTGCGGGCGGCTCTCCCCATAACAAATATACATCTGCATGCTTTGCTCCTACTTCTTTTCCTGCCGGAGAAGATCCGCCAAAGTACAGCGGAGGATACGGTTTTTGGATAGGAGGCGATGGAATGTACGCGCCTGTTACATCAACATGTTCTCCTTTATAGTCCACTTTTTTTCCTTCCATTACATCTCGCCAAATCGTTAAAAATTCATCTGTTAACTCATAGCGTTTATCATGGCTTAAATAGTTACCGTACGTCGCTTGCTCCACGGGATCTCCTCCCGTCACAATATTTAACATAAGTCGGCCGTTTGACATTTGATCGAATGTCGAAGCCATCCGTGCTGAAAGTGTTGGAGACATTACACCTGGGCGAAGTGCAATTAAAAACTTCAGTCGATTCGTAACGGAAGCAAGTGCTGATGCAATCACCCATGAATCTTCACAATTTGAACCAGTGGGCAACAAAGCGCCGTCATATCCTAGATAATCCAGTCCATGTGCGATTTGCTTTAAGTAGTGAATGTCGCTTGTTCTGCTTCCTTCGGTTGTGCCTAGATAACGTCCGTCGCCTGCTGTAGGGAAAAACCATAAGATGTTCATTTCTATTTCCTCCTAAATATTCTCGTATTCTATATAAAGCGTTTTCATATTGTTTGTTCAATTCTTGTCCGTTAATTACAGAGATGCATTTTTATATTAGCGTATGTAATACGACTCTTTTTATTTATTAAATTAGTAAAATCATAATACCTCTTTAACCTATATGTCAAGTATGAATTGGAATAAAAAAACAAGAATTAAAAGTAATTCTTGTTTGCTTTATTTCCTCATACGTGAAGCCATCGCGTTAGCAAGGGTTGATTTTGTTGAGATATTTTCAAACGATAAACCTAAATGAGAAGCGGTAATTGCGATTTCAGGACGTACCCCAGAGATAGTTGATTCTACACCTATTAATTTTAATGCATCAATCAGCTGGAAAATCTGATGAGCAACCATCGTATCGACAATAACTACTCCTGAAATATCAATATAAAGGTGATTCACTTGCTGTTCAGCGCAGCGAGTTAACGTATTTTCTAAAATGCGGCGCGCTCTTGCTGTGTCGATATCCCCAACAAGCGGAAGAATCGCAATATGATCGCTTAATGGAATAACTGGCGAGCTCAGCTCATTGATCAACTCTTTGTGTGCTTCAAGCAACCGCTTTGAATGCTGATGGTGCTCTTCTACAAATTTATAAACGGTGATATCAAACACGCGTACAATTAATTCGTTCCATTCGTCTAGTTCTTCTTGCGTAATATCTTGCTCGTACTCTTCTACAAATTGATTTAAATACGTTAAATACTGTTTTCTAACTCGGAAAAATTCTCGAATAATATAATGAATAGGCGTTCTTACATGCTCTCCGTCTTCCGCAATCTTTAAAATCCACGTTTCAAATGAATCAAAAAATTCTTTTTCACTTTTTATAAATACATCGGCTATGTATAAATGAAATTCATTATTTTGACCTTTTAATACTGAAATGACTTCTGGATGAGTAGATGCATAAACCGATTCTGGGTCATTGTCTTCAATGCTTTCATACCATTCTTCCGTCAGTTGATCTGCATGCTTTAAAAAAAACATTCGAAGTGCTTCATTTTTATTCAAAACGATTCCCCTTTCCATACCAGCTACTACTATCATTATAATTCAACTTTTTCACCCTTACTAGTTTTATAAAAAGAGAAGAAAGAAAATTATTTTTTAAAATACGTGCAGTTTATGATTTTATGCTACATTGAAAATAGCTATAAAAACACAAAGGAGTTTTCAAATGATACGAACGTTAGCTCTTACGAACGATGACAAACTTGTGAAACATATACAATTAGATCAGATTCACGATCCCTCTATTCAGTACTATTGGATTGACTTTAACTGCCCTTCGGAAGAAGAAGCGCTGCTGCTTCAATCATCCTTTCACTTTCATCCGTTAGCGATTGAAGATTGCTTTCATTTTCTGCAGCGCCCAAAACTCGATTATTATGAAGGATACAGTTTTTTTGTCCTTCACTCGTTAAATCGTCAAACGTTAGAAGCTGAAGAAGTTGACCTTTTTATCGGCGAAAATTATGTGGTTACTTTTCATTTTCACCCGTCAGCTGCAATTGATAAAGTATGGGAAAAGCTGCTTCATACACCTTCGATTCAAGAAAAAGGGATAAGCTATCTTGCGTATTCTGTGATGGATAAAGTGGTAGATGAATATTTCCCCACTGTATATCAGATTGAAGATGAGCTGAATGATATAGAAAACATAGATGCAAAAAAATCGATCTCTGTTTTAATGGAAGATGTATTCAAACTTCGAAGTGATTTGCTGAAAATCAGAAGAACCATTTTGCCTATGCGCGATTTATTGTACCGTATTATAAATTCTGAACGCCTAGATGTTCATCCTGAACAAAAAAGGTATTTTAAAGATGTCTATGACCACTTATTAAAATTAGCCGATATGATTGAATCAAATCGGGAAATGACGTCTGATATGCGCGATAATTATCTTTCTCTTAATTCAAACCGGATGAATTCAATCATGATGACACTGACTGTTATTTCATCTATCTTTATTCCCCTTACCTTTATCGTTGGCGTATACGGAATGAATTTTGAAAATATGCCTGAGCTAAAGTGGCACTATGGCTATTTCTTTGTGCTTGGCTTCATGGGACTGATAACGCTGGGGTTAATTCTATGGTTCAAGCGAAAAGGCTGGTTTAATACTGATAAAGAGCAGAAAGATTGAAACATAACGAAATCAATCAAATGTAAAGACGAACAAATTGGATAAGTGAGCTAGTGCTGTCAATTTCCGCGCAAGACTTCGCTTTCCGCCGGCGGTCGATGAGACTCCTCGTCGCTTACACTCCTGAGGAGTCTCACCTGTTCCGCTTTTCCCGCAGAAGTCTTCGCCTTGCCTCTAATTAACAGCTATTACATACGGTAAATCTACGTTCACCATCACAATGAAAAAATCCGAACGAGTTGAATTCTCCGTTAAGAATCTCGATTGATTGTTCGGATCTCCTTTCAACGAAAATACGTTTTCCCAGCTTCTTCTCTATGGAAAGATAATTAGTTATTTCCCGAAAATATCCATAAAATAACGTGCTTACGTTTCCTTTTTCTAAAAAGTTTCATAAGATAGTGAAAATAATGCTCAAAAAGCAGGCTGAAGTAGTGGATATTAAAGGCAAACACTTGCTAATGGATGCGTTCGAATGCGATGAAGTGATATTAAACGACCCCTCACTCTTAAGGAGAATTCTTGTTGAAGCTGCATTAGATGCAGAGATGGAAGTTTTGCATTGTTATTTTCACCAGTTTACGCCCCAAGGCATTACAGGGATTCTCGTATTAGCTACCTCTCACTTGTCTATTCATACGTGGCCAGAGGAAAACTACGCTTCATTAGATTTTTATACGTGCGGAGACAAAGAAATAATTGAAATCGGTTATGCGTTGCTGAAGCAATTAGCTTCAAAAAAAGCTGTTGTGTATTCGATTTCTCGGGGAATTCAACACATCGAAACTCCAACAAAAAATCGTCAGCATGCTGAAAGCACGCTTCTTCTCAATCGTGGAGATGACTCAGATCACGTTAGTCTACAGCAGATCTTATCAGGCCAGCACGACGTTTTGTTTCATCAAAAAAACTGTATTCAAGATATTCAGTTGATCAAAGCATCTGATATTCGAATGTATTTGGATGAACAGCTGCAATTTAGTTCATTATATGAATATGCGTACCATGAAGCTCTTGTACATCCTATCTTTGCAGCTTCCTTACGTCCTCACCGCATTCTTATTCTAGGCGGTGGAGATGGTTTAGCTTTACGAGAAGTCCTTAAATATAAAGAAGTTAAAGAAATAGACCTTGTGGAAATAGATGCTGACGTTGTAAATGCTGCGATGAATGTAGAAGAATTAAAGAAGTTAAATCAACGCTCATTTGAAGATTCTCGTGTCACCGTTCATATTCAAGATGCTATTGACTACCTCTCTTTGAATTCAGCGTGTTATGACATCATCATTATTGACTTCCCTGATCCTACTAACAAAAAAATAAGTGCTCTTTATACAAAAGAATTTTACGCACTTCTCCAACGTTCACTATCGCGCAGCTGCTTGGTCGTGTGTCAGTCAAATTCTCCTAGAGACACACCTATCGTTTTTTGGAGCATTAATAAGACGATGAAAGCTTCTCAGTTTTATACGTTGAGCTACCACACCATTATTCCTTCTTTTGGAGATTGGGGTTTTCACATCGGCTCGAAAACACCTTTGTCTGCCCCTATACTCTCTACTGATGTTTCATCTACTACGCTGCCACCAGACTTTACTAAGCTAATGCGTTTTTCTCCCCATTCTCTCTCTAAAAAACAGTTTGCAGTTGTGAACTCTGCTGAGCATTTGGTTCTGCATAAAATATTTAAAAAAGAAGGCTTATATTTGTAAAAAAGAAAGCTTGGCTTATACATTCCTTTTCTTTTGACATACTAAAACAGTCTCGTCACCACTGTGCAACAGAAAGGATTGTTATGAGAAAAATTTCGGTTTTTGTTATCTTAGTGCTAACTGTTATTTTACCTTCCCCCGCTTTTAGCCAAGTGAAAGTGCCCGTCCTGATTTACCATTCTATTGATGCCTACACAGGCCACGGGGAAAAAGAACTGTATGTGACGCCTGAAAATTTTGAGAAACAACTTCTTTATCTCAAAAAGCAAGGATATACGCCGCTAACATTTGAAAAATGGCAGGAACTAAAGCGTGTGAAAAAACCTATATTTATTACATTTGACGATGGATATAAAAATAATCTTACTATCTTGCCTATTTTTCAAAGAGCAGCCAGCCCTCAATTTCATCCAGCGGCTACAATTTTTGTGATTTCAGATTTTATCGGCCGTCCCAACCGTTTGTCGCCAGCCGATTTAAAAAAATTTGTTGATTCAGGATTTTTTTCCATTCAGTCTCATACCGCTACTCATCCGGATTTAACTAAGACGAAAAATGTATCCTATGAGCTAGCTGATTCAAAACGAAAAATTGAAGCCATCACGAGCCAGCGCGTTATTGCTCTTGCTTACCCTTATGGAAAGTTCAATAGCCGCGTGGTGGAAGAAACAAAAAAGAATTATACATTTGGTCTTTCAACGATTCCAAAATTTTTCACTGAGAGCGGACAAAAGAATGAAAACTATCTTATTCCTCGTCTGTACGTCACGTATTCTACAACGATTGAAGATTTTGCTAAGATGCTAAAAGGAAGCTAGGAGAGGCTAGGACAAAAGTATTTTAGTTAAAGGAAAATCCGAACGATGAATTGAGATTCTTGATAAAGAATCTAACTCGTTCGGATTTTTTTATTGATAGGGTGAACACAGGTTTTATGTATGTGACTGCTTTTAGCTGATGATTGGAGGGCAAGACGAAGACTCCTGCGGGAAAAGCGGAATAGGTGAGACCCCGCAGAAAGCGAAGTCTTGCACGGAAATCAACAGCGGTGTCTCAAGCGATTTAGCTCATTTCTCCTATTTGTTCGTCTTTAGATGAGATGAATTTAGTTATGTCTCAGCCTCTTTTAAAATTTTGTTATTTCCAGCCCTCGCTCTTGCTGCCATTCAGCATAAAAAACTTCGCTGTATTTTTTAATTTTTTTGATTGCAAGCTGTTTTTTTAACCATTTTTCATCTACGTTTGCTTCTTTCAAGTTACCAGGCACTACTTTTCCATCCATAATTAAAGCAATAGGTAAATTGGTTTGAGAATAAGGAATGTTTAAATCATTTTTCGTTGGAGGGCTGAATTCGTGTTTAGGAGCGACGCTCACCTCTCCATTTGTTTCTAAAATGACGTATTCTGCTTCGTACAGTGAAAAATACCCTTGCTGTCTCATTAGATGCTGAAGCTGATTCAAGTCCAAGTTGTTTTTCCTAAGCTCTTTATAAAGGATTTTCCCCTTATAAATAATCATTGAAGGCTTTCCTTCAAGAATTCCTCTAAATCCTGTAAAGGTTTGAGATAGCTTTGTCACTGCGTAGATCAGAAGCCCCCAAATCAAAATGCTATAAAGAATTTCAGTTAACTCTACTCCTTTTTCAAGAGCTGCATCCCCCACAATATTTCCCAGGACAAGCGTTGTAATAAAGTCAAACGGAGTGATTTGAGCAAACTGCGTCTTACCTAAAAGCTTCAGCATAATAAATAGCGCTAAAAATCCACATATCAGTTCAATCGCAATATCTTTATACATTGATACCCTTCCTCTATAGCAAGCATGTTATAGTATCAGTTTGTATCATATGTGAGAGTGATAAACCTGACTTTTGATTTTTCTTCGTTCTCCAGTTATAGCACTTTTGATTAAGCTTTTTTCTTACTTGCATATGTTTCTAACGTTGCATATTGATTAAAAATGGATGCGGCTGCTTTTTTCCCTACATACCTAAGGTGCCATGGTTCGTATTTATAGCCGGTAACCTGTTCTTCACCTTCAGGGTATCGAATAATGAATCCGTATTGATACGCATTTTTTGAAAGCCAATGAGCTTCTGATGTAGCAGCGAAGCAGTCTGCGGCAGCACACATTCCACTTCCTCCCGTGACATCGATTGCTAATCCCGTTTCGTGTTCACTTGTTCCAGGGTAGGCGCTATAGGTGCGTGCTTGTTCTTCTCCGTCTCGCTTTGCGTAAAATGCAAAAAGCTCTTTTTGACGCTCGTGAGATCGATAACCGGATACACCAAGTAAGCTGATTCCCTCTTTTTCAGCATCTCGGAAAAGTTCTTCAAGCGCTTGTGCCGCGGGCTTTCTAAGCATTCGTTTTTCTATTTTTTGGTTGAAGATAAACGGAATGTCGGCATAGACTAAATCGGAAGGCTGATAGGATTCAGGAAGCTGATGCTTTTTATTAACTAAAGCTGTAACCGATTCTGGATTGGCTATTACCACTGTTTCGTCTACATTAGGTTTCGCTAAAGATGGAGAAGCTGATGAGCTTTCTAGTTTTTGAGCCTGTCCATTTTTTGTGAATTCTCTGGCAGGCTTTGATGAAGAATTGCTTGTTCCGCACCCTGCTATCATCAGCGTAAAAGCTAAAGAACAAATAAATAAAAAGTATTTCATGATGTCTTACTCCTTTCTGTATAGGCTTTTGATGCGCTACAAAAGCCTATACAGAAAGGATAAAATATAAATGTTTCTGTCTGTTATTCAGTTGTTTCAAACTTGTAAACACTCTTAAAAAAATTCAAGGTGTGAAAAAATAGAAATAGACTGCCTAAGCAGTCTATTCCAAAAAGATAATATACGTATGAACTTGATTTTGCGTAAAGCTCGATGCAACTAGTTTATTTCCTGATTGACTCCAAGCAAGCTGATCAGCAGCATAGTCTAAATTTAGGTTTAAGTGTGTAACATCTCCTGTTAATCCATCTGCTATGAATATCCCTTTATCTCCCTTTTTTTCAGAAATAAAGTTATAAGCTAATTTCGAACCGTCGGGAGACCAGCTTACACCAAAAATTTGAGTAGACAGAGCAAGCTGAAAGGCCTCTGATCCTTTTAAATCTGTGATAGACAGCGTTCTCGTTTGGGCATCTTTTTGCTGAACGAGCGCTAATTGTTTTCCGTTTGGAGACGGGATAATAGAAACCACATTATCTCGGATTTTTTCAGGGTCCGTCTGTTCGTTATGAAGAAAAAACAGCTTGTTGTTTACACCAATATAATAAATGCCACCTATTCCTTTAACTGCATCTAAGATTCGATCGTCTCTGTGCAACAGAGGTTCTGCTTCTCCTTTTACATTTGCTTTAGAAAGCTTTCCTTCCATTGTAATAAACATTACTTCTGAATTATTAAGCCACTCTCCGCTTGATGGATAGAGCAGAACATTCTTTATTTTAACTGTTTTTTTTGTTTGAAGGTTCATCATATAACCAAATGTATCTTCGCCTTTTGCTACTTTATAAAAAAGATATTCACCGTTCGGAGAAAGCTTCGCCGCATGTTGAATTTCATTGCTTGGATGCAACACAAAAGTAGACTTGTTTTTTAGATTATAAGTAGCTAAATTCTGTGCATATACTTCTTTGGGACCGAAATCGTGCGAACGAAATTGTTTATTTTCTTTACTAACAATCATTGTGTTTTCGTTTAAAAATTGAAACGCCCTTACGCCGTTAATATCCTGAACGTCTTTCACTTCTATTTTTCCATCTTTATCTACTTGGTCCAATACAGTAATTTTCTTGTCGGGTTTTTCAATGGTTTCTCTATGGCTTTCTTCTTGTCCGCACGATGTTAAAATAAGAAAAGTGCTTGCTATACATATCATTAATCTATACCGTTTCAATAACGGTTCACTCCTTTTAGCTAACTCATTTCTCTGTTTTCAAAGGAAACGACACTTTGAAAATCGTCCATTTAGAATCAGAATGATGCAGCTTGATAACGCCTTTTTGCTTTTCAGTTAAGTCTTTGGCTAATGCTAAGCCAAGGCCTGTACCTCCGGATAAACGCGACCGATCTTTATTTACGGTGAAAAATGGTTGAAATAATTTCTCTTCTGCTTCGGGTGGAATCCCTATTCCGGTGTTAGCTACATCCACAATAATAGAATTCTCTAAAGTGTAAGACGTTACTTCCACTTTTCCGCCTGGTTCATTATATTTAATAGCATTGTCAATTAAATTGATAAAAATGTGTATTAAGCTTTCACGATCAGCCCAAACAACTGCTTCTTTTATATTTGTATGAAGAGTCAAATCAAATTTAGCTGCTTTTCCTTTCATACGATCGCATATGTCTTCTATAAGCCGCTTCAATTCAACTTTCTCTGGCCGCTGCTCGAAATCATATTTCTCAAGCGCTGAAAGTTTTAAGATTTTATCTACCATTTCATGAAGGCGATTCGTTTCTTTACGAATATTTTGCACGCCGTCTTCCATAAGCTGAGGATCATCTCGATACATATCAAGTAAGTCAACATAAGCTTTGATCGATGTTAAAGGCGTCTTAAATTCGTGGCTGATGTTACCGATAAACTGCTTTTGCTGCTGTTCAAGAGACTGCAGTCTCGAAATAGCGAACTCAAGCTTTCTTTTTTCTTCATTCATTTGATCGATATTTTTTTCAATCGACGTACTCATAAAAAACAAGCCTTGACTGAGCTCTCCGAGTTCATCGCGCCGTTTGAACGGCAGGTCGGTTAAATAACGACCTTTTCGAATCTGCTGTGAAGTTTTTTGAAGGCTAGCAATAAGCGAAGCAATACGGTAAAAATAAGCGTAGCCAATTAAAAAAGCTGCTGCTGCTGCAATCGTTCCCCAAGTACGAAATAGGTGCCTAATGTCAGCTATAAACTGCTGATTATTTTTTAGGGAATGGTCAAAACGAATGGCGCCGATAAATTGATTATCGATTGACACAGGTGCAAAGTAAATAAGGGAAGAACCCGAGATTTGATAAGCTATTTTTCCTTTCAAAGCATAGCTAAGCGTGTCAGAAACATCCACATCTTTTTGGCCGATGGGAATAGAGCTTCCTGCTTCCTGTCCTTTTTGATTATATAGGACTGTTTGCATTCCGCTTTGTGATGCAATCGAAGAGGCAAGACGCTGTCCTTTTTGCTGAAGAAAAGAATCTGTATTCAAAGACGTGTCACCGGTTACATAACTTTGACGAATCGTCTGCTCGGCTGCTTTGCTTTTTTGAATAAGTTCACTTTCTAGCTGATCACGCTGATTTGTCTCAATTCCTTTTAACACAAGTACGCTCAGTACGGTTACTGTTAAAATAATTAAAAAAGCAAGAACGAGCCCCATCTTAGCTTTTAGGCTGATTTTCATTCATTGATCCCTGCTGTCGCTTTATATCCAACCCCATATACCGTTTGAAGCAAATAAGGCTCTGCTTCTCCTACTTTTTTTCGAAGGCGCTGCATGTGAATGTCTACCGTACGTGTACCGCCTGCATAATCCATCCCCCAGACAAGATCTAGTAAATCTTCTCGTGTGTATACTCTCTCTAAATTGGCAAGTAATAAAGCAATAAGGTCAAATTCCTTTGGTGTAAGCTTAACTAACTCATTGGCAACATGTAACGTGCGCTGAATTAAGTTTACTCTCACTTTTCCCACCGTGATTTCTCCCACAGCTTCAGGAGCTTCATTTTTTTCTATTCGTCGAACAAGTGCTTTAGCTCTAGCTACAAGTTCTCTTACATCAAACGGCTTGGTCATGTAATCATCAGCGCCTAACTCTAAACCTAGAACTTTATCGACGATATCATTTTTAACCGTTAATAAGATAATCCCCATTCCTCTTCGATTCTCAAGTTTTCGGCATACTTCGTAGCCGGTTAATTTCGGCATCATCACATCTAATATCATCACGTCAGGTTGAAAGCTTTTTACTTTTCCAAGTGCTTCTTCACCGTCAGATGCTGTGTCTACAATATATCCTTCGCGCTTGAAAGCATAAGATACCGCTGTAGCAATACTTTTTTCATCATCAACTACTAAAATCCTTTTATTCAATGTATCACGTACTTTCATTTGATATTTCTCTTCGTCTATCTTATCAAACAGCTTTAGCAAAAACATCTCCAAGTTGTTTCGAAATTGTAAACAAAAATAAATAGATTGAGACATAACAAAATCAATTCAATCTAAAGACGAACAAACGGGGTCAATGAGCTTGACTGCTCGCTACACCGCTGTTGATTTCCGTGCAAGGCTTCGCTTTCCGCGGGCGGCCGCTGAGCCTCCTCGTCGCTTGCGCTCCTGCGGGGTCTCACCTGTTCCGCTTTTCCCGCAGGAGTCTGCGCCTTGTACTCCAATCAACCGCTAGAGTAAACTAAATAGATGAAATCTACGTTTACCATGACTATAAAAAAATTCGAATAAAGTTGATTTTCCTTGAGAAATCTCGATTCATCGATCCAATTTTCTTTCAGCTAAAATCATGTTGTCTTAGCTTTTTATTAGCGTTATTATTCATTTGTAAAAGGCAGGATTTTATGAGTATTCAAATATTGATGAAGTAGATCTATACGCTGCTCGCTGCCAATAAAACCAATGTATCCATCCGGTCTAATAACGTATAGAGCATCTTTTTGAAGCCCTGCTTTCTTTAAGTAAGGGTTCCAAGAAAACTCGTGCAAGGAGAAGTCTTTTTCTTGCATGCTCTTTTTTAGCTTCTCTGTTGCTGTTCCATAGACATGTATTTGCCAGTTTATAGACTGTAAATATTCAAAATTCCCTTCTACATAAGGTAACCGATCACCACTTTGCACATTTGTTCCTTTCCCGCTGCTTAGGTCACTACTTCGATACTCAATGCGGATTTGAGATAAAATCGTAAATGCTTTGTGACGAGGATAAGGGAAACGAAATAAAAAGGATAGTACAGGCGGAAAGATATGTTTTCTAAAAAATTGACTCGTTTTATCTCGTGCCACCATTCGCTTAAAAGCGCGATCAGTTGTATTTACAAGCAGCTCTGCAAAAGGCAACCTTTCTTCTTCGTATGTATCTAATATGGAAAGTGCCGCTTTGCGTTGAAGGACAGCTGCTAATTTCCATGAAAGGTTGATTGCATCTCCAATTCCTGTGTTCATTCCTTGTCCGCCTGCAGGACTATGAATATGGGCCGCATCTCCACTTAGAAAAATACGTCCCTGTCGGAAACGACTTGCTACTCTGTGATGGATATGATATGTCGAGAACCAATTTATACCCTCAACCTGGGCACCAAATGTTCGTTGAATAAAAGCGTGAATGTTTTCAGCTTTTACATCGTTTTGATCCTCAAAAGCTGAAGGAATAATGCCGATCATTCGATACGTTCCTTTACTTCTAACAGGCATACAAATCAAAAATTCTTCATTGCTAAATGAAATACTGATTTTTTGATCCTTCATCACTTCACCAGAGCCGTGAACATCCATCACATAAAAATGCTGTTTATATTTTTCTCCTTTAAATTCTATCTTCAGTTGTTTACGAACTGTACTGTGTGCTCCGTCACATCCACAAATATATTTAAAATAAGCGGTTTCCTCTTGCTGGGCTTTTAATAAAGTTTTTACCCCTTCTCCGTGTTCAGCTAGAGATAGTAATTCCGTCTTCCATTCTACTTCAATCCCGAGATTTTTTAATTTTCCAAGCAGAAACTGCTCATGGTCGTCCTGTGGAAATGTAAGAATAAAAGGAAAAGGACTTAATCCTTCTCCTAAAGATCCTAGATGAACTTTTGCTTTTATTTTATTCTTTACTCGGACGTATACATCTTCCATCTTAATCCCGCGGTCTATGACTTCATCTGCAAAACCGAACTGCTGATAAAATTCAAGGGTTCGCGGTAAAATAGCCATTGCCCGGGAGGCTTGCCCAGGCCCGTCGCTTTTATCAATAATTCGAAAAGGAATGTTATGTCTGGCTAAATTGTAGGCCATAACGAGGCCAGTAGGGCCGGCGCCAACGATTAAGATTTGTGGATTCATCATCATCTCTCCTTTTCATTCAGTCACAGTATTTTTTATATTGAGCGAGACTCCTCTCTTTTCACAGAAGATGCAGGTAAAGCAGAAGCAAACAGAGCACACAAACTTATTAAAGAGATAAGAGTTAGAGCAGATACAGAAGAATTCCATGTCAGATGTTTTCCAAAGAAAAATAATTCTCTTACGCCATCTACCATAAATTTCATTGGCAGCCATGGATAAATCCACTCTCTATAAAAATCAGGCATAATTTCTGGGGCCATTGAAAGCAAAGGTGCGCCAAAAAATAGAATAATAACGAAAATTGGAAGTCCCTTTAGTCCTAGCCATGAAAGTACGGCTGATATCAAGGTGAAAAAGCTGAAGTAAGCAATAGCTAAGAATAGTGCCGTATCCAAAAATGAAGGAACGCTTATTCCAACTACTTTAGCAAGCCACACAAGCCCGAAACCAGCAGCTAAAGCAAGTATAGCCCCGATGACTATGAACCCTACTTGGTTAACGAGTTTCTCTTTACGAGAAGAAAACGTGATTTTTTGGATGCTGAGGAAGACAATTGCGGCACCGGCTATACTCGCCATCCACAGCGGCTGAAATAATGAAACGGGGGCATTTCCGTTGACACTATGAGTCCCTGTTTCGTTTACGTTTATCACTGTCTTTTGAATTGGTGCAGCGAGTGCTAATGCTTGGTTTGCACTTAGTTGCGTTCCGTTTTGTTCAAATCTTTTCACTAGCTGCAAGCGCATATTTTCACTCATCTTATCGACTGCCCCGTTTAGCACCTGACTTGCTAGTGTTGAAGCAGCTGTATTCATTCCTTGATTCACTAATAATCTAATAGCAGGTACATCAGGCTTAGCCGTCTGAAGAGTCGCCTGTTTTTTGGTGAAATCTTTTGGAATGATAAGCGCCCCATAGTATTTTTGATTATTTAAGCCTTTTTCAACTTCTTTAGTATTTGAGACAAAAATCCATTTAACTAAAGATTGTTCAGTACTTGCCCGTTTCATATTTTGTTCCATTTGATTTCCTATATTTACATTACCCTTTGCTGGAACTGTCATTCCTTCGTCAGCATTTACGAATGCAATTGGTAAATTCTTAGGTGCTGAGCTTGCTGAAGGAATTAAGGTTAGAATAAAGATAAAAATAACAGCTACTACTATAATTGGTGAAAAATATATAAGCTTTTGATTACCTAATTTCATATAGATCTCCCCTTTATGTTTTAAGGATATACACGTTAACGAAAAGATAATGTACATGGTGTTGATTAGTGATCACTATGTAAATTATAATGAATTTATCTGTATTCTCAATATGCAATAATAGCGGGAATGTCGATTACTTAACACAAAGCATATAACTGTTCATTATTAAAGAAAAAAGTAGGTGTTTAAAAGCTGTGGGGAATTCAAAAACAGATCGCAGAATTATTCGAACGAAAAGATTTATCCGAGATGCTTTGACAGAATTAATGGAGGAGAAAGGGTTTGAAGGCGTCACGGTCAGGGATTTGACGAAAAAAGCGGATATTAATCGCGGAACTTTTTATTTACACTACCAAGACAAATACGATTTGCTTGAAAAAAGCGAAAATGAAGTCATTCAAGAGATAAAAGAATTTATCAAAAAAGCAAATCCAAATGAGATTGTGTCTGCTAATTTGAAAGAACAGCCTTTACCGTTTATTATTGCACTTTTTGAATATATTCAAGAAAATGCGCGTTTTATGCAGGTTATGCTTGGTCCAAAAGGAAATCCTGGATTTCATCTTAAAATTAAAGAGGTGATGAAAACCAATATGCTGGAAAAATTAGAGCTTATGGATAATAAAACGTCTCCGCTTGTTCCACTTGAACATTTAATGGCTTATGTAACGTCAGCGCACCTTGGAATCATTCAGCACTGGCTAGAACAAGGCATGAAGCAGTCACCGCGAGAAATGGCTCTGACACTCGCTAGCATGACTTTTTTGGGTCCTGCTTATGTTGCAGGCATTAAGCGAACATAAAAAGAACCTGCTATTCTCTAAGAGAATAGCAGGTTCTTTTTATTAACCTTCTAGTAATAAAGATTCTGGATCTTCTAATAGTTCTTTAACAGTAGCTAGGAAGCTTACGGCTTCTTTGCCGTCAACGATACGGTGATCGTAAGAAAGTGCAATGTACATCATCGGACGATTTTCGATACGCTCTTCATCAATTGCTACCGGACGAAGCTGAACTTTATGCATTCCTAAAATCCCAACTTGAGGCCCGTTTAAAATTGGTGTAGACATCAATGAACCGAATACGCCGCCGTTTGTAATTGTGAACGTTCCACCTTGTAAATCTTTTAATGCTAATTTGTTGTCGCGCGCTTTTTTCGCTAAATCAACGATAGATCCTTCGATACCAGCGAATGTTTTGCGGTCAGCATCACGTACAACTGGAACAACAAGACCGTCTGGAGCTGACACAGCAATACCGATATCATAGAATTTTTTTATTAATAACTCGTTTCCTTGAATTTCAGCATTTAACAATGGATACTTTTTAAGTGCTGCTACTACTGCTTTTGTAAAGAATGACATAAAGCCAAGTCTTACGTCGTGCTGTTCAAAGAATTTGTCTTTGCGTCGTTTGCGAAGAGCCATAACAGCCGTCATATCTACTTCGTTAAACGTTGTTAGCATAGCCGCTGTTTGCTGAACTTCAACAAGACGTTTGGCAATTGTTTGACGACGACGTGACATACGTTCGCGTTCAACAGGTTTGTCGCTATTTTCACTTGCCGCTGGAGACGGAGATACCGGGTTAGCTGGCTTACTTGCTTGTGCCTGCTGCTTTTGCTCATTTGATTTTTGGTCTGCATACGAATCAATATCATGTTTGCGCACACGGCCAAGAGGATCAGTGGTTGGCACTTGATCTAGCTTAATCCCGCGTTCTCTTGCTGCTTTGCGAGCTGCAGGAGAAGCAATTAGCCATTGTTTTTGATTTCCTTGCTGAGGCGCTTCAGCTGCTGGCGCTACTTCTTCAACAGTTTTTTGCTGAGCTGGAGCCGCTTCTTGCTTTGGTGCTTCCTCTGCCGGTTTTTCTTCAGCTTTTGGTGCTGCTGGTGCTGAAGCTCCTTCTTTCGCTTCAAGACGTGCAATTGTTTCACCAACTTGCACTGTGTCGCCTTCGCCAGCAAGAAGTTCCGTTAGTACACCAGAGTCTTCAGCTGTAATTTCAACGTTAACTTTATCTGTTTCAAGTTCAACGATATAATCGCCTTTTTCAACGAAATCTCCTACTTGTTTTAGCCACTGTGCAACTGTTCCTTCAGAAATTGATTCTGCTAATTCCGGTACTTTAATCTCTCCCATGGTTCATTCCCCTTCCTTATCGTGTAACAACGTCGTTAGCAATTTCATTTTTAGTTAATGCATCTTGTAAAATACGTTCTTGTTCTTGTCTGTGAACTGTTGGATCTCCTTCAGCTGGACTTGAGCGTCTTGTGCGGCCGATGTAGTCAACTGTAGCGCATTCTGGTGCTACTTCACGCAGTCGATCTTCTACATAGTTCCATGCGCCCATGTTTTCCGGCTCTTCTTGTAACCAGACAATTTCTTTTAAATTTTTATAGCGAGCAAAGATTTCAGCAATTACGCGTCTTGGGAACGGATAAATTTGTTCTAGACGAAGGACGTGTAGCCAATCTTTATCATCTTCTGCTTTGTTCAAGCGTTCCGTTAATTCACTGCTGATTTTTCCGCTGCACAGAACGATTCGTTCAACTGCATCTTCTTTTTTGCCTAGTCCAGGCTGTTCTACTACTAAGCGGAAAGAGCCTTTTGTAAACTCTTCAAGGTTTGACACACTAAAAGCATTGCGAAGCAAACTTTTTGGTGTCATAACTACTAGCGGTCTTACTTCTTCGCGCTGTAAAATGGCAGCTTGTCGTCGAAGTAAGTGAAAATATTGTGCAGCGCTTGTTACGTTTGCAATTGTCCAGTTGTTTTCTCCAGCTAGCTGTAAATAACGTTCTAGACGAGCGCTTGAGTGTTCTGGCCCTTGACCTTCATGGCCGTGTGGTAGCAATAAGACCATTCCAGATTTTTGTCCCCACTTAGCGCGGCCTGCTGCAATAAACTGGTCAATAATAACTTGACCTGCATTGGCAAAGTCACCGAACTGTGCTTCCCAAAGAACAAGCGTTTCAGGAGCAAATACATTATAGCCGTATTCAAATCCAAGAACGGATCCTTCAGATAATGGACTGTTACGAATATCAAAGGAAGCGCTTACGTTCTTCATTGCGTGTAGTGGTGAGTAAACATCCCCTGTCTTATGATCATGAAGAACAAGATGTCTATGTGCAAACGTACCACGCTCAGAGTCCTGGCCTGTAATACGAATTGGCGTGCCGTCTCTTAAAATCGTAGCAAATGCAAATGCTTCACCCAATGACCAATCTACGCTTTCATTTTCTTCAAACGCTTTGGCACGTTTAGATAAGATGCGATCAAGTTTTGGAAATACGTTAAATCCTTCAGGATATTTCACTAGCTCTTGATTCACTTCAAACAGCTCTTCTTTTGTAACAGATGTATCAATGTCTGAAATTCCTTTGAAGACTGCTTGTGGCATTTCCATAATTCTATGTTGCTTTTCAGCTTTTGGCGGTACTTTCTCATAAGCTGCTTTTAACTTTGCTTGTAACTCTTCATTAATTTGATCTGCTTGGCCGCTTTGAATCACCTTTTGTTCTTCAAGCTGCTTTGCATACATAGCACGAACGGTTGGACGTTTTGTCACAATTTCATACATCTTCGGCTGCGTTACAGACGGTTCATCCATTTCATTGTGGCCAAATCGACGGTATCCAATTAAATCAATCAAGAAATCTTTGTTAAAGCGTCTGCGATACTCATAAGCAAAATAAGCAGCAGCTAAACAGGCTTCCGGATCATCCGCATTTACGTGAACAATTGGAATTTCAAACCCTTTGGCTAAATCACTTGCATATTTCGTTGAACGAGAATCGACGCTTTCTGTTGTAAATCCAATCATGTTGTTAGCAATAATGTGGATTGTTCCACCTGTTTGATAACCAGTCAATTGATTTAAGTTCAGTGTTTCTTGTACAATACCTTCACCAGGGAACGCAGCATCTCCGTGAATTAAAATCGCGAACGATTTTTTTACATCTTGTTTTGGGTATCCATTCACATCACGCTCATCTTGAGCCGCTCTTGTAAACCCTTCCACAACAGGATTAACAAACTCCAAGTGACTAGGGTTGCTAGCCAATGTCAAACGAGCTCGAACTGTGTTCTCTGCTTTAATTTGTTTGTCGGCACCCAGGTGATATTTTACGTCCCCCGTCCAGCCGTAGTTGATACCGATTGAACCTTCTGAAGGAACTAATTCCTTGTTAGGTGCATGCTGGAATTCTGCAAAAATCATTTCATACGGCTTGCCTAATACGTGTGCCAATACATTTAAGCGTCCACGATGAGCCATACCGATATTAACCGTTTTTGGGCTTGTTTCCACTGAGCGTGCAATCAGTTCATCTACAAGTGGAATTAACATATCTACGCCTTCAATAGAAAAGCGTTTTTGTCCGACAAATGTACGGTGTAAAAATTGTTCAAAGCCTTCTACTTCTGTTAAACGCTTTAATACAGAAGTTCTTTTCTCATTTGAAAGAGGTTGGAAAATAGCACCTGACTCGACCATATCAGTCAGCCACTTATTCTCTTCCATGTTATGTACGTGATGGAATTCAAACGCAATGGTTTTTGTGTAGACATCTGTTAAATAGTTAATTGCGTCTAAACCATTTTTGACGTGTGATGGCGCATTCGTACATAAAATATCAACCGGAATTGATTTTAAATCTTCTTGCGTTAAATTGTAATCTTCCAAGTGAAGCAAGACAGGATCTTTCTTCTCGCTTTCAAGAGGCTTAATTGATGCGTATAGATGACCATAAGCACGGATGTTTTCCGCTAGCTTAATAGCCGATGCAATTTTAGATGTGTTAGCTGAAGGTGCAGCCTGTGCGTATTCAGCTTGCTGAACCTGCTCACTTTCGTTTAATGGAGGAGCACCCCAATAATCAAATAATTCTTTTAACTCTGGATCTACTAGATCTGACTGCTCTTCATATAACTCATACTGTTCTAATACATAGCCATAGTTCGGACCCAAAAATCCTTGCCAAGGCTCCCCTCTATTCGACGTTTCGTTACCCATGATAAAACCCCCAACGAGTTATAATAATTGTCGTACTCAACAATCTTTCCATTTTGAATGTCGATTACCTTATCGTCTGACATCTTTACAACGAGTGATAAATCTCACTGCGTGTGTATCTGATATCTGCTTATATTTTACCACTCTTTTACTCGTCAATCAAAATGAAATCGCTATATTTCTTTAATTTTTTTTACTTTTTTAATAGTCTTACTACTTTTTGAAAGCGTTTTATAAGTAAAGCTGATTAAAGGTCGAATCAAGTGTTAATTAATTGTTATTGACCTAGCTTTTGACAAAATTAAATTGCTTGAAATATATTTTATGACTATTAAAAAAAGAAGCAGCGTTTTGCTTCTTTTTTAAAACTCATCTATGATTTTTTCAACGTCTTCAAAATAACCATCATCTACTTCTGTAAGCTTGCTGCTTTTCGCCGCTTCGAGTAAATGAGTGAACCAAGTTAGTTCTACTTTCAAATGCATAATCGTGCGCATAATGATCGACAGATTTGCAATGGAATGATCCACCTTTTTAACTTGGTACAAATTTTGCATTTTTTCTAAATAAGCAGCCGTTTCCTCAATCTTTTTTTCTAAAGCAGAAGCCACTTGTCCTTGATCGACGTAAGAAGTAAATGAAAGCGCAGCATAAACTGGTCTATGCATATGCTCTTTTTTTAACAGCTGTTCAAAATAAAGGCGCTCAAATTCTTCTTTTCCTGCATCCGTGATAGAATAAACGGTCTTTTCAGGTCTGTTCGTCTCTCGAATCACATCGACTACTTTTACCAACTGATCTTTTTCGAGCGTATCAAAAGCGTAATATAAAGAACCGCTTGCAAGTTTAATATAGTGCTTCATTTGTCTTTCATTAATGGTTTGCTGAATTTCATAAGGGTGCTTATTTCCTTCCATTAATAAGCCCAGTATGACTAATTTAACACTCATAACACCTTTCACCTCTTGACATGCATCTTATTTAGTAAAAAAAGCACGAACATCTTCGCGCTTTTTCTATTTTTGAGCTGCAGGTTCCTTAGCTTCTACCCGCTTTTTAGGGGGAACTTCCACTCGTTCATTTCCCATTAAAAAGACAGTAATGATAGCTACTGCAATTGGAATAAGAGCAAGCATAAATGCATACGTGATCGATGTAGACATAGCATCAACAATCTTATCTAATATTTGAGGTGGAATGCTGTTTCGGGCACTTGATTGAAAAACTGCACTCGGATCTCCTATTTGAGAAAATGCTCCTTGTGATCCATTTCCCATACCTTGAAAATTGCGCTGCAGCTCATTTGTAAATGTATTGCTTTGAATCGTTCCAAAAATCGTAACTCCCAGCGTCATTCCTAAAGAACGCGCAAATGAGTTCGTTGAGTTGGCAGAACCTCTAAACTGTGGATCCAGCTTATGCGTTGACGAAGTTGGTAAAAGAGAAAAGCTAAATCCTACGCCAAACCCAGTCAAAATCATAAATACCGTCAGCATCCAACGAGGTGTATCAGGTTCCATTGTTCCTAATAAAAACATTCCTACTGCAAATGAAAAAACGGACATAATCATTAAGTTTCGAAAACTTGTTTTTGTTAGAAAAATCCCGCCGATAGCACTTCCTGCTACCGAGCCTAACATCATCGGAGTTAAAATTAAACCTGCATTTGTAGCAGAACCTCCATAGACAGCTTGAACAAAAATAGGAATAAATACCGTTAAAATAATAAACGTTGCTCCGTATAAGAAAGCGAGAATTTGTGATGTTGCAAATAAACGGCGTTTGAACATCCAAAACGAAATAATTGGTTCTTGCGCGCGTTTTTCCACAAAAAAGAAGAGTGATAGCGCCACAGCAAAGATAGCAAAAAGAGATAAAATTTGCGGAGAAGACCACTCGTACTCTTTTCCTCCAAGTTCAAGAGCAAACATTAAACTGACTACTGAAATTACAAGAGTGGCTGCACCAGCCCAGTCAATTTTTTGGTTTTTATGACTTGTTGATTCTTTATAAAAGCGCACAATAAAAAATAACGATAAAAGTCCAATCGGCACGTTCACATAAAACACCCAGTGCCAGCTGATGTATTCCGTAATGTATGCACCAAGAAGCGGACCAAAAACGCTTGCTGAGCCAAAAACGGCACCTAATAATCCCGTCATTTTCCCGCGTTTCTCGGGAGGGAAAATATCAAATACAATGGTAAAAGCAATCGGAAGAAGCGCTCCTCCTCCAATTCCTTGAATCGCCCGGTAAATACTTAGCTGCACAATGCTTTGCGCTAGGCCACACAATGCAGAGCCAAGTAAAAATACCGTCAATCCAAAAATAAAAAACCGTTTACGGCCGTACATATCGGATAGTTTACCAAATATCGGCATACCCGCCATCACGGCAACCATATAGGCAGACGTCACCCAAACAAACTTATCTAACCCGCCTAGATCAGAAATGATTTTCCCCATAGCCGTCGCTACGATGGTATTATCCATGGCTGACATAAAAATACCGAGCAGCAATCCTGCTACGATAAAACGAATATTTTTTTCTGATGAAACCATTTCAGTTCCTCCTTTCGCGTCATCTTTTTGATGAACAGAAATGATAGCTACTTAAATTATTATATTCAAATTTGAGTATTTTACAATCTTAAATGTGCTTTTTTTAGAAATAAACATAAGAAAAGCGTAATGGGTCCATTACGCTTTTACTGTGAGCTGAGGCTCTAATTCAATCTCAACATTTCCTTGAATGGCTCTTGAAATCATACAAGATGTTTCTGCTTTTTTTATAAGTCGATTGATTTTTTCTTCTTGAGCCGCAAATTCAGATGTGATGATAACATGAGGTTTATGAATAATTTTTTCGTATGTGAATACGCCGTTCGTCACGTCCACAATAGCTTCTGATTCCATCGTTAAACCCTCCTGACGGATTCCGCTTCTTTCGAACATCGCTGCAAGCGTGATGATGTAGCAAGTGGCTGCTGCCCCTAGCAGCATTTCATCTGGATTTGTTCCCACTCCTGGCCCGTCCATTTCTGGTGGAATAGAAATTTTTGTTTTTAATTGTCCTGATTCAATTGCACCTACTTCATTTCGGCCTCCTGGCCAATTTGCTTGCAAATGAAAGTGATGTTTTGCCATAGTTTATCCTTCTTTCTTCTATATAATGATGTGTACCTAGCGTACCCTTTTTATATATAAAATAAAAATGTTCTGCTTGTCACAGCAAAAAGACTGCTAAACGGCGCAGTCTTTGTTTTTTCTTAACTTAAAGGTACTTTCTTTTCGCTTTCAACGAAAGCTTTGATTAATGATGGCAGCCAGTCCCGCAGGTTTGTAAATGAATATCCCCAAAAGCTAGCCTTTTCATTGCTCATCGTCCAAGAATGATCTACTCCGTAAGGAGAACTATTTTCATCTGTTAAACGAGAGGTTGTTTTTGCGGTTTTATTCGCTGCTTGTTCAATATATGAAAATAAATTTTTGAGTGAAATAGTACCATTTGAACAAGCGTTAATCGGTCCTTTTAGCTTCTGTTCTGCACACCAGACTAAAAATTCACCGGCTTCTTCCTGTGAAATGAAGTTCATTTCTGCTTCAATAGCCGGTACACCAATTTCTTCTTCATGCATAATTTTTTCTACGTGAAAACGTAAACGATCCGTATAATCATCTTTTCCCATTACAATTGGAAAACGGACAGCCGTTACCGAAAACGGTGCTTTTTGAAAGAATACAGCCTCCGCTTGGCGCTTTCCTTCTTGGTAGGAAATATTTTCACGACGTGTATATGAAATAGGATACTTGTATGGGTCAAAATCTTCTTCATAACACGTTTTTTCTAAAGAACCGTATACTGAAAGAGTCGAGGTGAGTACATAGTGACTCGTACTATGACGAAAAGCTTCAACAGCCACAGCTGCGCCGTGTGAAGAATAGCATATTTGATCGAAGATAACATCCCATTTTCTTCCTCGTGTTGTTTCGATTACAGAATCTTTTTCTACACGATCAAGAAAAATCCGTTCAACTCGGTTGCCGAAATCATCTGGTGTTTTACCTCGCGTCGCTAACGTAACCTTAACTCCTTTAGAGAGCAATGTCTGGACTAAATTTTTCCCAAAAAAACGAGTTCCACCTAACACAAGTGCTGTTTTCATCCTTTTCTCCACCTTTCGTATTTGATATGGATAACCATACCATTATTATCCAACTTTTTTGTTCGTAAAGCTATGAATCTTTCCGCTTATTTTTTTATATTCCCACCTATTTTTTCGCCACTGTCGTGTTAAGATGTACATATCTAACAAAAAGGAGCGACAGTGATGAAGCCTTCTCCACTTCCCCTTAACGAACGCCTTGTTGTTCTTGATATTATTCGGGGTATTGCTTTGCTAGGCATTTTCTTAGTAAATATCCCTGCTTTTGCTTATCCGATATTTATTTTTCAGCTGTACGATATTCCTTATGAATATAAAGGAATCGATGCTTATATTGATTTATTCTTGCTGCTGTTTGTTCAAGGAAAGTTTTTTACGATTTTCTCTTTTTTATTTGGACTTGGATGCGGAATCTTTTTGCGTAGAGCTGAAGAAAAGCATTACTTTGCCGCTGCTTTATGGTCCAGAAGAATGGCTTCTTTGCTATTAATCGGACTTTTTCATCTTGTCTTTTTCTGGTATGGAGACATTTTGCATGTGTATGCTATTAGCGGTTTTTTATTGTTGTTTTTTTATAATCGAAAAACCAAGACGATTTTGCTGTGGGCAATAGGCCTGCTATGCTTTTTTTATCTTTTGGCTTGCATGCAGTTTTTTATTCCAGCCCACGTCTTGCAGGAGGCTCAGTTGGAGTATAAGGTTTTACAAGAACATGCCTTAGTCCAATATTTATCCACCTACAGGCAAGCAGACTATTTATCTTGGCTGTTTTATCGTTTGAATGTTGAAGTGGTACCTATGCTATTAAATCTACCGTTTTCTATCTTTCCCGTATTTTCTATGTTTTTATTTGGCTTATATACTGCTAAAAAAGAATTAGTACATAGTATCGAACAAAATCGTTCTTTTTTTAAGGAAATTCAGTCAATAACAGGCGCAGCAGGTTTTACTTTAACTATTATTCTTGCTATCTTAAAACTAGAAATTTTAAAATATGGACTCTATCAGCAGGCGGCCATTCACCTTTTTACAAGTTTGAGCGGCATTTTTCTATGTTTTTTTTATCTTACCACCTTACTGTTATTCCTGCAATTTTCTCCTTACGCTTCGATGCTGGGTCTTTTTAAGTATAGTGGAACAATGGCATTAACAACTTACCTTAGCCAAACTTTAATTTGCCTGTGGATGGTTAGAGCCTTTGGTTTATACGGAACTCTTACCTTAACAGAAAGCACGATTATTTGTCTCATTATATATACACTCCAGCTTTTTTTTAATAAGTGGTGGCTTTATTATTTCTATTACGGCCCGTTTGAATGGTTATGGCGGAGCTTTACATACCGATCTTTCCCGCCTCTCAGACGGAATAGAAAAGCTTCAGCTTAACAGCAAATCGGCCTTCAAATTTGAAAGCCGATTTGTCTCCTTTACTGCAAAGGCGGTATGGTTATTCGTTTAATTCCATTTGTTTCAAACTCTCGTATATACTCCATTTCTCGATGAAAAATTTGCATAAAAACTTCATTTTTTATTTCTTTAATGGGTCCTATTTGTTCTATCACATCTCGTTTAGCCATGCGATAGGCTAGCGCTTCCCAAAACACTTCGTTATCGTATTCTCCAATAATATCTTGAAGAGAATCTTCATGTTCTTCTGTAAACATAACCTCACTGTTTAGCGTGTGAAAAGGTCCTTTTTCAAGGAAAGGCTCTGCATGAGAAAACATTTGTTTTTCTACATCCGTATATTCTTGTGCATGCTCATCTTCCACTCCAGAACATGCCGTGACCATCCAGTTACCTAAATAAATTAAATCCAGCAGTTGAAAAAAATGCGTTTCAGATAGTTGAAGTTCAATATCGTTTTTTACAGGAGCTTTTGACATAAGCGCGGATCTCTCCTTTAATTTTGAGGGTAGTTGCTACTAAATAAAATAGCTAAAAGGGTTAGTATGCAGGCTAGCAGGAAAACTGAAGAAATGGCTTCACCTCTTTTCTGTAGTGTGAAAATAGAGGTACTGACATCCAAAGAAGTGAATACGAAGGGTGTAAACTTATCATAATCGAAATAAAGACAAGATACAAGACTTTTTTACTAAATTTTCTTACTATTTTCGTCATAAATACCTATTTTTGTTTTGTTTATACTAGAAAGGTCCGAACATTGCGTGCGGAGCTGCCCAAAATAAAAAAGCGCTGAATCAGGCGCTTTAACGGTGTAAAAAAATAGATAAACCAATAAAAAAAGCAGCTAAAATAAAATCAAAAATCCATTGCCACTTTTCACGTTTTAACAATACGTGCTCTACTCCTGATAACAGCGAACTTATACTAACCAAAACAAAAATAAAGCTTAATTGGTTAAACGAAAATTTAGTGACAAAATTTGATACAAGTATGACTGCTACGGTGATGAACAGTGCCATTTGACTTATAAGTACCCATTTAATTCTCTGTTTATATCCGTCTTTTAAAGCTTGTAATAAATCGTTGCTGATCACTCTCGCTAAACCCCTTTTGTATTCCTATCGTCAAAAGTAAGAACGCAGCAAAAAACGCTTCTCTGCATCTTAACTACTTAGCAAAACTAGCTATTAAATTGAAACATAAATATCGACTTGACTGTACTCAGGATCAATACAGCGTTCATCATATAATTCAAAATCCATTTTATAGGCACGATGATTTTTTTTAGCCCACTCGCGAATATAAGCCCAAGCCTCTACGACTACCTGTCTAGCTGGCCCAACAGCTGTTGTAAACACCATGTATTCACCTTCTGGGATGATGAACTCTCTCATATCATCTTTCAGTTCGCCCCCGGGTAAAACTTCATATCCGAGAGCAAATGTAAAATCCATTTTTTGATTGTATTCAAATTCTGTATAAAGAGCAAATGTATTGCCATTTACTTTATTGGCGATTTTATTAGCTAACTGTTGTTTATAAAAAGTCTGCCAGTGCTCAGGAATAAGACCTGTGCCCGTTTCTTCCACAGGTTCATCTGTTCGAATAGGCACTCCTACAACAGTAAATTCATTTACCTTGACTACTTTTTGACTTACAACTAAGTCAGTCAACATATTGAGCCCCCTTAATTCTTCTTTTTCTGTAGTTACAATGAGGGAAATACTTCTTAATATGCATTTTATTTGTATTCAAAGAAAACGTCAACCTTTTGTGCAAATCCCTTAACGAAGGGGCTGAAGATCATTCTTCTAAGCTATAAAAAAACGATTCTATTTTCCTTGTACACATCATACGTATAAGATACCCCTAATTTACAATAGAGTGAGGTAAAAAAATGAAGATCATTGAACTTGCCGAATTCATTAAAACAAGTAAAAAAACAACTAAACTTGCTCTTTCCTCTTCTACAGTACAGTATACATTAGAAACAGATGATTTGAAAATTGAATTAAAAACAGGCGGCACGAATAAGCGAATCGTGTTTTTTCGCATCTTCTTAAAAGGAACATACAAGGATTGGATTTGTTATCACCGGAACGAACATCATATTTACGAATTGTATCAAAATATTTCTTTATCCCCTCAACTGCAAAAGCAGCTTTTGTACGCTATTGCATCATAAAAAGAGCTGGCTTAGTTAGCCAGCTCTTTTTATTTATGCTGTAGCTTTGTAAATGAATGTTTATGCGGCTTCACATGTAATTTTCCCTTTGTCCATTGAATCCCTCTATATAAATAGTACGAGCACCAAAAAACTGCTGGAACGATAAGTACGTAGGCAACGACACTATTTGTAAAGAAAGAAGAATCTATAGAACGAAGCAATCGATAGGTCTCATTTAATATACATATATGCACGACATAAATGCCAACTGAATTTTTCCCAACCTTTGAAAAGAATGAGTTTTTGCCAAGGCTTGGACTGCTCAATACGAATAAAAACAATGATGCCGATAAAAAAATTGTAGAAATAAAATAGTCTCCGGGCTTGCTGTGCTGGATATTAACCAACCAGTAACGCTCGACGATCTCTAATGCTGAAAACACAAAAAAGCTGGCTAAATAAATCATTGGCCTTACGTTTAATACTGACAGAATTTGCTTACCATAAAGGGCAAACATAGCTCCTAATACTGTATAGAACAAACCAAAGAACAGGGCATCTCTCGTTTGAAAAGAAAGTGGAAAAAATAAAGAATAAGACTGCCCAAATAACCCAGTTACATATAATACGGTGCTGATAAGCATTAATAAGCCAATCTTTTTCCATCGTTGAAATAAGAACACAATGACAACAGCCCAAATTAATGCAATCAAGTACCAAAGCTGAAATCCACTTGTGTCACTTCCATAATAAAAGATATCTTTGAATGTGATGGATGATGTTAAATAATCAGCTACTGCACCTTTTCGTTCTGCTAATGTTCCGTGGTTTTGAAATAAGCGCAGAACTACACCAAACAATAAATAAAAGACGAACCAACATGCATAAAGTTTTGAAATATTCCACGTGTATTTTTTTAAGTATGCAGAAGGCTTTGGATGTTTTTGAATTTTATTCATAAACAAGTAACCTGATACAATAAAGAAAAAAGGAACCGCGAATCGTGCAAATGTGTCAACAATGACATCTAGCACATTTTCCTGGTTCCCTAAAAAGAAATCGTCATGTGATGGATTAACATGGATACAAACTACAAACACTGTAGCAAAAAACTTAATAAAATCAATTGAATAATTACGTTCCATCTTGTTGTCAGCTCCTTAAAATAAACTCGAGCTCTATTTTAGCATAATTATCCAAACAGAAAAGAGATTTTGGTAAAATTAACCTTATAGTCATGGAAAAAATTTCTTAACTTCCAATATTCTAGTCTTGTTTACTTGTATGATGTCTTTCAATATTCCAAATAAATGATTCTAAAGAACTACAAAACAAAAAACAGATTACGCGTAACCTGTTTTTTAAATTAACATTTTCCATGCAAACTTATTATCTTGTTTAATATCGACTTCTTTTTCATGCAAAGCTTGCACATGCTGTTTAATTTGTTTGAGAAACAGCATTACTTCTCCGCTTGATACTGCAGCTGAGTTGAGAGATAACGAATGTTTTTTCGCAATTTTTAATTCCTCGGTTTCCACTGAAATGCTCACGTGGCGAAATAAGTGCCAAGGGTAGTAAACTGTTTTAAAAGATTTTGAGAAATAAATCCCTTTAGAACAAATGGTAATCCCCTCGGTTTTTTGAAGAGGATATGTATTTAAATGAGCTACAATTTTTTCTTTAGCAGGTAAATAGAGCCTGTTTCGCATCTCTTTTTCAACTTCTTCACATAGCTGTCCTTCTACCGACAACACATCTTTTGGATCAGGGGTTTGATGAATTTGAAAAGATGAACAAATAGAAGTTAATTCTTTTGAGGACACACACGGATATATATAGTCTTGACACATATATTCATGGGAATGAGTGCGAATAAATTTCTTGATTTTTTTTAATAGAGATACTAGCTTTCTAGCTGAGTAATCGTTTTGATTGACTTGAAACTTCTCCACGTCATTAAAACAAATCATTTCTTCTCTTCGAATGGTAATGGATTGAATGTTAGCGAACTCTTCCCATAACATTTTTCCTTTTTTCATCCCTCTGCTTTTCCAGTAAATCCCCTTATTTGTAAAGCAAACTCCCCTTTTATCTAGGCCTGCTATAAAAGAGCTGTGTAAATACGCAATTATTTTTTCTTGGGGCTGAAACTGAAAGTATTTGCTAGCCATTTTTTTGTAGAAACTAGGTATTTGCATTACATAAAATTGACTTTCTCTATAGATTAAGCATAAGTCAGTCAAATAATTAGTTTTCAGCGTCGCCACGCTCTCACTTCCTTTTTGAGTGTAAATAACCGTACCCATTTTTTTCTATTACTTTATAAACGTTTTTTAATGAAAAAAGTTTCAACTTTTTTTGTTTTTTATAAAAAAGCTTTAAATTGAAGCATTCCTTTCATCTAGGAGGTTATCTAATTACTCACTTATTCAATAATCTTATTTTAAACGTTCCCTACTTAATTAAGGAACTAAACCAGATAATAGTAATGCTTACCTGCTTTATCCAAATCATCCATTGTGAACAAAAACAAACCGCAGCGTTAAAACGCGATGCGGTTTGTTTTTTTAAGCTAAATAAGCTTCTTTTATTTTTTCATTATGAATTAATTCCGGTCCTTTCCCTTGCAGAATAATTTCGCCCGTTTGAATCACATAGCCTCGGTGCGCGATTTGCAGCGCTTGATAAGCGTTTTGTTCAACGAGTAAAATGGTCATTCCGCTTTTATTTAATTCCATAATGATTTCAAATATCTGTTCTACAATGATAGGAGCAAGCCCCATAGAAGGTTCATCTAGCATAAGCATGGAAGGGTTCATCATAAGCGCTCGCCCGATAGCTAGCATTTGCTGTTCACCGCCGCTCATCGTTCCTCCTTTTTGAGTCAACCTTTCTTTTAACCTTGGAAAATACGTGAATACTCTAGCCATATTTTCTTCTATTACTTTTTTATTAGAAAGTGAGAATGCTCCGATCGTTAAATTTTCTTTTACCGTCATCTTAGGAAAAATCTTTCTTCCTTCTGGTACGTGAGCTATTCCTAGCCGGGCCGTTTGGTGAGGAGGGAATTTCGTGATGTGGGTGCCTTTATACACGATACTACCTGCATTGACAGGAGCTTGACCGCTAATGGACTTTAGTGTGGTAGATTTACCGGCTCCATTGCTTCCGATAAGAGTCACAATTTCTCCTTCTTCTACATCAATCGTTATTCCTTTAAGCGCTTGGATTCCTCCGTAAAAGGTGTCAACTTCAGTTAACTTTAGTAGAGTCATGTGCTTTTCTCCTTTCTCTCTATCTCCTCTGCCGCTCCTTTTCCTAAATAGGCTTCGATCACTTTCGGGTACGTACGGATATGTTCAGCGTTTCCTTCTGCAATTTTTATTCCATGATCTAATACAATAATATGATCAGAAATTTCCATGACGAGCTTCATGTCATGCTCAATTAATAAAATAGTTATTTCCCGGTCTTTTCGTATCGTGTGAATAAGATCCGTCAGCTCTTTTGTTTCACGCGGATTCATACCAGCAGCCGGTTCGTCTAATAATAACAGTGAGGGTCTAGTAGCTAACGCTCTGGCAATTTCGAGTCGGCGCTGCGCTCCATATGATAAGTTATTGGCTACTTCGTTATATAAAGCTTCTAGCCCAACGTATTCTAACAGCTTATACGCTTCTTTTTTAGCTGCTTTTTCCGCTCTTCTTGCTCGAGGTAAATTCAACAGCGTTTCAAAAGTGGTTGCTTTCAAATGATTGTGCATCCCAACTAACACATTTTCTAAAACCGTTATATTACTAAACAACCTGATGTTTTGAAATGTCCGAGAAATCCCTTGTTTTGATACGCTGTGAGGCTTTAGCCCTGTTATGGATTGACCATTTAACATAATATCACCTGAGGTTGGCTGATAAACACCTGTCACCATATTAAAAAACGTGGTCTTTCCAGCGCCGTTTGGTCCTATTACAGCTGTTATTGAATTTTTTTGAATATCCATTGTTACGTCTTGATTGGCAACTAAACCGCCAAAGGTCTTGGTTACATTTTTCACTTCTAAAATAGACAATTTCTTTCACCTCTATAGATTGACGTTTTTCTTAGCCGCTGAAATCACAGGCTGTATTTCTTCTTCAGCTTCTTCTTTCAGCTCTTTCAAATCGAACGTAGGCTGTTTAGCAGGAAGCAACCCCTGAGACCTGTATAGAGCAAATAGAATAAGAAGTCCGCCAAAAATAAATCGCTGCATTTTAGCTGGCGAAAGTGCATCTGGTATAGAGATAACCCCGTTTAAACTCAGTTGATTAAACCAATCAGTGAGCTCCGTCAATACTTGAAGATTAAGAATGGTTACAACCGCCGCTCCAAGTATGACGCCTGGAACGCTCCCCATCCCTCCTAAAATAACCATCACTAAAATCGTAATTGATTCTAACAGGGTAAAGCTGGTTGGATCGACAAACGTTTGCTTAGCGGCAAAAACAACTCCCATCATCCCTGAAAAAGAGGCACCAATAGCAAACGCAAGCAGCTTTGTTCTGACAAGGTGAATTCCCATCGCTTGAGCTGCAATTTCATTTTCACGAACCGCTTTCCACGATCGTCCTACTTTAGAATATTCAAATCGCCGTACAATAAAAATAACCGCAGCTAAGATGACTAATACTACATAATAAAACTGACTTGGATATACTAAGTTAATCCCAAAAATAGAAGGCGGCGTCACGGAGGACAGCCCCATTGCCCCGTTTGTAATATTGATTGGTTTATCCAAATTGTTAAACACAATTCGAATAATTTCCCCGAATCCAAGCGTAACGATAGCTAGATAGTCTCCTTTTACGCGCAGCACAGGTATACCAAGCAAAACTCCAAATAAAGCGGCTATTAGGCACCCTGCAATAATAAAAAACCAAAAGCTTTCTCCTGATAATGGGTACGTACCAAAAGGCATAAAATTAGCAGCTTGATTGGTCGCAAAAATTCCATACGTGTAAGCCCCAACTGCAAAGAAAGCAACAAATCCCAAATCCAATAATCCGGCTAACCCCACTACAATGTTCAACCCAAGTGCCATAGCAATATAGATGCCTACTAGTGTAGATACTTCCATATATGATTCATAAGCAGGGCCTTGGCTAGCTGAAAAAGGAAGCAGCACAATTAAAATGACCCCTGCTATTAGCCATTTTAATTTAATAGAAAGAGACATAAAATACAGAAGTAATAATGAAAATAAAAGAAGTAAAAATGCGACAACGGACTTTTGGGCAAGCATTAAACTACCGCTTGTTGCAATTACATATATAAAAAATAGAATGATTTGCGCCTTTTTGTTTCCTTCAAGCCTACTCATTATTTTTTTCATCTTCATCACCTACACTTTTTCTGTAACGGCTTTTCCAAATAAGCCTTCTGGTTTAAAAATTAACACCAAAATCAAAATGGCAAATGCAAATACATCTTTATACTCTGCTCCTAAAACATTGCCGGTAATTGTTGATAAATTCGCAGCTGCAAACATTTCAAGAATGCCGAGCATTAGGCCTCCAAACATTGCGCCTCGTATATTGCCTATACCTCCTAAAACAGCTGCTGTAAAAGCCTTTAATCCCAATATGAACCCAATGTAAGGATCAATTGTTCCGTAATGAAGCGCAAATAACACACCGGTCGCGCCTCCTAGAGCCGAACCAATAAAGAAAGTAAGAGAAATAACTTTGTTTACATTAATGGACATTAATGAAGCTGTATCAGGATCTTGAGCTACAGCTCTCATTGCCATTCCCCATTTGGTCCGATTGACGAAAATTTCAAGTCCGATCATTAAGCAAAAAGCAACAAGTAACACTACGATAAACGTTACTTTAAATGTAGCATCATCAAATGATGATGAAAGAGAAGAAGCACTAACCGATACTTTTCCTGAAAATAAAGCAGGGGTATTAACAATATAGTTACCATTCTTAAGTTCCGTAATGAAGCGCACAAAATCCTGTAATAGAAACGACATTCCGATAGCTGTAATAAGTGTAATTAGTTTAGAAGACTTGCGCAGGGGGCGGTAAGCTACTCTTTCAATTCCCATACCAAGAAACCCAGTCGCAACGCTCGTAATAAGAAGAACTAAAATTAACGTCACAACAGCTGGAAAAGCTGCAATCCAGCCTACGCCTGTTAACCCTATTAAAATAGCGGTTCCGATAAAGGCGCCTGACATAAAGATTTCGCCGTGTGCAAAATTGATGAGTTCTAAAATGCCATATACCATCGTATAACCTAGGGCAATAATTGCATATACAGCTCCTAATGTTAGTCCGTCAATTAACACTTGCGGCAGCGTTTGTATAATATGAGCAAACATATAACCTCGTCCCTTTCGTCCTATAAAATCGATTTTAAGAAAAGAAAGGTACGGAACATCCATACCTTTCTTTTCTAAGGTTTACTGTGAGATTTCTCCTTCTAATTTAGCTGGGTACGAAGGAGCGTCAAACTTATAGATAAAGATTTTAGCGTATTTATTGTCTCCTTTCTCATCAAATCCTACCTGTGTAAGTTCTCCTTTGTATTCTTTAATACCGCGTACGGCGTCACGTACTGCTTCATGAGAAGGAAGCTTTTTATCATTGTCTTCAATTGCTTTTTGAATACCTTGAAGCATAACTTTCATGGAATCATACCCGTATACAGAATATGACTCTACTTTTTTATTGAATTTCTTCTCATAATCTTTAGCAAATTGCGTCTTGGAAGCATCGCCTGCTACTGACGTAAGATACGTATCTTTTACAGCATCTCCGGCAATATCAACTAAAGTTGATGAGTCTAAGCCATCCCCTCCCATAAACTTAGCGGTAATTCCTTTATCACGAGCTTGTTTAATTAAAAGTCCGCCTTCTGCATAAAGACCACCAAAATAAACGAGATCCGGCTTTTCTTTAGAGACTTGATTTAACACGCCGTTAAAATCTTTTTCTCCAACCGTAATTCCTTCAAATCCAACAATTTTTGCTCCTTCTTTTTCAGCTGCTGTTTTAAAAGCATCTGCAAGCCCTTGTCCGTAAGCTGTTTTATCTTGAATGACAAAAATATTTTTTGCTTTCAACTCTTTAACAGCATATTCAGCTCCTGCAGGCCCTTGGAAGTCATCGCGCGCTACAATGCGGTTAACCGTTTTTAATTTTCGGTCTGTTACGTCCGTTGCTGTACTTGCAGGAGAAATCATTGGAATTGAATATTTCTCATACGTTTCAGATGAAGGAATGGTAACCCCTGAATTTAAATGTCCTATCACTCCATAGACGGCTTTATCTGATCCAATTAACTGAGCGTTCGCTACGCCTTTTTTAGGATCGCCCTGATCGTCATACGGTACAAGCTGAAGTTTATATCCTAATTTTTTAAACGTGTCTTTTTCTTCATCAAGAGCTAGCTGAGCTCCCAGTTTGATCGCTTCACCCAACGTCGCACTACCTCCTGACAAAGGGCTTTGCGTAGCAATTTTAATAACATTGCTACCTTTATCTTCTCCTGATGTACTGTTGCTCCCACAGCCAGCTACAAATCCTACCGATAAGACCGTTGTTGCTAAAATAGATAACATTTTTTTACTTAGCATGTAGTAATCGTTATAAAGCGCTTAATAGCGGCTAGTCTTTTATAACGATTTTCCCTCCCTTTGCTCGCGTCTAGAACGCTTTTTATCTTTGCAACAAATGTCATCTCTGAAAACGGTGAAACAGCTTGCTGTTTATGTACATCTTTTTTCACATCCTTTCATAATAGATTCACTTTCATATATAAAGAGACACTAATAAAAGTAAAAATATAGTTATTTTTTACTATTATAAAAGGATAAACAGCAGTATTTCACCAAACTTGTCAGTAATAATGACACATATTTTTATAATTTTCTAAATTTTATAAAAATAATTTTAATTATATTCACTTATTTTTTGTGATATACTTTTTGGCTATATATATAACAAAAAAGCATGTCACCGTAAGGAAACATGCCGTGTAACTATTCAACCTAAAAAAAGGTGCATAGTATGCACCTTTTATATGACCCTTTGTTTTCTCTTTCTCCCTAAGTTTAACTATTATTTCGTAATGCCTGTGATCCCTCTTCCCCTGTTCGGATCTTAATCGCATTTTTTAATTCATAGATGAATATTTTCCCATCTCCAGGCTGACCTGTATTTAGTACTTTTCTTGCTTTATCAACAACGTCAGATACTGGAACTTCGCATACCACAATTTCTACTTTAATTCGTGCGTGCATATTGTCTTGTTTTTTAACGCCTCTATAAAGTTCCGTAATGCCTTTTTGCAACCCGCACCCCAGCGCATCTGTAACTGTAATACCGCTAACGCCGATTTTCGCCAGTTCTTGCTTAAGCTCTTCAAACTTTGAAGGGCGTGTAATAATTTCAATTTTTGTTAAAACATCACTCACTGTGCCCACCCCTTTTACATATTCGATTCGTGATACGCTCTTTCACCGTGCAGCGTAATATCAAGCCCAAGCGTTTCTTCTTCTTGTGTCGCACGCAGAGATACAATTAATCCAACCACTTTAACAATAATGAAGGTAGCAATGCCGACAAATAGATACGTTGCTACGATAGCCACCAGCTGTTTCCAAAGCAGACTTGGATCTCCGTAGAATAAACCATTCGCACCGGCGTCATTTACAGAAGTTGTGGCAAATAAACCTGTTGCGATACCTCCCCACGTTCCCCCAATACCGTGAAGACCAAATGCATCTAACGCATCATCGTAACCGATTTTCTTTTTAAGTGAGAAGATACCCCAGAAACAAACCGCTCCGCCGATAAAACCAATTACAATAGAAGCAAACGGTGTAACGAATCCACAAGCTGGTGTTATAGCTACAAGTCCAGCAATTGCTCCCGAAACGGCTCCAAGCAGCGTAGGTTTTTTATTAATAATCCACTCTACTACAAGCCAGCCGATAATTCCTGTTGCTGCCGCTGTATTCGTGTTAATGAAAGCCGTCATTGCGACGCTGTTAATTGTTAAAGAACTTCCAACGTTAAAACCAAACCACCCGAACCAAATCAGCATTCCGCCTAAAAGAGTTAGCGGTAAATTGTGAGGTGCTGCGGCATCGGCATTTTTTCGTTTTCCAACAACAAGAGCTAGAATTAATCCTGCTACACCTGACGAAATGTGAACGACGTTTCCTCCGGCAAAGTCGATCGCTCCTAGTTCACGAAGCCATCCGCCAACTCCCCAAACCCAGTGTGCAACGGGTGCATATACAAATAATGACCATAGGATAGCAAATAAGATAAATGCTGAAAACTTCATGCGCTCTGCAAAAGCACCGGAGATAATAGCTACTGTTAACACAGCAAATGTTAGCTGAAACATCATAAACATGTTATGCGGGATCGTAGCACTGTAGTCCCCGTTTGGAGTAAACCCGACTCCTTTTAATCCTACCCAATCCAAGTTACCAATAAAAGCATTGCCACCGGTCGAAAATGCTAGAGAATAGCCAGCTACTATCCAAAGAACAGATATGACTGCTAATGAACCTACGCTATACATCGCGGTACTTAACATGTTTTTACTTCGAACCATGCCTCCGTAAAACAATGCAATAGCTGGTGTCATAATCCAAACCAATAATGCTGAAAAAAACATAAATACTGAATCGCCCATTTGCATGATGATTTCCCCCTTAAGTACGAATAAATAACCCCTAAATTAAATGTTAGATTATATAACATCTTTTGTTATGTTTACTATCATATTTGATTTGTATGTATTTAGCAACTACTTTTTGCAAATTTTTTCAGAAAACTTTTGTTTTTTTATACACTTTTCTTTTTGTTATTTATTCTCCTATGTACACATAAACTGAAATATTATTTGTGTGTGTTAGAATTTCTAACACAAAAAAATCCTCTTCTTGGAGTAGAAGAGGATTTTTCTTTACAAATACATATATACGCCTGGTCCTAGAGGAATACCGAATACAGCAAAAACAATCAACATTATAATCCAAATTCCTAAAAAGGCTAAAGTATAAGGAAGCATAAGTGAAATGATGGTTCCAAGCCCCGCTTTCGGCTCGTATTCTTTCATAAAGGCTAAAATGACAATCATGTATGGATTTAAAGGAGTGATTACATTCGTAGACGAATCCGCTATTCGGTAAGCTGCTTGAATAAATCCAGGGTTGTAGCCTAACAGCATGAACAATGGAATAAAAATAGGTGCTTCTAGTGCCCATTGAGCGGAGCCGCTAAAAATAAGAAGGCTTAGAACAACAGTTAAAAATACAAAACCAACCACAACTGGAAGTCCAGTTAGATTTAGTGCTTTTAATGCATCCGCTCCTTCTACTGCAATCCACGTTCCAATATTAGTCCAATTAAAGTAAGCGATAAATTGAGCAGCCGCAAAAATAAGGACAATATAGCTAGCCATATCTTTCATCGAATCAGTCATATAAGCAGGTACATCTCTAGAACTTTTGATTTTCCCTACTGTTATTCCGTAAACAGAGCCAACTACCACAAAAAACAGCAGCGTAATCGGGATGATACCATCTAAAAAAGGAGATGGAACAATTCCACCGTCTTCATTTCGTAGAGGAGAGTTGGGCCAAAATAAGAAAACAGCTAGTACAGCGACATAAATACATGTAGCAACGATACTGTTTTTTAATCCTTTTGCTTCTGCCTCACTAATTTCACCAAAATCATTGCGTTTTTTTCCTTTATAATTGCCCAGCCTAGGTTCTACAATCTTTTCGGTGACGACCGCCCCTATAACGGTCAAAACAAATACAGAAGCCGCCATGAAGTACCAGTTTGCTGCAGGACTTACAGCAGTGCTTGGGTCAATTGTTTTGGCAGCTTCAGTCGAAATGCCTGATAACAATCCGTCGGTTCCAGATATAATAAGATTCGCTGTAAAGCCTGATCCCACCCCAGCAAATCCTGCTGCTAATCCAGCAAGCGGGTGCCTTCCTACTGTATAAAAAATCATTGCGGCAAGCGGAGGCACGATGACAAAAGCAGCATCTGCCGCTAAGTTGGCCATAATCCCTGTAAATATGATGGCGTATGTAATAAGAGCTTTTGGAGCATTTAAAATCGTTTTTTTTATGGCCACTTCAAGCAGACCTACTTTTTCTGCAAGTCCCACTCCAAGCATCATAGCAAGTACAAGTCCTAGGGGCTTAAATTCAGTGAAATTGGTCAGCATCGATGTTAAGATATACTGAATGCCTTCATGCGACAACAAACTTTTAATTGGAAGAGTTTTATTAGTACCAGGATGGACCACCGTTACTCCCATACTATTAATAGCAACAGATGCTACTACGATAATAAGCGCTAGGCATACAAACAAAATAAAAGGATCAGGTAGTTTGTTTCCGAACACTTCTACTCTTCCTAATAGTTTGTCTAGAAAGGTTGTTGGGTGTGATTTTTGCTCTGTTTGCAAATTAGGTTGTGCCATGCTTTCTCTCCTTTTTCTTTTGGATTCTTTCCTTTTAATTACCAAAACACTATTAGTACATAATAATCTGAATATTTATATTATTCAAGTATTATTTTTAAGGGCTTTTTATTTATCTATTAAAACTAATAGCATTTAGATAAATAGAAAGGCAGAAGATATCTTTTTAATCGACAACAAAAAGCTCTCCGTTTGAAGAGAGCTTTTTGTTATTTCGCTATACTAGACGGAGCAGACTCTTTTCCTGACTCATTAACAGCTGTTACATAGTAACGAGACTGAGATGCGTCGGAATCAGCAAAGCTTTTTCGCTCAAATTCCGAAACGCTGCCAATATGGACAAATGTTCCGCCTGGTTTCTTTTTATAAATTCGATAACCGATAATATTGCCTTCTCGTACCGCGTACCACGTAAGCAAATTACCGCTCATCTTTACATGTGTAGGAGGTTGCGGGGCAGTTGCTTCACGCTCCAATTCTTTTGCTTGGTCAGCTTTTAGTTCTGTATAGACAACTAACCTCTCTTGATGGGTTCCTTCCGCACGGTCAAACGTGCCTGTGCACGTAATCAGATTTAAATTACGTTTGTTGCTGTACCCAAAAATTTCGTTTAGAGGTGCCTTATCTCGCGGATAGCTTTTTATACGTTTAACAACAAAAGTAAGCGTGGTCCCCTGTGCATCTCTTACGGTAATTTCATCGTCTTTTTTTAAGTTTTTTAGATTGTAAAAGACGGCAGGGCCGGTTTTACTGTCTACGTGTCCTGCTAATACAGCATTTCCTTTTACGCCAGGTTTAGCTCCTGGTTCAAACCAAGCAACTCCATTTTCTGTAGAGGGTGCTGCCATTTCACCGTTATCTAACAATCCTACTTCTTCAATTGAAGCCTCCACACCAATAGCAGGAATGGACACTTTTTCAGGGATGATTCCTTTGAATTCTTTGTTTAACTGTTTAGCTTCTGTTTTATGTTTTTTTAATACAGCAAATTCTTCTTCAAGCGTTACCCGGCTTTTTAGATCCTTTGATTGTGCTTCTTTCTCTTGTTGCTTAGCTGCAGCCTGTTGCTTTGTTTCTTTTGCTTCTACCATTTGTTCTTTAAAATATAGTCCGCCGCTAACAAGCAGGACTAAACTTAATATACAATAGGCAAAAACAATCGCTTTTTTCACATCGTCACCTCATTTCACAGCTGTTTATAAAAAAGAAGAGAGAACAACCTCTCTTCTTTTTTCAGGACTCTTGACTTGTAATCGATAGGGAAAAGGAGAAAAAATATTATTTGCTTACTGGTTTCTTGCGTAAAATAACTCCAGCTGTTAATACGGCTAATGAACCTAGTGCAATATAGATCGCTGTTAGTGGGTTCATCGTTGATTCAGATGCCCCGCCCATACCTGTTTTCGGCATATCTGTTGGCATAGTTGTTTCAGCAAACTTATCGGGGTTTTGTTTTACAATCGCTTCACCTAAAGCTTGGCCGACACCAAACATTAATTTATACCCTTCACGATACGTATCATAACTTCCAGCGTAGTCACCGGATGCATATTGCTCAAATGTTTTAATAACCGTATCTTCATGTGCTTTTATAGCTGCCTGTGCGTCTGCAGTTGGAAGGTTTCCATCTGTTGCTGTGCCTAAGAATGTACCAAATTCTTGCGCGAATTTATGGAGCTTATCTTTTGCAGCTTTTTCTCCTGCTTCATCGCCTTTTACTTGTGCACTTACTAATTCAGCTTGGGCATTGATGTGGTCTCCTTGCCAAATTTTTTCGAATTGTGCAGCTCCTTCATCGCCATATACTGAGCCGATTGCAGCTTTAAAATCTGCTGTGTTGGCATTTTCTAACCAGCTAACATAGTCGTAATCTTTTGAACCGTTAAACCCTTTTTCCATTCCCATTGTTGCTAAAGCAAAATGTTCTGCTGCTAAGCTGTTTAATGAAGAACGTAAATCTGCTGCTGGTATATCTACTTTTGTATTGTCGAATTTATCGGGCATTTGCGTTACGATTACATTTGATAACGCTTTACTAATGGCAAACATTTGCTGATATCCTTCGCGGTATGTCTTCGCGGCTGCCTCATAGTCACCTTCTACATAATCTTCAAACGTTTCTTTTACTTGATCTTCGTGCACACGAAGCGCTTCTTTTGCTGCATCTTCAGGTAGTTTACCTTCCGTAGCAGTGCTTAGAAACTTAGCAAATTCATTCACGAATTGATCTACTTCTTTATCTACTTCCGCCATGGCTTCTTTGTCGTTTTCTTTTGTTGCTTTTACAAAATCATCTGTGTAATTGTTGTGTTCTCTAAAAATCCGTTCAAATTCAGCCGCTTCTTTATCACCATAGATAGAAGCAATGGCTGGCTCCATGTCGACGGCATTTTGATCGAGTGCTTTGAACGCAGCGTCAGCATCTTTAGAACCGTCATAGGCTGTTGTCATAGCGGCAACGGCAAGCGTAAAGTGTTCAGATAATAAGTAGTCTAAGTTCGCTCGTAGATCTGAAGCTTTTGTTACTGCCGTTGGTTTTGCTTCCTCTGCATTTGCAATAGTCGGCATCAATAGTGAAGCTCCTAGTACAGGGATCATTAATTTTTTACTTAATTTCATCATTTTCCACTCTCCTCATTTTTAGTTGATATACGCCACTTTTTTCATTCTTACTACATCTTAAACCATTAAATAAATAGAACATTTTGAATATTCTGTATAATTAACCTTCATGTTCCCTCACATTTAATGATCCTTTTTAGGAAGTATTCTCTTTCTATCTACTAAACGATTGCTGAGTGAAGTTGGATCACTCTTTAAAAAAATTTTTTAAAATGTCATTTTCGTGAAGAATGCCTTCCCTTTCTACTTACCTAACGAACGCCTTCTTCAGCTAGATCACTTTTTTTAAAAAAAAGTTTTTAAGCGCCTTTTCTTAAGAATGCCTTCCTTTCCTACTTACCTAACGAGCACCTTATTCAGTTGGATCACTTTTTGAAAAAATATTTTAATTTTAACAGCTGGAAGCCTCTATATACATGAAAGCTACGTTTACTGTATTAATAAAAAAATCCGAACGGGTTGGATTCTCCATTAAGAATCTCAATTCATCGTTCGGATCTTCTTTTAACTAAACTACTTTTGTCTGAGCTTTTTTTATCTTTACTTATTTAAAAAATTCCACATCACGTCGTTTACTTCTTGAGGCTTTTCATGCTGAGGGGCATGAGATGCTTCAGCTAATCGATGAACAGATATGTTTGGCACATATTCTTCAATGCCATCTAAGTTTTCAGGCATAAAAGTAGGATCTTGATTTCCCCAAATAATCTGTACAGGGATGTTTAACACTTCCTCTTCTAACGGAAACAAAGATTTTCTTTGAAGATCTTCTTCCGTGAAGATTTTTAAATTGCGGTAATAACTTAGCATTGACAGCACAGAGCCATTTTCCCAAGAGTTCATGTATGCTTGAACATCATCAGCTGTTAGATATCCTTTTTTTACACCTGGGTCGATCACAAGCTTACGCAAACCGGAGAAGTTGTCTCGTTCCATATAGTCCTGTGCTTCTTGTTTTTGAAACCATTTCATATACTCACTTGCTTTTTGCTGATTTTTATTTGTTCTAAGCTCACGCATAAATGTATAAGGATGCGGACCGTTAAAAGCAATTAATTTTTGTACATATTCCGGGTAGCGATAAGCAAATGTCCAGCCGATTCCTGCTCCCCAGTCGTGTACAACTAGCGTGCAGGAGCTATATCCTAAACCTTCAATCACTTGGCGGATATCTTCTACTAATACATCAATTTCGTATGATTCTAGTCCGCTTGGCTTTTCAGATAGATTATATCCTCTTAAATCCAAAGCAACTGTGTGGAAATCATTAGAAAATTCATCGATCTGGTGTCGCCAAATATGCGAAAAGTCAGGAAACCCATGAAGAAATAGCATAAGATCTCCTTGTCCCTTGCTTATGTAGTGCAGTTTAACGCCATTTACGTTTATATACTGTTTACTCATTGTTCATTTCCTCCTTTTATGTAGCTGTAGAGCAGTATAACGCTGTAAAAAATGAACGTCAATTCATTTGCTTCGTTCACTTCTTTTTATTTCCTTTTATGAATATAGTTAATTATTTAGAGTGCACCTTTTTTAAAGGAGTGGTTAACGATGGCTCATATGTATTCAAAGGGCTGGTTTGTTCAGCAGTTAAAAGCAGCCAACATCTCTAAAATTGATGGAAGAAAGCTAGAAAGTTATAAAACCTACATTCTTCGTAATTTATATGCTGAGCTTATAGAACAAGGTAAAATCAACGGCTAAAAGAGGTTGAGACATCACGAAATGAATCCCATCTAAAGATGAACAAATGGGATATATGAGCTGAACTGCTTGAGACACCGCAGTTGATTTCCGTGCAAGGCTTCGCTTTCCGCGGGCGGCCGCTGAGCCTCCTCGTCGCTTTCGCTCCTGCGGGGTCTCACCTGTTCCGCTTTTCCCGCAGGAGTCTTCGTCTTGCCCTCCAATCAACTGCTAGAAAGATTTACACACATGAAATCTACGTTTGTCCTAACAAAAAAAACGAACCACTAATCAAAAGTCTTGATCAATGGTTCGTTTTACATTTCGTCTAAAATATTTTTGTCCCAGCCTCTTTTTTTACAGTGATTGCTCAATAAAAGATAATACGCGCTTTACATATTCTTTTTTATATACGTGATAATTTTGAACGTGTTCTGCTTTCTTAGTTTTCCAGAAGTGAAAAGCATCTGGATGCGTTTTAGCCATTTTTTCACTTTCGGTGTAAGGAATTTTTGTATCTCCTGTGCTGTGTATAAATAAAATTGGTCGAGGGTAAATATGCTCGACTGCTTTAATAGGACTAGCTTCAGCAGGATTTACATCTGCAATAACAGGAAGAATAGCAATGGTTAGCGGCGTAAACGGAAAGTTTGGTAAATGAGACCATACAGATAGATTTTCTTTTAAATAAGAGGTTAAATCACTAAAAGGACTATCGGCTACCACTGCTTTTACGTCGTCATCTTGAGAAGCTGCTAATAAAGAAGTGGCTGCTCCCATTGAAATGCCGTAGAGCACAATTGGCTCTTTTGTTGTTTCTTTCATCTTCTGAATAACGCCTAATAAATCGAGCTGTTCTTTTACACCAATCGTCGTTTGATTTCCTTCTGAGTCTCCTGAATCTCTGAAGTCAAACATGACTACTCGATATCCCGCTTTTACAAACTCTTTACTCAGCGGCAGAAAGCCAGCTCCTTGTGCTTCACGGTTATTTCCGTATCCATGTGACATAATAATGGTCGCTTTTGGCTGTTCCGTTGGTTTAATCATCCATCCTTTTAAATGGGTTATTCCGTCTTTGCTCAAAAATACTTGATTGCTATAGTACATGCCGTAATTACCAGGATTTTTCACAGCAGGATTTTTATCTAGTTTTGTCAGGCTTATGCCTACATAAAGAGAAATGGCCGTACAAAGTACAAAACAAAGAGCAACAAAGGATATCAGACTGATCCATATCGTTTTTTTCTTTTTACCTGTAGGGGTCTGTCTATTTAGAACTGGAGTCAAGCTTTTCCCTCCTTTTTATCTAAGGTCATTCTTCTCATTCTAACTCTTGCTGTCTCCCTTTTTTCCATTTTAAAGCTAGCCCATCTATTTTATGGATAAAATTCGTTTTATTTTCCACATATTTTTTCGGTTCAAAGCGATAGCGATGCGCTAGCTCTATTTTCAACGTTTCGTATTCTTTTGCTGCATCAGGGTGAGTTCGCAGATAATCCCGAAACGATAGATGACGATTAATTTCGGGGTGGCCTTTTTCATAAACATGAACGTGGTGGGTTCTTTCGTTTCCACCTTTTTGGAAGTATCGTCTTCCTTTTATGCCGTTTTCACCTTTTGCTTCGTAACCAAGTTGTTCCATCTTTTGATTATATGTATCTACGTTTTTTATATCTTTCACTTCAATAAGTAAATCAATAATCGGTTTTGCGCTTAAGCCGGGAACAGCAGTGCTTCCGATATGATGAATCTCTAAAACTTGAGCTGACATTGTAGTTGTTAAGGTGGCAGCTTCTTTTGAAAATTCCTTTTCCCACGCGATATTATAAGGTGTCAGCTGAATTTCTCTTACGGACTTCATCTTCAATTCCTCCTTTTGCAACGAAAAAACTGCTTATTATAGAATAGCCTATAATAAGCAGTTTTTCATCATTTAACATGTTATTAAGTTTTATCTAGTAAACGCCTGCTTCGCTAAATTAACAATCGTCATATCATCCATTGGAGGGTTGTGGAGCCCAGCACGCACGTCTCTATAATAGCGCTGCAGCGGATTACTGCGCTGCAAGCTACGCGCTCCTACTATGCGCATGGCTTTGTCAACAACCGTACAGGCACTATTAGTCACCACGTGTTTGACAGCTGCTAACTCTCCCGCTAATGCTGCTCGTTCGCTTGTTTCATCCCATTTATTTGCCACGCTGTACATAAAATGACGCGCCTGCATGAGTTCAAGTTCTATCTCTCCTACTAAACGCTGCACATTTGGCAACTCGCTAATCGTCCCTTCAATACTATTAGGCGAATATTCTGTGGCAAATGCGACAGCATAATCTCTTGCTGCGATGGCTGTACCCATGTAGCAAGCTGGTATATGAAGAAGCCAGCCGCTTGGCTCATTCTTTTTAAAACCACCGAGGCGTTCAACAAGAAAGTCGTGTTTAATCTCAACGTTTTCTAGCACAAGATCATGACTTCCTGTCCCGCGCATTGCAATCATATCCCATGTTTCTTCTATTGAAAGTCCGCTTGTTTCACGAGGAATTAAAAATAAGCCGATCTCTTCTTCACCTTCAATGCTTGCTTTTACCAAAAAGTAATTTAACACTGGAGACATCGTGGTGAATGTTTTTCGGCCATTGATTCGCCAGCCTTCTTTTGTTTTTACGGCTGTCGTTTCCGGTTTTCCTCCTCGAGTAGGACTTCCTGTCTTCGGTTCAGTAGCAGCGGTGTTAATAAGTGCGCCTTTTTCTATTTCTTTAAAAATAAAATCGAGCATTTGCTGATTCCAAGGCTGTTTTTCACGCAAGTCCATTGTAATCCCCATATGCCATCCAATACTAAGAGCCGTAGAAGCGTCTCCTTGAGCAATTAATTCTTGAAATAATAAAAAATCATAAAGGCGCAATTCATCTCCACCATATTTGCTTTCGAGAGAAAGACGTGTATAGCCCGTTTCTTTTAACTCTTGAATATTTTCAAACGGAAACGTACCTTCTTCATCTATTTTAAAAGCTCGTTTCTTAAATTTTTCGACTAGAGGCAGCAATTTTTCATACGTAGACTTTTGATTTTTATTTACAAATGAAACACTCATTTGCTTCATCTCCTTTTTATATGACAGAGTGTCCCTATCGGATTAATATACAGTTCTTATCATAGCATACCTCACCTTTTCTGTGCATGTTTGGTGTGTTTATCTTTCTTGTTGAATCTATTCTTTTTCCAATTTAATGGTCTGTTTTACCTATGTATTCCATACATTTAATGGAATAAAAAGAAAGGAATGGTGTGAATGAATCAATGTCCAAAATGCGGTGCGAGTGCAAGCACAGACCAATTATTTTGCAATAACTGCGGCTTTTCTTTCACCGTGTCTCCAGCTGCAGCTAAGTATAAAAAGAGCTGGTATATTGGCGGGGGTATTGCGCTTATACTTCTTTTAACTTTTGTATTTTATTTCTTGTTCTCTAGCTCAGAAGAAAAGACGGCTGACCGCTTTATTGAGGCATTAGAATCGAAAGATACAGCTGTGTTAAGAGAGTTATTAGACTCTTCGCAGTCTACTATAGTTATTAATGACACATCTATTCAAGCTCTGTTGGATGCAACTTCCGATGGTTCTATTTTACGAGACGTTGAAAATGATTTGAAAAATAAATCAAGTATCTACTTTACAATAAAAGAACAGAAACATTCACTACTCTTCAAAAAACAGTACGTGGTTGTGCCGTCATCATATTATATCTCCCTCGCCACGCCAGAGGATGCAACGGTTACAGTCAATGATACAAAACAATCGATATCCAAAAATCAAACGCAAAAAATAGGGCCTTTTATGATTGGAAATTACCCGCTTACGGCTTCTTACGATAGCTCTTACGGAAAACTTACAGACCAAACGACTGTAAATTTCCACCGGCAAAAAGAAGAAAATATATCTGTTGTATTTAAAGGGACTTACGTCACAATCTCATCGAATAGAGATGACGCTATTTTATTCGTAAACGGAAAAAGCACAGGACTGCAGGTGAATAGCTCATCACAAATAGGCCCTGTTGCCACGGATGGAAGCGTCACTGTTCATGCAGAAGTGCAAAAAGACGGCACAACGTTCAAAAGCAGTCCCTACACTATTCAAAGTGAAGAAAGTATTATGTTAAATATACAAACTCCGCCCGTCGAAAAGGAAAAAACCGTCATAAAAGAACGAGAAGTGATCGTGCCTGGGCCGCGCTCTTATGCTACTTCAAGCTCTTATATTCTTCCTGGTTCGGATTCTTACAAATTAAGCTATAGTGATATTAGCAGTTTGAGCTCGAGTGAATTAAGGCTAGCTCGAAATGAAATCTATGCGCGGCATGGGTATGTATTTAAATCGAAAGATCTTCAAGCCTATTTTTATGAAAAGTCATGGTATACCCCTGATTCATCATTCAGAGACTCCTACTTATCAAGCGTTGAAAAATATAACATTGATTTTATTAAATCATATGAGTAAGGTGGACTCCCCTTTTGCACAGGGGAGTTTTTTGATTGAAGCGAGTGCTTACTCCTACGCTTTTTACATACCATGATCCCTATACACGTTACTAAATTTCTTATAGCCTTCTTCATTCTTTTCACTGTAAAATATAAAGTAGATGTACATAAACTTACTACACGCATAAGGAGAGATGGAGAATGAATGGAATTGGACGACTTCCACAAAAGCTTAATGGACATTTGATTTTAGAAAATATTCAAGAAACCATGATCATTGCGGATAAAGACTATCGTGTGCAGTGGATGAATGCAAGAGCAATTGAAACACTCCAACCAGTACTCCCAATCTACCAGTTATCTCATATCGAAGAGTTAATTGGAAAGCATATGGACTTCTTTCATTCCAATTCTGAAGAAGCGGAAAAATTACTCACCTCTCTTCATACAACTTACAGAACGCGTATAACAATTGGAACTCAATATGTAGCAGAAGCTGTGATTCACCCCATTGATACAAAAGACGGCGAGCGTTATGGCTACTTACTTATGCTATTAGACTTTACAGATCAAGCCGAAGCAGAGCTTGAAAAAGAACGGTTAATTGAGGATTTGTCCACTCCTTTATTAAAGATATGGGACGAGGTGTTAGCTGTGCCCATTACCGGTAAGATGGATATAGAACGTGGAAAGAAGCTAACTGAAACGGTATTGGAGGCAGTTGTAAAAGAACAGGCGCGCTATTTGCTTATTGATTTATCTTCCCTTCATTCGTTAGATGAAGAACACGGTTATTATATTAACACGCTCCACGATGCTTTGCGTTTGATTGGTACCACTTGCCTTATTGTTGGTCTTTCTTCAAAAATGGCTCTCTCGCTTGTAGATTCTCAGTTTAATTGGCGGACATTTTCCACTGTCCAACAAAGCATCTCTTACATTTTAGAAAAAAAGAATTATCGTATTGCACCCATTTCATAAGCCCATCATATCATTAAGTAATCCTCTCTCAATCGCTTTTTCCTTCAATCGGAAAAGGCGATTTTAGTTATGAGGAATTGTGAACGTTTAGGCACTTATCATCATAGGATACATTAATCAACCATAGAAAAGGGTGAGAGCATATGCCAAGTGTTATTAACATTTATAATTTAAAGATCAACAGTATCTCAAGCAACGATTCTGTCAACATTGGCGAAGCACTCCACAACAGTCACACGGCCCATTCAAAATCCACTGGTACGAACTCTTCTTATGGCGATGTCTCACCTGCTTCCTCGAAAATGCGAAACATTTATATCGATCCTGATACAAATGACCAAACAGATATTGCAAACGTTGATCATGTCAATGGTTATCAGCAGTGATATAGGGCAATGCTTGTCAACAGCATGACGACAAACGGTGAATACATTCTCTCTAAACGTAATAGGCCGTTGGAGTAGAATGAATAAAAACAGTAAGGAGTCTCTTTATGCCTCTTCAAATTAACGTTTTTAATATCGTAACAAACGGTGTCACGCAAAACGCAAATATTGATTTTGGTTCCACCATTCAAAACAGTCACACGGCGAACTCAAAATTTAACGGCACGAATTTTTCTCTAGGTAACTTCTCTCCTACTTGCTCTCAAATGAATACAGGCGTGTTAGATCCTGATGTAAGCGATCAAGATCAAATTGCAAACCCTTCAGCTCCAATTGGAAATCAAATTTAGCTTTAACAATTTTGTCGTTTTACTTGGCACATTACAAGGAGGTGTGTAAATATGTTTCCATTTGGAAAGTCTCCTTTTAAAGGAATGATGGAAAATATCCCAAAAGGAATGGCATCTAAAGACATGAATAAGTATATTCAGCAAATGATTTCTTCTACCATGTCCCATTCTTTTCCGGATTTCATGCAAGGAAATGAATTCTTTAAGCAAGCCCAAGACATGATGAAAGAACAGCAGGATATGGGAACTGAAGGTCATGGACAAAAGCCAAGAAGATTTGATTCAAACGTCATCAATACATTAGATGAATGCATTGTACAGCTAAAAATCCCTAACCGCGATATTGTATCAAGCATTAAAGTCTATCATACGCCATATATGTGTACGATTGAAGGAATAGATGGAGAAGAATCCTTCAAAGAAGAAATTCAGCTTCCTTGTTCGGTTCGTAAAAAAGGCACACGCGCCATCTATCGTTCCGGAGTGTTGGAAATCCGGATGCCTAAACATGTTAATATTCCTATGTCTCAAATAGACGTCCACGATTTAGATTAAAGTGGACGTTTTTTTCTATTTTCATGCATACATATAAAATAGAAAGATGCAAAAGGCCTTGTTTTATTTTTTTAAAGAAGGTGACAAATATGAATCACGGAAAATTTAAAAAGTGGCGCGTTTAACCGACGCGATCCCTAAAATAGAAGAGCTTCATCAGCAATTAAATGAATCAGTTCTTCTTATTCAATCACTGTCTCAACTGCACGAGCAAACAGCTCATTTACTCTCGGCTATGCAGTCAGCTCCTAATTTCGAAGCTATTCAAAATCAGCTCTCTGCGTTAAAGGAAGAATCGTCCAATACAGCCTTATATGAGATGGTGAAAACTCTTGACAAAAAGATTGATGAAGTAACTCAGCCAAAGCAGTCCATTGTTGTTGAAAAAATCATGGTCGAAAAAGTATTGTTAGACAAAATTGATCTTATTAATAATTTTGGCCAGCTAGGCATTAAAGATTTGACCGGTCACTTAAACATCGGCACCACTTACAGCGCTGACTCTGATCAAGTAGATGAAGAAGTCAAAGACTTGTTTTCTGTTAAGCTAAAAGAAAAAAAGATTGATAAACATACAACTGAGACAACGATGAGTTCAGGAGGTGAAACAGAAAAGTCTGATGATCACTCCGATGAATAAAAAATGACCGCTACTGCTTATTTAAAGCAATTGTCGGTCATTTTTGTTTCCATAAATAGTTGTAATTCTTTTTTAAGGCGTCCCATCAAGAACTCTGAAATTTCTTCTTGATTTTCTTCTTTATGATGAGATGATGCTACAACAATACGTCCTGTTTTTCCTAAGAAAGCCCGGTACTCAATTACCTTCATCGCAGCATGAAGTAAGTTCCCGTCCGAAAGCGGCGCATTTGTTAGTAGCACAATATTTACTTCGTTTTCTTTTTGTCCATGTGTCAGCACAGCCAGCCACGAGTAACCTTTATCGTCTTTTAAGCGAACTTCATGACTAGATAAAGACTCAGATTTCCATACCGCGTTAGCACTGTTTTGCTGTTGAACAATTTCTTGACACCAGTCTAGACCTGTTTCATTGGAACTCAGTGAAAGAGTTCTCAAAGGACGAACAAAGGATAAACATAGCTTGCCCGGTTCCTTTTGCAACTGATACAACTCATGGAAGTCCGTCTCTGGATATTGATAAGGCGGCACAAAAGCAATTTGTCGCTTATTCACAGCAGGATGGTGAAATACATGCAAATCAACGCCATATACTCTTTTTAACGTAGCTGCATCCTGAAAAATGGCATCCATCCCCGTTTCTTCTACTCTTCCATCTTTCAGTAACACGGCATTATCTGCAAACAGCGAGGCAATGTTGAGATCATGCAAAATGGCCAGGACCGTCAAGCTCATTTCCTGCTGTAAAGTTTTTAACAGCTGAAGTAGTTCCATTGTATGTTTTACATCTAAGTGATTCGTTGGTTCATCAAGAAGTAAGTAGTCAGGTTCTTGCGCTAGTGCTTTAGCCAGCAAAACCCGCTGTTTTTCTCCACCGCTTAGCGATTGAAAAGTATGGTTTCTATAGTGCCAGATGTTTGTTAATTTCATCACGCTTTCCACCACTTCTTCATCCTGTGCTGATACGGTGCTAAACAATCCTTTTGCCTGATAAGGATAACGTCCAAGTGAAACAATTTCTTGAACCGTAAATTCTAATCCAATTTGATTTTCTTGCGTCATGACTGCAACTTTTTGCGCCAGTTGTTTTGGTGAATAAGCCTTTACTGACTTTCCTTCCACCTTCACTTCTCCTGATTGAATGGTTAATACATTCATAATTAAGCGAATAAGCGTTGTTTTCCCGCTTCCATTTGGTCCTAGTAAAGCAACAAAAGAACCTTTGTCTACGGTGAACGTGATGTCACGAACGGTCGGCTGCTGCTTATCGTATCCTCCTGTCACATTATATAGTTCAATCATGATATTCCTCTCTTCCGCATACGTTCTTTTACAAGGAGCAGGGTGAAAATCGGCGAACCAATTAAGGCGGTTACAACTCCAATCGGCAGTTCACGAGGCTCTAATATCGTTCGTGCCAATAAATCTGCTAAAACCAAATAACTTCCTCCAATTAAAATAGAAAGCGGCAGTACATGCTTATGATTAGCTCCCGCTACGAGACGCACTACGTGGGGGATAACTAAGCCAACAAATCCAATTGCCCCAGATACTGATACCGCAGCCCCTGTTAATACGGATGCACCTATTAAAATCATTCTTTTTTTCTTCTTTACGTCTATTCCCATAAACTGAGCGGATTGATCGCCAAATGCTAAGCCGTTCAGCTCTTTTACGTGTAACAGCAGCATAATCGTACCGACTAAAAAGAACGGCCCTAAAATTTGAATATGAGCCCATCCTCTCATTGATACGCTTCCCATTAGCCAATATAAAACCTGCCTTACATCTTCTTCAGGAGAAAGAGCCACAATTAATGAAATAAGCGCGCTCATAAAGGATGATAAAATAATCCCTGCTAAGATGATGGTTTCATTGGCCAAATTGCCGCTTGCGAGCTTCGTAATACCAAAAACTAAAAGAAGGGTAATAAAACCAGATACAATCCCGACTACCGGCAGCGTGAAGATAGACAAACCAAAAATACTCCAATGAAAATAAATTGCCATGACAGAGCCAAGGGTTGCACCTGAGGAAACCCCGATCGTATAAGGATCGGCAAGAGAGTTTCTTAATAGCCCTTGAAAGGCAGCCCCTGCTATTGAAAGCGAAGCTCCTACTAAAAATGCCACCAGTACTCTTGGAAAACGAATTTGCCAAATGATTAAATCCATATTTTCCGGACCGTGATATAAGGATAGCCCGGTAAGGTGGCCAATAATAATTTTGATTGTATCTCCTACGGTTAACGAAACTGTACCAATAAATACGCCCATAATTACCGAAGTACATACAATAAATAAACTGACTATGTATAAAATAGATGCTTTGTTAAAAAAAATACGTTTAAAAATCAATACTTTCAGCTCCTCTAGGAAACGAGGCGTGATGTTTTACATTACATTAACCATTCATTTTCCTGTCCATAAACGATGCTTCCACCATGCATTAAGTTGGAAACAATCATCTTTTATTTGTTGCGAGTGCTAGACTGTTGAACTAGGCAACGTAGCACAGCGTACTAAAGTTCTCGGTAAAAAAACAAGCGAAAGCCTCTACAAGCTATACTTTTTGTGCTTGCTCCGGGCTTTTATAGTTGTCTATTAAATGATACAGCTTTTCCATATCTACAGCTTCTCTCACATATGCTGCTGCTTTTGAAAAAGACTCCTCTTTTTGCAGACGGCTGTTGAATGTATCCGTAATAGGTGGCAATTTTTTATGTTTACGAATTTGATTAAGCAAAGCTCTGCGCAAAGCATCGTTATGAAACACATCATGAACATACGTGCCAATGATGTTTTCTTTAACCGTTCCTTCTTTTTGATCATCTACCACCGCAAAGGCTTCCGTCAAACTTTGAGAAACCGTCTTTCCCATATGAATTTCATAGCCTTCAATCGAAACCTTCTCACTCTCTAACTGAACATATCCAGAAACTCTTTCTGTTTTTTTGCTGGTTGTCATAACGGTTTCCACTGGAAGCAAACCCAGCCCTTTAATAGATTCAATCCGGGACTCTACTGCATCGGGGTCCGTAATCGTCTCGCCTAACATTTGATATCCCCCGCAGATGCCAATAACGTGAGCGTTCGTTGCGTTCAAGACTTGATTAATGGCTAGAGCCAGGCCGCTTTCTTGTAAAAACTGCGCATCTTCAATCGTATTTTTGCTTCCTGGTAAAACAATTAAATCAGGCGTACCTAGTTGTGATGGCTTGGTTACAAGCCTCACGTGACAGTCTTCTTCTAAGCTTAAAGGATCGATGTCTGTAAAATTTGAGATGCGAGGATACGAGATAACCGCAATATCGATTTCTTTTAACGGGTTCACAAGCGTTGAGTAATTTCTGAGTGATAACGAATCTTCAGCGTCAATTTCCACGTCATGCATATAAGGAATCACTCCTAGTACCGGAACTCCCGTGTATTCTTCAAACCACTTTAGCCCCGGTTTTAAAAGCTCTAAGTCTCCTCGGAATTTATTGATTAACACCCCAATCACTCTAGGCTTATGTTCATCTGGGAGCAATTGAAGAGTACCCACTAAACTCGCAAAAACCCCTCCTTTATCAATGTCTCCTACTAACACAACAGGGGCTTGGGCTATCTTTGCTACGCGCATATTTACCAGTTCACGATCGTTCAAATTCACTTCAGCAGGACTTCCAGCACCTTCAATCACAATTCGATCATAATGATTGGCAAGCTCTTTATAAGACTCCGTGATAACGTTCAAACCTTCATTAAAAAATTCTTGCCGATACTGAAAAGCAAACATATTACGAAGCGGCTTTCCATGAACGACAATTTGAGATTCATGATCACGAGTTGGTTTAATCAAAATAGGGTTCATATTGGTTGTTGCTTCGACTCCAGCCGCTTCTGCCTGAATTCCTTGCGCTCTTCCAATTTCTTTTCCATCCATTGTAATGTATGAATTAAGCGCCATATTTTGCGATTTAAACGGTGCAGTTTGATAGCCGTCTTCTTTAAAAATACGGCAAAACGCTGTAGCAATCATGCTTTTTCCAGCGTCTGAGTGCGTTCCTTGAATCATAAGAGGTTTTCCTTTTTTCACTTTTCCCACTCCCTATCACATAAAAAAACCTTAACTGTAAAAGTCAAGGTTTGGTCATGCGCTCATTAACACATTGTCTTGACTTATTTCTCCCACCGAAAAATAAGGGGTTTTTAAAAGCAGGTCTCCTGGCTTATGCTTCATTTTACTTCTGCATCCTTCCTAGTTTGACTAGTGGGTCTTTGCAGGTTCATCCACATTTACAGTAGCGGGGGCTGCACCGGATTCTCACCGATTTCCCTATTATCCTCCTTAGAGGCACTTTTAAAATCATTTATTCTTTATTGTAACGAATTTTATAACCATTCACAATAACGATTTTCTTCTATTATTATATATTACTGTGTTTATACTTATTTGGGTCTCTTATGCTATAATAACAATTATTTTCCAAACATCTTATGAAATAGCTAGGAAGGTGCTCGTAGTTGAAGAAAAAAATCATTTATATCTTTATTAGTTTGCTTGTTCTTTATGCTGTAATCATGTCTTTTTGTATGTATCAAACCGCTCATCAGCCTGTTCCGCAAAAAGCAGATTATGTGCTTATTTTAGGTTCGAAAGTAGATGGAGATCAAATGTCTCCTAGTTTAAAAGAACGAGCAAAAACGGCTTTATCTTATTTAAAGACTCATAAACAAACAAAAGTTATCGTAACGGGTGGAAAAGGATCCGATGAAGAAATTTCTGAAGCAGAGGCAGCCTACCGTTTTCTACGAAAAGCAGGAATTAAAAAGAATCGAATTATAAAAGAGGGTCAGTCAACCTCTACTTTTGAGAATTTTACTTTCACCAAAAAGAAAGTTGATATTCCAGATAAACGAATCGTGCTTGTTAGCAGTGATTTTCATCTGTTTCGCGCTTCTATTATTGCAAAGCGCCAAGGTTTTGATGTTTATCCTTTAGGCGCAAAGACACCAAATTCAATTAAACTTCAAGCCTACTTTCGTGAGTATGCTGCTATATTAAAAACATGGCTGTTTGATAAATAAATAGAGTACACGCCTATACAAACGAAAAACACGGCATGAATTCATGCCGTGTTTTTTATTAATCATCTGTATCGATAACTGCTTTTGGTAAACCTGTGTATTTCGCCCAGTAGAAAATACCGAGTGAAACAAGAGCAATTAAAATTAAGTCAAGTGGGTTGCTTAACACACCTTGTCCTCCACCAAATGAACCTAGATAAGAGATAACAAGCATAATAATATAATAAGCAACTAGCCACCAAGCAGATTTAAGCTGCTGTGCAAATTTCACAACGTCAGTTGGTACGTATTTCTTAAACGCTACGTAGATAACAACCATTAGAAGCTGTGATCCTAGCAGCCAAGAAATTGTTGTCCATCCTGACCAGTATACGATGTATGAACAGAAGATAAATGAAACAGGAGCAATAATGCTCATGCCTTTTAATTTGAAAGGTTTTTTAAGATCTTTTGCATTTACTCTGAATGCTGCAGCTGAAATTGGTGCGATAGCATAAGACAGAATAAGTGCTACTGAACATACGTTTACTAGCGCTTCCCAAGAAGGAAATGGCAGTGTCCAGAATACGGACATTCCAAATGATAGCCATAGTGACGCACGTGGAATTCCTGTTTTCTTATCTACTTTTGAGAAACGTTTAAATAGTGTTCCATTACGAGACCAAGCATAAACTAGACGAGAAGTTGTATTCATAAAGATGTTTCCGTTACCGCCTGGTGATAAAATAGCATCAAAAATAACAAGCGTTACTAACCAGCCAAGGCCTAAAATAAGTGCAATATCTTTAAATGGTAAAGAGAATTGCTCTTGAATTGTTCCCCATCCTCCTGATAGCATATCAGCCGGGATGTTACCGATGAACAATACTTGCAGTGCTGTGTAAATAATCGCTGAAAGTACAATACAGATAATGAGCGCGATTGGAATATTACGCTGCGGATTTTTAACTTCACTGGCTACCGAAACAATAGGGTGAAGTCCTAAGTAAGCAAACATAACGCCACCTGTTGAAATGGCTGCTTGAATACCATTAAAACCAAACGGAGCAAAATCGCCAGTTGTAAAGTTAGCTGATTTGAAGTGATAAGCTAACACGACGATAATTGTAAGAGGAACCGCATATTTAAACACAGATATAATGACATTTGACTTAGCAAATGCTTTTACACTTACGTAGTTAATGATAAAAAATAGTGTTAATAACGCGAACTGGAATAGCCATCCAATCGTTGTAGGCGATTCAGAACCATGTTTAGTTAGACCAGGAATCCATACAGCAACATACTGACGTACAGCTGTTACCTCAATGGCAATTAAACTTGTATAAGCAATAATGGTAATGAATGAAATTAAGTAACCTACTAAATGACCATGTGAATAAACCGGATAACGGATAATTCCACCGGTACGCGGCAGCGCTGCTCCAAGTTCAGCATACACTAAGCCGATAAGTAAAATAATGACTCCGCCAATCAGCCACGAAAAACTTCCGGCTGGACCAGCCTTTGACGCTACGTTACTAACCGCAAATAACCAGGCGGAACCAAAAATAGCTCCCATCCCAATTAACGTTAGGTCAAGTAACGATATTGATTTTTTAAATTTTCCTTGATTTCCTTGATCAGACATAAAATCCTCCTTTAAAATTCCCACTCCACATATCTACGCCCTTGCGTCCGATATGGGATTCTTTACATCATCCTCCTCTTACTAAGACCTCACAAGTGGATATGTTAACAAATATTCTCTAAAAAACCAAGTTAAAAAATTTATTTTTTTGTAAAACATCATTGAATTGCTTATGTATAGCGCATAAATTCCACCGAAGATTTGAGGACTACTCCTCCTATTTAACCGCATTTTTCTTAGATTAAACATAAAAGAATATTCAAACTATTTATCATAACAAAAGGGCTGAGGCATAACGAGATCAACCGCTAGAAGCAGCTACATACGCAAAACCTACGCTTGCCATCCCAATAAAAAAACCCGAACGATGAATCGTTCGGATTTTGCTTCAAATAAAATAATTTTGTCCGTGCCTTTTTTTGCTTATTTAAATACTTTTACACGTTCAGTTAGCGGTTGAAATTCTTTTTCTCCCGCAGGTGACACAGGATTACCAAATGGCATTTGAGTAATTAATTTCCATGAGCTTGGAATATTCCAAGTTGCTTTTACTTCATCGTCAATCAATGGATTGTAATGTTGTAAAGTTGCTCCTAGGCCTTCTAGCTCAAGTGCTGTCCAGATCACATGCTGCAGCATGCCTGATGATTGGTTAGACCAAACCGGGAAGTTTTCGCTATAAGATGCGAACTGCTTTTGCAATCCTTCAATTACTTCTTGATCTTCAAAGAAAAGAACTGTTCCATAGCCGCTTCCGAATAAGTTCATTTTTTGATCCGTATCTGAAAAATTTTCAGCTGGAACAATTTTACGAAGCGTTTCTCTCGTAATATCCCATACTTTATCATGCTGTTCACCAAATAAAACAACTACACGTGCGCTTTGAGAATTAAATGATGAAGGAGTATGTTTTACCGAAAAATTAATAATTTCTTCAATTTTTTCTTCTGATATTTTTACATTTTTATCAATTGCATAAATAGAACGTCGGTTTTTAATTGCTTCATAAAAATCTTTTCCAACCTGTTGTTGATCACTTGATTTATCAAATAATTTATCTAAAAAACCCATTTTCCACACTCCTAATTGTTTGTTTTTTTAAGCTTAAATTGCATGTTTATACCCTTCCCCCTGATAAAAGGAGATAAACAAGATATAATGAATTCTTATATCTCTAATTCGAGATATTAAACTAAAAAAATATTAATTGAAATTTAATTACTTTATGTAACTTACTTTACAATGATTATTATTATCTGTCAACAGAAAAATTATTATTTCTTCTGTTGATTATCAAAAGAGGTTGAGACATAACGAAATGAATCCAATCTAAAATGAACAAATGGGATATATGAGCTGAACCGCTTTTTCCGCCGGAGTCTTCGTCGTGCCCTTCAATCAACTGCTAGAAGGAACGAAACAGGTGAAACCTACGTTTACCGTAACAAAAAAATGAACCACTAATCAAAAATTTGATCAATGGTTCATTTTTTCACTTCGTCTAAAATACTTTTGTCTTAGCCTTTTTTTTATAGATGCTTAATGTTCATAAATCATCTTTCGCGTCATTCCCCCGTCTACTACGAGGTTAGCTCCTGTTACAAAATCATTTTCAACGTTTGTTAAGTACATACACGCTTTTGAGATATCGGCTGGCGTTCCCACCCGATTAGACGGATGCTGCGTATGATCGATTTCACGAAGGCCATCGTAGTCAGATGTCTCAATCCATCCTGGAGAAATAGCATTTACTGTGATGTTGTCATCACCAAGTGAAATGGCAAGTGCATGAGTTAAAGCAACGATTCCTCCTTTTGTAGCAGCATAAGCTTCTGTGTGAGGTTCAGACATTGTAGCTCTTGTAGAAGCTAAGTTTACAATGGAGCCTCCGCTTTCGTTTTTTCTCATCACCTTAGCTGCTTCGCGAGAGGATAGAAACACGCTGCGCAGGTTCGTATTGATAATGTCATCCCATTCATCAATGGTTAGCTCATACGGTGATTTCCAGCGGGAAACGCCTGCATTATTAATCAAAATATGTATCGTCCCATAAGTACTGACCGTTTTTTCAACGAGATTTAAAATGTCGCCTTCTTTTCGGACGTCTGTTTTTACAAAAATTGCTTCTCCGCCTTGTCTTTGAATAGCTTCTGCGTGACGCTCTCCTTCGGTTTCGTCCACATCTGCCAATACCACTTTTGCTCCTTGTTTCGCGTATGCGCGGGATACCTCTTTACCTATTCCGTTCGCAGCTCCGGTAACAACAACAACTAAATCTTTAAACGACATAGCATCTCCTCCTTATACGCTTTATTCACTTTTTTCTTCGTCTTTAAACAAGTGATCCGTGACGAAAAGAGCAAATGTTTCAGCCGTTAACTTGCATCCAGAAGCTTTTGGATGACCTCCTCCTCCAAGATGCCCAACAATTTCTGCTAAGTTGATTTCGTCTTTTACTGCACGGAAGCCAATCTTTTGGCGTCCCATGTCCACCATAACGGAAAAGTCGATATCTTCGTTTTCTAGACACAGTGCATTTCCTAGTTCAGACTGATATGTATCTGCGAATACAATTCCTGCATTGTAGGCTGTGTTATCAATTTCAACCCTTTCTTTTATGATTTGTTTTTGTTTGTCATAAATGTATTTTTCAATCTTTTTTTCTTCTGCTTCTAGTAAAATTTCGTGTTTGTCCGTAAACGTAAATTCTTGATGTTCAGTATGGTACGATTCACGAAGCGTTTCTAGAATGGTTTCTTTAAATTCTTCATGCGGGATTAGGTAATATAGGTGATTAAGGCGCTTTGCTTTCAAGTTATTTTCGTGGAACCAGTCCCACGTATCGAATAAGCGTACAAGTTCTACGTATTCATCAAGCAACGCCGTTTTTTGAAGCATGTCGTGGCGCACTAAGTAGTCGTAGAAAAGAGATGTAGCTGCCGTCTTTTTACCGTTTTCATCTTCTGCAATAACATGAACCCAATCGTATTTCTCAGCTAGTGGAAGAGCAGAGATATGATGGTCAATAAGAGTGATTTGTTGACCTTTTTTTACCAGTTCATTTAATTTTTCCGCTACTTCCTCATTTACGCTAATATCCGTTATGTATAAAGCTGTGTCTCCATCGTTTTCTTCTTCAATAAAATGCGTCACTATGTCATTGATGCGGCCAATGCTTACCGTGCTGTAATCAAAGTTGTCGTCGCCAAACGCTAACCGACCCAATAGTGCTGGACTTACCCCGTCTAAATCGTTATGTGAAATTAATTTTATTTTTGTCATTAATCAAAACTCCTTTATTTTCAGTCGCCTTAGTATATGTACCGGCTTGTATATTATAGCAATTTCAGCATAAAAATGCTGTTATTTACTTTGAAGCAAAGTAATATACTCGCAATAAACAAAACTGAAGTAAACGCTTAGACTTAGACTTGCCTGTATCAAAAGAGATTGAGATATAACTATATCGATTCAATCAACAGCTAGAAACAACTACACACATGAAACCTACGCTCACCAATACCAATGAAAAAATCCGAACGAATGTGATTCTCCATCAAGAATCTCGATTCATCGTTCGGATTTTCTTTTAAATAACCTACTTTTTTCTAGCCTCTTTCCTCTTATTCTAAATTGCTGTGCTGCTTAAACGCCTGTTCATGATCCGTGTGGTTCAAATTCCCGTATTCTAAACAAATGGTATCAAATACAACGTGAGCACATTGATCAAATAACGAGCCAAGTGGCTGAATGGAAGCTGCTTCATTTTCGCTTCGGTATTTGGTTGCAGCAGGAATATGCAGCAGCTCATCAGTATGAGCAGTTAACGGTGATTCTGTACTAGCTGAAATGCCGATAACGGAACATCCTACTTCTTTGGCCTTTTTAGCTACACTCACCACTTGCTGTGTTTTTCCTGAACCAGATACAGCCACCAACACGTCACCTGCTGCAATCGAAGGAGTAATAGTCTCCCCTACAACATATACTGTCGCACCTAAATGCATCAGTCTCATCGCAAATGATTTGCCCATTAGCCCAGAGCGGCCTTCGCCTATAACAAAAATTCGTTTCGCTTGGTAAAGTGAAAACGCTACTTCTTCTATTTGCGGTTCTTTTATGTGATTCATTACGGCCGTAATTTCGTCTAAAATCGTTTGTGTTTTTGTCATTATACGTTCCCCCTGCTCATAAATAAGTCTTGAAATTCAGCAGATGCCTTTGCCACATCCGCACTTTTTGTAATCGCTGATCCAATAATTGCGACGTTCGCTTTCATTTGAATTAATGATGCTGCTGAGGCTGGATTAATTCCTCCTGCTACTGCTATTTGGGCACCTGAATGAAAATATTGCCGCAAATTTATTTGACTCAGCGATTTTCCTTCTTTTTCTTGCTCGTCTTTGCTGATATGATGGCAAAAAATAGCGTTTCTATAAATACCTACTTGTTTTTGCGAACTGCTTGACGTGTTTAATAAATCCACCATCATTTTTTTATTCCATTTTTCGCTGACATTTGCGCAAGTCTCTATCGTAGGTAAAGGTGATACGCCCATGACTGTTGCTATATCTGCTCCTGCTTGATAGCACATGGTAAATTCATACTCTGCGTTATCAATCGTTTTAATATCTGCTACAATCGTCTTGTGCGGAAATGCCTGTTTGATTTTATAAATACTTTCAATTCCATACTCTTTTATAAGAGATGTACCTACTTCAATCCAATCAACGGAGGGTTCTGCCAGCTTGGCAAGGATGATAGCTTCTTCAATTGTGACGCGATCTAATGCTAATTGTATCTTCATATTTTTTCTCCTCACTTTCTACTAAACCGGTTTAGTGATAACGTAAAAAAAACTAATATTTTGATGAGCTAAAAAGAGCACGCCATGGGCGCTCTTTTCAGCTTAATGCGACAAAGTTGTTTCTCGAATAATTAATTCACACTCATACTGGTACTCTTCATAAGCTATCTTTTCTTTCAAAATTTGTTTAATAAGTAAATCTGCTGCTTTTGTTCCCATATCAAAAGCGGGCTGCGAAATCGTCGTAACGGCAGGCGTTGCTACATCTGCGTAAGGAATATTATCATAAACAATTAAAGATAAATCATTTGGGATATTAAATCCGTGTTGTTTAATAAATTTCTGCACTTCAATGAATACTAAATCGTTTCCAGCAAGCAGCGCTGTCGGCGGATTATCGGCTGCAAATAGCTTCTTAAGCGCTTTTTGCATGTCCGCTTTTTTGCAGTTGATAATCATGGATTCATTTACAGGCATATTGGCTGATGTTAACGCTTCTTTGTACCCTTCTACACGTTCAATCCGGGGTGTAATAGTTAATGGTTCTGTAATGATCGCTATATGCTTATGTCCAAGCTCGAGGAGATGCAAAATAGCCTGTTTTGTGGCTTCTTGATTGTTTGCCACTACGGATGGAATTTTCCCTTTTACATCATGAATTTTACGGTCCATAATAACAACCGGATATTCTTCTTTGATCATCTGCTCATAAAGAGAAGTATTGGCTCCTGTTGGAAATAAAATAAGGCCATCTACTTGCTTGGCTTTTAACATATTAATATATTTCTTTTCTTTATCAGGGTCATCATCTGCGTTACAGATGATGGCATGTATATCTTGTGAATGGCAATAGTCTTCAATTGCACGAATGACTTCAGTAGAAAACCTGTGCATAATATTCGCGACAATAATCCCAATCATCGACGTTCGCTTTTGTTTTAAGCTCCTTGCTAGATAGTTGGGCTGATAGCCGAGTGTATCAATCGCTTCTTTAATTTTCTTTCGTGTTTCTTCGCCCATATATTCATACCGCTTGTTAATGTATTGTGATACGGTACTTTTGGAGACATTTGCTGCTTTTGCAACGTCCAGCATAGTAACTTTTTGCATCATAATCCGTCCTTTTCATTCAATCCCTAAAATTATGCTACTCCTAGTGTAAACGAAAAAAACGAAAAAGGAAAAGCCTTCTTGCTAGCAGAAGGCTTTATTTATTAAGCGTACGCAAGCCTAGCTTCTTGAATTTCATGAGTAAAACGCTTCGCTTCCTTTGTTACTTGAAGTAAGTATTCAGGAGTTGGAAGCTGCTTTCCATCCACTAATGTGCTTCCTGCCCCAATAGCAGCTGCTCCAGCTTTAATATAAGCTCCTGCATTTTCAGCCGTAACGCCGCCTGTTGGCATTAATGGAATATGAGGAAGCGGTCCTGCTATATTTTTAAAATAAGCGGGGCCTACTACGCTTGCCGGGAAGACTTTAATCATATCTGCACCGCATTCATAGGCTGTTAAAATTTCAGTGGGTGTAAAAGCGCCCGGCACGCTAATGACGCCGTACCTTTTAGCCGTTTTAATTGTTCGTTCATTAACCGTAGGAGAAAAAATAAATGACGCTCCTGCCATAATAGCAATTCGTGCTGTTTCTTCGTCTAGAACAGTTCCTGCTCCAATAAACATCGAGTCGTCAAATTCATTTTTCAACTCTTTAATAACCTCTACAGCAGCAGGGTTTTCCATTGTAATTTCTAGGTTTGTTACTCCGCCTTCTTTTAACGCGTAGGCAAGCGGAATAATCCGCTCAGCACTTGCTCCTCGAATGACCGCTACAATACCGCTACTTGTAATTTTCTCAATATGCATTTCCATTCTCCTTTTTTATCGTTACATTAAGCCGTTGTTTCGACTGGCTTTACACTTTGAACTTCTCTTGGCTTTTTCGTTGCGACAATGGTTAAAACTGCCGCAAGGAATAATGATCCAGCCATAAAGATATATGAAGCGCCAAATCCTCCTGTTGATCCATTTAAAAATCCTACAATATAAGAACCGGCAAATGAACCAAGTGCACCCATGCTATTAATTAAAGCCATTGCTCCACCGGCAACATTACGGGGTAAAATTTCAGGAATAATCGCAAAGAACGGTCCGTACGGAGCGTACATCGTTCCTCCGGCGATAACGAGTAAGGTAAAAGAAAGCCAGAAGTTGCTTGTGCCAACTAAATAAGATCCGTAAAAAGCAAGCGCTCCTACTAATAAGAACGGCCATACAAATGCGCTTCGTTTTAAAAACTTATCTGACAGATATGAAACCGTTAACATTAATACAACTGCTAATACGTAAGGAACGGACGCTAACCAACCTGTTTTCACTATACTCATGTTAGGCGCTGCTTTAATAATAGACGGAAGCCACATAACAAATCCGTAGACGCCTATACTCCATAAAGCGTATTGAATGCTTAATAAAATGACAGTACGATTTTTGAAAGCTTCTTTATAGCCTTTAACAGGTTTGATTCCTTCTTGTTCTTTTTGCAGCGCATCGTGTAAATCTGCTTTTTCTCTTTTCGACAGCCAGCCTGCATCTTTTGGCTCGTCATTTACTAGTTTCCACCATAAAAATGCCCAAATAACAGCTGGAAAACCTTCTAAAATAAACATCCATCTCCAGCCAAACGATTCTAGCAAATACCCAGAAACAATAGACATCCAAAGAACGGTTGCCGGGTTTCCTAAAATTAAAAACGTGTTGGCTCTAGAACGTTCTGCTTTTGTAAACCAGTGGCTTAAAAACACGAGCATAGCAGGCATAACGGCACTTTCGACCACTCCTAAAGCAAACCGGATAACAAACAAAAATCCGACGTGGCTTACCATACCCGTAGCTGTAGCAAGTGCTCCCCATAAAATCAGAGACCAAAAAATCAGCTTTTTAGCGCTTTTATTTTCAGCATAGTGAGCGCCTGGAATTTGGAAAAAGAAATAACCTAAGAAAAAGAGAGATCCTAATAAAGACGAAATACCTGGCGTAATATGAAGGTCTTCTGCCAGCCCTGCCGCTGCTCCAAACCCATAGTTTGCACGGTCTAAATATGCAAGGCTATACGTAATAAATACGATAGGAATTAACCGAAGCCATCTTTTTTTTGCTAGCTGCTGTTTCATTATCACTTCACTCCTTGTTTTTGGGATTCCATATATCTTTGTAACTGCTGTTCGGTTGGATATCCGTCGTTATCTCCAGGGCTTTGTACAGCTAATGACCCAATAGCATTTGCCCTCCTTAGAGACTGAGTAAGAGAATCATTTTGAAGAAGTCCGCTTAACAGTCCTACTGCAAAACCGTCTCCTGCTCCGACTGTATCAACTATTTGTTTCACTTTTATTCCTTCAACTATCCCTTGCTCTTTAGCCGTCTTAAAAAAGGCTCCCTGTTCACCTAGTTTAATAACGACAAGCTCTACGCCTGCATCTAAATAGTAAGAAGCAATGTCTTCTGGGTTTTCGTAGCCGGTTAAGATTTTTCCTTCTTCAATACCCGGCAGAACGTAGTTTGCTTGTTTAGCAGCTTCATTGATTGTAACAATCATTTCTTCTTTCGATGCCCAAAGAGTGGGCCTAAGGTTTGGGTCAAAAGAAACCGTTCTTCCAGCTGCTTTCATCGATGTAAGTGCATGTAGAGCAAAATCGCGCATACTTGCTGACACAGCAAGCGGTATGCCTGTCATATGCATATGTTTTGCCGCTAAAAAATAATTTTGATTAAAATCGCTGGAGTGCAAGTGACTGGCTGCTGAATTTTTTCGGAAGTAACAAACTTCCGGATCTCCCACTTCCACTTTTGATTTAATTTGAAAGCCTGTTGCATGCTCGCTATCTATTAGTACACAATCGGTGTTGACTGACTCCTCTTGTAGCCTTTTCATAATAAACGTACCGAAAGGATCGTTGCCGACTTTGCTCACCCAGCCTGCGCGCAGACCGAGACGAGCGATACCAATTGCTACATTTGTTTCTGCTCCGGCCAGTTCTTTCGTATAATGCTTAATCTCATGCAGCGGTCCTGGTTGTTCTGCCATGAACATCACCATTGCTTCTCCGAAGGTAATAACGTCTAATGAATTCATTGAACTTCCTCCTGTTCTACTGCTTGCACCAATGAAATGAAGCCGGGGATTTGTTCCGGTTCACCGATTGGAAACTCTAAAGCTTTAAAAATCGAATGAGAAAACCCTTTCAAAATATCTTTCCACATTTCATTTGAATCGTTCGATATAGCTGTTGTCACTAGCTCTCCGCTATTTTTTATGATGTGTTTAATATGAATATAGCCTACAAATGACCTTAGCATTTTGATTGCTTCTTTGGGTTGTTCATGTACATAAAGCCAATTACCAATATCAAACGTCATGGAAACAGGAACTTCGTAAGCGTTATCAAAAAATGCATGCAGAGATGCTATGTTGCCTCCGTGACTGGTTTGATCGTTTTCTACAAATAGGCGTAAAGCTGGAAATGCTTCTAATAGCTGCTGTAAATCTTCCATAGGTGATTGGGGCTGATAAAAACCAAGAGAAACTTTTACCCACTGAGCGCCAAGTGATAAGGCTTCTTTAAGAATAGCTTTTAATTCTTGTGTGTTTAACTCTCCATTTTCTCTCCAGAGTTCAATTGGAGCCGAATATACTGTAAAAAGCGGATATTTTTTTAATTCTTCGGCAATAAGCTTAATCTCTTGATCTACTTTTTTCATTAACTCTCTTCGAATTTCCACTCCATGTACTTGCTGCTCATATATTTTCCCAATCATGGTGTGCTGAAAGCCTGTTGTTTCGAATGCATTTAACGGGATAATGATACTATTCATAAATCGACCTACCTTTCTTATTATACTAACTAACCACTTACTAAACCGGTTTAGTAAATCGATTTATCTAAATTATAAGACTATTGAAAGCGCTTTTCAAGCTTTTTTTATAAATTATAAAAAAAAGAAACAACACAGCTTTATGCCGTGTTGTTTCTTAGTGATCATCTGTACTTTTTACTAGATTGCGATCTTGCTGGTAAATATCATAAATCAAAAAGCTAAAGCCATAGTACAAGATTATGATGACAACTGACTTCGTCATGATAAATAAAGCGCCTAGCCCGATACCAACTAACAGCGTCTGGACACTTAAACGGTCACGCTGGAAAGCTAGCTGTGATAGGAAATAACCAATACCAATTAAAACGGCCAATACCCATGTGTTTTCAATGGCTAATATATAGTGACTATATAAATAAAAGCTAGGAAAATAGACGGTGCTTTCTACGAAGCTGGAAATACCGCTGTATGCTAGCCACCACTTTTGCTCTCTTTCTGTTTTAGGAACGGTTGCCTCAATTGACGTGGGCATTTCCTGTTCCACAAAAACCGTTTCTCCATGATCTTTCATCCATTGAAGCATAATGGAAAGAACGATAAAGCCTGCAAAGATTAAAAGCAGCAAATATTCAATCCACGCTGGATACGGAGCCGTGCGATGAATCGTATCGAGATATACTCCCTGTAATCCTAACATAGAAATTGGAACCCTATGGTATACCATCACCGCAATATAAAATAGTAAAATTAGCACATAAAAAAAGAACTGTTCTTTGTAGTAGCGAATTTTTTTGCCTTCTGAAGCAATTCGCTTAACAGTCACGCTTTCCAAGTACGGACGAATAATGCTTATGATAATAATAAGACACGTAAATACAATCATATAGTTATGTAATCACCTTTTCAACTTCATTATGTAACATTTTTTCCATCCGCAAGAACAGGTGGTTAACAGCCTCTGTCCTTTCTTATAGTACCAAAAAACTAAACTTTTTGACAATCCTGATTTATCAATTAGGAAGAGGAAATAAGCGTAGCTACATTGATACCGCTAATTGTGACCATAGGAGACCCTCCGCCTGGATGAGTCGTTCCTCCTACAAAATATAAGTTTTTAACATCTTTTGAGACGTTGCTTGGCCGAAGAAAACTATCCATTTTCCGATTTGAACTCACGCCGTACAAAGCACCTTTAAATGCCCCAAACGTTTGTTCAATTTCATATGGAGTAACAATTCGTTCATGTACAAGCGAGGGCTCAATATCTAAACCAAACTGAGAAAGCTTGCGATAGACAACTTCTCTGTAAGCGTTCATTTCTTCTTGATTCTCTTCTTTCACGGCAGGAGCATTCACTAAAATAAATAAATTATCACCCGGTGCTACCGTGTTATCGGTATATGAAGAATTACAAATATAGATGGTGGGATCGGTTGGAAGCGTTTTTTGCTGAAATAACTCATAAAATTCCTGTTTATAATCCTGAGAAAAATACACTTGATGATGAATCAGCTGAGAAAAGCGCTTCTTAACAGCTGCCATAATCACATAAGCTGATATGGAAGGCTCAAATTCAGCTGCTTTTTTGTTTTTAAAATGAGGTCTATCCTGTTCTTTTACAAGTGCCGGGTAGGCTTTTAGCAAGTCGCCGTTCACAATAACGATATCCGCGTCTATCTTTTCTTCTCCATTTACTTCCACTCCGACAGCCCGTTTATTTTTTACGATTATTTCAGTAACGCTGCAGTTTGTATACAGTTTTCCTCCAGCTTTTCGGAAAACATGTCCCAGCCCTTTTGCAATTCTAGTATTTCCTCCTTTTACATAGTACACCCCATCATTCATTTCTAAGTGTCCAATCAGTGAAAACGTAGCGGGTGATGTATAAGGTGAAGATCCAATATAGGTTGCATATCGATTAAATGCATTTCGAATGTTTTCGTTTCGAAAAAAACGCTGATGAAACGTATCTACTGTTTCGAACGGCCTTACTTGCAGCAACGCTTTTAATAAAGAAGGGTTTGTGTAATCTTTCCACGATGAAAATGTCCGGTAGAAAAATTGGCTTTTTGCAACGTCGTATATTCTTTTTACTTCTTTTAAATAGGCAGGGTATTGCTCCGCAGCAAAGGGATCGAGACGTTCAAGCTGCTGAATCATTTTTCTTTCGTCTATAGACATGGAAAATTGTGAGCCGTCGATGAAAAAATTATTCGTATGATGGGTTAGTTTGACAAGAGGCATATAGTCTTCTGGCCGTTCACCCGCTTGCTCAAATAACCACTGAAAAACTTCGGGCATTGTAATGGTATTAGGCCCAAAATCAAAAGAATACTCTCCTAGCTGCACAGGCATCATCTTTCCGCCTACATGCTCGTTTTTTTCCACAATTGTGACATCGAACCCTTTTGTTTGAAGAAGAACTCCTGCAGCTAATCCGCCCAATCCTGCCCCGACTATTAGTACTTTTTTCATTGATAATGCCTTCCTTTCCATTCATATCCCTGCTTTTTTCGTTCACGCTTCATGGAATGATTCATCAGCAGCATGAGCGCAATTGCCGACGCCGGCATCGTACAAAACAAAAGCCCTTTTTGCTGAGCCGACCGGTCAATTAAAAACCGCTGAAAAAGCATAATGCAAAAAGGCAGAATCCAAAGCAAGTTGCCTGTGAATCCTCCTGCTATAAAAAAAGGAAGCGGCAGCACATAGTAACAGGCAAAAAAAACGCTTAGTACCCAAACCGCTTTAGCAGAGCGGCCCAAACCTACAAAGATGTTTTTAGCAAAACCGTTCCATACTTCTTCTCTTGTTTCATACATATAACAGCTAACATGAGAGGTAATATTAGCTAAAATGACGCGATATTTCTTTTGCTTAAAAAGCTGGGCCAGGTGTACATCTTCTACTAGTGAAGATTTGACGGCTTCATGTCCTCCTACGGCCTCGTAAGCTTCTTTTTTTATAAACATAAAAGCACCGTGAGCAGCTGAAGCTTTGCTCATCTTGTTACGATTAGCTACGACAACCGGTAAATAACTAAAAACAACCACATGCTGAAGCGGAACAACCAATGCTTCTAACCACGTTTTTACGGGAAAACGTGGGAAACCTGTTAAAAGAGCAGCTTTTGTCGCTTGTGTTGTGGCTAAAGTATGTTCTAGCGTACGTTCTTTTAGTTCTACATCTGCATCTACAAACAATAAATAGTCCCCATTTGCAGCTTGCGACAGCTGATGACAAGCATGAACTTTTCCGACCCAGCCCTCTCCCAGCTCTTTTCCTTCTATGATGGTAAACCTCGGATCGCCGTGAATTTCTTTCAACAGCTGTGGTCGTGTTTGATCTGTGGACTGATCGTCTAGTATGACACATTCTAGATTGCTGTACGTTAATCCTTTAATAGAGGAAATGATTCGTTTTACATTTCGTTCTTCATTTCGCATTGGAATCAAAATAGAAATGAGAGGCTGAGGGGTTTTGGAATCCGGCTCGTATCTTTTTAATTTAGGCATTGCTTGAATATTTACAATGGTTAAAAGCAGCATAAAAATAAATAAAAGCACATAGTAAATCATTCTTTCACCTTCGCTTTCCACCACGTTAACCATTCACTAAGCGTCTTTTTTCCTTTTAATAAAACCGTAAATTCCTCATCGTTTTCTTGAATTATTTTCTGTTTCTGATGATCGAGCTGAGCAGTGACTGCACCGCCTAGCGTGTTGGTTATCTCTTCTCTTGCCTTAGCTGAGTCGTAAAAAACAGCTTGCCCTACCCAGATAAAAAGCTCTGGTCGCTGATCATGGCGAAACGTATAATAATACGTAATGGGAATAACTTCAACGTCAGAATGCTTTTTTAGAAGGAAAGCAGGTCCTTCAGAAAAAGTTAACGGTCTTTTTTCAAGATGCTCTTCTTTTCCTTGAGGAAAAATAAGCACCGCTTTTTTCTCTTCTAACAGCTTACTGGCAAACCTTAACGATTCCACCGTGTGCTTCGGAGACGCTGCATTTACTGAAAAAGCTCCGATTCGCTGAAAAAAAGGAAAATCCTTCATTCCTTGTTCAGACATCATAGCGTATAGATCTATTTTTAATACCGCGTTATTTAAATAAAATGTCACTAAACCGTCCCACCAGCTGGAATGATTAGCAATTAATAAGATTTTTTTATCTTTTGGGAGCCCTTCTATATGTAAATGAATACGATAAAATTGCTTTTTAAGCTGATATGTGACAAACAGTTGAAAAAATCGCTCAAATATTGAGTTTTTCTTCGGGTAAATCATAGGCGAGTCTCCTTTTTATACACAATATAAAGAATAAGAAAAGGAATCATCGTCAGCCATACGACAAGCCATAGGCCATTTGCTAACGCTACAATAACAAACATCATGACAACTGCACTATACAAAAATACCATTCTTCTTTCCCACACTGGATTTTCCTCTTTAGGAGACTTAGCTAAAAAGAAATATACGACCAGCTGAATGAAGAAAGACAATAAAAACCAGCCGGAGAAATTTGATAAAGGAATATTATAGTAAAAGCTGTCCCCTTCCCACACCCAATATTGTTTAACAACATAAGCAACAGGATCAATAGCCAAATCCATAATAACAGCAAAAAGCGAACTAATGACTGCATAGGCAATTCCATGGACAATAAACGGCAGTTCCATACGTTTCATAATTCCGAGAGCTAATATTCTGCTTGTAATCACAACCATAAACCAAGCCGAACCAATGGTCAGAGGAACCCCTAAAATTTTGGCGCCAAAATCTTTTTCATAATCGTAGGATCCAAATAAAAATCCATACTTAACACCTAGACTTTCGATATAAATAGATGCGCCTGTCACAAATATCGCAACGAGCAGTGCCCGCCTTACTCCATAAGCTTTAGCTAGATAAATAAGAGCAAGAAGACTGCTCAAGTGTAAAAAGACCGCGTTTGCCCATTCTAACCATGAAGGCAGCAAATCGAAGGAAAGCAAGACGACTCCGCATACGTACCAGATAAGAAAAAAACGATAAATACCATTTGTGATCATCCTCTATCCACCTTCTCTCCAGCTTCTTTTTGTCAAAGTGCTATTATATAAGCTTGTACACATTCTCTCCATTTTCAATGTGCTCTTTTTTATGAGTAGTCCCCGCTCTCTTAAAGTTATGTAAAAACAGCCACTGTTAGTACGTTCCCTAAATAAGAGACTTTATTACTTATTTATAAACAAAAATAAAATAAACGTCCATTAAAATCTACTGATGTATAGATTGTAATGACGTTTATTTTTTCTTATGTATATACACTTCTAATAGCTTTTTGACAATGAGTCCGACAACAAGTCCGGGTATAACAGACAGCATAGGAAGCCAAATCGGCCCTATAAAAACGCCGCTGATGGTTGTTACTGAGGAATACATAATGCCTACTGTAACAAAATAAGCACAGGAGACAAAAGGAATAAATGTAAATCTCGATGCGCCGTTTTCTGCCTCTTTAACAGCATCCCAAATTGCAAAAAAATACAAACATGGATAAAACATTAACCATTGCATGTTCATTACCTCTAGGGACTGCCTTGTTTCTCCTAAAAAGCTTAAGCGAATGCCTTCATTAAAATTTGCCCCCACATTAATGAGAAATTCAAGTACAATAAACAAAATTCCTTTTATATGTTTTTTGTTTAGTAATTGGCCAAAGCCCGGCAACGCAATGCTCCATAAAAGAGCTTCTAGTCTAGTCACGTTCTGTCCTAACATTTTGACGTATAAAAGAACTCCACAGCATGATATCAGTAGAAATTTTGTCCATAGTTATCAACCTCACAATAATTTACTCATAGTTTTTGTAAATGTAAAATTTTTATACTACATCTCCTTTAATATTTGTAACTTATTGTAAATTGATAAATAGTTTAGCTATTTGACCAGACGTTTTTGTTTAGAATTTTCCGTTTATTAAAACAAAAGCGTACGATATACTAGTTTTATACGTACGAAAGGATGAGAAAGCTGACATGGAAACAAGTTTTTTTTCAATTTTAATACTAGGGTTTTTTTTAGGAATCAAGCATGCTCTAGAACCAGATCATATTATCGCTGTATCAACCATTGCTTCAAAAAGTAAAAAACTGTGGCGCTCTTCGCTTGCAGGAGTATACTGGGGGATTGGTCATACGCTTACGCTGTTTATTTTTGGCATGATTTTAATGGTGTCAAAAAGCAGTATTTCTGAACGGATGAGCATGTCACTTGAATTTTTAGTGGGCATTATGCTCGTTTACCTCGGTTTTACCTCACTTCTGTCTTACAAAAAACAAATACATACGCATCACGAAAAAACGTCTTATTTAAAGTCATTGGGCATTGGCTTTGTTCATGGACTGGCCGGAAGCGCAGCGATGGTGGTATTAACGATGAGCACCGTTACTCACGTATGGCAAGGTGCTCTGTACATTGTCATTTTTGGAATCGGCACTTGTCTTGGCATGCTGTTATTTACAACGGTTATTGGAATTCCATTTGTTACAACTAAAAAGCAAGTCACGTTAAACCGCTGCTTAATGCAGGTAACAGGCGCTGTCAGCATTATATTTGGCCTTTATTATATGTACAATTTAGGTGTAAGCGACGGATTATTTAGCCTGTGGTTCTAAAAGCGAATGAGACATAACAAAAACAATTCAATCTAAAGACGAATAAGCAGGACAAATGATCTGAACTGCTTGTTCCACAGCTGTTGATTTCTGTGCAAGACGTTGCTTTGTCCTCTAATCAACGTCTAGAAGGAACTACATACAGAAAACCTACGTTCACCCTAGCAATAAAAAAATCCGAACGAATTTGATTCTCCATTAAGAATCCAGCTCGTTCGGATCTTCCTTCAACTACAATACTTCTGTCCCAGCCTCTTTAATACTTACGCAAAAGTGATACTTCAGCTTTTAGTAAATGCTGTCGGAACAATCCGTATACTTTAGCGATTATGTCTTCAACTTCTTGTGTACTAGCAGCTAATATTCGAATAGCACATCCAGGGATTCGAAGTGCGGAAGCTCCTACTTTACACCCAGCCTCTTCGCACAGCTGATGTACTTTCGCTATAAATGCGTCGTCGGCGTTTGGATGAACAATGATAATCGATCCAAAATGAGTATACCCTTCCATTTTCATCATGCCGCGCAAATGGCTTTCTGGCTTCAAGTATAAGTGATCGTATACCTTCAGCTGCTCGTTTACATACAGTTTAAGCTTGGAACGCATAGAGGTATATTGAAACAGCTGCCCGTCCGGCGACCACCCCGGGGTGATGCTGTCACACATAAACAAAGCAGCGTTTTGTGCCATATGAACCGTTATTTCTTGGACAAATGCAGCATTTTCATACAAAATAAGCGGGTCTGGTATATATTCCATGATGGCTTGTTCTTCAAGGGTTATACACGTTTCTTGTAAAACAGCTTCGTTCGGTGTTTTGTACACCTTTGTCGCAGATTGAGTAGTAGCCGTCAGCTGGGCATTTTTCTCTACCGTTATCATCGTTTTATACTTGTCTCCGCTCACGTATCCTCCGCCTACGTGAAGCATATAAACAAAAGGTGATTCAGGAGTCAGGTAAATAGGTCTGGCAACTTTGAAAGCACCGTAATGGTACGTATCTTTAATAACGGTTCGCTCACTGTTTCTTTCTGCTCGAAGCTCTAAATAACCCGTGTAGCTCATGATTCAAGGCCGATTAAAAAGGCCTCTTTTTTAATCCATTCTATCACTTGGTCGAGCCCTTTATCTTCTTTTAAATTGGTGAAAACAAAAGGCTTGTGCCCTCTTGCTTGGATTGTATCTTTTTCCATTACTTCTAAACTGGCTCCTACATACGGGGCTAAATCTGTTTTGTTGATAATGAATAAATCAGATTTAATCATTCCTTGACCGCCTTTACGCGGGATTTTTTCCCCTTGTGCTACGTCGATGATATAAATCGAAAAATCAACGAGCTCTGGGCTAAACGTTGCAGCTAAATTATCTCCTCCGCTTTCTACAAAAATAAGTTCAACATCGGGGTGACGTTCCACTAACTCATCGATCGCAGCAAAGTTCATAGATGCATCTTCTCGAATGGCCGTGTGAGGACATCCTCCTGTTTCTACTCCTACGATACGATTTTCCGGTAAAATACTGTTTTTTACTAGAAATTGCGCGTCTTCTTTTGTATAAATATCGTTTGTAACGACTGCCATGCTTAGCTGTCCTTCTAGTGCACGCGTTACTCGTTCTACTAACATTGTTTTTCCTGCACCAACAGGTCCACCAATTCCAATTTTAATTGCATTCATTTTTTACGCCTTCATCGTTAGAAGGCCTTCCCTCCTTTTTTATGACATGAACAATCGGACATGCAATTGTTCATGCTGCATTTGAGCGATTTCTAACCCTGGTGTCACGGCACCAAATTCCTCTTGATCCGCTTGTAAAATATGCTGAAGTGCTTGCTGCAGCAGCGGCTGAAAAAGAATGAGCGTTTTTTGTCCATCCGTTTGACCGATCGGTATGCCGCGAACAGCATTTTGAATTAACGAAGAAATGCTAGCGTACAAGTGACTTAAAATTGCCTCTTCTTTTGTGATATTTAACTGCAGGCTGGCTAACGCAAATACAACAGCAGGATGTCCATACGCCTTCTTTGCTTTTACCTCACTCATATACGTTTCTAAATAAGAGCCTTGAAATAATTCTAAGCAAAGTTTTAACATGCGCTGGCCCACGCGTCTTGTCCCTTCTCTTGTTTCTTTTGACAAAGCAAGAGCGTATAATTCATGATCCACTCTCATAATGTCGTTAAACTGGTCATGAGCCGCATACTCATAAGCCAGTCTGCATGCTAAGCCGTCCGTATACGTCAGCTGAACATCAAGGTATGTACGAAGCGCTTCCTGAAAGGTTTCTGTGTTGTGAATTTGATCTCGCTGAATATACGTTTCAAAGCCAAACGAATGTGAAAATGCACCGGATGGAAAATTTGAATCACATAGTTGAATCAGCGAAAGCAATGAATTAGTCATGACTGTGTCCAATATGCTTAAAAGCTTTTTTTACTTTTCTTTTTTCGCGCTTATAGGGAATATCAAGCTGTTGAAGCAATTCTTCGACTAAATAATCGTACTGTACGAGCATGTCTCCACCTTCAAACTGTGCCGGCAAATGTCGGTTGCCAAGCTGATGAGCAATTTCTCCCATTTGCTGAATATCAATCGGCTGAATGGTTAAAATATCGTCTGCCAGCACCTGCACAACAATCATATTGCTTTCATCCATAAACAGCACGTCGCCATCAGTGAGCTCACGGTTTTCTTTTAGACGAATTCCCAGTTCCTTGCCGTGATCTGTTACAACGCGCTGAACGCGTTTTACTAAGTGATCACTTTCGATATATACCTTTTCTATATGTGGAGCCCGTTTTTCTAATGTTGCCATATTTCCGATAATTTTTTCGATTACCATTTCTTTCACCTCAAAATAAAAAGTATCGCTGCGCCATAGGCACAACTTCTGCTGCTTCACATGTAATCATTTGTCCATCTACTTTTACTTCGTACGTTTGGGGATTAACTTCAATTTTAGGCATTTCCCCGTTTAACTTCATATCTGTTTTTTTTAATTGACGAATATTTTTAACCGGTTTAAGCAGCTTTTGTAACCCCAGTTTCTCGCCCACTTTGTTCTCGTAAGCTGCTTTTGACACAAATGTAAGAGACGTTTTAGCTCTTGCTTTTCCATAAGAAGCAAACATCGGACGGTATAAAACCGGCTGTGGAGTTGGAATTGAAGCGTTAGGATCTCCCATTAAGCTGTGTGCAATCAAACCGCCTTTTACAATCAAGTCAGGCTTTATTCCAAAAAACGCTGGCTCCCATAGGACTAAGTCAGCCATTTTCCCTGTTTCTACCGATCCTACGTATTCGGAAATTCCATGAGCGATAGCTGGATTAATCGTATATTTAGCTACATAGCGTTTGACGCGTGCGTTATCGCCGGCTTCGCTGTCACCATCAAGTTTTCCTCGCTGCTTTTTCATTTTATCAGCTGTTTGCCACGTTCTTGTAATCACTTCGCCTACACGTCCCATTGCTTGAGAATCTGAAGAAATCATACTGAATACACCTAAATCGTGTAAAATATCTTCAGCTGCAATCGTTTCTTTGCGAATGCGAGAATCAGCAAAAGCGATGTCTTCTGGTACAGAGGGATCAAGATGATGACATACCATGAGCATATCTAAATGTTCTTCAAGCGTGTTGACAGTATAAGGTCTTGTTGGATTAGTTGATGATGGAAGCACGTTTGGAAAGCTTGCCATTTCCATAATATCAGGTGCATGTCCGCCTCCAGCTCCTTCAGTATGATAGGTATGAATGACGCGATCGCCAATCGCTGCAATCGTATCTTCGACAAAGCCGCCTTCATTTAAAGTATCTGTATGAATCGCAATTTGAACATCGTAATCGTCTGCTACCTGTAAGCTTGTGTCAATAGCAGATGCCGTGGTTCCCCAGTCTTCATGAAGCTTTAGTCCAATCGCTCCAGCTTCAATTTGCTCAATTAAAGGCTCTTTGGCACTTGCATTCCCTTTTCCTAAAAAGCCAATATTCATTGGAAATGCTTCAGCAGCTTCAAGCATTCGTTCAATATGCCAAGCTCCGGGTGTACAAGTTGTCGCTTTTGTTCCTGTAGCCGGTCCTGTTCCTCCTCCAATCATTGTTGTAACGCCAGAAGCAAGAGCAGTTTCAATTTGCTGCGGACAAATGAAATGAATATGTGCATCAATACCGCCGGTGGTTATAATTTTTCCTTCAGCTGCAACCACTTCTGTACTCGCACCAATGATGATGTCTACTTCATTCATCAGCAGGGGATTGCCCGCTTTTCCGATGGTTTGAATGAGCCCATCTTTTATTCCAATATCTGCTTTATATATGCCTGTATAATCAACAATAATTGCATTTGTCAATACTAAGTCCGCTGCTTCGCTTCGTGTTGCAAGAGGATGCTGCCCCATTCCGTCACGAATGACTTTTCCTCCGCCGAACTTTACTTCATCTCCGTACGTGGTGAAATCTTTTTCAATTTCAATAAATAGCTCTGTGTCTGCTAAACGAACCGCATCTCCAACGGTTGGTCCAAACATATCTGCATACTGACGTCGCGACATTTGAAAACTCATCTTATACATCTTCCTTTCTATCAGAAAGCGATCTGTTTGTTTTATTGTTAAGACCGTAGATTTCTCTTGTTCCCGAGAAAGCAACGAGATCGACTTCTTTTGCATCACCTGGTTCAAAACGAACGGCTGTGCCGGCCGGAATATTTAAATGATAGCCAAGCGAAGCTTCGCGGGGGAACTCGAGCGCAGCATTCACTTCAAAAAAATGAAAGTGTGACCCTACTTGAACAGGTCGATCGCCTCTGTTGATTACAGTCACGCTAATTGATTTCTTTCCGTTATTACATGTGATTGGGTCTTTTTTTAAGAAATATTCCCCTGGAATCATATCTTTCCCTCCTCTTAACGAATTGGATCGTGCACAGTGACGAGCTTGGTTCCGTCTGGAAAGGTAGCTTCCACTTGAATATCATGAATCATTTCCGGAATACCTTCCATTACATCTTCTCGTTTTAAAATCTTGGTCCCTTCTCGCATTAGCTGTGCTACCGTCTTGCCATCACGAGCTCCTTCCATAATTTCATATGTAATAATAGCTACTGCTTCGGGATAATTAAGTTTTAATCCTCTTGTTTGACGGCGTCTTGCTAAGTCTGCAGCTACGACAATCATTAATTTTTCTTGTTCTCTCGACGTAAGTTTCAATGAAAGCTTCCTTTCTGCTAATCTATTTTCTAATTAACATCAAATGTGACATTTTCTAACACAAAATACATAACTAATTATAGTAAATTTTCTGACAAAAAACAAAGAATTTATCTCTTCCGATAAAAAAAAGATGAGCATATTTGCTCACCTTTTACTTTTCTGAAATCGCTTGTGTTTTCCATTTCTGCAGGTGTTTCCAGCCCAAACCTTCAGCCAGCTGACGTTTTGCATAGTCTACTCCTTTTTCAATAGAAGCTTCATACCCGAATAAATAATAGCGCAAGCCAGCGTTTAATACTACTTGATTATAGACGTAAGTCAGTTCGGAAGAAGATTCACCTTCCAGAATGCGCGTCACATATTCCGCTTGTTTTTCAACGCTTATTTTCTTTTCAAAGTGCTCTTCTTCCACAAACAGTCCGTATTCTTTTGGATTGACAATAAACGACTCCATCTCTCCTTCTGAGATCGTAAAAACAAAGCTGCTTCTATGTACAGGTACATCTTCTGATCCTTCTATCCCTTGTACCACGTATACGTGTTTGAAAGACAGAGAAGCAAAAATAGGCACAATCTTATTAATGGCTGTACGGTGAAAAGCGCCCATCATTAAAGAAGAAGCATTCGATAAGTTTAGTAGTTTTTCAACCGTATTAATAAGTGTCCTTACACCAATTTCATGACGAACTTGTTTGATGCGGCTAAGAGGATAAGAGATTGTTTCGGCATTTACAAAGCCAATTTTTAACGTTTCAAACGCATGACCGATGTCGTCAATCGTTTGAGCTTGAGGGATCTGTAATGAATGAAGTACGTCTTCAATCGTTGTTCCAAACTTTGGAGGAAGCGCTTCTGTACAGTGTAAAAAAGCTGGCACATCTCTTTCAGCTAATAAAATCGATACAGGAATGGTCGCAAAAAATGAATTCCTCCCTGCATAAGGGCTTGCAAAATCAATTGATTTATCTTTTAACGGCTGAGACAGCGGTATTTCTTTTGTTTTTTCACGAAAAGCATGAACGAATCCCAATAGTTCATCTGCATTTTCAGTTTTAATACGTTCCGCGATAAAAAAAGCAGCGATCTGAGCATCCGTAGCTTGTCCAGAAGCGATTAAGCGAGCTGCTTCTTTTGCTTGTTCATACGTTAAGTCAGTTGATCCCCTTTTTCCGCGCGCTATTTCTTTGATAAATTGCTGCATATCGTACACTTCCTTTTTAACTGAATATTTGTACATTGTATCACATATTTTCTTTGTTCCTTAGATTATCTTCTATCAGGTACGCAAACTGCTAAAAAATATGAAATTAAAGGAAAAGCACTAGTTCTTTTATAACATAATATAGTATAATCTATCTGCTATACTATTATTTGGATATTTGGGGGACTTTACAAATGAAAAAAGAGAAACTACTTGTACCATTTATAGCGGCATCTGTTTTAGTAGGAGCATCGGTGACAACGCCTGTTTTTAGTCACTCTGCTTATGCTGCTTCTTCTGTCAGCGTTTATCAAAAAGACGTTAATTCGCTAGCAGATTATTACGCACCATTTTATAAAACCGTAGAAAAAAAGCTAAAAGAAATTGAAGGAATAAAAGATGACGAAAAAGCGTTAGCTGCATATGATCAGCTTGCGGATCAAATTGACCAGTTTCTAACAAAGACTGATAAAAATTACGCGATGAATCACCTTAATTCAGAAGCTGATCAGCTTCAAGGGTATTTATACGACAGCTTAATTGCTCTTTACAATTACATTGTGGATCTTGAAGACTATGCGTATGGAGATGTAAGTGACGCGGAATTTAATAAGATCTCTGCAAATTTTGAAAAAGAAATCAACGCATACAATACGCAATTTCAGCAAAAAGCGAAGAGTTATAAAACGAAGCGAAAAGTAACGTTTAACGCAAATATGAGTTATTTGCTTGATGAAGATATTCAACCTTCACCAACAGCTCCATCTACACCCGCTGATAGCAATGGCACCTACACGGTGAAAAAAGGAGACACGCTGACAGCAGTCGCTAAAAAGTACGGCATGACGGTAGCTGAATTAAAAAAATTAAACAACTTAAAAACAGATGCGCTAAAAGTTGGACAAGTTCTGAAAGTGAAAAGTGCAAGCGCACCTTCGCCGGCTCCAGCACCTCAAACTTCTGTTAGTGCAAAACAGCAGCAAATTATATCGTATGCTAAAACGCTAATTGGAAAGCCATATAAATATGGAGGCACGACACCAAAAGGTTTTGATGTATCAGGGTACACACAGTATGTATATAAAAACGCGGGTTCAAATATTTCTATCCCTCGTACAGTAGCAGATCAGTATAAAAGCGGCACGAACGTAAAGCAAAACAGCCTGCAGGCTGGAGATTTAGTTTTCTTTAAAAACGGCAAATCCGTTTCAGTCGTAGGAATTTACCTAGACAAACAAGAATTCATTTATGTCAGCAGCAAAGGCGTTAAAACGCAATCACTTTCAACAGCTTACTGGAAAAACAGCTATGCGGGAGCAAAGCGTATTATAAAATAAAAAGAGGTGCCATAAGGCACCTCTTTTGTTTTACTAGCTATGTATTTCTAATACTAGACTAGCAATTTTATAAAGAACTTCTTAGTTCATAACAGTGATTTTAACAGATTTTCTTCCGAACTGTTGAGCATCACCTTCAGCAGGAACGAATACATCAATTCGATTGCCTTTAATTGCTCCACCTGTATCGGCAGCTACAGCTTCACCATAGCCTTCTACATAAACTTTCGAACCTAATGGAATAACACTAGGGTCAACAGCGATTACTTTTTGATTTGGATTTGCTTTTAAATCCACTCCTGTAGCAGTTGTACCGCTACATCCAGCACAATTAGCCGTATAGGCAGTTGCTTCAACTGTCATTGATTTGCCGCTGGCTTGTTGTGACGATTCAGCAGGTTGTTGTTCTTTTTGAGCCTGTTCAGCTTGAGCTTGCTGCTGCTCTTTTTGAGCTTGTTCAGCTTGAGCTTGCTGCTGCTCTTTTTGAGCCTGTTCAGCTTGAGCTTGCTGCTGCTCTTTTTGAGCCTGTTCAGCTTGAGCTTGCTGCTGCTCTTTTTGAGTTTGTTCAGCCGGCGCTTGAGCTTGCTGAGCTTCTGGAGCAGCCTGGGCTACTGAAGGGCTTGATTGCTGAACTTGGCCGTTTGGAGACTGAATTTTTAATTGTTCGCCAGGATAAATTAAATCCGACTTCAGTCCGTTCCATTCTTTAATTTGATCTACCGTCACGCCGTATTGCTGACTGATGGACCATAATGTGTTTCCTTGCTGAACTTTGTGCGTCATTTCTTTTATAGTAGCTACGTTTAATTCTTGATTTGGATAAATAATATTAGATGTTAAGTTATTTGCATCTTTTAGCTCGTCTACGCTCACGCTGTTCTTTTGAGCGACTTTCCATAACGTATCACCTTTTTCTACGTGATACGTTCCGCTTGTAGAAGCAGAAGCTGCACCTACAAATCCCGCTGAAAGGATTGCTGTTGTTCCTAGAGTAAATATAAATTTTTTCATTACGAATACCTCCTTATTTACTCAATGATTGAATGATATCATCCTCACATTTCACAGCCGTTACAGAGCCATGCTACTTTTATTACAAAACTTAACAAAACGGAACGTCTAAACGTAATATTTCTGATAATTTGGCTATATGATGAAACGTTTCTACTTTTTACTGCTTTTTGTTGTTGTTTTTACCAAAATAGTTAAATTTCTCTATCATGGCTGGCTATGCCTCTTCTTTTTTATTGACCATTTAACGGGTATATTAAGTTTTTTTCATAACAAAAAAAGAGGTTGGAAATGAATCCAGTCAACTGCTAGAAGAAACTACATAAATGAAACCTATGTTCACCATAACAAAAAAAGCGAACCGCTCATCAAAATTTTTGATGAGCGGTTCGCTTTTCAATTCGGCTAAACTACTTTTGTCCCAGCTTTTTTATTTCTTGTTAAATCCTTGCTTTTCAACAAACTCTTTCATATACATACGCTTAGGATTGGAAAGCATTTCAGCCATTTGACCAGTCCACGTGTCTTGGCGTTTGCCATTTGTTCTTTCGTTGTAATAAGCAGAAATTTCTTCGTTATACGCTGTTAATTCTTTTTTCGTCTGCTCATCATTCGGCTCATATGTTTCTTCATGATACACATGTTTAAATGGTAAGCGCGGCTTTTTATCCGTAATACCCGCTGGATGCCCAACCGTTAGACCAAATAACGGGATTACATGATGAGGCAGTTTTAACACTTTGCTTACTTCTTCTAATTCGTTACGCAAACCGCCAATGTAACAAGCTCCAAGCCCCATTGATTCAGCAGCAAGCGTTGCATTTTGCGCAGCAAGGGCAACGTCAATAATAGCTACCATAAACTGCTCTGTGCTTTCGAGCGCTGTTGATAAATCTTTTTTCTCCATTTCCGCAATGACATCATGACGATGAAAGTCAGCGCAAAATACAAAGAAGTGTCCATTGGTTTCTACGTAAGGTTGATTTCCTGCTAATTGAGCAAGCTTTCGCTTCGTTTCTTTATCTTTTACTCCAATAATGGAATACGCTTGAATATAGCTTGATGTGGAAGCTGCCTGTGCGCTTTCTACAATCGTCTGAATTTGCTCTTCGGACAATGGTTTGTCTTCATATTTGCGAATAGAACGATGATTTAAAATCGTTTCAATAACTGAGTTCATATTATAATCTCCTTTTACTTCATTTAACCTTCTACAGATGTTATGTCTACAGTTAGTTTATCGAATGTAAAAAGAAATAACCAATGTTCTGCTTAAAATTGATTTTGACTTGTCTCATATCGATACAGCTTAAAATGATCTGCAAGCACGCGATCTACTTTTACTTCTAAGCTGTCTACATATTCGTCCATTCGTTTCATCAAGCGGTTTCGTTTCACATCATTTTCTAAAATGTTCTTAAGCTGCTGTTCAAAGGCTTCAGCATCATTAAGCGGTATCAGCAGCTCTTTTTCTTTTAGATATTCAATGTTAATTTGTTCTTGACCGGGAAGAGATGAGTGAATAAAAATAGGTAGTCTCTTGTGAAGGGCTTCGCTAATTGTCACTCCGCCCGCTTTTGTGACAATCGCATCTGCTCCCTCATATAAATCATTCATTTTCTCTCTCGATTTTACATACGAGACCGCTTTAATTCTCGGGTGATTTAATTTTATTAGTTCTTGATACAACTTTTTGTTTTTTCCGCACAGCACATAATACATATACGTACAGTTTTGCGGAAGCTGCTGAAGCATTTTGCGTACATTTCCAAGGCCGGAATTCCCTCCGGCAATCAGTATATGTTTCTGTGGCATGAGATGGTCAATCCGTCTTTTTAAAAACGCTTTATGAACCGGAATGCCCGTTACATAAATAGAAGACTCTTTTACACCGTGAACGTTTTGTAAAAACGCTTTTGTATCCTGATCAGGCACGCAGTGAAGCTCAATTCCATTTTTACCCCATACGTCGCTTACTAAGAAGTCGGTGTATACGTTTATAATAGGAAGATCAATGATGCCTTTTTCTTTTAACCCGCTTAATACACAGGAAGGAAAGCTGTGTGTACAAACAATGACATCCGGCTGCTCTGCATCAATTAATTTCTTCATATGGTATTCGATAATCGGCCACTTTTTTACAACAAAATCATCCATCGTATGGTCGTTTTTTTTGTATACATGACCGTAATAAAATTTTTCAAACTGCTTTGGAAAAACAGAAATCCATTTCATGTATATCGATGAAATCATTTGTTCAAGCGGTTTGCTCCAATAGCTTAAACAATCAATTTTTTGACAAATAACGTGCGAAAAACGCTCCATGATGGCATCCATAACGGCGTCTGCTACTTGGTGATGACCAGATGGCATCTGAAAAAGCGGTAGAAATAAAACCTTCCTCATTGACCATCCCTCCTCTCAAGACGTTTTCGGTTTCTTGTTCTTTTTATAAGTAAATAAATGACGAAAAAAGCTACAGCGCCCATGATAATATACGAAATATGAATTCGATCTCCTACATAGTAACCTAGAATCAGAAAAGAAAGGACCCATACTAGACTTCCTACTACCGATAACAATAAATAAAGTAAAAACGGATAGCGACTTATTCCCGCCATATATGGGCTAATCTGACGCAAGCCTGGAATATATAAACCAAATAAAATGGTCCATATCCCGTATTTATGGTAGCTGCCGCTTGCCGCTTCAATTTTCTCTTTGTTTAACCCTACGTATTTTCCGTATTTATCAAAAAATGGGGTTCCCGCATACCTTCCTAGCCCATAAGCAGTAAGCATTCCAGTTATAACACCTAAAAAAGCAAAAAGAGATGATTCGTATAAGTTCAGCTGATGTTTGGCAATAAACATGCCTAATAATATTAAAAATGATTCTTCAGGCGCTGGAATTCCAACAATCCCACAAAAAAGTACAAGTAAAATAACAATATAACCATAAGAATGTATATACTGAGAAATAATTGTTAAGTCCACTGCTCGCTCCTCTATTTACGATTGATTCATCAATTGCTGCATGGTTATACTTTCATATCCTTGCTGTTTTAAGTAAGGTAAAAATTCTTCTAACGCCGCAATCGTCATTTCAGGTGCTTTTTCATCTGCTCCCGGGGTATCTCCATTATCGTGTAAAACAAAAATGGCTCCATCTCCTACTTTACGCATTAGTTTTTGAACTAATGCCGTTTTCGTTGTTTTTAGTGTCCAATCCTGAAAGATTCCTGTCCAGATCACAAGGTGATATGGCTTGGCCATTGATAAACTGCTCATATTTAAATGTCCCCACGGCGGACGATAAAAAAGCGGCTTTTGATTTGTTACTTTTTCTATAACCTGTGCACATTGATGAATTTGTCTTTTTAATTGCCAAGGTGTTTGCGTCCATGCACTCACATGGCGATGATGATGTATAGCTACTTCATGTCCTTCATCGATCATCCTGTTTAAAATAGACGGGTGCTTTTCCCCTAGTTCTCCCACAATAAAAAAAGTAGCTTGCATTTCATGCAGTTTGAACAAGTCCAAAATTTTTGGCGTATAAACAGGATGAGGCCCATCGTCAAATGTTATAGCTATTTTATGCTTTTTTGCCCCTTTTATTATGACTGATGGATGATAGCGACGGTAAAGGGTTTGCGAAATAATGGTATATACACATATAACCATTAGAACGAAAAATAAAACAATAAAAAAACGAGTCATATGCTTTTAACCATCCTTTTAAATTTAAATCCTGCATTTATTATAACGGTTTACTCAGCCTTTGGTTTCATTTTTTTGTGATAGAAGTCCGGAATTTTAAAATAATTTGATACTTCACCTAAAAATAGCTGTTCTGCAAGGATATACCGGAAATAAAATGATATCATAAAATTTCCCTTCATTCAGTAAAAAAAGTACTTTTTACCATTTATATCTATCTTTTGTATGATAACTGTCATTGTTTTTTAAAAATAAAAAAACTTCCCGCACCTGTGCGGAAAGTTTTTAAGTTAAAATTTTGACCGATACCATTTTTCAGCTGCTTCAATTTCTGTTCGTGTTAACTGATGACCAAATGATTCCCAATGCACCTGTACGTCCGCTCCGGCTTTTTCTAAAAGCGCAGAAAGTTCTTCCGTTTCTGATGCTGGGCAAATAGGGTCGTTTGTGCCTGCGCCAATAAAGATAGAAGCGTCGGTCTTAGGCACTTCAATTCCTCTTCTTGGAACCATTGGATGAAGAAGGGCTGCCCCTTTCAAAGAATTCTCATAATGAAATAGCAAACTTCCTGCAATATTGGCACCATTTGAGTAGCCTACAGCTACGATGTTGTTTCGGTCAAATGAATATGTTTCAGCCGCTTCATCTAAAAATTGATGAAGGTCTTTTGTACGTTCAATTAAATCTTCTATATCAAATATTCCTTCTTGTAAACGTCTAAAGAAACGGGGCATTCCGTTTTCCAATACATTTCCTCTTACAGATAATACGGAGCAAGAGGAATCAATCATATCTGCAATAGGGAGCAGATCTTGTTCTGTACCTCCTGTACCATGCAACAGCAATAAAGTCGGTTTCGTTTCGTCCGTCCCTTTTTTAAAAATATGTTTCACGTATATCCACTCCTTTTAAATATCTCGAATTAAAGATAATTTCATTATAAGAACTTTCGAAGCATTTGTAAAGGAACCACTGTCAAAGAAATACCTGTATGTTTTGCTGGCAGTATCACATAATACTGAATAACTTCATATGGCTATTGCTCATATGCAGCTAGGTATTTAATTCGTTTGACTTATAACGGGGAAAGAAATATTCCACTTTTAGCTAAGTGCTCCGGTCAAAAGGTGGATAATGATCAAAACTCACCCGTCCTCCGTCGTATAAAAAGTGCCCTAGTCTGATAAATTAGTTAATTTTTGCTTTATTTCGTTACTTTCAACAGATATCAGCATTTATACCCGAACGTACTAAATCGTATTTCGTATACGTGTTATAACAACTTTTTTCTATGAGAAACAGAAAGTAAAATACCAGCTTGTTTTTTCATAAAGGGGAACAAAGCCCCGAATGGTGCTTTATACGACTTTATTTGACAAACACAAATTTATGGGTAAACTAAGTTCAGATGATTGTATTTCACTTCGTTTCAGTTTTAATAAAAAAACGAAGCATCTGCGAGTAAGCAAAAAATAACTGCGTAAAGAGCTATTTATGTCAATCATCTTATACCCTAAAAACTTACCTGCACTTGAATAATAGCCTTTATTAAACTTAGCGCGTCAGCTTGTGAACGTTAATACTTTATCATCCATTTCTCTGTTAAAAGATTGAATGGGTCAACAAACTTCAGCATTCTTTACATAACGACCTTGTAAAGACGAAGAATGTAGCTATGTGTGAACATGGAATTATTACTTAGTGGAGTGAACCAACATGAGGAAATTTATTTTAGCCTTTTTAGTCGTTGTTTTAATTGTAATGCTAGGAGTTACCTATGTATTAAAGCAATTTCAGCAAACGGCTGATTTATCTTACTCGAAACTGCAGTCGGTTCAAAGTACGGTAGTCTATGACAAAAATGACCGTAAGATTGACGAATTGTATAAAACCGTTCCCCGTCAAAATGTTTCGAGCAATGAAATTCCCGATTATGTAAAAATGGCGTTTGTTGCAACGGAAGACCGTCGCTTTTACAAGCATTTTGGGATTGATTTACAAGGTATTGGCCGCGCCCTTTTTACGAACATTGTAACAATGAGTAAAGCTGAAGGCGCAAGTACCATTACACAGCAGTTAGCAAGAAATCTTTACTTATCTAGTGATAAGACCATTAAACGTAAAGTAGATGAAATGTTTCTCTCACTAGGCTTAGAAAGACAATTTACAAAAGATCAAATCTTGGAATTATATTTAAATCAAATTTATTTCGGAAGCGGTGTATATGGTATTGGTGCAGCTTCTCAGCTTTATTTTAATAAGCCTGTATCAGATTTAACCGTAGGCGAAGCTGCGCTTTTAGCAGGACTGCCGAAAGCGCCGAGTACGTATTCACCAAGCAATAGTACAGAAAAAGCGACATCCCGACGAAACGTTGTATTAAAACTGATGCATGACCAAAACGTTATTAACGACACGCAGTATCAGCAAGCACTAAACGAACGTGTTGTAAAGCCAAGCATTCCGGTCAAAAAAGCAAGCCAAAATCAGGCCTTTATTGATTACGCGATTAAAGAAGCTGCTCAGGAGTACGGCGTATCAGCGGACGATCTTTATGAAGGCGGCTATGCGATTTACACAGATTTTGATCCTAATTTACAGGAATCGATTAATAACTCTGTAGCAAATCATACGTTCCGAGATGATGACATCAACAGCAAAGTAGAAGTAGGAATCTCAGCTGTCAATCCTAAAACGGGCGCCATTTCGGCTATGTATGGAGGACGCAGCTATGAGCGGAACGGCTTAAACCGCGCTACTAGCGGCTATCAGCTTGGCTCAGCTATTAAGCCGTTAGCTGTATACGGTCCTGCATTAGAAACTGGAGACTATACGCCAACTTCACTGTTAAGTGATGAACGTCAGGACTTTGGCGGTGGATACAGTCCTAAAAATGCAAATGGACAATATCAAGACCATGTTACAATGCGTCAAGCGCTTACTCGTTCGCTTAACGTTCCAGCCGTGTGGCTTTTAAAAGAAATCGGTATTAGTAAAGGTGCAAAATTTATGGAAAAAGCAGGACTTCCTCTTGAAGATAATGATAAGAAGCAGCTAGGACTTGCTCTTGGAGGAACGACAGCGACGTTCTCACCTCTTCAGTTAGCACAAGGATATACAACGTTTGCTAACAAAGGTGTTATGACTAAGCCTTATGCAATTCGAAAACTTGAGATGCGCGGCGGTGCAGTGAAAAAGCCCGATATTCAGACAGAGCAAGTAATGAGTGAAGAAAATGCAGATACGATGACATCTATGCTGCAAGATGTTATTGAAAAAAGCTATGGAACAGGTGTTAACGCTCGTTCTTCAAGAGATGCTGCAGGTAAAACCGGTACAACTAACGATGACAAAGATGCTTGGTTTGTCGGGTATACCGATGATGCAGTGGTCTCTATCCACGCTGGCTTTGATAACGCCAATTCTACGCAAGAAAAGAAGTACTTATCAGGCGGCGGCGGACAAGATCCTGCTACACTGTTTAGCTCAATTATGAATAACTGGTAACCAAAAAACCTCCAACTTCACTGTTGGAGGTTTTTTTAAGATAGATGCGTTTTATGCTTAAGTGAAAAAAAGGAAACGTTAATAACTTTGCAAATCGTTACATAATGCAGAACCGTTAAGACAACCACCCCACAGTTCATCCCGATTATAATTCCCTGCATGCCAATATTTGTTTGTGATCCTAAGAAAAACATCAGGGAAAAAGACACAATATGCGACCATATCGTATGATAAAAAGCATCTTTCACATAGCCAAGGCCAATTAAATAAGCTTGAAGCGGAACCGCAAAGAAGTGGAAAAGAAAATACGGCCATAAAGCTTTTAAATAGTAAACGGCTTCGGTAGAATGAAAAAACAAGTTGGTAAGCGGCTCAGCAAAGAAATACATCGCCACTATAGACGGAATGCCATATAAAAACGTCATTTGCATGCTTTGAGTCAAAAGTCTTTGAAGCTGTTCTTCCTGATTTTTCGCATGAGCTTCAGATACAGCGGGTATGAGTGCTACTAAAAGAGAATGAGCAAAGAAAGCCGGAAAAAAGCCGATCGACATCGCTACCCCTGTTAGCATACCAAAATGCTGCGTGGCCCCGGTTAAAGTCATGCCCGACAAAACGAGCGCGTGTTTGATTAAAAACGGCTGAACAGCATTACATACCGCATTAAATAAACGCAGTCCCGTGGTCGGAAGTGAGACGCCTAACAGCTTTTTCCGAATCTCACTTGGAGAAAGCAGAGGTCTGTGCCCTCTTGATAAAACACTTAACTGAGTAACATACGTGATAAAAAAATAAAGTAAAATAACAGCTTCGGTTCCAATTAGCGTACAAATCGCAATAAACAGCGACATTTTAACATCTGTGAAAGCAAACATTTGAAAAACAATAAATAAAATCGTTAGCTGAAAGGCTTTGCGGATAAAATTAGACACGGCGATAGTCGTCATATTATTTTTACCCGTAAAATATCCACGAAGCACGGCTGAAAATGAAACGACCGGAATGAAACATAGTACAACCCATTTTAAGTAAGGATGATAGTGACTAAAAAATGGAAAGGCTGCTAATACGGCCAGTGTAATAAAAAAGATTCCCAAGCTCACAGCAGTCGCAAAAATGGTGGCATGCTTCATCATATGCTGATGTTCTTTGCGGTGATGTTCGGCCAAAAATTTAGAAATAGAAATAGGCAGTTCTAAGTTGGCTACCGTGGCAATAAGAAAAATGATAGGAAGAACAGTCATGTACATGCCCATGCCTTCCCTACCTAATTCTCTAGCAAGCACCATATTTACAAGAAATTCAATTAACTCTCCTGCAAAGGCAGCACCTGCTAGAATAAACGTTCCTTTCAAAAAAGTGTTCATCTCGTTATCTCCTCTATTTCCCGTCCTTTTTCATCACTACCTCTTCTCTCTATGTATATGACAAGCCCAATACGAATTATTTGTCTAATTGTATTTTTTCGGTGTACAAGTTCTTGTATAATGTTCAACCTATGTGAAAAAAAACCGTTATATACCTTTTTCACATAGGAAATTCATTCATTTCTTATCTTTTGACTCTTGAGACTTACATAGAAAAACAGAAGACGCAATGAGCCTGCTGATTGCTAACGGGAATAGAGCATGTTGTTTTAATGTAACAAATTCACATATTAGTTAAGCGTCTTTATTCATCATTTTCTGTGGATGCACTTCTTTTTTTGACACCGAAGCATTTTTGCCTAGTACAACCGAAAAGACAACAATTATTGCTATAGCAAGAGTAAAAAGTGTAATTGATTCGCCTAGAAATAGAGCTGCAAACAGAATCATTAAAAATGGCTGTAAATATTGAACCTGGCTAACTCTGGCTATTCCCCCCATCGCCATCCCGCTGTACCAAGCAACGTATGCTAAAAATTGGCTCACTACTGAGAGATAAATCAAACTAACCCACGCTTGTAAAGGCGCATGGAGCATTTCAGCTGTAATGCTTAGTCCCACTGGAATCATAAAAAATGGCGCACCGATGATAATGGCCCAAGCAATCACTTGCCAGCTGCCTAATTCTCTTGCTAACACCCCTCCTTCTGCGTAGCTCAGTCCAAGTATCAGCACCGCTGCTAGTAAAGCTGCATCAGCAAACTGCAGTTGACCGAATCCGAGGTGAAGAGCATACACGATAACAGCTGCCGCACCGATTATACTTGAGACCCAGAATTTTAAAGAAGGACGTTCACTCCCTCTAAACATCGCAAAACCGGCTGTGGCTAATGGTAAAAGAGCGAGTTCAACCGCTCCGTGAGAAACAGGCAATGATTTCATTGCCCAAGAAGTGAGAAGAGGAAATCCTAAAACTGCACCTAAAGCAACGATCAGCAGACTTTTAAATTGGCGAAGAGAAGGAAAGTTCTCTTTTCGTACAATCAATATCACAGCTACTAAAATAGCCGCTACATCTGTTCTTCCTAAACCGGCGACTGTCGTTCCGAAATACTTGACTGCAATGCTTGTAGAAGGAAGGGTTAAGCTAAAACAGATAACGCCTACTACCCCCAATAATAAGCCCACCTTCTCTCTCGTTTCTTTTTGCATCTTACCCTACCCCTGTCTTTTTATTTTTCAGAACTGTATCATTTTTCTAAAAAAAGTTCTGATATAATTAAAAGGATAGACCAAGACAACTACTAAAATAAATCATTCTTTTACCTATCTGTACGGGTACAAATTAAAGGAGTAGGACCTATGAGTGTGAAATATCTAAAAATCATGGAAGAAATTAAGCTTGGCCTAGCAAATGGATCGCTTATTGCAGGTGGTAAACTCCCTTCTGTTCGCCGACTCTCCCAACATTTTTCGTGCAGCAAGAATACCGTTATCAAAGCGTACAGCGAACTAGAAAAAGAGCATTTAATTTATTCTGGTCCTAAAAGCGGCTACTACGTTGTGGCAGAATTTCAACATAAGACGAATGAAAATGAAGTGATTGATTTCTTGTCTGCGGGTCCAGATAAAAACGTTATGCCTTATCTTGAATTTCAGCATTGCATAAACCAAGCGATTGAACACTACAAAGAAGAGCTTTTTACATACTCTGATCAACAAGGCTCTTACTCATTGCGGGTACAGTTAGTGAAACACTTGCAGAACCTACAGGTGTTCACTCAAGCTGAAAGGTTAGTTGTTGTATCCGGGTCTCAGCAAGCTCTTCACTTACTAGTTTCTATGCCATTTCCAAATGGAAAAAATAATATCCTAATTGAGCAGCCCACTTATTTCGGTTTTATTGAGTCTCTTACGCTGCACCAAGCTACTACTTTTGGGATCGAGCTATCGATGGAAGGGATTGATCTTGATCATTTAGAATACATTTTTCGAAACAATGATATAAAATTTTTTTATATTATTCCAAGGTTTCACAATCCTCTTGGGCATTGTTATACAAATTTTGAGAAGAAAAAAATCGTGGAGCTAGCCGAAAAATACGATGTATATATAGTGGAAGATGACTTTTTGGGCGACCTTGATCCGGATGCAAAATCAGATCCTTTATTTTCTTTTAATCCTTCTGGACGAGTCATTTACATTAAAAGCTTTTCGAAAATTTTTCTTCCTGGTTTACGGATTGCTGCTGTTGTGCTTCCTTCGTTAATGAATAGTAACTTTTTACGATATAAATTCAGTTCAGATTTTAATAGCTCAGCGCTTTCCCAAGGTGCTCTTGAAATATATTTAAAAAGCGGCATGTTTACGAGTCATCTTAAAAAGATAAAAGAGGTATACCATACCAAAATGCAAACTCTTGTAGAAGCATGTGATTCACTGCTACCCGCTCATACACATTTTTCTAAACCAACTTCAGGATTCTATTTATCCATTAGTTTGCCTGAGCATGTGAAAGCAAAACAGATCGTTCACATGCTAAACGAGCAGCACATATATGTTGATGATGCTTCTAGATTTTTTTTACCAGAATACAAACGAGACACTCTTCTCCGATTAAGCATCTCACAAGTAAATACGAATACAATCAAACGAGGAATTGAACAGCTGGCTCAGTGCATTACTTTAATTGATGATAGAAAACATCATCCTATTCCAAATAACCTTTTCCCTTTGTAGAATGGGAATTCAGTGGACATACTAAACGAAAAGAAGCCAAGGAATTAGCGTCCTTGACTTCTTTTATTTAACCGTAACGGTTATAAGAGGCATATTATGCGTCCCTTTTGCAGAAACATGTGATTGCACGGTATACGTGCCAGGCTCAGCGAAAGATGTTTGTATTTCATATACACCTTCTTCTACTTGTTTAGGCTTTAACATCTTCCCTTTCCCTTCGCCATCTTTTTTCCCTATTTCAAATTCAATCATTTCAACATCATCATTTTTCACTTTTTCGTCTCCATATGTAACTTCAGCTTTGTAGGTACCGCTTTCATTTTTCTGCAACGCTTCTGGACCTTGAAGATTTACATTCAACGGTTTTGGCTGCTCAGCATTTGTGCTTTGAGCAGGTTCCTGACCACAGGCCGTTAAAAGTAAACAAAGACTGATTATAGATATACTTATTCTTTTTTTCATGTATTCATCTCCTTTTTAAATCCTTTCTTTAACTATAACGCGTATTAACAAGAAAAAAATGAATTTTTCTAAAAAAGAAGGATTTTTAAAGATTTTTTAAGAAAAAAAGTTCATACTGATGCTAACTAGTTTTTTCCAAGGAGGAAGAAAATGAATTTAGCTAAATCTCCAGCTAAAAAATCATGGCTACAGACATTAATTAAAAATAAAAGTGAGCGCAAAAAAGTGATCTTTATCTTTACTATGTCTTTTTTACTAGTTGTAGCAGGGCTTATTTACATCCCTATTTATAAACATTCCCTTCCACTCGATTTTAAAATATATGAAGGGAATTTTAAAGAGCTTGGTTCAATCGCACGAATTGGTTTCTTTGCAGCTTTAGCCATTTATCCTATTTTTTTATTATTAAAATGGAAACCGTTATCGCACATAAAAAAAGGAAATTTTGAGTTCAAACCGCTTATCCAATTTTTAGTCAAGTACGTTCGTCAGTGGCACGTTCCCGTTGCTCTTACATCAACGGCCTTGATTATTTTACATGGTATATGGCTTTAATAAAAGGATTTCAAGCAAATTTTACGTACTTTTCAGGAATTATTACGATGGCTGTTCTAGCTTGTTTACTCGTGATGGGCGTGAAGCGCTATAAGCGTACAGATAAAAAGTGGCATCTTAAATTTGCTATCTCTTTTTTGGTTTTGTTTATGATTCATGCTACCTTTTCATAACTTGCCATTGTTTAAAGTTTTTTTATATAGGGTACAGTTCACAATGAATACATGATATGTATCACTATACGTTTTACATCATTTAGGAGGTATAAACATGGCAAGAGTGTTAGCTGTATTATCAAGCGGATACGAAGAGAAAGATTATCACACAGGTTGGTGGGCAGAAGAATTATTTGCTCCGCTGCAAAAGCTTGAGGACGCAGGGCACACCGTTGATTTAGCCTCACCTTTTGGAGGTAAGCCGGAAGTAGACGTTCGAAGTATTTCAGAAGACTTTGATCCAGACGGAACGTATAAGAAATTATATGAATCAGGAAGAGCGGATCAGACAATGAAACTTGAAGAAGTAGATGCTGAGAACTATGACGTTATCTTAGTAGTAGGCGGCCACGGCGCTATGTTTGACTTAGCAAAAAATGTGGACTTGCATGCACTTATGAACAAAGTGTACGACAACGGAGGTATTTTAGCAGCTGAGTGTCACGGACCTTCTGTTTTTGCTTTCTTGAAAGGATCCGAGGATGAACTGTTAATTAAAGGACTAGACGTAACCGGTTATCCTGATGAAATTGAACCGGAAGAAGTACTTCCCTTTTTACCATACAGTTTAGAACAAGAACTTCGTGAAGTGGCTAACTACATCCCTGAAAGGGATAAAAAAGCATATGCCGTTTGGGCAAATGATCAAATTGTCACAAGCCGAGATCCTTTTTCTTCTGAGTTAATGGGTGATGAATTAGTTAAAAAGCTAAATAAATAAACTAAAAAAAGACTGCTCGAAAGCAGTCTTTTTTGTTTGTTCTATAGGGATGTTTGAAACTGCTGCTCTACCAAACGCTGGTAAAAAGAATGAGAGGCTAACAGCTCTTTATGCGTTCCGCTTCCTGTAACCTGCCCTTCTTCTATTACAACAATTTGGTCCGCATTAATAACCGTAGATAGACGGTGGGCAATGACGAGTGATGTGCGTTCTTTCATTACCGTTTCCAATGACTCTTGCACAAGCTTTTCTGATTCGGAGTCCAAGCTAGCTGTCGCTTCGTCCAGTAGTAAAAACTGGGGATTGCGTAACAGCGCTCGGGCAATTGCAATACGCTGTCGCTGTCCTCCTGAGAGATTAATACCTCTTTCTCCAATCATTGTTTCATATTGATTTTCAAAGGACTGAATGAAATGATGAGCATTCGCTAACTTCGCTGCTTCTTCTATTTCTTCATCCGTCACATGCCGCTCTAATCCGTAAATGAGATTTTCTCGAATTGTTCCTGCTAAAATCGGAGAATCCTGCTGAACATAGCTAAACAGGTGACGCCACGAACGTAAGTTGACGTTTTGACTGTCTGTTCCATCCAAGAATATGCGCCCCGATGAAGGCTCATAAAAGCGTTCAATAAGTGAAAAAACAGTAGATTTTCCAGCTCCGCTAGGTCCAACAAAAGCGGTAACTTCTCCTTTTTTAGCAGAAAATGAAACTTCCTGCAATACTGGTTTATCTTCATATTGAAAAGCAACTTTATCGAACCTTAAACTCCCTACCTGTTCAAGCACTTCTCCATTTTCATAGTTTTCTTCTTTCTCAGCTAATATATCAAAGATTCTTTCTGAAGCGCCTTTAGTTTGCTGAAAGCTCGTAACAAATCGGGTAAGTGAACCAACCGGAACCATAATTTGAAAAAGGTAAAGAACAAAAGCTACCAGCTCTCCTGCAGTGATAAATCCCTCACTCACACGGTATGCACCAAACCCGACGATGGCAATCATAACAGCGGTCATCACCGTGCTAATAATCGGGGTAATGATGGCTTCAATTTTAGCTCTCTTTACACCGAAGAGGTAGAGTGACTGAAACGATTGTAAGCCGGAATCAACTTCTTTTTTCTCTGAACCGGATACTTTAATCAAGCGGATTTCACTCAGCATTTGGGCTAAAAAAGCCGTAAGCTTAGACATTTTATCCTGCTGCTCACGTGAAATTTTATGTATTTTTCGGGCTAGCGGCATAACCAGTACAAACATAACGGGAATAACCGCTAATAAAATGAGCGTCATGGGTACATCAAGCGTAAATAAAATAACAATGGCAACGATAATAGATAAAATATTTTTAACAAAGTCAATCATTTCTGTTGACAATAAATTCATCACAATGGTTGTATCATTTGTAATGCGGCTTACCATTTCACCGGAACGGTTTTGGTCGTAAAATGAAACCGGAAGCTTTATGAGCTTGTTCCACACTTTACGTCTGAGTTCTTTTACAACACCTTGCCCTACTTGAGCAAGGAGATAAAGAGATACTGCGCTTGTTACCATTTGAGCAGCAAATAAACCAAGGAGCCCTGCTATAAGCTGAGGTGAGACGCCTACTGTAATTTTCTCCATTACTTCTTTAATGACAAGAGGAATAGAAAGCGACGCTCCGGTATTAATTAAGGCCAGTATGAACGAAATGAGTAGCTTTCCTGTCGGAGGGTTCGTTAGCAACCATAATTTTTTAAATGAAAAATGAATTCCTTTTTGCGTATTCATCTTAGTTCCTTTCTAATTCTTTTAATAGGTGGTATACACACTTTAGGCAGACACCACACACTTTACCTTCAAAGTTCTATCTTATTTTACACCATTTCCTTTTTCAACCTGAACTTCTAAGCTTTTACCTATTTTTCAAACTCGTCTATACGAAAATGACAAGCTGGTCATATACTATGGTACACTGAATTCTTTTACTAGATGAGAGGTTGAATAAGAATGTCTGTTTATATTAAATCTATTTCTATTGGCACAATTTCTGGCGGGATCGTTATTTTTGGAAACGCAGGAAATATATCGCCTCCAAGCGGCTCTACGTCCGGCTCTGGTTCTAGCTCTAGTTCCCAAATGCCGATGCCTCCTTCTCCGGAAAAAGGCCCGAGAGATAACACCACTTTTAATGGCTAATAAAAAACAGTGAGGTAATTCTCACTGTTTTTAGACTTGAATACTTGTCATCATCGCAATATAAAAAGCAAAAACAAACAAACCCGCACTTAATACGCTAAGCCATACTGTCTTTTTGTAAAAACAAATAAGTAAATACACAAAAAACAGCAGTGCGACAAATAAGAATAGGATTCCTACAATCGTTACGTGAAACGTTAGAGGGAGCGTCACTTGTTTCCCATAGATAAATGGAAGAATCGATGAATCCATTGCCATATGACTTATATTAGTTGGCGGCGATTGCGTCACCATCATAGCTGTAAATAAAAAAATGATAAGCAAAATAATGCTTTCTGCTCGAATCCACATCACGGGCTTATATTCTGGATGTTTTATCGTTTTTTTCATAAGAAAGCCATTGATGACGGCAAATGCAAGCAGCGGAATAATCGTAATATGCTTTAGTAAAAGAGCCTGCCCGTAATCTGTAGCCCATGAATTTACATAGTTGGACAGCCCCATGATAATGACCATCGAAATGAACCCACTTAATGAAAGAAGCACAAAACAAGCGATTGCAAAAGGCGTAAACCAGCTTAAGAAACTTTTCCAATTGGAGGTTTCTTTTGAAAAAGCGGCAACAATCAGAACCACCCCTCCCCACAGTCCAACTGCTAAAATATGAAGAGAATGAGAAAGCATGCCGCTAAGCGCAGAAGCCGATGCTGCGTGACTTGCGTAGGCGATTCCTCCCACCAAGGCTACAGTCAGTAATGTATACATATGAGGATGGCTCTCTATTGAAACAGCAACCATACATAAAATAGCAATCAGCACAACAAAGATCCAGGCGTGTCCCGTTCTTGTTTCCAATAATACAAGACGAACTGTTTCACCTAACCCTCTTATTTTTGAAAAAGATAAAATAATCTCAAGCGAATTTCCAACCGAAAAAATAGCGATAGCCGCTGCACTTGCAAGTAGCCATCGCTTTGATAATAAAATTGTTGGCTTTTTTGTAAGCGGTACATATTGCAGTACGGCAAATCCTAATAATAAGGAAAGACCTACGTATGTGAACCACTCAAAAACAGGCAACAAAATACTCATCTTTTTAAGCCTTTTTCTTTCTGAAGATTAAGAGTAATGCTCCAACCACCACTACAATAGCAATAATCATGATAACAAAAAACGATGAAGAATCATTGTTCTCTGTTTTTTCATCATTTGCTACTGCACTTTTTTGGTGCTGTTCAGATTGCGTGGCGCCTTGCTTTTTTTCACTATCTTTTCCGGCTGCTTGAGTGCTTTCTTCTTTCGCCTCATCTTTCACATCTACTTTAAAAGCAATCGAATCTTTCATTACATGACCATCTTCCCCTACAATTTCCCAGTTCACTTCGTAAGATCCGTTTTCAAGAGGCTGATCAACAGAAGCTATTAAATCATGATCTTCTACTTTTTGCGATGCAAGTGAAACTTTTTGTCCATCTTTTGTAACGGTCACAGTACTGATTTTCTCGATGTGTGTTTCAAAGGTTAATTTAATTTCTTTTAGAGGAGCTGTAACAGTTGCACCATTTTCCGGCACGGTTGTTTGCACATGTGTATGAGCAAAACTAACTGTCGGAACAGCTAAAAAGCATGCTAAAAGTAAACCTATTATTTTTTTCATATTTATGACTCCCTATCTCTTTTTTCTTTTTTCATCATATCCAAAAATGTTTTTATGTAGACGTTTCCGAACACGATCTATTTTCCTAGTAAGTGTACTCCTTTTTTACTCAGTCTCACAATAACTATTCCCAATTCGTTATAAAATGTTCACAATTCCTAGGAAAGGTGCCGCTGTAATTTTTTGAATATTCTTTCAGACTATTCTTGAATATAGTAAAATAGTTAAATAAGATGGCTGACTTTTTTCTAGCTTAAAATCCCATACAGAAAGGATAGAAACAATGAAAAAGTATACATGCCCTTGCTGTGGTTATCAATCGTTAGACAGTGATGGTGACTATGATATTTGTGAGATATGTTTTTGGGAAGACGATCCGTACCAAAAGCTGAATGCCAATGAATTAGGAGCCAACTCTATTTCTTTAATAGAAGCTCAGGAAAATTTTATAGTTTATGGAGCGTGTAATAAAGAAAGCTTACAGCACGTGAGAAAGCCTTCTGTTCAAGATGTAAAAGATTTTAACTGGAAACCTATTATAAGTCACGAGTAGCGAAACTAGTTTATAAAAAAAGAATGCTTGTGAAAGCATTCTTTTTTTGATTCAGTAAGAAGTGGAAACAAATGTAGAAAGCACATTTGTAAACCTATAAAAAGTTTGAGTTTTAGACGAAGCTCTTCCTTTTGAAGTGAATGAATGAAACATAGCACTTCGCAGCGGTTGGCTAATCTCCAATTGAATACTTTTCCCGGTACGATTTTTATTTGCAATATTTCCAGGTTTAATGCCTGCAATCTCATCGTGCCCTTTTGTAATCAGTTCCGCGGGAAATCCATTTTGATTTAATAATTGCGTTAATTTTTTTGCACGCTCCCGGTCAGTTCCCCCCACAAAAATATGTTTTTCATTCCCAGAATACCCGTGAAGAGATAAAACATTATCATACTTGCTTACCATCTTACGCGCTGTGGGCTCATCAAAATGAGTGCTTGTGAGGTGCAGGTCTCGTGATCCTTTCGACTTTAACGATTCGAATAGGTAAAGAGCATTTTGTTTGCCAAGCTCTTGGGCAATTTCGCTTGTCCCCCCTTCAATTCCTCCACCGTGTGGAGCAAAGATAAGGACAGGGCTTTTCGTTTTTTTGGTCGTCACTTTATAGCTAGCTGAAGGCTCGTGCTGTGAGAGCTGCTTGAAATTTTGATATTTATCAGTTGACGCACTAGATGTATCTTGAAAAGGTGAAATGAATAAAACGAGTAGACAGATACATAAGGTAGAGAAACTTACTAAACGATAGCTTTTCAATTTGTACTCCTGCTTTCCGTTGTGTAATAAGACCTAAAGCATTAGAATCTTAAAAAAACCAAAAATAATATTATAGTAGTCTTATTTACTTATCGTTACAAATTATAATTTATTTAATAGTTCTTAATACCTATTTATGCTATTTAAAAAAACTTCAGCGCATATTCACTGAAGTTTTTTTGCTTTTATTTATTTAAAGCAAGCGCCAAACTAATTTTATCCAGCCAAAGAAGGCGATCCATAAAGGTATGCTCAAAGATGTTCCCCACGCTAAACCAATTAAGAAGTTTCCTCTTTCAATCATACAAACCACTCCTTATGAACATTGTAGGTGAACAAGTACAATTCTATACCTTCACTATAACAGAAAGCGCTTTCATTTAATAGTCACTTACACGTTTTTAGTTCTATATTCATACAGAAAACCGGATTTCAAGTAGATAAAAGGTGATATATAAGAAAATGAATAATGACAAGGTGTAAAAGTATAATAATCTACTAAAAAAAAGAAACCTTCTTTGAAGGCTTCTTTTCTAGGTGTTTTTTATTGTTCGCCGCTGCGCTGCAAGCGATTCTCAATAAATAGGCGCTCAACAAATTTATTTAGCTGTGCTTGATACAAACGGCGCTCATCTAGTGTTTTTGCGTCTTGTATTTGCTGCTTAAAGCGTTTGATTTGCTGTCTTTGTTCAACCGTTACATGATGAGAAAGAAGCATAGGTCCCCCTCCATTTCACTAACGTTTAAATTAAGTAAACCAAGGTTTACCAAAACAAACAACAAACCTGTTAGCTTCTCTTACATAAAATTTTTATTCAGCCTCTTTAGCCCCAACTAATGCTAAACCTGGACCGTACGGCGTGGTATGAACATCTAACATTAATTCATTTGTATAAGGTACAATAGAAGTTTCCATTGCTACTTGTACTCCATCGACTTCATACATTTCATCATTTTCAAAAGGCTCTTCAAAAGCTAACCCAATATTAGGGATTTCACAGCTAATTCCTTTGAAATACAAGCGAATTCCTGTTATCTCCTGCTCTTCAAGTATATTGTTAATTAATTGTTTTGCTTCTGGTGTAATATGCATGACTAACCCTTCTTCCTTTAAATACTCTTGCTCTATCCTATCATATCTTTAGAGTTTTTAAAGAGAATAACTGCAATTTAAAAGCATCCTGATTATTATTTAATAATTATTCTAAATAAGTATTGATTTTAATTTGATATTTGATATAATATGAACATAAGATAAAAACAACTCATTAGGAGGCTATTAACTATGAATTTAGAAAACGTATTGAACCAACAAATTGCCGATTTTAACGTATTGTATACGAAGCTACATCGCTTTCACTGGTATGTAAAAGGGCCTCAATTTTTTACGCTTCATGAAAAATTTGAAGAATTCTATAATGAGACGGCGGACTATATAGATGAATATGCAGAACGATTACTAGCCATTGGAGGAAGCCCAATTGCTACAATGAAGCAGTTTTTACAAACAGCTACTCTTTCTGAAGATGGGGACGAACAAACGAGCGAAGAAATGGTAGAAACCTTAATTAACGACTATACGCTGCTTGTTAAAAGTTTAAAAAATGGAGTTGAAAAAGCAGAAGCAGCGCATGATCACGTAACAGCTGACTTATTCATTGGAACAATCGGTAACATTGAAAAACATATTTGGATGCTAAAAGCTGCTTTACCTGTAAAAACATCCGTAAACGCATAAAAAGAGCCTAAGCGGCTCTTTTTTACGTTTGCTGATTTACTTTTTTTTGTCTTTGCAGCCACATAAAAAAAGACATATCATCGTGAATGTCATCTTCTAGCACAGCCTTATAGACATGATCACTCGTATAATAGCGATTATATCCGCTTTGCTGCTTGAAAAATAAAATGCATTCCCGCTTCTTTTCAGTGAGAAGTGATTTTAATAACTCTTGTTTCTCAACTTTGCTTTTCACGATATTTTCTGGAAGCACGGAAATATCAAGCTTCCACTCTTCTCCCTTCTGAATCATATACACACTCCACTGATACTTATCTTTTTCATTAGCAACTATCATCTTATAAGGGTTAAAGCGCTTTGTAAGCTGATACCCCATGTGAAAAATAGATTCTTCATCCATTTCATCATTTCCTACGTAAAAATTAATGATGCGATTTGTCATGACATTTAACTCAAAACTCTCCCCTGAGAGAGGACAACCATATTCTCTTAACAGGTCCAATAAATGATTGGATACCACCAGTTGATTTGCTTCGTGTTTTAATTCACTTGAGTATGACAGCAGCTCATTCATGTTTTTTGATTCCCCTATCTATAGATCGTGAATTGTTATTGATATTCGCTTTTTTTTCATAAAACCCTTTCACTTTTATCCTTTAATTAAATAACTAGTTGTAAATTAAGTTATGTAGAGCAACATTTTATGAATAAACCAAGTTTGAGTATAAAACCCGAAGAAGTTTAAAGACTATAGTTGATACCGATTTTAAGGAGGACTTAGTATGAATAATCACGAAATTCCTACAAACATGCAAACTGGAGCTGTACCCCCTCAATTGAACCATGGAGGGCATGAACTATTTGACGTTCATGAAACACTAGCCGGCTCGATTAATGTAATGGATCAGTTTATGATGTTTAGGCAATATGTAAAAGAACAAGAGCTGCTTGATATCATTGATCGGCAATATCAGTTTATTTTAAATGAATATAATTTAATCGTAGAAGCTTTTTCTACTGGTCAAAAGCCGGCCGGTTCTACACATGTATATAACATGAAGCAGTCTCATACCTTTGTTTATGGCTTAAAGCCTTCGCAGCCTAAAAAGCCGAATCAGTCCGTTGAGGAAATTAATGAAAAAGGCATATCAGGTCATATGCTAGGTCTAGTTAAGTCTCAAGCATCTCTTTTAACCATGACCGCTTTAGAAATAACAAATCCTGTTGTTCGTCGAATATTCGGAGACAGTGTTCCTAATTGGATTGAAATGGCTTATGAAATTTCTCTTTATCAAAATAAACACCATTATTATCAAGTACCGCAGCTTGCAAAAGAAGATATGCAGCAAATGATCACAAGTTTTGCAAAAGCCACTGCCTCTCCTCAGATGCCTAATAACCATAACCTGCATTAATTAAAAAGAGGCCGGGGCAAACTATTTTAAGTAAAGGAAGATCCGAACGATGAATCGTTCGGATCTTTTCATTAGTATGGTGAATATAGGTTGTTTAGAGTTGCTTCTAGCTGTTGATTGGAGGGAAAGCGTAGCTTTGCACGGAAATCACTAGCAGTGTAACCAAACGACCCGTACTAGATCATTTACTCAGTTTATTCGTCTGTAGATTGTATTGATTTTGTTATATCTCAATCTCGTTTTTTGTGTATATTTCAGAAAATGACAAAAAACTATGCATTTTAAATTATTTTCTGAATATTTGTAGTATTTTGATTAATTATGTATTATAATAAATATAACCAATAGAAAGGAGTGAGAGATGCATCATATATACTCGGATTACAGTTAAAGGAGGTGTCATAACACGCTCGCAATACGTTTGCTAAAAGTCAGTTGAACTGTAGAACCGATACGTGATAGACCATGATGGTAAAGTTAAGATTAATTCCCCTAAATGAACATGTAACATAATAAACTGCTTCTTATTCTTTTTAAAGATAGAAGCAGTTTTTTTATGTGCGTTTTTCTTTTCCGGATTTAATACATGTTTTCTCCACTTTGGCTAACACTTAAGATATACATTTACGTACAAGGTGGTGACTTTAATGATCGCCGTAAAATTACTATTAGTCGCAGTTTTAATTGCATTAACTGCTTTTTTTGTAGCGACAGAATTCGCTATTGTAAAAGTAAGAAGTTCAAAAATTAATCAGCTTCTAGAAGAAGGAAATAAAAAAGCCGTCTCTGCCAAACATGTTATTACGCATCTAGATGAATATCTATCCGCTTGTCAGCTTGGTATCACCATTACGGCTCTCGGGCTTGGTTGGCTTGGTGAACCGACGCTAGATCGGTTGCTTCACCCTCTTTTTACTACCTTCCATACGAATGAGCCGCTTGCTGGCATTTTATCTTTTGTCATTGCATTTGTTGTTATTACTTTTTTACATGTTGTCTTGGGAGAATTAGCTCCTAAAACGTTTGCTATTCAAATGGCTGAACAAATTACGCTGAACTTTGCAAAACCGATTATCGTGTTTTACAAACTTATGTATCCGTTCATTAAAATATTAAACGGCTCAGCTCGTATGTTGACCAAGGTTTTTGGTATAACCATGATTTCAGAAAATGAAGCTGCTCATAGTGAAGAAGAGCTGCGCATTTTGTTATCTGAGAGCTTCGAAGGCGGCGAAATTAATCAATCCGAATATCGATATATGAGTAAAATTTTTGATTTTGATGATCGTTTAGCTAAAGAAGTAATGGTTCCTCGTACGGAAATTGTGAGTGCTTCCAAAGACGACGTCGTAGAGGTTTTTTTGCAAATCGCAAATGTCGAAAAATATACGCGCTATCCAATTGTTGAAGATGGGGATAAAGATAAAGTAATCGGTCTTGTTAATATCAAAGAAATTTATAATGATATTGTATTTAACGAAAAAGACGGCACCAATACGTTAGAATCGTACGTCAAGCCTATTTTTAAAGTAATTGAAACTGTACCTATTCATGACTTGCTTGTAAAGATGCAAAAAGAACGTATTCAAATGGCTATTCTTTTTGATGAGTATGGCGGAACCGCTGGGCTTGTTACAGTAGAAGATATTATTGAAGAAATTGTAGGAGAAATTCGAGATGAGTTTGATACGGACGAAATTCCTTATGTACAAAAAATTAAAGATGATCATTATATTCTTGATGGAAAAATGCTCATTAGCCAAGTAAATGATTTACTCGGTACGGATATTAGCGATGAAGAAGTAGATACCATTGCCGGGTGGGTGTTAACCGAAAAGTTTGATGTGACCAAAAATGATATCATTCAGCATGAGCAATTTTACTTTAAAGTTCTGATTATAGAGGATTTTCACATTAAGTATATAGAAGTAAAAAAAAGAAAGAAGAAAGAAAAAAAGGATGATCATCATTAATCATCCTTTTTATTTATTCAAAATCCCTTTTACCAATCGTCTCCTCCATCAAAAAAATCTCCATCCAACAGATCCTCCCCGGCTTCTTCAATATCTTCTCCAATTTCGCCAAGCGCCGAGTCTTCAAACATATCATCCATCAAATTCTCAATGAGCAGTCCGCCTAACATACCGGCTGCAAAGCCTCCCATTGCTCCTCCCAAACCGCTCATACGTGGGTGGTGTGAATGCTGATCATAGTGAGAAGGCTTATAATACTCATAGTCTCGAGGATTTTCCATCATCTCTTCCATCGCTTCTTCCAGCAAGCGAGCGATAGTGGATGGCTGGCTTAGTTCATCATTTGTAAAAAAGAGTTCGTTTTTTATTTCCCTCTCTCGGCCGAAAGAAGGCAAATCCAGCTCCAATAACACGCGAATACCTTCTCGTTCAATGGCTACCTCAAACTCAACCTCATTTACATACCCCTTTAAGAAATCCGTAGGAAAAAATGCAAATTCTTGTTTGTATCCGTTAAATTTTCCTGAATGATGTTTTTCTCTAAACCCAAGTGCTTCAAATCCCTCTACTAACTGATATAAGCTTTTTGGAGCTTTAATGCGCACAGGATCCCGGTCTGTTGAATCTACTCCCCCTTCAATATCTAAGTGTGTCTTAAAGAAATAGCTGACGTTGCTCGCAGAGATTGGAAGATCCAAAGGTAAATGATATGTAAATGGAATTTCTTTTTTCTCGCCTTCATTAATTGTAAATGAAGAAGCTGCGCGCAGGCTTTCCACACGATGTGTATGCATTTGACCGCTTTTCATTTGAACTTCAAGCCAAAATTCAACATCAATTAAATTAATATGTTGCTGAACGTTTCCACCTTGGATGATAATAGCTCCTTCAATTACATGACCGAGCGTATAGGCCGTTTCATTTAGGCGTAAATCTACTTTGGCAGCTCCAACTCCAATTTTAGCAAACATTTTTTTAAACATTTTTTTTCCTCCTCCAAAATGCTCTTACTATATATACGAAGTATACCGTTTATAAGTTTCAACTTACAAAAAAAGAACTCAATTTCTTGAGTTCTTTCTGCTAAATCAACGCTTCATTTTAATTCAATTATTTATTAAATTAAAACACCCAGCCCCAACAGCAGCGACGTCTTTTACAACCGCCGTGGTTACCGCCATGACAACCACCGTGACCTCCGCCGTGGTTGCCGCCATGATTACCGCCGTGACCTCCGCCATGACAACCGCCATGATTACCGCCATGACCTCCGCCATGGTTGCCACCGTGATCTCCGCCATGGTTACCGTCGTGACCTCCGCCATGGTTGCTCCCATGATGGCATTTTTTATGTCCAGAACGATGATCATCATCATGTTTAGGACAATGATCGTTATGCTTATAATCGTTATGACAGCATTTTCCTTCATGGCTGCTTCTTGGATCATAGCCAGAAGTTTTGTAATAATACTGATTAGAACACCAGCAACACTTCTTTTTATTGTTGTAACTCACATAAACCATCCTTATCTATAAATAAGATTTATATAGGCAATTTTATACCTATATATAAATAGATTATGTAAACTAGTACAAGGAAGTGCATTGCTGTGGGCCATGACCTAAGCCTGTTTTTAGGAGTATGTACGGGGGAGATAAGACAAGAAAAAAAGCCATCTAGAGATGGCTTTTTTATATTTGATTTTTCACTTTACTTGCGCTTTCTGCATAAAACTCTAGAATTTCTCTTCTTCTCACAATTCCAATAAATACACCTTGATCATCCGTTACAGGAACAAAATTTTGGTCAATTGCCTTTGAAAGGATGTTTTGAACTTCATCATATATAGCAACTGGGTTATAATCTTGATAGCGGTCAATCTCTGTTAATTTAATATTTTCCGTATCTTGAAAGCGATAGTCTCCTAGGCTTTTTAACTTCCAAAGAAGATCTCCTTCAGTAAGAACGCCCACATATTTACCATCATCGTCAACTAGCGGAACTGTAGAATAGCGATGATACTCCATTTTTTCAAGAGCCTGTCTTAATGTGGATTGAATATTTAGTGTTACAACATCACTTTTTGGTACTAAGAAAAATGCAATATTCATTTTTTAATCTCCTTTTCCTTACCCGCTCATCTTACAATTTCTATTTATTTTTTCAGTTTTCGGCTTATTTTAATGTTTTAATCATACAAAATGCAGCTCGCAGTTATCTTACATTTACAACTATAAGCTGTCAATCCTAAGCTATGTAATTTTGACTTCTTATTTTCTTTATTACAGTACCCGTTTTCTAAATAATCAAATCCTAATTTTTAGAAAAACACGTCTAGTTAAAATAGTGGTTCCTGCAGCTGCTTCTTTATACTAATAAGGGCCGGAAGAGCTACTTTCAGCTCTTCTTCTCTGCGATAAGAACGCAACTGAACCTCATTATATGCTCTGTTTATACTTGTTGACTCATGAAAAAATCCCACATGATTCGACTAGCGTTGGGGCCTTTAGGGTCTGTATAGCTGCCCGCTGAGTTCCCTCCTGACCATGCATGACCCATTCCATTGATAATATATTTATCAATAGCCAATTCTCCCTTGCTGCTTTCGTAGCGATATGTTGTATAATCCCGTCCAAAGAGAATTTTTTCTTCTCTCGTTTTAACCGGGCTATCTTGAATCCATCCATCTATTCTTCCGTTATAAGCAAGATTATTCGTTGTAATCCACTGGTGAACCACTTGATCTGCATTGGCTACATTTACCGTAGAATCAGCGTTACCATGAAATACAATGAGCGGCAGTGGCTTTGCCCGTTTCCCCATTTGCTGATAAGCAATTCTCCCTTGTTTAACGGGGGAAGGACCTTTACTGGCCATGACAGAATACGCATTAAATACGTTAAGAGCCGCCTGATATTCGATACCTGCTGACACACCTATTCCAGCAAACAGTTCTGGATACGTTACCCCCATAACGATGCTCATTGCTCCTCCTGCTGACAGACCGGCAATAAACACTTTATTTTTCTGAATAAAGTGCATGTTTTGGACTTTTTTTACAATTCCTGCGATAATAGCTGGTTCGCCAAACCCTCTAATTTGATGAAGAGGTTCAAACCAGTTCCAGCATTTATTCATATTTGAGTTAGAAGACTGCTGTGGATATACGACAATAAATTCTTTTTCGTCGGCGAGCTCGTTCATTTGCGTGCCTATTGCAAAATCATCTGCATTTTGTGTACATCCATGCAGCATAACCATTAGTGGGTAAGATTTTAAAATATGATAGGATTTAGGTAAATAGACCTTGAATTTTTTTCCTTTATGAGTATATGTTTTAAATGATTCAGATGACGCTTCTTGTTGTTCACTTGAAGACACAAGCGTTGACGTATTTATAACATTAGGTAGTGAACCCAACATGGTACCCCTCCTCTTTTTGTCAACGTTTTCATTTTTCTTCCCAATTACGTCCTGTATTACAATACTACATATTATTTCGTTTTTTTGCACGTTCTACATACTCTGAGAGTACAACTTGTTTTGGTTTTAAGCCGTTTTTTATCTTCTTAAAATTTGGGATTTTTTTGCTATATATATACTTTATTACTATATATGAAAATTGTCACTATAATCATGAAAAAAGGACAAACATGCCGTTTGCCCTTTTATTTGGACCCTGATGTTTAAATACCCTTTGCCGAATTAAGCCTCTATACTTTTATTATATGATGCTCCCTATCATTTATATGAATTTATTGCTCTTCATGTTTAAATCTGTAACTTTTACTATTTCATACTCTGCTTTTTATTCACCAGTTCTATCGTAGCAAACGGCAAGGTGCAGGTACGGAAGCCACGTTGAAAAAGAAGAATCTTAAAGAGCAAATATTTTTGTTTAACCTCTGCTTCGTTCGCAACAATCGTACAAGGGCTGATTGTAATCACTCTTTTCCCCTCCGTTTGCTTAAATAGGTATAGCAAAGAGATGCTATTGGAGTAGATTCCTTTATTTTGCATACATTTTTTAGAAAACTATGGTAAAAATAAGACTTATCATATGGAGGTGAATAAATTGGCAAATATCCCAAAGGATACTGAACCCTACTGGCGCGATCATTTAAAGTTTCCAACATACCCATCTCTTTCAGAAAATCGAAAAGTTGATGTTGTAGTAGTAGGAGGCGGTATTAGCGGTATTACAACAGCTTATTTATTACAAAAAGAAGGACTGAACGTGGCGTTAATTGAAGCTGATAATATTTTAAATGGTACAACCGGTCACACAACAGCAAAGATTACAGCTCAGCATGACGTTATCTACGATGAGCTGCTTTCACACATTGGCGAAGAAAAAACGCTGCTGTATTATAAAGCAAACGAACAAGCTCTGCAGTTTATGAAAAACTTAATTCAATTGGAAAACATTGACTGTGATTTTTCGGTACAAGATGCTTACTTATACGGAGAAACGCTGGAGTTTGATCATCGAGTTCGTAAAGAATTTCGAGCTTATCAGCGATTACATATTCCATGTGAATTTGCAACAGAGCTTCCTTTTAATTTTGATATTAGGGCAGCAGCTATTATGAAAGATCAAGCTCAGTTTCATCCGTTAAAATATCTGCTTCATTTAGTCAAAAAATTCACAGAAAGCGGCGGATTGATTTTTGAAAACACCGTAGCAACGGACGTAGAAGAAAGCACGGCGCCCACCGTTGTCACAAGAGACGGCCATCGAATTTCTTGCAAATATGTAGTGGCGTGTTCACATTTTCCATTTTATGATGGAGCGGGCTTTTACTATACGCGCATGTATGCCAAACGTTCGTATGTGTTAGCAGCAAAAGTTGAACAAGCTTACCCTGGAGGCATGTATTTAAGTGCTGATCAGCCTACTCATTCGCTGCGTTCAACAAAAGTTGACGGAGAAGAACTCATCTTAATTGGCGGAGAAGGCCACAAAGCTGGACAAGGAATTAATACTATGTTCCACTATGAGTCCCTTCAGAGGTTCGCCGAAGAAAATTTTACTGTTCAACATTTTCGTTACAAATGGTCTGCACAAGATTTATTTACGCTTGATAAAATTCCATATATCGGTCCCATTAAAGAAAGCAAGCCAAATATCTTTATTGCCACCGGATTTAAAAAATGGGGCATGACTCATAGCACCATTGCAGCACATATTATTCGAGATGCAATAACCGGAAAAGACAACCCATATGCAGAGTTGTATAATCCATCTCGTTTTTATGCGGACCCTAGCCTTAAGCATTTCTTTCGTCAAAATCTTGATGTGGCTGAACACTTTATTACCGGTAAGTTTTCAATGCCTGAAAAAGGACTGGATCAGCTCCAAAATGATGAAGGGTCGGTCGTATATGTAAGCAGCAAACGTACGGGGGCTTATAAAGATCCTCAAGGGAAGCTTCACTGCGTCGATACTACATGCACGCATTTAGGATGTGAAGTGAATTGGAACGCTGGTGACCGCACGTGGGACTGCCCTTGTCACGGTTCTCGTTTCTCTTACGACGGATCTGTGGTAGAAGGCCCTGCTAAAAAGCCGCTTACACCAGTGGATGTCAATTCAAGCGATAAAAAAAGCACGCCGTAGGGCATGCTTTTTTTATCATTATCAATGGATTCACATTTGAGTTTACTCTTTACATCCTTCTTTTCTAAAGTATCGATTATACACCAAAACCATTGCATAAATGACTAAAAAAGAAAACGTAAAGATAATTAACCTTCCAGATTCAGGGACATGATCAAGATAGTCTGTTTCAAAAAACATAACAAACATCAAAAATGGCAATAAAAACAAAAACCAAATAAAATCTCGATCCATAAACATTTTTATAAAAAATAAAATGGCCCCGATGTAGACAATCATCAAAAACATAATCATTCACCAAATTCTATTTAATACTAGAGGTGTTGTAATGATTATATCGGATTTCTCCGGCGAAATATAGAGTCATTGGTTTTAATTTTATAAATTCCTTACAACTTTCAAACTGCTATTTTAACATAATAAGGGAATTTACTACTGTAAAGACTCTAAGTGAGCAAAAAACTGCGGGTAAGAGACGGATACCGCGTCACGATTTTCAATAATTGTTTCCCCTTCTGCAATACAAGAGGCAACAGCGAGCATCATACCGATACGGTGATCTCCGTGGCTGTTTACATTTGCTCCGTGAAGTTTTGCACCTCCGTGAATAATCATTCCATCTTCCGTTGCTTCAATGTTAGCGCCCATTTTGGTTAACTCATTCACTACCGTATCAATACGGTTTGTTTCTTTGACTTTTAACTCTGCAGCATCTTTAATAACTGTAATTCCTTCTGCTTGCGTGGCAGCTAGTGCAATAATTGGGATTTCGTCAATTAAGCGTGGAATTAAGTCTCCGCCTACTTCCGTACCTTTTAAGTGAGAAGCTTCTACAACTAAATCTGCATAGGGTTCCGCTGTTTCTTTTGTTTCTTTGACTGTCTCGATCGAAGCGCCCATATTTGAAAGCACATCTAAAATACCCGTTCGAGTCGGATTCATCCCCACTTTTTGAATTTCAATGCGGCTGTTTGCAATAATAGCCCCCGCTACTAAAAAGAATGCAGCTGACGAAATATCACCAGGCACTTCTACATGCGTTCCTCTTAACGTTTGACCGCCTTCAATTGAAACCGTTAAGCCTTCTTCTTTCACTTTAACACCGAATGCCTCTAGCATACGTTCTGTATGATCACGCGATTTCGCCGGTTCCGTTACAGAAGTTGTTCCTTCCGCCTGCAGTCCAGCAAGTAAAATAGCTGATTTTACTTGTGCGCTTGCAACAGGAGATGTATAGTGTATGCCTTTTGCTTTCCCACCACGAATAACAAGCGGTGTAAAATTAGCGTCTTTTCGGCCGTCTAAATGAATATTCATATCACGAAGCGGACCGGTTACACGCTTCATAGGGCGTTTGGCAATAGATTCGTCTCCAATCAATGTTGAATGAAAGGGTGTATTTGCTAAAATCCCCATCATAAGGCGAATCGTTGTGCCCGAATTTCCAACATCTAAAATATCAGATGGCTCTTTTAGAGCTTGTATACCTTTTCCTTTTACTACGACGCTTTGTTCATCAATCATTTGAATATCTACACCTAATTTTTGAAAGCAGGAAATGGTGCTAAGGCAATCGTCTCCTGGCAAAAATCCGTTAATCGTTGTTTTTCCTTCTGCAATCGAACCAAACATGACGGAACGGTGAGAAATGGATTTATCTCCTGGAATTTGAATCGTTCCTCGTAAAGCTTTTACTGTCACAATACGTCTCTCCTTTTATGCGTGAAGCGAATCACGAAATTCTTTCGCATCTGAAAAGTAATCAAATAATTCGTGACCGTCACCTTTTTCTACTAATAGTTTTACTTGTTCCATTTCTTTCATCCAGTCATCAAGCAATGTTAAAAGCATAGAACGGTTTTGTTTTAGTATATCTCTCCACATATGAGGGTTGCTTGAAGCAATTCTCGTAATATCTCGAAAACCGCCTGCTGCCATTTCCGTGACAAGATGATTCTGTGCTGAATATCCTTTTACTTGTCTTACAAGACTGGTCGCAATCACATGAGGTAAATGACTGACAACTCCAGTGATTTGGTCATGAGTAGCTGCATCAAGCGGTACAAATTGTGCACCTGTAGGCTCTAGCAAATGCATAAGCGCATCTATTTTTTCTTTTTGCTCATTTTCAAACGGCGTTAAAATATAGCGCGCCGAACAAAATAAATCCGCTCGTGCATTGACTGCACCGCTCGTATGAGAACCAGCCATCGGATGTCCGCCAATAAATGAAATACGTTTTTTATTCAGCGCTTCGGCTGATTTCATAATTTCACCTTTGGTACTTCCGACATCCGTTACGATAACCGTTTCTTTAAGCTTCCAAGTAGAAAGGTCGTGTATCCATGCTGTCGTGTACTCTACTGGAGTAGCAAGCACGATATAATCTGCTTGGGCTGCTTCTGTTTTTATATCTTCAGCTACATAATCAACGATACCTAGCTGGTTGGCTACTTGTACTTCATTTGTATTGATATCAGCTCCAACGACTGTGACGTGACGATGCTTCTTCATAGCTAGCGCTAATGATCCTCCAATAAGACCAACGCCAATAAGTAATACACGTGTTTTCACCTTTCATTCTCCTCTATTCATTAAAATTGCTTTGCGTATTCTTCATGTTTTTTTACGTTTTCTTGAATTAACTGAATTCGATCTGCCCCAAATTGATCGATAATAGCAGATGCTAGTTCCCAAGCAATCACTGATTCTGCTACGACCGCTGCCGCCGGTACTGCACAGCTGTCTGAGCGTTCAATACTTGCAGCAAATGGCTCTTTTGTATCAATATCTACACTTTGCAGCGGCTTGTATAAGGTAGGAATAGGTTTCATGACACCTCGCACAACAATCGGCATCCCAGTTGTCATGCCTCCTTCTAAACCTCCAGCATTGTTCGTTTTACGCGTATAGCCGTTTTGTTCATCCCATAGAATTTCATCATGGACTTCACTTCCCGGTCTGCGAGCTGCTTCAAATCCTACGCCGATTTCAACGCCTTTAAACGCGTTAATGCTCATAATAGCAGCAGCTAGCTTTGAGTCTAACTTACGATCATAGTGCACGTAACTTCCTACTGCAGTTGGCATTCCTTCTACTACTACTTCCACTACGCCACCAATGCTGTCTCCATTTTCTTTTGCATCATCAATTGCTTTCATCATTTTCTGTCCCGCTTCTTCATCTAAGCAGCGAACAGGTGACGCTTCTGTTTTTTCCTGAAGTTCTGTCAGTGACTCATATGCCGTTTTTTCAGCTTTCACACCGCCGATTTCAAGTACGTGACATGCAATATTTACGCCTACAGCTTTTAGTACTTGTTTGGCAACTGCGCCTGTGGCTACTCGTACCGTCGTTTCACGAGCAGATGAACGTTCCAATACGTTTCGCATATCTCTGTGGCCGTATTTAATCGCTCCATTTAAATCCGCATGACCTGGACGAGGTTTTGTAATTTGTCGCTTCACTTCTTCATCATGATCAACTGGATCAGCACCCATAATATTTCTCCAGTGAGTAAAATCTTTGTTTTCAACGACTAAAGCAATGGGTGAACCAAGCGTCTCACCGTGGCGAACCCCGCCTTTAATCTGAACTTGATCTTTTTCAATCTGCATGCGGCGTCCGCGCCCATGTCCCTTTTGTCTTCTTGCTAAATCTTCATTAATATGTTCGGCTGTTAATTCAAGCCCTGCCGGTACTCCTTCAATAATCGCTGTTAATTGAGGTCCGTGCGATTCTCCTGCTGTTAAATATCTCATATTATCGATTCCTTTCTGTTATAAAAAATAAAAAACTCGCCCCTACGTCATAGGGACGAGTTTTTCTCGCGATACCACCCTAGTTGCAAACATTGCTTGCCACCTCGAATTGTTAACGATCCGCTGACCGCTCTATAAAAGAGTACTCAAAGAGTGTAATTCGCTCACATTTGTGTACTGACTTCCACCAACCGTCAGCTCTCTGAGACAGGGAAATGTTTGCTACTAGTTTCTTATCACTGTATCACTATGAAATTAAGATAATTTTACTGCTGCACCTTTTAATTCTTCCATGAATTTGTGGAATTCAGGAATGTTCATTTGCTGTGCTGAATCTGATAGTGCTACTGCTGGGTCTGGATGAACTTCTGCCATTACCGCATCTGCGCCGATAGCAATCGCTGCTTTTGCACATGGTAATAGTAAGTCTTTGCGTCCTGTTGAATGCGTTACGTCTACTACAACTGGTAAATGTGTTTCTTTTTTCAAGATTGGAACAGCTGAGATATCTAATGTGTTGCGTGTTGCACGCTCGTATGTGCGGATACCGCGTTCACAAAGAATAATGTTTCCATTTCCGCGAGACATAATGTATTCAGCAGCGTTAATGAATTCTTCGATTGTTGCTGCCAATCCACGTTTTAAAAGAATTGGTTTGTCTACAGAACCTGCTGCTTTTAATAGCTCAAAGTTTTGCATGTTACGTGCTCCAATTTGAATCACATCTACGTAGTCTAGAGCCGTTTCAATATCTTGAGGAGAAACAATTTCACTAATAATTGATAGGCCTAGCTCATCGCCTACTTGACGTAAGATTTTTAACCCTTCCACTCCAAGACCTTGGAAATCGTAAGGTGATGTACGTGGTTTGAACGCTCCGCCGCGCATTAACGTAATGCCTTGTTCTTTAAGCGCTAAGCCCACTTCTTTTACTTGTTCGTAGCTTTCTACTGCACATGGTCCCATCACAAATTCTAAGTTTCCAGGTCCTACTTTTGTACCGTTGATGTCAACGATTGTATCTTCGGATTTCTTTTTACGAGATACAAGAAGTGCTTTGCGGTGATCGTCTTCTTGAAGCTCTAAGCTTGCTTTGAAAATTTCTTTGAAAATATGCTGAATTGTTGAAGCTTCGAATGGTCCATTATGGTTAGCTAAGATTTGATCTAACGATTTACGTTCACGAACTGGATCAAAGCGATTCACACCTTGTGTACCTTTTACTTTTCCGATTTCTTGTGCGATTTCACCGCGTTTATTTAATAATTCTAAAATTTCTAAATTTATTTCGTCGATTTGTCCTCGTAATTGTTCTAGTGATTTTGTCATTTTAAAAATCCTCCTTTGATTTTATAACCTTGAACGGATCTTCTCGTTTAGTTTGTATTGAAAAATCCGTTTTACACCTACACAGCCGCTTATGCGGATATACAAAAAGTCCCTACTGATTGTATCAGTAGGGACGAATTGATCGCGGTACCACCCTAATTGCAAGCATTGCTTGCCTCTTCATTAAGATAACGGCTATTGCCGCTTTTGACTATCGCCAAAAGAAAGCTCCAAGAATGTAATTCGCAATCTCTTTTGTACTGATTCGCACCAACCATCAGCTCTCTGAATACAGGGAAGATTTTGCTACTATGCTCTTTTCATCGCTTGTAATGGATATAAAATTATAACGGACCGAAATACAAAAAGTCCCTACTCACCCTTAAGATTTTTCTTAAGAGTCAGTAGGGACGAAAATTCGCGGTACCACCCTAGTTGCAAGCATTTTGCTTGCCTCTTCATTAAAATAACGGCCAGGCCGTCTTTTCCTGCTCGGAAAAGATGCTCAAGGAATGTACTTCGAAAAAATTTGTGTTCTGACTCGCAGCAACCGTCAGCTCTCTGTTACAGGGAAATTTTTTCTACTAGTGCTCCTATCAACGCTCAGTATTGACTATGTATGTGTACTTGGATAATCAGTTCCGATCGTTTGAAACTGTTTGTCGCTTCCAAGTTGTGTGTAATGTTGTGTGATGTTGATTTGTATTATGAATGGTTTTTTTATCTTCGTCAACACTTTTTATTAATTTTTTTATTTTTTAAAAACCACAGCTCTTTCAAACCCTTCTCTATCAAGAGTTTTGCTGCTCTAATTTTTTTCAAACTTGTATTCCATTTCAGATTCACATTCAATAAATCCATGTTTTTGATACAAGCTTTTTCCAGCGGAAGAAGCATTTAACCATATTCGATTTACGCCACTTTTTTGGCAGTACTGCATCAAATGCTTTAAAACAGCTGAAGAATAGCCGTGCTTTCGGTGATCAAAAGCTGTATACATGTTCATAACATATGCTTCTTTTCCTTGGAGGTTACTCGGTGAAGGCGGACGTATAAAAAATCCGATGCTTCCTGCTGATACAATTTCTCCATCCGCTTTTAAAATAGCCGTATAGCTATTTGGATTATTTATATTTGCAGTAAAATATTTTTCTGTAGCTTTTTGAAACAGCTCCTCGTTGCCGTTTAATTCTCCCAGTTCTTTCATGAGCAACATTCGCAGTTTAACCAAATCCTGAACGTTTTCTAGCGCTGCTTTTTCAACCATGACTTCCCCTCTTTTCGTCTCTTTTACACAAAAAAACTCTCATTATTTGAGAGCTTCATTTAAGCAAGAAAAACAGCTCCGTATACGAGTGCTCCGACAATAACGAACGCTGGATGCACACGCAATTTTTCCAATAAAAGAAAGCTGGCTGCTACTAAAAATAAAGTTTGCCATATCCCTGAATCACCGTATGAATTCATAAAAAATTCATATGCCATCAAGCCCAGTAAAATAGCGATAACGGGACGAATGTAGTTCGTCATTTTCTTAACATTTGGCGAATCTTTATACTTAAATAATATTCGAAGTAAAATAACTAAAAGTAAAACCGATGGAGCAATCGTTGCAAAAAGAGCAATCACAGAGCCTAAAATCCCAGCCTGCTGATATCCGATAAACCCCGCCATTTTTGTTGCAATCGGACCAGGAAGCGCATTTCCAATTGCCAGCATTTCACTAAACTCTTTGACCGTAAGCCAATGGTAGCGATCTACGACTTCTTTTTGAATAAGCGGAATCGACGCAGGTCCGCCTCCATACCCTAAAATATTTGAAACAAAAAACGCCATGAATAGCTGAATATAAATCATACCGATTCCCTCTTCTGCTTGTGTTCAGCACTTTCGCCTTTTTTTCCTTTTCGTTTTAGCGGAATCCAAGCTGCCGCCATAAGAACAATAATAATGACCGCTGGATGGATATGGGCAAATTCCATTAATCCTAAGCTAATAATCAGTAAGATAATAGCTGGCGTCCACCCTAAACCAGACGTTGATTTTTTAAAAAAGTCCCACGTCATAACCGCGAGCATAACTCCCACTACAGGAACAACTGCTTTAGTCATGCCCATAACCCACGGCTGATCTTTAAATTGCGTTAAAGTTGTTAACAGCAATACCATTAAAAAAACGGTTGGAATAACGGCTGCAAATAAAGCTGTCCCGAGACCCAAAATACCGCCGACTCGATAGCCGATGTATCCAGCCAGCTTTGTAGCAATAGGCCCAGGCAGCGTATTGGCAATTGCTAACAAATCGCCAAATTCATCGTCATCCATCCACTTGTACGTATCGACCACTTCTTTTTTTACGAGTGGAATAGCTGAAGGTCCGCCTCCGTAGCCGAGCATACCTGAGCGAAAAAACGCTATAAAAATATCCAATTGTCGCATTTCTCGCGCTCCTTTCTCTGTGATCTAATAAGCAACGACCGCTCCGTCTGTTCGCGCTTCTGTGCCGCCGTATAATACACCGGTTTGTTCATCTCTTAAAATAATCTGTCCTCTTCCAAACGTATGTCTGCTCGTAGCCACATGAATATCATGCCCTTTGCGTTCTAATGCTTCTACAATATGTGAAGGCATTTCTTTTTCCACAAGAACCTTTTTATGTTCAATCCACTGCCATCTTGGTGCATCTAAAGCTGCCTGAGGATTTAGATGGAAATCGATCATATTCATGACGACTTGCACATGTCCTTGAGGCTGCATGAATTTGCCCATTACACCGAATGGACCTACAGCGCTTTTATTCTTTGTTAAAAATCCAGGAATAATGGTATGGTAGGTTCGTTTTCCAGGCTCTAATCGGTTATGGTACTGTGGGTCTAACGAAAAATTATGCCCGCGGTTTTGCAGGCATATGCCCGTATTAGGTACGACAAGTCCTGAGCCAAAATCCATGTAATTACTTTGAATGAATGATACCATGTTTCCTTCTCCATCAGCTGTCGCTAAATAGATCGTGCCGCTATGAGACGGCTGTCCGGCTTCGGGAATAAGCGCTTTTTCGCCAATCAGCCCTCTGCGCTTGTTTGCATAAGAATCATTCAACAAATCTTCAACTGCTACTGTCATTTTATCAGCATCTGTAATGAATTTTTGTCCATCTGCAAACGCTAGCTTCATGGCTTCAATTTGCTTGTGATATGTATCGACAGAATCTTTGGCATCGAAAGAAAAGCCTTTTAGCGTATTTAAAGCTAAAAGTGCAATAAGGCCTTGGCCGTTTGGCGGAATTTCCCACACATCATATCCTCGGTAAGAAGTTGAAATTGGCTTCACCCACTCTGCTCTAAAAGCTGCTAAATCTTCTTTTGCTAAAAATCCGCCGTGTTTTTTCGAAAAAGCTGCTATTTTATCAGCTAAATCCCCTCTGTAAAAAGATTCTCCATTCGTTTCGGCAATTTCAAGCAGCGTAGCAGCGTGGTCCGGTGATCGCCACATTTCCCCTACTTTAGGAGCAGATCCATTGTTGGTGAATGTCTCAAACCAGTGCTTATATTCGTCACCTTTTAACGCGTGTGTAAATCGTTCAAACGCTCGTTCCCAATTGTACCCTAAAATTGGGGAGATTGGGAACCCTTCTTGTGCATACGAAATAGCAGGCTGCAGCACTTCTTTTAACGACAGTCGCCCAAAGCGTTTTGACAGTTCCGCCCACGCACTCGGGGCACCTGGGACCGTAACAGGAACAAAACCGCGAACCGGCATCTCTTTTATCCCCATGGCACGCAGAGCCTCAATAGAGATAGAAGCAGGAGCAGGACCGCTCGCGTTGAGTCCGTATAGCTCTTCATTGATCCACACGAGAGCAAATGCGTCTCCGCCAATTCCATTTGACGTAGGCTCTACAACCGTTAAACAAGCCGCTGAGGCAATAGCAGCATCTACCGCATTGCCTCCTTTTTTCAACATTTCAAGACCCGCCTGAGCGGCAAGAGGCTGACTGGTTGCTACCATTCCATTTTTTCCAAACGTACACGTACGCTGCGATGCATAGGGGTGTGTAAAAAAGTATTCGCTCATAGAAAATCTCCTCTTTTCTTTATATGATGAATAAAACGAATCTTTACAGACTAGACAGCGCTACTTCTTCCTCGTAAACTTCTAATGCTGCTTGTAAAGCAGAACCTGCATTCACGGTTGCGCCGTTTCGAATAAGCACTGCTTCAAGACCAGCCAATGTAAAGAGAACGTTGTCTTTTCGACAGCTGTATCCCATTGTACCGATACGCCATATTTTTCCGTGCATCGGCCCAAAAGAACTTGCAATTTCAATCCCAAATTGTTCAAGGAGCGTAGAACGAACTGCCTCTCCGTCAATACCTGGGGGAATTAAAACACAAGTAACGGTTGGAACTTTTGAATCCTCATCTCCGAATAAAGATAATCCCATTGCTTTAATACCGGCTACAAGTGCTTTTTCATGGAGGCGATGCCTTGCAAACCTTTCCTCTAATCCTTCTTCTAAAATAACGCGCAGCCCTTCTCTTAAAGCATAGAGCATGGACGTTGCTTCCGTGTGATGATTTAATCTGCGCTCACTCCAATAGTCTTGAAGCTGACTCAAATCAAAATAGTTGCTGATAATATTTGGACGCAGACGAACAGTTTGAGCATCTGCTTTTGTGGCAATTCCTTTTTCAACTTTTTTACGTTCCATGATAATTTTTTCAATACGATCATTGTACGTAATAGGCGCCATACCCGACGGAACAGATAAACACTTTTGTGTGCCTGCAATCAATGCATCAATGTTCCACTCATCTACTTTTACATCCGTACCGCCAATAGTGGCTACTGCGTCGACGATAAATAAAACATCTTGGTTTCGGCATGCAGCCCCAATTTCTTTAAGCCGCTGTATTCTTCCTGTAGACGTTTCACCATGAACCATTGCAACAATTTTCGGATTTACTTTTTTTATTTCACGAATAACTGTTTCAGGGTCAAACACTTCTCCCCATTCGCATTCAATATTGTGTACATCAGCTCCGTAGCGCTCGGCAATTTCTGTTAATAAATAGCCGAAGCGGCCGAAAATCGGGACAAATACTTTATCGCCAGGCTCAATTACACTTGCAAGAACTGCTTCAATCCCAGCTCTAGACGTTCCATCAACGGGAAAAGCCCATTTGTTTTTGGTTTGAAATAGTTCACGAAGCATTTCCATCGTTTCATTCATAATGTGCGTAAATGCGGGGTCAAACTGACCTAAAATAGGTGTTCCTAATGCTCTTAATACGCGGGGATCTGCTTCTACAGGTCCGGGTGTCATAATCGTACGCGGCGGTGTATGAAGCTGTTTTGTTATAGTCATGTCAAATTCCTCCTAGTAGGCAAGTTTATATAATAGTTCTATTAAGACCTTTACTCCTTTTTCTAACTGTTCTCCTTTGGTGAATTCCTTTGGGGAATGGCTGATTCCATCTTGGCTCGGTACGAATAACAAACATGTTGGAATTCTTCGTCCAAATACCTGTGAGTCGTGTCCTGCACCGCTTACTAATTCTCGGGAGGAGATATTCTTTTCCGAGGAAATAATTTTGGAAAGTTCAGATAATTCTTCGCTCATGGCGACAGGTTTTTCATCCATCCAGCAGTCGATATTCACTTCTAAACCCCCTGCTGTTCGCTTTATAATCTCCTTCATTTCTCGTTCTGCCTCTTGTAAAGCCTCATATTCATGATGTCTTATATCGACCGTGAATTCTACATATCCTGGTATTACATTCGGTGCATTTGGAGAAAGTGTAATTTTGCCAACCGTTACGTATAAAGCGTTATGATATGTTTCGCTCAGTTCAATAAATGCTTTAGCAAGTTTGCAGCTCACATAAAATGCATCTTTTCTGATGTTCATCGGGGTTGTGCCCGCATGGTTACTTTCACCTTTAACAGATACTGTAAATCGTTTCTGCCCGACGATACTAGAAACAATTCCGATATCGCAACGAGACATTTCAAGCTGCTTTCCTTGTTCGATATGCAGTTCAATAAAAGAAGCGATGTCCGTGCGGTATGGCTCGCTGTGGAGGCCTTTTCCGAAATTGAGCTGTTTCATTGCGTCATCCAGCTTAACCCCTTCTTTATTTATAACATGTTTTGCATCACTTTTGCTGTGTAATCCATTCATATTACCTGATCCCCAATACGTAAGAGGAAATCTGCTGCCTTCTTCTTCACAAAGTGATACGACCTCTAAGGTTTTTGTGGGGAAGCCGTAATGCGCATATAGGTACTGCAGAGCAATGATACCTGCCACAACACCAAACGCCCCGTCATACTTTCCTCCGTTTATCACGGTGTCGATATGGGATCCTGTTAAAATAACTTGTTGTTCTGAACCCGTTCCTTGCAACCGTCCAAATAAATTTCCTACATCATCGTAATACGTTTTGAGATGAAGTTCCTTCATTTTTTCTTCCAATGCCTTTTGAGCTGCATTCCACTGTTCCGTATATAAAAGCCTCGTGACCCCTTCTTTTTCATCTAACCCAAACTGTGACAGCCAGCTAACGTTTTCTTCGATTTGCTGACAAAGCTTAGATTTCCCCGTCATATCTGCAACCATTGCTATCCCTCCTGCTATCTTCATTTTAAGAAAATGACTGATTGTTTTCATTAACACGTCCTACAATGATTTAGTGTTTTTTTAGCTAGTATCACTAAATATATAAAGTCTTATATACGTCACTTTTTCTAACATTATATGTTATTTATTTTATCTTACAGGATTGAATACACTTCTTCATTAACAATTTATACATTTTTTTCTGAAAATTTTATTTATTTTAACTAAACTTTCTTATAAAATAAAAGATAGATAAAGATACGCGCAGGGAAATGTGAGAATTTTTAACAAAAGGAGTAATAAATAATGGAACTACAAACTCTTTTACGCATTCCAATTTATGAGAAAGCATCTGTAGTAGCCGGGCAAAAAGGAGTCACCCGCAAAGTACATAACGTCAATATGATGGACGCACCCGATATTTTATCTTTTTTAAAAGAAGGAGAATTTTTAATTACAACCGGTTATCACTTCAAAGAACATGAAGAAAGCTTAGCAAAACTTGTAGAAGGAATGGCTAAAAAGAAATGTGCAGGATTGGCCATCAAAACAAAGCGCTTTTTCGAACACGTGCCTGCTTCTATTTGTCAGCTAGCTGATGAACTTCACTTTCCGATCATTGATTTCCAAACGGACGAAACGTTAGGCGCGGTTATTAACGAATCTCTCAGCTTTATTTTAGATAAAAAAACAGCCGAGCTTCAGCAAGCGATGGTCACACATCAGCTATTTTCCTCATACATCTTACAAGGAAAAGGCATTGAGAAAATTATGCAATCTATTCAAACGTTATGCAATGCTCACGTTGCCCTTTTTGATACCCATGGCCATGAACTCTTTTATACAAACAAACGCGAACCTTTTTCACTCCCGATGGAAGAAGCGGTAGCGGGTGCTAAGCAGCTGTTTTTACGAACGTCAAAATATACAACCTTTTCTTTTTTACACACCAAAAAAACCGTTACGCTTTTTCCGATTGCGACACATACAAGAAAGTACAGTTATTTACTTATTGAACACCAAGTTTCTTTATCCGATTCAGCGCTCCTAACGATTGAACAAGCGACAAACGTTTTATCCTTCGAAATGATGAGACAGCAGGCTTTGTATGAAGCTGAACGGCGACGAAAAAACGATTTTTTCAATCAGCTTGTTAACAATTATTATAAAACGCTAGAAGATGCTTCCTTTCAAGCACAGATGATGGGCTTATCAGCAGCAAACAGCTATATTTGCGCCGTCGGGAAAATCCATTCTACATTCACGCCTTACAGCGATGATGATATGATCTATGAGCTCCTTCACTATGAGTTATCAGCAGGTCATACAGAGGCCGTTTTGTTTTTCTATGACAATCTTTATATTCTTTTGTTTACACCTCATTCTCAACCTATGATTATAGAATGCTTGCATCGCTTGCAAGAAGCTGTTTACCGTCACTACGATAAGCGAATGTCATTTGGAGTTGGAAATCAAAGCCAATCCCTACTTACAATCGCTGACTCATATAAAGAAGCTGTTGAAGCTCTTGAAACCATCCATTTTAAAGATCAGTCGAAGCTTATTCAATTTTATCAACCAAAACAGTTTAAAGAACTGCTGAGGTTGCTTCCAGCAAACGATTTACAGGATTACTATTCTCAAACATTAGAAGGTTTGCTGCAGTACGATAAGAAAGATCGCTCCATCTTACTTGACACGCTGGAAACATATCTAAATTCCAATTGCCAAATCTCAGAGACTGCTAAGCAGTTATTCGTTCACCGGAACACGGTGATCTATCGAATTGAAAAATGCGAAGAGTTATTAAAAAGACCTATTCACACGTCAGAGGAAACCCTTCGGCTGCGCGTAGCTTTTCAAATTTTTTCTCTTGTGCATGCTAATTAAGTATAAATACAATAAAAAACGCCTGAGTGGATACTCAAGCGTTTTTTATTGTATTGCATATTTTTTATTTCGCTTTTAATTTAGACTGTACGGATTGTAATTTCCCAGCCATCGTATGATTTTCTTTATCACGGCGATCATCAATTCGTAAATTTGTACATACGCGCTGAATGCCATTTTCAAAAGGTACTTCATGCATCTCTTGAACAATGTTTAGCAGCGTGCTTAATTCCCCTTCAATCAATGTATTCATAGGGGTTAATTGATATGTAATTTCATCTTCATGCTTGGCCAACACTTTTTGAATATCAGCTACGTACTGACTCACGCTTGGCGTTTCCGTACCTACCGGAATAATGGTTACATCTACAATAGCCATGTTATACACTCCTTTTATTTGTTCCCTAGTTATCATACCAAATCGCGCAAAAATTTCCTACTTTTACGTTTATGGTGCATAGAAAAAAGGAATAGTTCTACAACTACTCCTTTTTGTTACACTCTTATAGGTAACGCTTTGCTCCTAAGTAACGTTTTGACCAGTAAGAGTTGCTTAGTGATGTGATTGTCACGCCTGTTGAAGAACCTGCATGCATGAATTGACCGTTTCCGATATAAATTCCAGCATGACTAGCTCCTGGTTGGTACGTTTCAAAGAAAACGATATCGCCAGGCTGAGGTGAACTTACACGCGTACCAGTTTGATAGATGCTAGCAACTGTACGAGGAAGACTTACACCTACTGCATTGCGATATACATAGTTAAGGTAACCACTGCAATCAAATCCTCCAGGCGCAGCTCCACCCCAAACATAAGGTGTTCCCATAAAACGTTTACCGTATGAAATAACTTTTGAAGCTGAGCTTGAGCTTGTGCTGCTTCCTGTTGATGTTGAAGGTTTTGAGCTGCTAGAGCTGCTTGAATTTAATTTATTCAGCGTATCTGGACCCGCTTCTCCGTCTACTAATAAACCATTTGCACGTTGAAATGATTTTACTGCACTTGTTGTAATTGAGCCAAAGTAGCCTGTTACACCAGCTGAGAAGTAACCTTTATTTTTTAGTTTTTGCTGAAGGCTGCTTACTGCTGAACCTTTCATACCTTGACGTAAAATAGTTGAGTTGCTAGAGCTAGAACCACCAGTTGAAGCGCTAGAACCGCCATTTTTTAATTTACTTAACGTAGCTGGACCCGCAATTCCGTCCACAGACAGTCCGTTTGCACGTTGAAATGCCATTACTGCATTTTTTGTAATTGAACCGAAGTATTGAGTCGTAGTTCCCTTAAAATAGCCTTTATTCTTTAGCTGCTGCTGTAAAGATTGTACGTTTGGTCCAGTTGAACCAACGCGCAGCAATGAACTTGAGCTAATTGATGAACTTGATGAGCTTCCGCTTCCTAGCAGTTTATTAAATGTAGATGGACCTGCAATACCATCTGCAGACAAGCCATTTGCACGCTGAAACGACTTTACTGCGCTAGTCGTGATTGAACCGTAATAGTTTGTTGTTGTACCGTATGTAAAATAACCTTTGTTTTTTAATTTTTGCTGTAATTCTTTTACATCTGAATTACTTGTTCCTGGGTGCAGCGTAGCATCTCCTAAAGCAGCTTCACTAATTGTAGGTACTACTGTTAAAGATCCACATAACGCTAACGAATATATCAACTTTTTCATAAAAAAAGGTTCCTCCAATGCCATAATCTACTAATCTATAAGACGTTTACATTGTAACAACACATTATTACAAAATAACATCACTAATATTACATTTATGTTACAAGAAACGACAGTATCACAGCTGCATGGTGTATATTGTCGTAGTTTATTGTCGTTTAACACTTAATAAGTTCGACAAAAAAGCTAATATATTCCAAAATTATTCCTTTTCCTACACTAATAATAGGTAAAAAATCACCCGTAACATTATCTTTATATTTCAAAAAAAACAATTTATTTTTTTTGAAATGTGAAACTTTTTTAAAATTTATTCGTTTAGTGGATTTGTTCCCCCTCTCTAGTAAAACGGTTTTTCTTCTAAAAATTTATATTATTTCCATATTAATGAATAAAAAAGCGAGAGCTGAAAAAAATAGTCTTGTTATGTTTGAAACAAGGAGGATTATTTTATGAGCCATAAAGGCATTCATGGTACAAATGTTAGCGGATCAGGTGACTCGGAAGACAAACGCTATGCAGCCGGAGAAAACGAGCAGACGCTTACGACGCGTCAAGGTCACCCCATTCGTGATAACCAAAATTCTCGAACGGTAGGCAACAGAGGACCTGCTACTCTTGAAAATTACCAGCTGATTGAAAAACTTTCGCATTTTGATCGTGAACGTATACCGGAACGTGTTGTTCATGCACGAGGAACGGGAGCTCACGGATATTTTGAAACGTACGGAAAGCTTGGGGACGAGCCCGTTGAAAAATACACCCGCGCAAAAGTTTTTTCAGGAGCAGGCAAACAGACGCCCGTTTTTGTCAGATTTTCTACCGTAACCCATGGAAAGGACTCTCCAGAAACAATGCGAGACCCAAGGGGGTTTGCTGTAAAGTTCTACACAGAAGACGGAAACTGGGATTTAGTAGGAAATAACCTTAAAATATTTTTTATCCGCGATGCTATTAAATTCCCTGATTTGATTCATGCTTTTAAGCCCGATCCTGTGACAAACCGTCAAGATACCGAGCGTATTTTTGATTTTATTTCTCACACCCCTGAGGCTATGCATATGATTACTTTTTTATTTTCACCTTGGGGAATACCTGCTAACTATCGGCAAATGCAAGGTTCCGGTGTTAATACATATAAGTGGGTAAACAAAGATGGCGATGCGTTTCTTGTGAAATACCATTGGGAACCAAAACAAGGAATTAAAAATTTGACCCAAAAGCAAGCAGAAGAAATTCAAGCTAAAAATATCAGTCACGCCACTCAAGACTTGTATGAAGCGATTGAGAGCGGTAACTACCCCGAGTGGGAACTTTGTATACAAATCATGGCAGATGGAGAGCATCCCGAACTAGATTTTGATCCGCTTGATGACACGAAAATTTGGCCGGAAGACCAATTTCCATTTCTACCAGTAGGTAAAATGGTCCTAGATAAAAATCCAAGCAACGTATTTGCTGAAACGGAGCAAGTCGCATTTGGTACGGGTGTACTTGTAGACGGGCTAGATTTTTCTGATGATAAAATGCTGCAAGGAAGAACGTTTTCTTATTCCGACACGCAGCGTCACCGGGTGGGAACAAACTACTTGCAGCTGCCTATTAACGCGCCGAAAAAACATGTAGCAACAAATCAACGCGACGGTCAAATGGCCTATCATGTAGATGCTGCTCCAGGTCAAAACCCGCACGTGAATTACGAGCCTTCTTCTCTTGGAGGTCTTCAAGAAGCGCATGACCATCCAAAACCTCATCAGCCTTATGTTGAAGGAAATGTAAAAAAAGAAAAAATTGATCGTACAAATGATTTTAAGCAAGCTGGTGAACGCTATCGTTTACTAGAGGACTGGGAACGTGATGAGCTTATTCAAAATTTAGTAGACGGCTTAAAATGTTGTCACCATACCGTTCAAACAAAGATGATTGAGCTTTTAACTCAATGTGATTTTGACTATGGCAATCGAGTAGCAAATGGCATTGGTCTTCTAATGCATGATGATGGTTCCCTAGAAATTGAAATGGGAGCAGAAATGACTCCTACATACGGGAAATTGCCAAAAGAAGGCGGTTCACCGTTAGGAAGCAACAAAGCTGCTGATGCGGTAGAAGAAGCTAATGAAAAAGGACACGATGCTCATCCTTATTAACAAAAAACATCCTGCAGCGACAGCAGGATGTTTTTTGGGTTAAACGCTTATGACCAAGTAACGGCAAACACGTGGTAGTCATTTTTTAACTGTGGCGCATCAATGGGTGTCCCGTGCTGATATCCTTGTTTCACTCTTTTAGGATGTAAAGGTTGAACCCATTCTTTCACTTGCTGTTTTGTACCATTTGCTAAAATATATACACAATCAGAAAATGCCCCGTCATTGTTTGGACTATCAACTTTTAGTACTTCCACTAACACATCTTGGACACACGTTTTTCTCTGAATACACATAAGCGTATGGTAGATAATATCAGCGGACACATCGTTATTTAAACGAAAGCCCACCTTTTTTTGTTCAAAAAAAGACGAGAATGAGACGATTGGTAATGTCTTTTTTTGTTCATACGCTTGAGATAAAATCTTGACAAGAACTTCTCCACTCAAGATGATCCCTCTTTCTAAAAAACGCTTCATCACAACATATGTGAGCATTGATTATGCTCATAGGATAATATATTATCATAGTTTAATTCTGTGGTGTTAGTCTTTTTTGGGGTTTTTACACTGGGAATTATACCCGCCTATTTCTTGCGTTTCCCTGACGTTCTCGCTACTAGCAACACAATTATTAATAAAATAAATACCCCTGCCCCTGCAAACATATCATACAAGAAATCAAGCATCATAATCCCCCTCTTCCTTCAAAAAAACGCTGTTAAAACCAAGCGTTTTAACAGCGTTTCTTCGTTAGATAAAGCCTAGCATATTAATAAATACAATGATAATTAAAACAGGTGCAATGTATCGAATAGCAAGAAGCCATAAAGAGAACCAGCGCTTCACATTCGTTGAACCGTGCTTAAATTCTTCAATTAGTACATCTTTTTTCATTTTCCAAGGAACAAAGATGGCAATTAAAAGAGCACCTAGTGGCATAAGGATATTACTTACAAGAAAATCGAAAGCGTCAAAGATGCTTTTTCCAAAAATCGATACGTCACTTAATAAACCATACGATAGCGCTGAAGGTATTCCTACTATGAAGATTAGCAAGCCCGAAATCCAAGATAGCTTTATACGCTTATGTTGCTCTCCTTTGGCTAAAGAAGCAACAATAATTTCTAACATCGAAAACGCAGATGTCAAAGTGGCAAATAAAAACAGCGCCAAAAAGAAAGTTTGAAAAACAATTCCGAACGGAAGCTGTTCAAAAATAGAAGGCAATACAATGAATAAAAGACCTGGTCCTTCCGTCGGTTTTACACCCATTGAGAAGACCGCAGGGAAAATTGCCAGTCCTGCTAGTAAAGAAATCAAAATATTTAACGCTGAAATTGAAATAGCCGATTTTGGCAAGTTCTGCTGCTTAGATAGATACGAACTGTACGTAACCATAACTGAAACGCCTACGCTAAGGGAAAAGAATGCTTGTCCCATCGCAAACAAAATGGTTTGGGATGTAAGCTTTGAAAAATCTGGATACAAAAAGAAAGATACGCCTTCCATTGCCCCGTCTAATGTTAAAGAACGAATAATGATAATAATAAATAAAATAAAGAGAGCAGGCATTAAAATTTTGTTTGCTTTTTCAATACCATTTTGAATGCCTCTTGCTACTACAACAATTGTTAAAAGAAGAAAAACAAATTGAGAGATAACAGCACTTGTTGGATTAGCAATGGTCGAGTTAAATAAACTCCCGTAGTCACTTACTCCATTCAGCTGACCCGTGACGCTTGCAAAAATATATTGCAAAATCCAGCCTCCTACTACACTATAGAAGGATAATAAAATAAAGCATGTGATCACACCTAAATACCCGATTCCTTTCCATAGGGAACCGGGAGCAACTGCATCATAAGCACGAATTGCTTCCTTTTGTGTATGTCTGCCTAGTACAAATTCAGCAAGCAAAAGCGGCAAACCAATAATTGCTGTAAACAAGATAAACAGTAAAAAGAAGGCCCCTCCTCCGCTTGTTCCGGCTACATAAGGCAGTTTCCAAATGGCTCCGATTCCAATTGCGGAACCGGCAGATGCCAAGATAAAGCCCAGTTTTGATGTCCATTGTTCGTTTTGACTCATTTTTTCTCACCATTTTTCTTTATTTATTCTGATTTGTCATACTATATCACACAACCCTTCTGTCGAAAAGGGTTTTTGTTGTTTTAACCCTCATCATGTGTTATGAATAGTATGTAGGTTTCATGATTTATTTTCGTAACTAAAAAAAGTTTGACAGTTAGAGGTACAAAAAATGACAAATCAGCAAGTAATACAGCAACAATTTTTAGATAAGTTCCTTGACTTTATCTTAGTAAAATGTCCAAACTGCGAACTATGTGCGCGAGTTGTAAAACTGGATAAAAAATTGAGCGGGTCAACGCACTCATGCACGTGTCCTCACTGCGGTTATCTAGACGTAGCCAATGCTGATAGCCAAGGACCGTTAGAACTTTCTGAAGCAGTAGATCCTTTTTTTCAGCTTCCGCTTTACTTAGAAACAATATGCCCTGAACGTCGACTTTGGGCTTATAACTTAGATCATCTTCAGTATATTGAGTCTTATATTGAAGTTAAAACATGCGGGGCTTGTTTCGACGAGCTGTCGGTTGAACATTCATTGCCAGATTGGGTAATTCATAAGCAAGAAGAAGCATTAATTGAAATTCAACGTTTAAAAGATACCGTCTTTTGCACATTCAAATGAAGATAGAAAAGAAACGTTGCCAAAGAGGCAACGTTTCTTTTTTTACGAAGGACTTTCTTCGGTAAGTTTTCTTCGATAGTCTCCGGCCTTATCGAACTCTTTTGCGGTGCCGACGAAAAAGTAGGTTACCGTATGATTTTTGTTACCTTGAGTCGTTCCATGAATCATCTTCCCTTGCTTCAATTGCTTTCGCTCTCCATTCTTATTTACATAGAAATATTTATTTCTTGCCCAGCCGCCGCCGCTTAAAAGCGTTTTGGTTTTCCCGACTCCCTGGTCATTTACTTTAAATACAGTGTAGTCTCCTTCTGTCTTGCTGGGATTTCCGTTATCTTTATCATATTCGACCATCACCCATCCTTTGTACCCTTCTGGTATAAGGAAAATGCTCGGTTGAGACGTTTCATCTGGGCGTCCACATCCAGCTGTGATTATAATCATTAAGCACAAAATGAGCCACCTTTTCATTTTTTCCAACTCCTTTCTCAATAAAAGACGTGCCTCTATACTGATTTTAGTTTTTGTTGAAGGTAAGATTATATTCTTTTTGCATCCCTCAATTTTTTCCAGTTCACCCAGTCAAATATGATATATTTACGTATTGTTTGTCACACACTATTAGCAGGCGTTTACAATTTACATGGGAGGATAACAAAAATGAGCTATGTTTTTTTATTTATTTTGCTCTTTGTCATTCCGCTTTACACACAGCAAAAAATTGTTCGTGCCGACCGTGAAAATACACGTACATTATCACTAAGTGAACACGAGCAATCTGGACATAAAAAAAGCGATTCCCCGTAAAACAGGAATCGCCTTCTTTTAATATGTTAAGCTTCCGGCCACAATAAGGCCGACGGCAACCGACGCTGCAAAAAGAGTTACTCCAACCGCTATATTTCCTTCTTCTACTTTTTTGGCTAGGCTCGTTTTAGGCGTCATGATAAATTCAATAATCCAATATGCCACTACTTGAGTAATGATACCTACTACTCCCCAAAGAGTTGCATCTACCAAATTTAAGCTGTTGCTCCATACAGTAAAAATGACAATAGCAAGCCCGATTCCTTTTCCCCATAATTTCAAAGCGACCGCCACATTGCCTTTTTTTATGAGTTCACGGTCATTAAATTTTGTTGTTAATTCAAATACCATAACTCCGATAAATAATAGCCCTAACCCTACCGCTACGTGAGATAAAAAACTTCCTATACTAGCCCAATCAATCCATTGTGTCATTTTTATTCCCCTTTTCATTTTAATCCAATCGGCAAATAATACGATTCGTTATCGGTAATTTGATTTCCAGCTCGTATTCCTACTGCGCTTGCTTTTCCATTTAATAAAAAGCACCCGTACATGATATGAGCCTCTATTGTTTGCGTTTGAGTCTTCATCGTTGCAGTTGGCAATGGAATAAACTGTTGATACACAGCCGTGTATTCTTGATATGTTTTATGCTGATCTTCGTCTATTTTGATTCCGTCTTCATTATAAATTTCAACGGTATCTCCCTCACGACCAAAAGATGGTTTCTTTACAAATGCTTGTTTTCTTTCAATAAATGGATCTTCTTCTAAATACGTTGGTAAAAAGTATGTTTCAATGATGTGATGCTCTTCTTTAGTGAAAAAAGGATGATATTGTTCATGCAAAGCCCAAATGAGGGCTTGAACGGCTTTGGACTGCAGCAAAAATGCAGAAGGCGGATTGATTATGGCTACTTGTTTTTGCTGTGCCAATGTTAAAAGCATATGTCCGACTTTTTCATGCGTACTCGGATCTTCATCTTCAATTAAATGTTCAAGCGGATACGTTTGGCGATAAAGTACGTCTATTTTTTGTCCATATTGATCATACACGCCCGCTTCTATATGTTCACCTTCTTCCACTGTAGAGGAAGGGACAATTCGAAGCTGGGATAATGGAACGTATGTAGCATCTACATCGGCTAGCTTCATTAAGTAAAGAGTCGTTAGCTTATCTTCTTCATGTGTATCATGAGAAGAAAAAACGACGTTTGGATAGTTCGTTCTATCGAGCTCGTTATAAGCTTCAAAAATGGCGTGTTTTAATACTAAAGCAAGCTTTTTTTCTTCAAGCTTATTAGGGTCTTGTACTTGAAAATGCCGACAGACTAACTCATTTACATGAAATAATTCTTTAATAAACGTAGGCGTATCCGCATTTAGTTCTAAAAGCTTGATTTGATCAGTCGTAACAGCAAAATCAAGGCGCGAAATCACACTTTCTGTTTCCATCGTTTTCAGTCGTAGGTACGGGAGGCTGTCTTTTGGAAATCCTAAAGAAAAAAGCGTCTGATTATCTAATGAACGAAGTAAAGGTGCAGTTTTAAAAAATAATTCCCCAATTTGATTTGCAGCTTCTTTAATAGAATCAATGATATGAGAAGACTCTATATGTACGTCATAAAGAGCATACTCTGTTCCGTATAAATCGTGCCAAAAATCTTCAATTTCTTTATAAAACATTTCTCGCTTTTCTTTATGCATTACCCGCCAAAACCGCCTTTAGAGCCGCTCCCAATTCCCGATTTATACGAGCTGCTTGATTTAAATGATTTATAGGCCGATGATGAGGTCAACTGTTTTTTAGAGCCGTAGTAGCGGCCTCCATGATAATATGAGCCGCTGTGCGAAGAAGAAGAATCTGAACAGTAGTACGTTTGGGTATCTTCATCCCACTTCCACTTGTCACACGATTTATCTTTCGGTTTAGCTGGTCTTGCCTGATCAGTTGAACCACAGGCAACGAGCGACGTCATTAAAGCTGTGGTCAAAACTCCAGCCATCATTTTTTTTGTTTTTGACATTACACCTTCCCCCCTTCATACGTTACGCCTGTTTTTGTTACATATAAACTGTACACGCTGCGATCTTCATCAATTTCCGCAGAGTCTCTTTCCCATTCCCATCCATTGTAGTAGGTATAAACTGTTCCGATATAGCTTAATACGTCCAAATGCGTATCAAATGAAGAGATGAATAAAATCGGGTGTCCTAGAAGAGAATTCAGTTCGCGGAATTCTAATATAATCTCTCTGTGATCATCTTCTGCTTGCTCTTTCGGTCCATGTTCATGTTCTTTTACATAAATAATATGTATATCACCTTCGACTGCAGATGAAGTTTGTTTATACGTTACTCCTTCTTTAACAAAAAATTCGCATTCTCTTCTTGCTAAAATTTGTTCAAGTTCAATAGATTGATAGTGATAAATAGATACAAACGTATCATCAGGCTTTAGCAGTCGGTATTCTAACTTTCCCATTGTGCAACTCCTTTTGTGACTTTTTTGTGAACGTTCTTTAATAAATACGCACAGATTTTCAAAAAGTTTCAATTTTTCTCATATTAAAAGGTTTAGCTTTAAATAAGCTAAACCTTTATTTTTTTATCACATCTGTCACAACTTCATAACCGCCCGTGTATGGGTCGAATACATATTCAAGCATGCCGTTTCCACGATTGACTTTAAATAGATAACGGTATTTTTTAGGGCTGTCTTTTGCTGGATATACGTATTTTCCTTTTTGGAACTGACTTAGCAAGAGCTGTTCTCTTTGCGCAAGCATTTTTTTTGCTTCATTATAGCCATACAGCGGGAGATTTTTGGCATAGAGAACCGGTACGAATACAAGCACAACGACTGAAATCGTAATAAGCCCTTGTTTAAACCACCGCATAAATCTCTTTGGATTTCGCGAAAGTAGCATCGTGATGACAATTACTATTAACAAAGGAACAATATATACTTGAACATATGGAATGTTTGCAAATACAGGTCGATTAATCAATAAGACAATTACTTCGATAGCTGCTACTAATACTAAAATAAAATAGACCACTTACTCTTCACACCTCGACGATTCAATGAATTTTATATGTGTTAGAAAGTATTCCCACTCATGAATGAACTCGTCTATTGTATCATAAGATGCAAAAAAAATATCTACGCTTCTCTATTTTAAGGAATTCAGATAATAAAAGAGATTGAGACATAATGAAATCACCCCAATCTAAAGACGAACAAATGGGATAATACGCTAGTATGGCCCCCTTGTTACACCGCTGTTGATTTCCGTGCAAGCCTTCGCTTTCCGCAGGCGGCCGCTAAGCCTCCTCGTCGCTTGCGCTCCAATCAACAGCTAGAAGCCACTATATATATGAAACTACCTTCACCCTAAACATAAAAAAATCTGAACGCATTTGATTCTCCATCCAGAATCAAATGCGTTCAGGTCTTCCTTTAACTAAGCTACTTTTATTCCATCCTCTTTTATTACGAAACTTCTACGTTTCGATTTTGATTATATTTTTTTCCTTGTAACAGTGAGTAAATGATTGCTGCTGCCCACACAATAAGTATGAATGCATATACAGCTATCTGAGTTGAGCTGCTTGATACCCAAGTGTTTAAGAGTGTTCGAGCATTTGTTAAAATGATAAACCCACCAACAAGTGAACCAAGCAAGTGAGCCGGGATAATACGAACAAACCATGCAGCAATCGGAGCTGCGATAATTCCGCCAATCATAAGGGCGCCTACCCAGAACCAGTTTACCTGCTCCCAGCCAAGAGAAATTAAAAAGCCAAGTGTAGCCGAGACGGCAATAGCAAATTCACTTGTATCCACGGTTCCAACGACTTTCCGTGCTGTTGTGCCTTTTTTAGCTAGCAATACAGGCGTTGCTATCGGCCCCCAGCCGCCGCCGCCTGTAGCATCAGCAAATCCAGCAATTAATCCCAACGGAATGGACTGCTTCGTCGATAAAGGTTTGGTGCTCTTTTCTTCGTTTGTTTTAAACGTAAATAAAAAACGAAATAACACATAAACTCCTAGGAGTAATAAGAATGTTGAAACGTAAGGCCTTACTGCATCTCCAGGTAAATTACTTAGAAAGCAGGCTCCTACAAAAGCTCCGATGGAACCTGGGATAATTAGTTTTAACACCATCGATTTATCTACATTTCCAAATTTAATATGCGAAACACCAGAAGCTGCTGTTGTTACAACTTCTGCTAAGTGAACAGATGCGGAAGCTACAGCTGGTGCAATTCCAAACGTTAAAAGCAGCGTAGTTGATGTCACCCCGTATGCCATTCCGAGTGATCCATCAATTAACTGAGCTAAAAAGCCAATAAGTGCAAACGTAATTAACTTTTTCATGTTGTCCCTCCACTTTCATCTTCTGTTAGAAAGCACAAAAAGGCCTCCAACAGTTGTTTGCTAGAAGCCTTCGGTATGTCCGATCAGCTGTCCGTTTTATGAATAAGTTGTTTATATTGTAATCCTAACTATTCCTAGAAGTCAACTGTGTTTTTGATTTTTTCTTTTAGTCTATGTACGCTGCTTGGTTATAGTATCAGTAAAATAAAATTCTTCTTGTTAAGTCAACAACATAAAAACGACCGCTCACTTAATAAGGGCGGTCGTTTTTATGCGTGTCTTTCCAATGAGCCAGCACTTCAGGAGGCAAACTCACATCTTTATCTAATGACGTCTCATCCATAGAAGCGGGCTCATCGCTATTTATCACTTTTTCTACCCAATCTGGCTGTACAACTAATGCTTGTTCAATCGTAATTAAAGCTAGCCCTTGCTCGAAAGCTTCTGCTACTTCTGTTGCCGTAAGTCCTCCTGTACCCACAAGAGGGACCCGATGATTGACGTGCTTAATAATCGAAGAAAGCAGTGAACGATTTTCTTCCCTATTTAAGGTAGGTTCATGCAAAGCACTGATATGTAAATAATCAATTTCTGTATGAACAAGACGATCAATCCACTCAAATGTATCTTCCACTTTAGTTCCTAAATAGCCTTTTTCTTTGGGTGCTAATGTATACCCCACAATAAATGGTTTGCCCGCATGTGCTGCTCGACGCGTCACTTCACGAATAACTTCAAGTGCAAAAGTGAAGCGGTTTTCTGCGCTTCCGCCATAAGAATCACTTCGTTCATTGGCTTGCCTTGACATAAACTGCTGCAGTAAACATTCATTTCCCCCGTCAATTTCTACTCCATCAAACCCTGCTTCAATAGCTCTGGTGGTAGCTTCGCCAAACGCTTGAACTACATAAGTTATATCGCGCTCGGTCATTTGAACAGGCTTTTTCCCTTTACGTTTATGAGGCTTTTCACTTGGGCTAATAGCTTGCCACTTATTTTCCATTTCTACACACTTTCTGCCCCCGTGCGATAGTTGAAGAATCGCTTTAGCTCCTCTTCTATGAATCATTTGGGTTAGTTGATGAAGCTTTCGTATGACGTGATCACGATGAATTCCGATTTGACCATGTGCTACTTGGCCATTTTCTGTGGTAAACGCGGGGCCGATAATTACCGTACTGACGCCCCCTACTCGTTTTTCGTAAAAAGACATATCAATATCAGACATTTCTCCGTTTTCCCGTGAAGCGTATGTGAGGATAGGTCCCATTGCTAATCGGTTTTTCATCTCAAGAGCATCAACAAATTTAAAATGCTTAAATAATTTTTCATAGGCTGTCTTCAATTAATTCACACCTTTTTTCCTTAGCTTGCCCATCTAGAAGCCGAGTAGACATAGGCACAAAAAAAGAAATACCTTGGCCGGCATTTCTTTTTACGTTGTTTTTCTTATTTTTTTAATGGGGTAAAATACAAATTCGCTTTTTCCGACAATCCGTTTTTCATCAATGAGACCTAGACCGTTGCGGCTATCCATACTGTACAGACGGTTATCACCCATTACAAATACTTCGTTTTTAGGTATTTGAACGGGTTCAAAATCTCCTGTTAGCTCCATATCCATGTTATTGGCAATTTGACGATTCGTTTTTAAATAAGGTTCACTTACTTTTTTATCATCAATATAAAGCTGATCTTTTTTCATTTCGATTTTTTCACCTGGCAGACCGATTACTCTTTTTACATAATGCTTATTCTTAGCCTCATCTTTAATAATCACAATATCTCCGCGGCGAATATCATGGAGCGAATACGACAGTTTATTCACAAACAAACGCTCTCCGTTATGCAGCGTTGGGTTCATTGAAGCGCCTTCTACAATATACGGAGAAAATAAAAATGCGCGAATCATAAATACTAGAGCGATAGCGAAGATAATAGTTTTGAATATGCTGCGTAATTGATCGCTTTTTGTTTTTTCCGTAGTCAATATACTTTGTCTCCTTTGTACAGCTCACTTTTCTTATGTAAAAAAGCAAGAAACCTCTTACTTTAACACTTATTCTAACTTAACCGTAGAAAGAACTGAAATCAAATGTTTTATGTTATGTAAAAAAAGAACCTCTAACAAATGTTAGAGGCTTACATTACGCAAGTTTCGTCTTTACATCTCTTATTATAACATTAATTATATAAAAAGAGACTACCTTTTATGTAAAAATTATGTTTTTTACGTAAACTTAACTAAATCTTCATATTTAAAGGGGCTTCTCCACGTATAAAAAGTTGAGAGATGCAATACTCTATAATCTCTCTTCGCCGCACAAGTCCAATAAAAATGTTTTGATCATCTACAACTGGTACAAAATTTTGTTCCGCCGCGCGTGACAAAATACTTTCCATTTCGTCATTAATGGTGATAGGTTCATAATCGCGATGCCTTGGGACCTCTTCAATTCGCAGGTGTTCTAACTCATGGAGTTCTATATGTTCTAGGCTTTTTAGCTTCCATAGCAAGTCTCCTTCTGCCAAAGTCCCTTCATATTCTCCTTTTTGGTTAATGAGAGGTACAGAAGAGTAGCGATGATACTCCATTTTCTCCAATGCTTGACGGACAGTTGACTGTGTCGACAAGGTAACGACTTCTTTTTTAGGAAGTAAAAAGAACGCAATATTCACTTATATTCTCCTTTTACTATACATCCATTTTATTGTTATTGCTTTGCTGAATCTGAAACAATATGAATATCGATGTTATGAGTCTGCCGCATAATTGTATTCACAATAGAGCCTTTTCGAATCTCTTCCCACCTTGTCCTCGCTGATTGCCCTAGTAAGATTTGAGTAACGCGATACTGCTTGGCTACGTTCACAATCACTGCAGCTGGTTTTTGCTTTTTAGCTTCTTCAACAAGTAGCGATGCGTGAAAGCGATTAGCAAATTCCTGCCACTGTTTGATTTGTGCTTGATGCCTTTCAGTTTGCTCGCCTGTAAAAACATGAAGCAGCAGTAAATCTGCTTTCAATCGGTTCGCCATTCTCCAGCCTCGTCGAATTAATTTTTCAGCTGTTTCACTGTATTGAATACATACTAAAATGCGTTCGCAAATACCTGTTACGCCAATTTCATGGGAATGAATGAGTTTGCCGTCCACTTCATCCGCTATTTCTCTGAGCGTTAATTCACGAAGAGCATGGAGATTTGCGAGCTTAAAAAAAGACTGCAGGCTTTGTTCAATTTTATGGCCTTCGTATATTTTGCCTTCACGAAGACGCTTTTGCAGCTGTTCCGGCGTAACGTCGACAAGCTGAATTTCATCTGCTTGCTGAATAAATAAATCTGGCACTGTTTCACGAACTTTTACCTGGGTAATGGCATATACGAGATCATGTACGCTTTCCATATGCTGAATATTCATTGCTGACATGACTGAAATACCTTGGTTGAGCAGGTAAGAAACATCTTCAAAACGTTTTTTATGACGGCTTGTCGGAACATTTGTATGAGCGAGTTCATCGATAATTACAACTTTTGGGCGCCTTCTTACAATCGCCAGCAAATCAAGTTCTTGCAATTCTTTTCCTTTATAAAAAATGGTTTCTCTTTGGATTACTTCTAGATTTCCAAGCATCTCTTTAGTCTCGTGCCTGCCGTGTGCTTCTATATATCCAACTACGGCATCTATGCCTTCTTTGACTAAATCGTGCGCATCTTGAAGCATTTTATACGTCTTTCCTACTCCCGGCGCGGCACCGATGTAAAGTTTAAGCTTTCCACGCTTCTGATCATGAAGTTCACGCAATAGTTCTTCCGGAGTTTTTCTTCGAAAGTATGGATGAGCTTCTTTTTCTTTCATTGTTTGTACTCCTTTATCACACTCGCTTCAACATATGAAGCGAGTGCATGTAATTAGCGCTCTCGTTGAACAGCTAAATTCAGCTCTACTACATTTACTCGCTTTTCACCAAAAGCTCCTTGCTGAGTATGTTCTTTGATCAGCTCTTTTAGCCTGTTGGTGTTAATATGTGCTGTTTTTGCCACACGTTCTACTTGTGCATATGCAGCTTGTGGCGTAATGTCAGGATCGAGTCCAGAAGCCGAATTTGTGACGGCATCAATTGGAATTCCTTCTTTTGGCACCTCGTTTTCTTTTTTCCACGCCGCTACGGATTTCTCGATACGATTCGTAAGATCTTTATTTGAAGGTGCTAAATTCAACGACCCAGACCCTGCCCCGTTATAATCAATACTAGAGACTCTGCCATGAAAAAATGTATTGCTCGTAAACTGCTGCCCAATGAGCTCAGAACCGATAACTTGATGCTTGTTTGAATAGATTAAGCTGCCGTTTGCTTTACTTGGAATAGCCGTCTGAGCAATTCCTGTCATCACAACAGGATAAATAAGGCCACAAAGAATTATCATCATAATTGTTAAGCGAACAATAATGCTTCCCGTTCGTTCTGTTTGTATCATCGTTTCTTCTCCTCTACATTACAAATGAAAGTAGTAAGTCAATTGCTTTAATCCCAATGAATGGAACCAATACCCCACCTAACCCGTAAATGAACAAATTTTTTCGCAGCAGGGCGTTAGAACTCATCGGCTTATACGCAATTCCCTTCATGGCTAAGGGAATTAACAGCGGGATAATGACCGCATTAAAAATAAGCGCTGACAATACGGCAGATAGAGGTGAATTCAGCTTCATTACGTTAAGAGCCTCCATTTGCGGAATCGCCAAGGTAAACATCGCTGGAATAATAGCGAAATACTTAGCAATATCGTTTGCGATACTGAATGTAGTTAAGGCACCCCTTGTCATTAATAGCTGTTTTCCAATCGAAACGACTTCAATGATTTTAGTGGGATCAGAATCTAAATCCACCATATTTGCTGCTTCTTTAGCAGCTGAGGTTCCGCTGTTCATTGCTAAGCCAACATCAGCCTGAGCAAGTGCAGGGGCATCGTTTGTTCCGTCACCTGTCATGGCAACTAGCTTTCCTTGCTGCTGTTCGTATTTAATCACTTGAATCTTGTCTTGTGGCTTGCATTCCGCAATAAATTCATCTACTCCCGCTTCTTTTGCAATGGTTGCTGCGGTTAATGGGTTATCTCCTGTACACATGACTGTTTTGATACCCATTTTACGAAGTTCCTCAAAGCGTTCTTTCATTCCTGGTTTTACCGTGTCTTTTAAATAAATCAAGCCGTAAATTTTATCATCAGCGGCCACAGCAAGCGGCGTGCCACCAGCTCCTGCAATTTCGTTTGCTTTTTGCTGCAAATCAGAGGGAATCTTCCCTCCATTTGACTCTATCCATGCCGTGACGGCGTCCACTGCCCCTTTCCGTACAGATACATTCTGTAAGTCAATGCCGCTCATTCGCGTTTCGGTTTTGAATTCAACAAACGTTCCTTCGGTTTTTCTAAGATCTTCTACTCCCATGCGATTTTGAATAAAATCAACAACTGAGCGCCCTTCTGGTGTTTCGTCATAAAGAGAAGAAACAAACGCCCATTTGTAAAGTTCACGTTCGTCTATTCCTTCTACAGTCGTTAATTGATGAGCCATTCGGTTTCCAAACGTAATGGTGCCGGTTTTATCTAAAATAATTGTGTTGATGTCACCAGCTGCTTCTACTGCTTTTCCTGACATAGCAATCACGTTAAACTGCGTAACTCGGTCCATCCCAGCAATTCCAATGGCTGACAATAATCCTCCAATTGTTGTAGGAATGAGGCAGATGAGCAGTGAAATTAAAATAGCCGTGTCGAGTTGAAAATGTAAGTAGTTTGTAAAGACAGGAAGCGTCACAACAACTAATAAGAAAATAATCGTCAGGCTTGTTAAAACCGTATTTAGCGCAATTTCATTTGGCGTTTTTTGACGCTCTGCTCCTTCAACAAGCGAAATCATTTTATCTAAAAACGATTCACCTTGTTCACACGTAATTTTAACTGTAATTTCATCGCTGACAACTCTTGTACCTCCAGTTACAGAGTTAAAATCCCCGCCTGCTTCTTTCATAACAGGTGCCGATTCACCGGTAATGGCCGATTCATCAACAGATGCCAGTCCTTTAATGATTTCTCCATCTCCAGGAATCATTTCGCCTTGTGAAACGACGACGATATCTCCTTTTTTTAGTTGCGATGCCGACACTTGTATCATTTGCCCGTTTCCAAGTTTATTAGCTGTAATATCCCCTTTAGACTGTTTTAATGAGTTTGCCTGTGCTTTTCCCCGACCTTCTGCCAATGCCTCTGCAAAATTAGCAAAAACAATTGTAAAAAATAACACGAGGGATACGGCAATATTAAAGCCTGCGCTTACTGTACTTTCTCCGAAAAGGTCTGGAACAACAGCTAAAAAAAGCGTAATAACAAACCCGATTTCTACTACGAACATGATAGGATTTTTTATCATCGTTCTTGGACTTAGCTTGATAAAAGCCTGCTTTACTGATTGAATAAAAATCGATGAAGTTTGTTTATCTACAGAACCTTGAATGTGACTGTTACGATCCAATTCAAGATTATTCGTAAAATTCCGTTTATTCATTATAATCCTCCGCTTTCTTGATTACAGTGTCAAATACTCAGCAACCGGCCCAAGTACAAGCACTGGGAAAAACGTAAGTGCTCCTACAATAACGGTAGTTCCAATTAAAATGCCGCTAAATAAAGACGTATCCGTTTTAAATGTCCCAGGTGTTTCAGGAATAAGCTGCTTGGATGCTAGTGAGCTCGATACCGCCAGCATCGTAATTAGTCCGAAGTAGCGTCCAATATACATAACAATTGCCGTAGAAATGTTCCAAAACGGCGTTGCATCACCTAGTCCTTCAAAACCAGATCCATTGTTTGCTGCTGATGATGTAAATTCATACAGTGCCTGACTTAAGCCGTGAAAGCCTGGGTTTGATATACCTTCTATTCCCAAATGAGTAGTGAGCGCTACGGCTGTTCCTCCTAAAATTAGCAGCGGCTGCAGAATAAGCGTCACGGCGATGAGCTTCATTTCTTTTCCTTCAATTTTTTTACCTACGTATTCTGGTGTTCTGCCAACCATTAAACCTGATAAAAATACGGCAATGATGACGTACATCATCACATTCATAAACCCTGCTCCAACACCGCCAAATACGGTATTTAACATCATATTTCCAAGCGTCAATAACCCGGTAAGAGGCGTAAGAGTATCGTGCATGGTGTTGACTGCACCTGTTTCACTTGCTGTCGTCACGATGGCGTACAGAGTTGACATACCGACACCAAAACGGACTTCTTTCCCTTCCATATAACCGCTCGCTTCATTTAGGTGAAAAGCACCAAGTCTTGGATTACCGCCCCACTCTGTTACAAACGCTGTGCTTAAAATAACGATAAACAGCATACTCATCGCTACAAACAAGATGCGGCCTTGCTTACGCTGTCCGATCATTTTTCCGTACGTAAAAGGAAGTGCTGTTGGCAATAAAAGCATAAGGACGATTTGTAATACATTGCTTAACGCGTTAGGATTTTCAAACGGATGGGCTGAATTAACACCAAAAAACCCCCCTCCGTTGTTGCCTAGCTCTTTAATTGAAAGAAAAGAAGCAACTGGTCCCCTTTCTATTTGCTGTGTTGCCCCCTCTAATGTATGGGCAGTCACCGTTCCGCTTAACGTTTGAGGGACACCTAAAAACATAAATAAAATGCCTGTTATAAAAGCGATAGGAAGTAAAACACGCGTAATTGACTTTACAAAATCAACAAAAAAGTTTCCCATTTCCTTCCCTGCCAACCCGCGAATAAAAGCGATTGCTGCTGCAAGTGCCGTTGCTGGTGCAGCAAACATCATAAATACAACGGCTGCCATCTGCGAGAAATAGGACAAACCTGATTCACCGCTGTAGTGCTGCAAGTTCGTATTTGTCATAAAACTAATGGCCGTGTTAAAAGCAAGGGCCGGATCCATTCCTTTGATGTGGCTTGGGTTAAGCGGCAGTACCCCTTGAAACCGGAAGATAATGTACACCACAAAAATCATAAACGTATTCGCCAAAACGAGAGCAAGTGCATATTGCTTCCACGTCTGATTGTATCCTTTGATTCCTGCTGCTTTAAACATCACCGTTTCTATCTTTCCTACCAAGCTAGTGTTTTTATCGTTTGAAAACACATTCGCTATATAAATACCTACGGGCTTTGCAATAAGCGCTACAAAAACAAGCAGCAGCGCAACTGATAGTAGAAAAATCCCCACGTTTTATTCCTCCGCTTATTAAAAAATGTTCTGGATTTAACAGTACATATACTAAATAAATTAAAACGAGAACTGAAATACCTAGCAAAATGAACGACATGTTCACTTCTCCTCTCTTTCATCTACTACATGAGACGACCAGCAAATAATTCCGTACATAGCAGCTGTTAATATGACAAGCGTTCCAAGCATGATCATATCCAAGTTGCTCCCTCCTAACTGTTTCTTACTACCAATGATTGTCTGAGCTTAGTGACTGTTACTGTGCGTAAAGCATCACGCCCAAGTGAGCTAGCTGCGAAAGGTTATCTTTGATTGTTTATTCCTCACGTATTGTTAATCACGTTTTAACAGCCCTACTATAGCCTCTTTACGGTGCAGACATAACCTGCTCTCCTGTTTTTTTATTAAAAAAACCGCAGAAGAGAGTCCTCTTCCGCGGTTTAATGCACGACAAATAAGCCGTGATCGACACGAATTTTTTTACTCCCAAAACGCTTACGGAGTTAGCTGTCGGATTCGGGTTATGGAAGTAACCCTACTCAGTTAAGAGATTCACCCCTAGTACATACGTACAAAATATTGGGTCCCCCGCTCATAATTGATTAAGCGTATATTTGTTATTTAATTTTTAGGCTTAATTATGTTTTTTACTGCTGCGTTTAATACTTTGATTAGCCAACGTAGACAAATAGCGGTTTGCTAGATCAAAAGATTGCTGATCGCATATTGCGCGATATTCAATCATTTGAATCATTTGCTTAGATAGATGCATCTTGACGCTCCTTTCACCTATATTTTGAAAGGAACGCGCTATCCGCTGTTATAGAAAACGACCACGATTACACCATCCTCTCTCTTAACGCTTACGAAGTTAGCTGACGGGTTCGGGTCAAGAAAGTAACCCTACTCAGTTAAGAGATTCACCCCTAATAATTGGGTCCTCCGCTCTTTCCCTCTCTTTCAGGAAAGACTCAGCGTTTCACTGTGGAACGTTTCATGAGAGTAATCTTACTCCTGTTAAAATTTACTGTCAACAACATTTTTTGAAATTTTAAAATCTTTATTTTTTGCTGTTTATTCATTATTTTAAAATAATAGATTCAAAGAAAAAAAGCGTTCTTATCTCCTCGATAAGAACGCTTTTTTTAGCTCATTTTCTCAATTTCATTTACAAGAATTGAAATGGCATCCGTTTTTGTTGCTTCACGCATTGTACGCTTCATCGTACTTGCCTGCTGCTGAAGTTCATTTACTTCACGCAAAAACACTTCTTTTGTTAACTGTTCTTCTTCCACAACCATACAGTAGCCTTTTTTCTTAAAGGACTGTGCATTTAAAATTTGATCTCCTCGACTTTGTGCTTTTGATAAAGGAATAATCATCATCGGTTTATGAAGGGCTAAAAACTCAAATATGGCATTGGATCCGCCGCGTGTAATCACATAATCAGTCGCTGCTAGAACATCTGGAAGCTGTTCATTGACATATTCTAACTGACGGTAGCCCGACTCTTTTTCAAGGCTTGTATCAATATTGCCTTTTCCGCACAGGTGTACAATTTGAAATTTCTTTTGCAGTTCAGGCAAGGATTCTCGAACAACTTCATTGATGCGGCGTGCTCCTAAACTTCCGCCCATAATCGTTAAAATTGGGCGCTTATCATAAAAGCGAAGCCAGCTTTCCCCGTTCGCTGCGCTTCCGCTAAATAATTCTTTTCGAATAGGTGAACCAACAACCTGCACTTTTTCTTTTGGAAAATAGTTTGCCGCTTCATCAAAAGAAGTAAAAATTTTAGTGGCAAATTTCTGCGCAATTTTATTTGCCAGTCCCGGTGTTAAGTCACTTTCATGAATGAACACGGGAATGTTTAACGATTTAGCAGCCATTACAACAGGAACTGTGACAAAACCGCCTTTTGAAAACACAAGAGAAGGCTTTAACTTTTTCAGCACGCGACGTGCATCGCCAACTCCTTTTGCTACTCGAAATACATCTTTTACATTTTCCATATCTACGTAGCGACGTAGCTTACCGCTTGAAATTGCATGATATGGAACGTTTAATTTTGTAATTAATTCTTTCTCGATACCATTGTGAGAACCGACATAATGGATATCCCATTTTTCACTGTCTAATTCTTTCATAATGGCAATGTTTGGTGTTACGTGTCCAGCTGTTCCGCCTCCGGTAAAAACGATAACTTGCTTACTCATTTTTTCTTCCTCTCTTTACTTCACTTAATTGATCTGTTTTAACATCAATTTTTATCTGATCTTTTTAGCATGCAATCTGACATGTAAAACGATGGTTTTATTATAGCATTTTTCTTTTTACATATGTATGATAAGGCGTATAAAAGCATGCTATACTTTTCATAGGGAGTGATGATAATGAACAAATCTGCACCTGTCGTAAAAGGTGATACGGTGGATTCCGAAACGCGCTGCATGCACTATCGTACGGATAAAGATATTATTGCAATAAAATTTTATTGCTGTAATACATATTATCCATGCTATCAATGTCATAACGGACATGCTGATCATGATATTAAAACGTGGCCAAAAGCTATGTTTAATGAAAAAGCTATTCTTTGCGGAGTATGTAAACATGAGTTATCAATTCATGAATATTTAACCTGTAACTCGACTTGCCCTCACTGTCGTTCTTCTTTTAATCCCGGATGCAGCCTGCATGGACACATTTATTTTGAACAAAAAAGCTGAACAAAACGTAGTTCAGCTTTTAAAATAACTGCTCATCTATATTTATAATGGAAGGAAGCAGACCTGGGAACAATTCCTCAAGTTCTTCTAAACGCAAGGAATAATAGTGCTGCGTACCTTCTATACGTAGTTTGATAATTCCAGCTTCGCGAAGTACTTTAATATGATGTGATAGCGTTGATTTTGATACATTTAATTTTTGATAATACGAACAGGTCTGCTCCTTTCTTGTCGCTAAACACTGTACAATTCGCAGCCGGTTAGGATCACTCAACGCGTGTAAAATAGGCGTTAATTTAATTTCAGATTTCGGTGGTTGATAAGGTTTTCTCATGCTTAAAATATAACACAGCTTCTTTTGTGTATCAATGTTCGATAACTTTCGAACTAAATTCCTTGCACTGTTATTTAATCGGTGTTATAGTTTCATTGTTCGATGATATTCGAACTTATCTTCATTTTAATCATAAATTGAATGAAAGATTAAAAACAAAACAAATAATATAAAGCACCATCATTATTAAAGGAGGAATCACCCATGATTCATTTACAAGCTTCAATGAAAGTTAACCCAGCAAAAAGAGAAGAATTTTTAGAAAACGTACAAGAACTAATTAAGCATTCTTTACAAGAAGAAGGAAACAGCAACTATCAACTATTTGAAGATGCTTTTACACCTAACACATTTATGATGATTGAAGAGTGGAAAAGCGAAGAAGCAATTCAAGCCCACAATAAATCAGCTCACTTCCAAAGTTTTGTAGCATTTGCTCAAACTGGCGTACTTGTAGCACCTTTAGATGTAAAAACATTACAAGGTTAATCATAACTTCTTTGAAAGGATGACGCATCATGAATGAAGCAATTCGTACAATTCAAGATCACCGTTCTATCCGTAAGTATACAGACGAAGCAGTAAGTGACGAGCATTTAGATACGATTATTCAATCTGCTCAGTCAGCCGCTTCTTCTATCAATGGACAGCAAGTGACTATTATTAGCGTCCAAGATAAAGAAAAGAAGAAAAAACTTTCAGAGCTTGCCGGCAACCAAGCGTGGATCGACCAAGCTCCTCTATTTTTAATCTTTTGTGCAGATTTTAATCGTGCTAAGATTGCAGCTGAACTTAACGATGCCCCTCTTGGCGTAACTGATGGGCTTGAATCAATCTTAGTCGGGGCAACCGATGCTGGAATTTCTTTAGAAGCCGCAACAGTTGCAGCAGAATCACTCGGTTTAGGTACAGTCCCAATCGGAGGAATTCGCAGAAAGCCGCTAGAAGTCATTGAACTGCTCGATTTACCGGAATACGTATTCCCAGTAAGCGGTCTTGTGGTTGGACATCCGGCAGATCATTCTGCGAAGAAACCTCGATTGCCACAAGCTGCTGTGCACCATCGTGAAAGCTATAATCATGACTTAAAGTCATTGATTCAAGACTATGATGCTGAAATGGCAGAGTATATGAAAAAGAGAACAAACGGTGCTGATGACCGCAACTGGTCACAAACGGTATCAGCTATTTATAAGACCATTTATTACCCAGAAGTTCGAGCGATGCTTGAAAAACAAGGGTTTAAATTCGAATAACCAAAAGCTGCGATGAACATCGCAGCTTTTTTATCTACTTTAACAGCGTGCTGAATAGACTAAAAGTAATACTCAATAAATGAGGTGTTGGTATGGAGTTTATTTTAATTTGTAATTTTCTTTTAAGTGCAACCGCAGCGTTTTTATTGGTGCCGGCTGTTACAAAAAAGCACACTCTTCACGTGACTTTACTTTCTCTCCTTTTCTTCTTTTCAATTGTCCCGACTTTTCTTCTCGCTAATCCACATATCGGCGTTTTACCTTGGGCTATTCGAGACGCTCTTCTATTGTTCGCTGCATTCCTTTTGTTTTATTTAACCTTCACATTAAACAGTTGGAAAACGCTTTTGTTTTTTCTTCTATTTTTACTGTCGATTGCTCCTCTTGCCTACGTCGTATATGATGACTTTACGCATACGTATATAGATGCCAATATTGGGCTTAGCCTAGGCTTTTTATTGACATGGCTCTTAACAGCTCTGTACAATATTTTGGCTATTCTTCGATTTTTTCGTCAGAAATCTCAGTAAACACATCAAAAGTTAACAAACAAACGAATAGTTGATTTTATTTAGTATACGCTAACAACTGCACAGTCCTTCTCTTTACATAAAGCTGTGTATACTAAAAAAGGAGTGATACTTGATGAAACGACTATTCGTAATGGCAGCAGTGATTGCCTTCTTGGCACTTAGCCGCATGTTAGTATTTGCCGCTGAAACACCTCCTGCTGCAGATGAGCGAACAGCTCAAAATGCAGAAGTTCGCATCGTTCATGCTTCACCGGATGCTCCGGCTGTAGACATTTTTGTGGATGACAAAGCTTTAGTAGAAGGAGCAAAGTTTAAAGATGTCGCCAACTCTTTGCCTTTGGCAGCCGGTTCTCATAAAGTAGAAGTATACGAAGCGAAGACAAAAGGAACAAAAGATTCCATCATCGAAGCTACCCTTGTTGTAGACGGTGGAAAATCGTATACAGTGGCCGCTGTAAATAAAGCAGAAAACCTTGAACTACAGGCTTTCACGAATAATAAGCAAGGAATGGATGGGAAAGCAAGCTTACGTGTTGCTCATTTATCTCCTGATGCTCCTGCGGTAAACGTAGGTCCCAAAGGTGCTGCTCCTTTATTTAAAGATCTGTCTTTTAAAAGCATTTCAGGTTATCAAGTAGTAAATCCGGGATCGTATGATCTATCTGTTTCTACGGCAGATGGAAAAGAAATACTAAGTCTTCCTGGAACAAATCTTCAAAGCGGTAAAAACTATACGGTTCTCGCAGTGAATACTGCTGACAAGCTTGAGACCATTGTTTTACAAGATAATTAATTAAAAAAACGTCATTTCAATTGAAATGACGTTTTTTATAGACTGCGCTGAATGAATTCCTCTTTTTTGCACTCATAGGTAGAAATGTCGTTCCACAGTCGTTTTGAAAGCTCGTATTTCATACCTTCATATTTTTTTCTAGCACGTTCGTTCGAGCGTAACTGCTCCCTGAAATTAATTCGTTCGTTCCAGTAAGGTGATTCACTGACCGTTACGTACACATGACTTCTTCTCGCATCATGTGGAATGAGCTTACGGGCATTTTCAGCTGTCATAATTGTAGGGTAGTGTGCAGCTGGAACGCCTTCTTTTAATAAGACAAACATCTCTTTTTCCGCTACATATACGTGAGATTTATTTTTTAATATAGCGCGCACTTCATTTATATCTTCTTCGCGTTTGACTCCGATTAAAATATCAACGATTGGTGAACCAGCTAATCCTGGAACGGACGTGCTTCCAATATGTTCGATGTCTACTGAAAAATCTTTTAGTGTATTAAGCAACGCTTCTTTTTCCATTTGATACAAAAGCGACCACTTTGTTTCATACTGAACAATCTTTCGCATATCAGTTTCCACCCTTTCACTTTTTTATACTGTATCATGTTTTAAAATAAAAAGAAAGAATTTTCTAACTATTTACTTTTAGTTTATGCTACGAGCTTTACACCCCTCCAGACAGGCTTTGTATTATTTTATATATTTTTGTTATTTTTATTCTACATGTTTCATAATTGTGGATGTTTCCTCCTCCAAAAGATAGATACACTTTTAGTGTCTATCTTTCCTCTATCATATTCACACTCAGCTGTTTTATACTATTTTACCTTTTTGTTAGTAGAAGACATATCCTCAAAATGTAGATGAACAAAGGATTAAAGGTCTTTACTATCGCTAAATTACACCTTCAACATAATTATATTTTACATTAATGTAAAATTTTATCGTTAAGGATGGCAGATAGTTCAAATTCATTATACAATTGAATTTCGACATATAGTATGATGGATAATATCGGTATTATGAGATAATAGTAGATTTAACTCAAATTTTTGGGCTATTTGCCGATATATGCTTTGTATACTAATAACCTTATGTTGAAATTTGTAATTTGCAAGGAGGAAAAAATGAATAAAAAACATGTCATGTACACAGCCGTTTCTTCTGTTCTTTTAAGCTCTTCATTGCTTTTGCATTCAATTGATGCAAATGCAGCTGAATCGGCTAAAGTAACTGCTACATCGTTAAATGTACGTGCAACGCCTAGTACAAGCGGTGCTATCGTTGGAAAAATAACGAAGGGAAACACCGTTGATATAGTAGATGAAAGCAAAGGATGGGCTAAAATTACCTATAACGGTAAAGAAGCTTGGATTTCATCTCAATACATAAATAAAACGCAAACAAACAGTACGTCTACTGCAAATTCGACATCGAAGTCAGCGGTCGTGAATGCGAGCTCATTAAACGTTCGTTCTTCTGCAAGCACAAGCGCATCCCTCGTGACAAACTTACCGCGCAATGCAAAAGTAACCGTGGTAAAAGAAAGCGGATCGTGGTCACAGATTAAAACGGCAAGCGGTCAAACGGGCTGGGTGGCGAGTCAGTATTTAAAAACTGGCTCTGCTTCTTCTACGCCAGCTAAAGATTCTGGGTCCACGACGTCCAAGTCAGCGACCGTTAATGCGAGCTCATTAAACGTTCGCTCTTCTGCGAGCACAAGCGCATCCCTCGTGACAAACTTACCGCGCAATGCAAAAGTAACCGTGGTAAAAGAAAGCGGATCGTGGTCACAGATTAAAACGGCAAGCGGCAAAACGGGGTGGGTAGCAAGTCAGTATTTACAAACTGATTCCGGACAGTCTTCACAAACAGCCCAGTCGATTCAAATTACAAAAGCTTCAAATTTACGCAGTCAGCCGAGCTTAAATGCGGGAATTATTCGCGTAGCAAAAGCAGGTGAAAGATTCAAAAAATTAGGCGAAGCGAATGACTGGGTGCAAATTCAGTACTCTGCGAGTCAAACAGCATGGGTATCAAAAGGGTTAACAGCTGCGGCTGGTTCTACACCTTCAGCTAGTTTGCCTTCTCCTTCTGCTGCTTTAAAAGATAAAATTATTGTAGTAGACGCTGGGCACGGCGGATATGACCCTGGCACTTCAGGCAAGTCATCGATTGAGAAAAATTTAGCGTTAACAACAGCAAAACTTGTGGCAAGCCGCCTAGCTAATTCTGGAGCAAATGTATTTATGACGCGTTCAAACGATACTTTTATTTCACTGAGCGGACGGGTGAATGTTAGTGAAGCAAAGCATGCAGATGCATTTATCAGCATTCACTATAACGCTTCTACTTCATCTTCTGCAAACGGCATCGCATCATTTTATTACAGTGAATCCAAAGATAAAGAATTAGCAAAATACATTCAAGAAAGCATGGCTGAAAACGCGCCTTCTATGAAGGATATGGGGGTTCGTTTTGGAGATTATTATGTTACTCGCGAAAACAACCAGCGGGCCGTACTTCTTGAATTAGGCTTTTTATCAAATGCTCACGATGAGCAAATTGTTTCTTCTAACGCGTATCAGCAGCAAATATCTACAGGTATTTACCAAGGAATTGCTCGATATTTTGCAGCTAATAAATAATAAAAGCCCTCATTATGAGGGCTTTTATACTACCAGCTTGCTTTTTTAACACCTGGAATTTGCCCTTTGTAGGCTAATTCCCTAAAAGCGATGCGTGACATTTCAAATTTTCTAAGGTAGCCTCTCGGACGACCAGTAACGCGGCAACGATTATTTAAGCGCGTTGGCGAAGAATCTCTAGGCAATTTTTTTAACGCTTCGTAATCTCCTTTTTCCTTCAGCTCTTGGCGCAATTGCGCATACTTCGCTACCATCTCTTGACGCTTTTGTTCTTTTATAACTTTTGATTTTTTAGCCAAATTCTTTGTCATCCTTTCGTTTTATTACTTTTTTATTTGAAATACGTAATCATTACGATTTAAATGTTTTGAGCAAGTCACTTCTCTAATCTAATCATATTCTCTTCATTCTTTCAACTTATTTGCTTCCACACTCACATGTAGCCTCCCCGCAGGCTGCTGCATAAACATAAATAAAATTGTATGTCAAATGTAATTAATTCCTGCATCTCCTATATCATACAAAGAGCCCTACATATTCCATATTGTAGGAGGATTTGTATTTACAGATAATATTTCAATAATATTACAGTTCATTTACATATTAATAACTTCGACAAATTTAGCGGTTATCTAGTATATAATCATCTTAGAAATTCCAAAAATAATATTTTGCGTACTCAATAAAATATAAAAGTAAAGGTGATTAAAAAATGAAATCGACTGGTATTGTAAGAAAAGTAGATGATTTAGGTCGTATCGTAATTCCTAAAGAGTTAAGACGTGTTCTTGAAATAGATGTAAAAGATCCTGTTGAAATTTTTGTCGAAACAGATCGAATTATTTTAAAGAAATATGAGCCGAACGGTGCTTGTGCGATTACTGGCGAAGTATCTTCTGATAACGTAACAATCGCAGATGGCAAATTAACTTTAAGCCGCGAAGGTATGGAGTTATTGCTTGAAGAGTTAAAACAACGTAATTTCTAATAATAAGAAAAGCAGCTGCTACTATGCAGCTGTTTTTCTTATTGATAAAGTTTTTTCTTCGCTTTCTGATTTTCAAATGCTATACTCAGAAGCGAATACATAATAAAGGAGCCTTTTATCATGACAGTCGAACAAATGACTCATCACTTTTTAGCACATCGAAACGTAACTAATGAATTAATCAACAAAATTGAAGCAGGTCACTACGAATACAAGCCTGCCCCGACATCTATGTCCGCTTTTGACTTATCTACCCATATTTTAACATCCTTTTATGCATTTGCATCAGTGGTAAAATCCGGTGATTTATCTCCACTTGGTCAAAAAGCTGATTTTGGCGGTAAGTCATTATCGGACCTTGCAGCTGAATATACGCAAAAAACAGTAGACGTATTACGTTCACTTAGCGAAGATGATTTAAACAAAACAATTGACGCCACTGCAGCGTTTGGAAAAAAGCTTCCCGGAAGACAACTTTTACAAATGGCCATTGACCATGAAATTCATCATAAAGGAAATTTATACGTCTACGTACGTGAGATGGGTCATACAGATCTTCCTCTATTTGTTCAGTTCGGTTAATGGTTAGAAAATAGTTCGTGCTTGTAAGCGCCCAAGCTAGAAGTTTGGTGCGCTTTTTCTTTGCAGTTTTCGGCATAATAAGTGAGATATATGGTATAATTCTATCAATAACTTCATATCTACTATTCAAAGCTTGTTTCTTCTTATAAAACGATAGTCATCATCTTTTACAAAGGAGGAATCACTTCATGAGTCAAACTGTTAACCAACAAAAAATTGCTCAAGTGTATCATCTTCCGTTTGTTTCTTCATTTGGAGGAAGTGCTATGAACCTTCTTTCTCCTCAAGCTGGCGAACATATTTTAGATATTGGCTGTGGCACTGGCGAATTTATTTCGCAGCTCAATAAGCTTCATGTCCGTGCAACGGGCATCGATTGCTCTGAAAATATGATTGAACAGGCTCGTCATCAGTACCCAACTCTATCCTTTGAACAGTTAAATGCCCTTAACCTTCCTTATTACGAACAATTTGACGCAGTTTTTTCCAATGCAACTTTACACGACATCCGTCCCCCTCACCTTGTCATTAAAAACATTTACAATGCTTTAAAACCAAATGGCCGATTTGTAGCAGAATTTTGGGGAAAAGGAAACATGGACGAAATTTTCACAGAAATCATTCGTCACTTTAAAACGTTTGATATCCCTTATAACGATGTAGATTTCCCATGGTACTTTCCTTCTGTAGCTGAATATTCTTCTCTTTTGGAATCACAGAATTTTCAAGTCACCACAGCCATTCACTACAGCCGTCCCTTCTTGTTAAAAGGGGAAAACGGCTTGCGTAATTGGTTAGAAACAAATGCAGCCCCTCTTTTTGCTCACGTGACGACAGAAACTAAAAATGTCCTCATTACGCGCTTAGAAAATCGAATGCAAGATAAACTATTTCAAAATGGATCTTGGCTGGCAGAAGCTAAACATATACGTGTACATGCTGTAAAACGAGATTAAAAAATGGACGTGATTCTATTCACGTCCATTTTCGTTAAAGTGCAGCCAATATCCTTTTCCTCGAATCACTTCGATTTCTAAATATGTTCCAATTTTTTTGCGAACCCGGTAAATCAGCGCATTCAGCTCTTCCGCTGCTACTAGAATTTCTCCATTTGACTCTACTCGTTCAGGCCAAACGCTTTTTTTTAATGCCTCTTTTGAAACAAATTGATTGTTGTATTCTAGAAGATAAGCTAAGCACGCGTATTCTTTATCTGACAGAATATACGTTTCCTCTTTTACTTTTACTTTCTGCAAAATTGGATCTAATGTGTAAAATGGCTTATTTATTTGTTTTAGCAAAGGTCCTAAATCGAGGGTTGCATCCATATCATCATTTCTAAATACTAAAGATGCTTCCTCATTTGCTAAGGTAATGACATCCTGCTCTTTCAATAAACGAGGGGTTCCAGGCTGTAACTCTTCTCCGTTTACTTTTGTCCCGTGTTTACTAAACAAGTCTGTAATGAAAAATGTATTGCTTTCGTACGTTACTTCAAAATGCTTGCGTGAAATGTAAGCACTCTGAAAGGCCAGATAAGGCTCCCATTCTTCACTGCTTCGTCCGATAATACAGGCTTTATCTTTTGGAATAGGCACGGAAGCTCCTTCATAAAAAGGAGCACCGTTCCGAATAATCAACATACCGTTCATTGTTTGCTCACACTCTTTTTTAAAATTTTCTGACTCTTATCATGTAATTATAACACTCACATTTATTGAGATTTCTTCCAACTTTGGATAACATCATAGTATAGTCAGTTATATGATAAAGGTTGTTGCCATGTAAGTAAACCTTTAGAGCAGTCCTTTTCTAACTGAAAAAATACGTATTCTTTACCCTGCTGTAACGGTGATACAATTTTTTTGTAAAATAATTTGATTTTTAGTAACTTTGACATATGTTCTCTCTTTTTAAAGCGGAGTAAAATAGGAAAATACGTGAAATATTTACATAATGGAGGAAGACCAATGGGACGTTTGCCAAAAGATAGAGAAATTCAAGCGATTAAACGACGCGTTGCACTGGTATTGTTAATTATTGGATCATTTATTTTAACAGGTGCTAGCTTTAGCATTTATTGGTTTATGATGTTAAAAATATAAGGTTTTTTTATAAAATAAAGAAAAAAAGACATGGTTTTGTTTCCATGTCTTTTTTAGGTTTATTCTTTCTCAGACACTCCTGCAGATTGAAACGTGGCCATATTGGCAATCATCAGTGAAGCCGAGTGCAGCAGCGGAAATGTAACAGCAGCTCCACTTCCCTCGCCTAACCGAAGATTGAGATTGAGGAGCGGTTTCTTGCCAAGAAGCTTCATTGCACACGCATGACCTTGTTCAACAGATTCGTGACTAGCAAACATATAGTCTCTTGCTTGTGTATTGATTTCTGTCGCTAGAAGGGCTGCAACTGTACAAATAAAACCATCTACTAAAATAGGAATACGGTGAGCAGCTGCCGCCAGCATAGCACCTGTCATCCCGGCAATTTCAAGACCCCCTATTTTACTGATAATATCAATCGGATCCTGAGGGTTGATGTGCCTGTTTTGCAGCGCTTCTTCAATCACGTTGACTTTATGGCGTAGCTGTTCGTCAGAAATCCCCGTGCCCATTCCTGCAAGCTTAGAGACTTTTTCTCCTGTCAATACAGCTAAAATAGCCGTGCTTGACGTAGTATTTCCGATGCCCATTTCTCCTACAATCAAACATTTAATTCCTTGGGCAATAAGCTCTTCAGCTTCTTCATATCCGACTTGAACAGCCAATTCTGCCTCACTGCGCGTCATCGCATCTTCTTTATAAAAACTTGCTGTGCCCCGCTTCACTTTGCGTTGTACAAGGTCCTTATGAGAAAGATCAGAAGCAATGCCGATGTCAATCAGTTTGAACTGTGCATCTATTTGCTGGCTAAACACGTTAATAGCTGCTCCTCCCTGCAAAAAATTCAGCGCCATTTGTGCCGTTACGTCTTGCGGATAAGCTGAAACTCCTTCTTTTACAATCCCATGATCGCCTGCAAAAACGAGGACTCCTGGGGGTGTGACCGTCGGAAAAACTTCCCCGGTCATGGCCGCTAATTCAACTGCTATTTCTTCGAGTCTTCCAAGGCTTCCTATCGGCTTGGTTAATGTATCAATATAGCGTGCCGCTTTTTCGCCAGCGCTTGTTTGAAGCGCTGGAATATAAACGTTTATCATATGTACAGCTCCTTTATTTCAGCAAATGTCTACCGTTTAATTTAACAGGATTTTATTTATTCTGGCTAGTATTTTTTAAAATAGATAATTGGATAGAGTTCCCAAGACTTAGTTATACTAGTAAGAGTTGCGTATAGGCAGTATTTTGAAAGGAAAGATTTTATGACAACGAAACAGCACAAAAAGGAAAAGGCAGGTCGGCTCATTTATCGCTACATTATGATGTTAATTGGAGCTTCCTTGGCTGCCGTTTCTATCGAATTATTTTTAGTCCCAAATTCCGTAATTGATGGCGGTATTATCGGTATTTCTCTAATTTTAGTTTACTTAACGAAATTGCCGTTCAGTCTTCTTATCATCATCTTTAATCTCCCTTTTTTATATAGTGGGTACAAACAAATTGGTCGTAACTTCTGCTTCTCATCTATGTTTGCAGTCGTTGCTTTATCCATTGTAGAATCTCAATTGCACCATGTTCCAGCTGTAACATCTGAACCGCTTCTTGCTACTGTATTTGGCGGGCTGCTGTTAGGAGCAGGTGTAGGAACGGTCATTCGTCACGGCGGAGCGTTAGACGGAACTGAGATTTTAGGTATTTTATTAACAAAAAAAATCCCGTTTTCTGTGGGCGAATTTGTGATGTTTTTAAATATCTTCATTTTTGCTTGGGCAGGGTTTGTGCTAGGTTGGGAACAGGCCATGTACTCGATCCTTACGTACTATATTGCTTCTAAAACAATCGATGCGATTATTCAGGGTCTTGATGAAACAAAAGCAGCTTTTATAGTTTCAGATCACTATGAAGAGCTATCAGACGCTATTACGCATCGTCTAGGACGCGGCGTTACAAAGCTTTACGGTAAAGGCGGATTTGAAGGTACAGAAAAAGAAGTCATATACGTAGTTGTGACGCGTTTGGAAATTACCAAGCTTAAAACCATTATTTCCGAAATAGACCCACATGCATTTACAACCATTATGGATACCCAAGAAGCGCAGGGCGGCAAATTCAAATCAGCCATCCACTAACTATACATAAGCGTGGATTTCCCTGAGCATGCTAATAGCTTACTACCCGTAAAGGAGCTCACCACAATGAAAGAACAAATGTCCAACTTATTTCACCAATTAAAACAGTCGGTTTCCGATGTATCTGATAAGTTATATGACAAAGTACATACGCTGCAATCATCACCGGGAGTGAGTGCGTTTGAACTGTATGAATGGATTAAAGAAAACCCAAGCACAAGTGTACAAAAGCAAACGCTGCTCGGGATTTCGTACTCTTTCTATACACTCTACGCAGACGGCGTTTTTTTCTATATGGAAACGAAATATGATTATTTACTTTACATGACTATTTATAGTCCAACACGTCATTATTTCACCTATCATTCTTACAGAGATTCTTTATCAACCGTGACTCCCTTGACGTTTCCTATTACTAAATAATAAAAAGCTCCTCAATCGAGGAGCTTTCTTTATATGGTTATCTTCCTTTTCGGACTTTAAAGATAAACAGCGCAAGTAAAAAACCGCTCGTCGCAGTTACTATTTTCCACGCGTTTAAGATTGGATTTTTTTTCAAGGTCCTGCTCCTTCCTTGCGGCTATACTAAAAATAGGATGCCGCCTTTCAAACAGCTAGTCCAACTTCCCCCTACTATTGATACGATCATCTAACATATAGCCCACCGACATTTTCATCAATTTCACTTTTCATACTATAACATATTTTTGCCATTTAGTAGAAGTCTTAAAAGTAAAAGCTGCACTTCTCTTAAAAAAAACGGTATTGAACCCCTGCATTTTCTTTACCGTTCATTTTTTGATAAAGGTTTTGAGCCACTTTATTTTCACTGTTGCACTCAGCGGTCATACCTGCAAACTCATACTTTTGAGAATAGGCCAGACAGATTTTAAACAAACGTTCACCGATTTTATTTCCTCTGTTTAAAGGAGATACGTACAAGTCTTTTAAGATGGCTACTTCTTTAAAATAATAGGTGCTCCACGATACGTAAACCGTCGCAAAACCTACTAGTTTCCCTTCCAATTCAGCAACAAACTGGATACCATAGGAAGGATTATTCAATAAGCGCTTAATATGTAAAGTTAAAGCTTTCCGGGAAGGGGCAGGCTGCTCACAAAATTTCACTATATATTCTTGCATTAACGTAGCCAGTCGCTCTCGATCAGTTTCAACCGCCTGTCGAATGACAACCATTTAATCACTCCTTTTAGCTCAACGCTCTTAACATAATTCGATAGCCATACTTTTTTTCCTTTCGTTTTCGTGAAAAGCTCCCTACTTTTACACAAGGGATATTTAAAGCAAACAACCGTATACGGCGTATGGTTGAGGAGAGAAAATACGATGTTTTAAAAAAAGGTTGCAAATAGCAACCTTTTTTAGTTAGCAAGCGCATAATTTCGTAAGAATAAACCTACACAGCCGCTGATTACAATCAGTCCTCCTGCTGTTAGAAACGCCGCCGTCACATTTAGCGAAGCAACAGCTCCAAGCAGCAGCACCGAAAGCCCAAACGTCACATATGAAACGCTCAGCGTAGCGGAAAGTACCTTAGAAAGCTTTTCTAAAGGAACGGCCGTTTGTGTAAGCGTGTAAGAACACGTAGCGCTTATTTGAAGGGCAATGCCAATAGCAAAACTAAGTAAAAGTGAAAGAAAAGGAGCAGACATCACTCCGAACAATAATGTAAAGAAACCTGATAAAAGACTGCCTAGTGTTACGATATGATAAAGACTTTTCTCTTGTTCAACTGAAATCTTCAACAAAACGAAACCTCCAAGAACCGTTCCAACAAAAAAACTGCTGTTGATATATCCCCACCAAGCTTCATTTTTATTTAATATCTCTTTCACAAACACGTAGACAATTGCTGATGCCCAAACGCCGGCAGCCATCCCCTCTAAAACCTCCATGACTAATAAAACCCGCAGGCGCGGATAATGCCAAATTAGCTTCCATCCCTCTTTTAACCCTTGTTTTTGCTTCGTTTTAGAAGAATGAGCGTTAATGCGAATGGCCTGCATAAATACGATTGACAAACTGAATAATGAAAATGACAGCCATAAAAGGCTAGTAGCATCCCAGCTAATGATCAGAAAGCTTCCAAGCGGATAGGCTGCAATTTGAATCGTTTGATCCGTGACATTAAACATACTGTTCCATTTTAACAGCTTTTCTTTATCTACTAAGTGAGGAAGCATAGAGCTTTGAACAGGAGCTGCCCACCCATCGAAAAAAGCAATAAACGCCACGCAGCACAGCATGCTGATAAGCGACATATGCCACAAGAAAAACATAGATAAAACACTGGTTTTTAACAGCTGAGACACCACAAGAATACGCTTAGCCCTGTAGCGATCTATAAGAAAAGGCACAGTAAAACTGCTCAAAAACTTAGCAGTCGTAATGGTAAACGGAATGCATGAAAGCAGCACAGGAGAACTATTTTGAGCATAAAGAATGCTGATTAACGCAACAATATATAATACATCTGCTAAATTGGCTTGGCTTTGACCAAACCATAAAAAAAGTACGGAACGATTTTTCACGACAATCCCTCTTTCTTTTTAGTATGACTGAAAAGAAAGAGAATCCTACACGTAATCAACTCCTCTATATAGCGGCTTGCTTTTACCCACTTATTACAATCGTATGCTTTTTACAAAACACAACTTTTATATATATTAAAAAATACAAACAGTTAAACAGTATCGTAAAAAATCAAGAAATTGTCGTGAAAACGAAGTTAGATTAACTATAGAATATCAGAGTTATAGAATCAATACTTTTTACATAATTTTCTTTTTTCTTCTTTACTTCTAAATAACCTAAGCTTGCCATATACATAGATGGACGAGTACTCCTATTAAAATTTAACGTATAGGGTGAGGAATATTTTTTCGAGAGTGGTTTCGATTTGCTGTGGCAGCTTATTAATTGGACTAGGGCTAAACGGATTTATTGCTCCTTATCACTTACTAGACGGTGGACTTATAGGATTTGGGCTTATCGTATATTATGTGTTTGGAACTCCTATCGGACTGTCCATTTTCTTTTTGAACGTACCTGTCTATTTATATGCTTTTTTTCGTCATCGTCAAAACTTTTTTTATGGAAGTATAGGTTTAGTTGTTTCTTTTTTTATGACAGAATGGCTGTCTATTCTCGAAGGTACGCTGGAGCTTCCTTTGCTTTTTAGCTCATTGCTTGGAGGCGCACTCGTAGGAATGGGAATAGGACTGATGCTTCGCTACGGCATCAGTTCGGATGGGCTTGATTTAATTGCCATTATTGTATCGAAAAAATGGAAAATCAATATTGGAATAACCATTTTCATCTTAGACAGTACGATTATGATAGTGGGCTTACATATTATCGGATTTACTGCTTTTTGCTACTCCATGCTTGTTGTTACGATGAGCAGCATAATGATTATGCTCTTTACTTCTCCACGATGGCTCTCTTCATAAAAAAACGCTGGAAGTTCCAGCGTTTTTTTATCTGTTTCCGACTATCATATTTATGTGATTGTGGAGAACCGTAATCGTTGAAGGTGTTGTCGTTTCTTTTTCTCCATCACAATCTACCGTTTTTTCAGGAGTAGTTTCAATATGGACTTCTTTTGCACGAAAATGCATAAGGTTGCTTTCGGGGTTAAGCTGTTCTTCATCAGGGCTTGTTTGTAACCATGCCATAACAGGCTCGATTCCCATTTCTTTAATAACGAATACGTCTAATAATCCGTCTTGAAATGAGCTGTTTCCTAGCATAGCGCGAGTTCCTCCTAAAAAAGGACCGTTTCCAATTAACACCATAACAGCTTCTCCTTCATAGGAAGCTTTTTCGCTCGTCATTTTTAATTGAAAAGGCTCTGCTTGATTTAAAGTTCTACCTACGCTCATGTAGTAAGAGAGCTTACCAAATTTTTCTTTGTTTTCTTCCAAAATATTTTCAGATACATCAGCTACGAGGCCGATTCCCCAAAAGTTTAAAAAATAATCTTCGCCATGTTTTCCAACATCTACTGCTTCCGTCTGCTTTTCAATAATTTGCTCCACTGCTTTTAAAGGATTTTGATTCATTCCAATTGCACGCGAAAAGTCGTTGCACGTTCCACCAGGTAAAATAGCAAATACAGGACGTTGCTGCAGCGGAGCAAGAGCATTGATAAGTTCATAAATTGTCCCGTCTCCTCCTGCTCCAATAATGACATCCGCTTTGCCTTCCAATTTTCTTACCAGATCGGCACCATCTCCAGGTTGCTCTGTTTTATATAAAGTAACCGTCTCAAATGCAGTGTTTAACCGATCACATATAAAGTCAATTTCATTTACTAATTTTTTGTTTCCTGCGTTTGGATTCAAAATCACTGCTGCCTTCATCTTTCTCTCTCCTCTATTCATATCTTCCGTTTCACCTTTTTTCCCTTTCTTAAAAAAAAACAAACCTTTTCAAATATGAACGTTTTATGAAACCATTCCAATAGTACTTTTTTTACTTTCAAAACCTGCTATAATAATTTTCGGACTTGTATTAACAAAAGATGGTTATTGAGAGGAGCTTTCTATACGTGTCAATAAAATGCATGACGCAGCTATTTGCAAGTTGTTTTGTTTTTTTACTTTCCTCAGTCGCTACTTGGTATAACGGCTCTTCGATGCTTGAAGGACCTTTATCAGCTAGTTTGACCGGAGGGCTAACAAAGTCCTCGGCGGTTCATCACTATTCTCACATCGATTATTTGTTATATACAATTAAATTCCATCCTCAGTTTCCAATTATGATGATGGTGAGCGGGATTTATTTGATTGTATTACTATCTATTATTGGCTTCAAAAAGCGGTATGGATTGATTAGCTCCTGCTGTTTATGTATCACAGCTCTCTTATGCTACAGCAGCTATAAACTTTCACATACCCCTACAGAAGGTGAGCACGCCATGATTACCTCTAGCTTAGCTGCAGCAAGTTTATGCTTAGCAGTCGGATTATTCTATTTATTAAAGCGATTTTATTCTCAAAAAGAATATATTTAACCATATGAAAAAAACGTCGGATCTACCGACGTTTTTTATGTGAAACCGAGTTTATTTATTGATTTTGTTCAACTGGCGTATAACCTGTATACGCAGACTGAGGTCGGTAAATACGATTATTTTCTGACTGCTCTACGACATGAGCTGTCCAGCCAACTAAACGGCTTGCTGTGAAGGTTGGTGTGAATAGTTCAGACGGAAGCTCAACCGCTTTCATAACCGCTGCAGCGAAATATTCTACATTGGTATAAATGCCTCGACCCGGCTTGTATTCATTGAGTAATTCAATGGTTTTATCTTCAATCTTAACAATTAAATCAAATAACCCGTTGTCTCCTGAGATTTGTTTCGATACTTCTTTTAATGCTTCTGCTCTTGGATCATGTGTACGATAAACGCGATGACCAAATCCCATGATTTTCTCTTTATTATCTAACTTTTTACGAACCCAAGGCTCAATATTCTCTTCACTTCCAATTTCATCAAACATGGTAATAACACCAGAAGGAGCTCCTCCATGAAGAGGACCTTTCATCGCGCCAATTGCTCCGCAAATAGCTGAAACCATGTCAGATTCGGTAGATGAAATAACGCGTGATGAGAAGGTTGAGGCGTTCATTCCATGCTCAATTGTCAAAACAAAATATGCGTTCAGCGCAGTAACCAAACTTTGATTTGGAATTTCTCCGTTAATCATGTATAAATAGTTTGCTACATGATCTAAATGCTCGTTAGGCTCTACTACTTCTAAATCATTCATTTTACGATACCAATACGCAATAATGGTAGGTGTTACCGCTGTAATCGCAAGCGCCTGCTCTTTTGTCGGAGGCCAGCTGTATGAAGGGTCTCCTAAAGCTGAGATACATGTGCGAAGCGCGCTCATCACTTCTGTATCTTTTGGCAAACAGTCCATTAACGCAACAATATTAGCTGGAAGCGTACGATGAGTCACCATTTTTTGTTTAAATGCTTTTAACTCATCATGATTTGGCAACGTGCCGTTCCAAATTAAATAAGAAACTTCTTCAAAAGAATAATTGATTGCCAAATCTTTTGCCCAATATCCGCGATAAATCAGCTGACCTTTCTCTCCATCAACATGCCCTACTTTTGTTTCAGCTGCAACGATTCCTTCTAATCCTTTAACGTATGTCATCTCAACCACTCCCCCAATTATTTTTAACAAACCGGCCCTTTTTTCTATGTACGGCTCGTTTGCAGAATGAATAGACTCACCTTAGTGGTGCACTATACCATTTTATTCCTCTTTCTTAATTGTCAGAACAGTATACAAAATGAACATTTCAACACGTGTTATTTCTGCGCTCGCGGCTTTGTTTTACGGGAGGAAAAAATATTTTTCTAGGATTTTCTTCGAGGGCGCTTTTTTTGTTAACGCTTACAAACATGCGGGTTTCTAACGTATTTAGAGGAATTTGATGTACTATTTTTAGATGAATCACTATTCATTTCCTTATGTAAGAGTTTACATTTATTTGAATCATAAGTAAAATAGATAAATAGAATAAATAGTATGAAAACTAAGAATACTAGTGAGGAGAATTTATGGATATTCGAGAACTGCAACATTTCATGGAAGTAGTTAATCAAAAAAGTTTCACGAAAGCAGCAGCTACAATTCACTTGTCTCAGCCAGCATTAAGTAAAATTGTAAAAAAACTAGAAGAAGAACTCGGCGTAGATCTTTTTGATCGCTCTACTCGAAAGCTGACGTTAACCGATGCAGGACAGATTGTGTATGGGCAAAGCCAAAAGCTGGTATCCACTCTTCACGAGCTGCATGCTCTGTTAGATGATTTACGAAATCTGCCTACAGGAGATATTAAAGTAGGAATTCCTCCTTTAGTAGGGACTGTTGTTTTCCCGATGATTGCAAAAAACTTTACAGCAAAACATCCTCAGGTGAAATTAGAGCTTGTGGAGCTTGGCGCAAAGCGAATTGTCGAACTTGTAGAAAACGAACAAGTAGACCTTGGCATTATCGTGTTGCCTATTCAAAACCCTCTTTTTCACGTCTATCCGTTTATTGAAGAAGAGTTTAATTTATACATTCATCATGAGCATCCGCTGGCAGCTAAATCAATTGTTGCTTTGAGCGAGCTTAGAGAAGAGCCGTTTGTTCTGTTCAGCAAAGATTTCTCTCTTCATGATCGCATTATTCATGAGTGCATTCAAGCGGGTTTTCATCCAAAAATAGCGTACGAAAGTTCTCAATGGGATTTAATTATTGAACTAGTTGCTTCTGAATTAGGTATTGCTATTTTACCAAAGTCCGTGTTTCCGAAAATCAATAATCCCTTTATTAAAAGTATTCCAATTGCCGCACCTACTCCAATGTGGGAGCTCGGCATTATTTTGAAAAAAGATCGCTATATGTCATATGCTACACGAGAACTTTTGTCCTTTCTCGTCGACCAAGATATCATTTTACCATCTCATACGATGTCAGCAAACTCTTAACAAAAAAGCCTCTTCTTTCATTAGGAAGAGGCTTTTAGTCATCTTATATATCTTTCTTCAATCTTTTTTGTCTTGCGATCAACTAAAAACAAGTCAGCAAATGGCGACTTGCTTTACAGCTGCTTTTTGAATAGCACACCTTTTTTAAAATGTACTCCCAAAGCTTCACGATTGGCCATAAACACTCCTATTAAAATAAGAAGGCTTCCGCCAATAATAGAAGGCGTGATAGCTTCATTTAAGACTACATAGCCGATTAACACTGCGATTAAAGGAGATACATACAACCAAGTAGATGGAAAAACCGGATTTGTTTGGGCGATTAGCCAATAATATAAGCCGTGGCCAGCAATTGAACCAACAAAAATTAAATATACAATAGACCATACTGCGTTCCAAGGCATAATAGTTGAAACATGGATCTGCTCTGTACACAAAGATAGCACCAGTAGAAATATTCCCCCGTAAAACATTTGGATACCGTTAATTAAAAACGGTGACACTTCTTTTAGTTCATTTAATAAAGCTTTCGAATAATTGCTGCCTATGCCGTAAAATACCTCTCCTACTATGATAATAATACACCCTAACGTCCACGAATAAGACATAGTGGCTGTCACATTGGGAAGTGAAATGCAAATAACACCGGTAAAAGCCAGAAGCAAAGCGAATAACTGCTCTTTTTTTAATTCCATTTTTCTTTGCATCACTTGAATAAGCAATATCATCATTGGCCCAGTAGCAGATAAAACAGCTGCAAGACCCGATGTCACATGTTGTTCTGCCCAATAGAGCGTTGAAAATGTCATAAAGGTCAAACAAAACCCTACCATCATCACTTTTTTTGAAAATAATAACGAGCGTCGAACGTCTTTTTTATATGCAAAGTACGAGATTACTAAGATTCCTGCTAAAAGAAAGCGAGTTCCAGCTGAGAAAAGTGGAGGCATTCCTGCTTCAATCCCTAATTTAATAGTTAAAAATGTCGTGCCGAAAATAAAACAGATAAGTACGTAATTAATAATAATCATATATCTTCCTCCTTTAAATATGCCACGAGTATAAAAGAAAGGAAGTATAACAGTAAAACCTTGACTATAACAGTTGCTGTTTTTCCAGTTGCGCCCATGCTTATTTTGAGGTTAACTAAAGAAAAAGAATAGTTAGGTGACACAATGAGATTTAATGTACATAAAAAATCTTCTACCCCCATTTATCAGCAAATCTATGAACAGATTCGTTATCGCATCCAAACGAGCATGATAAAACCTGGTGATCAGCTCCCTTCTTTACGCAAGCTATCACAAGAGTTAGAAATAAGCTTATTAACGGTACGAAAAGCGTATCAGCTCTTACAAAAATCAGGATTAATCGTAATACAGTCAGGAAAAGGAGCTTTTGTTAAAGGGGTTACTAAACGTTCTTCCAAGGTATTAAATAATTTTTCATGGCAAGATGAATTAAACGTAAATATCACGCGCTCTCAGTATAGCTTAAATCGTGATCGTAAATATTATGATTTCTCTCAGGCTATTCTTTACCCTCGTCTCCTTCCTAATCAGTTTTTAGCGCAAGAAATGCAAAGTCTGTTACGTACCAATGAGCTTGTTTTAGCCACATACGGTCCAATTCAAGGAGACCGGGAGCTTCGCATAGAGTTTTCTTCTTATTTACAGAGAGAGCAAGGAATAAAAGCTGATCCTCATGAAATTATAATTACAAGTGGCGCTCAGCAAGGTATTGATTTAATTGCTCAAACGCTTTTAAAGCCAGGGGATACGGTTATAGTAGAGAGTCCATGCTACGGAGCTGCAATTGATGTCTTCACCAATAAAGGTGTCAACGTCATTTCAATTGAACTAGATGAAGAAGGAATACAATCTGATTTAGTAGAAGAATGCTGCCAAAAAATAAAGCCTTCGCTTTTGTACGTGAACCCTTCTTTTCAAAACCCTACAGGTATACTAATGAGCAGACAGCGCCGCAAAGAACTAGTTGATTTGGCCGAATTGTATCACTTTTTTATTGTTGAAGATGAATCGTTTGGAGAGATTTATTTCGATGATATATCGGTGCCTCCACCGATCAAAACGTTTGATAAAAACGGGCATGTTTTGTTCTTGAAGGGGTTTAGTAAAACGTTGGCTCCAGGACTTCGAATTGGATTACTTTATGCACAAGGTTCTGTATTTGATTGGCTATATGCGGTTAAAGCACTGATGGATATTGGTAGTCCCTTGCTAACTCAAAAAGCCGTGCTAGCTTTTTTACGGACTGAGCGAATGAAACATCACATGGAAAAACTGAGGACCGCTTTGCAGCTGAGAAGAGATCATGCAAGCGACCTGCTTTCGCCTCTTTCCGAATCCGTTCAATTCCAAGTTCCTAAAGGAGGATTCAACTTATGGTTAAAACTGCCTCAAAAAATAAACACATTTGGGTTATTAAAAAAAGCCCAGGAGCACAATATCTGCTTTTTACCTGGTGAAGCTTGTTTTGTTCACAAATCGCTTCATGCTTACATTCGAATAAGCTATTCCCTCCTTAGTGATACTGATTTGAACACGGGACTTCAACGTCTTAACACCATTCTTTCAGCTGAAATATAAAAAGATTCTTTAATAGATGTTTAATTATAAGAAAAGAAGTGTATACAGAAAGAGGAGAAGAATAACTTTCTTCTCCTCCACTCTTTTAACTCACATTTTTATTCACAGCAATAATTTCACTCAAGTTATTCATATAAATAATTTGGTCACCAAACGTTCTATTTTTCAGAGCAGCCGTATGGTGCGGCTTCATGCCAATAATATAGCATGTGATACCCATGAGATAGAAGGACTGCATAAAGCCTGCAAAAGCTTGAATTCCTTCGGTCGTTAATATATCTAGTCCCCCAAAGTCAAATAGAAGCGTGGTGTAATTTCCTTCATGCGCAAAGTTTTGCAAAATGGACGTATTTTCAGCTACAAGATCTGTATCTAAGTCTCCAAAAAGAGGTATAAGTCCTACTTTAGAGGATAACTTAATAAAAGAAGCGGACAGTTGCTTAATTTTTTGTAACGATTTTTCAAGACGTTCTTTTTGTTCAAGCAGTTCAAAATCTGTATCTGCTAATCGTTTCCGATGGTCTTGAACAAGACTCGTTAGCTCTTGTATACGTTCATCTTGGCGAATACAAACTAAATGACCTATATCGCTATCCCATTGAATTAAGCATTCAAACAATGAATAAGGCGAATCATTGGTTTGCATCACGAGCTCTACTTTCTGAATAGCCTGGCCTCGGCTTTGGACAAGCGTTTGCTCATCGTGGGGTTCGTCTACAGACAATTCTCGAGAATCTTTTTGGCGCAAGCTTAAAAACTTTCTCGCCTTTTCTTGACTAAATACGTCTACAAGATCTAAAAAATTAGCTGAAGGCTTAAATAAATGACCTGATTGTTGCGACCATTCCAAAATATTAAATTCAGTATCCACTAAAAAGTAAGGAATTGGAACATATTCAAGCATCGACATTAACTTCCACTCCTTTGTGATAACTGAGTAACCAGTTATTTAGTTGGTGAAGATCCGGAATTAGGCGTGTATGCTCAGAACAGTAAGAACGGAAATCAATTTGAGAAACTAAGCGCCCTCCTACCATTACTGTTGGTCTTGGTTCTAATTTGTCCAAAGTTTTGGTGTATTCAGCAAGCCTCTCAATATGATAGGGGATGCTGACGGATAATCCTACCATGTGAGGCTTCCATTCTATAGCCATTTTCTCAGCGTATTCCAGAGGTAGATTGGCCCCTAAAAAGCGAGTATTCCAACCGTGTTCCTCAAACAATAAAGCCACCATCTTTAAACCAATGAAGTGCTGTTCTTGTTCCAAGCATAGAAGCAGTGCCCTTGGAGCGGTGTCTGAAGCGTGTCCCTGAATTTTTTTATAAAAGCGATAGCGAGTTAGCACATAATCACATGTCGTAGTTGCAACATGCTCATCAGCTACAGAAATGATATTTTCTTCCCACATATCTCCAGTTACTCGCATTGCGGTTGTAATTAAATTTTCATAAATATCTAGGCTGTTCTTTCCCTGTTGGATTTCTTCTAGCACAACTTCCCAAGCGCTGTCTTGATCACCAGCTAATAAATAGCCTACAAATTTTTGTACTTGAGATTTCATTGTTTCACCTCAGTAAACGTAAAGCTTTTAAGAAACTTGAATAAAAGCTTCTCGTCTCTCTTTTTCAAGATCGCCTAAAATGTATACCACTTTTAGACTAACACATGTTGCTAATAGCAACAACCTAAAAATAGAATAATAACTTTTTATTTTACTACACTCAGTAAAACATGACTAGTATTTCTCTAAATATTCTCCTTTCCCTTTCATTTACGAAAAACACCTCGGCATCTTGTACCGAAGTGTTTTTCAAGTTGTTATCATTTCGTCGGCTAAAAGAATGTAAGTGCGTCTCTTTCTCTTTTATGCATCTTTCCTTTTTTCCACTTTTAATAGACTTTTAAACATATGTATTTATGATTCTTCTGCTCCAACCATAATACTGATAAGGTAGAGCGCTGTCATAACTGAGCCGATTGTATTGCATATCAAATGAATATATTGGCTGGTCGCCATAAACAAGTATAAACTTAACGACAGCAGCACTGTTCCGAATAAAAAAGACCATTTAAATAATGACAGTGGCCGCTTGAACTTTATACGCAAACAAAAAATGAGAATAAAGCCTGCTAGCGCCATCACAAAGAAACTAACATTAAATAAATTGATGGTTATCACATTTGTTCACACTCCCTTTGCCCCTGAAACTATTATAACATATTTTTCCTTATCTTCATTCTTTCTCTAGGAACAAACGCGTCGAAAATTGTTTTTTTGACATGTTTATGTCACAATATTTTTATAAAAATTCCAAGGAATGAGGGAATGCATTGACTACACCTGAAGCTCAAGATTCGAAATGGTCCATTTTAAATAAAGCCCTTCATAGCTCACAATCTGGTATTATTGTGACGGACCCTTCTTTGCCTGATAACCCAATTATTTACCTCAATCACGGGTTTTCCCTTATGACCGGCTATAAGGAAGAAGAAGTATTAGGAGAAAATTGCCGTTTTCTACAAGGTCCTCTTACAAACCCGCACCACGTTGATGAAATTCGCAGCGCTATCAGCCGCAATCAGTCAGTCTCTGTTACGCTTGTTAATTATCGAAAAGACGGCTCTTTCTTTCATAATCAGCTAACGATTGACCCGACATATGTAGAAGAAGAAGATAAATACTACTTTATTGGTGTTCAAAAAGACGTAACAATAGAGATTACAGCTCAGGAACAGCTTCAGCAAGCTTTGGAAGAAGTTGAAAGGCTATCCACCCCTATCGTGCCAATAGAGGAAGGAATCTCTGTTCTTCCATTAATCGGAACGTTAAACGAACGTCGTATAGAAATGCTATTTAATAGCTTTACCTCGCGTAACACAAGCAGCAAAGATCGTTATTTAATCCTAGACGTCTCAGGGTTAGCGCAATTTAATGATTCATTCGGCCGTGATATTCTTAATATTTACAATTGGCTGAAGCTCATGGGAACTCAGCTTGTTTTAACAGGAATTTCTCCTAACATGGCCATACATATGAGCACTATAGAAGATGATATGTCCTTTATTTTAGTCTATCAAAGCATTAAAGATGCCTTACGGAAGCTAAAGTTATAAGCACAAGAAGTGGTTCTTTATGAAAAATAGATAAAATGCATGAATATGGTAGTTAAAAAATGTTTATTTTTTAATAAATTGGGTTTGAGAGTATACAGTTAGGGAAAACAAGGCGTATAGGAAAATAAATGCGCTTCATAATGGATTTATTTATAAGCATCCTCACTCTAGATCAGGGGATGCTTTTATGCCTTTATTTATAAAACAATTAGACTATACATATATAAGGAGAGTCTTCATGCATAAAAATCAGGACTTATATCATTTTTTCAAAGAACATTCTCTTCAATTAACTGAAGACTGGTACAATCAGCTCGACGATGAAAATGAGTTCTCTGTCTATTCGAGTAAAAATCCAGCAATTGTGAAAGAACTGAAGCAGCAAAATCAAGATTATTTTCAGCATTTATTTGATGTATTTATAAGAGATGAGGATTATTTTTTTTCGGATTTTCAGCAGTGGTCGATAGAACTAGCGCGTGATCCAAAGCATTTAAGTACGCCTCTTCACTTTATTATTCGAGAATATTTTAATTCACAAAAAATTGCCGTTAATTACTTAAAGAAGTTTATCTCTTTGCATTCGGATGAGGTAAGCGTAGATAAGATATTTATGTGGTATGACATTATTGTTAAAGCTTTTGATCTATCTATTTATATCTTTATTCAAGAATATCATAAAAATACGCAAGAACAGCTGAACGCTCAGAAAGACTTAATTAATGAATTAAGTTCTCCTGTGATCATGCTTCAAAATAAAGTTGCACTTCTGCCTCTTGTGGGGGATATTGGAACGGTCAAAAGTCAGTTTATTTTAGAAAACACGCTTCAGCAATGCTCGGAAAAAGGCGTTGAACATTTATGTATTGACCTGCTCGGTGTAGCTACGATTGATACGATGATGGCACAAGAGATTTTTAATTTGGTAAAAGCTCTTCGTTTAATTGGTGTGCAAACAATTTTATCTGGAATTCGACCGGAAATTTCTCAAACTGCCATTCGCTTAGGGCTTTCATTTGAACAGGTTAAAACTACTTCTTCTCTTGCACAAGCACTTAATTCCATTAGTTAAGCACATGGCTCTCTATTACAGCATAGAGAGCCATATCTATGGTGTTTCAAATTTTACTGGAGTATAGTAGACACGCCCGATTAACTTTTTTCCCTTGTTATCTTTCCAATCTGCTACGAGTATATACCGATCACTGTCACTGTGAGAGGCAGAGTCTACTGTAATAGCAGATGTTTTTTTTATGTCCTTTTTTTCTACTATGTTTTCATGAATAGACTGATTGCGAATTTGTTTGTAATAAAGCGCATTAGGTTTTTTACCATCTATTTTAATGGACACTTGACCATCTTGAGAGACGGGAATACTATCTTTCATAACAATTTGTCTAAAATTTTTTCGTTCGCCAAAATCAGCTTCACATTCGGTCCAGCAAAAGAATAAAGGCTTGATGATGGCTTCTTTGCCTTCAGCTATTATTTTTATAGCGGGTGGATAAGGATCTTCAAGCGTTTCAGCTGTAGGAACCTGACATGCGGCTAATGAAAACAAACTAAATAGGATGATCACCACTTTTTTCATACTATGTCCTCCCTTTTTTGTAAACGTGGTGCACGTAAGCGAGTGGGTGCATAGTATACTCTTTCGCCTGCAACCAAAAGATTCCTTTTATAATCAACAAAAAAACAGCTGCCTATTTGTTTAGACAGCTGTTTTGTTCTATTTACTTAGCATGCTTATTTCTTTTTTCATATCTTTTTCTACATATTCCATTAAATCAGATACGTAGGTTTGAAGCGGTTTTGTTGCGTCTTTGTGATCATTCATCGTTAATTCATAGATGCTATCGATATTATCAATCATCAGTTCCATATCATCGATGACGCCCGTATGCTTATACATCGTTTTTATCGTAGGATCAAGGGAAGCTAATTCATTATATTCATAGTTTATAGTATTTGAAATATCATCGAGTTCATTGATAAATTGCTTTTTGGTTTTCTTTTCGGCCATCAGCTGATTATACTCTTTAAAAGCAGTTTGAAGGTTTTTCTGAGAGGCAGTCAATACTTTCAGCTGTTCTCGTCCTAAATAATAATCGTAAATACTAGTAACAGTAAAATATCCCCCAAATGTGAGCGCGATTCCAACAACCAAACCTATCCAAAACGTGCTCGTTTTAAAAAAATGTTTCATAATGACTCCTTTTATCTGTGTTCTATGTACAACACTAGCTCATGCTGCTACTTTGTCCTAGGATACACCAAAAATGAAATGGAAGCTACACTTTTTTAAAATTTTGTCGAATTTTGTCTCTTTTTTTCGTGAACTGCAGCACATTTTGTTCCATTCCTATTTTTCCATCTGTATACATCAAATTCGTTAACCGCTGTAAAACCAAGTTTCTCATAGGCTGGCTTTCCTGCACTTGTAGCATGCAAAATACACGTATCCGCCCGTTTTTTTGCTTCAGTAAGAACTTCCTTCAAATATGCGGTGGCCAGGCCTTTTCTCCTCATATGTCTAGCTGTAGTGATACAATACAAACCCGCTGTACCATCATAAAAAAAGAGAGACCCAGCTACAGCTGGCCGGTTGTGATAAAGACCCAGATATAAGTGATATTGGTCAGCGTGTTGCATAAGCTCCCTAAACCTTTCAAGAAAGTCAGCTTGATATTCTTTTGGTTTTTGATAGCCGTCTATGTATACCGTTATCCATTCTTTCAATTCAGCTTCTGAGCGCACTCGCTTACATTGAAACCCTTCTACTCCTGTATGTATGTATTCTTTTTCTTGAATGTGCTGAATCATTCCGATCCATTTTTCATAAGGAACAAATCCATTTTTATGAAGAACTGGCCCAAGGTTATCATATGAAGATGGACCAACAATCCATAGAGGTTCCTCCCCTTCCCGAGAGCATATCCCTAGCGCTGGCTCAATATGACGGGTTCCTGCATATATACCCCGATTGTAAGGAGATGCAGAAATCCATTTAATTTCTGATGTATCCACCTTCACAGATTTCTTCGTATGCTGAAAATACATCCAGTGCTGAATCAAGTGCTGTTCTACTACATCGCTTTGATTTTTTATTTTCACTTCATGTCTCCTTTCTCTTCTAACCTATGTTTCTTTTTCTATTATATACTAGTTAGTCTATTTTCTATGACTCTATCGCAGTTCTTAAATCCTTTTAGAAGTTTTTTTATTTTTTTTTGTTATTCTATGAATAGTTTTCTCTTAAGTGGGGTATTAACCTATATAAGCAATACATCATTAAAAAGGAGGATGATATTCATGTCATTTTTATGGGCACTTATTGTAGGTGGTATTATTGGGTGGCTTGCCGGATTAATTACCGGAAGAGACGTTCCGGGAGGTATTATTGGTAACATCATTGCCGGTTTTATCGGTTCTTGGTTAGGTTCAGCCATCTTTGGAAGCTTCGGACCAGTTGTAGGTGGATTTGCTATTATTCCTGCTATTATCGGATCAATCATCTTAGTGTTAATCGTAAGTTTCATTATGAGAAAAATGCGTGGTAGTCATAAACATGCCTAATAAATTATTATATTAGAAAAAGAACCTCTGTTGAAAAAGAGGTTCTTTTTTTATATGAAAAACTCTTAAAATTTACTATTTTTAATTTCATAATATTGAAAAATAAACCTATTAATGTTAATTTAACCATAATCACTATAGAAAAAAGAGGAATTAACATGCTGCTTTCAACCCACTCAAAAGACAAATCCATGTACCAAATACTAATAGAAGAAATCGAACAGACACGAACGTTAATGATTCAAACGGCTGTCCGTGAAGGAATGACAAGTCCTAACACACTTCAAGTTAGTCAATCATTAGATGCTTTATTAAATAAGCTTCAAATTTTCTTCCACCAATAAAAACCCATGATATGGTTACATACTCATGGGCTTTTGTGTTGTATTAATCCTCTTGATTAACGTATTCCACTGCTTGGTGAAGGCTACTGAAAGTCGTAATGTCAGCCAAATCTAACCCTAAGTTCACCATCGTCTGAGCAATTTCAGCACGAATCCCGCTTAAAACCACTTGAATTCCTAATAATCTTAAAGCACCGATTACTTTAAAAATTTGGTCCGCTACCATCGTATCAATAATTGGAACCGCGTATAAATCAATAATCAACCAATTTAGCTTGTAGTCGCTGCCGTGTTGAAGCGCATTTTCCATTAGAATTTGAGCGCGGTTTGTATCTAAATCGCCAACAAGAGGAATCACGCCAATTTCTTTCGTAATGCGTACCACAGGAATTGAAAGTTCATCGATTGCATAGCGAGCCGATTGGATTTTGTTTGCAAAGTCGGTCATATATGATTTACTAACCCAGTGTACGGCCTTATCTACTACTACGTTGAAACGAGAAATAACTTGATAGAAGGCATCAAACGTAAACGTTTCGGCTTTTGCCTCTTCTTTAATAATTTCCCCGATAAGATTTCGGTAATAGCTGATTTCTTCTAATGCTACATCCAAAGGAAGCTGAAGGACAACGAGTAAATTGGCTACTTCTCTTCCCCACTCCTCAAGCACTTCAACGTTTTTTGTATCATTTGTTGAGACAGAATCAGCATATATTTGAATTAAATGAACGCGCCACGGTTCTAACTGTTGTTGAATATCTTTTTCTTCATATTGTTTTTGTTTTGAGAACTCTTCTTTTTTTTCTAGAATTAAATTCGTAATGTGTTTAAGCTTTTTATCTAATAATAATGACTCCATATTGTTCTCCCGTTAAGAATTTGTTTATTTAAAATGATATCACAAATACCGTTAAAAAAAGTAAAACTAGGGGAAAAAGCTTTAAAAAGTGAACCGGATGTCCCTTTTTACGAATAGAATGAGCTAAATTGAATTTAAACCGTACATAAGCTGAACTTCTCTCCTTCGTTTTATCGTTACTTTCACAGTGAATTCTCATACATAACTCTTCAATTTAATGTTAGGCTATCTTAGCATATATGATAAATAAATAAAAAAATGTAAAAGGGTTTGCAGCAAGCATGTCGCATGACAGGGTGTGTTTTAGGAAAGAATGAAAAGGAATTCCCTATAAAAAGGAGGTTAGGTATATGTCATTTATTTGGACGCTTATTGTTGGAGGGCTTATCGGCTGGCTTGCTGGTGTGTTAACGGGACGAGATGTTCCAGGTGGAATTATCGGAAACATCATTGCTGGGTTCATTGGAGCATGGTTAGGCTCTCTAATTTTTGGAGATTTCGGTCCAGAGATCGGCGGATTCGCAATTGTTCCTGCTATTATTGGTGCTGTTATTTTAGTCTTAATTGTGAGTTTTGTTTTACGCAAAATGCGCGGAAATAACAATCATCGACATGCCTGAATGAAAAAGAGAAATCAGCGTTTTGATTTCTCTTTTTCCCTTACTTCTTGTAGCAAAATGTTTTAACAATGACGTACCTGTAAGTGTAATTTTTTATTGCTACATTTAAAAATTGCTGCTTGTCACCTCTCACATTTAATACTTCTATATCCCCATATCAAGCGCGTTAGTAATGAGTAGCTCTGTCCCTTCGATATCCTCAAGCATATCGGTGAAGATAGCTTCAATATGAACGGGTGCAGTTTTAGCTTTTATTGGACATTGTTTTATAGCTGCTTTCTATTTCGGCTCTACTAATTCAATAAATGATCTTGCTTGTTTGCCCTTTAACTGTGCGTAGTGTGTATCTGTAGCTAATTCAACGGTTTCGTTCCCTAAGTTGACCCACATCCGATAAGATTGTACCCTTATATCCTTTTTTGTTTCTACCGGTTCAAAGTGAAGAATGTAGTTAGGTTTTCGAATCATTTCAGCTTTTTCTTCTCTCCATGATACATCTTTTAACCACTGCTGCACTTTCTGCACTTGATTTTGGTCTTTCATTTTAACCGCATGGCCATATTGATTATCGGCTATGTATTTTTCGATTACGAGCTTTTGTTCAACAGTACCGCTTGAAGCACTGCTTTGCTGACATCCTGTTATCACCCAACAAATAGCAATGAGAACAACTAATCCAGACCATACTTTTTTCATTTACATCTACCTTTCTTTTTGTAATTGAAATGAGATGTTCTTGCTGAATGATGCTACCAGCTGCTCGTTTTTAAATCTCTTTTTGCATTCTCTTTTCTTCATCTAAATCCCTGCTTCATTTACCCAAAAAAACTGAATCCCCCAAAGGATCCAGTTTTTCGTTACGATTCGACATCTTCTATGACATGAACAGCGCGAATAGAGGCGTTTACTTTTGTGTGTTGAATGCGCTCTTTTGCTTCCTGTATAGTCATTGCTTCTACTTCTTGATAAAAAATCACGTTCGCCCATTCATATTCTACTGAATAACGATTTATTTTTTCCACACGGTACCCTCCTTATTGATGAACTAAAATTTGATCAATCAAGCCATATTCTTTTGCTTCATCCGCTGTAAAGAATGTATCTCGATCAGTGTCTTTTTTAATTGTTGAAAGCGATTGTCCTGTTCGTGCAGACAGAAGTTCATTTAGGTGATCTTTTAACCGTAAAATACGCTTTGCTCGAATCTCAATTTCAGCTGCTTGCCCTTTTGCTCCTCCTAGCGGCTGATGAATCATCACTTCGCTATTAGGAAGAGCAAAACGTTTCCCTTTTTGACCGCCCGCTAGTAAAAATGAACCCATAGATGCTGCTAGCCCTATACACAATGTGCTTACATCTGCACGTATTAGCTGCATCGTATCAAAAATAGCCATGCCAGCTGTAATAGATCCTCCCGCTGAATTAATATAAATGCTGATATCTTTTTCTGGATTTTCTGCATCTAAAAATAAAAGCTGAGCGATGATGCTAGTAGCCACTTCATCCGTAACTTCACCTGTGAGCATAATCACTCGGTCGAGCAACAGCCTTGAATAAATATCATAGGCACGCTCTCCCTTGCTTGTTTGTTCCACTACATATGGCGTTAAGTTCATGTGACCGCCTCTTTCCCCTGAATTAGTACGAGCAAATTTTTTCACTTTTGTACTGATTTCATGATTTAAAAATGAATCCCCTATCAAATCTTCATCCGTAAATTTAATCATTAGAGAATGTCTTTCTTGCTGCATATGCAAGCTTTCATCCCGGTAAGTCACAGCAACTGCAACCTCTGCGTGTGGATATAAAACGGCCTCTTCCGTGTAGAGCTCTATTAATAGAGGTTCGTCGTCGATATGTTTTACTTCGATTTGCCCCTGTTTGTTTTCCCGGTATCCATTTAAGTTTGTCGTTTTAAACAGACCTTCGGGCAGCTGAATATCAATCGTGATGTTTGTTACTTTTACTTGCGAACGTTCAAATGCAATACAAAGGTGGTTCATTCCTTCTTCTTTTTCCATCACTGATTTTGCTAATGCTAATTTAATCATGCGATAAATGATCCTTTAAAATCTGAGTAACAGACTCAATCACTTTTTGCCGTACGTCCGCTGATAAATTTCGGTTCATAGCGACAAATACATCTTCATTCACTTGATGCATTTCTTGATTTTGAATTTGTTTACTTTGGTAAAGAGGAAACTGCGCGCCGATGTTTTTTACTTCTTCATCACTCATTGAACGCAATGTTTCTTGAATGGAAGCTAATGAATCCCCTGCTTTTGATAATGTTAAAACAGCTCGAAAGTAGTGAACGTGCTGATCTGTATACACGCGTTTATTCCCTACTAGCACTAGCGGAGGAACGATTTCTATTTGCGTGTAATATCGTACCGTACGCAGGTTCAGGTCCGCACCTTCACTATTTAATAACTCCGTAATTTGCTTGCCTGTATATGTATTCAAACAATCCCCCCTTGTTAGTTACAGTTAACTGTTACACTGTCATTATACTGTAATTGTTTTGTTTTTACAATTAAAACCATGGTAAAAATTTGTAAAATATAAGAGAATTAAAAAAGGGAATGCAAAAAATAGCTGCTTATATCTCAAGCTACTACTTCTAAAAATTACTATTATATACTTTATAAAAAGGAGAGAACGCATAGTGGGGAATCAACGTATAAATTGTTTAGGATGTCGATTAGCAAATAACCAAGAGAAATCACATGTGATATTTGAAGATTTATTTGTGACATGTCTGTTAGACCACAAGCCATTTAACGAAGGCCACCTCTTAATTCTTCCTAAAACACATATAGTGGAAATCGACGAATTTGATACTGAACACGTACTGGCCGTGATGAAAGCAGCGAAGCTAATGACAAAAGCAGTGAAGACACTCTTTGTTCCAGACGGAGTTACTCTCTCTCAAAACGGGGGAATGTTTAACGAGTTAACTCATTTTCACATGCACATCGTTCCACGCTACCAAGAGGAGTGTTTCGGAGATTTTTATACGCAAATTCCCCAGTTTGCTGAAAAAGATGACGCTTTGGCTGCAACAGCTCAGAAAATGCGCTCAGTCATTCAGCAAATGTCTTTATAAAAAAAACGGCTTCCTTATCGAAGCCGTTCTTTTTACTGACGATCAAACAATGAACTTCCTGCAATACCAGGATTCGTCATTTCAAATGGATTTAAAATGAGATCTAATTCCTCTTCTGTTAACACATCGTATTGAAGGCAAAGCTCACGAATTGGTTTTCCTGTTAAAATCGCTTCACGCGCAATACGCGATACGACTTCATAGCCTAAGTGAGGATTAACAGCTGTAATAATTCCTACGCTTTTTTCTACATATTCTTTCATGCGCATTTCGTTTGCTTCAATTCCTGCTAAACAGTGATCTGTAAAGCTTCTGAAACCGTTATTCATAATGCTGATTGATTGAAGCAAGTTAAATACAAGCACAGGTTCCATGACGTTAAGCTCCATCTGACCTGCTTCTGAAGCAAGAGAGATCGTTTGGTCATTTCCCATTACTTGAAACGCAATTTGATTGATTAATTCAGCCATAACCGGGTTTACTTTCCCTGGCATGATTGAAGAACCAGGCTGACGAGCAGGAAGGCTGATTTCTCCTAGACCTGCACGAGGTCCAGATGCCATTAAACGCAGGTCATTTGCGATTTTAGACATATTCGTCATACAGATTTTAAGGGCTGCAGATACTTCTGTATAAGCATCTGTATTTTGAGTAGCGTCCACTAAATGCTCTGCATGCACAAGAGGCAGACCGCTGATATCGGCTAAATGCTTGACTACATTTTCAATATAGCGAGGATCTGCGTTTAAGCCTGTTCCAACAGCTGTCGCTCCCATATTTACTTCATGCAAATGGTCACGCGTTGCGCTGATACGCTTAATGTCGCGCGCCAACACGCGGCTGTATGCTTCAAACTCTTGACCAAGGCGAACGGGTACAGCATCTTGAAGGTGCGTACGTCCCATTTTAATTACATGATCAAATTCTTGCGCTTTTCGTTTAAACACATCGTGCATATCATTCATTGTAACAAGAAGTTTATTTAATAAGTTCAGCGTTGAAATATGAATAGCCGTTGGAAATACATCATTTGTTGACTGAGACATATTCACATGGCTGTTAGGGCTTAATTTACCGTATTCGCCTTTATTGTCTCCCATAATTTCAAGGGCACGGTTTGCAATAACTTCATTAGCATTCATATTCATTGACGTTCCTGCTCCACCTTGGATAGGGTCCACAATAAAGTATTCATGCCACTGACCTGCTAAGATTTCATCAGCTGCTTGCACAATCGCATTTCCAATACCCTCATACAAGCGCTTTGTATCCATATTTGCAAGCGCTGCCGCTTTTTTTACAATAGCAAGCGCTTTAATCATTTCTTCATGTACTTTATAACCTGTAATCGGGAAATTTTCTACGGCACGTGCGGTTTGTACACCATAGTATACGTCTGCTGGGATTTGTTTTTCTCCTAGAAAATCAGCTTCTGTACGATATCCTGCTGTTTCTTGTTTCATAGCTGTACCTGCTTTCTTTTTTAATTAATATCTTCTGCAATCGACGTTTCCATCATCTTTTTAACTTGGTGAGGGTCTTTGGTTTGTCCGAGCACCCACATTAATTTAGGAACAATGGCTTCTGTATTCATGTTTTTTGAGCGAACGACGCTATCATGATTAATCATTCGGCCTACTTCATAAATGCCCATGTCTTCTCCTTCTTCAAGACACTGAGTCGTAATGACAACGGATACACCGTGGTGTGTTAACTCAACAAGCTTGGCTAAAATGTTGCGAACTTGAAATGGAATACCTCCACTTCCATAGCTTTCAACAACAACGCCTTGATATACATCCTTTAATCCATCGAAAAATTCGGGTTTAATGCCGGGAAACAGTTTAACAACCGCTACATCCGTACAAAGAGATGTATTAACCGTCAACTCTTCTTTACTAGAGCGAACGGGTTTTGTATATTCCACCGCATTATCATGGATAGACGCCACGTATGGATAATTAATGCTTTCAAATGCATCATAGCTTTTTGTACGAAGCTTGATTGCTCTTGTGCCTTGAATCACACGACCGTCAAAGACTACATAGACTCCGCCTGTTTCTTCACAAGCAAAGCGAATCGCATCTGCAATATTGCGCTTCGCGTCCGTTTTACTAAATGAAATAGGAATTTGAGATCCTGTAATCGCAATTGGTTTTTTAGAATGCTGAAGCATGTAAGAAAGAGCTGCCGATGTGTAGGCCATTGTATCAGTTCCATGGGTAATAACAAAACCATCGTATTCATTATAATGCTCTTCAATCGCTTTTGCCATCTCTATCCAACATTCTGGCTGCATATTTGTACTATCAAGATTCATAAGAGATTTGCTGTCAATTTGACAATGTTCATTTAAATCAGGTATGTAGCTTAGTAATTGATCTGGCTCCATTCCAGGAACAAGTCCATTTTCACCTTCAAGTGAAGCGACCGTTCCACCAGTTGATAACAATAATAGTTTTTTCAAAACCGACATCCCCTTTGCTTAATTTTTGTAAAAAAACCTGACAATCTATCAAATAAATTATATTCATTTCGCGTACTTCACCTGTAATTATAGTAACCAAAAATCAATAAATCAAGAGAAAAATTATTCGTTTCGCGTACACTTTTTTCTGCAGCAATGATATAATGAATAAAAATGTAAATTAGCTCACGGTTTGATTACAAAAATCTGCGCGCGAGCTGAATGCCTCGGTTTTTTTACATACTACACCTACAAAGGAGCGTCATGAATGTTAAGCAGATTAGCTCAACTCAGGAAAGAAAAAAAATGGTCTCTTCAATATACAGCTGACCAGCTTGAAATTGCTAAAAGCACATACGCAGGATACGAATCTGGCTATCGTCGTCCTTCTCTTGAAGCACTCGTTACAATCGCAGAACTATTTGATACATCAACAGACTACTTGCTAGGTAAGGAAAAGGAACCTCATTCTCTTTCAGATGCATCCATTGAATTAACCTCGCCTCAACCTCATACGATTACAGTCGACGGTGCCGAACTATCTCAAGAAGAAATTCAGCAGCTGACGGCTTTTATTCGTGCTAAAAGACAAATTGAAAAAGAAACTGCACCTTCTTCAATTTAAAGAAGATTAGAAGCAGGGTGCTTCTAATCTTCTAGCTGCATTTCTAAATACCCTACTACTTCTTTTGTTATTTCCTCTTCTGTTTCTTCCAGCAGCTCGCCGGTTATCTTGCTGCCTGGGAGCTTCCTCGAAGAACGGATGCCCCAAAACGTGCGTACACAGTGCCAGATAGGAATAAAAAGACCGTCTAAAAACTCACCTTTTTCCAAAATACCCACTTGAATGGTGGCGTGGTAACCAGGCTGAAAAGGATTTGCCCCTTCACGGATCACATCTACAGAAAGCTCCATCCCTTTTTTTTCAAAAGCTTCTTTATATTGTGCATATATTGATTTGAGAAGTTCTTGCATAGATATTTCAACTGTATGTATATGTTGTTCTAACTGCGGCGTAAATTGTTTTGCGGTGTATTCCATCTATCTCCCTCTTCTTTCGGTTCCCTACCCCTTATTTTAGCGACTTTCATTTTATTGTATCATAAGAAAAGCGTTCGTCTGTCTAGAAGAAAACCCCGCTTTTTTATAGAAAAGCGGGGTTCATACATACCTTTACTAGCAATACCTTACATTGCTTTATCTTGTTTAGAGGATGATTTTAATTTTTTATTTTTAGTTGGATCTGACTCATTTGAAGACATGATAATGTTTCCTTCGCCGTTGCACACTTTGCACTTTATCAATCCAAATTTCTTACCGGCTCCTTGGCATTGTGGACAAACATATCGAATTGGCATAAACTGTACCTTCCTTCTTTCTAATTTATACCTGCGCCTTGAAAGCGCCTGTGGTTAGTTTATAGTTTCATTATAAGTTGTACAATCCACCCTATCAAGACGTGCCAAATTGCACATCTTTAATGGTAAGAAATCCTTCCTTTCTAAAATTCACCTGAAAAATGAGTCGATAGACAGGAGAATTTCTTTTCTTGTCAAAAGGCAATACGTCAGAGGAAGTTTCTTATTGGATATAATTAGCGATTGTTTACGCTGAAAATTTTGCGCTTTTTGGTGAAGTCATAGGTTAAACAACCGTTTTATCTCGAATTCCTTTTGAAATGGTTACGTCTTTCCAAAGCTGTTCGTATTTATAACCCGTTAAACTTTCACAAACCGCTTTCGCTTCAGGAGTAACGTCTTTCGCTCGGCCTCCCTTTTTTCTTCTTTGAATTTCAGTTAATAAGATTTTGTGATTTTTCGGACTTATTTTAAACCATACGGTTGCGATAATTCCAGCGAGAATCAAAATAGCAGGTACAATCATGAAAAGCTTTTGTAAGCCGGCTAGCGTAGACGCTGACTGCTCAGCGTTTGGTACATAGCCAATATTCTTTAACGCAACGCCTACAAGAAAAATCGCAAACGCCTGAGAAGATTTTCGAATAAACGACATCAGCCCTGCATACACGCCTTCTCTTCTTTTTGTCGTAATCATTTCATCTACATCTGATACGAACGGCAGTACATTCCATGGAATCATAATTGCTCCAGAATGACCGCTTCCTAAGAAAAATGCCGCTAAGTAAATAAGAACTAACGAGCTATCTGTTGTTAGAAAACTGAATAAAATAATGCCCGTTCCCCAGATGATCATGCTGAAGTTATAGGTTAATTTATTTCCTAACTTAATGGCTATGTACGTAACAAGAGGAATAAATAGCACTTGTGTAATTTGCACAAAGCTAAGGGTGTCTGCATAGATCGCTTCGCGCAGCATGTAATAGGCAATAAAATAAAAGAAAAGGGCATTAAATACATCCATTGCAATGTAAGATGCTAAGTACATGGCAAGATACACGTTAAACGACTTATTTTTAAATGCACTTCCAAAACTGATAAAAAGCTGCTTAAATTCTAACCAAAATCCGTTTTGCTTTTTGCGTTCCACTACTTCTCCGCTATCCCATGTTCCCTTATAGACAAAAATCCATGGAAGAGCAAAAAGAAGACCAAAGATAATGCCCATGATTAAATACCCTTGTCCACCTGGAAACGCATCAATGATTCGTTTTGGGAAGAAAGCGCCTAAAAATGAAGCGCCTTGTGAAAAGACCATGCGTATTCCCGTCATTTTCGAACGAATGCTATAATCTGTCGTCATCTCCGCTGCTAGCGTATTGTAAGGAACCATGACCATACCAAACGCCGTGTTAAATAAAAGGTAGGCTAAGATAAAATAGGCGTATTTGAACATATGTGAGCCTTCAATAGGAATCCACAGCATACTGAACGTGATCGCAACTGGAATGATTCCAAAAAGAAAAAAGACTCTTCTTCGTCCTTTTTTTGTCTGAAGATGATCAGATATGTACCCAATGGTTGGATCTAACAAAGCATCCCACACTTTTCCAAGAGCTACAATCGTTCCTGCTTCTACAGGAGAAAGCCCGACTACATCCGTTAAAAAAACCATAAATAATGTGCCGATAATAAAAAAGGATCCTCCGCCAAACAAATCCCCAAATCCATACGCTATCATATTACGAAAGCGCACTTGTTTTGTTTTCCCTTGCATATGCAGCCCTCCCCCTGAGTAAATAGACTAGCTTCTTTTGTTATTCACTTTTTTCTATTTTACTAAACTATCCCTTGAAAAATAAGGAATATGTCACCTTTTCTACTCAAAAAAATAAGATACTTTTTGATCCTATACATAGAAAAATGACTGAGTAAACCGTTCTTCTTTACCCTCTATTATAAGTTGACTTTTTTTGCGCAGCTGTTATAATTCAACCCATCGCTTGTCATTCAACTATAAAATGCAAACTTGAACATTTGACATCTGAGCTGTTACGAATAAAATAATAAGTATGAAACCTATTGATATTTTCAAAGCATTATCTAATGAAACTCGATTAAATATATTGGAGTGGTTAAAAGAACCTGAAAAGCATTTCAAAGATAAACAAGCACATTTGCCTAAGGAGGTCAGCAGCAGAGGCGGTGTTTGCGTGGGAGATATTCAGGAAAAAGCTCAGCTGTCTCAGTCCACAGTGTCCAGTTATCTTTCCATGATGCAAAAAGCAGGTTTGTTAGAGTCAATTCGGCACGGTCAATGGACATACTATCGCCGAAATGAAGAAACGCTTCAAGAGCTTTCTTCATTCTTACGAAAAAAACTTTAACGAGTTTTTTTCACTTATTATATCTATTTTTCTAGATATACAAATATAAAGAAATATTGGAGTGATAAACGTGAAGTTTTTGGTTTATTTAGTTGCGGTTCTAGGCGGCGCTGCTTTAAGTATGGAAGGCGCTATTGCCGGAGAACTCGGAAAAACAGTGGGGAAACTTGAAAGCAGCTATTATATTTTTATCATGGGAACGCTCATTTTAAGTCTGACCACTTTATTTGCTGGAAAGGGAGATTTACCTTACGTCTTAAGAGCCCCTAAGTGGAATTTGACGGGCGGATTATTAGGTACGTTTTATTTAACGATTCTAGTTATTAGTATTCCTTTTATCGGAATTGGGATTTCAATGGTTGCTGTTATTGTAGGGCAAATGATTACAAGCATGATCATTGAGCATTTTGGTTGGCTTGGCAGCAGCAAAATTAAAATTAACAAAGAACGCGTAATGGCTATTGTATGTATGGGAATTGCGCTTGTACTTATTTTCTAGGAGGGTTTTACGATGAGTTTATTGATGGTGATACTTACCTTAATAGGAGGATTAACGCTAAGCGCTCAGTCTTCTATTAACGGTACACTAAGTAAAAAAACAGGTACGTTTGAAACAGCTTTTTTAACCTTTGCGACAGGTGCCATGATTTTAACGATTGTCGTTGTATTCTTTGGTCAAGGAAACATTCTCTCGGTTTTTGATGTCCCTAAATGGCAGCTTACATGCGCTTTATTCGGAGCATCTTATTTATTTCTAACAGTTTTAGCTGTACCTAAAATTGGTGTAACAGCAGCTAATATCTCAACTGTTATCGGTCAGTTATTTGCAAGTATGATTATCGACCATTTCGGCTGGTTTGGAAGCAAGGAAGTACCCTTTGATCTATCCCGCTGGATTGGTGTAGCATTTATGTTATTAGCTCTTTATTTTATTTTCAAAGGCAATAAGAAAACAGCAGCATAAAATATTCATGAAAATAGCCAAATGTCCCTATGTAAAGGAGCACTTGGCTATTTTTGTACGTAAACCGCATTTGAATTTTCAATTAATTATTTAGAACATATTTTATTTAAACTAAATTGATTTTAAATAAGGTAAATTCCACAAAAAAAATTGTGCATACCTTCCTGCCTTTGTTCAAAAGATAAAAAGGCAGATCTAGTAAATCGGCTACATAAACGAACAGGTAAGGTGGGTTTTTTCGTGGGAAAATTTCTATTTTTAGCAGCATTTGTCTTTTTTTGTTTTACGCTTTCCATTTCCGCAGAAGAAAATATACCAGAAGAAAATATAGAATCACACGTAAGTCAGCCTGTTGTAAAAGATTTTATTTATCAATCTCTTGAACCTTGGGTACATCAAGATATTACTTCTCATTATGAGAAGGTTTACGGTAAACAGCATAAAAAAGTAAAAGTTCGCCCGATTAAAAAAGATGATATCGGGATACAAATGGGTGAAATACAGCCCGGTAAAGGCGGTAAGTTCACTCATATTGTGCGGGTGAAAATCTTAAACTTAAAAGTAAAACCTGAGGGAGAAGATGAATTTTTTGCAACGGATACGCTTATTTATAAAGTGAATATTAACGAACTTTCTGCTGAAAATGATGTAGAAAACGTTGTAAAACTGCTTGAGTATAAGCATCAAGAGAGATAAAGATCTGATTAGCTAATATTTACCCCTTTTGAAGGTAGTGACTTCCCTATTCAAAAGGGGCTTTATTATGAAACATGTTTTTTTTCACGTTTTTAGGGAACATAACTACCACTTATCCCCTAATTTTTTCATATTGCTAGTGCATAAGGTATGAACTTGATAACTTTTTGTCGGTTTCTATCTATTTCTGTAGGGTTTCCTGTAGGATGAAAAAGAAAGTAAAGCGCTTTAATTACCTTGGCAGAAAGGTTGAGGATAGCTGTCCTATATAACTGGAAATCAATAGGTACCAAGAACTTCATGTAACGACAAAAGTTGACAACTAAAGATTTCAGAATAATAATAATAAAGCAACAATGTTTAATTGAAGGACTTATTTTACATGAAAGGTGTTAGTCAGATGAACAATTTACATCGAAGAATGGGAACATTCGCGTTAACCATGACGGGACTTGGATCAATTATTGGGTCCGGCTGGTTATTTGGAGCGTGGCGAGCAGCTCAAATTGCAGGTCCGGCTGCTATTTTATCATGGGTCATTGGAATGGTCGTTATTTTATTTATTGCACTTTCTTACAGTGAATTAGGATCCATGTTTCCCGAAGCCGGCGGGATGGTCAAGTATACGCAGTACTCACACGGTTCGTTTATTGGTTTTATCGCTGCTTGGGCAAACTGGATTGCGATTGTATCCGTTATTCCAGTCGAAGCAGTAGCTTCTGTACAGTATATGAGTTCGTGGCCTTGGAAGTGGGCACAGTGGACAAGCCACCTCGTAGAAAAAGGAACGTTAACTGGCGAAGGATTAGCTATCGCTACGGTGCTATTGATTATTTACTTTTTACTGAATTATTGGACAGTTGGACTATTTTCCAAGGCCAACTCGTTAATCACTATTTTTAAAATTGTTATACCGGGACTTACAATTGGAGCACTTTTATTTGTAGGCTTTCACGGTGAGAACTTCACTTCTGGAAGCAGCATCGCACCAAACGGCTGGGCTAGTGTGCTAACAGCTGTTGCTACATCTGGAATTGTATTCGCTTTTAACGGTTTTCAAAGTCCCATTAATATGGCTGGAGAAGCAAAGAATCCTGGAAGATCTATTCCAATTGCGGTTGTAGGCTCAATTTTAGTGGCTACAGTCATTTATTTGCTTCTACAAATTGCCTTTATCGGGGCAATAAATCCTTCTGATATTGCGAAGGGATGGAGTCATTTAAATTTTAACTCTCCATTTGCAGATTTAGCCATTGCCCTTAACATTAACTGGCTTGTCATTGTACTGTATGCAGATGCGTTTGTTTCACCATCTGGAACGGGTATTACGTATACAGCTACTACTGCTCGAATGATTTATGGTATGGAACAAAATAAATATTTGCCAAGTGTTCTAGGACGCCTTCATCCTATTTATGGTGTTCCGCGTCAAGCCATGTTTTTTAACTTAGCTGTTGCTCTTGTCTTTTTGTTTTTATTTCGGGGCTGGGGCGTGCTTGCTGAAATTATTTCAGTCGCTACGCTTATTTCTTACATTACAGGTCCTGTTACGGTTATGACGCTAAGACGAACTGGAAGCGATTTATATCGTCCCCTTCGTTTAAAAGGATTAAGCATTATTGCGCCGCTCGGCTTTATTTTTGCTTCATTAACGCTATATTGGGCGCGCTGGCCGCTAACTGGACAAGTTTTGTTTATTATTTTAATCGGCCTGCCTATTTATTTTTATTATCAAGCAAAGGCTAAATGGAAGGGATTCCGCCAGAACTTCAAAGGCGGCGTATGGATGGTTGTATACTTACTGTGTATGATGACTATTTCATGGCTTGGAAGCGAAAAGTTTGGGGGCCTTAACGTCATTAAATATGGATGGGATATGGGAATTATTGTTGTTGTTTCTCTTCTCTTCTACACATGGGCTTTAAAAAGCGGCTTCAAAACAGAGTATTTAGAGAATGGAAGAAAAGTAAATGACGGCTTAAAAGCAGCAGCTGCTGAAACAGCCGCTTCCAAAGAGTCATAACAAAAGCACCTTGCTCATGCAAGGTGCTTTTTAGTGAGCAGTTTTAACTTTTTTCAGCACGTCTTCGATCGTCATTTGATCTAAATGCCTGATTACGCTTTGCTCACTCTCTGTAAAAATGTCGTCCATCACTGTTTGAATGTTTGATTTGACAATACAGTCAGCGTCAGGGTCGCCGCTGCACCAGTGAGGCTTCAGTGTTCCTGTCGATATAACTCGGTAAATCAACCCAAGACTTATTTCAGCAGGGCTGCAGCCTAAAGTATAACCGCCGCCTAGCCCTTCTTTTGTCCGAACCAAGTTGTTTTTTCTGAGTGTACTCATTATTTTCCGAACCCGTGCAGGATTGGTACAGATGTTATAAGCAATCGATTCACTGCTTGCTCGGTGATCTGGTAAATTTGCTAGGAACACTAAGCTGTGCACGGCAATGGTAAATTCACTGTTCATCTTCCATAAACCACCTTTTTTCTTTCTCTACTGTAACGTTAAGTGACACAGTTCGAAAAGTCAAGAGAGCAAGGAGGGAAAGAAGAACTGTAGCTTTATTTATTCACGATCTTCTTTTTCTATACTTTCTACTTCGTTAGCTGAGTTGATTTCAAGGTATACCGTCTTTTCTTTTAAACTGCCTTTTTCTTCTTTTTCAAAGTCTGTGCTTTTTTGATACGTTTTTTTGCCGTTTGGAACTTTTACCGTTAGGTGTTTGTTACTTTCCTCTATAAAAACACCCACAATTTTACGTTCGTTTCCATCTTGTTCATACACGCCATCTTTATCTGCTTTTGCTTTTGGAGTTAATTCAATACTAGTTGCTTCTTGTTTAGCTGCGTCAATTTCAGCTTCTACTTCTTTATTAATCATATCTTTTAGCTGTGAGCCTTCCACTTCCATCCCAGAGCTTTTTGGTACTTTAACGAGTTGACCATCAATATTCAGCGTCATTTCTTTTTCAGCGTCTTTTTTTAACGTACCCATCAAGTCAAAATCTTCATCTTTCCCTTTTTTAATGTCTGGGTCGCTCGAATACTGCTGTAGCTTTGTCAATTCTTGACGGTCTTCAATTGGTTTTTCCTCTGCTTTATGATTATCAGATTTTGTTTTGTTAGCTGGTTCACCTGAACAAGCTGCCGCACTTCCAATCATACACATAGCGATTAAGAACATGATTCCTTTTGTTAGCTGTTTTTGCATATGTATTCTCCTTTTTCTTTTTTATTTCCACCTTTATACATATGTAAAACAAAAAAGTGAGACATAACTACATACAGAAAACTTGCGCTCACCCTACCAATAAAAAAATCCGAACGGGTTGAATTCTTTATCAAGAATCAAACCCGTTCGGATTTTCATTTAACTAAAACACTTTTGTACTAGCCTCTTTTTTAAAGCTGCTGTTGCTTCAGTATATGATTTGCTTCTTCTAAGTAAGCCACATACGCCTGTACTTGTTTGTCACCATAATTATCTAGTTCAAACATCGCTTCTTGTATAAAATTAAAATTATCAATAATATGCTGTGTTTTCATGCCTCGGCTTGTGAGTAAATTGTTTAACCATAAGGCATAGTCGGTAAAAATTTGCAGGTTGTCTAACTTATATGTTGTCTCAAGATACTTCATATGGTAGTGATTATCTTCATGACATCTTTCTTTGCCGCGCTCTCCAAATTTTTCGAGCAAAGAAGGTTCTAACTCGTAGATTTTCTCCGTTACTCTTTCGACGATCTTATTAACGGGAAGTGAGCTCATCGTGCCACCACTTTGTACTGAGAAACTTTTGGGATGACGGCTGCCAGTTCTTGATCAGGGTACTTTTTCTCTAAATCATGAATACGCTTGAAATCTTCGCTTCGTACCCAGCTTAAATAATTCTCTTTCGTATCAAATGTAAGCTGAACGGTGAGCTCCCCTGCTCGCTTATCGTTTTGAAGAAGTAGAAAGTCTACAAATCCTGGAGCCTCGTCGACTGATTTTGAACGATTTTTATAAATTCCAATCACTTCTTCAGCTTTTTCATCCGGTACATTAAATGTTGAAAATACGGTGTACATCTTTGTTCCTCCCTTTATGATACAAAACCTGGGTTCTTTTCTCTTTATTGTACATCATATGGGAGATGAAATGGTGTTACGTTTAGATTTCACAGCGGTTACAGCAGGTCTTTAAAACAAAAAGCCCTTTGAAACAGCGTTTCAAAGGGCTTTTTTACCGTTATTAGTTTTCGATTTTTGTTAATTGTTCTGTATGTGTTTTTACACGTGCTGGATCAATTGTAATGCGGGCAACGCCTGAATCCATTGCCGCTTTTGCTACAGACTCTGCTACAGCTGGCGCTACGCGAGGATCAAATGGTCCAGGGATAACGTAATCTGCGTTCAGCTCTTCTTCTGTAATAAGGGCTGCAATTGCTTCAACAGCAGCTTTTTTCATTTCTTCGTTGATATGAGTAGCGCGAACGTCTAACGCACCGCGGAAAATTCCAGGGAATGCAAGAACGTTATTTACTTGGTTAGGGAAGTCTGAACGACCTGTTCCAATAACAGCCGCTCCTGCTTCTTTTGCAGCATCCGGCTTGATTTCTGGATTAGGATTTGCCATCGCAAAGATAATTGCATCTTCATTCATTGATTTAACCATCTCTTGAGATAATGCATCTGCTGCAGATACGCCGATAAATACATCTGCGTCTTTAATTACATCGCTTAGCGTACCGCTTTCTTTGTTTACATTTGTATAAGAAGCCACTTCCGCTTTTACTTTGTTCATACCTTGAGGGCGTCCTTCATAAATAGCACCTCTTGTATCACACATAATCATGTCACGCACGCCGTAAGAATAAAGAAGTTTTGTAATGGCAATGCCGGCAGCCCCTGCTCCGTTTAAGACGATTTTTAAGTCTTCCATTGATTTGTTTACAATTTTTAATGAATTTACAAGTCCTGCTACCGTTACGATTGCTGTACCATGCTGATCATCATGGAATACAGGAATATCTACTTCTTTTTTCAAGCGCTCTTCAATTTCAAAGCACTGTGGAGCTGCGATATCTTCTAAGTTAATGCCTCCGAATGTGTGAGCCATTAATTTCACAGTTTCAACAATTTTATCTGTATCTGTTGTATCAAGTGCAATTGGGAATGCGTCTACGCCTGCAAAGCTTTTAAATAAAATTGCTTTTCCTTCCATAACAGGAAGTGAAGCTGCAGGTCCGATGTTTCCAAGGCCAAGAACAGCCGTACCATTTGTCACAACGCCGACCATGTTTCCTTTCATTGTGTAATCATACACCGTTTCTGGATGTTCATGAATTTCTTTACAAGGTTCTGCTACTCCTGGAGAGTAAGCTAAGCTTAAATCTTGAGCGTTTTGAACTTCAACTTTTGATTTAACTTCTAACTTACCTTGTTTTTCTTGATGCATATGTAGTGCTTGATCACGTAGTGACATAATTGTATTCTCTCCTTTTTTTCTATACATTTAAATTTTTTAATGAATTTATTTAACACTTGCTTTTTATCTCCATAATTGTAAGACAACCTGACCGAATAAATTCACTGCCAAGTGCCATTATGAAACAAGGAATATAAAAAGTAAACTATCTTGCTTAAACCACTTATGCGCTTTGTTAATATAAAGTCTGGACGCGGCGACTCATGTTTGTCTCACTTTAAGTTGTCTGATATACAGACAACTTAGAAAGCATACAACCGCTCACTATAGCGCTTTCAAATGCGTTTCAGCAAAATCGACGGCTTTAGGCATTGAAAAGAAGTATGCACATGCTGAACCAATTTTTTTAGCATTTATTCCTTTTGCTTCAATAAACGCTTCACCTATCTTTTCAAACAGCTCTTCTCTAAACTCTAATTCTTTATACGTCTTCCATACTCGCTTTCCTGCATCCATAACTGGAGATCCTTTTTGAATCACGTTTCGATATGGAATACGATATTCTGCTAGATGAAAAGAAGTATTGTTCCCAAACCCGACACCTAATAATAAAACAAAGGCATGTTTTTTGTAAAGCCTTTCAAGAGGAGAATTTTCGCCTAAACTGAATTCAAGGGGATGATCTCTTAAGATGTCTTCGCTGTCCTTTCCCCAAGCGGCGAATGAATACATTGGATGGCTGCTTCTTCTTACGCCAGGGTATGTTCGAAAAGTTTCCACGATTTGTCCCATACCGCTTGTTGGCGTATGAGCTGGATCATATGCGGGCATCGTTTCCCGAATCGTTTCCCACCACTCTTTTGGCACAGCCGGATTGCCCCATTCTGATGGATCCGAAAGATCGACCGACTGTGACGGCATCACGATCGTTCCTTCCTCTGTCACTGTCTCCATTAAAGCTTGAACAACGGCTACTGAACCTCCGTTTACCCACCCTAATGAAGATAGCGAAGAATGAACCATGATAGTCATCCCTTTTGTTATGCCTAACCTGCGTAAATCTTCTTTTAATGTATCTTTCGTTCTAGGATGATCTGTTGCTTGGACAATGTGCTTCATCGTAAGCTCCTTACTTATGGTGCTGCTAGAATTTGTTGCCGAACTCTAGCAATATATGTAAAACTTATGTTTCCATAATAGTAAGAATAACATCAATTGTCAAATTATTTAAAGTAATAGAAAAACTTAGTTTTATTCATATCAGTTATCATACAACTGACTTGTTGGTAAGCTTTATTTCCTTCAACTATCTTACTATAATAACCGCTACTGAAGCTTTTAAATAAATTAAAAAGAAGCATATTCCTATAAATAAAAGAAATACTAATGAAGCTATACATATTTACCTATCACTATTTTCAGGAGGAATGTGTACAATGAGCACATCAAAACTTCCGCCGCTCACGTCCTCGGAGCTTGCTAACTTATGGATGACTTATCAAGAAAAAACGATGATTTTGAGGTTTCTAGAATATTTTCTGGAAGATAAACAAGATTACAAAGAACTTTTTGAGCTATATTATAGCCGATCTTTAAAAAGTGTAGCTCGAATTAAAGAAATATTTGAGAACGAAGGCGCTGTTATCCCAATTGGTTTTACGAAAGATGACGTGAACGTAGGAGTTCCTAAACTATATGACCACATGTTCGAAGTCATGTATATACGCTTAATGTCTCAAATTGAAACAGGACTGTTTGCTTTGCATTCGACCATGTCTTACCGAGAAGATGTCCGAAATTTCTTCGTAGAGGCAACAGCAGAAGCACAGGACATATACAATCAATCCACACAAGTATTGTTAGAAACGGGTGTCATCGCAAAACCCCCATACGTTTCTATGCCTAAGGAAGTCCATTTTGTCCATGAACAAAACTATATAGGCGGATTGAGCTGGTTTAGCGAAAAACGATCGCTGAATACCATTGAAGTGTCACTTATTCAACATGCTGTTGATACAAATCTTGTAGGAATGCAGCTGATGATTGGTTTTGCTCAAGTGGCCAACAACAAAGAGGCACAGCAGCATTTTGTCAGGGGTATGAAGCTTTCGAAGAAAATTGAAACAGAACTAGGTGATATTTTACGCCATAGCTACATAGAACCCCCGGCTACTCATGCCGGAAAAGCGACGAATTCAACCGTTCCTCCTTTTTCAGATAAGCTGATGATGTACAATACGAGTCTTTTGAGTACGTTCGGTCTGGGGAGTAATGCTTTAGGAGGAGCCTTTAGTTTAAGAAGTGATTTGCCATTAAAGATGCTCCAGCTTGCAAAAGACATTTACAGTTTGGCGAAAGAAGGCGGCAAAATTATGATTCAAAACGGATGGCTTGAAGAGCCTCCTCAAATTGAAGATCGCAATCAGTTAACTAAAAAATAGGTTCTTTCCTGCAGGAAAGCTAGCTGCTCTACGTGCAGCTAGCTCTATTTGTTTTTTTAGTATACTGTTTTTAGTGCTAGTACGTAACAAATGTTTGCGTTATTTAGAAGCTGTTCCTGTCTTTTTCTTAGTCGTTTAGCTCATATTTCTACTTAATTTATAACAGAAAAATAAAATAAAAGGTATTTTCTCTGAGCTGACGAAATCTTTCTATATAAAATAGAAAGGAGAAAAGTATGTTTCCTATTCTTCGTACACCTCGCACTACACTGCGTGAAATAACAGAAGCGGATGCAGATACTATTTTTGACTGCTTCTCTCAGAAAGAAGTTATTAGATATTACGGGCAAGAAAAATTTACAACTATTCAAGAAGCTCTGGTTCTAATTGATATTTTTGCTGAAAATTACAGAAATCAAAAAGGCGTGCGCTGGGGAATTGAACGGCTCGATACGGGGGAACTAATCGGGACAGTTGGATTTAATCAGTGGAACCAAAAGCATAAGCGCGCGGAAATTGGCTATGAGCTACACCCTCAGCACTGGGGTCATGGCTATGCTTCAGAAGCTGCTTCGGCTGTTATGGCTTATGGATTCGATACCCTTCAGCTAGTGCGGATTGGAGCTGTTGTGTTTCTTGAAAACAAAGCATCACAGCATGTTCTTGAAAAGCTCGGGTTTCAAAAAGAAGGAGTGTTAAAAAACTATATGTATCAAAACGGAAAAGCTCACGATACGTTTGTTTATAGTTCACTGCCTACTACATAATAAAAAAGGATTCTTTTTAAGAAAAGAATCCTTTTTCGTTTTATTTAAATGCCGCATACCCATCATCAGCCATGATGACGCTGCCGTTTACAGCTCCCGCTTCTTCTAAGGAAAGCAAATAAACCATATCTGCAATTTGTTTTGGTGCAGTGAGCTCCCTGCTCATCGTTTTCACTTTCATTCCTTCAATCATACCGCTGTCTTTATAGCCTTGAATAATGGGCGTATCAACAAATCCTGGTGCAATGGCGACGACGCGAATACCGTATTTAGCGAGATCTAGCGCAGCTGATTTCGTCATCATCACAACAGCCCCTTTTGTTGCGTGATAAGCATACGTTCCGGGTGAGGCTAAAAAGCTAAAAATAGATGCCGTATTAATAATAACTCCTTTAATACCCAACTCTCTCATTTTTCTACCCGCCGCCATAATCCCGTATGTAACGCCGTGCTGATTTACATTAATAATACGGTGATATTCTTCTAAATCTTGATCTAAAATAGATGTTGGACGTCCAATACCTGCATTGTTAAACATAACATCAATTCGACCAAATTTGTTCACCGTTTTCTCAATTAGTGCTTCTACTTCTTCAAACTTTGTGACGTCCGTTCTCACAAACAAAGCGCTACCGCCAGCTTCTTCAATTTTTTGAAGAGTCTCTTTACCTTTCCCTTCATCATAATCAGCAATGACGACGGCGTCTCCTTTTTGCGCAAACTTTAAGGCAGTTTCTTTGCCAATTCCGCTTGCTCCCCCTGTAATAACCGCTACTCGTTTTTTGCTGCATGTTTCTCCCTCCTTGGTGAAAATTCCTTGCTTTTACATTATAGCATTCTTTTTTTCTATCAGCTGTTTCTATCAATTACTTCATTGCCGTGAAATTGGTTAACTGGGACATAGTTGAACGCCTTTTTTAATAAAAATCAGCGTGTGTACAAGCAGTCTGTCATTTTTGGCATTTACTATAGTGTAAGGAGGTGATGGCTATGCATGAACACACAGGTAATGTATCTATCCCACGTCCTCCGGATGTGGTGACAATTCTGTGGGAGCGAAATCCTTTGGATAGACAAGCTCCTCGTACTGTCGTAGAAGCAACAGTAATCGGCAGCGCAAAGCCTTGCGGACGCTTGTTAGCTCAAGGTCAGCGCTACCGCACTGCAGCTCATTGTTTACTTGACAACGGCTTTGAACAAATTACTGCTGAAAGATTAGGAGTATTTGGAGTAGCTGTATTTGTTAGAGAATATTAAAATAGAAAAAGGGACCTTTCTGTAAGTTAGAAAAGTCCCTCTATACATATTACGCGTGGAAATTCGTGCCGTCTGTTACAGCTTCAATTACTCCAGCGCGGATGACAAAGTCACCAAAGTGCTCCCCTTCTTCTCTTTCTTTTGCATAGCGAGGAAGTAAGACGCGCAGTTCATTTAAAATTTCTTCTTCACTGATATTTTCACGGTACATTTTGCTTAAACGGCTGCCGTCAAATGCTGCTCCAAGATACATATTGTATTTACCCGGTGCTTTACCAATAAAAGCAATTTCACCTAAAGCAGGACGTGCACAGCCGTTAGGACAGCCCGTCATACGAATCGTGATTTCTTTATCGCGAAGACCATTTTCATCTACAATTGCTTCAATTTTCTCAAGAAGAACTGGGAGATAACGCTCAGCTTCTGCCATCGCAAGCCCACAAGTCGGAAGCGATACGCAAGCTAATGAGCTGCGGCGAAGAGCCGAATAATGCTTGCCGTCAGTTAATCCGTATTGTTCGATAAGATCACTAATTTGTTTTTTCTTTTCAGTTGATACGTTCGCGATAATTAAGTTTTGATTGGCCGTTAAACGGAAATCACCGCTATGAACTTTTGCAATTTCACGAAGACCCGTCATAAGCTTATAGCCTTCAAAGTCAGCAATACGTCCACCTTGAACAAAAAGAGTAAAGTGCCATTTTCCTTTTACACCTTTTTCCCAGCCGTAGCGGTCGCCGTTGTGATCAAAGTGATAGGATTTTGCTTCGTCTAAGCTCCAGCCCAGACGCTTTTCAAGCTCTTCTTTTACCGTTTCTAATCCAAGACGATCAACCGTGTATTTAAAGCGCGCGTTTTTACGCACAGAGCGGTTTCCATAATCACGTTGAATCGTAATGATTTTTTCCGCTACTTCTAGAATTTGGTCAGGTCGACAGAACCCAATCACTTTTGCAAGCTGAGGGTACGTTGCTTTATCTCCGTGCGTCATGCCCATACCGCCGCCGATTGCTACGTTAAATCCAACAAGTTTCTCGTCTTCTAAAATGGCAATAAGTCCAAGGTCTTGTGAATACACGTCAATATCGTTAGAAGGTGGAACAGCTACGCCAATTTTGAACTTTCTTGGTAGATATAGCGGACCATACATTGGTTCCACTTCTTCTTCCACTTCCGGTGTACTGATCACTTTTTCTTCATCTAGCCAAAGTTCGTGGTACGCTCTTGTACGAGGCAATAAGTAATCACTTAATTTTTTTGACCATTCGAATACTTCAGCATGTACTTCTGACTGATACGGATTCGGATTGCACATTACGTTACGGTTTACATCTCCACAAGCTGCAATTGTGTCTAATAAAGAAGCATGAATTTCTTGAATCGTTTTCTTCATGTTCCACTTTAAAATGCCGTGCATTTGGAATGCCTGACGAGTTGTCAGCTTTAACGTTCCATTTCCGTATTTTTGTGCTAAATCATCCATCACTAGCCACTGTTCTGGTGTTGAAACACCGCCTGGCGTACGGACGCGAAGCATGAATTGGTAAGCTGGCTCTAGCTTTTGTTTTTGACGTTCGTTACGAAGATCTCGGTCATCTTGCAAGTAGCTTCCGTGGAACTTCATTAAACGATTATCGTCTTCAGAAATACCTGAGCTGATGCGGTCGAGCATTGTTTCTCCTAATGTACCGCGCAAATAATTACTTTCATCCTTTATGCGCTCAACGTCACTTGGAGGACCTTCGGGCGCTTTTAAAATTTTGTTTACCATGTTGAAAATCTCCTTTCAATCCTCAGTATACATCACGCTGATAACGTTTTTGTTTCTTCATTTCAGCAAGGTAACCTTCCGCCTGTTCACGGCTCATCTTGCCTTCTGTTTCGATAATTTCAACTAGCGTGTTGTGCACGTCGCGTGCCATATTTGTTTTATCTCCGCACACATAAAAAGATGCGCCTTCTTCTAACCATTGGAATAATTCTTTACTATGTTCGAGCATACGGTTTTGTACGTATACTTTCTCTTCAGTATCGCGTGAAAACGCCACGTCCATTTTTGTCAGTACGCCATCTTTTAACCACTTTTGCCATTCTGTTTGGTAAAGGAAGTCTGTTACGAAGTGCTGATCTCCAAAGAACATCCATGACTTACCTTTTGCTCCTGTTTCTTCACGCTCTTGCATAAACGAGCGGAACGGAGCCACACCTGTACCAGGTCCTACCATAATAATTGGCGTTTCTTGATCTTGAGGAAGCTTAAAGTTTTTATTGCTTTGAAGGTATACAGGAATCGTATCGCCTGGCTGCAAACGTTCTGAACATAGGACTGAACAAACACCTTTACGCTCGCGTCCATGCGCTTCGTAGCGTACCGCTCCGATTGTTAGATGAACTTCATCAGGGTTTGCTGATAAACTGCTTGCAATCGAGTAAAGGCGCGCTGGCATTTTACGTAAAATGGCTACAAACTCTTGTGCCGATACGTTCCATGGGCCGAAGTCACGAACTAAGTCAATCACATCACGGCCTTGTGTGTATGCTTTTAATTCCTCGCGATTTTCTACAAGCGCTTTTAACTTATCGTTTCCAGTAAGCTCAGCTGCTTGCTTTAAAAGCGGTTTTGTTAAAACGGTAATTTCAAAATTAGAGATTAGCGCTTCTCTAAGAGGACGCGTTTCTCCTTCTTTATTCACCGTTACACTTTCACTTGCATCCCACTTGAATTCGTTAAGAAGAAGATCAACAAGCTCCGGGTCATTTTCAGGATAAATACCTAAACTGTCTCCTGGTTCATACGTCAAACCTGAACCTTCTAGAGATAGTTCTAAGTGTCGCGTTTCTTTATTTGATCCGCGGCCGTTTAAGTTTAAGTTCTCAAGCACTTCTGCTTTAAAAGGATTTGTTCTTGAATATGGTGAAGTTCCTGCAGGAGCTTCCGCTGGAACAGCTGCCGAAGCGCTGTGTCCTTTCGCTTCGCTTAATCCGTCAATAACACCTTTAAGCCATTTATTCGCGGGCTCTTCAAAATCTAAATCACAGTCAACGCGCGGATACAGTCTTTCACCGCCAAGTTCCGCTAAGCGCACATCAAATTCTTTTCCTGTTTGACAGAAAAATTCGTATGAGCTGTCTCCAAGCGATAAGACAGAGAAACGGAAGTTCTCAAGTTTTGGCGCTCGACGGCCGTGAAGAAATTCATGGAAAGATAGCGCATTATCAGGCGGCTCTCCTTCTCCATGTGTACTTACGACAATTAATAAATTTTCAAGTTTCTTTAAATTATTTGGTTTGAAATCATTCATAGAAGATACAGTTACATTAAAACCTTTTGCTTCAAGCGTTTTGCCTGTATTTTCAGCAAGTCCTTGAGCATTTCCTGTTTGTGATCCGTAAAGAATCGTTACGTCTTTTGAAACCTTCTGTTTCGTTTGATCAGGCGCTGCTGTAGAAACGTCTGGCGTTCCTTCGGCAGACGTAGATTGAGATGCTGTTAAATAACCGCTCAACCACATTTGTTGTGCTTCTGTTAATGTCGGCAGAAGGCGATTAAGCAAATCTGCTTGTTCTTGATTAAAAGGGCTGTTTACTACCTTAAGTTGCAACACTGTCCACCTCACAAAAATATATAATTTAAATATGTATGCTTTTACGAATCATCTTCAACAACATTTAATACCTGTGTCTAATTAATCAATGATGTTTCCCTTCATACATTATTATTCCTATAGATTATATCAAATTTAATTATATAAATCATTAGAAAATTCTTATCAAATTCGTCTACCTGCATTTTATCGGAGAAGAATAAATTAGTAAAATACATATAATTGATAACTAGTATTAAGATGATTAATAATTGAAGCTGTCATTACGTTTTTTATAAATGCAGTTACTTCCATATTTGTTCATTCTACATCCTTCACATGAATATGAATATTTTGTAATTTTTAGAGAAGTTTTGTAGAAACGGTTTTCTTTCTCATCAGAATGTTACATAATAAATGTAACATTAATCCTTTTAAAAAACACTATACGGAAAAGACAGTATATTCTGAAACTTAGGACAGTTTATAGATGAGCTAGCAACCTTTTATTCGATCTATTCATACACGTTAGAGAATATAAAGGGAAGCTTTTGCAGTACATACAATTCCCTTTTGCTCATCTCAAATGAAAGGACTGGCTTTTAAATCAGGTAATCTTTTTTAAGGAGGCTTCTTAAATGTTTTTACGAGAATTAACGAAAAGTGGGACGATAACTGTTTCTTACTATAAAGATGGAACGTTGCAAACGTGCAAAGGCCGCGTGCACAACTTAAATCTCCATCAGCAAATTCTATCCGTAAAAGACGAAAATGAAGCCGTTGTTTCCCTTTTGCTTTCTGATATTAAATCCATTCATTAGTATGTAAAATTAAGGAGGAATTACCATGTGGAAAGATAATAAGCAAGCGCTTACAGATTTTGTGTCAGAAGATAGGTTTGAACTGAACTTATATTTAACGTATTTACTTGATCAAATTTCGTATGACACGTCTAAACAATCCCCTTTTCTTCGTAAGCCTAATGAAACCACTAGTTGATATAGAAAAAAGCGCACAAATTTGTGCGCTTTTTTTAATGTGATGGCTCTACTTCAGCAATGCCTTCTTCTGGTTTTTCTTCGGCTTTTTTATTTGAAAGGTTGATCTGCCTTAAGAATAATGTGCATACCGCCCCTAAAACAATAAAAGCTAAGCCCATGAAAAAGACGCTGTGCAATGCGCTCATTAGCGAGGTCTTCAAAATTGGCACAATGCTGTCTGAAAGCACAGCTGGAATACTCTTTAGCGCCTCAGGGCTAAACAGCATCTGCAGCACACTTTCAGGATTCGTATCAATTGCTTTTTTAAATCCGTCTGCAAAAGCACTTGCTTGAGCAGGCAATGTGTTTAAATATGGAACGAGTTTGTCAGTAAGAAGTGTACCTGATTTTGCATTCATTACCGCTCCTAAAATGGTAATACCGAACGTTCCTCCGATTGAACGGAAAAATTGACTTGATGATGTAACCACACCGAGCTCTTCTTTTGAAAAGCTTTCTTGAAGAGCAAGCGTTAAAATTGGCATCACAAGACCCATTCCTAAACCGATTATGGCCATATAAGAAGTGGCAACAAGCTTGCTAGTACGAAGGTCTAAAGTTGTTAATAAAAAGAACCCTCCTGCCATAATAAGCATACCCGTTACGATTTGAGGTTTGATTCCAACTTTATAAACAAGCTGCCCTCCAATAATACTCGTTACGATCATTGAAATCATCATCGGCGTCATAATGGTACCTGATTCCGAGGCACTGACTCCAACGATTCCTTGCATAAAGAACGGAACAAACGTAATGGCTCCGAACATGCCGATGCTCATAAAAAAGCCAATGATATTTAAAAGCGTAAACGTTCGATTCTTAAATAAATACATCGGAAGAATCGGCTCTTTTGCTTTCGTTTCCACAATAATAAAGCTTATGATCCCAACAACAGCAAGTGTAAATAGACTAACAATTTGCCAAGAGTTCCAGTCATAGTCTTTTCCTCCAAAGCTTAGGGCCAGAAGCAAGCTCACTACTCCGATAACCATTGTGAACATACCGGCTACATCGAATTTCACAGGTCCCGTATGTTTCTTTCCTTGAAGTCCCAGTGCAATAAAAACGGTAGCGAGTATCCCTACCGGCAAGTTGATGTAAAACACCCATTTCCAGTTCAGTGAATCAACAATCCATCCGCCAATTTGTGGACCGATGACAGAAGCAAGACCGTAAATTCCTCCGAATACTCCTTGAAACTTTGCTCGTTCTTTTCCTGTAAATAAATCACCAATTACAATCATTGCCATCGGCATCATAACGCCGCCGCCAATTCCTTGTAATGCACGGAATAAAATAAGCTCTGTCATATTATTTGCCATTCCACATAAAGCAGAAGCAACCATAAAAATAATAAGTCCTGTAACATAAATTACTCTGCGTCCTACTAAATCAGCGAGCTTCCCTGCAATCGGAACAACCGTTGTGGATGTTAACAAATAGGCTGTTGTCAGCCATGTCATCATGCTTAAACCACCAAGGTCTCCGACGATTCTTGGCATAGCTGTTCCGACAATGGTTCCATCAAGTGCAGAAAAGAACATCGCAATAATTAAGCCAATTAATAAAAGCGTGCGCTTTGAATTTTTTTGATTTTCCATCGTGTGTCTCTCCTCTTTTTTGTTACTGCTGCTTATTTTTATAAGAAGCAGCTGATGTTGCAAGCTTTTTCGTAATAGAAGCCATCATGGAAAGCTCTTCTTCTGTTAGATGCAAAAGATAGCGGTCCATAATGGCTTTTCGACTATTCAGCACATCTTCAAGCTTGCGATGCCCAAATTCCGTTAAAGTAATATCAACGACTCGTCTGTCCTCTTTATTATGTTCTCTTACAACAAAATTGTGCTGTTCGAGACGATCTACTAAAAGAGTCACGGCGCTCGGTTTTACATCCATTAGTTCTGCAATTTGAGAAACCTTACTGCTCCCTACTTTCTTTAAATAAGAAAGAACAAATAATTGCGTAGGAGTCATCTCATGCTCATTTAAACTCTCCATCATTTCAGGCTGCATTTTTTCAAATAGCACTTGAAGCGATGAACGAATCTCTCCAAGATACTGATTGCTTTTTGTCACATCTATTCCTCCAGGCTTGCTTATTTATTTCATGTCATAAATAGTTAATGCTAATTAAATATAAATGCGTATAAACTAAAAGTCAATTATTTCTTTTTTAGTATTGACCCTTACGCTGCGTTATATTTTATAGTAGATTTCAGAAGGGAGATGAAAGAATGAACAGAAAAGTAAAAGAAGTTGCTGACTTAGTAGGAATCAGCGTCCGCACGCTACATCACTATGATGAAATCGGGCTATTAAAACCTGATGCCGTTAGTGAATCCGGCTACCGGCTTTATTCACCGGCTAATCTGGATATGCTTCAGCAAATATTATTTTTTAAAGAGCTTGGCTTCCCTTTAAAACAAATTCACGAGATTATAGCAGACCCGACGTTTAATCGCACAGAAGCGTTGATACTGCAAAAAAACATGCTGATTGAAAAACGCAGTCGGCTCGATCAAATGATCGTAACCATTAATAAAACGATTCAATATGAAGAAGGAGCGATTGAAATGAACGAAAAAGAGCGGTTTAACGGACTGGATTTTTCGCATAACCCATACGAAGAAGAAGCACGGAAGCGCTGGGGAAACCAGCGGGTAGATGAAGCGAATGAAAAAGTACAAAGCTTCTCACAAAAAGAACAGCAGCACATGTCAAACGAATGGGAAAGTATCTACACTCACTTAGCTTCGCTTCGTGATCTGTCACCCTCTTCTACAGAAGCTCAAAAAGCTATTGCGACATGGTATCAATTTTTAAATGAGAACTTTGGAACGTATTCATTAGAAGCCTTTAAAGGTCTTGGAGAAATGTATGTGCAAGATGAGCGGTTTACAACTACCATTGACAGCTATGGAAAAGGATTAGCCAAATTTATGAACGAGGCGATGAGTGTATTTGCAGACGCTAAAAATAATAAACCCAAAGACTGAGATATAACTAGGTCAATTCAATCTAAAGAAGAACAATTAGCATATATGATCTGACCTGCTTGTTCCGCCGCTGTTGATTTCCGTCCAAGGCTTCGCGTTCCGCGGGCACCGCTGAGCCTTCAAAACCGCTAGAAGCACCTGCCTATATGAAGCCTATGTTCATCACCACAATGAAAAAATCCGAACGATTCATCGTTCGGATTTTCATTCACTTGATATACTTTTGTTCCAGCCTCTTTTTATAAATGAAGACCCATAAGCATTGTATTATAGTACACGCCATTTATATAGGTGTCTTTTTCTTTTAATCCTTCTGTTTGAAACCCTAGCTCCCTGTATAAAGAAATAGCTCTTTGGTTATCTTCTCGCGTCACAAGTTCGATTTTTTTTGTTTGTTTATTCGTACGTGTCCATTCAATCAGCTCAATCATTAGCTGTCTGCCTAACCCTAGCCCGCTATAAGATTTCTCTACTACAATACCGAGGGTTCCCACATGCTTATTACGCGGGTTTTGAGACGAGGTGATGGATGCAATACTAATGATTTTCTCTTCTTTTTCAGCCACAACTATAAGAGCATTTTGCTCTTGTTTTACAGAAGCTAAAAACAGTCCGTACTCTGAAAGAGGTGTAAGAAACTCACCTTCTCCAAATGAAAGAAAATCGCTTTCTCCTCCTACGCGGTTGTAAAAAGCAATCATTTTCTCTGCGTCTTTCGGTGCTGCTTCTCGAATGCTGACGCCTATACCGTTCTTTAATGTACGTAGACTCATATACTTATCTTCCTTTTGGTTATTCTTGTTTGCTTAGCCGAGTTTTAGCGCTGTTTTTCTCTCCACTGATCTAACCACATGCGATTTCCTAAAGCTGTAAAATCATTTTCATCGGCGTAGCGTTCAATGACGGAAAGCGCGTTGTCCTCAAGCATTGGTGAATAGCTCATGATTTCTAAAATATGATGTGCAGCCCATAGGTCAATTCGGTAAGTAGGATTCGTCAGCAGTGTTGCAAATTCAAACAGCATGCCTGGATAATATAAATGAATGAGCTGCGCAATTTTTTTCATATCCTCTGCAGCTCGATTGCCTTTTTTTACAGATTTTTTATTTCGATAATCGATTTCATAATGAATTTTGGCGCTTTTTTGATAAAGATCAACTAGCGTTTCATACGTACGGTGTTTCCGCATTTCTCATCTTCCTTTGCTTCTAGATTTCCTCGTTTGAAGATGCTATAGTTCATTTTTAGGTTTCATATATTCAAATAAATGCAGCAAAAATATAATACTTCCGCCAATACACATCACAAAACTTAACGTAGCAGGATACTGAATAAAGAAACCGACAACACCAAAAATCAGCATAGCAAGCGCTCCTATCATCATAAACAGATGATAAGCCGGTGTATTTTCTTCATTATTCATACATAACTCCTTTTCACTATTTTTTAAGTTATTAAAAAGATATGACACTTCTTTTGGACTATGATCTTTTATTTTGCTGCCGCTTTATTTCTTTAGCTTAGCACGAAGTAACGTGAGAAGGCCTCCTCCAAACATGACGCCACCCACAATTTGATACAGATGTATGTAGCTTTTTATCGTTTCAAGATACAGATCCGTGTCTGCGTTCCCTTGACTTTCTAGCCATTTTTGACCCATGACCTGCCCTGTTGCAACGCTTTTTAACAAAACGACCAGGCCTCCAAGCATGACAACAGCGGCGATAATAAGCTGCACCTTTTCTTTGTCATCTAGCATTTTTTTGAGCTCATCTGCCATATATATCTCTCCCATCCTTACCTTGTTATGTATCTACTTGTTTGTACTCATGCTGTTTTTCTATTATAACGCTCAACTTGGTCATTATAACACGGTTTTGCCCTGCCTTTAGTCTTACTTTTCATAAATGAAGCCTTTTTGGGTCATACTATCTTTGAAACACAGGCGTCTTTAACATCCCTTGATCATTTTTAAAGGGTTACTAATCGAGGTTGATACATGCTTATATTTTTAGGGATTTTTTTACTTTGTGCAGCTGTTTGTTTAGTAGAAATACCTTATTTAAAAAAAGTGAACAGTAAAAAAGAAAAGCGAATGTTTTGGAGTTTGTTCATAGTAAGCATTTTAATTGTTAGTTTAAAGTACGGCGGTGTGGAGATCCCTAACCCTGGGGACGGCATTGCTTTTTTATTAAAACCTTTTAGTGATTTTTTGTTCAGTCTGTTGAAATAAAAGGAAGTGAACAACGTGCACAGTCAGATGAAATTATCCGCAGCACAGTTTCGAATACTCGTCATTTTTTATAGTTTAGGCGACACTATTTTAGTTGTGCCTGGAAGCTTAACGGCTGACTCTAAACAAGAGGCATGGATTCCAGCTATTTTAGGCGTAGGTGTAGGCGTTTTACTTGTATGGATGTATATCAAACTCTCTAGCCTTTATCCAAATAAAACGCTCATAGAACTAAACGAAGCCATTTTAGGAAAGTGGCTAGGAAAGTTTGTCTCTCTTTTATTTGTCGCTTCTACTCTTCTTTTTTGCAGTCAAGTTTTGTTTTACGTGGGCTCGTTTCTAACAACTCGTATTATTATTCAAACGCCTATGCTTGCTGTTCATATTTTGTTTATGGGAATTGTGATTGTCGGTGTTCGGCTTGGCATTGAAACGATTGCCCGCTGTGCCGAAATTCTCTTTCCATGGTTTGTTATTCCGTTCTTAATCTTAGTTTTTTCGATCTTCCCTCAAATTCATTATGAGAACTTGCAGCCTTTGTTAGAGGTAGGCGTTAAGCCTATTATCAGATCTATTCTGGTATTTACAAGTATTACGTCTCTCACTTTTATTGTATTGCTAACCGTTTTCCCTGCTCACGTAGGGGAACCAGATCAGCGAAACCGCGCTTTTTTTACGGGAAGCTTAATCGGCGGAGGCATTATGATTATTATCTTATTACTTGGCATTCTTGTACTTGGAAATACGTATACACGTATTGCTTTATATCCAAGCTATGAGCTTGCAAGACGGATCGAAGTTGCGGATTTTCTAAAAAACATTGAAGTCATTATGGCTATTATGTGGTTTTTATCTCTTTATTTTAAAACATCTCTCTACTATTATGCGACCGTTTCTGGACTCGCTCAAATTCTTGAATTAAAAAACTACCGAGTTTTAACTCTTCCGCTAGGCATTATTGCCGTTACATTTTCACTTATCGTGTATCCAAGCATTCCATATGAACAAACGTGGGACAGAGATACGTGGATTCCGTACAGTCTGTTATTTGGATTGTTTTACCCTCTTGGATTATTAATAGTTGGGAAAATTCGCGTAAAGCATTCTGCGTCTTTATCCAAATAAAAAAGCCGCTTAAGCGGCTTTTAAAAGAACACGGTTATACTCACTAATCCATTCCACAGCATATGTAAAATCATAGATGGAAAAATAGATTTTGTTCGGTAATAAATAATGGCAAAGACAAGTCCCATGACGGTAGCTGTAATCGGAAAGCCAATATGTAAAAGACCAAATACAAGAGCGGAAACGAAAATGCCCACAAGCATGTGGTGGCGTTTAGTTAAGAAACCACATAAAACACCTCTATAAAGCAACTCTTCTTTAATAGGGGTGATAACTGCTACACTTATAAAAAATATCCAGCTCGAAAGCAGCGTTTGATTAAAACTGCCTTGATTTAAATCTTTTTGCTGCTGATCTGCGCTTTCTACGTTTAAAAATGAAAGCATCACGTACTGCACCGCGGCTACAATTAAAAAGCCTACTACAATATATACATACGTTTTTCTTTCTTTTAATACTGAGAAGTTCCACATAGGCTTTAAAAATCTGCGCACAGGCCTGTACAGCACGGCAACGCCTAGAAAAAACGCCGCGTCTACCAGCAGAGCATATGGTCCTTCTAATAAAATTCCCGTCATATTTGAACCTGTAACTTCATCGTAAATAGCTACTCCAATTCCGGCTATAATCTGCAGGCCGAAGCCCAACACAATAAATAGAAGCAGCGTGAAGTAAGTAAACTCTTTTTTCTTTTTAGGCTTTAAAACCGGTTCTGAATTTGTTGATAACGTACTCAAAATAGCAACCTCCAAAAATGATTCTTTCTCTCTAGTGCTCTCAAAATTCTACCATAATCTCCGCTTAATTATGTTATTTTTTAGGAAAAAAGTTATATTTTTTCACATTTTACACACAAAGGTAGAGTTTGAAAAGATAAATGAGCTAGCCAAATTAGTTGTCAACTTCCTTATATTTGATTACGCTTGAAGAAATCTTACCGAAAGTGAAGTGAAAAAATGGCAAACATTTTAATGATTAATTTTCCCGCTGAAGGTCACGTAAACCCAACGCTTGGAATGGTAAAAGCTTTTTCAGACCGAGGTGATACCGTTCATTACATTACGGCCGAGCGTTTTAAAGAGCGCCTTGAAAACGCCGGGGCTATCGTACACACTCACCGAGACTTATTAAGCGGTGTATCCATCAAGCCTGAAACTCCTCAAGGAATCAACGCGTTTTTAAATATCCACATCCAAACGTCTTTAGATACACTGAAGCTTGTTCATACATTATCAAAAAAAAATGACTTTGACTTTGTGTTTTACGACAAGTTTGGAGCAGGCGAATTAGTGCGTGATTATTTGCGGATTCCCGGAATTGTATCCTCTGCTTCTTTTTTAATGCCAAAAGAACGCCTAGCAATGATGCCTCTGCATCCGGATTCAGGCGTTCCATTTAAACCTGACGAAAAAGCTCAGTACGGGCTCAGCTTGCTAAAAAATCAGTTTGGCGTAGAACCTAAAAATCTGCTTCAATTTATGAACAATGAAGGCGAATTAACGGTCGTATATACAAGCCGCTTTTTTCAGCCGCTTCATGAACATTTTGATGACTCATGTTTATTTATTGGGCCAAGCTTTCCAGAGCGTCGCGGCTCTCATGATTTTCCGCTAGAAAAGCTAAAAGACGAAAAAGTTCTTTATATTTCAATGGGCACGGTGCTTCATGATGTAGAAGGCTTTTTCAACCTTTGCATCGACGCATTTAGCGACTTTGATGGAAAAGTTGTGATTGCAGCAGGAGACCGGGCTGATTTTAAAAAAATAAAAAAAGCACCGGAGCATTTTATTATTTCGCCCTATGTTCCTCAGCTTGACGTATTAAAAGAAGCGGACGTTTTTATCACGCACGGGGGCATGAACAGCGTAAACGAAGCTATTCATTTTAACGTACCGTTAGTCGTTTTACCTCATGGCAAAGATCAGCCGATCGTTGCTCAAAGACTCGTGGAACTAAACGCTGGTTATCGCTTAGCAAAAGAAACGGTAAATGCCTCTCTTTTAAGAAGTGCCGTTGACGAAGTTGTCCGCGACGATTGCTATAAAAAAGGAATTAAAGAAATCAGCGCAAGTTTCCAGCAGGCATCCGGTCCGGCTGCAGCAGCTGAAACAATTGTAAATCACATAGTGAAGCAGCATTCATAAAGAAAAGGTGCACATCTTGTGCACCTTTTTTATTAAAACAGCCATGTACAAACTGTATATACGCCAATGATTAGTAAACTGACGACTGTAAGGAAAATCAATGCACATCCAGCTGCGATAAGTTTATCACCTATCGTTTCTTCCTCCGGCGGTTCAATCAATTTTTCTATTACCGTACGCTGAGTTTGTGAGAGCATTTCCTGTATGCGTAAATCGTGAATTTGCTCTTTATCTCCTTTGAATTTTAATGCTCTTGCAATCATAGCTGGATTGTCGCCACACTCCTTTTCAAAGAGCTGACAAGCGCGAATCATTTCCACCGTTTTTTCTTTTTCTAAATACCAGTAGCGTCCCGCCATTTGAAGATCTTGAAGATGAAAATAAATATCTCCGAGTTCTTTTCGCAAAGACAGCTCATTTGGATACGTAACGAGCAAACCGTGCAGGCGGTCTCTCACTTTCCCCAAGTTCCCTTGTTCGATATCTCGTTGAATATTTTGTCTTGTTTTTTTTGATACTACATCGCTCATAAGCCTCTCCTTTTTAGGTGTTTATACTCACCTTAACACGGGTACAATGAACTATAATTGATTTTCGAAGGGGCTCGGTTATGAACAATGATCTTTTACTCATTCAAGAGATAAAAACCCGAAAGAAAGAAGCACTTCATCAGCTTTACAATCGATATGAATCGCTTTTGTATCGTCTTGTCTATTCAGCAGTAAAAGATCCACATGCTTGCGAAAGCATCTTAACAGAGCTATTCAAAGAAATTTGGCATTCCCCTGATCTTTTGGTCAAAGAACGTACGCTTTCTCTTTCATTGTGCAAGCAGTGTGTAAAAAATATAAAGAAGCACAGCCAGAACTCAGAGAGGATCTCGTCGTAAATCATTTGTTTGCTGTACATACTATGAATATAAATCCATATGACTAAAATAATCAAAAATGTGATGGAAATCTGTAATCTTTATGCTATGAGTGCTGTAAGCAACGATTATTTCAGCCAGCATAAGAACGAATAAAATGGCCAATAGCACCTTAACAAGCGGAAATTGCCGGAACTGAGGAGAAAAAAGCAGCTTACTGACTGTATACAAAAACAGCAGGATAAAGTAGATCATCATGGCATTTGTCGCCTGAAGGGGCACATTCCAGACAAATATGTACACGCTGAATGTCAAAATTAAAATAAACGACATTTCTTTCCCGCTAAAAAAATCACTCATTGCGTAACACCTTTTCTTGTTCATGAATGAATAAGAATTTATAAACTCACGAAACATTAACGTTATTTTTACAACAGTATACACGATTTTCCTGTTAATTTCTATATACCGGTGGATATATGGAGCGGCTTTTAGCGAATTGGCGTCATGTTTTTACAGGCAATGGGTTATAGTAACAGGGAAAGGCTCATAAAGGAGGTTTAGATAATATGGAAAACACAAATGAATTTGTTCAAAAGCTGAATGATAATCAAGAAAAGCAGCGTAAAAATAAGCAGGGTCAAGCTACTGGACATCCTGAGAAAAAACTTCCTAATAAACAGCATTAATGTTGTAAAAGTTGGCTGTAAAGACAGCCGACTTTTTTTTTGAACTTTTTTCGGAAGTCGAAATGTTTGAAGATAAAACAAATCCCCTGTTACAATAAACTGAACCCGCTGCAAAACGTTCGCAGCTATACTTTCCTCTTAAGGAGCTGAATATAAAATGAGTACATTTGAAAAACTATTCCAACCAACAAACATTGAAGCATTTGATTTACACACTCGTACAGCAATGGCACCGATGACAAGATGCTTTGCTGATCCAGAGACAGGCGTAGTCGGTCAAGACGTTGTAGACTATTACCGCCGCCGCGCAAAGGATGGTATTGGCTTAATTATTAGTGAAGGAATTGTTATCAGCGAACGCGCTAAAGGAAATCCTGGCGTTCCGGGTATCTATACCCAAGAACAAATTGATTCATGGAAGCCTGTAACGAAAGCTGTTCACGAAGAAGGCGGCACGATTATCGCTCAAATTTGGCACGTTGGCCGCTTGAGTCATTCCGGGTTAATCAATGGACATAAACCTCAGGCACCTTCCGCTATTGCAGCACAAGGCCAAGTGCCTCGTTTCCGCAAGCCCTACGAAGAGCCTGAAGAAATGTCAAAAGAAGATATTAAAGAAGTTGTAGGACAGTATGCTCAAGCCGCTAAAAATGCCATTGAAGCAGGATTTGACGGCGTTGAAATTCACGGTGCTCACGGCTATTTAATCGATCAGTTTAATTCAGACTGGTCTAATAAACGCACTGATGAGTACGGAGGCGACCTTGCACAGCGATTAACGTTTATGAAAGAAGTGATTTCTGCTGTTATCGACGCCATTGGAAAAGAGCGCGTTGTGATTCGCTTCTCTCCTCATAAGCTTGATAAACCCGACTATCGCTGGGACGACACTGAAAAAGCTATTCAAACGTATACAGAAGCATTTAAAGAAACAGGAATTGAGATCATTCATCCGTCTATGCTGGATTTTTATGAAGATGTTCAAAACGGTCAAAATCTTTATGAAATTACGCGTAAGTACTGGGATGGACCGATTATCGGTGTAGGTGACTTAACGCCTGAATCAGCTGAAAAAGCGCTGCAGGCCGGCTGGATCGACGTAGCTGCTATTGGCCGCCCGCTTATTTCAAATCCTGATTATTTACAGCGCATTAAAAACGGTGAGTCTCTTGTCGAATACGATGCTAAAAAACATTTACCAGAGCTTATCTAAAAAAAAAGCGCTCCTTCCGGAGCGCTTTTTTATTGGTTTACGTATGCCTGAACCTCTTGTTTCCAAATAGCATAGCCTTGGCCTTTTAAATGAAGACCATCAACCGTGAAATTACTTTTTAACTGATTATGTGTAGATACTTTCGAATACAGGTCAATGTAAGAATCATTGTGTTTCTTAGCCAGACGCTCTAAATAGTTATTTAATGCGATAACATCTTTATTGTCCACTGCGTCGCCGCATTTTTTATTGTTCACGGGCAGTACACTTTGAATGTAGACTTTTGTATTTGGTGATTCTTTATGAATACGTTCAAGAATTTCAGCGTAATTGGCTTTGGTTTTTTTTACAGATTTTTGCTCGTTTAAATCGTTAATGCCAATCATTAAGAAAATCTTTTTTGGCTTAGCATCTGTAATACTTTTTAGACGATGCAATACCCCTTCTGTTGTATCATCGGCTACGCCTCGATTGACAATCTGCTTATTATGAAAAAGTTCGCTCCATTCAGAGCGCTGGGTAATGCTATCACCGAGAAATACGATTGACTCTTTAGGAATACTTAATTGCTTAAACAAAGTGGTCCGTTCAATGTAATAAGGATTATCTTTATAGCTTTGCTTAGACGAATCCTTAGATGACAGCGGATTTTTCATTGCGCTGCTGCTTGTGGCATAAAAAGCAAAAACACCTATGAAAAGGACATTTAAAATAATGGAACTGATAAATACAACTTTCTTTGTTGAACTCACGAAAACGACACTCCTGTACTTTGTATGTTTTTAGATAACTCTACGAGGATATAGTAAAGCTTCCTGTTAACACTCTTTCCCTCCATACAAGACATTTAATCATTTTTTGTAAATAATGATTTTACACAAAAAAGAAACGGCGCTCGAAAGCGTCGCTTCTTTTTCTATAATATAAGGGGTTAAAACGTACTTTTATTATAACATATAGTCTATGGTCATATTTTCCTCTATTAGAAAATAGTTCTTATGTCGTTTCTTTTTCCAGCTGTTTTTCTCTTTTTACTTGCTTTGCGAAGAAGAGTTCGTATACCACTGGAATAATAATTAAGGTAAGAAGGGTAGATGACGTAAGCCCCCCGATTACCGTGATAGCTAAGCCTTTTGAAATCAGCGTTCCACTTGACGTAGTAAGCGCCAGCGGAATTAATGCAGCAATGGTAGCAAATGCCGTCATTAAAATTGGACGCAAGCGCGTTTTCCCAGCTTCAATAAGGGATTCGCGGATTGTCATGCCTTTTTGTTCACGATTTTGGGTAATTCGATCTACAAGCACAATCGCGTTTGTTGTAACAATTCCGATCAGCATTAAGAATCCAATCATGACGCTGACAGACAGCGGTTCTTTTGCAAGGACTAGGCCAACTAACGAACCGATTGGCACAAAAATGAGTGACGATAAAATGATAAATGGAATGCGCGCTTTTCCAAACGTAACGAGCATCGTTAAATACACAAGGCCAATTGCTGTTAAAATAGCTAGACCTAGAGATTGGAAGACTTCCACTGTCTCGTCGCTTCCGCCTCCACCGTCCAAGCTCACATCTTTTGGCAAGTCTAACTTTTTCACTCCATCTACAACATCTTTGGTCACAGCTTGAACATCGTCGCCTTTAATGTCTGCTTCTACTCGCGCAAATACTTTGCCGTCAAGCTTTTGAATAGAAGTGAACGTATCAATTGTACGAACGTCAGCGATATCTTTTACTAACACAGGCCCTCGCTCTGTAAATACTTGAAGATCTTTAATTTCTTTTACTGAACTAAGATCTTTATCGTACGAAAGCTGAACCGCTCGTTTTGTATTGTCTAATTTTAAGTCTCCAACGGATACTGGTTTGGTTTGATCAGAGATTGTACCAAGCAGCTGAAATCCAGATACTCCGTACTCTGCGGCTTTATCAGGATCTACTTCTACTACAAGCTGCTTTTGCTTATCTGAGAAGTTATTTGTTACATATTTAAGACGTTTGTCTTTGTTTAAGTGGTTTTCCACTTGCTTAGCTGCCTTTTGCAAGTCATCTAAATTGGAAGAATACAAATCAACCGTTACGTTATTATTTGTAGGAGGCCCTCCTGTTGATGCTTCTTGCACATTAACTGTTGCTTTCGGTGATTCTTCTTTCGTGATGCTTTCCATTTTCTTTTGAACTTTATCAATAAACGTATCAACATTCACGCCTTCTTTTACGTTCAAGAAATAGCCAACTTGGTTCGGGCGTTTTACACCTGTTGAAAAGTCGCGTGATCCAACTTCCGTGGTCACATCTGAAATTTCATTTTGATCCGCAAACATCTTTTCAATTTTTAAAGATACATCGTTTGTTTTTTCAAGTGATGTAGATGCCGGTAATTGAACATTGGCTTGAAGCATTTTTTGTTCTTCATTTGGAATAAACGTAAAGCCAAGTGAAGGAACAAGCGCAAATGAGCCAAACAGTAAAATAAAGGACAAAATTAAAATTTTGATTTTATGATTAAGCGACCATGCAATCGCTTTTGCATATCCGCGCTGCAGCTTTCCTTCTTTTTCTTCAGGCGGAACTTTTTTAAATGCAAACTTTGCTAGAATAGGCACGATTGTAATCGCTACAAGAAGAGATGCTAACAGTGAAAAAACAACTGTTAAGGCAAACGGCAAGAAGAACTCTCCTGTAATTCCTCCTACAAAGCCGATTGGCAAGAATACCACAACCGTTGTAATCGTAGACGAGGTAATGGCTTTTAAAATCTCTTTTGTGGACGATTCGACAAGCTCATTGCTCATGCCTTCTTCTGAACGGCGTACGCGTCTGAAAATATTCTCAATCACAACAATACTGTCATCCACTACGCGCCCAACGGCTACAGCCATTCCGCCTAGTGTCATAATGTTAAGTGAAATATCAAGCTGGTTTAAGAAAATAGCTGATACTAACAGCGATAATGGAATTGATATAATCGCAATGATTGTAGCACGGAAGTTACGCAAGAAAATCAGCACGGCAAGTGACGCAAATAATGCTCCGAGCAATCCTTCACGCACTAATGTTTCAACAGACTTTTCAATGCCGTCAGCTGAGTCAAAGCCGATTGCGTAGTCTAACTGATCGTCATATTTTTTCAAAATTTTCATCGTTTCGCTTGCCACTTCAACCGTATTGGCATCTTGTTTTTTTGTGATGGCCATCGACAGCGCATCTTTGCCGTCATAGCGCGTATATTCGCCTTGTTCTGTTACGGCTTCGACTTTGGCAATATCGCCAAGCTTCACAGGCTTTGCTTCAGGATTCATCGTAGATTTCAGCTGGATTTTCTTTAATGCATCGATCGTCGCAACTTTTTCTTCTACTCGCACTGGAATTTGAAGCTCTTTTCCGTTTAATGTTCCTGCTGGGAATGAAACAGCTTTTTGATTAATTTGTTCTTTCATCTCATCAAGCGTTAAGCCAGCTTGAGCTGCTTTTTCTTTATCGACCGTAATTTGTAAAAGGTCCTCTTTCACGCCGCCAACTGAGACGGAGTTAATGCCTTGAATTTTATTCAATTCAGGAATCACTTCATCGTTTAATACTTTTTCAAGATTTGCATCATCTTTCGCAAACAGTGAAATGTTGAAAATCGGGAATGAACCAAACGAAAAACGATTTACGTCTACATTTGATGACTCTGGTAAATCTAATTCTTTTATCGACGAGTTAATTTGCTGTTCAACTTTATCTAAATCCGTATTAAACGGGAATTCTAAATTAATAATACCAACGTTTTCATACGATACGCTTTGTACGCTTTTAACGCCTTCAATTCCTTTCACTTGGTCTTCGATTTTCGACGTGACGCTTTCATTTACGTCATCAGGAGAAGCCCCGGGATACGTTGCTTCAATGGACAGCTGCGGAAATTCGATATTCGGCAGTAAATCAATTTTTAGTTTTGAAAATGAATATAGCCCCGCTAAAATAAGTAAAAATGAAACGATAAACACAGCTACCGCATTTTTTAAACTAAATCTCGTCAAAAAATTCATCTTTTTCCTCCGTTACGTAACTAAGTTATTTGAGAAGCCTTCATCCTTTAATAGCTGCAGACCCGTTTTAATTTTTCAACAATTTTAGAGTACCCACGGGTCAGTTTTTCGCAAAAAAAACTCACCTCCTTTCATGTGCTGATGAACTGTCTATACAAACTGAAATTTGATGGTCGCACGCTCCTCCTGGCAGCGAGATAAAGGAAAAGCCGTCTTGACCATATAAATCCCAACCTTCAAAAAACGAGCTGTCGTGAAACATATCTAGCGCATACCCATTAGAAAACGTAATTCGAAGTATACCGATATCTTCATACCACTGTATAGAAATAATGTGCTGGCCAAGCAGCAGCGCTTCGACTTGCTGACGCTGCTCGGCAGAATGTAGCGATTTCCAGTCCGCTTGACCAAGCAAGATGCTGCGTTTGTTTTTTATTCTCCATGGACATTCTGCCACAAGTCCACCTTTACTAAATCCAAGAGAAAACGGCAGGGTATTGTCTGTGTTAACCTTGGTAACGGTTTGTTCTTGAAAATATGAAAAATTAATTACTGTGCTGCTGGTATTCATCATATCCCTCCATTATCAACCAGTACCGACGAGTCATTTTTGGGTCTCAAAATGGCAGCCTTCAATGTATAAGTTCACAATGAACTCCGCATAGTTCATGATATCTTCTTCTGTTATATCATCATCGGAAACGATATCCATCCTATACCCATTTAACATGCTGCAAAACGCTTTTGAATGTAAAAAAGCATTTTTTATTTTCTGCTCTTCAATCAATTTAGCAACAAGCCCGTGATAATCCTCAAAAAATTGATGAAGAAGACCCATCATCTCTGGCATTTGGTGAGGGGCTTGCCAAAAAGAGTCGGGATATTTTTTAGTTTCATAAAAAAAGAGCAGATGATGCTTCGCAATTGAATACAGCTTTTCATGAAACGTTTGGCATTCATCCGTTCTTCGCTTTGCATGATACAAAAACTCCTCAAACGAACGATTGTTCACAGCGATATAAAGCGACTCTTTAGACGAAAAGTACAAGTAAAGCGTTCCTTTAGATACACCGGCTAGTTTAGCAATATCAATCATTTTTGCTTCATAGTAGCCTTTGGATCCGAACACTTCAAAAGCAGCATCTAAAATTTTCTCTCTCTGCTGTTTTCGGTTTGTCATGGTAAAAAATCCTCTCATACGTTTTCGATACTATACATATAAAATAATTAAACTAACTTGTCAACACGTAGTGTGCTCTTTTATCCCTTGCATCACAAGAGTATGTCAGTTTTTTAAACCAAACACTTCTATAGAGCAAATTAAAGCGTTTTCGACTTTTTTGTGACAGATACAAATGATGCTTGTATATGAAGAGCCCGCTATGGTACATTTTTGTCATTGATACAGAAATTTATTCCGTCGTTACGGGAGGAGAAAACATGGTTCTTACATCACCAATCGGTCGCCTGCGTTTAGTAGGAATTTTAGAAGGAATTTCATTTTTACTGCTGCTTGGCATTGCTATGCCCCTAAAATATGCAGCAGGCATACCAGAAGCTGTATCAGTTGTAGGCGCAGCACACGGTGCACTTTTTGTGCTGTACGCTCTTGCAGTCGTTCATGTAAAATTCGCGCATAAATGGTCAATCGGCCGCTCTTTATTTGCGTTTCTTATGTCGGTTATTCCGTTTGGCCCTTTTATTTTAGAGAGACAGCTGAAAAAAGAACAGTAAAAGAAAAGAACGTCACGGACATCATGTTTCCATGACGTTCTTTTTCCTTACTGTTCACCACTGTTTTCGCTAAAATGGTCAATCGTTTTCCACCACTTCAGTGAGTGAGGTTTTAATAGCATTCCGATTTCTTCTGGACTAATTTGCTGATCTATAATCATTTCATGCATTGCTTGAAAGAGTCCCGTTGTAACAGCTTCTTTCACATCAGCTTCACCTTCTATATACAGCTGTTCAATCGCTTCAAATACGTCCGGTTCACGCTGGAGCTGGCCGTTATATTCTAGAGAGATTAAATGACCCGCAACACGGCTTAATTCATGCTGCAGCTCGTCTTTATCGTTGAGGTCCACTTCTTCGCTTGGCTCAAAAGATGGGCAAGCTTCTTTTAGTAATGGAATAACATTTTGTTTTGTAATCATATCTAAATTCCCTGCCTTTGCATATGTGACAAATTCTCTATTCTTTACCCTTTTCTCTTTTTCTATAAACTTGTTTTACAAAACTTTTCCGTTTTCTACAACTACTTCTCCTTTTTTCACTACGCAGTCAATATGATTTAAGCCATACTGATATTGAAGGGTTCGATAACTAGAGACATTAAAAATCGCTAAGTCAGCCTGTTTTCCGGCTTCAATACTCCCAATCTTATCTCCTTGATTAATAGCATGCGCTGCGTTAATAGTTGTGGCTACAAGCACTTCTTCAGGACTCATGTTCATATTCATACATGCCAGGTTCATCACAAATTGCTGTGAAGTCGTTGGAGATGAACCTGGATTGCAGTCCGTAGAAAGAGTAACCGGAACGCCTAAATCGATCATTTTTCTAGCATCTGGCCATTTCATTCCAACAAATAAGGAATTCCCCGGTAAAAGCGTGGCTACGATCCGTTTTTCAGCCAGTTTCTTTAATCCTTCATCAGAAGCATACAAAAGATAATCTGCTGATATCGCTCCTACCTCTGCTGCGAGCTCTGCTCCTCTGCAGTATTCAAAGGGGTCGGCATGTATTTTAGGAAGCATGCCATGGCTTTTCCCGGCTTCGAGTATTTCTTGACATTGTTTGAATGAAAAAGCATTCGGAAGACATACAGCATCATTAAATGCTGCAAGCTTATAAGAAGAAATTTGAGGAATCATTTCGTGAATAAGTAAATTGACATATTTCTGCGTATCTTTTTTATATACAAGAGGTACGACGTGGGCGCCTAAAAAGGTACTTACTACATCAACTGCGTGCGTATCATTCAGCATTTTAGCGATTTGCAGCTGCTTTAGTTCTGTTTCTAATTCTAAGCCATACCCGCTTTTCACTTCTATAGTTGTGACTCCGTGAGCTAGAAAAGACGTAAGACGCTCATAGCTCTGCTGATAAATCCGGTACGAATACTCTTCCTGTGTTTGAACGACAGTGGAGTGAATACCTCCGCCTTCTTCTAATAAATCCAAGTAAGAAGTTGGCCTCTCAAACCGCCTATAAAATTCTTCTTCACGCGAGCCAGCGTACACAGCGTGTGTATGGGGATCAATCAGACCCGGAGTCACAATTTTATGAGAAGCATCAATAATCGTTGCATCATTTCTTTCCCTTTCATATTTTTGTTCTAGCTCTTTTGTTGTACCTACGGTCACAATTTGATCTCCTTCTATCCAGACTGAGCCATTTTCAATCACCGTCAAGTTTCTCATTTCTTTTCCAGCTAAAGGACCTTTATCTTCTTTGGCCGTTACAACTTGCGAAGCATTTTTAATCCATAGCGCTTTTTTTGACATCGTTGAATTTCCCCCTTTTCTAGCGTTTACCACGTTTTGGGGCCTCATGTTTACCGTAAACTCATTTAGATTCACCTACACATTTCGCATCTCTGCCTTCTTTCTTGTAGGTAGAAATTTGAAAAAGCATGTCCATGGTCTGAAAAGCGTGTTTTTAAGTCTTTAAAGCTAGATAACTTATATTTTTTTCAATTATATACGCTTTTAGACCCTTCTTTTCTCCGTTTTCTTACTTATTGACTTTCGTTTTATACAAATATATCCTTATATACTAAATCTTTTATCACATGTATTTTATGAACACCACGGCGAGTTCCCTTCAACAGGATAAATAATAGATTTCTAGGAATAGAACGTTTATAATATTCTTTGAAGTTTTACTTTTAGAAAGATTCACTAATGGAGGAAGAAATATGATTGTCAACTATAAAAACCAAGCAACCGGTCATCGCATGAATAACGGCTGGAATCTTTTCTACGCGTCAAACTTAACGATGTGGCGCAAAGATGAAAAGTATTTGCTTTTAGATGAAAACCAAGATGTGGTGATGATCTTTGGCTTTAAAAAAGATGAAATCATTCTAGATAAATTGCAAACGTGGGGCTATACATTTGGTGTCCATCCAGAGAAAAAACAAATTTCCTGCTTGCAGCGTCAAGAAGAAATTGGTGAATAAAAAGAGGGCTGAATTTCTTCAGCCCTCTTTTTTATTAATGGGTTTGTTGAAACATAGCGCTCAGCTGTTTTTTTTCAGATGGTTTGACAACATAATACCATGTACCATCTACCACTTGCCCTTCTCCCTTTACCGTTACCGTTTCGAAATCGGGCCGTCCATTCTTAATGATGTTATACATCGTAAATGCATCGCTGACATCAATATTCGTTCGAATATGCTTCTTTACAAGCGTGAGGAGACTTGGAATGTTTTTCACCGTTGACATATTCATTCCTTTATCTAATAGGGCTTCCACTACTTGGCGCTGTCGATTATTTCTTCCTAAATCTCCTTTTGGATCTTCGTGTCTCATCCGCACATAGGCAAGAGCTTTTTCGCCGTTCAACGCATTTTCTCCTTCAGGAAAGATAAATGAATCAAACACAAAAGGAAACGGGTTCTTAACGTTTACCCCGCCAAGTTCATCTACCACATCTTTAAAGCCTTCCATATTTACTTTCACATAATAATCGACATCGATATCTAAGAAGTTCTCAACCGTGCGTACGGTTAAAGGAATGCCTCCGTATCGATAAGCATGATTAATTTTCTCATCCGTTCCTTTTCCATCAATGTGCACGCGCGTATCTCTAGGGATCGGCATAACTTTTGCTTTATTGTGGCTCGTATCTAAGTTAACCACCATTAATACATCTGAGCGGCCTGTATCTCCTGGCCTTTCATCTACGCCCATCATCAGTACATTAAATGAGTGAGGCTGCTCTTTAGCAGATGTTTGCTGTTGATAGACAATTCCAAATCCAGCGGTTCCTAAAAGCAAAATACATGCCGCTAAGATCCCTATTTTGTATTTTTTCATTCATACGGTCTCCTTTACACGTCACTTACTCTCTATATGCCTTAATGAATGAAAATTTATACCTTTTTAGAGAAATTTAAGCACACGTCAAAAAAGCCTGCTTGTTGAGAAGCTGGCTTTTCACTAGTAGATGTTAGCTTGATTTTTGATGCACATCACGCTGTGCCCATTCACTTTCTAACATACTCATTTCAATTAAGCTCCAGTACTGTCCATCTACAAGTCGGACATCTCGAAGAAGGCCTTCGCGTGTAAAGCCAATTCGTTCATAGGACTGAATCGCCCGCTCGTTAAAGTCAAAGACGCCGAGCGAAATTCGGTGAAGACCCAGTTCTTCAAAACCGAAAGCTAACACTTTTTCAAACATGTGCGAGCAAAGTCCTTTTCCTCTATACTTTTCACCAAGCAGCACTCGGCCAATTCTTCCTGTTTTATGATAATAATCAATGTGAGCCAGAGAAATATGCCCAATAAGCTGTTCATTGTCATCTATGACCGAAAAAGCATAGGTAGAAGCACCATCTTCATTTGCATATCGAATGTAGTGTTTTAACTGTCTAGGAGTAAGCGGAAAAGAAAAGCTAGAGCCGCTCCATTGCACCATAAATGACTCGGAGGGAATCCACTCCATTAGCTGTTTAAAGTCTTTTTTGGAGAATGGTCGTAAAGCTATCACATAATTCTCCCCCTTATTATTTCTGACTTTTCTAAATATATTACATTTATCATAATAAACTGTCAACTGTCTATGTAAAAAAAAGCCATCATTTCGATGACTTATAGCTGTAATGCTTTTCTGAAAAGAGTTAAATCATGAGTAAATTCAAAAAAATAGGTTCTATTTTCATTGTCAAATACCATCATGATTGGTTTTTTGTTCGGCTCAAGAACAAAAATAACTTCACTTGCCAGCGTGTTGATCGCACTATTTTCAATTTTTACGGCTGGATCAAGAGGTACTTTAACAAGATAGCCTTTTTTAGGAAGCGGACTTGCCTTTTTATATAAACCAGTAATGGACGCAATACTTTTTTCGGCTTCTTTTTGAACACTTGGAGGTTTGGGCGTTGAACGAACGACTCTGCCCGTTTCAATTTGAAATACCTCTACTTTTGGCTGTTCAGCACTTACTGCCTGCGGAAAAATAAAAGCAGCGAATACGACGCATACAGCAACCCATTTTCGTATCATTTTTAGCACCTCTTTCCGTTATGGAGGAGATAAAGATAAGAATGGTCGTCTCTTCTTATACTATGACCTATTTTTATGTATTTATTTCACTAAATGAATGCCTATACTTCCATGTTTTTGTCATGTTCTCAGAACTTCCTCTATACACTACTAATAAGGACACGCTGTATGAGGTGATAAGATGTCGTGGTTTGAAGCATTTATTTTGGGAATCATTCAAGGGCTTACAGAGTTTTTACCGATAAGCAGCACGGGGCATTTGTATTTAGGGCGCCACTTGTTTGGTTTAGACGATGCAGGATTGTATTTAGATACGATGCTCCATATGGGCACTCTGCTTGCTGTGTTTGTCTTTTATAAGCGTGAGCTATGGCATATTATTCGTCATCCGTTTAGCAAGCTTACAGGGCTTTTAGTGATAGGAACGATCCCTGCAGTTGCGATTGGTCTTTTGTTCAAAGACTATTTTGACAGTATTTCGAAATCTGGCTTAACGATCGGCTGGGAATTTCTTGCGACGGGACTGCTGTTATGGTTTGGTGATTCCGTAAAAAATGGCTATAAAAAAATGGATCATATTTCATACGGAGATGCCTTTTTTATCGGCTCATTTCAAGCAGCTGCGATATTCCCTGCTGTATCCAGGTCAGGCTTAACGATGGTAGCTGCGTTAATGCGAAAATTAGACCGTGAAACAGCCGCTTACTTTTCATTTTTATTGTCGACTCCGGCCATTTGCGGAGCGGTGTTACTTCAGTTAAAAGATGTAGTCACAGGTGAAGTCGAGCAGCTTTCCGTTTTCTTTTTATTCGTCGCCACCCTTTCATCTGCTTTATTTGGTTATGTAGCGGTAAAATGGATGATCAATTATTTAAAGAATCATTCATTAAAAACGTTTGCAATTTACGTTTGGATATTAGGTGCAGTCGTGCTGGTTTGTCAGTTTACGGGGGTGTTTTAAAATGAAGATGAAAGTCCGGACGCTTTTTTTAGTATTGTTTTTTGCCGGCATTTTAGTCGTGACAAGCTATATTGATAACAATTCCCAGCAGTCGTTTGACAGCTTATCTCACCTTTCACTTGATGGAGGAGCTGTTGAAACCTCTGCAGATGAAGACGAGGCGGAACAATTAAATATGTCAGTCAAAGAAGTTCATGTTAAAACAGAAAAAAGAGGCGGATACCGAATTGAAGTGTACGAACAAGTAAATGTTTATAGCGATGATAAAGGAAAAGTAGTAAAAAAAGTTCCCACGGGAGAATATCAAACGTTGAAATATAAACTGAATGAAAAAAAATAAACCACTTACCGAAGTAAGTGGTTTTATTTTTAATGGTTAAAGTGAGCTGCAAGAATCCACAGTGTACCAACAACGATACAAAGTGCAATAAAGAAACTGTAAAGAATATTTGCAACCTGTACTTTACCATTTTCACTTTCAGTCATGTGCATGAACATTACTAGCTGCATTGCTGCTTGTAATAACGCTAGGATCATGATAAGAGTCATCGTAATGCTTCTTGATAGATCAGCTAGCACTACTAAACCAAGCGCTGCGAATGTTAAGGCTAGTGAAAGGATAAGCCCAAATACATGACTAAGCGGAAAACCTGCTTTTTGGCCTTGTTTATTTTCCATGTCTTATCCCACCAATCCGTTCAAGTATACAAGCGTGAAGATGAAGATCCATACAACATCAAGGAAATGCCAGTATAAACCGATAATAAATACTTTACGAGCAGTAACTGGTGTTAATCCTCGTCTTACTAATTGAATAATAATACTGATTGCCCAGAATACACCGACTGTTACGTGAAGACCGTGCGTTCCAAGTAGTGTAAAGAACCCTGATAAGAAGGCACTTGTTTGCATTGTCGCACCTTCGTGAACTGCGTACACGTAAAACTCACGAATTTCGTAGAAAAGGAATCCTCCACCAAGCACAAGCGTAATAACGAACCAAACTAAAAGTCCTTTTAAATCATTATTACGCATTTTAAAGATGGCAATTCCCATCGTGAAACTACTGAATAGTAGTAACAGCGTTTCGATCATAAAATCTTTAACAACGAACAGTTCTTCTGCAGTAGGGCCACCCGCTGTGCGCGTATGGTACGTTAAGTACGTTACGAACAGCGTAGAGAACAACGCGATCTCGGCACCTAAGAAAATCCAGAATCCAAGGATATTCAGGCGACTTTGTTCTTCTTGGTATTCTAACGGCAATGATTTATCTAAATGCCCTGCCATTATTTGTCACCCCCTGTAATTCCTTCAACCTTCTTAATTTCATCTACTTTTACATAGAAGCCCGGATCATAATCAAATGAACGAGCAAGCATACAAGCAAAAATACCTGCTAAGCCGAAGATTGCTATTGGCATCCATTCAAATACTAAGCCAAATCCACCGATAAACCAGAAAATACCTGAGATAAACGGCACGCCAGAGTTGCTTGGTAAGTGAATTGGTTTTAAGTCTTCTGCTTTAATTTCTGTTTCATTACGTTTTTTCATGTGCCAGAATGCATCCATTTCTTTCACATGAGGAATTACTGCAAAGTTGTAAGCTTGAACTGGTGATTTAGTCCACCACTCAAGTGTACGGCCATCCCAAGGATCGTTTGCAGTGTCGCGTTTGTTTTTCCATGCACTGTATAATAAGTTAACTACTAATACGAAGAAGCCAAGACCCATTAAAAATGCACCGATTGTTGAAACTAAGTTTAATCCGTTCCAGCCAAGGTTGTCTGCATAAGTTTGCATACGACGAGTCATACCGTCTAAACCTAGGAAGAATTGTGGGAAGAAACATACGTTAAATCCAACAACAAAAATCCAGAATGAAATTTTTCCTAATTTTTCGTTCAACGTGTGACCGAAAATTTTTGGATACCAGTAGTATAAACCTGCGAAACAGCCAAACACTGTACCAGAGATTAATACATAGTGGAAGTGAGCGATTAGGAAGTAACTGTTATGATATTGATAATCGGCTGATGCCATCGCAAGCATAACCCCTGTTACCCCACCGATTACGAAGTTTGGAATAAACGCTAATGACCAAAGCATCGCAGTCGTAAATTTGATACGGCCTTTATACATTGTAAAGAGCCAGTTAAAGATTTTAACTCCGGTTGGTACGGCGATTAACATCGTTGTGATTGAGAAGAACGAGTTAACTGACGGTGAGTTACCCATTGTAAAGAAGTGATGCACCCATACAAGGTAACTTAAGAATGCGATACCGACCATTGATACTACCATTGCTTTATAACCGAATAAGTTCTTGCGAGAATGTGTACTGATAACTTCTGAGAAGACACCGAATACCGGTAAAATAACGATATATACTTCAGGGTGACCCCAAATCCAGAATAAGTTAGCCCACATCATTGGAAGACCGCCGTTAGCCATTGTAAAGAAGGCTGTTCCGAATACACGGTCAAGTGTCATAAGTGCAAGCGCTACTGTTAATACAGGGAACGCGAAAATAATAATAATTGATGTGATGAAGATTGACCAAGTAAACATTGGCATTTTCATCATTGTCATGCCAGGAGCACGCATTTTTAAAATTGTTACAAAGAAGTTGATACCAGTCATTAATGTACCAGCACCAGCAATCTGTAGTGAAACGGCATAGAAGTTATTTGCAATGCCCTCACTAAATTCTTTACCTGCAAGCGGGAAGTAACTTGTCCAACCTGCATCAGGAGCTCCTCCGATTACGAAAGAAAGGTTAAATAGCATTGCTCCCATAAAGAATGTCCAGAAACTAATTGCGTTTAGGAACGGATATGCTACGTCGCGCGCACCAATTTGTAATGGAACGATTACGTTCATTAGTCCGATAATAAATGGCATTGCCATGAATAAGATCATGATAACACCGTGAGCCGTGAAGACTCCGTTGTAGTGATGTTCATCTAAGATGTTCATACCCGGGAATGCAAGCTGCATACGCATCATGATTCCATCGATTCCGCCGCGGAAAAGCATTAATACAGCTGAAAGGATGTACATGACACCGAGTCTTTTATGGTCAACTGTTGTTAACCATTCTGTCCATAACCATTTCCATTTCTTGAAATATGTTAAGACAAAAACGATACCGATGACCGTCATAGCGATTGCTGCATCAGCAGCGTAAATCATAGGTTCGCCAGTGACGAAAAATTCATCTAGCTTCATTATGTCTTCCCCCAATCATTGCGTTATTTAGTGTAATAAATGAATGTTATTCATGATTTGAGTGATCCATGTTTTCCATTTCTTCATTACTCGTTTTTTCGTCTTCTTTCATCTTGCTGTGGTCATGTCCTGTACCACGTTCTAGCTCTTTGCCAGGAATGTATACATCTTTTGCATGGTCAACCCATTTTAAATGTGTACCGTTGTAAGTTTGACGTCCAACAACGCCTGGGCTTAGGATTTGATCATATTTCTTTTCAGTCAATTTACCAGCTGTACCTTTTACATCACTAACCCACTCTTTGAAGTCTTTGTCCGTTTGAGCTTGAACTTCGAACTGCATTTGAGTGAAATGTTCACCAGAGAAGTTAGCACTACGTCCGATATAAGAACCAGGCTTATCCGCTTCTAAGTATAATGGCATTGACATATTGTTCATCGAATATTTTTGTCCGCCAAGTTCTGGTACCCAGAAGGAGTTCATAGGTCCTTGAGCCGTTAACTCAAATTTCACTGGCGTATCCGCTGGAATGTTTACGTAGTTAACCGTCTCGATATTTTGTTCCGGATAGCTGAAAATCCATTTCCAGTTTGCAGATGTAACGTGAATCACGATTGGATCTTTATCCTTTGATTCTGCCGGTACTTCTTCTGCAGAGTAGATCGCTTTAACAGTTGGCACTGCTAATAGAATTAAGATGATGATTGGGAATGCTGTCCAAATAACCTCCATCTTTAAGTTACCTTCTTGCTCAGGTGGCTCATAGTCCATGTTTTCTGGTTTTTCACGATATTTGACAAGAACAAATATAAAAATAGCAAATACGACAACAACCACGATCAACATCATCCACATAGACCAAATGATTAAATCAGATTGCGTTTTTGCAACAGGACCTTGCGGGTTCAATACAGCAAGCTTTGAACAACCGCTCAAAAATACTAGTGAAAGCGCAGATAGTAAACCTACTAGCTTCCAAAATCCTTTTTTTGGTTTCACTTAAAACTCTCCTTTCTAACAACACATGATGCGAAGCCTATATTGATGAACATTCAAAATGCGCTATCTTTCGCTAGATAACGACATTTTTATACAGACTCTCTTCCCCCTTATTTGTAGGCCACTACTATTGTAATACAAAATGACATTTTTTTCGTCCCTTTTGCTTTATTTTTTTATATTAAAAATATTCTAATATAGTGACTGTACCAATGGGGTTAGAGTGCTTCAACCTTGCGATATTCTATCACATAATTTGGTATGAATAAATGTAAATAAAAGGATTAAGCTCCCATTTCTTAACTATTTCTTTAGGAATAACTGCAAAATTAGCTTTGCATGTTTGCTTCAACATTGATATATCAATACACATCGACATAATTGAATATTTTGTGACAAATTTTCAAAGAAAATGTGACGTTCTGTATGAACCTTATTTTGCCCGTTAATTCCCCTTTATTTTGTAGAAAATATTTGATTTCTTTGCTTAAAATTCTTTCTTTCGAAAATATGAACAAAACGTGAATTTTTTTAAAAAGCTTTTATTACAGAAAAAAGCTGCGTGTTATTCACGCAGCTCCTGATCCATAAATTCTTTAACCGTGATATCATCCCCTGCTTTATCTAGCAGCGTTGTCGTTGCTGGAAATGGATGTTTAATATGACTCGGTATCTTTTCATACAGCACAAAATAATCACTTTTTGGGACCGCGGCATCAATGGTATATGTATCATGCACCAAAGCCGCCTTTACTCGCTCAATTTGTTTACTTCTATTTGTTCCTGTAAACAGCGCATATGTCCCTTTATTTGTGTGGATATCATCATAATCCACTAAATTGCTCATTTTAGTACTGACTTCAATACGCAGGCGTTTGTTCCATCCTTGCTTCAATACGGCCATTCCTTCTTTATCACCAGGTATGGAGAATAAGGCTATGTATGTATTAGAGTGATCAACCCGTTTAAAATCTTGCAGCGTAATCTTTGCAGAACCATCAATACTTTCTTTATGCTCCCAATTTCGCAAATGCTGCTGCACACTTGTAGCATTGTTTTTAATCGGATATCGAATCATCTCATACGCAACAATTACAACCGCTATACAAATGAACAGAAATAGCAACCGCTTTATCTTTCGCACATCTATTCACCTTCCTTAGCTTACTCCCCTTTTATGTAATTGCCTAAATTATAACTGCCTATTAAACCTCTGTCTATGCACTAGGAGAACTACGTTTTTTTTTACCACAAAAGGGATTTTTCAAACCTTTTGTCATAAAAATACGCTAAAAGACTCAGTGTCTGTTGAACCAAAAGAAACCGTTCCCTGCCCCCCCTTCTCATCTTCATAACAAAAAAAGATACCCATTTTGACACAGGTATCTTTTAGCTTATATATCACAGCTTTCCAAAAGGAAACCCTATAAAGGGTCATTTGCTGTTCTTTTTATTACACACATCTTTCCGCACACATGTATCCCTTGACCTGATACCCATGTTTTTTGAGCTGCCGGATGCTTAAATTTCGGGAAATGCTGTCAGGAACAATTACGACCACTTCTTTATATGGAATTTCCTCATGCTGTCTCTCTAAATAAGGAAGCGGAATATGGATTGCTTTTTGACAGGGATTTTGTTTCATTTCATGAAAATGACGAACATCTACATACGAAATTGTTGTAGAAGCACAGTCGGCGGTCGTCACTTTCTTTATTCCCTGCACCGGCACATAGCGTTTATAAAAACTGTAACAAATTAATAAAAGTAAAATACCTATGCTCATATATAGTATCGCCATGTTTTCCTCCCAATTAATTTCTATACCCCTGTATGTATACTATATTCAAAAGAAAGAATCAACACAGAAGTACTCTATCTCATTTCTCTCTGAAAGAAAAATGGTCTTTTTACACTTTATTATAAAACCACAATAAAGTGACGAAATCAATCATTATTTATTTTGACTTTTCGAAAGATTTAAATACTAGTAAACAGATCGTTTTTTCTTATTATAATGAAGAAACGCAGAATTTTTATTTTCATTTCCCCTTTTCTTTCCCGTTAAAACTGAAGTTCGCTTATGAGTAATATAGTAGAACCAATGTTGCACAAACGTTAGAAAGATGTTTCTACAAATGAAGGATGCGAGATAGGATAGTATGAACACGTGAAGCGAGAGACTATATTGTGATTGGCCCAGAAAAATACAGGTTAACTTAAAAATGCGATATACACAAAAAAGGAAAGCTTCGGAAACGAAAGCTTTCCTTTCTTAGATTAATCTCCATCAAGGTTTGCCCGACAATTGTTATGAGACAAAGAGGTACTTTTTGCTTCATGCTGGTTTTTCTCACCCTGCATGGTCATATCATCTTTTTCCGTTCTTCCTTTAGCGCTGTGCTTAGTTTTATTTCCTTGGTTTAATGTCATGTTCATTCCCCTTTCTGGTGGATATAGTGTATGAAAATAACTCACACGCCATAAGAGGAAATGATATGAAAAAGCCACTCTTAAATTGAGTGAGCTTTCTGCCTAAAACTGCTTTTTCTTTTATTGCTGAATCCGCATGAAAGGATATTCTCTATTTTAAACGTTCGTTTCTCGTTCCTTAGTAAGCACCAAGCTTTTACGCTCTGAGGATAAATTTTATACACAATGATAAATCGCTGTGTCAAACATCCTTTATCGTCCATATAAATAATTTCAACAGGTCGTTTTGAAGAGTAGCTTTCTTGAAGTAGCCGCCGCATAGAATTCGCTCCTTTAATTTTTAGTTTATCGAACATACGTTCTTTTTTCAAGTGTTTTAAACTGAATAGTTCTTTAGGTTTTACAGCTTAAAACTGGAAAAAGCACGGGGAAATTAATAAAAATCATACAAATATTAGGTAATTGTGATATGGTAAAAGAGATTACTTAAGTTGGGAGAGGTGCATGATGGAAAGTAACATACTTAAATGGATCCCCGTTCCTTACTTTCAATTAAATCAAGAAGGTGAAATCCTTCATTTTTCTAGTCAAGCACATTCTTATTTTTCTTCAGTCTCCAGTCTGTGGAGCATTATTCATAAAGACGACCGGAAACAAGCAATGTGGATGCTGTCACAGTACTCCTCATCTAACCCCATCATCAGGCATTTGCGTTTGAGAACGAGCGAGGATACATTTGTAAATTTTAAATGCACGATTCATTGGAAAAATGGTGTAGGGCATTTAGTATGTACCGAAAAGAAGAATGTCAAGGATCCGTTAGATGTTGTATTATCTGCTCAATCCTATTTAGAAAACTCAGACAAACGATTAAAAGAATCGGACAAGGTGTTAAATAATGCAGCAGATTTATTATTTAATCGATTAAAACGCTAATTAAGTGAACAAAGTCTAAGCTGTATTTCATTATTGCTATCATTTTTAAAGTCATTGAAAGGCTACCTATAGGGGTGGCTTTTTGTTTTGTTCTACACGTAAAGTCATTCTCTTTTCGCCCGCACCATTTAGTCCAGAGTACATACACTAATAGGCATACTTTTCATATTTATTCTTTCTATATTTATGTTTTGCTCAGAAAAAAATTCCGAATACTCAATAAATGTTTGAACATTTTTAAAAATTGACATATATTATAAACAAACAATCATTTGAATGTTTGAATGAAGGAGGAAATCATGCCAAAAGACCGCTGTGATATTTATTGTTTTAATGAAGAAAAAGTAAACCGTATTAAGCCTGCTATCGATGCCGAAGCTGTTCAAGGGGTTTCTGTCCTGTTCAAAGCGTTAGGAGATGAAACGAGGCTTAAAATCGTCTTGGCTCTGTATAAAGGCGAGGAATTATGTGTATGTGACGTAGCCAATATTGTAGGCTCTACAGTTGCGACTGCTTCTCATCACCTAAGACTGCTGCGTAATATAGGAATTGCCAATTATCGCAAAGAAGGAAAGTTAGCTTTTTATTCTTTAAGAGATGCACATATTAAACAAGTAATTGATATCATGTTTGCTAAAAAAGAAGACGTAACTATTTAAGTTTTTCTTACCGTATAGGGAGTGGGACACAATGAAACACGAAGATAAAAAAAATCATCAGCATACCGGAAACTGCTGCAGCGGATCTTCTTCACCAGAAATTGAAAGCAAGACCTGCTGCTCCTCTTCTTCAGAAGCCGCATCTACTGAAGAGCCTTCTTCCTGCGGCACAAAGAGTCATGAACACAGTCACAGCTGCTGTTCAGATACGATTGCGTTAACGACCGATAAAAGCCAGCATGCCTGCTGCGGCGACCAGGATATAGCAACAGGCAGCAACATAGAAGAAACGGCTGAATACCGCGTGTATGGAATGGATTGCCCTTCCTGTGCTGCTACCATTGAAAAAAGTTTAAAAACGTTAAACGACATTCAACATGTAGCAATCAACTACAATACAGGAAAGCTTCAAGTGGCGGCAACAAGCGAGTCGGCTCTGTCACTCATTCCAAACTCCGTGGAAAGACTAGGGTTTAGTATTGAGCCTATTCAATCAAACAAGAAAATGAAAACGTATTTGATTGAAGGAATGGACTGTGCAGCTTGTGCGAACACAATTGTGAATCATTTAAAAACAGTTCCTGCTGTCAAAGACGTACGCGTTAACTTTTCAACGGGAAAAGCACAAATTGAACATGATAATGAAGCGGATGACATTATTAAGGAAGTATCTAAAGCTGGCTATACCGCTACTTTAGTGACGAGCAGCAGGCAGCCTTCTGAATCTAGGCACCATAAAGGCAAAAATGGTCCGATTATTTTTTCAGGTATTCTCATCGCATTAGGTTTTATCGGTTCTCATACAGGAATTGCTTCTTATATGACAACTGTACTGTACGCTATTGCCATGATTGTTAGCGGATATAAGCCGGCTAAAAGTGCTTATTACGGAATTAAAAGCCGTTCTTTAGACATGAATGTTTTAATGACCGTTGCAGCACTTGGAGCAGCTGTTATTGGTGAATGGCTTGAAGGTGCTACGGTCGTTTGGCTATTTGCTTTAGGCGTTGCTTTACAAACAAGGTCGATTGAACAAACAAGAAACTCGATACGAGGTTTGATGGATTTAGCTCCTTCTGAAGCATGGGTGAAAGAAAATGGCCAGCTGATTAAAAAAGCAGCGGAAGATATTTCAATCGGCACTGTGATTGTCGTAAAGCCAGGAGATCGAATTCCGCTGGATGGTGAAATTACAAATGGCGAATCCAGTATCAACCAAGCCCCTATTACAGGTGAATCTATTCCAGTTGATAAAGTAGTCGGTGATGCTGTTTATGCAGGCACCATTAACGAAAGCGGATCGTTAGAAATTAAAGTAACAAAGCTAGTAGAAGATACGACGATTTCTAAAATTATTCATTTAGTGGAAGAAGCACAGGAGAAAAAAGCGCCTACTCAAGCATTTGTTGATAAATTTGCAACCATTTACACGCCTATCGTCTTTATTTTAGCTTTATTCATTATGGTCATCCCTCCCCTGTTTGATGGTGCATGGGGTGAGTGGTTTTACAAGGGGCTTGAATTATTAGTTGTGGCTTGTCCATGTGCGCTAGTCATTTCTACTCCCGTCGCTATTGTATCTGCGATTGGAAACGCGGCGAAAAATGGCGTGCTCATTAAAGGCGGGACATTTTTAGAAAAAGCGGGTGCAATCAATGCGATTGCTTTTGATAAAACAGGAACGCTAACAGAAGGAAAACCAGCTGTTTCAGAGGTTGTTTCCCTTGCTGCTGAAGAAAATCAGCTTTTAGCAATAACAAAAACGCTTGAAGATTATTCAAATCATCCCATTGCCCGCGCTATCGTGGATTATGCAGCGGAGAAGAAAGTCGGTTCTTTACAAGGATCAAATTTTAAAATCCTTACAGGAAAAGGCGTGCAAGCAACAATTCAAGAAACGGTTTATTACGCAGGTAATGCAAAATTATTCTCAGATTTAGAAACACCTCTATCCCACTGCTGGCCTCATATTGAAAAGCTTCAAAACGAAGGTAAAACGATTATTATTGTCGGAACAGCTAAAAGTGTTCTAGGCATCATTAGCGTAGCTGATACCATCAGACATACAACCGTATCTGCTTTAGAAAGCCTGAAACAAAACGGAATGCAGCAGATTGTGATGTTGACCGGTGATAACGAAGGAACAGCTAAAAGGATTGCCTCTGAGTCTCGGGTAGACCGCTATTTTGCTGATTTGCTGCCTGAAGACAAAGTAAAAGCCATACAGCAGCTTCAACATGAAGGGTATCAAACCGCTATGGTTGGAGATGGAATTAATGACGCCCCTGCCCTCGCAACTGCTGATCTTGGCATTGCAATGGGCGGTGCTGGTACTGATACGGCCATGGAAACAGCTGATATTGTCCTGATGGCAGACAATTTAGAAAAGCTTCCTCATACGATGAAGCTAAGCCGCAAAGCGTTAGCTGTCATCAAACAAAACATTTGGTTTTCTATTATTGTTAAAGTCATTGCCTTAGCCTTTATCTTCCCAGGGTGGCTTACTCTATGGATTGCCGTCTTAAGCGATACAGGAGCAGCGCTACTTGTTATTTTAAACAGTCTTCGCTTACTCAAAATGAAAAATTAAATGTAATCCATAAGCTTTCCAGCAGGCGTTGGAAAGCTTATTTTCTAGGAGGGTTTACGTGAATAACCGCTGGAATCAATTTATTTATAAGTGTTGGGCTCCTTTTTATGATGCGTTTTTTAATAACGGGATGTTTTATCGAGCCAGAAAAAAAGTCTTTCAAGACGTCCACTTTTCATCTGAACAGCGCATTTTATTTGTAGGTGTTGGAACGGGGGCAGATTTAGCTTTTATTCCTCATGAAGTAAATGTAACAGCCATCGACTATTCCAGTGAAATGCTTCAAAAAGCAAAAGATAAATACAAAAATCCATCTATAACCTTCCACCAAATGGACGCTCAGCAGCTAACATTCGACTCTTTTTCGTTTGATGTAGTTGTAGCAAGCTTAATTCTTAGCGTAGTACCTGATGCAAAGCAAGCTTTAAAAGAAATGACAAGAGTAGTAAAGCCTAAGGGAACTATCCTGATTTTTGATAAATTTGAAACCAAAAAGAAATCAGCGGCTTTTCCTAAAAAGATATTCCGCCCTTTCGTAAAATTACTGGGAACGGATATTGGACTCTCTTTTGAACATGTGTTTGAAGCAAGCCGGGATCAGCTTATCTTGAAGGAGAATTCAAGCGTCATGTTGAAAGGTATGTATCGGAAAATTATTTTGCAGAAAGTTGATGAATGACTTTAAAGACAAATGATACCTGCTCAACATGATGGGTCTACATATGATTGTCTAGCTTTAATTGAAGAAAGGATGAACATTCTGATGATAAAATCAAAGGTCATAACAGCTGTCCTTGCAGCGGGCATGGTCTCCGGCTGCGGAAACGAAAGTAAAGAAAGTTCAGGGAGCAAACATACAGAAGCAACACAACATGAAGAACATCAGCAGCACACATTAGGTGATAAACGAGAAGAAACAAAAAATAGTGAAACTCTTCCCTCTTTTCTAAGTGACAAGCCCGAAGATATGCAGCTTATTTATGCAGCCGCTGCTAAGCATCAAACCTTACTTGAAAACATTCCTTGCTACTGCGGATGTGGAGAAGAAGCTAATCATCAAAACAACTACGACTGTTTTATTTTTGAAAACAAAGGAAACGGGGCAGTGACGTGGGATGATCACGGAACAAAATGCGGCGTCTGTTTAGAAATAGCCGCTCAAGCTGTAGTAGACTACAGCAAAGGCAAAAGCATCGAAGACATTCGTCAAGAAATCAATGATAAATATAAGGAAGGCTATGCCACTCCTACTCCTACGCCCGAAGTATGATGCTGCAGTATAAAAATCAGTAAAAGACTTTGATTTCTTTATTCAAAGTCTTTTTTGTCATTTTATTATTGGCTGATAAAATCTCGGTTGACCTCACCTTTTTAAGTCCTTGTAAAACGCCATAATATAAAAATAACACATTCGGACGTTTAGTTACTGAAGCCTCAGGGAATATGCTTTCTAACACCCAAATATAACCATGAGAGGAGAAAAAAACTATGAGTAATTCTGTAGAAACAAATCATTCAGCAAAAGTTGAAGGAGCAATTAATTCTATGAGCGAGGAGAAAAAAGAGGATATCCTCTCTAGCTTCGAAGGATTTAAAAGTTATCTAGGGGACAAGGTCTCAAAAGGTGAAAAGTTAGGGATGAATGAGGAACAGCTGGCTAAAACAGCTCAAAAAGTAGCTGATTACCTTGCTAAGCATGAAGAGCCTCGCAATCGAGAGGAAAACCTGCTTCACGAACTGTGGAAGGTTGGAGACAAAGAACAGCAGCATCACCTTGCCCATATGCTTGTAAGATTAGTTCAATAAATAAAAAAGATGACACGCTGCCGTGTCATCTTTTTTATTTACAGATATTAAACAGCGGGAATGATAATTTGCTGGCCAATTTGTAATTTTGCAGGATCCACACCAGGATTTGCATCCTGCAGCTGCTGAACGGTCATGCTATATTTTTTCGCAATGCTATAAAACGTATCTCCTGCTTGTACAGTATACGTAGTGACAGGAAGAACAATTTGCTGGCCAATTTGCAGTTTTGCAGGATCTACGCCAGGGTTTGCATCCTGCAGCTGCTGAACGGTGATATTATACTTCTTTGCAATGCTATAAAATGTATCTCCAGATTGAATGGTATAGAATGTAACTCCATTAGAAGGTAAGTTTAAATACTTAGCAATTCCACGCGCGTGCGCTTTGCCCACTTCCCGAAGAAACGTCGCGTTTTTAAATTTTTCAGCGTCGGCTGTCGTATCGATAAACAAGTTTTCTGTTAAAACAGCTGGCATATTTGTTTCACGCAGTACAGCGTAATTAGCCGTTTTTAAACCACGATCTGCAATCGTCCCAAATTTGCGCATGGTTGGTAAAATCTCCGTGTGCAGCTCTTTTTGTAAAAGAGAAGATTGACTTCCCTCTTGTGATGGAAATCGATACGTTTCAAATCCAGTACCTTCTCCAGCATTGATGTGCATAGAAACAAAAATATTCGCTCCCCATGCATTAGCCCGGTTCGCTCGATCTGATAATGAAACAAACACATCGGTTGAACGGGTTACTTGAACATCTACGGAATAGTTATGTTCTAAATACGCCCGCGCGTGTAGTACAAGCTGCAGCGTAATATCTTTTTCACGCAAATTATTTCCTAAAGCACCTGAATCTGTACCGCCGTGTCCTGCATCTAGTCATACTTTTTTCATGTGAATCTTTCCTTTCAATCATAATATGAAAGAACTTGTGATTAACACTGGCTATACCTGATGTTTTATCTCTCATTCTATATATATATGTGATTGGACAAGAAGGGTTCGTCCCCTTAAAACATTCGAGAATATTCACTCAAAAAAGCAGGATTTTGCTAGGGACCGCTGTTTTAAAGCACAAAATAAAGACGGATAAATGAGCTAGCGTGAATCTCGTTACACCGCAGTTGATTTCTGTGCAAGACTTCGCTTTCCGCGGGCGGCCAGTGAGCCCCCTCGTCGCTTGCGCTTCTGCGGGGTCTTACCTATTCCGCTTTTCCCGAAGAAGCCTTCGCCTTGCCCTCCAATCACCAGCTAGAAGCAACTACATACATAAAAAATCCGAACGAATTGGATTTATCGTTCGGATCTCCGTTTAACTAACCTATGTCCACACCTTTTAATAGAGATAAAAAGAAGGTTGGCCGTCTTATCTTCTGCTATTTCTCACTAAAAGCAATTTTTAAGCCAATAAGCGTAAAGATAGAGCCTTGCACAAGATTAAGCCGCTTAGACAGCGCCGGAGATTTCCGCAAAAACTCCCCTACTTTACCTGCAAATAGACTAATGAACGTAAAAATAATCAGCGCTTGAACTAAAAATACAGCTCCATAAACAAGCATTTGCTGTGTGGCGTGTCCGGTTGAATGATTAACAAACTGAGGTAAAAGAGCAAGAAAAAAGAGCGAAACTTTTGGGTTTAGCAGATTCATAATCACTCCTTTTTTGTATAGCACCTTGTACTCAACAGCTTCTTTGTTTTCAACAGCGAGAGCGGAATCTTTTGCTGTAAATGTCTTATAAGCCAGATATAATAAATAAGCTGCTCCAGCGTATTTTACAATAGCAAATGCTAAAGCCGATTGATAGATAACAGCCGATAGACCCAATGTTGCTGCAGCTATATGACCAAGCAAGCCCGTACAAAGCCCTAATGAAGTCGAGATTCCTGCATATCTACCGTTTGATATGCTTTGTGCTAAAACAAATAAGTTATCAGGTCCAGGCATAACCGTAAGCAAAGCGGCTACGCCTAAAAAAGAAGTGATTGATACGATATCCATAAGTCGTTCTCCCCCTGCATGATTTTGCCAACCATTATAGCATTTCTTACTATCTAGTATTCAAAAAAATAAAATTTATCCACAAAAGAAGAGGCTGACACATAACTAATTGGATACATAAGCTGGACTGCTTGTTACACCGCAGTTGATTTCCGTGCAAGACTTCGCTTTCCGCGGGCGGCCAGTGAGCCTCCTCGTCGCTTGCGCTTCTGCGGGGTCTTACCTATTCCGCTTTTCCCGAAGGAGCCTTCGCCTTGCCCTCCAATTAACTGCTAGAACCAACTATACACATAAAATCTATATTCAACATAACAACAAAAAAACACGAACTACCAATCAAAAAATAATTAATAGTTCGCATTTGACTTCAACTGAAATACTTTTGTCCCAGCCTCATTTTTACTACTTATTTAATTTGTTTTTCTATGATCTGCTCTTTAGCTGAGGCAGTCTGTGCTTCCGCTGCTTTCATTTCATTATTAACATGAATTGCTTCTTTTAAATACTCTGTTTTGTATCCGCTTTTAAGTGCCCAAGCATAAAAGAAAAGTGCAACGATTGCAATAAGACCCATATCCCAGCCGTATTTAATAATATTGAGTCCCCCAAACTTTTCACTTCCTATCCAAGAGATTGTCATCATACATAATAAGTAGACAATCATCCAAACGCCGGCTCGGAAGTTTTGACCAAAGCCTTTCCATTTTGATTTTGCTTGGTAATAAAAATAAATCGGTAACCCTATTAAAATAATAAATAATACCTGTCCAGTTAACGGCCATCTTGCCCAGTAAAGAGTAAGTGAAGCAAAGATGAAGCCAAGAGGCGCTATTACATTTAACCCTTTTATACGTAAAGGTCTATAAAGATCGGTCCCCGTTTTTCTTAAGGTCATAGCTGTGATAGGACCAGTAAGATATGAAATTAACGTAGCTACAGAAATAATTTCGGCTAAAATTCCCCAGCCTCTAAATAAAAATAAAAAGATGAATGAGACAAATAGATTAAAAAACATGGCTTGACGAGGAACTCCATAAAGCGGATGAACTCGTCCCAGTATATTCGGCAAATATTTATTTTTTTCCATACCATAAATCATGCGTGACGTGGTAGCTGTATACGTAATACCTGTTCCTGATGGCGATACAAAAGCATCGGCATATAACACAATAACAAGCCAGTTAATATTTAACGCAATCGCTAGATCGGCAAACGGCGAATTAAAGTTAAGATGACTCCATCCTTTTACGATTTCTGAAGGATTTACCGCTCCAATAAACGCAATTTGAAGCAATACATAGATCACGGTTGCAATTAAAATGGAGCCTACTACTGCAATCGGAATAGAGCGACCCGGATTTTTTGCTTCTCCCGCCATATTAATAGGGCTTTGAAAACCGTTAAAAGCAAACACAATCCCAGACGTAGCAACAGCTGTCAAAACGCTTGCCCATCCATTTGGAGCAACGCCTCCTGCAGAGGAGAAGTTTCCTCCGTGAAACCCTGCGAATAAAAGAGCACCAATCGTAAGCCCTGGTATTACAATCTTGAACACGGTAATAAGTGAATTAGCTTTCGAAAATAAGCCGACGGTCCAGTAATTTAAAAGAAAATAAATGATTAATAGTCCTGTAGCAATAGCCAAGCCTTTTCCGGTAAGAATCCCGTTTTCTACTAAACTGCCTGTCCATTTCGCCCACTCCCACGGCCATGAACTCATATACTGAACAGAAGCAACGGCTTCAACAGGAATAACCGATACGATTGCAATCCAGTTTGCCCAAGCCGCAATAAAGCCAAGAAATGAGCCGTGCGAGTATTGCGTATATTTAACCATACCTCCTGCTTCTGGAAACATCGATCCTAGTTCACTGTAAGAAAGAGCTATAAATAAAATAACAACCATTCCAATAATCCAAGAAGCAATTGCTGCGGGGCCTGCAATTTGAGCAGCTCTCCATGCCCCAAACAGCCATCCTGATCCAATAATAGATCCAAGGCCGACCATCATGAGAGAAAACGTTCCCATTTTTCTATGTAAGTTATTCATGTATCTAACACCTTTCTTCTATATTTTCTGAGAAGTGAGTTATTAAGCGCTTTCATTAAATTTAAAAAATAAAATTCATTTTGAACTTTAAAAATGCTGCTTAAAAGTACTAGCCGAAAGCTTTTCCATTCATTCACGTGTCCTCCTTCTTCATTTATTATTTGTTATTATATCATCATCAAGTTAAAAAGTACGCGTTTTGAATAAAAAATATTTTTATTTTTAGAATTTTGTGCGTTTTTTCAATTAAAAGTGCGCGATTTGAACACTAACATTCATAAGAGCTGCCTTTCCATTAAAGTGATATACAAACGATCTTGTTGCAATAGCTAGAAAAAAAAGCAGGATAAAATGAAGCGCTCATTTTATCCTGCTTTTTTAAGTTATTTCACAACTGCTAAAACCGTTTCTTTAAAGCTGTTATAAACATGCGACCAAAGAGCTGGTTCTTCTTTATATCTTGTTCGTAACGAAGAAAAAACTTCTTTTTGTTTCTCTTCAAACGAAGGATCTTCTTTTGAAGGGAGCGTGGCACGAAGCTCATCAACAATTTGCTGAACTTCGGGAGCACGGGGGCCCCACTTCCCAAGTAGCGTCCCTTCATTATTAAAAATTAAAATAATCGGAATGGCACGTCCTCCGTTTGTTAAGTGACGGTCAATTAATTTGGTGTCCGCATCTCGCAGTGCAACGCGCACATCGATACCGGCAGCTTCAGCTACTTTACGAATGATTGGGTTAATCATCATCGCATCTCCGCACCAATCTTCAGTAATCGCTAAGAAATGAAGCTTGTGAGCCTTTAATTTGTCAGCCACTCCATCTTTAGGAAGCTGAAATTGTTCATAAACAGCTAAACTTTCCTCTTTTAATGTACTCATGTCGTTCATATATGTTTGAATTGATTTTCCTTCTTCAAAATACTGCTGTTCTGTTTTCATCAAAATCCCTCTTTCTTTTTTGTATACGAATAGATGAGATGTAAAAATTCGTTTTACTCTTTTCTATACGCACTACTAGTATAGCTTTTAAGCACAGTGAATCAAAATATAAAAGTCAGCGCGTTTTTTAGCCTGCGACAGGATTTACAAAACTTCGATTTAAAAACAGCACATTGAGATGTTATAAAAAAAGAGAATGGGGTACATGTACACTATCAATGTAACAAATTTTAAATCTTTGTGAATATTTGAGAATGTTTATTGTGTAACCGTGATCTTTTGATTATGATAATGATATGTTAGCTACTTGACTAAATATGGAGGATGAGGCAAATATGAATCAATCCCCGCATGAAAAGCGAAAAAAACGCAAACAGTTTGTAGAACGTTTAAGGCTAAAAGGAATCAAAATAGAGCTGACAAAACCGCGCTCTCACTTTTCTTCACTATCCTTACTAAAATCATAACTCGTAACCACCTTTTTCTAAAGCGGAACGGTATCGAATTTCAACTATCTATGCTAAGGCTTACATATCATTTCAAAAAGAACAGCTTCTAAGTGCTGTTCTTTTTTGGTGCTTTTTTATATTTCTGCCTCTGCCAAAAAAAATTATAAACCTTTTTCTTTATTTCCTCCTTTTTCTATCTAGGGCTTTCCGCTCCCTTTCATACGGGATTCTCAAAATCTACAGTTCTATAAATCCCTTAAATTACCACTATATTCAAGCTATATATAATATAAGTATATATTGTAAATTTATAACTCTTCCTATATAATCTTGTAGAAAACGTAAAAAAAAGGAGAAAATTGATGAAAAAACTGGGGGCAATACTATTATCATTTCTGCTGTTTGTTGGCGTATTTCCAACGTCTTCATTCGCAGCAGCGTCAACATTTGACGCAGATTTCAACAAGTATTTAAAATCGGTAAGCCAAACGCGAGGCTTTGAAGTAACCAAAGACGACGTTGAATATTCACTTTCACTGTATGACGATAGTCTTGAAAACTACGATACAATCGCAGATTTAGAAGAATTTTTAGGTGAACCAATTTCAGCTGACTTACATAACGTACAAGATGTGTATGCAGATTTTGACTTAGACAAAACAAGCTTAAATGCGTTATTAAAAGAGAACGGCCAAAGCTTAGACGATTATGTATATCTAGATGATTTATACGAGGATGTTGACTTCTATCTAGAGGGCGACGACTGGTATGAAGATGATGAGTCATATGACGAAGAAGCCGCTTCTTACGATGATGAATTAAGCGAAGAAGATTTAAGCGGCTTACTATCGTTTATGCAGTCTGAATTAGGCTTAACTTCAGAAGAGTTAAATCGAATTGAAGCACATTTTACATCGTTAGAAGATGAGCTTTCAAATGAAGCAACGCTTAACCGCTTAGATCAATTAGGCGAGCGCTTAGCGGCATTCGAAGATTTTGATACAGCAACAGAATTATCTGCTGATCAAATCGCTGAATTAATGTCTATTTATAAAGAAATGCTATCAATCTTCCATTTAGACGCTAAGTTTTCACTTGTACAAGGCGGAAATGAAAGACCGCTTTCTCTTACTGATTTAATCAACTTAGAAGAATTAAAAAATGCAAGTCTAAAAATTTCTCTTTATACAACAGACGGTAAATTTTTAGCAGACATGGTGATCACAGGCGATATGTTTAATTCTGATATCATCACAGACACAGGAAAAGAAGTGGAAAAATCTGCTGAAGCTGTAGCAAAACCAGCTCAAGCGCAAAAACCAGCAGTAGAAAAGAAGCAAGAACCGGTAAAGAAACAAACGAATGGCGCTGTACAAAAAACCGTTAAAGGCGGAAAGCTTCCGGAAACGGCTTCTAATTATGTAACAAATACATTAATTGGATTAGTGCTTGTAGCCGCTGGCTTTGTTCTTTTCCGCAAAGTGAGACGCGCATAAAATGGAACCAAGAAAAACAAGAAGAACAATCAATCGCAAAAAGCGGTTGATTGTTCTTTCCCTTTTAGCCGCCGTCATTTGCTTTGGTCTTTGGTTTACAACAACAAATGCCTATAAATTTGCAAGAGGCTATTTGGCATTTAAAACAATGGATACAGAAGAACCAGCCGCAGCTTCAGTTTCTAAAAGCAAGGATTCTTCAACAGCGGACTCTTCTGCTGAAGCTTCTTCTGTTGAAGCTAAAAAAACGGTACACTCTCGTACTGCTAGCCCGGAAAAAAAGCCGAAAGTGTCAAATGTGTCTTACCCGAAACAGCCAAAAATCGGTGATTTAATGGGAGAATTATATATTCCTAAATTAAACGCTAAGCTGCCGATTTATCACGGTACGAACGAAGATGAATTAGAAAAAGGCGTGGGTCATTTTGCAGGAAGCGTGCTGCCTGGTCAAAACGACAATTCTGTTCTATCAGGACATCGCGATACGGTTTTTCGTAAGCTTGGAGACGTCGGTGAAGGCGATTCGCTCGTAGTGAACACGGCAGCAGGCACCTTCACATACAAAGTGAACAAAGTACGAATCGTTGATGCGGATGACCGGACCGTTATTGTGCCAAAGCCTAGAGCTACTTTAACCGTCAGCACCTGTTATCCGTTTAATTACGTTGGTTCAGCACCTGAACGCTATATTTTAGTCGCTCACCTTGTGTCATCAACAACCAAATAAAAAAGCTGTCCTTAAAAAGGCAGCTTTTTTTAATGAATAGATTTCATTAGTAAATCAAACCATATTTTCAGCGAAGTCGCCGTAATAACGATCGCTAAGATAACTTGCAGCGACGCTACCTTCGTCTTTTGCCCGACAAAAGCGCCGATTGGAGCTGCTAGTAAGCTTGCTCCAATAATCATAAGCGCCGGAAGCAAAAGGACTTGATGCGTCATTACTTTACCGAATGTTGTTCCCATAGACGAAATAAACGTCACGGCTAATGAGCTTGCAATCGTTACGCGCACAGGAATTTTTAACACGGTAATCATAATAGGAACAAGTAAAAATGCGCCCCCTGCTCCAACAATCCCCCCGCAAATTCCAACTAAAAACGCCAGAGCTGCTGCCAAGGGTTTTGAAAACGTCACTTCGAATGAATCGGCCGCTGGATTATTTTTTTTGGGCATAAACATTAATCCTGCAGCAATTGTTGCCATCACGCCGTAAATGAAATTGATCATTCCTTCTGAAAACGAGTTTGATAGCGTTGAACCAATGAGACTGCCAACTAAGACGCTGATGCCCATATATAAAATTAACGGTTTATTCAAATAGCCGCCCTTTTTGTAAGCAAGAGCTCCTGAAACAGACGCAAACAGCGACTGCACGGCTCCTATACCAGCTACTTCGTGCGCGCTGAACATTCCCACTCCTACAAGAGGCGGGACAAATAGCAGCAGCGGGTACAAAACAACTGATCCTCCAATTCCAAGCATACCTGCTAAAAATGACCCGAAAAACCCGAGTGCAAATACCGTTATTAATAGTTGTACATCCATGTTTTTACCACCTGCTTTTATCGATCCAATATCATGTTTGTTAGAAAGTATGTATAATACATACAGCGCCTTATCTCTTCTTCCATTGTATCACTGTATATGCTTCTTTTCTGTAAAAATATTGATAAAAGTGCTTTCAATTATTAATTTTTTTAATCATTAAAATCCTATCGACTTTATACGTTATTTACTTTTAGCCTAAACTTCCTCGTTCTCCCTTCTGTTACTTGTGGTAGAATAAAGAAAAACTAGATGTTAGAACTGCCTACACGCTACGCTTATCTCAGCAGGCCCATCATCACAGGAGGCTTTCGTATGTTTGAATACAAAATTGATGACGAAGTTAGTTTGCATTTGATTGAATCAACTGACGCTTTCCCCTTGCTTTCTCTTATTAACGAGTCAAGACCTTACCTAAAAGAATGGCTCCCATGGGTAGATAGCATGCAAAGTATTGCTGACTATGATGAACTCATCCCTGAATGGAGAGCTCAATATTATAATAACCAAGGATTCCAGGCCATCATTCGGTACTACGGAGAAATCGCCGGGATGATTGGTTTTCACGGAATTAATTGGGGAAACAAAAGTACAAGTCTCGGCTATTGGATTGGACATGATTTTCAAGGAAAAGGTATTATGACAAGAGCCGTACACGGATGCCTGAATTATGCATTTAATACGTTAAACCTTCATCGAGTCGAAATACGCTGCGGGGTTAATAACGAAAAAAGTAAAGCTATCCCTGCGCGTCTAGGTTTTACAGAAGAAGGCATTTGCAGAGAAGGTGAATACCTATATGATCACTACCATGACCTTGTGATTTATGGCATGTTAAAACACGAGTGGAAGCAAGCTCCTTATGCTCCTTGGCTTCTTTCTTAAAAAGCGGGATCAGTTGGACAAGCTATAGTGAAAAGATTAAAAGAAGCTGGGACAACAATATGTTAGTTGAAGGGAAATCCGAACGAGGTTGATTCTTAATGGAGAATCAACCTCGTTCGGATTTTTTATTGTGATGGTGAACACAGGTTTCAATGCAGATGCTTCTAGCTGTTGATTGGAGAGCAAGACGAAGACTCCTTCGGGAAAAGCGGAATAGATGAGACCCCGCAGGAGCGGAAGCGACGAGGAGGCTCATCGGCCGCCCGCGGAAAGCGAAGTCTTGCACGGAAGTCAACAGCGGTGTAACAAGCGGTTCAGCTCATATATCCAATTTGTTCGTCTTTGAATTGGAGCGATTTCGTTATGTCTCCATTTCTTTTTTAGTTGAAATACTGAAGCTGTTCGCGGCGAAGCTTATCTTTTTGTTTGTCCGAAATTGAGTAGTCGTAGTTATAAATAGCTCCTTCCCAATCTCCATACATTGGATTTGGAAATACGATTAGCTTTTGGCCAAACGCTTCTTTTTGCTCTTCTACAAGCTTATTTCGATCAGTAATGGACTTTTTATCAAAGCCGCTAAAATCAGATAAGTTATCACCAAACAGCAGGACTACATTATGATTTGTCGCTACTTTTTGACGGCGCGTTTCTTTTCCTTCATCTTTTGGACCCGTTAATAGCACATGGTCTTTGGTTGCTTGAGGAATATGTAAATTCTTTAGGTTTTTAATTGTTGCCTCAAGCTGAGAAGTTGTACGGCCTGAAATATAGTAAATATCTACGCCTTTTTGATCCGCATACGTCAAGAAATCAACAGCACCTGGTACTGCTTTCGCTTTTGCTGCTTGCACCCACTCATCCCACTTATAAGGAAATCCTTTGCCGGTTTTGATTGCTGAAGCTTGAAATGGGCTATTATCAAGCACGGTCTCATCTAAATCCAAAATAATGGCAGGCTTTTTATCGGTACTTTTTGCAAGCGCCTCATCTAAACGAAGCTTTCCTGTATTATAGCCTTGGTAATACAAAGTTTTCATTTCTCCCGATGTTTGGTACCAAGCGTCCGCCATGATTTGCTGATCAGCTAGGTTTTGAGCGGGTTCTTTTTTCTCAGCAGACACTTCTTTTTCCTGCTGAGGGGCACATGCTGTCAGTGAAAAAGCAAGTACAGCCACCCCTGTCAACGCTGATAATTTCTTATTCATTTCGCATCCACTTCCATCTCTACATATTTTCATGCTAATAATGTTATATATTACCTCAATTAAACAAAAAATCAATAAAAATACGAATTATATTTTAATTTTATTTAAAATTGTTCGTTTCAACTAATGTTTCCTCCCTTTTTTTAACCATTATCCAAATATTTGTTTATACATTTTCCAAAATCCGTTTTTCTCATTCTTTCTTTGTAATCTTTTTTTTAGAAACATATTGGTTTATCACTCATTCGCTTCAAAAAAACTTAATAAATCTGAATTATCTAACTTTTAATCTTGTGTTAGATTCTCTCACAAAAGTGCTTTTTTTTGAAAAGATATATAGTAAAATAGATTTTGTGAATTAAAAGACGGTGTTTTCTATCGAAAGTATTGTATAAATATACAAAAGGGGATGGAGATATGAATCACGTAAAACAATGGGGATGGATTACCTTTGGCTGCTTGTGCGTTGCCATCGGAATTCAATTTTTAACCGCTTCTAACCTCGTTATTGGCGGAACAGCAGGACTTGGAATCGTCCTGCAGCATTTAACCGGTATTTCATTTGGGGTATTGTTTTTTATTATCAATTTACCATTTTATTTTATGGCTCTTACACAAATTGGACTTCAGTTTACGATAAAAAGCTTCATCAGCGTTAGCCTGATGTCAGTGATGTCCGATTTATTAGCTGCCAACTTTTCGTTTGCGCTTCCGCATCCGCTTGTAGCTGCGGTTGTGGGAGGCGTTATTGTCGGCATTGGACTGATTTTTTTGTTTCGCCACGGTTCTTCTCTTGGCGGAATCAACATGCTATGCGTGTTTCTTGATAAACGATTTGGCATTAATCCAGGTAAAACAATGCTTTTAACAGATGTACTGATTGTCGGCTCTGCAACGGTGGTATTTGGCGTGGTGCAAGTGCTTTATTCGTTAATTGGGATCTTCATCATGACAGGACTGCTTGGACGCTATCACAAACGCTCCCCAATCGAACGCACTGGTGAACATATTGAAGAAGAAGCGAAACAACAAACGGCTTCAACTATGTAAAAAAAACTTGCGGGAATGATCCCGCAAGTTTTTTTGCTTATTCTGCTACTTTTACAAGCTGTTTTCCTAAGTTTGCTCCTTCAAATAAACCAAGGAACGCTTCAGGTACATTTTCAAAACCTTCTACAACGTTTTCGCTGTACTTGATTTTTCCTTGCTGCACCCATTCGCCTAGCTGCTTAATGCCTTCAGGGAATTTGTCTGCATAGTCGGCTACGATAAAGCCCTTCATTAACGCACTGTTAATTAATAAAGGTGTTTGAACACGCGGCCCAACGTCTTGTTTTTCTAAGTTATACAGTGAAATTTGGCCGCAAAGTGGAATGCGCGCAAATTTATTTAATAAGCTAACAACTGCATCTGAAATCTCTCCGCCGACGTTTTCAAAGTAAACGTCAACACCATTAGGACACGCTTCTTCTAACGCTTCTTTCACATTTCCTTTTTTATAATTAATCACTTCATCAAATCCGAGCTCATCTTTTAAATAAGCAATTTTATCTTCAGAACCTGCGATGCCGACAACACGTGCGCCTTTAATTTTAGCGATTTGACCAACAACAGATCCAACAGCACCTGCTGCACCTGAAACGACTACTGTTTCGCCTTCTTTTGGCTGACCGATTTCAAGCAGTCCAAAGTAAGCTGTGAGACCAGGCATACCAAGAACGCCGATAGCCGTTGTAATTGGCGCTAGCTCTGGATCAACTTTGTGTAAGTTTTTTGCTTCTGCCGCTGAATAGCGTTTCCAAGGAAGCATACCTGTCACGATATCGCCTTCTTTAAAGCGATCTGATTTTGATTCCGTTACGCGTGCTACAATGCCGCCTGCAAGCGGTGCGTTTAGCTCAAATGGAGGAACATATGATTTTGTATCGTTCATGCGTCCTCTCATATACGGATCAACAGAAAGGTACAGTGTTTGAACAAGTACCTCGCCTTCTTTTGCTGTAGGCATTTCAATTTTTTCGTATTTAAACGTATCTTTTGTTGGCATTCCCTTTGGACGTTCTGCTAATAAAATTTGTTCATTCATCGATATCGCTCCTTTTTATTTCTCTGTTTTTTGTAAAATGTGCTAAACTTACTTTTGTTATTTTAAATTATATATTGTGCACAACGCAAAAAATATGATTGTGCAATAACACCGAAGGAGAAAAAGACATGGAGCTAATTCGCTGTAAAGAAAATGTTGTTAAAAAACTAAACGAGTTCGTTGAAGTAACTCCCCCCGTTATTTTGTTTAAAAAAGGCAATATGTATCCGATTAAAATGGATATCAACTACAACTGGATTGCCACGGACGAACAAGGTCATGAGCATATTGTCGCTTCAAACACAAAGAATGTGCAGGACGACTACTGGTTTAGCTACCATTTTGACTTATATTAAGGAGTTTCCCGGATTTACTCTTCGTAAACGTTATATAAATAAAGTGTTGCATCAGTAAAAAAACAGCGCCAGAATTCTGGCGCTGTTTTTATGTAGTAATCGCAATTGCACTGGTAGTCGTTTGAACGGTCACCCCAGTTGAAGACCGGACAAAAAATTCCATTCTGACTGAGTACGTGTATGTACCGATTGATGCTACTGTATCTACCCATGTAAAAGAAAGAGCATTTTGCTGAGTAAATGATAGTGTTAGAACGGCTGCAGCTCCTTGCTGTAAATTCTGTGAAAACAAAAGCTGAGAATTTCTATATACTCTAAGTGTTACCCCGTATTGATAGCTAGTTAACCCAAGAGGAATGTTTGCTTCAATTGTAGCAAACCCATCTATTTTCATCTTCTGATTATTTTTTTTTGTCTCAGCATTTACTGTTAAAATGCTCGTTTCAGAACCGTAAGTCAACGACTGCACGCTTTGAGACTGCGATGAAAATATATTCAGCTGGCTTTGAATTACGTCTCCCATTACTTTCCCTCCTCTTAGTTATATGAAATATATGGTAATAAAGTATATACTTCCCTTTTGATTTACATGACTAAGAGTTCAAAGACCTCCGTTAACCAGCTTGCTAAAACTATTTCTTAATTCACAAAAGCTGGCTACTGTAATGTTCCATTTTCTGCATCGATATCTACTTAAGATTATGTTACAATCACGGTAAAGTAATTTATGATTGATAGAATAAAAGCTAGAGCTTGAAAAATTCGAGGTGGATTATGCAAGGTAAAGTTGTATATAAAGAAGGATTTTCAGTGATAGGCATAGCAAAAAACGGAGAGTATCAAAAAGAGAATCTTTTGAAGCAAATACTTAAAGAAAAAGAAATGATTAGCACTTCAAAAGAACCTCATATGGTTACAGGCATTTGCATGGCTCCGAAAAAAGAAAATTATTTTTATATTGCAGGGACAGAAGTGGCTGATACGGCTTGTATTCCAAACGGTATGAGCGTTCATACGTTTCCTTCGTTTACATACCTGCAGTTTAAACACAGAGGTCCCATTACATCGCTCGGGTCGACGTACAACAGCATCTGGAATGAATGGCTGCCGAACTCTCCTTACAGCATGATTGAAGGTCCTGCTCTTGAAATTGTAAATACAGCTATACACAGCAATTTATATAGTGATACATATGAAATGGATATTTATATTCCCATAAAGCTGGGACAATAAAAAAGGTGAACTTACGTTCACCTTTTTCCTATTTTTGCAGCTGTTTATATAAATGATAAAGAGTAAAAACGCACTCTGGATGACGCTCTTTATGGTTAAAAAAGCCGTGGGGAAACATGAGTGAAAGATTCCCTTTTTCAATTCCGGTCACATACTTGTTTTCCATAAGCGGATATTCTTTCACAACCCAGCGCGCTTCATCAATAGTAGACGTAACCACCTCACCAAAGTATACGCCCATACACTCTTCGAATTCTTCTTTTGTCATCGAAAAATAGTCAAAACAATTGCTGTCTTCTAGATCATAGTAAAGAAGCTCTAATATTTTCAAACTTTCATCTGTAAAATCAACGGTGAATTCATCTACCGCTTTGCTTATTTCATGAATGTGATTCATGCACTGTTCGCGCACTTGATGATAGTAATAGCTAGCTTCAAACTGATGTTCACACGTCACTAACGATTCTCCGTATGATGCTGTTAAATCATGATGCTTGCTCATGCTGACACCTCCACGCTAAGCTTATGGAGCAAGTATAACATTAACCAAGCTACTAGTGAGCATCTTCCATCAACAACCTATCCGTGGCAATATTAGGTTCACTTTTTGCTCATTATTCTGCCGTACACAAATCCTCCGCTAACAAGAAGAATACCGCTAATTAATACGCTGCTTAAAAAGATTTGCGAATGCATCAAGTGATTATAGATCATCCACACGCTCATTTCGTCATCTCCTTTTGGCTTTTTTAACTAGTATCCCCGATTTTCTTGGCGCACATGCCGGCATTTTCACTGTTTTTTCATCAATTTTCTATATAGTTAAAGCCGTGAAGCCAATATCTTTTTTCATCGTTTTACTCCTTAAAAAGCCTGCTTATGACTCTAAAGCAGGCTTTTTTTATAGGATGAAACAAGTAATTAAGCCGTCTATCCCCACTAATTGTGCATAGTAAGGTATAATTAAAGATAGTTTCACTTTTCTAAAGTGAGAAATACATAGGAGACATCAAAGGAGACATGCAAATGACAGAACTCGAAAAAGCGAAAATTCAGCACCGAAAGCTGTCTAAGGGACAGGTATTTGGTAGGGCCATCGCTATTGCGATCGGTGCCCTGCTCATGGCCACAGGACTTGAGATTTTTCTCGTTCCAAACCACGTTGTCGACGGAGGAATTACCGGTATTTCCATCATGCTTTCGCATATTACTGGCGTAAATCTAGGAATCTTTCTTTTTGTACTAAATCTTCCGTTTGTATTTATCGGGTACAAGCAAATGGGGAAAACATTTGCCCTTTCCACTATTTTTGGCATACTGGTTTTATCCATCTTAACTTCTAGGTTTCACCATGTCCCCGCGTTTACCGCAGACGTTCTTCTTGCTACCGTTTTTGGAGGGATTATTCTCGGAATTGGAATTGGACTCGTAATTCGCTACGGCGGAGCGCTTGACGGTACGGAGATACTTGCCATTTTAATCAGCAAAAAAATTCCGTTTTCTGTAGGAGAAATTGTGATGTTTTTCAACTTCTTCATTTTAGGAGCAGCGGGATTTGTGTTCACGTGGGACCGTGCCATGTATTCCATCCTTGCGTACATCATTGCGGCCAAAGCCATTGATACAGTTGTAGAAGGATTAGAAGAATCAAAATCAGCTTGGATTATTAGTGATCATTCTGATGACATCGGCGATGCGATTAATGCGCGTCTAGGTCGAGGCGTTACCTATTTGCACGGTGAAGGTGCTTATACGGGCGATGACAAAAAAGTGATTTTCTGCATCATTACGCGCCTTGAAGAATCAAAGCTAAAAACCATTGTTGAAGATTTTGACCCTACTGCCTTTTTAGCTGTTGCAGATATTACCGAAGTCCGCGGCGGACGCTTTAAAAAACGAAACATTCACTAAAAAAACGCGCAGAAAGCACCATGCTTTCTGCGCGTTTTTTATGTAAAAGAGACTTTTTGAAACCGCTTAAACCATTCATAACAAAGAAGTACAATTAAACATAAGTCGATTAAATCGCCTCCGTAATACATCAGCATAGCCCCTTGCTGCGCCCCTTCCGTCGAGACGTGCATAGGCGGGTGAGCGTACACATATTTTGATAAAATACCGTGAGCAGCAAGAGCAAGAACCAATACGGACGCTCGGTGCGTAAAAGTTTTTTGATGCGGCGAAGGATCGATTGAAATCATCGATACGGTGAATAAATAGCCGGCTAAAAATACGTGATTATGTACAGCGACATCCACGAAAAAAGAGTGATGCATCATGCCATACAGACTTGTTGTATAAAGAATCCAAAGTCCTCCTACGTTAAGAACAGAAGCTGTCACCGGACTGCTGATGAACCGAACAAACCGCCCTTTTAAAAGTTTTGATACTTTTCTGGCTGAATGAACCGGAAGCGTGCGAAGCAGCAGCGTAAGAGGTGCTCCTAACGCCATTAAAAGCGGAGCTAGCATACCTAAAAGCAAATGCCCCGTCATATGCGCAGTAAAGTCCATATGAGCACGGGCTGCGAGCGGTCCGGCTACGGAAAATATGGCGCATAAAATACCAAGTGTCCAGCTGGACGTCCTATATAATGACCATTTTCTATACGTTGCATTTGAAGACGCTACAGCCCGCATGTATAAAAAAAAGGCAGCGGCAAAAGGCAGGGCTAATAAAAGCTGAGACAATACTTCATATTTAATCATGATGTGCACCTTGTTTACGTGTAAACCATGTTAACATGATGCCAATAAGCAGTATCAAACATGCAAGTACATTCCACGTAATATCGTAAGGTGCAATCTTCACTCCGTACCGGATTTGATGAAGTCCCATAAGCTTATGCTGCACGGTCCCGTCATAAAGCTGAAACGCCCCGGCTCCAAGCAATACTCCTCCTATCCACCTTTTCACCCACCAGCCGCCTCGGCGCCTGAGATCTGCCACCATAAAAAGTGATGCAATTGTAGCGAACCAGCTGAATGCATGAAACAAACCGTCCGACACTAAACCAGCGGCCGTTGTGGACTTATCATAAAAATGATGCCAATGAAGCAGCTGATGAAACACTGCTTCATCAATAAAAGCAACTAACCCTACGCCAAACAAAAAGCCTGACCAGCTATTTCGAGCGCGATGAACGACGCGATGATTTGTAGTTGCTTCGTGTTTCTTTTCCATATATATACCTCCCTGGCAGCTCTTTAAGTTTATATCGATTCTAATGAACGTATACCCTATTAAAGAGAAATGAATCTATAATATGGAAAAATAGGAGCTATATCCTAATATCGTTTTCACTATCTTTTCACCATAAAGGTATAGGATTGTATTTGCGAAGCCAATTAGCATATTTTTTCATAGTTTTACTCCCTTTCTAAAGACCTGTTTCCCCAAAGCAGGTCTTTTTTATATCCCGCTTTTCTTTTCACCGTTTTTTCACCATAAAGGTATAGGATAGTACTTGCGAAGCCAATTAGCATATTTTTTTCATAGTTTTACTCCTTTTGAAGATCTGCTTCCCCAGAGCAGGTCTCTTTTATATCCCGTTTCTCTTTTCACCATTTTTTCACCATAAAGGTATAGGATAGTACTTGCGAAGCCAATTAGCATATTTTTTCATAGTTTTACTCCTTTTGAAGATCTGCTTCCCCAAAGCAGGTCTTTTTTATATCCCGCTTTTCTTTTCACCGTTTTTTCACCATAAAGGTATAGAATCGTATTTGCGAAGCCAATTAGCATATTTTTTCATAGTTTTACTCCTTTTGAAGATCTGCTTCCCCAGAGCAGGTCTTTTTTTATATTCAGTTTCTCTTTTCATCATTTTTTCACCATAAAGGTATAGGATAGTACTTGCGAAGCCAATTAGCATATTTTTTTCATAGTTTTACTCCCTTTCTAGTGATCTGTTTCCCCAAAACAGGTCTTTTTTTATTTTTTCTAAAAGCTTCCATCTTTTCACCGTTTTTTCACTTTTCTTTTGTATACTAAGTTTGTCAAAGCAATTTCATCATTTTTCATAAATGACCCCTATTTATTCCCCGCTTTTTGTGAGCGGGGCTTTTTTTGTAAGAAAAGCATATTTTCACCTTATTTTTTAAAAAAGCTTTTCTCTTTTCACCGTTTTTTCACTTTTCTTTTATATACTGTTCTTGTCAAAACAATTTCATCATTTTTCATAGATGTACCCTATTTGCACCCGCTTCTTGGAAGCGGGCCTTTTTGTGTTTTCATACAAAAAAGCTTAACCCGGAGGTTAAGCTTTTTTCGTCTGCTTGCGAAGAACAAGCATCGTAATTGTAATGATAGTAAACGCGATAAACGCTAAAAAAGGAATGGTGATAAACCCAAGCCAGTTAATATATTGACCTGAGCAAGGAACACCGCTTGTACACGTTTCAAATGCTTTAAGAGCCGGTATCTTCTGCAAGCAATAATGATAGCCTGAAAGCGCCATACCAATCACAGAAAACGGCAGGACGTATTTGTAGATGACCATATCATTCCGGTACACGGCTACACCTAGCACAATCGCGAGCGGATACATTAAAATTCGCTGATACCAGCAAAGTTCACACGGGATAAAGTGAAGAACTTCACTAAACGTCAAGCTTCCAAGCATCGCGATAAGCGCTGTAATCCACCCGAAAACCAAAGACTTGTTCATTATTTGTTCTCCTTAGCCGCATCTTTGACCATTTGATCAAAGTCATCGATTGTTTTTCCTTCGAATTTTTTGCCGCCTACATAAATGGTGGGTGTACCTGTGATACCTAAATCATTGGCTGTCTTCATATCTTGATCAAACCCATCTTTTCCTTTTCCGTCTTTAAATGCACTCGCTACTTTTTTCGCATCGGCATCGCTAGATACTTCTTTCAGCGTATCTTCTAAGTAAGATTCCGTTAAGACATCTTTCTTTTCGTCCGCTGCGTTTTGCTTTTTATAAAGAAGTTCATGGAATTTCCAAAACGTATCGTTTCCAAGCTCTTTGTATACTGTTTCAGCAAACTCTGCTGCACGAGAGGAGTCATTGTTGATAAACGCATAGTTCATAAAGTAGAATTTGACTTTTCCGGTATCTACATAATCTTTTTGAATCAGCGGGAAAAAGGATTCCGTGAAGTTTTTACAAGCCGGGCATTTGTAATCTCCAAACTCTACTACTTCTACCGGAGCTGACTCTTTTCCAAGATACGGCTGATTATCATATGTAAGAGCGGCCTTTTCATCTTCTCCGCCCTTTGACATATTAGAAAGGACGATTAACCCTAAAATACAGACCGCAATAATTCCAATCACCCAAAAAATCCACTTGCTCGAGGACGTTTGCTGATTGGGCGTTACTTTTTTCTTTTTCTTTGCTTTTGACACAATTCTCATCTCCTTCTTTTCTTTCTCTCTCTCTTACAAACTTACAAAGCTGTTAGAGCTGTAAAAATTAGCGCACACAAAATAAAAAACACGTATAGCGACGTCAGCGTTAAAACAACAGGAGGCTGCATCGGCATTTTCGTTTCCGGATTTAAAATATATTGAATGCGATAATTAACCGACGTATCAGCAAATGATACGTGCGCACACGAAAGACTTGTCTGTCCCGTTTTAACCATTTTTAAAAGGGCGCTGCCGATGTGAGCAGACGTGCCATTTTTCACAATGGCATCTTGATCAGCCAGCACTTCACGCATGACTTTGAAACGTTTATGGCTCCATTTAATAAACGGAATATACCATAATGCAGAAGCAAGCGTGCTTAGTAAAAATGTTTTGAGCGGATCTTTGTTTGCAACGTGTGACTGCTCGTGGTAAATAACAGCTTCTAGTTCATTTTCATCAAGCACTGAGAGCAACCCTGTAGACAGAACGATGTGCGGTGTAAACAGCCCCATTGTTAATGCAATAGGCTGATCTGTTGTTAAAACTGTTAAATTCTTTCCGTACGCTTTTTGCAGGTGAGCCGTTGCTGTTTCATGTCGCAGCTTCGTAATCATTTTACGGACTTTCCGAATTTGAATCACTTGCTTTACAGCTTTAATGAACAGTACGAACATCGTATGAAAAATAACCGCATTCAGCATGTATTCAATAAAAAACAAGCCGAAAAAGTGGGCTACTTTGTTACAAAGTAAAATTAAGTTAAACGATAAATTCCATCCAAACAGCAAATGCAGCACATACATGCCCATTTGCATAAGCAACGTCACGGCAATAAAAAAGCACAGGTTAAAAATAAGCTTAGAACGCTTTAGTATTCCTTGATTCATTGATTATTCATCCTTTTTTAACTGTTTGACTTTTGATTCGAGCATGCTTAACAGTGAATCATCGACTTCTTCTAACGCATCAAGCATATGAGTAACAGCAAGCGAGCCAAATTCGTCGATCAATTCGTGCGTTAACTCTTTCGACTGAGCGTCGATAAATTCCTCTTTAGAAAGAATCGGCTGATACATCGACGTACGTCCTTTTAAACGCTTTTGCAACACGCCTTTTTCCACCAATCGATTCATAACGGTCATAACGGTGTTGAAGTTCACTGCTTTTTCTTTCTCAAGCACGTGCTGCACGTCTTTAATAGACATTTCACTTCCGTTCCATAAAGCCGTCATAATTTTTGCTTCAAGCGGGCCAAAAAAGCGATTAAGGCCGGTTTCGTTAAATTTGAATTTTTCAATTTTCATATTCGACACCTCACACTACTAATTGTAGTGTGAGGTGTCAAATACGTCAACTTTTCCATGACAACCGCCTTACAATTGTCATAATCACTTTTTTACTTCATCGGTTAAATGCTGAATGGACAGCACAACTGTATCAAGCTTGGCTTCGATTCGGTGAAGTAAATAAAGCGTCACCACGACTGGAAAACCAACGTCTGAAACAAGCTTAAACCACTCTGTCATCTTCCTCTCTCCTTTTAAAAAAGCCCTTCGCACCGAAGTGGAAGGACTTTCATTTTTAAATCGTAAATTCGGTTACATTTCGCTCGACGATTTGGGCGCCTTTTCTGGCAACGAGCGCTCCGCCGCTTGAAGTAAAGACATCGCTTGCAATCAGTGCGTTCATTGCTGCTGTGATGGCTGCTGCGTCTAACGTATCTTTTGGTGATTCAATCGATAGGCTTACTGCTTTTTGTGACTCATTTAAAAACTGCATCGTTAAAGTTTTCATACTCTACCTCTTTTCTTATTTTAAAAGTGAAAACGTGACAACTTCGTTGATTTCAACAAGCGGCAGCGACTGCAGGCTGGCGATGGTTTCGCTTGCTGTAATGAGTGCATCTGCAGAACTTCCAGGCTGAATGTTCATATAGGATTTTGTCTTTAAATCGGGTTTTCCATCCTCTTTTATTCCTTGTTCTAATACTAAGCGAAGCTGGCTTGAATGCTGAATTTTTTCTGCCATCTTTTATTCCCCCTTTCACTTTATATATAGAAATGGAAATAGGAAAGAGGGATGATGGAAACATAAAAATTTTTGGTTTATAATGGGAGATAGTCTGAGTTAGAAAGAGGCTTTGGTAATGAGAAAGTGGAGCTTTTTATTTTTTGTTCTAGCATTCATGCACCCAGCTTCAGCACTTGCTGACGACGGTGCAGATGAAAAAAAGCTTGGTCCGTTTTACTACACGGTTTCTCATGATTATAGTCGAGAAAAATGGGATGTAGGGGTGTTAAATCAGCAAGACAAAACGAACATTCCTGAGACTGATTTGAACGATGAAACGCTAAAATTGTTTCAGCGTACGGTTGATGATTTAGCAGACCTCGCGATTCGATTTGCTGCTATGAGCGTACTGCTTGTATGTTCACTCGTTGTTTTTACGTACTTTCGCATTCAAAAAAAACGCCCTTTTCTCCGCTTGTTTTTTGTTTTTTCAAGCGTTGGCTTTCTATTTTGCGTCTATACATCATTGGAGTTATTTAAAAAAACTGAACAAGCAAAATCTTTATTTTACTTACTATGACTTGAAACCCAAAAAAACCAGCCAATTGGCTGGTTTTTTCATGCATTTCTTACGGTTATGTACTTCTGTTCATACGTCATTTCTTCCGTTTGCTTTTGCTGCTCCAGATGGTAATAAGCAGCGCATACTCCTCCTAATCCAGCCAGTGCTAGGACAATTAGAAGTATGGATGTCGCTTTTTTCATTGCCTTTTCTCCCCTTATGTTTAACCCTACCTAGCAACGGCATCCGTAAAAGAAGAGTCCCCTTTCTCTTCTTTACTTGCTCATTACTTACGAAAGATATTATCATACTTTTTTTCACTTTTGTCATTTTTTTAGTTATTGTCAAAAAATTGTATATTTTATCCTTGGTTTAATGAGTGTTTAAGAAAGTCAATGGACTGGTTTTTTGAAAGGCCAAACGCTGTCACGATATAATCAACGTAGGCAAGAAGCTCCAGATTCCCTCCTAATTTTGTTGTTTTAAATGATCGATTAAATCGATATTGCTTTTTATCTGAAAAGACGAGCCCTTCTTCTTCTAGAAATGTTTGAAACTGCTCATGCGGAAAGTACAGCACATCGTTTCGAACGTTCTCTAAGTCAATCACAATAATCATATCTTCCAGCTCTGCTTTTAATTCCATCATACAATCAATGTATCCGCCGATGCAGCTGATTAAAGATGTGAGAAAAAAGGGTCCGTTTATATATTGAAACTGCTCAAAAATCGTCTCATCGATGTAGCTTGAAATACTTGACTTTAATACGTCATGAATTGGTTTTGATTCTTCCATGTACGGAATAGGAATATGAAACTTAGCTGATCCGTTATAAAACTGCTCCCACGCAATTGTTTTATCATACGCATCAATCACATCTGTGCTTCGAAAAATGATGGATTCCGCTGAATAAGAGGCTTTAACAAACGGTGTATGCAGCATTACCGTACTTTCCTCGTCCAAACGATAGTGTTTGGGTTCGCTAGACTTGCTTAAAATATATTGCTTTAACCGTTCTTCTTCCATTTGTTCAACTAAATGCAAATCATATAGTGGCAGCACGTACATATTACACATCCCGTAATGAATATAGCTTTTTCCATGCATCGGCCATTTTCTGTTATAGATAGACAGTTCTTTTGTGCAAAAGTCCTCTATTCGCTGCGTTTGATCCTCGGATTTTTGATAGAGTCGATCTAAATGATAGCGGTCATCGATTTCCGTAACGGGAGATGTGCCGCTTCCAATTCTTCTGTAAATCTTCCCGTAAGACATGTACGGAGGGTTCGGACCTTCGGGAATCCAAATAACAAAAACACCTTGCTCGGGGTGATCTTCAGGTGATAAAAAACGCGTAACAATACGAGGAATGGGATTGGTGACATCTTTAAGCATATTATTAATAAACAGCTCATATTCCTTGCGCTCGAGCAGGTTAATGGAATGGTCGTCTTCATCTACGCCAAAAATAAGCCACCCTCCTTTTTCATTGGCAAACGAAGCGATGATATTTGGGATTTTTCGTTTGACCGTTGAGCTTACTTCGCGCTTGAACTCAAGCTGATAGCCTTCTTCTAAATGTTTTTCCATCATGCGCTGCACATCTGAAAACTCAATTTCTCCAATTGTTTTTTTCTTTCCGTCTTCGCTTATAAATGGTGAATAAAACGATTCTTCGTTCACTTGTCTTCCCCTCCTCACCACTTCTATTTAACTTATCCATATGATGAGAAGTAAAAAGACAGTCATATTTCTTTGATTTTTTTCAAAAAACAAAGTTTTTACCAAATTAATCCTGTTTTATATTATGATAGAAAAAGAGGTGAAGAATATGATTGAAGCAATATTTTTAGACCGAGACGGAACGATTGGAGGCAGTAATGAAATACAATATCCAGGTGATTTTCAGCTGTTCCCCCACGCAAAGCAAGCGATTATCGACATAAAGAAACAAAACATTCCGCTGTTTTCCTTTACGAATCAGCCCGATATTGCAAAAGGAAAGGTAAAGAAATCACAGTTTATCTCTGAGCTTTTAGCTTTTGGATTTGATGATGTTTACCTTTGTCCTCATGAAGATTCGGACGCCTGTTCATGCCGCAAACCAAACCCCGGCATGCTGTTAAGAGCAGCCGAGGAGCACAGCTTAAATTTGGCTAACTGCATCGTGATTGGCGACCGGTGGAAAGACCTCGTAGCGGCCCATACAGCAGGGGCTCAATGTATTTTAGTGTTAACAGGTGCTGGGCACGACACGTTACATGCACGGGAAAAATGGGCTGACGTGCAAGCAGCCTTTATTGCAGCCAACGTGCAGGAAGCTGTTGAATTTATCTTTACATCACTGAGTTCACAGCCGATACTACCGCATTCACATACTCGTTAAACAGCTGATTATTCTGTAATAATTGTTCATACTGCGGAGTGGTTATTTCAAGCTGCAGTCCTTTATGCCGCTGATTGCTATTGGCGATATTTCGAGGTGAAACGCCTTTTAAATGGACGGGCGTTTCACTGATCGGAAAATTCGAAAGCGCTTGACGCACCGCTTTTTCTAACTCTTCGTCTCTTCCTCCGATATAAGTTGTGCATACATCGCTATAGGCGCCGTGAAGAGAAATGGTGATCTCTGATTTTTTAACGAGGTGACGCGCCATTTCTTCATCGTAGTTTGCAGACGTAACATGCAATTCAAACGGATTTTCTGTTTTCAGCGTTTTAAATACGTACACCGTTGCGTTCAGCTTTTCTGCTATTTTTTCTGCTACTTCTTCTGTCCCAATTTCCATCGTTCCTCCGTGAATAGCAAGCACGACAATTTCTCTCCGGCGAATGACACATTCTATTTCGTAATCAATTCCCGCTCGTTCACACTGTGATAGTTCTTGAAAACTTTGATACACATCCCTCATCCGTTTCTTCACACCTTTCTTTTATCTTTCATATACCCAGGCTTTATTTTTTCTTTTTCTTCATATAGTAAAGGTATTAACCCTTTGTTTACTCGTTTATTTTTGTTTTTATACTTTATATTTTAGTGTGCACAAAAATTTTTTTTGAAATTCGAAATAAAAGTATTGCCAAACAAACCGTCCAGACGGTAAAGTATTCTAGGGAAAATCAAAAAGGAGGAAATTCGTGTGTCTACATTTGATGATATATTGCTTGCAGCTACGCAGGTTGTACAGCGTGACGGCGTTGGAAATTTGACGCTTGAAAAAGTAGCAAAAGAAGCCGGCGTCAGTAAAGGCGGTTTGTTGTATCACTTCTCTTCAAAAGATGAATTGATTAAGCAAATGCTGTATTCAGTCACAAAGAAATATGATGACGGACTAAACGTACAAGTTGAACATGACAATTCTCCTGGCAAATGGAGCCGGGCTTATCTCGCTGAGACGCTTCATGACCTTCAGCGTGAACAAGTGATGAGCGCTGGGTTACTTGCAGGTATTGCAACCAATCCTGAACTCCTGCAGCACTTTCAAAAGCAATACGAAAAGTGGCAGCAGCACATTGAACAAGACGACATTGATCCCGTGCTTGCTACCATTGTGCGCCTAGCAGCTGACGGATTATGGTTCAGTCAAATGTTTGGGCTCGCACCCGTGGATCCAGACATGCAAAAACAGATTCAACAACAACTTCGGAAATTAACAGAGGAGGGTTTTCGATGAAAGCCTATTTATTTTTAGCGATTGCTATTAGTTCAGAGTTATTTGGTACATCTATGTTAAAAGCATCAAACGGATTTACAAAATTTTGGCCTAGTCTTGGTGTTTTATTAGGGTTTGGTCTTGCTTTCTATGCGCTCTCCACATCGCTTCAGCACATTCCACTCAGCGTTGCGTATGCCATTTGGTCTGGTGTAGGAACTGCTGTGACAGCTGTGATTGGCGTAGTTATTTGGAAAGAAAGCGGCAGTCTCACGATGGTATTTGGCATCGTATTAATCATTGCAGGAGTCATTCTTTTAAATTTAAAATCAGCGGCTCACTAAAAAAAGAGCCAGTAAATACTGACTCTTAAGCAAAGGAGGAAAATCGACTGTCTACTTATGAAAGTAGTATGTATCGTTTTCCTTTTTTTTATACTCTTTTATAGATTAAACGGGTCTAGGAATTTAACAGATGGATATTTGTCCTGGAACAAACGCCATACAAAATCGTTTTCAAACATAAGAACGGCATGTTTATCACGATCTTCTACTAGCATCACGCGAGAATCTAGCATGCGATCTTCAATTGTTGATTTGTCTACCCATTTTGCAATGTTATGAGACATGCGCGTGAATTCAAGATCGACATTGTACTCACCTTTCATACGGTGTTCAAACACTTGGAACTGAAGTTCACCGACTGCTCCTAAAATGTAATCTCCAAAGAACGGCGTACGGTAAAGCTGTACGGCTCCTTCTTGTACAAGCTGATTAATCCCTTTTTCAAAGTGCTTAGATTTCATTGCATTTTTCGCACGAACTTTTACAAACAGTTCAGGCGGGAACTTTGGAAGAGCATCAAATTCGAATACTTTTCCCTCTCCTACAATGGTATCGCCAATCTGATACGTACCCGAGTCATACAAGCCAATGATATCCCCTGGATACGCTGTGTCTACTGTTTCACGGCTTGATGCCAAGAACTGATGAGACTGCGCTAGCTTCATTTTACGGTTCGTTCTTGCTAACGTCACGTTCATTCCACGCTCGAATTTCCCTGAACATACGCGTACGAACGCAATGCGGTCGCGGTGAGCTGGGTTCATGTTCGCTTGAATTTTAAAGATGAAACCTGAGAAGTTTTCATCCGTAGGCTGAACGGTGCCATTCGTTGATTCACGAGGCTGCGGCGGTGATGTTAATTGTAAAAATGAATTAAAGAAAGACTGTACACCAAAGTTTGCAATCGCACTTCCGAAGAAAACAGGTGTTAATAGGCCTTGCTTTACTTTTTCAATTGAAAAATCATTACCTGCTTCGTCTAATAGAGATAAATCATCCACTAAGCCTGGTAAATACATTTCATCGACGTGTTTTTTAATTTCATCGTCGATATTTTCACCGTCAAAGTCTGCAAAATATGACTCTTTGTTTCCTTGGTATACCTCAATTTGTTTTGAAAAGCGGTCATACGTTCCTTGGAATCGTTTCCCCATGCCAATTGGCCACGTTACGGGGTATGATTCAATACCGAGTACATCTTCAATTTCTTCAAGCAGCTCAAGCGGCTCTTTTCCTTCACGGTCTAATTTATTGATAAATGTTAGAATAGGAATACCGCGCATACGACAAACTTTAAAAAGTTTAAGCGTTTGTGCTTCAATTCCTTTTGTTCCGTCAATAACCATGACCGCACTGTCTACAGCCGTTAGGGTACGATACGTATCCTCACTGAAGTCTTCGTGTCCTGGTGTATCCAAGATGTTAATAAAGTGATCTTTATACTCAAACTGCATAACACTTGATGTAACCGAAATTCCACGTTGTTTTTCGATTTCCATCCAGTCAGATGTAGCAAACTTGCCTGATTTTTTTCCTTTAACCGTTCCGGCTGAACGAATCATTCCGCCCAGTAACAGCATTTTTTCTGTTAACGTTGTTTTCCCGGCATCCGGGTGAGAAATAATGGCGAATGTACGACGTGAATCGACCATCGTTTCTTGAAGTTGGTTGTTCATACGTTTTAAAATCCTTTCTGCTCTACAATTCCTATTTTCATCATTTCATTATACGCTTTTTTTATACTGCGTGACTAGTTTTTTTCATATTTGAATACTTCTACAAAATCAAAGAAATCGTCAACAAGGTGTAAAAAGCGAACAAGAAAAGACCCCTTTTATAAAAGGGGCCTTCTCCCAGTTTAGTTTAACGAACGACCAGAGAAACGTTCTGCTGATCGGCTTAAACTTTATAAAAAAAATTACTTTTGAACGTTAGCAGCTTGTGGTCCACGGTTGCCTTCAACGATTTCAAATGTAACTTCTTGACCTTCTTCTAAAGTTTTGAAACCTTCGCCTTGGATAGCAGAGAAATGAACGAATACATCGTCTTGTCCTTCTACTTCGATGAAACCGAAACCTTTTTCAGCGTTGAACCATTTTACTTTACCTTGTAACATATCTCTTTTCCTCCTTGTGTGACAATCCACACATTGTGTATTACTCTATTCCTGCTCTTACAATAAGTCAAGACGAACACTTCGAACTATCCTTACCGAACAAAAATAAGCACTTTTATTGTAACAAATCCCCCCAAAAATTTCAAAGGAATTTGCACATTCTTTTTGTTTGCTTTGGTCCCTTACCTACAGCCTTTCCGCCCCTTTTTAAGTAGCCGAATGTGAACGCATTATCCGCATTTCTTCTTGGTGTTTTTTCTTGTATAACGATCCTTTAAATGGATAACGCTATAGAGATAGATACTCTTTCTATTTATGAGAAAGCAGGTGACATCACAACCTATGGAAGACATTCTCATGTCCCTTCTTAGAACCTTTGTTTCTTTCCTTATCTTAAGCATTACAACTTTCCTGATTGGAAAACAAATTAACACGCATAATAATCATTTTACATTTGCGATGTCCATCATCATTGGGTCGTTCATCGCAAATATGGGATTTGATTTAAAATTAAAATTTCTGCCGATGTTCGCTTCTTTTGCTTTTCTTGTGGCCATTCATTTTCTTTTAGCATCAACAGCTCTAAAAAGCAGGCGCTTGCGAAAATGGATTACAGGACGCCCGACGGTTATTATGGAAAAAGGAAAGCTTCTTGAAGCAAATATGAAAAAAGTCAAATATTCTATTGACGACTTGAATCAGCATTTACGAGAACTAGGAACGTTCAACATTGCTTAAGTAGAATTTGCTGTTTTAGAAGTAAGCGGAAAACTGTCGGTGTTAAAGAAAACTGCTTATCAAAACATTGCCAAACAGGACGTTTTGTCTAAGCCGTTTAAAGAAATGAATTTACCGGTAGAACTCATCATGGACGGAGAAATTATTCATAAAAATTTAACATCTCAATATACCGAACAGTGAATCAACCTTGAGCTTTCAAATCGCCAGCTTCAGTTGAACCAAGTGCTGTATGCAGTTGTGTCAACAAACGGCATGCTCTATGTAGATGAGTATAAAGATCAGCTGTCCGCTCCTACAGACAGAGAATAAGGTTGAGACATAACTAAATTACGCCACTCTAAAGGCAGACAAATGAGGTGAATAAGTTCGTATGGATCGCCTGAGACATCGCTGTTGGTTTCCGTACAGGGCTTTACTTTCCGCAGGCGGCCGGAGTCTTCGCCTTGCTCTCCAATAAAAAGCTAGAAGCAATTACATACATAAAACCTATGTTCACGACCATCATAAAAAAAATCCGAACAAGTTCGATTCTCCATCAAGAATCAAACTCGTTCGGATAAAATGTGTTTGTCCCAGTTTTACTGTGCCATTTCTTCAACGGTTCCTTCTTTTAAGCCATAATAGTTCCGTTCGAATCGCTTTATTTCTTGATCATAACGGCGTACTTTTGCATCGGCTAGCTGACGGCTTTGTTTTGTTTCTTCAAGCAGTTCGACCTGCTGATTAATTTGAAAAATAGTCGTCGTCAGCTCGTCTTGATAATCATAAATTTCATTTTGAATATCCACGCATACGGGCAAGCGATTTGCTAAAATAAAGTCGGTCATTTGCATAAGCACTTTTTTACGCTCTACTTCTTTCACTTTGCTTTTGACGGCTCGTTCTGCAGAACGGAACGTCAGCCTTACTTTAGAGAAGAAGTCACCTTTAATCGAAAGCTTGCGCTGCAGTTCTTCTACATCTTGTTTTAATGATTCATGCTCTTCAATCATTTTTTGAAGCACAAGCCCTCCGTTTAACGACGTAAGCTCCATTTCATCGAGCTGATGGCGAATGGCTGTTTTGAGCGTTTCAATTTGCTTCACCGTCTTTTTCTCCGTAGCTCGGAGCTGCTTAACATACTGCTCTGTTTTATAAATAAAGCTGTCTAACCGTTCACGGTCAAACAGTGACTGCTCTTTCTTTTTCATATAATCTTGATACGCTGTGTGTACAGATGACCACTTGATCAGCAGAGACTGATAATTCAACAGCTCATCCTGATGCTCAAGCTTGTACGTCCACATCAGCTGAACAACTACTAATAACAGCGGTAAAAAAGTTCCAGCTTCTTTGCGTTTTGCAATAATTTCATGACTTTCAAAGCTCGCCATTAAAAACAGCGGCGCATTCATACTAAATAGCAGTGCTGGCGGGTAATTAACGGGAATAAAGATACTCATTACGGTTGCCATAAGGCCTGAAATAGCAGGGTATGCGTGCGGAGGAAGCTGTTTGTACAGTTCAATTGTCCCTTTTTTCTGCAGCAGTTTCACAAGTGCTTCCTGCTGATATTCTCCTAATGCATCAATCATTCTTTCCTGATACATGGGGGGCAGCTGTTCAATCCAATTCATCAGCTGCTGCTGAAACACAGCTTGCTGACGATTTGTAGCAATCATGTATTGCGAATCAATTAGATGAAAGAACAGCCGGATTTGATGGCGCATTACGTCTTCTAGCGTATGACAGCGTGCAATTGAAAACAGCTCATTGTATTTAGATACAAGCAAATTTCCAATGTTATCGCTTAGCTCGTACAGCTCGCCATTTGTTGTAGCATGGGAAACAGGAAGTTCAAAAAACTTCGCCATTTCAAGCAAAATATGCAGATGCATGTCTACTTCAGGCTGTTTTTCAAGCAATTTCATTTCTTCTACCAATGACGCTTGAAAATCCGTATGCTCCGTTTGCTGATACTGTGCTGACATTTCCGTATAAATGCGGTGGTCACATAACACATAAGCAGCTCTTAGGATATCGCCTTTAGACGTAAGCAACCCATACAATAACTGTTGTCCGTTCATCTTCACACCGTCCTTCATTAGATTTTCTTACTATAGCTTTCTATCATTTTATACTTTTTCTATAAATTCGATGCAATAGTTCAAATTTCCTGTTATCTTTCTTCTTGCTTCCTTAATACAAAGAGTGCCGTCCAACATGACATCAGTGCAGGCGGAATGGTCCAAGTCATATATCGCCACTCACCCGTCACAAGCGCCATAATGAGAAAGATGAGCGGAAAACCTATTAGTACTATGATAACGCGTGCTCGGCTTACCGATTTTTTCATAGTGCATCGCCCCTTCTGTTCGTCCCTTATTCCTATCATACCCTTTCGCTTCTATAGCATTAAACACCTTTATAAACCGTTCGTACATTTCTTTGTTTTCTAGACAGTCTATGACATAAGTTTTAAAAAAGAACAGAGGATACCTCTTACTTTGGTGAATCTCGTAAGCAGCTTTTATGTTTTGACAAGCTAAATCGAGAAAAATGTGTTATGGTAAAAGAAAATTTCGTTTTTACTACCTACATTGAAACGAAAGGGTTGATCGTATGAACATTTTTTTGATTGGCGCAAGCGGCAGGACCGGACAGGAATTAATAAAGCAAGCGATTAAAAACGGACATTATGTAAAAGCATTTGTGCGAAATCCATCTAAACTTAAGATAACGCATGCGAACGTACACATCATACAAGGCGACGTGCTTGATTATTATGAAGTGTGTCAGGCCATGCGAGGGTGTGATGCAGTAATTTCTTGTCTTGGAACCGAAAATCTAGGGCATTCTACCCTTTTAGTAGAAACGACAAATCTGCTGATTCAATGTATGAACGAAAACGGAATTCAGCGTATCGCCTACACGGCTTCTGCCGGAATCGACGGAGAAATTCCAGGCATGACGGGCTGGCTTGCTCAGCGTATTTTAAAAAATGTGCTTCGCGATCATCACGAAGCCGTGAAGCTCTTGAAGGTAAGCGGACTCGACTGGACTGTTGCTCGGCCAATGGGTTTAACGAGCGGTCCATTAACTGCGTATTATCGTATAGGAGAAGCTAGCATACCAGAAAACGGACGCAACATCAGCCGTTCTGACGTCGCTCATTTTCTCCTTCAAGCCGTAGAAAACAACAGGCACATAAAAAAATCACTAAGTCTTTCATATTAAGTGTTCTAAAGGAGTGTTGATAGTGAACCTATCAAAAATTTTTCTGAAAATAAGTCTTGTACTTTTAATGGCATGCGTCTTTATTGAAGGTAATTTTCAGGTGGCGCTTGGCATCTTTGCTGCTGTTTGCATGCTTGTCATCATTTTTGCCAAGCCTCTTTCAAAATCGCTGCTTCCTGCTAATAAAAAACCAGGAAAAAAAGACCGCGAAACATTAATGATGATCATTGGTGTCATCGTTTTTATTTCAGGAAGCTTTTTTATTGCGTAGTAGTATTGTAAAGAAAACAGGCTTAAACCCACATTTTTAATCATATAAAGAGCTGCGTCACAAGTCGAATATTCGCCTTATGACGCAGCCTTTTTTGGTTTCATGAGGTCTCTTTTAGCAATAGCTTCTGTCTTTTATATACATACCATTCCATTATTTAAGCAAATTACCTATCAAACCCTCTTATGCTTTTTTCATCAGTTCACATAATATATGTAGAAGATGTCATAAGACAAGCGTCAAACGATTTGTATCTAGAAAAAGGAGGAAGATAAATGAAATGCCCCATTGCGCTTATTCTAAGCCAGAAGGGGTAAAATTCTGCTTAAATTGCGGCCATGAAATCGTGAAACAGGACGAAAACTACAGCATATTCTACTTGTTTGCCCATCGTGTTGATAAAATTCCAAGAAATGAACGTTCAGTTGAACCTAAATTTCGAAATATATTCTCTCGAGTCTTCCGACAGCACAGTGAAATGGAAGCTGAACGGCTTTTTATTGTAGGAACAGGGCTTACGACTCCTAAAATAGAAGAATTTGTAAATACATAGCCAAAGCCTTGGCTTTTTGCAAGGGTCTTTCTTATTGAGCTTGTTGCATACTTAGGGCTATATCTAGGCGTAAGCTTGTTCGAAAACATCAACTTCATACCCGGTCTTATTGTAGTTGGTGCTTTTGCAGTGCCATTTACTACTCTCATTTTCTTTTGGGAAATGAACGCTCCGCAGAATATTGCTATTTACAAAATTGTTTATGTCGTTTTTATTGGCGGAATCCTTTCACTTTTATTAGCACTTGTGTTTTATGATATTCTTGGCAATAACACAAACGTGATCGTGATTGGGATATGTGAGGAACTGGCTAAAGTTATCGCGGTTATTTATTTTGTACGCGATCTTAAATATAGATATATCCTTAACGGTCTTCTCTTAGGAGCTGCAATAGGAGCTGGTTTTGCTGCTTTTGAAACCGATGGCTATGCTTTGCGAGCACTTCTTTCCGGGAGCTTTCACATGCTTTATTCTACAATACTCTGGCGCAGTATTTTTGCTCCTGGAGGACATGTGGCTTGGGCTGCCTTGACTGGAGCTGCCATCTGCATCGTGCAAGGAAATAAGAAATTTCAGTGGAGCATGTTGATTAAACCAAAATTTCTCGGTGTATTTTTGCTTGTCGTTTTTATGCACGCTCTTTGGGACTCACCTATACTAGGTATTTTTCCCGCTGGACATACGATTTTAACGGTTATATTACGGATTTTGGTATTCAGTATGATTCATATTGGGCTAAAAGAAATCGCGGATAAAAAGTTGGAGTTGACCTACTGCAACGAAAATCCTACACCCTCATAGGAAATGTTCAGCTTCCGTTTAGCTGCTCGTTTTAACTTTTTATTACCTTTATGTTTCATTTTGAAAATTGTTGTTACAAATTGTAAAAAACAGCATTTAAACTACCTGCACATGGTATGATAACCTCAATAACATGAAAGGGTGACTTGGTGGATGAACCTAACTGAAATTAAGCACATGACAGCAAATTTAGTAAATTATAGAGATAGCGACATTACTCATACTCTTGCCAATAGGTTTACACTAAGTTATTCAAAACAATTAAACAGTTTTCAAATCTGCGATATTGAAAACGATATTATTTATCGTTATGAAGAAGCAGAAACAACTGCGTTAGCTCTGTTTAACATGATCCATAATCTTCCCAATACCGTTTATAGACATACTAATTCGTTTGAACAAGTTTAAAGCAGGCAAAAAAGCTCATTTATTAACCAACATGAGCTTTTTTGCCGGTGTCTATCTATTTTAGTTATTTATAACCTTCTTCAAAAGAAGAATATCCTTTTTAATTGCCCGTCTAATTTCTTCAGCTTTACAGCGTTTGTATTCTTGTACTAAGCGATAGAGCTCTCGTTTAAATAAAAATTCATCTTGTTGACTACTCATAGCAGCATGCCCCTTATTAGCTTTCTATCACAAGTGATTAAAGAAAGTATTCCCTTTTCTTCTTATAAAAAACAATTAAATTAATACACAGAGGTAAAATAACCGGTTTATCCGGAGTTTATGCAAACGGCGAGATGTTCTTGCCTTTAGAGGAACGACAGCATTTAGCTTAGAAGCATAAAAAACATTGACTACTAGCTCTAAGTCAATGCTTTTTTATTTATTTTAGCTGTGTGTAATTAAAGTCGATTCAGGTACTTTTACGCGTTCATATCTCCTAAACCTGGAGCATGCTCATTGGGCATTTCAGGTAAATGAGGGACTGGAAAAGCTTCCGGTGGAGGTGTTACACTCAAGTCTCCGCCATTTCTGCTTGGCGTCTGCCCTTGGAATATTTCTCCCATTCGATGCGGATCTAACCTAAAATCAAATTGCGTGTTATGATACCCCATCTCGACAAATTTTCTGCATTCAGGGTATTTGTTAATATCATAATTTGGTACAGGGAATAGTTTTCCCCAGTCCACGCCTAATGTTTCAAGAGCTTTTGCAAACGCATTTTGATGAGCATTATCTCGAACAATTAAGAAACCTAGCGTTTCTCTTAACGTTTGGTTAGAACTCATTTCGTATATTCTTGTTTTTTGTAAAACACCGGTTGATTCTAATACGACGTTATTGAGCAAATCAGCCACTAGATTTCCGTGATTATAAACCCATGAGCCGTTCCATGGATTTCCGCCCGCATCCACTGGCAGTGAGCTTTGAGCGCCCATGATATAGTGATGAGGATTAGCATGTTTTACGGCTTCATCAAGAGGAGCCTGATCTGAACCTTGACTTCCTACCCCGGCTCCGCCAGATTCATCTAACAATGCATTAATGGTATTTTGAACGAGTTCTACGTGAGCTATTTCTTCTAAAAAAACACCTTTCATTAAATCGCGATACTGCGTCTCTTTTCCTCTGAAGTTAGAGCTTTGAAAGAAATATTGCATCATCGTCCGCATTTCACCAAACTGCCCGCCTAAGGCTTCTTGCAGTACCTTCGCCGCCGCTGGATCGGGCTTATCCGGTTTAATGCCATTGATTAATCCTTCTTTGTAATAATACATATCAAACACTCCTTTTATTAATATTGCTTGTTTTTTGAACTAACTTATGTAGATTTTTGTCCGCTATAGGTTTTTTCACTGTTTCTTTTCTTCTTAACATATTCTAGCGTGCCATCTTTCTCACATCTGCACATAACTACTGTTTCCATATGCGACCTTTTTATTCTGGGTAGCTAAAAGACACCTTCATTGAAACACGTGGATAACACCCTTTGTTATAAGCAAAAAAGCTGCTCGTAGCGGTCTTTTTACAGTCATGGAACCGTGAATACTTTGCATGCAAAAAAAAAGAGCTGGTCAAAACCAGCTCTTTTTTTCTATTACTTCTCTATCCCTGCTTTGATTTCTTTAATCATGCCAGCCATTGACTCAAGACCTCCTCCAGATAAATACCAAAGGCCTGGATCAAGATACACAACGTGATTGTTTTTCACCGCGTTGATTTCTTTTACATACTCATTTTCAACAATTTGTTTAGCGGAAGATTTTTCACCAATCGCTGCACCGCGGTCAACGACGAATAAGTAGTCTGGATTTTGCTTAACTAAATATTCGTATGAAATGCTTTGGCCGTGCTTAGCCGATGGATCTAGGCTGTCGTCTGCAGCCTTAATACCGAAGACATCGTGAATTAATCCATATTTAGAACCCGGACCAAACGCTGTCATTTTGCTATCATTCGCCATCATGACAAGCGCTTTTTTATCTAGTTTGTCCGCTTGTTTTTTCAAATCTGCAATTTGCTTGTCAATTGCTGCTAGCTCTTTTTTCGCTTGATCTTCTTTATCAAAAATTTGTCCTAGTACTTTCGTATTTTCTTTAAATGAATCCATGTAGTGCTGGGTGTCTGTATCAATATAAATCGTCGGCGCGATTTTTAAGAATTCATCAAATGAATCTGCTTGACGCCCTTGAATAATAATTAAGTCTGGCTTTAATTTTGCAATTTTTTCAAAATCAGGTTCTTTTAATCCACCTACATTCGCATACTTATCATCTTGATATTTTGATAAATACTCAGGAATCGCTTGTTTTGGCAAGCCCGCTACTTCAACCCCTAGTTTATCTAGTGTATCAAGTGCACCCATGCTGAATACTACAACTTTTTTAGGGTTTTTCTTAATTTTAATGCCGTCTTTATTGAACTGATCGGTTACTGTTACCGTCTCTTTTTGCTTACTTTCTCCACCTGTTGTTTCTTTTGCTCCTTGATTACCGCAAGCGGCTACAACAATCGCAGTTAAGACTGCTACAAACATTACTAACACTTTTTTCACTTTCGTCACCTCATGAATAAATTTTATGAAAAATACACGCAAATACGCTGGCCGCCAACCGTTTCGATTGGAATATCCATATCGTATATATCCTTTAATACAGACGTTTGAATGATGGTTTCTGTTGGGCCTTCACGGATTACTTCACCGTTTTTAAGCGCCACGATGTAATCCGAATAGACAGACGCAAAATTAATATCGTGAATAACAATCACAATCGTTTTGCCTAAGTCTTCTACAAGACGTTTCAACAGCTTCATAATTTCAACAGAATGCTTCATATCTAAGTTATTGAGCGGTTCATCTAAGAAGATATACTCCGTGTCCTGTGCGATGACCATAGCGATAAAAGCCCGCTGACACTGTCCCCCGCTCAGTTCATCCAAGTATTTATCTTGAATACCTTCAAGCTTCATGTAACTCAGCGCCTGATCAACCGCTTGTTCATCGCTTTTTGTTAACCGGCCTTTTGAATAAGGAAACCGGCCAAAATTTACGAGTTCACGTACGCTAAGCCTGATATTCAGCTGATTGGACTGTTTTAAAATACTCATTTTTTTGGCTAAATCTGAGCTGTCAATATTCTCTATATTTTTTCCTTCTATTGATATTGATCCTGAGTCGGCTTTAATGAGACGGCTCATAATTGAAAGCAGCGTACTTTTCCCCGCTCCGTTTGGGCCGATAAATGACGTGATTTTCCCTTTTGGAATCACGACGGATGTTTTTTCTAAGACGGTTTTTTCTCCGTATGTTTTACTGACATTTGTTACTTCTACCATGATTTATTCTCCTTTAGCAGCAAATAAATAAAGTAAATTCCGCCGGCAAAGTCAATGATGACGCTCAGCGTGGTGCTGAAGGTGAACACTTTTTCAACAATAAATTCTCCTCCGACGAGGGCTATAACACTAAGCAGCAGCGATCCCATCATTAAATAGGTGTGCTTGTACGTTTTGAACAGCTCTCTCGCAAGGTTCACAACAAGAAGTCCAAGAAAGGTGATCGGCCCAACTAACGCTGTAGCTACTGAGACAAAAATGGCGATCACAATCAGCATTTTTTTGACGAGCCCGTCATAATTAATCCCTAAATTTACCGCGTGTTCTCTTCCTAGCGACAGGACATCAAAAATGGACGTAAAGCGCCACACGTAAATACCCAGTAGAATAAAAATGACGGCTGCTATGTATAGCAAATCGGTATTAACATTGTTAAAGCTTGCAAATGATTTATCTTGTACAATTTGAAATTCATTCGGGTCAATCAGCATTTCCATAAATGAAGACATGCTTTTAAATAACGTGCCGAACACAATTCCAACCAGTAAAATAAAGAAAATATTCTTACCGGCTTTTTTGAACATCAGTATGTAAAGCAAGACCGAAAAGATAATCATCAGCGAAACGCAAAGAAGAAAGTTAAGATTTTTGTTCATGATGACAATATTCGTCGAGCCAAAGATGTACACAATAAACGTTTGCAGAAATAAATATAGTGAATCCAGTCCTAGAATACTAGGGGTTAGAATTCGATTATTAGTAATCGTTTGAAAGATAACGGATGAAAACGCAATGGCTCCTCCGGTTAAAACAATCGCAGCGACTTTTTCAATTCTTCGCGGCAGCGTGTACTGCCAGTAGCCTAAATCGTAGCTGATAAACAGGGCCACTGATAAAATGGCCAGCGCGGCGAGAATGATGATTTTATGTTTGTTATGCATAACGACCTCTCCTTATCAGCATAAAAAGAAAGATCGCACTTCCTATTACACCGACCATTAGCCCAATAGAGATTTCATAAGGGAAAATAATGACTCTGCCTAAAATATCGCACGCAAGTACGAACACAGCTCCAAGCAGCGCTGTATGAGGCAGACTTTTTCGCAAATGATCTCCACGGTAAATCGATACGATATTTGGGATGATTAATCCTAAAAAAGGCAGCATGCCGACGGTCAAAATCGTAATCGACGTAATAAGCGAAACAATGACTAATCCAATGTTTACGATTTGTTTGTATTTCACACCTAAATTGATTGAAAAGCTTTCTCCCATACCAGCAACCGTGAACTTATCTGCGTAAAGATAAGCAATTATTAAGAGCGGTATACTCAGGTATAAAAGTTCATATCTCCCTTTGACTACTAGAGAAAAGTCGCCTTGCAGCCATGAAGAAAGGTTTTGAATCAAATCGTATTTGTAAGCGATGAAGGTAGCTAGGGAACTTACGATACTGCCGAGCATTAAACCAACTAGTGGAATATAAATGGTATCGTTAAATTTAATTCTGTCTAGTATTCTCATAAACAATAGATTTCCCGCAAGTGAGAAAATGAAAGCAATGCCCATTTTTAATAGAGGACTTGCTGAAGCAAATACTAGTAGAGAAATCAACACACCAAGTCTTGCCCAGTCCATCGTTCCTGCCGTTGTTGGAGATACAAACTTATTTCGCGTAATTTGCTGCATAATTAATCCGCAAATACTAAGGCTCATTCCTGCCATAATAATACTCAAAAGCCTAGGAAAACGACTAAAAAACAGTGTTTGGCTTTCTTCTTTTGTTAAATGAAACAGATCCATTGCTGACAGATCTTGTACTCCTACAAAAAGAGACAAAATCGATAGTACAGCAAACACAAGAATTAACTGATAAAACTTCAACTTTCCTTGCTCCTTTCTTTCATCTAGAAGTCTAGTTATCTCCTCCTCTACATCATATGTAAATGATTATCATTATCAATTGACTTTCTTTATCATATCATTATTTTCTAAATAATCAATGGTTTTCTCAAAACTTAAGCAAAAAAATGCCTTAACAGATCCATCTGTTAAGGCATTTTAAGGTTCAATTAGACTTAAAAATAGATATTTCTCTCTTCATACATAAGAGATTGAAACAACTACATACATGAAATCTACGTTCACCATAACAACAAAAAAATCCGAACCATTAATAACTATTAATGGTTCGGATTTAACTTTAACCAACATACTTTTGTCGCAACCTCTTCGGAGCACAATTACATATATATGAAATATATGTTTATATTTGAAAGAAATCTACTTATTTTGCAAATACATGGTTTCCGATAACGGCCGTTACTTGCTGCGTTGCAACCCATTGGCTTTCAGCGATTTTCGGATTATAGAAAAACAGCGCATCGTTTTCATGCGGATTTGATAATGCTTCGCTTACCGCTCGTTTTGATTCTTCTGATGCAGGCTGATTAATTGCTCCGTTTGCTACTGGTGAAAATTGATATACGCCGTTTCCTAGCTGCTGATAAATAACGTCGTGAATGTTATTTGGGAATTCCGGTGAAGCTACACGGTTTAATACCACAATTGCTACCGCTACTTTTCCTTGGTACGGCTCACCTTTTGCTTCTGCCTCTACTAATCTAGCTAGTAAATCTTGATCTTGTGCAGAAACCGATGTAGACGGAGCAGTTTGTGCCGGCGCCGGTGCTTCTCCTTGAAGTTTTAACGTTTGTCCGATGGTAATGATATCACTTTGTAAACCGTTAACAGCTTTTAACTGATCCACAGTCATGCCGTTTTGTGTTGCAATATGATATAACGTTTCGCCTTGTGCTACTGTATGTACAGATGTTGCCGGACTAGCGGCAGGTTGTGCTTGTCCCTGGTCAGGAATCGTTAATGTTTCTCCAACGTAAATCATGTCGTTTTGGCGGTTATTAGCACCTTTCAGCTCATCTACCGTCACCCCATTTTGTTGGCCAAGCCCCCACAAGGTATCTCCTTTTACGACTTTGTGCGAAGCTGCTGCTGATGCTGTTCCTTGACTTGCTAGAAATGCTACAGACGCTGCAGAAGCAACTGCCCATTTTTTTACACGTTTTTTACTCACAAAAACTACCTCCTAAAATTTGAACCTGTTATTACCTTAGCACATAGATTCGCCTTTTCATTAAAAAAAACAGTAACATTTGTTCTAATTGGATTAAGTTTCTTACAGTGCCATTCATTATGTTACAACTTTTACATGACCCTTAAAGAATATGTAGAAATATGACGATTTCATTGCGAAACGAGCTTTTTATCTGTTTACTTACATTCCTCTTTCTGTAAAAAACTTGATTTAATTATGATTAATCGCCGAGATAAAAAGGAAAACAGCAGTCAAATAGAGAAATAGTGTAACTATTGAGGAATGATTCAGCGCTTCTTTGTCAATTTACGTTTGTTTATTAATAAAGGAGGTCTATTTGGATGTGTGCAAATAAAATGTATGTGACGTATAACACGGAGAAACCGGCTATTACAATTCAAGGAGCTTTTTATCATACGGGAGGAACGCAGGAAGAGTTTTTGCGGGAATTCAAGTACTGGCTTGAATCTCACGGCTGGTCATTTATGGGCGTAACAAATGAAACAACGATGACAACGGCGAACAAAGAGTTAAAAGAAACAATGGAACAGCATAAAATAGAAGGCAAAAAAGTTCAAAGACTAGAAGATTTATAACGATTGCTTCTATGACCCTTCACACATGTCCAAACGCCAATACGTAAAAAAGCCTTTAGATGAGCTAAAGGCTTTTTTACGTTAACGAGAAAGTGCGACCACCTTCTGATTTTCGACTCTCTCTTCGGTAGGCTTTCTCATTTCTTTTTCCGTCCATACGCCAATGCGTTTTTGTCTTTTCCCAAGAGGCTGTTTTTCACATGCATAGCAAATTTCTGAAATATCATCAAAATGAGCTAACGACATCTTTATCCCTCCTTTTCTAAATATACACAGGCAAGTTAGTATGCTTTTTCCCTTATTTTCCAAAGCTAAACGGCTTCATCTTATATTTAAACAATTTATAAACAAATGGAATAAATAGTTTCTACTTCATTATCATTTAGATTGTTTTATTTAGATATAGACGGGTAAACAAAAACTATCCCACCTCACACCCTGAAGTTTGAAACTGTCACGTAAAAAAGCTGCTTTCTATCCATTACATGTATAGAAAGCAGCTTTTTTATGTTTTTTTCTTTTACTAGCTGTAAAATCTAAGGATACTCTCAGAAAACGAACGGCTATACTTTTATTGATGCTTTCCTATTCCAAATACTTCTGCTACATGATTTTCTAATTTATGCTTGTAGTGATCAATGTTTGGATGTTTGACTACGTCATGAATAGAATAAGTTGGAAGTGGACTCATACCGACGTACTGATTCATTTTATGCAAATGCATAATGGCTTCGTCTAAACTTTTTCCTTCATAGAAAGCTTCGTCATTGTCGAAAATAGCTTCTGGCGCATTCCACGTGAGAGAAAACATGTATTTTTTCCCCGTTAATAAGCCGCCTCGCCCGTATTGATTGGAGCCTTTAAAGAAAATATTATCCATATACACGCGATCAATATATTGCTTAAACTTTCCGGGAATGCTGAACCAGTAAATAGGCGTCTGCATAATCACAACATCAGCCCACAGCCACTTTTCAATTTCTTCTTCTACTTCGTAGCCTTTATCAACCACCGTTGTTTTAATGTCAAATTGATCAGCGAGTAAATGCTGCATTTCGTTAAAAATCGTCTGATTTAACTCTCCTTTTGATTTTTTATAATACTCGTGTCCATTAATGATTAATACGTTTTTCATGCTGACCTGCTCCTTTCCAAAATCCTTGTTTCTTTATCTTCATATATCTGTATACCCATAAAAACTACTTACCTATCAGTACCTACTCTTACTTTGAAGTAACATAGGCACCTAGAAGTCCCTTTTTAAACACCCTTATGATTTCCTAAACAAAGAAAAAAACAAGGTCTAATTTACTAATTTCTTAGAAGATGTTTAACTCACATAAAGCAAATCGTTTTTTTAAATCAGTTCTTTTAACCCGATAAAAAAGGCTGGCGAATTAAATTCCGCCAGCCTTTTTCCCTTTTTTATTTCGGTTCGCCTACTTCATTTAACGGATAGTAGCGAAACTGCACTTTTCCGATAACTGATTTTTGTGGAATGAAGCCAAATGCTCGTCCATCATGACTTACAGGACGGTTGTCCCCCATTACAAAGAGTGAATTTTTCGGTACCTTCACTTTGCCATCAGCTGCAGGCAGCGTTTGAAGCGTAAAATCTTCCGTGAATTTTTCATTAGGTGCAAGAGATTTTTTAGATTCTTTTAAATACGGCTCTTTATAAGCTTTACCGTTAATATATAGAACGTCGTTTTTCATTTCTACCGTATCTCCTGGCAGTCCGATTACACGTTTAATATAATTTTCATCTGCATCCGGTGCATGAAATACAATCATATCAAAGCGATCAACATCACTGATTTTATTTAAAATAACGCGGTTTGAATCTTCAAACGTTGGATACATCGATTCACCGTGAACCGTAGTTGGCGCAAATAAAAAATGGCGAACTCCCACTACAATAACCAATGCAATAACAATGGACTTAATCCATGAGAACACTTCTTTTTTTACGTTATTTTTGCTCATCTCAAAACATCCCTTACGTCAAAATATACTTTCATCATAGCATCAAATAGAGGGAAAGTATAATAATAACCGAATAATCTTATTTATTGATCACCGTTTGTCACTGTGCCTTGATGGAAAAACAAACGCCACTTTTCTTCTCTTTTTCGCCAAATAGAACTGCGAAGCGTCTTTTTTTCTGCCGTATGGTTCATAAGATGATAGGTAGTTAATACGCAGTCAGGAGACAATACCTCTATATGAAAATGAGAGATTTCGAATACATCTGGCGAAAGTACATGATTGGTATTGTAATCTTTTCGTTTCCATACCCTGCCCGAGCTGCCAAACTCCACGTAATCATCTGCAAGAATGGTTGAAAGCTCTTTAGCAGAGGTTCGTACTTCTGATTTTAAGTGCATACATTCTAATTCATAAAATGTTTGAGTGATATTCGCTGTTTCCACTTTTACAGTCTCCTCTCATTCTTTCTTATATTCATTATAAAGGCATACTGCAGTTTTCACTTAAACAAATAACACTCCTATCTGAATAGATAGGAGTGTTATTTGTTTAGCTAACGCTATAGCCTTTTTTCTTACCTGCAATCCAATCGCTAATCATTTTCACGACAATTCCCATGACGAATACGGTAAGAAATGAATAAAACATCGACCAGTTCAGCAATTGGTACAAATACAGCGATTTGAATATCGGAATACCTATAAAAGCAATAACGGCAGACGTAACGATATGTGCGATAAAGAAAAATTTCCATTTGCTGAAAAATTGGTAGACGAGTGCGATACTTACCGGAATAATAGCAAAGTCAACTGTATTGAAGCGATCTGTAAACGGAAGCATCTGGTGAGGGTAGCACCACAGGTTAAAAAATTTCCCGAATTCATCTACTAAACCGACTATGTCAAAGCTGATAAAAAAAACGAGCAGCAGAAAAAGAGCGTTTATCACCACTATGAGCCACCATTGAACACTAAAAAGATCTTGATGAACCCAATAAGAAAATTCCTTTTCATTTAAGACTTGTTGCATCATTTTAATCATTTCAAACATTTCAAACATAGAAATCCCTCCTATCTTAGAAAGTCTTTCCATGAGGATTTCACTTCATACTAAAATAAAGCATCGCACACAGTGCTTTTGCACCTCCTCCTTCTTCAAAAGCAGATTGTCCCTATTTAGCGATTTCTATCTGTCTAGTAAAAATTTTTCGCAGGAGCTTTGCTTTTCATCTCAGAACCTATTGACTATTATTTTCATTTCATACAAAATTAACAATTGTGCATGGTTTACATGTTGATACAAGCAAAAAGATACTGTTTTGCAACATTAAAGGAGGAAGAACATGAACATCGGTACGATTAAAAGAGAAGCTAAAGCTTCTTTAAAGAATCGCTGGGGACTTGCGATTCTACTGACGGTGGTGACGTACGGAGTATATACACTTCTGCCTATTCCATTTGAAATTGTGGCAAGCGGCGGCTATGACAATTGGATGAAAGATGAATCTGATTCGTCGTCATGGATTTCAACTGCCTTTGCTATTGTCTTTTCGCCTCTTCTCATGGCGAACTACTGGGCATTTTTAGGTTTGGCGCGCGGTGAATCTGTCCAATTGGGACATTTGTTTAAAACATTCCAAGACTTCGGTCTCTATGTAAAGTCACTAGGAATTTATGTACTCATGACTCTTTATGTGATGCTGTGGTCACTGCTTTTACTGATTCCTGGAATTATCAAAGCACTGGCATATTCACAAACGTACTATATTTGTAAAGACAATCCTACTTACTCGATGAATCAAGCGATTACAGAAAGCCGCAGGTTGATGAATGGTTATAAAGGACAGTACTTCCTGCTGCTGCTAAGCTTTCTTGGCTGGTTTTTATTAAGTATTATTACAATAGGAATCGGCTTTTTATGGTCTATTCCATACCTTTCTGCTTCACTTGCCCGTTTTTATGAAAATTTGTTAAACGAACGCTCATCGCATGCTGAATAATAAAAAAATCCTCTTCATCGTGAAGGGGATTTTTTTATAAGAACACTGTTTGCATAAGTGAAGCTCTTATGTCATAAAGCTTACTAAGAGTATAGAAGAAAGGCAGGAGCTTATATGTATACTACAAGTGAAATTTGTCAGCAGTTTGGCCAGATTTTAAACGCTAAAAGCAAAGTTAGTCCAACAGGATGCTCAGTGTCGCTTAAAAGAAGCTTTCAAGCTCATGTTCAAGGGCGGAAAAGCAGCTCTGTCGTTCCTGTTGGTGTATCCTTTGAGGCGATAGACGGACAGGGAAACGCGTTAAACTTGGCTGAAATTGCTATTTTACAAGAAGAAATCCCTCGTTTTACAGAAGCTGCTGCGCGGCAAGGTCTTATCGTAAGCGCTTTGCATAACCATTGGCTTTTTACAGAACCGGTCCTTATGTATCTTCATATTCAATCTGTAGAGCCTCCTTTACATTTTGCGAAAAAAATGGCTTTTTGTTTTACAACGCTCAAGAGTCTTCCCGTTCCGACAAACGAATAATTTATTAAACGCGTCTCTCAGGTATATTAGAGAGGTGAGAGATGTTTTTTATACCTATAGATTACTAATATAGCTAAAGGAAACCGCCTTACCTTTTAAGTCATTAACAAAAGGGCGCTATGTATTTTTGAGAAGCTGCATAAAAACAAAACCCAGTACTTTCTTATAAGTGCTGGGTTTCTTTTTTATCTATTTTCGCGTATATCTTTTTCAATTTTCCGCAATGCTTTTTTTGATCCTCGCTGCAGATCATGCTGCTCTTTTCGATCTTTATAGCTAATAAATAACGAATTGAGGTCATAGCCTTCGGGATATAATTCAGCAGCTTTGATTTCAAGAGCTACTCGCTTAACGTTTACTTCAATTAACTCATTCTGATAGAGTACGACTATATTGTTTGTGTTGTCTTTAGACTTATACACAATCGCATGATTTTCATAATCTAACAGTTTTACTCGATCTCCTATTTGATATTCAACACGGTCTTTTTTCTTTTCCTTCAAAATAGTTGGTTTTTTTATTTTATTTTCTCTGACGACTTCTGTATCATACGATTTGCTTTCCATATAGAACTTTGCTTTTTGTAAAATCTCTTCTTCTACCTTCATCTTCTTTGAAATCCAAAGCGCATTGCTTTCTCCAGATGTTCCAATTAACAGCTGATACAGCGGTTCTAATGTTTTACTGTTGAACTGCATCGCGGCATTCATAAAGTCAGGATGAATTTCTGAGAAACGCTTAATTTCTCCGTAATGCGTAGTTGCGACCGTTATGCAGCCCATGTGATAAAACTTTTCTAAGATTGCAATCGCAAGTGCAGCTCCTTCATTCGGTTCGGTGCCGCTGCCAATTTCATCGAATAGGAGCAGCGTATTGTTCGTTGCTTTTTGCAAAATAGCGGATATATTTTTCATGTGTGAGGAAAAGGTGCTCAGCGCATTTTCAATACTTTGGTTGTCACCGATATCGACAAAAATATGTTCAAACAATGCAATTTCTGTTCCTTCATCAGCTGTAATATGAAATCCTAACATTGTAGCGAGTGTCAGTAGCCCAATCGTTTTTAAGACAACGGTTTTTCCTCCTGCGTTAGGTCCCGTAATAATTAAGCTTCGATAATTCTCGCCAATTTCGAAGTGAAGGGGAACAATTTTACCAGTTAACAGAGGGTGATTTGCGCCTTTTAAATGAATATATCCATAATCATTAATTTTAGGTTCGATTCCATCTGCCTGTTTACTGTATTTTGCTTTGGCAAACACCATGTCGTATTGGCTAATTAGCTCTAAATTAATATGAATATCAGCTAGCTTCTCTAACACTAAACCTGTTAAAAACGCTAAAATTTGATATTCTTCTACCTCTTCTTCTGCTTTCAAAATCGCTAGTTCCGCATTCAGCTTTGTAATAGATGCCGGCTCTATGAACACTGTCGACCCTTTAGAAGATGTTTCAACAATCGTTCCTCCAACATGATTTTTATAGGATGCCTTGATCGGAATCGTATAGCGGTCTCCTTTTTTACTGATGAAGAAGTCTTGAATATACTCTTTGTTTTTCCCGTTTCGTAAAAATTTCGCAAGCTGTTCTGAAATCTTCGCTTCCGTTCCTTCTATATGTCTTCTGATACGCTTGAGCTCTTTGCTTGCCGCAGTGTCTACTTTTCCGGCTTTGATCGCAAAATTAATTTTCTCTTCTATACCTGTCAGTTCTTTCATCGAATGGGCATAGGAACTTAAGAGCGAAGCAAAAAATTCTTTATCCACCATATATTGTTTTACTTTTCTGCAGCCTTTTAAAAAATCGGATACGCGCATTAGCTCCTCGGGCTCTAAAATCATGCCTTTTTCAAGCTTTTCGATGACTCTTCCTATACCTGAGACACCTGATAGCGGAAGTGATTTCTCAGCATCTAGAAGTCTTCGTGCTTCCGTTGTTTCTTTAAGTCGGTTTTTTACTGTTTTAAGAGATGTGCTTGGCTGAAGTTTATCCATTAATTGTTTTCCCAGCTCACTTACGCAGTGAGATTTTACGATTTCTTTTAATTCCTGATACTGCAATTTTTCAAATGTCATCGTATTCATGGTTTTTCTCCTCACTATGATTTGTCATCACATATGAAGATACCTATTTATTAGAAGGCAATGAAAAAGGTAAACAAAAAAAGCTGTGGTGATCCCACAGCTTTTTGCGTTCATAAGGTGTCTAAACACATATCACGAAAGAAAGCTCTGTAAAAACAGACGCCTCTTTCGCGACAAATGCCGAACCCTTTATAAAGCATTGTAGGTATCTTCATAGGCAGTGAAATAAATCCATAAGCAAATAAAGGGTACCTTCATTCTCCAAAAAATACCCGTCTTGCTTATTTAATTTATTTCATTCAATTGTCCCTATTTAGATACTACTCCGCTCATAAAAGCACCTCATCTATATTTTAGTTTTCATTGGCTTCTAATTTACACTCTTATCATACTATATGAAAAAGCGTGCGTAAAGGAGACAGTAAAAAAGCTTAAGAGCATAACTTGAGCTTTCATGACAAAAGAAAAAAACGAAGCAGCGCCATCATTCCAACTCCGCTAATAACGGTGATGGATAAGCTTTTGGTTTTCAGGGCAATCAGTAAGGTTGGAATGACTACGATAATGACGGGCCAGTTAATCTTTACGCTGTCATTTGCTTGCATGATAAAATTTTCTACAACAAGTGCGGTTAAAATACAAATAGGAATATAGGATAGCCATTTTAATACGGGTTCTGGCAGCGCGATGTTACGTACAACTAAAAACGGAACAATACGAGGAACTACGGTAACAAGGGCACATCCTAAAATAACCATGAGTGTTGGGTAGTGGATACTCATTTATCCGTCACCACCCCAATTGTCGCTACAATAATCGTTGAAATCAATACAGCCACATGTGAAGGTACGAAAAAAGACAGCACAATCATAGTAATCGCCATATAAAGAATCAAACGTAAGTAATGATTAAGCTTTGAAGGTAACACGCTTTCGATTTGTAAAACAAGCAGAGCTAAAAACATAGCTGTTAAGGCAAAATCAAACCCAAAGGCTTCAGGGTTAGATAGCATATGGCCAAAAATAGCTCCTGTCGTACAGGCAATAATCCAGCTGACGTAAGCCGTTATATTTAATCCATTCATCCAGCGGTCATTAATTGGCTCACCTTTTGCAATTTTACTTGAAGACACCCCAAATGATTCGTCCGTTAGAAGAGCTCCAATTCCGACGTTTTTAAATAACGAATATTTCGTAAATTCAGGCGCGATCGTAGCGCTCAAAAGAAAGTGGCGTAAGTTTACAATAAATGTTGTGAGAATAATGGCTGAAATCGAGCTGTTCGCAACCATCAGCGCACAAATAATAAACTGTGCTGCCCCGGCATACACGAGCGCTGATAATAAAGTAACTTCCATAACGGAAAGATGCGAGGATACTCCAACGATTCCAGCCGCAAGCCCTATACTTATGTAACCGAGTAGCGTAGGGATACAATCCTTAGCCCCTTGTCTGAACGTTAAGTCCCCTTTTTCTCTTTGCTGTACTGCTTTTTCTGCAATCACCGTACTCCCTCCTTTTCTGCTATATTATACATCTATACGTTATATTAAACAACGGTATGTTATACTATCTTTATAATAATTAAAGGAGTACAACAATGGACGCAATTCAAGATATTATTGCTAAAAATCTTGTTAAATTACGAAAAAATCGAAATTTGACGCTTGATCAAGTTTCCGAATTAACAGGTGTTAGTAAAGCAATGCTTGCACAAATTGAAAAAGGTAAATCCAGCCCTACAGTTACCACGCTTTGGAAAATCGCCAACGGCCTTCAAGTCTCTTTTTCTGTATTTATGAAAGAAGACACCCCGGATGTGCAGAAAGTAAGCATAAAACAGCTAGATCCCATCACGGACAACAAAGGTGATTACTTAGTATATTCTTTTTTTCCTTATCATCCGGAAAAAAAGTTTGAAATTTACATCGTCACATTAAAGCCCGGATGCGTACACGAAGCGAAAACTCATTTAGGAGATGAATACTTACTTATTAAAGAAGGCGAATTAACGGTTCGTTTTGAAAATGAAGAACATGAATTAGCCTCGGGAGACGCTCTTCATTTTTCAGGAAATACCTCTCACAGCTATATCAATTCTTCTGAAGAAGAAGCAAGCTTTTTTTTGCTTATGCACTACCCCGAATCATAAAAAAAAGAGCGTACGGATGATCCGTACGCTCTTTTTTTAAGCTGCGTGGGCTTGGTCTTTTTTCATTTTTTTGTTTTTCATGTACCCAATGCCTACAACTGCAATAGTTAAGATAGCTTGAACAGCGAGATGTAAAGCTGTACTTGGAACAAATCCGCCGATAATTTTATCTTCAACAATCATTTTTCCAGCAGACCATGCAAGCATCGCCGCTCCAGCGTAAATGATAATCGGAAATTTTTCCATTGCTTTCATGATAAAGCTGCTTCCCCAAATAATAATCGGAATTGAAATTAATACACCAATCATAATCGGGACAAATTCGTGAGCTACACCTGCTAGAGCTAATACGTTATCTAATGACATGACCGCATCTGCGATAATGATCGTTTTAACCGCGCTCCATACCGTTGCTCCACCTTGAGGATTGTCGCCGTGATCGTGATTGTCCGCTAATAACTTATATGCAATCCATACTAGCATCAAACCGCCGACCGCTCCGATTAATGGAATTTTCAATAAAGGGACAATAATAGCCGCAAATAATAATCGAAGACCAATCGCGCCGCCTGTTCCAATTAAAATCGCTCTTTTTTGTAAATCTTTTGGTACGTTACGAGCCGCCATTGCAATCACAATCGCGTTATCCCCGCTTAAAATTAAATCAAGAAAAATAATTTGCAGCAAACCTTGCACTGATACGCCAATTAGTTCCTCCATAGTTACCTCCACCTTCTCTTTTTATGTAACGTTTCTCCTCTAAATGTCCGAGCCTTTTCCTCCCTTTTATACCTTTTCCTCCCTTTTTATAATTGAATACAAAAAAGACCCTTACCAAATAAACGGTAAAGGTCTTGCTAACAACATAATGTCGCCAACAAAGCCGAGAGATAATCTCTGTAATGACGACTTTGCTGTTAAAGCTACTCCCCTTTAGGAGATACGTTCAATTATTTGTTTGTATTTACACCACTTATACTATAGCATCTCCTACATTCTGTCAATCGTTTTTTTATACAAAGCGGTTGTCAACGCTTTCTCTTTCAATCAATTCATAGTTAGAAAGTGTAAGCTTCTCAACTTCTTCTCCGTTGACTAGCTTAATAATTCGCTGTGCCCCCATTTGTCCCGCTTCTTTATAGTAATATTTTACGGTTGTTAAGCTGGGATGAATCACACCTGTAATTTCGTAGCCTCCAAAGCCGGTAATGGATACATCTTCCGGAACGCGCAGTCCGTTTAAATAAGCTGCCTTTAATGTGCCAAGCGCAATGTTATCGGTCGCACATACAATGATGGACGGATTAAATTCTTTCATCACAGCCGTAGCGGCCCCGATTGCATCGCTCATGTTAAAGCTTGTTTGATAACAGCGGATCTCGCAGTCTCTGTCTTTAAGGCCTTCCTTTACGCCTTCTTTTCGCTTTACACCTACAGCTATGTCTTTTTCGGTTACGCCTAAAAAAGCGATTTTTTTATGTCCTTTTTCTCCTATGTACCTTCCAATGTCGCATGCAGCCTCGTAGTCTTGGTGAATTAAACTGTGGACTTCTTCATGCTGCTGTCCAATTAGCAAAACGGGAATTGAAATTGTGCGGAAAGCTTCCAAATGAGCTTTTGTGATTTGAACGGCAAGAAGAATAATACCTGCTACCTTCTGCTTAGCCAGCGTATAGATATTTTCGATTTCTCTTTCTAAATCTTGATTAGAATTGGAAATAATCATTTGATAGTGGTGGTCTCTAAGTTCTTGGTCAATACCATCTAATGTGCGGGAAGTCGCAAAAGAACCCATGCGCGGAACAATTACACCAATGATGTTTGTTTTTTTTGCTTTTAAGCTTTGAGCAAACGCATTTGGGCTATAGTTTGTTTCTTTAATAATCTCTTCAATTTTTCGTTTTGTCGCATCGCTCACAGACCCTCCGTTAAGGTAGCGGGATACAGTGCTTTTTGCTACTCCTGCAAGCCGAGCGATATCTGCAATAGTTGTCATTCTCTCATCTCCGTATTTTGTTGCTGTTTCTTTCACAGTATACACGAATATCGCGTGCATATTAAGTAACTGCTTTACTTTTTGCTTCATAAGCGTTATGATAATCTAAACGCGGATAATGATTATCCATATTGTACACATAAAACAGGAGATGATGTTTTTGCATATGAAAACAGGCGTTGAGCAATCGGTGTATGCCATTTTGCTGCTTACGTTTTTACCTGAAAAAGCTGTGTTGCCAGGAGATGTCATCAGCACTCAGCTTGGGGGCTCGCCTACGTATTTTCAAAAGCTTCTTCGCAAGCTGGTTAGCGCTGATTTACTTGCTTCCGTTCCTGGTAGCAAAGGTGGATTTCGCTTAAAGAAAACGCCGGAAGAAATTCGTATTTATGACGTATACGTAGCCATTGAAGGTAAGCAGTCTCTTTACTCATCAAGCGGTATTTTTCACGACATGCTTAACTTAAAAGACAAAGATATTTGCTTATTATCTGATTTAATGAAAGAAGCCGAATCTTCGTGGCAGTCTATCTTAAAACGGCAAACCATTGCTACGCTGACAAATGAAATTAACAAAAAATGTCCGAAAGAAAACCTGGACATGTTAAAAGCAACAGTAGAAGAAAAAATGGTGCTGTAGCACCCAAAGGAGATCATCATGGAAAACTTAAATAGATATTTTGATTTATTCGATCAATCACGTACAAGCGAACAAGCATTTGAAGAATTAGTGGGGCTTTTTTCAGAAGATATCATATTTGTCTTAAACGGCCACGAAAAGCAGGGCATTGAAAACTGGAAGCTGTTTGTGAAAATGGTGTTTAAAGAAAATGCTGATATTAAGCATATGTTCGAAGGCTGGAAAGCAGTTGAAGGTACAGATAAGTTTGAAACGCCTTGGGCAGTATGTGGAAAACGTGCATCTGGCAGCGTCTTTACTCAAACGGGAAAAGATATTGCTAAGCTAGATAAAAACGGGAAAATCAGCTATTTAGAAAACGTGCCTGACGATACGAACATGTTTGATACGTATAAAAACTAATATAAAAAAGAAGGGCTCTTCTAGCCCTTCTTTTTTTACGGGGCAAATCCCTCTTGAGAAAGATAAATCATCGAAGAAGGATAAAATTTTTCAAAATAACGAATGGCTTTGACATGAATGTCTTTGTCATACCAGTCTAGGAAACCGTACTTCTCAAATAATTCCGGCATCCCTAGCCTTTTAGACGTTTTACCTAAGGAACCGTCTCCTAAGTACAAGGTATCAATGCAAATTCGGTCCATTATTCCTTCTATTTTTTCAGGAAATTCAGGTGTGAAAGGAAGCATTGGAGCAATGGTTACTTGCGTTGAAATTCCACTTTCTTTTACTTTTTTTAACGCGTTCATACGAAGTTTCATCCCTGGAGCATAAGGAGAAAAAATTTGTTTTACATCTTCTCGGTCCGTTTCAACAGTCATTGATACGCGAAGATCACATACTTTTTGAAGCTGTAAAAGCAAATCAATATCCCTCGTCACAAGGGGCGACCTTGTTTGAATCAATAAAAAATCAGGCGGATGATTGATCATCGTTTCTAAAAGGGCACGTGTGATGCCTGCTTTACGCTCAGCAGGCTGATAGGGATCTGTCGCTGAAGACATAAAAATGCGCACCGGCTGCTCTTTTTTTCGCAGTTTTTGTATTTCTTTTTGATAGACTTCAGCTGCGTTGACTTTAAGCTCTAGCCATGTCCCCCACTCCATCTCTTTAAAACGCTGAATTGGCAGCTCTCGCACGTAGCAAAATTTGCAGGAAAATGCACATCCGGCATATGGATTTAAACTATGAGTATAACCAGATGCTAAAAAGCCGGTCGCTTTTGTTAAAATACTTCTCGAAACCACGTCTCTTTTGTTCATCTTTCTCACCTCGTTGTCCAATAAGTATATCAAGTTCGCAAATGAAAAAACTACTTTCCACATGGAAAGTAGCCCTTTATGTTTTCAATTCATCAACTTTGATTTTCTTTCTTTTCACTTGTCGTTTCAAGTAAAGAGGTTAAATATGAATTTAACTCAAATTGGTCCTTTTCAATAAAATCAGATAATACCGGCTGCTCTTCTTTTCTCATCTTTCTCCACTCCCTTTGTTTTTTATGTATGTGTTTTCATTCATCAATGGATAAAAGTAATGTATTTAACTCTACCCGTATCTAAACAAAAATAATCATGGTATTTTATACTATTTTTAATTTATGCACGTTTATTTGTATATTTTTTACAATATCACGCACATTAATAGCAAGATTAGCAAACGTATATATTTTACTATGCAACATGAGAGGAATTTCATCATGACGATTAACAAATCAAACGATTGTTCTAGTCTAGCTGAAGTAGTTGACCGCATCTTAGATAAAGGCGTGGTAATTGACGTATTCGCTCGTATTTCCGTTATTGGTATTGAATTAATTACCATCGAAGCTCGAATCGTTATTGCCAGTGTGGATACATGGCTGAGGTATGCCGAGGCAGTTCGGCTGCTTCATAATGAAAGAGAAGATTTTCTTTCTTCGAATAAAGGCGGAAAAAAACTTGAACAGCTAAACCTTTTACAAGATTTAGATTTATAAACTCATAAAGGTGGATTAGAGAAGTGAAAGTAGCTGAAATCATGGAATCCGTGACTGATTTTTTTAAAGAACACGTTGCTCCTCCTCACCGAATTATTTCGTATGAATCGATTCAAAATGGAGGATGGAAAATAACACTTGAGGCATTTGAAGAACAGGAGTATATGAGGCGCTATGCAAAAGATGAACTGCTTGGTATCTATGAAGTGCTGGTCAATAAGCAGCATAACATCACGTCTTTTTCACGCACCAGCCTGCGCTATCGAAGCTCTCCAGCAGAGAAGTAAGCTGATTATTTTAATGGAAAGGAATGAAACAAAAATCAATGAGTGAAGAAACGGGCATTTATATTTTTTGCAGTATTCCCGCCACCGAGGCGCATACGTTTGGCAGCGTCACGATTGATCAGCAAGAAAGAGCTACTTTTACCATTCATTACCGAGATGCAGCTATAGTGGCTGCTGCCTTTCCTCTTAAAATTTATCATCCTACAAAAGAGAACGTCACAGCGCACCAGCAGGTGATTTCCAAAGTAATGAATGAGCATGATTCGGTCATTCCAATCAGCTTTGGAAATGTGTTTCATAGTCAGCAAGATGTTGAAATGCTGTTAGAAAACTTATATCCACAGTTCGCCTCTCTTTTCCCACAGTTAAAAGGAAAAATAGAAGTCGGACTAAAAGTAATAGGGAAACCGGACTGGCTGAAACAAAAAGTGAATCAAGATTCTTCTTTGCAGCAAGTACGAAACCAGCGTTCTGCCAGTGCTGATTTTTATAAACAAATTGCCCACGGAGAAACAGCTCAGAAATTCTTTTTAAAGCTTCAGTACGACTGTAAAAAAGAGCTGTATCAACAGTTAGAACCGATAGCTGAAGCGTCGAGACTCAACCCTCCTATTGTGGAAACGATGCTTTTGAACGCTTCATTTTTAATTGACCGAGAAAAAGAAGCAGCGTTTGATGAACGTGTAAATGACCTGTACGAAAAATGGAAGCACAAAGCCGATTTTAAATATTCCGGACCGTGGGCTGCTTATAACTTTATTAATATTCAACTAAAAGTAGAAGAGAATGTATGATTCATAAACTGCTGCTGTCTCCTGTTACGCTCATTGTAAAAGTCGGACAGAAAATCAAGGAAGAAGCGGATAAAGAACTTTACGATGTCTCTTTTATTCAGCAAAAAATCGTTCATCTTCAAATGATATATGAGCTTGGAGAAATACCAGAAGATGCATATATGGAAAAAGAAAAAGAACTGCTGCTGAGATATGAAGCTGCAAAAGAATATGAATTAAAAAGATGGGAATCAATGACGAAGAAACAAAAGTGAGGTTAAAAGATGGAAAAGCTCATTTATTTATATGGTCTAGTTCCAACGGAAGAAGCCAAGAAAATCCCCTTTTCTTCCCTTGAAGGCATGGATGAGAACAATCCTATCTATGCTCTTTGCTTTGATGACATTACCGCATTTGTATGCGACTTGCCAAGCGATGAGTATTCGGAAGAAATGCTGAAAGAAAAGATCGAGCACGATATGAAATGGCTGCAGGACAAAGCCATGCATCACCATGAGACTCTTCTTTTCTTACAAAGTCACTACACGCTTCTTCCCATGAAATTTTGTACGGTCTACAAAAGCAAGGATAGCTGTCAAAAAAGTATTGCTCATAACAAAGAAAAAACCCTCTCTTCTCTTCAGCTTTTAAAAAGATCTGAAGAATGGAATATAAAAGTGTATGCCCATACGAATTCTTTAAAGAAGTATCTGCTAACGAACAATGAAACGATCCAAAAGAAAAAAGAAGAAATAAATACGCTGCCTCCAGGCAGGCAGTTTTTTGAACGTAAAAAGATAGAAAGGCTGATCGAAGAAGAAACAGAAAAAGAACAGCTTTCGCTTTGTGATCACTTGCACAGTGAGATAAGCCCTTACGCCGCTTACCACACAATCAAAAATAACTGGAGTCAAAAAATAACCGGCGAGAGCTACAGCATGTGTTGGAACAGCATCTACCTTCTTTCAAAGAACAATGTAGAATCATTTTTAAAAGCCATTAGCGACAAGCAAACGTTTTATAGGGAAATGGGACTGAACATCGAAGTAACGGGACCATGGCCTGCTTATCATATCGACACTCTGCGCTCGGAGAAAGATGCGGGATGACATCGCTGCGAAAACAAACGCTGGAGCAAAAAGACATCGCCCTCATTGATATATTAGATGTGATCCTCGATAAAGGAATTGCCATTAAAGGTGATTTATTGATTTCAATTGCCGGAATTGATTTAGTCTACCTTGATTTACGGGTATTGATTTCTTCTGTAGAAACGCTGATAGGCTCTCATGATCGTCAAATCATTTCTTCTCAGCAGCTTGAACAGGAAACGGAGGCGTTGCGAAATGGAAAATAACCTCAAACGAAACGGCCGCATTGAGCTGAGCGCGGAAAATGCTGAACAAGGCCTAGCGCAGCTTGTTTTAACCGTCATTGAATTACTGCGGCAGCTCATTGAAAAACATGCGATTCGCCGAGTCGACAGCGGAAACCTGACGGACGCTCAAATCGAAGACCTGGGCGTGGCGTTGATGAAGTTAGAGAACAAAATGGAGGAGCTAAAATCAGTGTTTAACTTTACAAATGAAGATTTAAATATTGATCTAGGTCCCCTAGGAAAAGTGTTATAACAAGGAGTGAAAAAATGGCGGCGGAACATAACGGGCATCTGGGCACCATTGTAGAAGTATTGGAAAAAGTATTAGATAAAGGTCTTGTTATTGCTGGAGATATTAAAGTGCAAATTGCTGATGTTGAACTCTTAACAATCAAAATCCGGCTGCTTGTCGCTTCTATTGATAAAGCAAGAGAAATTGGCATGGACTGGTGGGAAACAGACCCTTACCTATGTTCAAAAGCAAATCAGTCTTATCAAAAACTCCAGGCGGAAAATGACAGTTTAACGCAGCAAGTGGCATCTTTAACGCAGCAAATTCAAGATGATTTGCTTTCGCTTGATTAACGGCTCACTTTATATAAGGAGGAATAACAAACATGAATTCTGAACAAAAATCTACGCTGTCTCCTGTTTCACAAGAGCAGCAAAGCCCCGATACTCAGCTAACGGAAAAAGAAGAGCGTATGCCGGAGTATACGCATACTTCGCTTAATCCAGACTCATAGAACGAAAAAAGAAATGCCTCGGCATTTCTTTTTTTATACTTTTACGATTTTCTTCGTTGATTAGGACATTGGAACAAATAGAGGTAAATACAATGAATACGACGAATGAGTACCATTATCTATTAATGACAAAGGAGAACGTGCATGAATAAAAAAGTAGTGGGGTTCGTTTATGCTCTTTTAACGGTGATCATTTTAAGTGCCTGCAGTACCGAAGACGTTGCGACAAACAAGTCGGAGCCGGAAGTTTCTGTTTCTACTACAGTTAAACCGCTGACGAAAAAAGAATTTAGTGAAGTTGAAATATCCGAATTAACAAGCCCCTCTAAACAAGATTTTCGCAAAGTGCATGTGGTTCTTACATTACGCGGTACGGATTACCTGTCGAATATTCAAGTTAAGCTGCCTAATTATAAACAAGCTTTTAATAACATGAAAGACGATCAGCAAACAAGATATTGGTTTGGCAGCGGTGCAGATGAAGAGCAAGAAAACAAAAATATCTATACAAGGGAATTTATCCTTTATACGAAAGGTTTAACCGATAAGCAAATCAAAGATATTTTAGCAGCAGCTAAAGTAAAGACGTCCTGGATGGTAAAGGATACAAAAGCGAAGGATCAATCCGAATTTGCTGCTGGTAAAAACATAAAATTTGAAGCAAAATGAGAAACGCAGCAATTAGCAAAAGCCCCCTTTATTAAAAGAGGGCTTTCTTTCATTATATGAAGAACGACTACCTTGTCACCTGCAGCTAAAATTTTTTAAGGTCAAACCTTTAGAATGCAGCATATCTCATAAGCTATCTAACCGTTATAAACGCTTGCACACGTTCCTGGTTTCGGCTCATAGTAACAGTGATTTTTGTATTGACCAGAAGCGGGCTGACCGTACCAGGTTGGAGGGCATGGAGCGGATGGATTAAAGTACCACAAGGCATATTTACCCGGGTGTTCTCTCCAATAATCCAAATTCTTTTTGGCTAACCTTTTTTCAACACTTCTTGCTCTTTGATAAAATACGTTCCCTTTTTGAACTGCTTCAAATGAATAGTTGCCTCCTTGCACCTGGTAAATAACTTGCGGAACTGATCTTAAATCTTTGAAATCTAAACAGTTTGCTTTAAGGCGATTTACAATAACATTTCCAACATACAGCATGCCTTGTTTTCCTTCGCCTTCAGCTTCTGCTCTCATCATCCTTGCCATTAAAGCAACATCTGAATCTCGATAACTTACTCTTGGCATTTTTTCACCCCAAAAATATACTATGAAAAAAGGACGCTCTTGATGTCACTGTCCCTAAAATAACAGAAGGTGGATGTTTATCCTCTTTTGTAATACAGCTGAGCGATTTGCCCGTACTGCTTCATATCGGTAAGCTTCAAGTCCATTTCTGGAATTCCTTGTTTGAATAGCGGAATACCGCCCCCAAGCAAAACGGGAATGACCGATATGATAAATTCATCCACACTCTCTGCTTTTAAGAAATCAGCAAGGATCTCAGCGCCTCCCACTAGCCATATTTTTTTAGCGTCTTGATCGAGGTTGTTGAGAAATGACGCCACGCTTTCGTTTACAAACTCTACGTACTGATCTTTTCCTTGAGCTGATCGGCTAAACACGTAGCACTTTTTATCGAGATACGGGAACTCAGGTGTGAGCTTCAGCACGTGGTCGTACGTAGCCTTTCCCATAACGACCGCATCACACGTTTCATAAAAATCTCGGTACCCGTTGTCTCCCTCTCCTTCTACGCTTTGTAGCCAGTCAATCTCTCCGTTTTCTCTTGCGATATACCCATCTAAGCTTGCAGCAATATATACGACAATTTTTTTCTTCATTCCCTTTTCTCCTTTCAACTTTACTGTTTCTGTATGATATCATCTTAATACGACACTTTTTGTCATATTAAAAGAAAAAGGTGAAAATAAATGGCTAAATCTAGACGACTTGTAGATATGCTCATGTTTATTAACACAAAAAGAACGTTTACGGCAAAAGAACTAGCGGAGGAATTTGGGCTTTCCGTGCGGACCGTTCAGCGCTATTTACTGGACTTAAGCGAATTAGGACTGCCTCTTTACAGTGAAAAAGGACGGAGCGGTGGTTACAGAGTGTTAAAAAACCGTATTCTCCCTCCTATTTTGTTTACAGAAGAAGAAGCCATTTCGATCTTTTTTGCCTATCAAGCTCTGCAGTATTATCATAACCTTCCATTTGATGCAGAAATTCATGCAGCTCTTCAAAAATTTTATGTATATTTGTCTGAAGAAACGAAGAAAAAAGTAGATAAAATGAGTGCTCATATTGCATTTTGGAATCCTAAAAGAAATCTAAACACTCCTTATTTGAAAGCGCTGTTAGAAGCAAGCCTTGAAGGAAAATATATTGAATTTCTTTATGATTCAAAGACGGGTCAAACAAGGAAACAAGCCAAGCCTCTTGGCATTTATGCTCATAACGGTTTATGGTACTGCCCCGCTTATTCCTACGATAAGCAAAAAGTATTATTGTTTCGAGCAGATCGTATTCACTCATTAAAGATTTTAGAAAAAGACGAAAAGATGTGTCTTACGTTAAAGGAATGGCTTGAAACAACTCCTGAAAACACACAGCCGATTTCGTTAAAAGTAACCTTGACGCACGAAGGCGTTCGTCAGTGTAAAGGCGTTCCCTGGCTTGAAAATCATGTGAAGGTGACGCGTGATGGCACTGGCTATATTGATACGATAACGGACGGAAATGAATTAAGCTACATGGCTTCTTTTTTCTATACGCTAGGTGCTCATGCCCTTATTGAAGAACCTCAGGAGCTAATTCAAAAGATCTGCTGTCACGCAGAAGAAACGCTAAGGCGCTATAAATAAGATGGGGACAAAAGTAGTTTTTGAAGGAAGGAACGATGAATTGAGACTCTTGATAGAGAATTAAATTCGTTTGGGTTTTTTCATTGGTAGGCTGAATGGAGGTTTCATGTATATGGCTACTTCTAGCGGTATCACAAGCAATCCATACAAGTTCATTTCTCAAGTTTGTTCGTCTTTAGATGATATGGGTTTAGTTATGTCTCAATCTGGCTATAAAAAATAACCTCCGCTAAATAGCGAAGGTTATTTTTTATTTACCCAGCCCACACGTCTTTTGCGTATCGGCCCTTTTCTTCTAGGTGCTGCAGCCATAAGCGAGCGTCTGCTTCACTCACTTCATGAACATCAGCATAGCTTTTCATAAGCGTTGCTTCAACGTCAGGTGCCATTTGGCTTCCGTCTCCACAAATATAGAAGTGCGCTCCTTGATCAAGAAGTTCAATCAATTTCGTGCCGTCTTGTTCCATCACGTGCTGAACGTATGTTTTCGGCTGATTTGGTACGCGAGAAAAAGCAGTGTGAAGCGTAATGATGCCTTCATTTTGTGCGTTTTCAAGCTCTTCTTGATAAAGATAGTCTTCATGAGGTGAACGGCAGCCAAAGTATAAATGCGCTTCTCCAAGCGACTGTCCTTGTTCTTTTAACTGCTTGCGAGCCTGTACGAAGCCTCTAAACGGCGCGACGCCTGTTCCCGGTCCGACCATGATAAGCGGCGTTTCAGGGTCTTTTGGCAGCGTAAACCCTGACTGCGGTGTGGAAATAAAGCACGTAATCGTATCTCCTTCTTGCAGCTCGGCAAGATAGTTCGACGCAATTCCTTTATATTCTCCATATCCGCTCCACGCTTCTCCTGAGACAACGCTAACCGTGATGCTTGCTTGTTTTTCATCGACGCGAGGTGATGAAGAAATTGAGTAATAGCGCGGGCGCATGCTTGGAAGAAGGGCGATCAATTCGCTGAATTCCATTTCACACGCCGGATATTTTTCAAGCAGTTCAAGCATCGTTAAACGTTTTGCCAGCACTTGTTCTTTGTACGCTTGCTTTTCAAGCAAGGCTTCAAGCTCCACTTTATGCGGCGGGCAGACCGTTTTAGCAGCCATTGCGCGAAGTTGCGTGCGCGTAACAGGATCTTGAAGCTCCACGTATTGAAGAAGCTCTTCTACTGATACTGTTTTACCGAGTGGCAAATGAGCTAATTTTTCTTCTTCTGCTTCCAGACGGATTTGCTGTGATGCATCTAGGCCAAACCTTGCTGTTACACGGTCTACTATTGCTTCATAGTTGCGAGGAATAACGCCTAAATGATCTCCTTCTTGATAAGAAGCTTCTTTTGGAAGTGCAATTTCAAGGTGTCGCGTGCTTCGTTCACTGCCTGGCTGTTGAAGCTCTTTGCTTGCTACGACGTTCGCTGAAAACGCACCGTGCATTTTCGCAAGCGGCATGTCCGCGGCGCTGTCGACAAATTGAAGTGAAAGAGTAGATTTATTATCTTCACTGTTTTCAATGTCGAGGTTAAAGTAGGCTGCTACGTCACTCCACATATGTTCACGCCATTCTTCATATGTGCCTTCAAAGTCGTCGCTTGCATCTGCTTCACCGCGGTCAGCGATGTTTTCTGCTCCTTTAGCGGCAAGCGTTTCATCGATAAAAGCAGGCACTTTTTGATACGTAGTAGCCCAGTTTTTATCGCCGCATCCAAATACGGAGTAGCGAACGCCTTTTACTTCATCAGCAGACGCTTGGTCTAACCAGGCGACAAATTGCTTTGCGTTATCAGGCGGATGTCCGTTATAAGAAGCCGTTACAATTAATACAGCTCCTTCACGCGGAAGATTTCCGGCGTGTGAATCAAGGGTAGCGACCTGTGGTGCAAATCCTTTGCTCATTGCAATATCTGCTAAATCACGCGCCGTTCCTTCAGCTGTTCCCATATTTGAACCGTATAACACAAGCAGCGGCGTATTATGAGCGTTTTCTGCCTTTTTGCGTACTTTTTTAGCAGACTGTTCAGTGCTAGGTGAAGGAATACCACCAAGCGGAATTTTTTTCGATTTTACTTTTACCACAAAGCCTTCAGGTTTTAATGTTAAAGTTTCTTTAATATCCAGCTCGTAGTTTGTATGATCTTCAAAGTCAAAGTGTTTTAGCATCATACCAAGTACCAGCGTTGCTTCATGAAGAGCGAACTGCTGACCGATACACGCACGCTGACCGTTTCCAAACGGTTTAAACGCATGCTGCGGAATCGCGCTTGGATTTTCAAAACGCTCTGGGCGGAACTCTTCCACATCGTCTCCCCAAATTGTTTTATCACGGTGAAGCTGAGGAATCAGAACCATTAGTTCGTCGCCTTTTTCTAACGGATATTCTCCTCCAAGCATCGTATCTTCTTTTGCATATAGAGAAAACGCAGGAGCCGTTGGCCATAAGCGCAGCGCTTCGTTTAAGACCATGCCCACATATTTAAGCTGCTTGACTTGCTTGTAGGTTGGAACAGGATCTACAAGAACTCGTGCTGCTTCTTCTGCTGCTTTTTGTAATACATGTGGATTTTTCACTAAGAAATACAGGGCAAATGATAAAAGACCGCTTGTTGTTTCGTGTCCCGCAATTAAGAATGTAATAATTTGATAGCGAATGTTCTCGTCATCAAGCGGTTCGCCCGTTTCTGGGTCTTTTCCGTTTAGCATATGCGTTAATAGATCATCGCTTTGTTCACCGCTTGCTTTGCGATCTGCAATAATTTTATCCACTAGGTTGTTCATTACTTTAATATCTTCTTGAAACTGGCGTTTATTTTCATCATAAGCTGGGTCATCTGGATTTGCTCGCTGCAGCTTGTTCATTGATTCGTCCAATGCACGGACCATACTCGTAATAAACGGATGAGGCTGATCTCGGTAAAAGCTGTTAAAGCGATAGTTGAAGCCGCAAAGACCAATGGTATCAAGCGTTAAACGCGTCATATCTTCCGGTACTTCAATATGCTCATCTGCATTTAGACGCTCCCACTTTTGAACAAGCTGCACGGCGATATCGACCATCATCGCATGATAGCCTTTCATTGCCTGCTGACTAAAGCTTGGAAGTAAGATATTATGCGCTTTTTTCCAATTTTTTTCGTGCGTCCAGCTTGTAAATAACCCGTCTCCTGCAAAATCACGTACAAATTTAAGCGCTTGACTTAAGTTTTTATCAAAGCGTGATTCATCGCATGCTTCTTTAATTAGACGCTGACTTGATAAGTAACGCGTTACACGGCCAGGCGCTTCGAATTTAAAGATTTCTCCTAGTTCATCCGCAATTTTCATCAAAGCTTGAACTGGTTTATCTGTGTTTAATAACGGTAAATTTTTAAGCTCTCCAAATGTCTTTGGCTGAGGCATTTCTTTAATTGTCATGTTATCCCTCTTTCACTTGTTAAGTTTCATGATTGTCTGCTAAGTGCTGCCCACAGACTCTCTTCTACACCGGTAAGAAGTTCATCAGTTAAAGATAAATAGTCATTTTCAATCATTTCATATACTTCCATGAAACTTCCAAATAAAATAGCAATTAGCGCATTTTCAGGAAGATTTCTAATCACACCTTGCTTTTGTCCTTCTCTGAAGAACGTGCAAACAAATTCCACCAGCTTTTGATATGCGAAGCGGCTCTCTTCCGTTAAAAAAGCTCCTTGGCTATGAGTTTTAATAAACCCAAGAGCACGAGGATGGTTTTTAGTAAATGTCACCATACCTTCAAAGATATGATGAAACCCATCTCGGTATCCTTCTCTTTCGTTTGCCAGGCCGCTTTCAATGCACTGTAAAAACTCGTTCACATGCTGCTGAAACAGTTCGTTTACAAGGCTTTCTTTATTTTTAAAGTAGCGATAAATTGTTCCTGCTCCTACTTTGGCATTTTCTGCAATCATTGGCATCGTGGTTGCATCAAATCCTCTTTCTGCAAACAGCAGAAGCGAAGCAGAAAAAATCGCTTTTTGTTTTGTTGGAGTAGATTCCACTTTATCACCTCTTTCCAAAAGCGGAATGAACGTTCATTCCGCTACAATTACAAGTATAAAAAACTGCATCTTAATAGTAAAAAGATAACTAGAAAAGTGGAAAGAAAAGGTTCTTTCACTCTAATTTTATACCATTTAAAGGTAAATAATGGAGTCTTTCAGAATATTTTATGCTTACAGAAAATTAATCCACTTATACCCTCTATTAACATAATTTAACACAATCTATTAAGGGAAGAAGTTTAAAGAAAAAGCAACGTGGAAATAGAAAAGAGTTACACAAGGCGTAAAGGAGGATTAAAAATGAATCAAGCAAGAGTTATAGAATACGAAGAAATGCTTCGCTCAGCCATGCTTTCTAATAACATAGAGCTATTAGAAGAATTACTTTCAGATGAGCTTATTTTTGTAAATCATCTTGGGCAATGGTTGTCAAAAGAAGAAGATATAAATGTTCATCGTTCAAAAAGTCTTGATATAGCGGGCATGGAAGTGTTGGAACAAGAAGTTAAACTGTTTCAAGAACTTGCCGTTACCGTTACAAAAGTAGCGTTAAATGGGGCACTGGCAACCGGTGAATCTATTGGAGGCGAATACTGCTATACGCGAGTTTGGAAAGATGTTGGAGGGAAATTAAAGGTTGTTTCTTGTCACTGCAGTTCTAGCGCATAATCAACGCTGCCATAATAAAAAACATCCCTCTTGTACTAAGAGGGATGTTCCTTTTACTCGTTAAAAGATTTTCTTTCTGTCTCTGTCATCTTTTAAAATCTCAACGGCTTCACGGAACCGCTGGGAGTGAACAATCTCTCTTTCTCGTAAAAATCGTAAGCTGTCGTTTAAATCAGGATCATCTGATATATCAATTAACCATTGATATGTAGCTCTTGCTTTTTCTTCTGCAGCTATATCTTCATAAAGATCTGCAATCGGATCTCCTTTTGCCTGTATATACGTAGCTGTAAACGGAACGCCAGCAGCATTATTGTAATAAAGTGCACTATCATGGTTCACATAGTGTTCTGTCAACCCAGCTGCCTTCAGCTGCTCCGGCGTTGCATCTTTTGTTAGCTTATAAATCATCGTCGCAATCATTTCAAGGTGAGCAAACTCTTCTGTACCAATATCGTTTAGCAGTCCAACAACTTTATCTGGAATCGTGTAGCGCTGATTCAAATAACGAAGTGCTGCCGCAAGCTCTCCGTCCGCTCCCCCGTATTGTTCCATTAAATATTTGGCAAGCGTTGGATTACACGTGCTTACTTTCACTGGATACTGCAATTTCTTTTCATACACCCACATATAGCTCCCGCCTTTATCTGCTTATATTTGCCATGGCCAAGGGCTTGTTCCCCAGCTCCACTTTCCGTCGGTATAGCTGTTTCCATATTGCTGAAGCGGCCCGTACTTTGTTTCAAAGGTTCTTTTTAACTGCATAGCCTGCTGCGCGTATTCGTTAAACTGCTGCATAGCCTGCTGATCATTTGGATGAGTATCTAAATACAGCGTTAATTCTACTAATGCAAAATCAACGGCCTGTATTTCTTCTAAATCCCTGTAGTACTCTGGAGGTAGATTTTTCATTCTTCATCCCTCTTCTTATCTTTGTATGGATTTTCATAGTAATCCCAAAAAGCCGGCCACAGCGTTCCTTTTTTCAGCGCTTCTTTTGGAGAAAACTGCTGCAGGTTTGGCGGCTGAAATCCCATGTATAAATGAGGCGGCGTAGAATAATATTTAACTCCTATCGGCCGGCAAGGATCATAGATACTGTGGAAAGGTTGATAGGTCTTAACCGGTGTAAACATCTTTTTTGGATTGTTATCCATGAAAATTCCTCCTCTAAAAACACACTCTGTTTTATCCTATTCAGCTTTTATCGAGTTCATGAAGGAATTTACTTCCTACTTAGGAACGAACCTTTTCGTCATCAAAAAGGCCTATATAAAAACGTTATATTTGCCCAATCCCTTTAGGCATCTTTCTCATATCTTATAAAATAGTGATAAAAGAAGAGGTGTTAAAAAATGAACATTAATTACATGGATTTTTATTCATACTCAACAAGATTCCCTGGCCCTCAACTCCCTCCAGGCCCTCCTAGACCACCAGGCGGCTTGCCTACACCTAGCCCGCAGCAGGCTCCAACTTCTCCTCCGCCGGCATTTATTCCGGCTCAACAAACGGCAACTCCATTTGCCGTTGATCCTGGAGCGATTTCTCTATGTCTGTTCCGAAATACGTTCATATGGCTTAGAAACGGCTCTAGCTTCTGGTATTTCCCTATTTTTGTAGGCCCGCGATCGGTTGCAGGTTTTAGATGGAACGGACGTTTTTGGACCATTTTCGGTGTGGATACACGACAAATTGTTTCGTTTACGTGTTTTTAAACGTTAAGAAAAGAAATTGAGACATAGTTAAATCAATACAACCTAGAGACGAGCAAATTGGATACATGAACTAGTATGGGTGGCTTGTGACACCGCTGTTGATTGGAGGGCAAGACTTCGCTTTCCGCAGGAGTCTTCGCCTTGCCCTCCAATCAACAACTAGAAATAACTGAATAAATATATGAAAGCTATGTTCACCATACTAATAAAAAAATCCGAACGAGTTTGATTCTCCATCAAGAATCAAACTCATTCGGATCTTCTAACTAACATATTTTTATCCCAGCTTTTTTTGCCTACTAACCACGATTACACTATTGTTCTTATTCCAAAACCAATCAGCAGCACGCCACTGCATCGTTGAAAGGCTTTTTGAAACACCGGTTTTTTAAACCATTTTTTCACGTAATCTATTACATACACCAAGATTAAAAACCACCCTACTGCTATAAGCGTCAGAATAAAACCGAGTATCAGCAGCTGTTGATTTGTGTGTGCATCCAAGTTAATAAACTGCGGCATAAACGTAATATAAACTAATACCGTTTTAGGATTAAGAAAATTACTAAGAGCTCCCTGTATGTAGGATTCTTTATAGCAGCGATTAGATGAAGACTTTACAGTTTTTGTTTCTTCTGAAATGGCCTTCAATGAGAGCGTATTTTTGGTCAGAAATATTTTGATGCCTAAGTAAAATAAGTACGCTGCCCCTATGTATTTAATCGTGTTAAATAGATACACCGACTGCGCAATAACAACAGACAAGCCAAGCACAGCAATTAACGTCCAAAACGTGAGGCCTGTAGCCATACCGAGTATGGTGAAACGTCCTGCTTTTGCTCCGTGATGAAGCGTATTTTTCATGATAAGAATTGTATCAGCACCAGGTATCATCGACATGACCAATGCCATCAGCATGTAAGCAGCTAAATGATCCACAGCTCTTCTCTCCCTTCTAAGCTATTACTAGCATCCTGTTTTCTTTTCACTTTCAAATATTTTCATATATTGTTTTGGCGTTAACCCAACCTGACTTTTAAAAAATTTAGTCAAATGACTTTGATCACTAAATCCCGTTAGAAAGGATACGTCAATTGGCTTTTTCCCCTGCTCTAGCAGCTTTTTAGCCTGATTGATTCGAATTGTTTCCAAGTAGCTGTATGGAGAAATTCCTTTTTGCTTTGTAAAAGAGCGCAGCAGCCGGTATTTGCTCCATCCAATTAGCTGACTTAACTCATCCAGCGTGATCTTGTTTGTATAGTTGTCTTCCAAATAGCTGCAGATCGTTGTAATTTCACGGGACGTGTCAACGGCTGACGAAAGAAAAGAAAGGTTTGAATGATCCTGCATGAGTTCTTCTAGCAAATATAAAAATAACTCTTCTTTCTTAAACTCCCGTTCACCATTTAAAATTTGCAAATGAAGCTCTTTTAAACTAGAGACAGCATCACTTCTTTGTACCACGCTGCTGTTAAAACGCGGAAGACTGTCACTTCCGTTAATGTCAAAAACGGCTTTTTTCATCACTTCTGGCGTCACGTTAATACAGCGATAATCAAGCGTTTTGCCGTCTATTTGTTCACAGCTATGGACATCATACGGATTAAACAGCAGCAAATCTCCTGGATTAATGATGTATTCTTTGCCTTGGCAAATTAAATGACGCTGACCTTCTTCAATAAATCCAATCACATAATACTCGTGAAAATGAGCAGGAAACTTTTGCATAATCCCTTTAAAACGATAAGCTTCAATATGTAAATCGGCGTCAACGTGCGCCGTGCGAATTTCTTTTACCATCAATGACCCCTCCTTGTCACATACTAAGCTTTTTAACCATACCATTCACTCGAAAATTTTTCTTGTATGATATTGCAGATAAGACTTTTTCCATTACTTTTATCCGTTCAGCTACGGGTGGTACTAATCACCCTTAAGAGTGATTTCTCTTCTTTCCTCTAGTAATTTTCTGCTCAAATGATAAAATATAGACACATTTTATGGACGAAAGAAGGGATACCGTGAAATATAGACAAATTAAATGGCTGATTTTGCTTCTTCCAACTCTGACCATCGCGCTTTGGGAGTATGTTCGTCATGCCTTTTTGCTCCCTTACATCTCAATGGATATGGGAAATGTGTTTTCTCCGCTCCTTGTCTTTTTTGTAACGCTTGTATTTGTCCGCTATTTATTTTCTATTTTAGAAAAAATGCAAGAGGAACTAAGACAAGAAAAAGAAAAGAAAGCAGCACTTATTGAACGTGAAAAATTAGCTCGTGAACTGCATGACGGTATTGCACAGTCGCTGTTTCTCCTATCTGTTAAAATGAACAAGTTCGGAAGAAAAAATAAATTAGAACAGGATCCTGACTTTATCCGGATGAAACAAACCCTTCAGCATGTCCATGACGATACGCGTCAAGCGATTACGAATTTAAAGCACTCTCCGTCTGACTCTTCCGAAAGCTGGACCGAAAGCATTCATCAATACGTCGATGATTTAACACATACTCATTTACTAGATGTAAACCTAGATTGGAGACTGTCAGAAACAACGCTGTCGAGAAAAGAAAAAAACGAGCTGTTTGCTTGTGTAAAGGAAGCGGCTATGAATGTAATCAAACATGCAAAAACGAATAAAATCTGGATTACAGCCACTGAAACGGCCGGGGGATGGATTTGTGAAATTACAGATTTAGGTACAGGTTTTACGTCCGACTCTCTCAAGTCCGGTCTTGGTTTGCAAATTATGAAAGATCGTGCGAAGGACATGAACTGGGACTTTTCCATTGAGCGAAAACAGAACCAAACCATTGTTAGCATTAAAAAGGGGGTTATGTAAATGCAGCCGTTTCGTATTTTGATTGTAGATGATCATGCTCATGCGAGAGAAGGCATTCGCGATATTTTAGAAGAATATGAAGATTTTATTATTGTTGGCGAAGGAACCAACGGGCAAGAAGCCATTGAACTGACTGAAAAGTTAATGCCTGATATCGTACTAATGGACATTGGAATGCCTGTGATGAACGGGTTGGAAGCGACAAAACAAATTAAGCTTCAGTTTCCGTACGTTAAAATTGTGGTTATCACGGTTTCAGACGATATTACGGATTTATTTGATGCGCTGAAAAAAGGCGCACAGGGCTATTTGTTAAAAAACCTGCAGTCTGAAGTGTGGTACGACTATTTGCGTGCGTTCGCTTTAGATGAAGTTCCTATGTCAAAAGAAATTGCGTTTCAAATTTTAAAAGAGTTTCCGCAAGAAACATCGATAAAAAAACTCGACACTCCCCTTTCTGCACGAGAGCTTGAAGTGCTTCAATTAGTGGCTAAAGGACTGTCAAACCGCGATATCTCCGCGCAGTTATTTATTTCTGAACACACGGTAAAAAGCCATTTAAAAAATATTTTAAGCAAGCTTCATTTAGAAAACCGCGTGCAGCTGACAAGCTATGCGTTTCAAAATGGCTTGATGAACTAACAGCTTTCACGAGCTGTTTTTTTGTGTTCATAGATGTAAAACATTTTATTTTTCTATAAATTATCTGAAAACTATTATGAAGTTATTAGCATTTGAATATTGAAAATGAGAACGGATTCTTATAGGATTTTTTAGAAGTAAGAATTAACATGTAATAACTACCTGGGGGATACCATGAATTTTTTAAGAGCGCTTTTAAAACGAAAATCTGTATGGTTTATTTTGATCGGAATTGCTGTTTTTGTCTACATAAACAACAGCTCTTTATTGACAAAAAGAAGCGGACAGCCTCTCCTTCTTGCTCATAGAGGCGTAGCTCAAACGTTTAACATAAAAGGGATTCAAAATGATACGTGTACAGCGGAACGCATCTATAAACCTGAGCACTCTTTTTTAGAAAATACGATTCCGTCTATAAAAGAAGCCTTTAAAGACGGAGCTGATATAGTCGAGCTTGACGTTCACATTACAAAAGACAATCAGTTTGCTGTGTTTCATGATTGGACTCTTGATTGCCGGACAAACGGAACGGGCGTAACACGGGACTACACGATGGCGGAATTAAAAAAGCTTGATATTGGGTACGGCTACACGGCAGACGGAGGAAAAACGCATCCTTTTCGGGGCAAAGGAGTTAACCTTATGCCTTCTCTAGACGAAGTGATGAAATACTTTCCGCACAAATCTTTTCTTATTCACGTAAAAAGCAATGATCCTGAAGAAGGAAAAAAATTAGCAACGTACTTGTCCCATCTCTCTAAAGAACGCTTAAAAAACATCACTGTCTACGGAGGAGACGAACCGATTAATTCGCTGAAAAAAGCGATGCCCAACTTAAAAGTCATGTCAAAAGCAACGATGAAATCTTGCCTTATTCCATATATAGCAACCGGGTGGAGCGGATACATGCCTAAAACATGCGAAAACACTGAACTACATATACCCGAAAAGATCGGACCTTTTCTGTGGGGATGGCCAAACCGCTTTTTAAACCGAATGGATCTTATCAATACCCGGACGATTATTGTAGGCGGAAACGGAAGCGAATTTTCCACAGGATTTGATTCTGTCAAAGACATAAACCGCCTTCCGGCTAATTATTCAGGTGGAATTTGGACAAATCGTATTGATCGTCTAGGTCCTTATTATGAAAAGAAAAAGAAATAATCGAAAAAGCATCTGCCCTTTCTACATTAAGCAGATGCTTTTTTTATTAGCACCTTCCTCTTATAAGTCTCAACAATCACTCTCAGGAGTGATGGCTAATTCTCCCTTTCCTTCTATAATAAAAGCACGTTCGTTAGTAAAAAGGAGGAAAAAATGATGCAGGAAAAGCGCGAAGAAACAACGAGTACAACTAAAAAAAGCACGACGCGTTCTCAAGGCCTATACAAAGCTATATGGCGCTGGCACTTTTATGCGGGTTTAGTATTTACTCCGTTTCTTCTTATATTAGCTGTTACTGGAGGCATGTATTTATTCAAGCCTCAAATTGAAGAAAGACTGTACCACGACTTGTATCATGTTCAAGCTCAGTCACAGTCTACATCCCCTTCAGCACAAGTGCAGGCTGTAAAGGAAAAGTATCCAGGCGCTGACGTGTTGACGTATAAGCCCAGTGAGCGCTCCACTCGTTCTTCAGAAGTAGGAATCTCATTAAAAGACCATACATATACGATTTTTGTTAATCCTCACAATGGTCACATTGTAGGAAAACTGGATGATTCGAGTCGCTTAATGAATCAAATTGAAGAATTTCACGGAGAGCTAATGGCAGGAACAGCGGGTGATCGTATTGTAGAACTGGCTGCCTGCTGGGCGGTTGTCTTAATTGTAACCGGTGCTTTTTTATGGTGGCCGCGCAAAAAAGACAAAGTAAAAGGCGTGCTGATCCCTCGTTTTTCAAAAGGTAAAAACGTGCTTGCACGAGACCTTCATGCGGTACCGGCCTTTTGGATTTCAGCCGGTATGCTTTTTCTCGTACTAACGGGCCTTCCGTGGTCAGGACTGTGGGGCAATGCGTTTCAGCAAATCGCCACAAACGCAGGCGTTGGGTACCCTCCGTCTATTTGGGTAGGCAGTGCCCCTACTTCAACCGTGCAAACAAAAGATGTAGCGGACGTGCCTTGGGGAGCTGAAACGTTAGAAGTTCCAAGCTCCACATCTTCGCAATATACAAAAGTATCGCTTGATGACATTGTAGATATTGCAAAAGAACAGCTTATGCACGACGGCTATACCATTTCTATTCCACAGGAACCTCAAGGCGTGTATACGCTCTCTGTTTTTTCACCAAGAGCTCAGGATGAAGCAACCATTCACCTTGATCAATACACCGGCGCTGTGTTAGCTGATTATCGGTACGACAACTATGGATTTATGGGAAAATTGATTGCGCTTGGTATTACGCTTCATAAAGGTACACAGTTTGGGTTTATAAATCAGCTTATTGGCCTCATTATTTGTATCGGAATTGCTGGTATCGCCATCAGCGGAGCCTTACTGTGGTGGAAACGAAAACCAGCTAAAAACATAGGTTCTCCTAAAGTTCCTGAAGGAAATGCAATGCGCATCGTGACGTGTATAATCGTGGTGTTTGGTCTTGTCTTTCCTTTAGTCGGACTGTCCTTAGTTATCGTGTGGCTTTTAGATTTCTTTGTCATCAAACGAATTACAGCATTGAAGCGGTTTTTAAACGCATGATGCATGAAACGATGTGAGGTGCAGTAACAATGAACAAATGGAAAATACCCGGATTGGTCATACTCAGTACGATTTTACTTTCCGCGTGCTCTGTAAACAGTAACGCAGATCAGCTCTACAAGCAGCCAAAGCCTCTGTCTGCGCATGTGATGCTTCCTGAAAATATAGAGCCACGGAGCACACAGGTACTAGAAGTGCACGTAATGCAACAAAATAAAACGGTGAATGATGCAAAAAGCGTTCAGTTTAAAGTGTGGAAAAAAGATGCTCCCGGTAAAGTTGAAACAGTAAAAGCGCATTATGACGGCAGTATGTATAAAGCAAAAGCAACCTTTAAAGAGGATGGTATTTATTATATTAAAACCGATATTAACGCGCGCGGTGAACACATCCTTCCTACTCAGCAAGTCGCAGTAGGCAAATTATCGAAAGAAGAGTTACGTTCACTGCAGCCAGCTGAAAACGAAACGCACCATCATCACTCTCATCATTAGGCATAAGCTCACGTTCAGGGGCTGTACGTGAGCTTATGTTTTTCTTATAAATTCTAGCTAGTTCCATTATATGTTTTTACATTTTTTTCTTATTACTTTAAAATAAAAGTGATAAACGTTTTATAAAGGAGTTTTACAGATTGAAAAAAATTGTTTCTGGTATTTTAATTTTAGTATTAGCCGTTATTGTTATGATTGAAGGAAATCCGTTAGAGCAGAACTCTTCAACGAATACCTCCTACGATGAAGTAATTACCTTCCCTGCTGATCGTTACCCTGAAACTGCAGCGCACATTCAACATGCAATCGATAAAGGAAAATCGGCTGTTTGTACAATTGACCGAGACGGGGCTGAGGAAAACCGCCGTGAGTCTTTAAAAGGCATTCCGACTAAAAGAGGCTATGACCGAGATGAGTTTCCGATGGCCTTTTGTGAAGAAGGCGGAAGCGGTGCCGATATTGAATATGTAAAGCCTTCAGACAACCGAGGCGCCGGGTCTTGGATCTCCCATCAAGTAGACGAGTTTTCTGACGGTACGAAGGTTTTAATTGAAGTGAAGTAAAAAGAATGGTCGTGATGACCTTTCATTTTTTATATTAAAAGTCTATAAAAAATGAAAAATTGCTCTTGCCTAAAGATACTCTTCACTTTTAAAATAAAAACGTGTGTGTTACATATATGCATCATCGTTTTATAGGAGGAATGAGTTTCTTGGACAATCTATGGCAGCAGCTACTCCCTGCCTCATGGCAATTAACTTTATTTATTTTCTTTTTTGTTTATATCTTGCGCTACAAACAAGAGAATAAATTTAGCATGCAGCTTCACTTGCTGCTTAAGTTTCTTTATGCCGTTATTTTGATTTTAAATGCGGTGTTGTTTTTAGTGGAAAGTCAGCGCGATTTTCTTTTTTATGCAACGCTTTTCATGAGTATCCTGACAATTATTTTGATGGAGTTCACGCTTTCTGCAAAAAAACAGAACGAGCTTGATTTTATTTCAGCCGTTTCTTGCTGTGTTCTTCCGATTTTTATTTCTTTACTTGAACTTAGTTAATGAACCAAAGGCCTCTGGTGATTCAGAGGCCTTTTTGATGTTATTGATCTTTGTTGTTACGGTCCATCATATCTTTTGGATCTTCTACAATATCTTCTGGATCACGGTTGTTATCTTTTTCATCATCTCGATACATCTTGTCATTTTTATCTACGCCAGGTACGTTATTGTTGTTGTTCATATTGTCTAAGCCCGTGTTTACAAACGTCACGTATACTTTGTCAATTTTACTATCTGCTTCTCTCACACGGTCCGCAATTTTTTGTTCAAAATCAGTTGAAACTTCATGATAAGTATCGCCGTTATACGTTACGTTGTTGACCTTGCCGTTATCATTATTGTCCGCTGCGTCATTTCCGGCTAGGTCTACCGTTACATAGGCATTATTATTATCGCGAAGCACATATGCATCATCAACTTCCTTCATATCTTCTACATTTTGCGCTGCTTTAACTGACTTGGTCGGCTGATCGGTGTTATCCATTGGGATATTGTTATCAACCCCGTCGTTTGTAGAAGTGTTGCGTAATCCATTTTGAGTGTCGTCCATTGCGTTATTGTCCTTATTTCCTCCGCATGCAGCTAGACCTGAAAGGAAAAGAACTGAAGAAGCAATGATAAGTCCTTTTTTCATTTTTTCCATCTCCTTAAATATAGTTTGCAGTCGTATTATGCTTAATTTTTGCAAAACTATTCAAAGAAGACGGAGAAGTGAGAGCCTTTTTTCTAACTATGCTTAACGCTGCTAGCAATACTATAGGGAACATTTCAAGATTGCAGCTGTGCTTATTCACCTAATAGCTTTCGGACAGCTATTGACAGCGTATTGACATGCCGTTCTACGTTCGCCGCCTCAGCAACTTGTTTCTGTTCATCGACGTTGTAAACCGGCGCTGGATTTTGTGTAATTCCGTTGATCGTTGTAGCCATAAAAGCTAGCAGGTCATCTGCTGGTACAGCCGGAGAGAAATTCTTTACTTCTATTTGTTCCGTAATAAAGTCGTGAAGCTTTTTTTGGATATATTTAAGGTTTGATACTTCAACTAGCTGATCTTCAATTTTCATAAAACGCTGAGGGTCTTTTGAATACAACGCTACTAGTTCAAAGTAAATTTCTCCTCCCGCTGTCATTGATTCCTGGATATGCTCTCCAATATACATAATAAAATCATGTAACATTTCAAAGGAGTCTTTCTTTGTCTGAAGCAGGGCTTCAATTTTATCTTTTACTTTATAGCTGACGCTTTCTTGATTAAGAAGTCCGACAAATACTTCATCAAGGTTTGAAAAATATTTGTACACGCCTCCTTGACTCATTCCAGCTTCCAAAACGATATCTCGCATGGCTACATCATGCACCGGTTTGCTCTTGCATACTCTTTTGGCTGCTTCTAAAATCTCTTGCTTCTTTTTTTCAGCGTATCCTTCCCTTACTTTTGGCATTCTTTTCACGCTCGCTTACTTTTTTATTTATTCCCGAAGGTCTCGAGTGTATCAATAATCACCTGAGCTGCTTTTTCAGCTCCCTTTTCAGCTCGGATTTGTTTTCCGATTTCCTGTGCTTTGAATCGAATTTCATGAACTTGCGTACAGGAAATAGCTGCGGATAATTTTTCAGCCGTCAATTCTTTTCTCGGAATGGCTTTTGCTCCAGCTCCTAGCTCATGAATTTTTCTTCCCCAAGCGAATTGGTCATTTCCATAAGGAATAATAACACTTGGAACACCGGCTCGAAGGCCTTCGGCTGTTGTTCCGGCTCCTCCATGATGAACAACGGCAGACATTTTAGGAAACAGCCACTCATGAGGGATATTTTTTACAAATAAAATGTCTTCTGCTATCTCCTCGGTGTGGTTCATTCCACTTCCTCCTATATTGATGATACCTCGTTTCCCGGCAAGTTTTAAGGCTTTAATCACTAAAGCAGTCGTTTCGTCTGCGTTTTTTTTATCCCCAACACTTCCAAATCCAATATAAACCGGCGGTTCTCCATCCTTTAAAAATCTTTCCAGCTTCTCTTCCGGCTGATAGCTACGGTCACTGTCCATAAACCAATTTCCGTAGGAATGAACGTGTTCAGGGCAATCTTTAGATACGGAAAATACGGCGGGACTTGATGAAATAATAGTTGGGTTAGCTGCTGTACGCTGCTTTGGGTACGGACATAAAAAATCGTCAGGTCCTTCTCCATGCTGCTGAACCCAATATTTTTTTAAAGGACCACTTACTACTTTCCAAAATCCCCATTCAAAAATGCGATGCGTCAGCTTATTGTATATTTTTCCAAATTGTGGTCGGTCATAAAAAATTAAAGCTGGATAGTCTTTTGTTGGTGTCATTGGAAAAGGGCTGGCTAAGATACTTGGTATATTCATCTCTTTAGCAGCAAAGTAACCAATTGCCGCACCTGGATGATATACAATTGCATCGGCTCCTTTGCATGCTTTGTGCAAATCTTCTTGTATATTAATCATCATACCCATCATCTTTTCATTTTTTAAGCTTGAAAAAAATTTGAGAGGATTGTCTGCATTAATTGCGTCGTCTGCTGCTCCGCTCTCTATAATTTTAGAAACATCTCCCCGAAGCATGGCATATTCAAACCCGTACGATTCTATGAAGTTTTGGTAAGCTTCTGAAGCGGCAATTCGTACACGGTATCCTTTCTTTTTTAGCTCTAATCCTAAAGCCATAAAAGGCTGGGTGTCTCCTCGAGTTCCTGTTGTTAACATCGTAATAAGCATTATTTCAGCCTCCTTATATTAAAACGACAACTATGTCGTTTTAATATAATGTACCCTTCTCGGATTAATGCGTCAATAAAAAAACGACAATATTGTCGCTTTTATTACTATCTTTTATTTTCCTAAGGCTCTTTTCGTAAAAATGATTGCCTTTAATTATAACAAGGAAAAATTTCCTTTTTACAGTATTGTATAAAGAAAGACCTATTCAGCTAACGGGCAGCAATGTTGAGTAGGGTTTACTTATCCTTAAATAAAATATTTTCAAAACATCATAAAAGGAAGTGTGTACTATTGGGCAGTGAAAGTAAACCCATTATTTTCCCATTAAATAATGACTTAATAGAGGATATCAATATGACAAATGATTATTTTAAGCTATATGGCAGAGTTGTCCCCACTTTACAAGCAGGAAAGTGGTCTTATAAAGAAGTTCTTTTTGATGAAGCTAGAGAAACACGTTTTCCAGATGACAAACTTGATTGGAGCCAATATATAAACCGAGAGGATAAAGCTTTGTTTTTAGCTTATATGAATAATACTTGCATAGGACAGATTAGAATAAATAAGGATTGGAATCGTTTCTGTTATATTGAAAATATTGCTACTAAAAAAGATTATAGAGGCAGCGGCGTCGGAAAGTTGCTCTTAAATAAAGCAGAAGAGTGGGCAAAACAAAGAAACCTTATAGGAATGTCCTTGGAAGCACAAGATGATAATCTTGGTGCATGCAGATTTTATGTGAAACAAGGATTCATACTAGGTGGAGTTGACACACTAAAGCAATCATATAATCCTACTATTGAAACCACTTTATACTGGTATAAGTTATTCAAGTAATAGGGGTTTTAGCGGAATAAGTAATACAGTCGTTTCAACATAGGAATTTTAAAAGGTCAAGCTCGTCTTTAGTGAAGTCCGAAAACCTGGCATAGATGTTTTTAATCATTGAGCAACCGCCTCCTGAAAGAGTATCTTATCACCTCTTATCAGGAAATAATCTATGCGAAAAGAGCTTTTCCTACAGATAAGCCCGCTCTTTATAAAGAATGAAAAAAAGATGCTTCGCGTTTTAAACGAAGCATCTTTTTTATTGCAGCTATGAATGTCTGCCTACTTTTTTAAGTTAAACTGCCCGTGAGGCAGCTAATTTCTCAATCGGGGCTTGTTCAATGTCTGCTGCTGATATAGTCAGCAATTTTTCTAAAACAGCCGTTATGCCCTTATTTGTTTCATTACTTTTTTTGCAGTCATTAATATGCTGGTTTAATTGTTTTTTATAAGCCTCGGTATGAATGAGCCACTGACTTAAAAGCTCTTTTGTCGCCTTTCTTTCGTCTTCGCTTTTAGCTCCAAATAAGCTCTCCATATCAGGTTCTTGAATAATTAGCTTACTAAAATCTTCGCTTACTGCAAGCCAAAAATAGTTTTTTTCGTATTCGTAATATCTGTGTTCCTTTAATAAAAAGTAGCCAATTTCAAATTCAATGCGATAGAGCGGCTGGTTAACTTTCGGCGCATGAAGGCTTTTAAAGTTAATATGCTCTACATCATCTACATAAACCTCTGAACCGTATTGGGTTTTAATCATCTTAGCATCTACTGTATTCATGGTGTTTACCTCTTTAAGGATATTATGAGAGAACGCGTACATTCTTTTTCTAGAATGCGCACGTTCTTTATCTTTTACTTAGCTTTGAACAGCGTTTTTCCAATCAGCCGCAAATTTTTCAATTCCTTGTTCGGTTAAAGGATGTTTAACAAGCTGCTCGATTACTGAATATGGAATCGTTGCAATATGAGCTCCGGCAAGGGCTACGCGTGTAACGTGGTCCGGATGTCTTACAGAAGCCGCAATGATTTGCGAGTCGATATTTTGAATGCGGAACAACTCGGCAATTTTAGCCACAAGCTGTACGCCGTCTTCTGAAATATCATCAAGGCGACCAAGGAATGGAGATACATATGTTGCACCTGCACGGGCTGCTAAAAGCGCTTGGTTCACAGTGAAAATAAGCGTTACGTTTGTTTTTACACCTTTTTTAGCAAGGTAGCGAGTCGCTTCTAATCCAGCGATTGTCATTGGAAGCTTAATCGTAATGTTTTGATCCCCGCCATTAATTTTGATTAGTTCTTCTGCTTGCGCAATCATGTCTTCTGCTGTTTGGGCATCCGGCGTCACTTCTGCTGAAACGGATTCTACTTCTGGAACAGTTTTTAAAATTTCTTCAATACGATCTTCAAACTTTACGCCTTCTTTTGCAACAAGAGAAGGGTTTGTTGTGACGCCAGATAAAACGCCCACTTTGTATGCTTTTTTAATATCGTCAAGGTTTGCAGTATCAATAAAAAATTTCATTTTTTCATTCCTCCATTAGTTTTTTTTACTATACCCACTATTTCACTTGTTATTTCTTTTCCACAGCATGACCGCCAAACTCGTTTCGAAGCGCGGAAACTACCTTTCCTGTAAAGGTATCATCTTCAAGCGAGCGATAGCGCATCAGTAAAGACATCGCAATAACCGGCGTAGCTGTTTGAAGGTCTAGAGCGGTTTCTACCGTCCATTTCCCTTCACCAGAAGAGTTCATAACTCCTTTGATGTCATCTAGCTTAGCATCTTTAGAGAATGCATTTTCTGTTAATTCCATTAGCCATGAACGAATAACAGATCCATTGTTCCATACTCTCGCCACTTTTTCGTAATCATAGTCGAATTGGCTTTTTTCAAGAACTTCAAATCCTTCTCCGATTGCAGCCATCATGCCGTATTCAATGCCGTTATGAACCATTTTTAAAAAGTGGCCGCTCCCTGCTTCTCCAGCGTATAGATATCCGTTTTCTACTGCTGTATCGCGGAAAATAGGTTCAACAATTTCCCAAGCTTCACGATCTCCGCCAATCATATAACAAGCTCCGTTACGAGCGCCTTCCATTCCGCCAGATGTTCCAACGTCCATAAAGTGGATTTTGTTTTCTTTTAACTCGTTATAGCGTCGAATAGACTCTTTGTAATGAGAGTTTCCGGCTTCAATAACGATATCTCCTTCAGCTAAAAGAGGCTTCACTTCACTAATAACAGAATCAACAACCGTATGAGGAACCATCAGCCATACAACTCTTGGTGTTTCTAGTGACTGAACAAGTTCTTGTAAGCTTGATACTCCTGACGCACCGTACTCTTTCATTTGTTCCACTGCGTTTGAATTTACGTCAAATGCTACAACGTCATGACGCTGATCCAATAAGTTTTGTCCTAAGTTAATCCCCATTTTCCCTAAACCAACTAATCCTACTTTCATATGAACAGCTCCTTCTATTTATCTTCTTATTTAAGCCTTTAGTAATTCGTTTGCTTGTGCCACTACGTTTTCTTCTGTAAATCCAAACAGCTTCATCACATCAGCTCCGGTTCCTGAAGCACCGAATGTGTCAATAGCTAACACTTTTCCTTTTGGTCCTACAAAACGTTCCCATCCAAGTGAAATTCCCATTTCTAGAGAGATCCGTTTTGAAATAGATTCAGGCAAGACGCGCTCTTGGTACTCTTTTGACTGTTTGCTAAACAGCTCCCAGCTAGGCATTGCTACAACTCGTACGGAGGTACCTTCACGTTCTAGCTGAGCTTTTGCACTGACCGCTAGTGCTACTTCAGAACCTGTGGCAATGAAAATCATCTCCGGCTTATCGTTTGTTTCGGTTAATACGTAAGCTCCTTTAGCTAGATCGTTGATATTTTGTTTTGTTTCTTCAAATACAGGCAAGTTTTGACGGCTAAGCACTAAGGCTACAGGACCTTCCGCTTGCTGAAGCGCATAAGCCCAAGCGCTAGCTGTTTCGTTTGCATCAGACGGACGGATTACGGTAAGCCCTGGAATTGCACGAAGAGAAGCTAAATGTTCAACGGGCTCATGAGTTGGTCCATCTTCTCCTACTGCTATGGAATCATGAGTAAACACATATGTGACAGGCAGCTTTTGCAGTGCAGCTAAACGAATCGCTGGACGCAAGTAATCATTAAAAACAAAGAATGTGCTGACAAACGGCTTCACACCTCCGTGAAGGGCCATTCCATTACCGGCCGCTCCCATTGCATGTTCCCGTACGCCAAAATAAATATTTCGATTACCGAAATATCCTGGTGCGTAAGGGCCTTCTTCTTTAATGTCCGTCATCGTGGAATGCGATAAATCAGCGCTGCCTCCAAAAATAGATGGCACGGATTTAGTGAAATAATTAATAGCTTCTCCGCTTGCAACACGAGTCGAAATCGCTTTTTCTGATGAGAATGTTAAAATATCATTCACTTCAATTAACGCTTCGCCCGTGATGGCACGCTCTAATTCATCAGCGAGCATAGGGTATTCTTTTTGGTAAGAAGCAAACAGTTCGTTCCACTCTGCTTCTGCTTTCATCCCTTTTTCTTCTAGCTTTTCAAAATGAGCTTTTACTTCTTCTGGAACATAGAAGTTTTCTTCTGTTTCCCAGCCGTAGGCTTGTTTTGTTGCTTTTGCTTCTTCTTCTCCAAGCGGATTGCCGTGTGCTTTATTTGTTCCCGCTACTTTTGGACTTCCGTAGCCAATAATTGTTCTTACTTCAATAAGCGTTGGCTGTTCGGTATTTTGCTTCGCTTTTTCGATGGCGTTTGTGACTTCATCTATGTCATTTCCATCTTCTACACGCAAATACTGCCAGTTTGCAGATTCCGCTCTTTTTTGGATATTTTCACTAAACGAAAGATTTAATTCCCCGTCTAACGAAATATCGTTGGAGTCATATAAAGCGATAAGTTTGCCAAGCTTCATATGGCCAGCCATGGACATTGCTTCATAAGAAATGCCTTCCATCAAGTCACCATCGCCTACTAATGTATACGTATAGTGATCAATGACAGGGAATTTTGACTGGTTAAATTTTGCTGCTAAATGAGCTTCTGCCATTGCCATTCCGACTGCATTTGCAATTCCTTGACCTAAAGGACCTGTTGTTGCTTCCACGCCGTCCGTATGGCCAAACTCAGGATGACCCGGTGTTTTACTGTTTAGCTTGCGGAAGCTTTTTAAATCTTCTATTGATACATTGTATCCGCTTAGATGAAGCATGCTATACAGCAAGCTTGAGCCATGACCGGCTGATAAGATAAAACGATCTCGGTTAAACCAGCTTGAATTTGCCGGATTATGCTGTAAGTGATTCGCCCATAGCGCATAGGTCATCGGAGCCGCTCCCATCGGAAGTCCAGGGTGGCCTGAATTAGCTGCGTTCACCGCATCAATTGACAGGGTGCGAATCGTATTAACTGCAAGTGTTTCTATGTTGGTACTCATGTGTCATCCTTCTTTCGCTTTGTTTGTATTAAACTGGCTGTACTTCGCGTGATTGACTTACTATTTCTTCATCCAACCACCATTTAAAACCGTCTTTTTCTAAAAGCTCATTTGATGCGTCAGGGCCGTGTGAACCAGCAGCATATTTGTGAAGCGGCACTGTATTTTCCTCAAACGCTTCAAGGAGCGGCTGAACCCATTCCCAAGCTAGCTCTACTTCTTTCCAATGAGCAAAAAATGTAGAATCTCCGGCACATGCATCTGCAATAAGGCGCTCATATGCTTCCGGTGCTCCTTCTTGCTGACCTGAAAAATTAATTTGTACAGGCTCAATATGACCATGATTAAATGGATTTTTGCTGTTCAACTGCAGCGTAATATTTTCATGCGGGTTAATTTCAATGATCAACAGATTTGGAGATGTTGTTTCTCCTTTGTCTAAGTACAACTCTTTTAACGAGTCTTTGAATTCAATAACAATTCGCGTCGCTTTTTCAGCCATTCTTTTCCCTGTACGAATGTAGAAAGGAACGCCTTTCCAAAGCGAATTATCGATATATAGTCTGGCTGCTAAAAACGTGTCCGTCTGCGAAGATGGTGATACGCCGGGCTCATTTACGTAGCTCTCCACTGAAGAGCCGTTTATTTTCCCGGCCTCATATTGACCGCGAACAATGTCTAGATCCATATCTTCTTTTACAAGCGGACGAAGTGCTTTTAACACATTTATTTTTTCGTTTCGAATATCATCAGCGCTAATGCGAGCCGGTAAGTGCATAGCCGTCATCATCAGCATTTGCAGCATATGATTTTGAACCATATCTCGAATGGCTCCTGAATGGTCATAATAGCTTGCTCTTTCCTCTACGCCGACCGTTTCACTTGCTGTAATTTGTATATTCGCAATATGTTCGTTATTCCATAATGATTGAAGAATAGGATTAGCGAATTCCAGCGCTTCTAAATTTTGCACCATCGACTTGCCAAGATAGTGGTCAATGCGGTAAATTTCTTCTTCTTTAAACGCTTTGCTTAAGTTTTCGTTTAATTGTCGAGCTGACTGTAGATCATGGCCAAACGGTTTTTCAATAATTAACCGTTTCCAACCTTTTGTAGCACCTAAGCCACTGTCTTTAATATGCTCGGCGATCGTACCGAAAAATTCTGGGGCAACGGAGAGATAAAACATTCGGTTGCTTGGAATGTTTAGTTCTGCTTCTCGTGCTTCTACTAGATTTAACACCCTTTTATAGTCTTCAGCATTCGTTGCATCCAATTGGCTGTAACGAAAAGCTGATAGAAAATGCTGCATAAGAGATGAATCTTTTTCGACGCGACGTGAAAAAGTATGAATAGATTCTTCTACTTTTTTCTGAAAATCTGCATCGGACATCTCCCTTCTGCCTAGTCCTACAACAGAAATTGATTTAGGGATTTTCCCGTCTACAAATAAATTATAGAGTGCAGGATAAATTTTGCGTTTCGCTAAATCACCTGTTGAACCGAATAAAACAAAAGTCATCGCTTCCATATCTCTTCCTCCTGTTAGGAAAAATATAATCTTTAAAAGTAACTTTTCTTTCACTCGTTACTTTATGTAACATATCTTATTCCTGAAATATTTTTTCGTCAAGATATTAAACTCGTAAAAAATCATTTCAGTTTTCTTTTTTTCTTTAACCCTTATAGCAGCTTATCTCGGTTCGTTTATGGAAAAATAATAAAAATACTTTTCAGTTGAATTTAAAAAATAAAACTGTTTTAATAGATTTGATAGAATTGTATGAAAGTAAAAACATACATACTATTTACATATGTGTCAGGTGAAAAATATCAAAAGGTGGAAGTGCTATGAAAGCTCAACGAATGAAGATGGCTGAAGACCTATGAGTTTTTTTACATAGAAAAATCGTAAAACACTCTAAAGGAGAAAGGAGAGTTTGTCCTCTTTTTTTAAGCTGCACGCACGCCTTTAATGCGTCTCTACAGCAAGAAGTGTAAGCATCATATAGAGGTTAAAGACAGCCAGTAAAACAAGAACGGTATAGACTAGTTTTTTACCTGTTTTGCCTAAAAAGTAGATATTTATTAAACTAAAATACACGCCTGCTGCGCATAAAACGAATGCAAGAAATTCCTTGCACTCACTCGGCTTCATTTGAAAATCTGGATTATAATAAATTCCGAGGTTGTTACTAATAGCGAACGGAACAGTCCACCATCTGATTAAAACCCCTATAAACATAAATATTCCGATTACATTTAGCGTAAATTGCAGCGTTCTCTCCTTTTTCACGCTTCTTTTTGTAGATTCTTTAAAGTTTGCCCGCATGCATTTCCCCCCCTGATGTTTTTAACACAGTAGCTGATTTGAGCAGACCTATATAAACGTTCCTTCTTTTAATTTTATACACGCTAGATCTCACAAATGACATGATTGAACATAAGAAAAGCTTCTTCCATTCAAAAAGGAAGAAGCTTTAAATAATTAGACAATGTATATTAGCGCTCTAATTTATCTCTGTGTTCTTTCATAATCAAATCTTTTATTGCGATGACTTTCCCATTCCCTTCGCAGCATTCCCATTTTGATGCTGTCAAAATGTTCACCGTTTACGATACGTGCTTCTCTGATTCTCGCTTCTTCTTTCATGCCTATTTTTGCAGCTGTTTTTATCATTCTGATGTTGCCTGACCACGTGGACATACCGGGTCTATGCAAAGATGTCGATTCAAATAAAAAATCAATCCACATCCGGTAAGCTTCCGTTCCGTATCCCCCGCTCCAATAGGCTGAGTCGTAAATAACAATTCCAGTTTCCAGCCAGTTTGTTTGCTTGTCCACCCAGTAACAGCTTACGGTTCCCACCGCTTTTTTATCAATGATGACCGTAAGGAGTCGAGGAACGCCTGGAAAAAGCTCATGCTCTTTGTCCAGTAAATTCATATATTCTTTTTTCGTAAGCTTTTCTTCTGTTATATAAGGAGCGTTCCACTTTTTTGCTTCTTGGTTTTTTTCTTCGTATTTCCAATAATAAAGTTCATTAATATCTTCCTCTGTCGCTTCCCTTAGCAACACTTTTTCTCCTATTAGTTTCATCATAAAACATCTCACTCCTTGATTTATTAAATTCTAGGAAATTAAAACGAATATGAATACATAGGTGTACAAGCATAACTTTAAATAACGAATAAAATATAACAACTATGACGAAAGGAGTGAATCCTATAAAAAAATATTATTGCTACTACAATTCAGCAGATGACAAATATTATGTAGAAAACGATTATTCTTTTAAAAAGCGTCCTCATAAGAAAAAACCATGCTGTGTAATCATTAATTATTATACAAATATTGCATATGAAGGCGGACAAATTACTATAAACGGCGGGCAAAATGCATCTCAAGGTGGACAAATTGCCAAAAATGGCGGGCAAAATGCGAATCAAGAAGGACAAATCGCAGGAAAGTGCGGGCGAAATAAGCTAATTGAATTTAATTTCACTAATGACAATGAAGTCTAACTCATCCTGTTTCACATGTAAAACACCGAGAAAAATATATATGCTCCCGGTGTTTTTCTGTTTCCTCTATTTATTATTCGCTTTTTCCATAACTGCAAAATAGTTACCTTCACTGTCTGAAAAATTAAAGACTCGTCCTGAAGGCATTGATACGATTTCTCCCACCGTTACGCTTTTAGCTGTTAAATCTCTGTATAGTTCATCCACATTCTCTGTAAAAAACAGAAGCGAAGGAGTTCCGACGTTTAATTCTGGCTGCATTTTTGCTATTAGCTGTTTGTTATGAAGGATAATAGTTGTTTCAGCACCCGCTACCGGCGCTAGCTCAATCCACTTCATGCCTTGCTCATTATTTTGTTCAGACATAACTTGAAATCCCATTTTTTCTGTCCAAAACTTTACCGCTTGATCTTGATCGTTTACATATACCATAATTTGACCGACTTTTTTAATCATTGCTTTCACTCCTTGGATATAGATAAAATAATTTCTTCGGCTACGGTATCTGCCGACTTTTCCTTTGTGTAGATTGTTTGTTTTGCCAGCATCTCATTTGATGGATGCTTTACAAAATGTTTGTTAAGTTCAAAAACATCTTTATCATCTGTTATTTGCTGCAATCTTTGATGTAATAGTTGTATAGACACTTCTTTATCAGCACTGGGAAGCAATAAAAATAGAGACTGGTAAGGTTTTAACGTCTTTTCTACTTGCTGAAACAACCCCATGTCTTCATACACTGAGTGACCCGCGCCAAAATCAATGACCGCATGTTTGTACTCTTCTAGTATTCTTTTAACGGCATAGGCTTCAAACGGCTTCCAATAGTCGTACATGCCTTGAAATCCTTGTTTTTCTCGAATGTTTTGCTGTGTTTCTTTACTGAATCCTATTTCCCTGTAGTAGGAAAACCTCACTTCATCCATTGAGCACTGAGGAATATCTAGTTTTTTTGCCACTTTTTCACCGACCGTCGTTTTTCCAGCGCACATAGGTCCAATGAGAATAATGGGGGTTTGCATATGCTACCTCCTTATTTCACTTCCAGCACAAACGTGTACAACGCATCTCCATTGGATACATTTTTTTGATTTTTATCCATCCACCATACTGAATATGAGTAGTAGTAAGTACCTCTTTCAGAAGGTGTTTTCATCTTATTTTTCTTTAGTGGTACGTCCACTTCATTTTTGTTTTGTATTTGTACCATATGCCTCTCGTTAGGCTGCCGCTTATGTTTGATAATAAGCGCTAGCGATTCATTTGCTTTAACTTCAATAGGCTTTTCGGTTTTTAACAATTCTAAAGGGCCTGCTTTATCCACACACGTCTCTTTCCAGCAGTATGTGCCAACTTTTGTTTCATAAAGGTGGTTGTTTGCCTCGAGATACGCTTTTGGCGGGGATTCTTCAAGAACTCCACTGCTTGAACATCCCGTAAAGCTTGCTACGATAAGTCCAAACCCGGCTGTTTTCCATTTTCTCATCGTTTCATCACCTTTTTACTATTTCTTCATTGCTTTTTCATTTCCTGTTTCTTATTTTCTTCCCTTTTAAATTATGTTACATATGTTAATCGTTTTATTTTCGCTACACGCTTTTTAAAGAAATGAAATATGAATAACTAACCCATCTACTAACAAAGAAGCGAACGTATGGAGGCGCCAAACCGAGACGACAAATATATGCACAATGAAGAACGCAAAAAAAGTGCTGCTCTTGACAAGAGCAGCACTTTTTTAAACTTGCACGCTATTTGATTCTACTAATTTCCCATCTTCCATCCACACAACGCGGTCACATAAATCCAGCATTCTTTGGTCATGCGTAACCATTACAGCTGATTTGCCCCTCAGCTTTACTTCATCTGCGAGCATTTGCACGACTGCTCTTCCTCGCTCTGAATCCAAGCTTGCCGTCGGCTCATCTGCAAAGATAATTTCAGGGTTATTCATCCACGCTCTTGCAATCGCTGCCCGCTGGCGCTCTCCGCCGGATAGACTTTCAGGATAGTGATGTTTTCGATGAGCAAGCCCTAGCTTTTCAAGCAAATCATCCGCTCTTTTTTTGGCGCCTTTGTTTCGATTTCCTTCTAGTTCCGTTACAAGAAGAAGCTGATCGCGAACTGTTAAATATGGAATTAAATTAGCTGATTGAAAGATAAAGCCGATTTTCTTCAAACGGATGCTGTTCATTTGTGATGGAGACATTTTATTAATCTCGTCTCCGTCAATGATCACACGTCCGCTAGACGGTGAAAGCAGCGCACCTGCAATGGATAAAAAGGTACTTTTCCCAGAACCAGAAGGACCGACAATCGCCACAAGCTCTCCTGCTTTTACACGCAGCGATAGGTCATTTAACACGACTACAGCGTTTTCTCCTTCTCCAAACGACTTGCTAACACTCTCTAAAACTAATTTTTCTTCACTCATTAAACTGCCCTCCCAATCGCTTCAACCGCATCTACTTTTGCTACGCGATACAGCGACAATAATGAACTCAGTACGGAAACAGCTACAAACAGCGCCGAACAGCCTGCGATTAGCGACACGTCCAAGTGAAACGGCATCGAATCCGGCAATACGGCTGCTACTCCGTACGTCAGTCCAATGCTAATAGCGAGACTGCATAAAGTTAACACAACCACTTGAGATAAAATCGTCCGCGCTAAATAACTTGCTTTTGCTCCTATCGCTTTTAACACCCCAAACTGATTCATTTTTTGAAGCGTCATTACGTAGAAAAAAACGGCTAATACAAAAGCGCCAATGATAAACAAAAACGCGACCATCATTAAAAGCGAGCCTTGTTCTTCTTGATAGCCAGGAATTCCTTTTAACGCTTCATCTTTACTAATTACATCAATGTCAGATTCCTTTTTTTGAAGAGCATGTGCTTTTTTATCGTTCATATTTAACACCACTGCATTAAAGGCACCTGTGCTTTCAATTGTCTTCCACTCTGTAAGATTAATATGAATAACAGGCGCGTGACTAAACGACTGATTTTTTGTAAACCCAACAATCCTAAAGCTTTTTCCTGAAGCCGTATCTTTTATCATATCACCTAGCTTTACTCCTTCTTCTTTTAGAGAAGAGTCCGCCACGGCTTCATGTTTCGCATCGTTCGTAATCATCTTCCCTTCTATTACGTTCGGAGCTAAAAAGCCGCTTGTGCTTACAGCAAAAAACGAGGCGTCTATTTTTTTCTGTTTTCCTTCACTTATAACGGCTGTCATCATCACACCAAGCGGCTCAGCATTTTTCTTGCCGCTTAGTTGTTGAATATCTTCTGTTTTGTTTATAGATAAAACAGAGCGCGTCAGGCGCTGATCCGCTTCTTTTTGAAGCACAACGTAATTTCCTTTCATTTCTTGAACAGCTGAAGCATTATCAGAGGAAAGCCCCTTTGCTAAGCCTGATACAAAAAGCACAAGCCATACAATTAACACCATAATCACGCCAATGAGTAAGTAGCGCAGCTTGGCATGTTTCAATTCACGTAAAGCCAAAAACATGTTTCTTTCATCTCCTTTTTTAATTCTATTTAAAGTATAAAAATAGAAAATGAATGGAAGATGAACGGCTCATTACATTTTCGGAAGATAAACGTGAAAGGTGCTGCCTTTTCCTTTTTCGCTTTCAACGTGAATGGAACCTCCGTGCATTTCGACAATTTGCTTCACAATCGCTAAGCCAAGCCCGCTGCTTCCTTCGGTCCGGCTTCTTGCTTTATCTTCTTTATAAAAACGATTAAAAATATGCGGGAGGCTTTCTTTTGACATGCCGATTCCCGTATCTTGAAATTCCACGCGGCAATGCGTGTCTTCCATACCAACGCGAAGAGACAGCGTTCCTCCTTCTTCCGTAAACTTTACGCTGTTTGTAATCAAATTTGTCCACACTTGATGAAGCAGTTTTTGATCGCCTGAAATCATCGTTGAAGGAAGATCCATTTCAATAGCCAGCTCTTTTTCACGCCAGCTCCACTCCGTCATAAACAGCACTTGCTTGATTTGAGCTGCAACATCAAACGTACTTTTTTCGATATGTCCACTTTCTTTATCAAGTGAAGCAAGCGTAAGCAGCTGTTTGCTGAGTGACGACATGCGCCGGCTTTCTTCTTCAATAATAGACAGATACTCATTTCTCTGTTCATCTGAAAGATTAGCAGAACGGAGCGTTTTTGAAAATCCTTGAATGGACGCCAAGGGAGACTGAATTTCATGTGACACGTTGGATACAAATTCTTGGCGCATCTCTTCAAGCTGCTCTAAACTTTTAGCCATCTCGGAGAAATGTGAAGCAAGCGCGCCGATTTCGTCTCGGCGTTTTACGTACAGCTCGACGTTGTATTTTCCTTTTGCCACTTGTTTTGTCGCTTCCGTTAGCTTGACAATTGGTTTTACTAAATAACGCGTACTAATAAGTACAAATAAAATACTTAATACAATCATCAGCAGTAAAATAACCGAGAAAAAAATGCGCATTTCCCCGAACTGCAGCTGAATATCAGGGCGGATAAACAGCGCTTGCTGCTTGTTACTTTCTCCTTTTAACGGCACGCCGATGGTATTCGCTAACACATTATCAAAAAATCCCGTCACAAACACCTGTGAAGGAAAGTTTGCAATTCCGTGATACATTTTTCCGTCCAGTACTTGTTTGACAGCACTCTTTTCTAAGCGCTGATTTCTAAATTCCCGTCCGTAAAACGTCTCATGTCCGCTCCTGTCCACCACATATATTTGATAGCCCAATTTACTAATATGCTGTAAATAAGCTTGTTGATCCACGCCCCTATTGTTTTCGTAAAAGCTCGCAATGTCTTTTGCCATACGCGTAAGCTTTTGATCGTTATAAGGTTTTAAGCTGTACTGATAATAAACGTTTGCTAAAATAAACGCTAGGAGACTGCTAAACACCATTACAGCAATGGTTGTCAGAACAATCCGCAAATAGAGCGTCTTCATTTTGCCGTCACCTCAAGCTTATAGCCGACGCCTCGAACCGTCGTAATGACAAAATCATCGGTATGTTCAAACCTTTCGCGCAGCCTTTTTACGTGTACATCGATTGTGCGGTTATCTCCGTTAAAATCAGCTCCCCATATCAGATGAATTAATTCTTCTCTTGTGAAAATTCTTCCTGGATAGCTCGCAAGCTGAGCTAATAATTCAAATTCTTTCATTGGAAGAATTAACAGTCGCCCGCTGCAGTGCACTTCATAGCTTTTTCGGTCGATAGAGGTGTTGTTCAGCACGATTATTTTTTCATTTACCACTTCGTACCGGCGAAGCAGTGCTTTGATTCGAAAAATCAATTCTTTTGGTTCAAACGGCTTTGTCACATAGTCATCTGTTCCTGCTAAAAAGCCTTTTTCTTTGTCTTCCAGCTGATCTTTTGCTGTTAACAAAATAATTGGAAAATCATAATAGCTGCGTATTTCTTCGCAAACTTCATATCCGTCTTTATGAGGCATCATAATATCGACAACCGCTAAATGAATGTGCTGCTTAGCAAGCAGACCCGAAGCTTCCTCTCCGTCTTTTGCTTCATGAACCACATAGCCTTCAAGCTGCAAATAGTGACGAATTAATTGCCGCATATGCTCATCGTCATCCGCCAGTAAAATATGAATCATTTCTTCTGCCACTCCTTTTATCAACCATTTAAAATGGCGGCCTTTTGGCCGCCATCGTTTATTCTTTCAGTATCTATCTGTTTACTAGTGTAACCAAACGCCGTGGTCCTATTGCTTTTTCATTAGGATAAGGACTTATTGTGAACAGCAGATGAACAGCTTGTTACAAAATCCATTCACCGCGCGCAATCATCTCTACTTTTCCGCCTACTTGAATGTGAAAAGCTTCTCCATCATAACTAGCTTTTACATAAAGCAGTGAAGGTCTTTCGATTTCGTATCCTTGTTCTACACGTATGTCAATAGCTTGCTGATTAAAGTAACGGTATTTAACTAAATATGCTGCCAAACAGCCGTTGGCGCTGCCGGTTGCCGCATCTTCTGGAACGCCGTAGTAGTCAGCAAAATCTCGTACGTTTAGCTGATGATCTTGGTGATAGGTTTCCGGCGAAAAGACCATAATTGCTTTCGCTTCTGTATTTTCTATCAGTTTGAAATATTTTTCTTTGTCTACATTTATTTCTTTAGCTGCTTCTAATGATATTAACGGGACAAGGATGACCGGCAGACCGGTGGATACTTCTTGAACGGGAAAACGCGTATCGATATGTGCTTCATCAAGGTTTAACACATCCGCTACCTGCTTTTTATCTAACACTTTCCCAAACGTGGGCTGACCTTGCTTCATCCACAGCACATCTTTTTGTTCATCATATGTAACGGGCGTAGGACCTGCTTTATAATGAAGAATAAGCTCCTCTGTATCTTTTCCTTCTAGTTCTTCTCGGATAACATAAACGGTACCGAGCGTCGGATGTCCTGCAAATGGTACTTCTTCATTAGGCGTAAAAATTCGCACGTTATATTCTCCTTTTGCAGAAGCAGACGTGATAAACGTCGTTTCAGAAAAATTAATTTCTTTAGCCATTTGCTGCATCTCTTTATCTGAAAGTCTTCCTGCGTCTTTAAAAACAGCGAGCTGATTTCCCGTATATTTTCTCTGTGCAAATACATCAACAATGGAATACTGAATACTTTTCATTTATGTGTTCCTTTCTAAAGGGAATTTTCATGTATGAAACAGGCCATTACGTTTTTCTTTAAAGCCTCATATTGCTCCTTATTGGTATCCATAAACGCTTCTTCCCGACTGGACAAAATGTCTGCATAATGGAGAGGCTCACGAAATTGTTCTTGTGTAAAATCAGAGCGCTGTCCGTTGAGCTGATTATAAAAATGCCATCCTTCTTTACACGGAGTTTTTAAAATATATCCTCCTTTGATATCTTGAACGACAAGAGCTGTCACGCCGCACTGTCCTTTGGCAGGATTGTCAGCCGTCCACTTCGTGCTTGAATGAATTGACCAAGATTGGTGCAGGTCTTTCTTTAAACGATTCATGTTCAAGGAGCTCCTTTTTCTTCAAATCTACCATATTCTTCTTTTTTATGAAAGTTCCCGTTAAAAAACCCATAGCACAAATATTCTTACGTTAAAAATAATTTAAGGAAGAATAGAAAAATAATAGAAATAATGTATAATAATAGAGTCATTTTAGATGATAGATTATAACCAATGAAAGGTGTTTTAAATGGAAGAACAAGCAGTAAATGGACTCCTGTCTTTTGAAGAAGAGCATAAAGTAGTTCGAACAAATACGTCCTATTATGATTTGAAGTGGGGAAAAACAGCTAATCCAGCTAAAAACAACACGTGGAACTGGGCAGCCTTTTTTCTGACAAGCGCTTGGTTTGCATACCGAAAAATGTATAAGCACTTTTTTATTTTAACGCTTATTGAGGTAATTTGGTTTTCCCTTTTGTGCTTTGTAGACATACCAGAGTGGTCGGATGCAATTGTGTTCGGCGGTGCTTCACTTATTACAGGGCTATGTGCCAACCGCTGGTATTATAAACAAGTTAAAAACGTGTTAGTTCGAGCCGAAGCTCAGCCGGAGCAGCGGAAAGAAGCTTATCTGCAAATAAAAGGCGGCACTCACATCGGAATTGCTATTGGTTTAAGCATCTTAGCGCTTGTGATTACTTTTGGAGTCGGAGCGGGATTATCATTTTTACCAACAAAAACGAATATTAAAGATGTAGTTCGCTACGGCGACGAAGCAATTACTCTTGAAATGTACAACGATCATCCAAAATGGACCTATATTAAAAAAGAAGGCCGTCATCACGTTGTACAATTTACCGGCTACGATTATACAGAAAAAGAGCATGTACGCATTGTATTTAATGTTTATTTGGATAAACAAATTTACGAATGGGACAAAATTTACATCAACGGCAAAAAGTTAAATAAAAAAGATGCGGAAGACTATGAATACTGGATTGAAGACAGTTCAGCATATTAAAAAGGTCAGCAAAAAAAGAAAGGATGAGGTTTGCTCTCCTTTCTTTTTTTGTTTTATCTTAAAGCGTCAAAGGGAGCTTAACCGTCACTACTGTCCCGTTCTCATCACTTTCAATCGAAAGCTTACCGTTATGCTCGTTGATGATTGTTTTACAAATAGAAAGCCCTAACCCCATGCCTGTTCCATCTTTTGTTGAGAAAAATGGATTTCCTACTTTATTAATAATGGATAGCGGAATCCCAGAACCGGTATCTTGAATATCAATAAGAGCACAATCTTCCCATTTTTTGATAATAAGATTTACTTCCCCGCGTTTCTTTTTCTCCATTGCTTCAATGGCGTTTTTCAAAAGATTCATAAACACTTGTCTCATTTGAGCAGGATCGATTGATACAAGCGGAATGGCTCCTTCTATTCTTACGTTCATTTCGACATTATACAGCGCAGCTTCACTTTTCAAGAAAGCAACGGTATCATGAATAACTTCTACAATCGATACGATTTCTTTTTTAGGCGCTGTTGGCTGCGTGACAAGCAAGAAGTTGTTAATAAGTTCATTCATACGGTCCAGTTCATCAAGAACAATTTTTTGAAAAGGCTCTGCCTGTTCATTTTCATTAAATAAAAATTGAATAAAGCCACGCACCGACTGCATCGGATTTCGAATCTCATGCGCTAACCCTGCTGCTAGCTGCCCTACGAGCGCCAGTTTATCAAGCTGCAGAATTTTCTCTTCAATTTTCGGCAAAACAGCCGCTTGATTTTTATAAATAATATGAGACAAAATACCAGCCAGCCGGTTTAACCCTTGAATTTCACTTTCGCTAAACTGATAAGGATCCGGATCGACCGCGCATAAAGTACCAAACATCCTCCCGTCTTCTAGCACAATAGGTGTTCCTAAATAAGAACCTACCCGGGCACCATCAATGATGGCTAAATTAGACGTTCTAACATCGCGTTTTGTATTGGGAATAACAAGGGGTTCATCACACGTAACTAAGTTGCATACCGCAAGCTCTAACGGCAGCGTCAGTCCATCCTCTACAAGGCTTCCCCCTTCTTTATTAAAGGCTTTCATAACTGAAAATTGTTCGTCGAAAATCCCTACAAACAGCGTTCTGCTTCCGACTACTTCGCTAGCCATCTGCAATACATCCCAAACGGCTTTTTCATTGATGTTCCTCTCTTCCATTACCTTAGTCACCTACTATTTAAATATAGACTGTTCTATTCTCTTACTCTCATTATAAAATTTAAATGTAAAAACGTATATCAAAATTTTAAGAACTCGTGTATTTCTTCTATTTCATCATTGGGGTTAAGGATAGCCAAGACTTGATGGTCTTCCCATATGCCATTAATATTTACATTTTTCCTAGCAATTCCTTCCCTACGAAACCCTGCTTTTTCTAATACGCGCTGAGAAGGCAAATTACGTGGCATAACGCCGGCTTCAATGCGGTGAAGATGCAGCTCTTCAAACGCATAGTCAACAAGTGCTTTTACGGCTTCTGTTGCGTACCCTTTTCCATTATGATGCTGATCTAGAAAATAGCCGATAAATGCGCTTTGTAAAGATCCGCGCAGCACTTGAAAAAGACTAATGGTGCCAATCAGCTTATTATTCTCTTTTTGAAAAAGACCAAAATAGTATTCTTCATCGTTTCTCCTATTCTCTTCGTGACGCTGAATTTTTTCTACTTGGCTCTCTAACGTATAAAAAGAATGCTCTCGAATCATAGAAAACTGTTCAAAAAAGCCGCGATTGTCCTTTTGCAACCGAAGGCTGTCGTGTGCATCGCTGACAGTTAACGGGCGTAAATAAATAGTATGACTTTCGATCATGTTATGTCTCTCCCTCTTTTACTTCTCACAGAAAGTTATGTAAAAAGAATGCTTCATTAACATTTTCCATTTTCTCACATAGTAAGCGTTTCTTACTGTAATGTAAAGAACAAAAAGCGGATCCTGACTTAAAATGGTATAGGGAAAGTACTAACGTGTTTATTTCATAGTAAAAAAATAAGAAGCCGAAGAAAAAATTCTTCGGCTTCTCCTTCATTATGTACGCAGGCTAAGGAGGAAGTGGTATTAGCCTGCTTTGTTATAACATGGGGGCTCATATATGAGATCTTGGGATGATTCATCCTATGTAGAAAGTGAAAAAAAGTACCGTGTCCATCTTCTTTTCTTATCTTTTTTATTTTCATTGAAATCATTGGATATTTTTGGAGCACTTTTGCATTTCAGGCATATGTTAAAAATGTACTCAGAACTTGGAGGTGAAATATATGGGCTTCTATGGTGGCTGTGGTTATGGCGGTTACGGTTACGGCGGCGGCGGCGGATTTGGCAGTGGCTTTGCTTTAATCATCGTATTATTCATTTTATTAATCATCATCGGCTGTGCTTGCTGGGGAGGGTTTGGCGGTTGCTAATCATTAGAAATAATGATGAACAGCTTCATTTCCGCTAATTTTTTTACCAAAAGCTAGCTTTCCACTTTATTATGAAAAAGCAGTGTCCACATAATGGGCACTGTTTTTAAATGTGCTTATGAATCAGGTAATAATAAGACTAGCCATTATAAAAAAATAGATTTTTTTAATCTGCCGTTTCTTGTCTATTTCTTCCCCTCACCTTATTTTTCTTGTTCATACTTCCTTTTCTTCTACATATTAATAGATAAAAAGATTAATTAAAAAGAGAGTCACTCTGCAACTCTCTTCCTGCTCTATGTAGATGCTAAACATTAAACAAACGTTTTTTTCAAGACAACGCGCTGATCATTGACAGTATAGCCGTTTCTTTCATAAAAAGCCTGTGCAGCTCCTCCAGTCGCCGTCAAGAGATACAAGCTGTTGATATCGTGTCTTTGAAGTTCGTTCTCAAACCGGCTTAAGATAGCTGAACCGTACCCTTTTCCCTGCGCGCTTGCGCTGACACAAAGCTCGGCCACGTAAAAGGTCATACCGCTGTATGATTTTTTTGCGTGACCTGCAATCATTCCAATCAACTCTCCTTGGTCATAAAATAAATAGCCCATAAATTTAGGTGTGTTCAGTAAATCAGTCAGCCTTTCTCTAGCTGATTTCTCTGTCCATGGCTCATTCCAAGGTTTTTTTGTAAATACATTCATATATAAGTTAATGCACTGCTGCATATTCTCTGCAGCGAGAGGTACTACTTTTTTGATCATTTTCACGCTTCCTTTTTTGTTTAGTTTGAAGGCTTGTTAACAATTCGCTCGTACATTTCCGGCAGGTGCTTAATTTTATAATCAATCGTCTCAAGCTTGTGATGGATTTCTTCGATTTCTTTTTGTACCGCTTTTTTATGATCCATCAGCATTTGCAGACTTTTATCAAGCACGGCATTTTCAAGCGTACAGTTTTCAATAAGCGTCCGAATGTCCTTGATTTGCATCCCTGTGCTTTTTAAACAGCAGATTAAATCAATCCATTCAATATCTTGTTCTTTAAAAATACGATTCCCTGACGCTGTACGATCTAAAAATGGAAAAAGCCCTTCTTTATCATAATAGCGAATGGTATAAATTGTCACGTTCAATTTCTTTGCAACTTGTGAAATGGTATACGTCATACTGCTTCCTCCTACACCTTAAACTTCTCAGAAAAACATGATGAGTTTGTCTTGACCTCCAGTTATCTCGAGAATTTATTCTTTTATAGTCTTCTTCATTGCGCTCTTTATGCTGCAGACTTTTTGTACAAGCAGCAAGCAACATATATTTAAACCCGAAAGGATGAATACGATGAATACTGCTCACATGATGCTTACTATTGTAATTGGCGGTTTTATTGCCTTTTTGTTAGGTCTTGGCGTCACAAAAATAATTGAGCTGCTGCTAAATCTTTTTCTAGCTTAACCAGTAGTTACTTATCCTAAAACGCAGGTAACTCCGTTCCATATCCGAACGGAGTTACCTGCTTTATTTTAAAAACTGCAGCGCTTAAGGCACCATGTTGCCAGCGGCTTTATAAATATCGTACCACTCTTCGCGCGTTAACTTGATTTCTGAACCTTTACTTGCATCTTTCATACGTTGAATATTTGTCGTACCAAGCACTACCTGGATGTTTGCAGGATGAGTTGTGATCCACGCAACGGCAATCGCTGTATTCGTCACGCTATACTTACTTGCGATGCGATCAATCACTTCGTTTAACTTTCCAAATTTCTCTTTATCGCCTAGGAAAGGTCCTTCGAAAAATCCGTTTTGAAATGGCGACCACGCTTGAAGCGTTATATCATTTAAACGGCAATATTCAAGCACGCTGCTGTCGCGGTTCACAGCTTGGTCGATGCCCATATTTAAAGAAATACCAGAGTCTATAATTGGCGTATGTGCGATGCTGAACTGCACCTGGTTTACGACAAGCTTTTGGTTGATATATTTTTCAAGCAGCTGAATTTGCGCTGGGTTGTGGTTCGACACCCCAAAGTGACGTACCTTTCCGCTGCTTTGAAGCTCATTAAACGCTTCTGCTACTTCTTCAGGGTCCATTAGCGGATCTGGACGATGAAGTAATAAAAGATCTAAGTAATCTGTTTTTAAACGCTCTAAGCTGCCGTTAACAGAGTCTATAATATGCTTCTTTGAAAAGTCATAGTAATTTTCCGCTGCGTTAATGCCGCATTTACTTTGAATCACCATTTTCTCACGAAGACTTGAATTCATTTGTATAGCGTTTGCAAAATACTCTTCGCATTGTCCTACATAATCAGGACCGTAAATATCAGCGTGGTCAAAAAAGTTAATTTCTTCTTCCATCGCTGTGCGGATTAGCTTCTCTGCTTCCGGTAAAGAAAGCTCTGTTAAACGCATATTTCCCATAATTAAATTTGATACGTGTAAGTCAGTATTAGCAATTGTATGATACTTCATATAAAGCCCCTCCTTGAAATGATACTACTACAAGATAAACCATAGAGTTAACTCTAGGTCAAGCAGAAAGAATAAAAGATTTTATAAGCAGCAACGGTAAAACACCCTATCTTTTTTGGTAAAAAGATGAAATACTAGGGTGTGGTGTGATAAAAGTCACTGCCGCTCTGCATTTCATTTAGTAGTATATGTTACGTTCTTTTCTTCCTTTTTATCGAAGCTTATTTCATAGCAATACATTAATCTATCAGGCAAAGGAGCTTATCAATCACTATGCAGAAAACGAAAGCAAAACGATTTGAAATACAGTATTCCGTTCTAAAAGATGAAGCCAAAATCAAAGGAACTTTTGTGATAGAATCTGCTGAAAATCGAGATGACGCATCAAGACTTGCTAAATTAAATGTCTCTACAAAAGAAAGAGTGTTTATTCAATATGTAAAGATTTTAAAAGTCAAACGAGTTTCTACAGATTCGGCGGCAAAGTGACATTGGTTTTCTTCTTCTTTTAGCAAGCCCCCATTTATGCTGAAAGTGTCGTCTCAGAAGATGCTTGTTTCGTTCGTGTGAGTAATAGAACTAATCCAATAATACAAGCTGTGCCCATCCATTGATAGAAACCAAAAGGCTCTTTCAGCCAAACAACGGTTGTAATAACAGCGGCTAAAGGCTCTAAACTTCCAAGCAAACTCGTTTCTTTAGGTAAAAGACTTTGCAGGCTTTCTACATAAAACCAAAAAGCAAGCATCGTGCCAAAAATAATAACAAATACAATATATCCCCAGGTTATTGGTGATAAGCTTGACGCTTCCCAAGGAGGATGAATAAAGCTCATTACGCTTCCCCCAATTACCATTGACCAGCCAACGATGACAAGTGAACTGTACTTCTTGATTAGCGGCACCGCATACAGCGTATAAAAAGCAGCCGCTACGCCTGACAGCACTCCCCAAACAACGGCAGATACAGAAACAGACAGCTGAGAAATAGAGCCGTTTGTTAATAAAAAAAAGCAGCCTCCCAGTGCCAGCAGAACAGTGATGACGTCTTGTCGCGTAAATATAGACTGCTTGCGCAAAAGCAAATATACGATAATCATCACCGGTGATAAATACTGCAGCAGCGTAGCTACTGCTGCATTTCCATGCTTAATAGAAGCCATATACGTATACTGAACGGCAAGCATACCAGCTATGGCAAAAACGACGAGCTGAAAAGCTGACTTTCGGTTCTTCCATACTCCAAATACGTGAGAATGATTATTTTTTATACATGAAATCATTAGCAGCAAAAAACCTGCAATGAGCAGCCGTACTGAAACAAGCCAGTCTACACTGATTTCAAATTCTTGAAAAAGCTTTTGAGCAACCGTTCCTCCCATCCCCCAACATATAGCTCCCGTTGTTACAAAGAAGAACCCTTTTTTTCTGCTGAGATCGTTCATCTTTCATCCCTCACTTTTATTATAAGAATAGTGTTATAATAAGTGAAAAACGGGGCGAAAAATACGCATATTGCATTAAAAAATATAAATATATTGAGGTGACCATGTATGCCAGCAGCACATTTTAAAATTGATGAAAACTTAAAAGAGCTAACGACCCATCGCACCGTTGAGCTGCCAGTAGCATGTTATCAAACAACGATCAGTGATCACATAAACGGCTACATCCCTCTTCACTGGCATGATGAGCTTCAATTTGTATTGGTTATAAAAGGTAATGCGTCTTTTCAAATAAATGAAAAAACAGTGACTGTAAAACAAGGCTACGGACTGTTTATTAACAGCGGATGTCTTCATATGGCTGCTGAAGACATAAACAAATCTGGCTGCGTGTACATTTGCTTAAATGTTTCTCCTCATTTTCTTGTGCCGCAAGAACTTTTCACAAATTACGTTTATCCCTACATTCATGCAACGAATCTATCACATTTATTCATCAGTCCAAAGCAAGCCTGGGGAAATAACGTGTTAGAGTCTATACATAAGATACACACATGGATTCATAAGCAGCCGCACCACTATGAAATAGAGATTGCCTCTGAACTCAGCATACTTTGGAAAAATTTAATTCTTAATGGTTTGCAGCTGAAATACAATGAAAAAGAAATGATCAAAAATCAGCGGATGAAGCAAATGCTTAATTGGATTCATTTGCACTTTGCTGAAAAGATTACGCTCGATGATATTGCCAAAGCCGGACAATTGAGCCGTTCTGAATGCTGTCGATATTTTAAGAAAATGTTAAAAAAATCGCCTTTGACCTATGTATTAAACTATCGAATTCAGCAAAGCTTAGTTATGCTGCAGCAAGCAGAAGCAAATGTGACGGACGTCGCTTATCAAGTAGGGTTTAATAGTACAAGCTATTTTATTAATCAGTTTCGAAAAGAAATGAAGATGACTCCGCTCATGTATCGAAAAAAGAAGCTGCACATTTCATCACATCACTAAAAAACGGCGGGGTGGTTGCCCCGCCATTTTTTATGAACTCTTTTTACTCGTTGATTTTGCATCAGAAATCTTTCCTAAGAAAAACCCGTCTACTTCTGCTATTTTCCCTCTCCAAAAGATTTTGCCTTTAGAAGGAGTAGATTTACTGTCTCCACAGTAAATCTTTGTATTTTTCAAATGAATAAAATGGGCTTCTGCTTCTCCGTTTGATTCGCTCGCTTCGCTTGCTAAAGAGAATTGTTCGCTTAGCGCCTGAGCCACTTCACTGCCTTCTTCAAACGTTTCGCTTAAGTAATCAAAGTATTCTTTTGCTGAAATCATGGTACCGGAAATCACAGCGCCGTTTACATTTAATGAGATATCAAGTGAAAAGCCGTGTTTATTAGAAGCTTTCACAAAGTATTCAAGCGTATTGTCTTTAGTTGAAAAAGAAGGGCCTGTACTCATGTCTTTCTTTCCTCCTTTACGCCTTAGGCTGTTGTGTCGTCTTCACTAGAAAGAGATGTTGCGTCATCCTCTTCTTCATCCGTGTTTTTCTTTGCTTTTGTATTTTTTGATTTTTTAGCTGTTGACTTTTTTGGCTTCGCTTCCTTTTTGTCTTCTTCGCTTTCATCTTCGTCTTCTTCTTCTGTTTTTACTTTTTTATTTTTCTTGTTTGAGCGAGAATCTTCCTCTTCTTCCTCGCTGTCTTCGTCACTTTCACTTTCTTCTTCCTCTTCTTGCTCCTCTTCTTCTTTGTTCTTTTTACGAGGCTTAGATGTTTCTTCTTCGTTTTCGTCGTCCTGCTCGTTTTCATCGTTCTCTTCTTCGTCGGAATCTGTATCTTCCGTTTCTTCGTCTTGATTTTTATTGAGGCTAAGCTCAACAAGCATGTTCATTTTTTCTTCAAGCTGTGATAAGCGATCTTGAAGAGTTTGATTTTCTTCTTTTAACTCGTCGTACTCTTGAACGTTATCGTCTTCTGTTTCGCTACTAGAAGAATTTACGTTTTCTTCATCATCTTTTGATTTATCTTTATCTTTTTTAAACAAGCTTCCCGCAGATGTTTTCAGGCTGGCTACACTGCTTTTTGATTTTTCTTTTACCTTTGTTCCTAAATCAGATGCTTTGCTTTTTAATTCGTCTGTATCAATACGGTCAAGGAGACTTTTTCGATTTTCAGGAGTCGATACATATCCAATCGTTGCACCGATGATGCCTCCTGCTACCGCTCGTTTGATTGGCCCGCTGCTTGTTGTTTTGCTTGCTTTTGAAGCGTTCTTTTCTTTTGAACCGTTTTCCGCCTTTTTATTTTCCGTGTTTTCTGCCTGTGTGTTATCTAATTTTGTTTCAGTTGCCATTGTAAATCCCTCCATTTTTTAAGTAGCGTACAGTTTTTAACGTTTCGTTTCTATTTTTTCTTCAAGCGTTTTTAACCGCTCATGCAGCATTTTATTTTCTTCTTCGAGCGCTTTGTTAGTGGCTCCTTTTGAACTGAGATAAGGGTCATTTTCCCACCAGTCCATGCCGATTTCTTTGGCTTTATCAACCGAAGCCACAATCAAGCGGATCTTTATCGTTAATAGCTCGACATCTGCAATTCCTACGGTGATGTCCCCTGCTATGACGACTCCTTTATCCAAAATCTTTTCGAGCACATCTACAATCGTACTTGACTGCATATTATGTTCGACTGCCATACTGTTCCTCCTACTGACCGCTTAAAGCAGGCTGCCTAGCGGTCCAAGATCAATATTTAAATCTTCTGCGTCCAGACCGAACACCTCTTTCAACTCGTCCATTTTTTCTTCTAAGTTCATTAGTGCAATTCCTAAGTTTTCAATTTGTTCGTCCGTCAACGTTCCACCCTCCACCCGCCTCATGGCATGACGTTCAACGATTTGCCTCAATAGCTCAATAACTGTCATCACAAGCTGCGCTAAGCCTTGTTCAGCTTGATCAGGATCCAAGTGGATTCGTCCATTTGCTTGGCTGACCGGTTGCATCCATTAATTCCTCCTTTTGTTTATCAAATTGTTCAGAAGTGATTGGTTTGCGATTTCCTTCTTTTGCTTGAACCAGCGTTTCAACCGAAGAAATAAGCACCCGCAAATCCAAATACACTAAATCGACGCCGGCTATGGATATGATTAAGTCTCCTTTAATGGCGACTCCTTTATCTAAAATGACATCTAAAATATCAATAAGAGCAATATCTTTATTCTCCATGGATTGTTTAAGAGACATACTGTTGATTCCTCACTTTACGCAAAGCTCGAGAAATGATAGGGCGGCCATGGTCCCGTCACTTCAAATTTCCAGCCTTTATTTTCAAGCTCTTGCTGAAGCTCTTCTATTTTGTTTACAAACTCATTGATTTGCAGAGACGGGAGAAGAAACACGCTGTTCCACGCCATCTGTTCAGCTGCGCCCGTTACGTCCTTGCTCCAATTTTTTTTCACAGAGTCATAAAGCGACAGTTCCTTGAGCTTGTCATGTATCTCTTCACACACTGTGTTTTTGTGAAGTTCTAATTCTTTTTCAATCAGCTGATCTATTTTTTTCTTTTCAAAAAATTGTCTTCCTGGTGATAAGTGACTAATTTCTTCTTTTTTCGCTTTCACGCTTTCATTCGTTTCGCTGATTCCTTTTTTAAGCTTCGTATCATCACAGTAAATCTTCACGTTCCACTCTTCATTTCCTTGAAGCAGCTTCAGTGAATTTTCTATCTTTTCTTTGTTAATCTCAATAGCTGCCTGCAGACTTTCTTCACCTTTATAAATGGTACAAAATTTTAATGGAATGATCGTAAATTCTTCGTACAAAGCGGCTACCGTCTCGTGATGATGAAATGCTTTTTCCTGCAGCCAGCTCATATCCTGCTCCATTTTTTCTTGAATCACTTTTTCTGAATAGGTGTCAGCATCCAGTTTAGAAACGACAGCCGTCACCTGGTCAATCGTTAGTGGGTACAGTGAATGTTCTCCGTCAAACCCTTTATAAGATGGAAACGGCTCTATGGCTGCTGCTTCTTTTGTTGGAATTAAACCGTATAAATACAGTAATTCTCCCATCTAGGATTCCTCATTTCTTTTTTTTGTTAGCTCTTCCCATTGTTCAATTTCTCTGCGCTTCGCAATTTCGTACCTCATTAACAATTCATCTTCTTTTTCTTGAAACGCTTCTTCCGGAATTTCACCAAGCTCAAACATCATTTGAAGCTGAATGAGTTTTTGCTGAATCGTCGGAAGGTCATATAGCTGTTTATCAGCTTCTTCCTGTACTTTTTCGCCGATTTTCACTACAAGGTTAATAGGGGCGGTTACTAATTTGTGAAGCACGTTATTTCTCTTCTACTTTTAGGCGAATGTTCACAAAATTATAAGCAGGCCAAGGACCGCTGTAATGAAAATCGGCTTTGTCTTTCCAGTTTTCATGCGCTTCATTCACTTTTTCATCAAACTTCGCTTCGTCTTCTCGGTTAATTAAGAAAGACGCGTTTAAAAGCATCGTTTCGCCCGTTGGCTCATTTGCTTTTGCTGCTTCCGCTGCTTCTTCAAGCGGAGAAAACACATCTGTCTTGACTTCTTTTTGCAGGGAAGTAAACATCTTTTGAGCCATTCCCCCAAGTTGAATACGCTCATAATAACCGGCTGCTTCTGATTTTCCTTTTACGGATGCTGATACTTTTTCAAGTTCAGGATTTTCGTTTACTTTTTTCTCAAGCCATTCTTTTTTCCCAATTACTTTTAAACCGACTTCAATTTTTCCTTTGATCGCTGGAAACAGTTTTTCAAACTGCGGATAAAGGTTTTCCAAAAGAACTTTTACATCTTCTTTGGATTTGAATACATTCCCAAAGCTGATTGGAATAACCGTATCGTTCTTGTCCATAATCGCTGCTACTGCGTTTTGATGCATTAATAAATTTTGGCGATTGGGATGATAAATTTTCATCGGTACTTCAGCTGCTACCATCGCCGCGTCTTTGTAGCGAATCAAAAATGTTTCAGTTTTTGTTCCTTCTACTTCCACCGAGCCAAATTCTTCGTCTTTATCCGTTTGAATGGCGCTAAAAATATAAATACCTGTTTCGTTTGTTTCACTCATGTTTTCAAGCTCCTTTACTTTTCTTCCGTGTCTATATTCTTACATTCTTCTAAAATGATTTTTTCGGCTTTGCTTTTTGCATTTTCTTCATCCAAACATTTGGTAAGCGGATGATGCAAAATATCCATACATAACGTTTGAAAATCTTCGTCATTTCCATCGATAGCAATGTCTTGCTGCGTGGCGAGAGTAGCTATCATAAGCGAAGCCCGAAGGCTAAGTCCGCTGCTGTTTTCGTCTCCAGAGCGGTTTCGCACGTTTGCGACGAGCGTTACAATTGTGCGCGCTTCGTCTTCTTCTACGTCCGTTTTCTCCGTTAAAATCGCTGTCTCTCTGTCGATGTCTTTATAATCAATAAACATGGTAATTAACCTGTCAAGAAGCGCATCTTGCGTATCATATACGCCGGCATACTCAGCCGGATTGCTTGTGAAGATGACGCGAAAATCGGGATGCACGCGCACAAAAGGATCGGTCATTTTTACTCCATACAGCGGAAGCACGCCTTCTTCTAATATTGATAGAAAGATATTATTCGTTGCAGGCTTAGACCGAGTAAATTCGTCGTAAATGAGCGTATAGCCATTTTTTACAGCTTCAAGCAATCGGCCATCCTGCCAGTTTTCACTCACTTGTTCATCTTTTTTATAGACCGAACGAACATACTGGTCGATTACTTTTTTGCTCGTGTATCCCGTAAAATCGCCAATTAAATCTTTGTTGTTGAGCTCGTGATTCCCGTGCATCAGCATTACAGGACGCTTTCTCTTTTTAGCAAGCGCTCGCGCTAAAGAGGTTTTGCCTCCGCCGGCAGGACCTGTAAAATGAATGGAATAGCCGGATTTTAAATAGCTCAGCGCTCTTGCAAGAACCTCTTTCGTCTCGTCATCTTGTATAAAAGCTCCACTGCCTTTTTTCCTTTTGTCTGTTAAGACGGTCATTTTTACGTTCCTCCTGCCATCTTATCGTTTATGCTTCAATGCCAATGGCGCTTCTATATCTGACGTCGAGTCGTTTGAATGAAATGACTTCTTTTTCTTTGTTTAAAAAGCATTCGTACGTTCCGAGCATTTCATCTTTGGCGTATTTTTTCATATATTCTCGTTCTTCAATGACTTCAACAATAACTCTCCAACCTTCATCTTCAGTAGTTTCCACCGAGGTAATTTTATGAGGAGGAGCTACGTTTTCACCGAAAAAGTCGTTCACGGCTTGCATAATTTTTTTAATTTCCATTTTTAGTAGCCTCCAATAGTTAGATCTAAAAGCTGGAACCACCCTCAAAAAAGGAAGGTTCCATATCACTTCATATTAAATACTAAAACGCGGCTGTCCTTCACTAGAATTTGAACGTTCAGGAAGACCGTTTTCTTCTACGTCGTCACGAAGAAGCCCTACTGCTTCTGCATAGCGTAACCATGTATCAACACTGGCAATAACCACTCGCGCTTCAATCGTTAAAATTTCAATTCCTACAACAGAAACCCTTGCAAAAGCATCAATAACGATTCCTTTATCTAAAATACGGTCAATGACTTCTGCTAAACTTGAACTATTAGTACTTTTTTGAATAGACATATCTCATTTCTCCTTTCGCTTATGATCCCATTGTTTTTAAATCTGTAGATGATTTAATATCATTGGAACTTTTAATCTTAGTAGAGCTTTTAATATCCGTTGCTTTTTTAATCTGATTTGCGCCTTTTATTTTCCGCTTATTTTTTGACTTCTCTTTATCGTCTGAAGAAGAAACTTTTTCTTGAAAGTTTTCTCCAGCTTCTTTCACATCGCTAAGCTTATCTTTTACTGATAGTAAGACAGCTTGGAGCTTTTCTTTTGCGTCTTCTCCTTTGCCGTGTACCTTTTGGGCATTTTTTTCTTTTGTTTCCTGCAGTTTTTCTGACGCTTCATTTGCTTTTCCCTGCAGTTTCCCTTCAGTTTTTTCGACAAATTTTTCTTTGGCTTTTTCTTTAACCTTTTCTTCTACCTTTTCCTTAACAGGTTCAGGCGTGTGCTCCACTATTTTTTTTCCTGCTTTTAGTGCTGCTTTCTCCACATCTTTTTTATCCATGAAATTCCCCTTCAGGACGGATATCTTACTTCTTCGCGTCCATGAGTTTGTTTAGCATCTCTTCAATGCGCTGCAGCTGGTCGTTCATATTTTTATTTTCTTCTTTTAGCTCTTCGTACTGAGACGTTTCCATTTCTGCGCTTTGGCTGACTTCTTCCTGCGCATTTCCCTGTTCATTTGATGCCTCTTCTTTTTTCTTTTTAGGTGCGAGCAGCTTGCTTAAATTGTCTTTTTCAAGATAGCCTGTAGCCGTCTGTCTTAATGCTCCCATCGCTTGCTGTGTTAAAATATCCTGTGCGTTTCTTCTTAACTCTTGTCCTGTCGCACGTACAATTTCTGATTGTCCTAAGCGGCTGAGTACTTTTTTACTCGTTTGCGGACTTGAAAGAAGCCCAATTCCTGCTCCTACTACGCCTCCTAAAATAGCAAGATTTAAAGAGTTTTGCGTTTTTTCTTCCTGCTGCTGATTTTCTTGTTTTTCATTTTGCACATTATTATCAGTTGTTGACATGTTTCATCCTCTTTTCTCTTATTATTATTTATTTAATGAATTTCCTTACGATTAAAAGACTTAAAAGCTAAGCCCTGCCCCTCGCTCTTCTGTTCGGCCAGGCAGCCCTTCTTCCTCTACTTTGTCGGTTAATAACCCGACCGCTTCTGCGTAGCGAAGCCACGTATCGACACTTGCAATAACGACTCGCGCTTCAATCGTTAAAATTTCAATTCCTACGAGTGATACTCGGGCAAAAGCATCGATGACAATTCCTTTGTCAAGAATTCGATCAATCACTTCTGCTAAACTAGAACTATCTGTACTTTTTTGAATACTCATTTTTAGCAGCTCCTTTCGAAATTTAGCTAAATGAATGATGCTACTAATCAACCTGCTTAACTTTTTAAGTAAACATACTTTTGAAATATACTTTTTAACCATCTTTCAAACATGAATAATTTGCTAAAAATTAATTCTTGAAAATAAATTAGAAAATTATTCTACTTTGTGTAATATTTTACAGTTAATTTATGGATGTTAGTTACGCGTAAATCCTTCTATTAAAGCATTCATCAAGATTTTAATTCCAAAATAAAACAATAAATACATTATTGTTACAATAATATTACATTATAATTTAAGGCATATTATCACTCGATACACCATGACATATTTTGATATTTTTAACTATTATGGAATATTATTGTGAGTCAAGTTCACCTAAACAAAATCAGCGCATAAAAAAAGCTGCCGCACTGCAACAGCTTTTTCTTACATATCATACGTTCTATAAAATCATTCCGGTTAAAGGCGCTTTCGGGTTTCCATCATGATCCCAGTCTTCTTTGTCTACTAAAACAAGCAGGCTGCCTTCTTTAACAGAATCATTATAGTGCTCGGCCTGCTGTTTTGGAATTCCCATACCGACTAAAATACCTGACAGACCGCCTACACTCGCACCAGCTGCTGCACCTGTTAATGTAGCTACAATCGGACCAGCCGCTACAATTGGACCTATTCCCGGGATTGCAAGAGCGCCGGCACCTGCTAATATTCCGGTCAAGCTCCCTAGCGTACCTCCGGTAAGCGCTCCAGTTGCTGCGCCTTCTGCTTTTGTATGCGTTTCTTTCTGAACTTTTTTAGTCTTTTTATGTTTACCTATGATAGATATTTCTTCCGATGCGTATCCTTCTTTTTTTAAACTCTCTACAGCATGAATTGCTTCTTGTTCCGTTTCATATACTCCCACAACATTCTTAGCTTTTGCTTCCATACTATCTCCTCCTCATTAATGTTGTGTGTACCCGAGAGTATGGCTTTGAAACGTTTTAGAGAGTATGAAATCCTCTTTGTACTTAGATAGATAGCGCCAAATCACTCTTCATTTAGTGACTTTCTTCTCTGCTTACCAAACAGCTTTGCATAACAAAACCCTAAGAAAATAGACGCTCTTAGGGTTTTGACTTAAGCAGCTGCCGGATTCTTTTTCACAAATTTCATGAACAATAAGCGAACTAAAGGTCCCATAATGAGAAGCTGAAGCGGGTATGCCACGATAAAGTTTTTCATCACGATCAATGCATAGCTTGAAAGAAGCGGCTCTCCGTCTAAACCTTTGGTAAGCGACATCGTAATTAACCCGTATACAGACATGGAAAGCACCATTCCAATAACCATGCACGTTGAGAGGATCAACACGACTTTTAACTGTTTAGACTTATCAAAAGGCAGTGAAAATGCTACTTTTTTTGCTACGGGACCGACTACGAAAGTTTCGACAGCCATGGCAACTGCAAAGGTGATAACCAAGTTCAAGATACCTTCTGCAAGCGTGATATGCCCGATAACATCATTCATGAACATGTTATACATCGTCATCACAAGCACCATCCCTCCGCACATCATCATTCCAAAATACATACTTTCTTTTTTAGTTGTTGGCACATTCCTCATCCTTTTCATGTTTTTTACTTGGCTTAGTATAGCTTTTTATCTTCCTTCTTCGTAAGTGAACAATTTGTGAACATTCATCTAAAAAAATGCCCTGTGACCAAAAAACAGTCACAGGGCATTTTTTTAGACTTAAGCGGCGCGTGTTCTTTTTTTGAGTAGGGCTGAGTATGGCAAATTACGCTAGTCTACATCGTTAATAAATATTTAGAGATTTAACAAAAAACTCCCGCTTTATGAGCTAAAGCGGGGGTTGGTTTTATAGAGATTCCGTGTGAGATGCAGGCGGGATCGGCGTTTGGGTGCGGAATACTTTTTCCCATTTTGAGACGACGATACAGGCAATCGCGTGGCCTGGAACGTTGACTCCTGTTCTGGCCATATCCATGATCCGGTCTACTCCTGCGATAATTGCCACTCCTTCAGCCGGCAGACCTACTGCGTTGGCTGTTGCTAAAAGAACAACAAGTGAACCTGACGGGACAGCCGCAATTCCTTTACTTGTCATCACGAGTATAAGCATCATAAATAATTGCTGAGTTAATGGCATATCGATGTTAAAAGCCTGTGCTAAAAAGACGCATGAAACGGATAAATACAGCGTGGAGCCATCACAGTTTAACGACAGGCCCGACGGAATAACGAACGACACAACTCGTTTAGGGCATCCGTACTTTTCCATCCGTTCCATCAGCTGTGGCAGCACCGTTTCCGTACTTGTTGTTGAAAACGCAATAAGAAACAAATCCCAAATCATTTTGAATACTTCAAAGTAGTTGAATTTGAACAAAAAACCAACAAGCGGAAATAAAACAAATAAAATAATAAAAAGACCTAAAAAGACGGTTCCAATAAGCTTTAGCATTGGAAGCAGAAGTACAATGCCGTATTGCCCTACAGATGCAGCCATTAGCGCTAGTACACCAAGAGGCGCTGTGACCATCACAATTTGCGTTAATTTAAACATAATTTTAGCCGTGGATTCAAAAAATTTCATTGCAGGTTCGGATGCTTTCCCAACTCCTGAAGCGGCAACACCAAATAAAATAGCAAAGAAAATCACGGCCAGCAAATCATTTTTTGCCATCACATCCACGATATTCGTTGGAATGATGTTTAAAATCATTTGTTTAAAGTCTACGACTTTGTCGGTGTACTGAGACAATTCACCGATATCTTTTTTCACAAGATGAGAAAGATCGAGGCCTACTCCGGGCTTTAGCAAATTCACTAACAGCAGGCCGATTCCTAATACGATGGTCGTAATGATTTCAAACCAAATAATCGTCTTTAACCCTAGACTCCCCATTTGTTTCATACTGCCGCTTCCCGCAGCACCTATGACGATGGTTGAAAAGACAATCGGCACCACAATCATTTTAATGAGCCGGATAAACCCGTCTCCTACCGCTCTTAAAGCCATCCCAAAGTCCGGAAAAAAGTGCCCGATAAAAGCTCCGATTACTAATGCAATTAAAATTTGAAACGCTAAAAACTTTTTCACATTTCTCCCTCCCTTTTGTCTTCATGAAACGGACATCCATTCCATTAATATCCAAATTATCAGACACTTTAAGTAAGTTCGGGACATTTAGCTAGATTCCTTCTAAAATAGACAAAATGGTCTATATATTTAGCTGTATCAGTTAAAACACATAGAAAAAAGCCAGAGTGAAGTTGTTCTTCATCCTGGCTTTTTTAATTCTTATGCTTTTTTAACAAACTGAGATTTTAAGCTCATCGCTCCAAATCCGTCAATTTTGCAGTCGATGTTATGATCGCCTTCTACTAAACGAATGCTTTTTACTTTCGTTCCGATTTTTACAACCGATGAGCTCCCTTTTACTTTTAAGTCTTTGATGACGGTAACTGAATCTCCGTCTTTTAAAAGGTTCCCGTTTGCATCTTTTACAGTAAGCTGTTCTTCCCTGCTTTCTGTTTTTTCGTCTTGCCTCCATTCATGGGCACACTCTGGGCAGACGAACAGGTTTCCATCTTCATATGTATACTGTGATTGACAGCTTGGGCAATTAGGTACATTCATTTTCTTTTCCTCCAGCGGCTCGTAAACGTTAGCAAGGTCACGAGATTACATTTTTTATCTGTTTTATACTGTCACAATTCCATGAGATTAACAAGCTTTTCTATTTCCTTGCTGCTGATGTTTTCTTTTCCAAATAAGCGAGCCGATAAACAGAACAAAACCCGCTCCAAAGACAAGAAGCTGATCTAAATAAAAGTCACCTGTTTTTACATACCGTATAATAAATAATCCTCCAAACATGAGCATCAGCATACATGAAAACCGAATGAGGTATGAATTGATTTCCATTTTTCATTCCTCCTTTTTGTAAGACTTTTTTTGTTACGAAAAACACGCGAACCATATGCCGAATGTAACCGCATATAACGGTAAAATGACGGCTAGTTTTTGCTTCCACCCTTTAAAAAAGGAAGCATTACGAGGCGCAAACCAAAGCTCTAACGTACCGTATAACAGCAGTGCTCCCGCTGCTAGTATCGCAATCACAGTTTCTCCTAAGTCCATACACACTCCTCACTTTCATTTACGCACTTGAAGCTAAGCGCAGCGTATATAGTAAGTCTCATCATTATAAAAGACCTTACAATCGTGATGCATGCGGGTTTTGAATACTTTTAATAATACATTTATTACCATTATATCATAATAAAAGCATTTTTGAGACTTTTTATACATGTAAATTATTGTATGATGAAAAGTAGACACGGAGAAAAAAGGGGAGAATTTTTTGAAGAGAACTCAGCTTATTTTTGTGATTACCCTGCTTATTGAAGCTGGATTAACCTATGCGTGCTCATCATTTTTGTCTATCCGCTTTATTGAGCTTATGTTTTTTAGCGGACTTTTGTTTTCAGTTTTGACTTTTTGGTTTTCAAGCAGCGGAAGCAACAGCGCTCATTCTCACTATAAGACTCATTCCATGAGGTTAATGTCTGGGGCTAATATTGAACACAATCCGTTTCGCTTGCGCTGGACGGCTTATTTTCTTGCTTCTTTAAGCTTTACGGGAGTGGGCCTGATTTTTTTTGTTCTGCTGCTGACGGACGTTATTCCTCCAGTAAGCTAAAAAACCTGCTCTTCACAGAGAGCAGGAACTTACGAGAACAGCTTGAGAAGCAGGCATTTTCGCTTTACTTTATTCGCAACAGCTTGAGTCACATGATCTTTTAAAGGCCGAGTCAATATTCGTTTCAGCGGATGTTTTAGCATCCGTTTGCTCACGGGAACTTTAAAGATAACGCTGAGAACCACTGTTGCTAAAACCGAGAGCAGTAAGACCGCAAAAGGCTTTTTTTGAAACCATCTCGAGAAGATAAGCATCATTACGTAAATAAGTGCGGACCACCCCAAATGCCAGCCGTGCCTAAATGTAATTCCTTTACACCTGAGCCCAACCCATTCTACAAAGGAAGCTGTACATACCCATTTTGTAATATATTTCACCTGGTTAGCGAGTGTAGACGGATAAGTAGCTAAGAACGAAAAAATCATGAGAGGCGTAATGAACATAAGGTGTAAAATACGCAGTGCTTTTAATGAAAGATGAGAAGATTTAAAATCCCAAAGCAATTTATCATTACATAAAAAGTAGTAGAGCATATTAAAAAAGCTCACGTATAAAACCCCAGCATACAGCTTGTGTATTTTGTTCCACGTTTTCTTATGGATATTTTGAAAAACCAGCCATAGAAGGACAGAAATATGCACCTTTGTTCACCTCTCTAACGTCGTTTTTAAAATCTCTGCTATTGTATTTTCGTTTCTTCCTGCTTCTTTTCAATTTTTCGAATCCATCCAATCAGCATTCGGTTAAGATACGATTTTAACGTTACGCTAGCAATGGTGTGGTACCACATCCAGCCTGTTTTCCACTCGATGAGCTTCGTTCGTTTTTCAGCCCATAATTCAATAAAAAACATTGGAATCGTAAAAAACATAATTTTATATAAAACTTTTAACCCTTTATCGTAATACGTAGCTTGATTAATCATGACGGATATCATAGGATAAAGCAAAAAGTCGAACAACACGTTAATTCTAAACTGTTTTTTCATTAAGCGAGTTGGATATCGAAGAAGGCCGTGAGTTACAATAAATTTATCAATAATACCATTTGTTAAGGCGTTAAATACATAGGCCAGCAGCCAGTCTTTAATCGGTGGTTTTCTAAATAAAAAAGGGAGAATCCCCAGGGCGATAACTAGCATTACACGTAAAAATTTCACTTCAAATTTTTTATTTCTCATCACCTTTTCGCTCCTTTCACCAAGTGTTGTCAGCCTACCTTCATGTCAATTGGCAGCTTGAGACGGCCGTTCTCACCACGCTCAATTATTGCTTATGTTAATTTATAAAGATACGCAGCAGCGTCTAATGTAAATTTCCCGTACATAACCCTTATGTTCACGCTATCCATACATACGTAAATATTTGTTTTAGTTTTCAGTTCTTTGAAGAGATTTATACATGTGGTTGAGACATGAAAAAAGCCCAACTCTAATCATTACGGGCTTCTTCATCCACCTATTGTGTTTTTTTAAACGTTACCATCCGGCTACGAATCCATCCGTTCGTGATTCACTTCCTCCGCATAGCACGCCGCTTTCAGGATCTCTCCAAATAATCTGTCCGCGCCCAAATGCCATCGAATCCACGGCTACTTCAATTTTATGTCCTTTTCGTTCAAGCGCTTGTGCTATGTGTGAAGGAAAAGCCGGCTCTACAAGCACCGTTTTATCTTTTTTCCACTGCCATCTTGGCGCGTCTAAAGCGGCTTGAGGATGAAGGTGAAAGTCAATCGTATTCATAACAACTTGCATATGCCCCTGCGGCTGCATAAAACCTCCCATCACGCCAAAAGGTCCTATTGGTGCATTATTTTTAGTGAGAAAGCCTGGAATAATGGTATGAAACGTTTTTTTATTAGGAGCAAGGCAGTTATCATGATTGGGATCCATTGAAAAATTATGGCCGCGGTTTTGCAAGGCAATTCCCGTTTCTGGCACAACGATTCCAGAACCAAAGCCCATATAATTACTTTGAATGAACGAAACCATGTTTCCTTCTTCATCAGCCGTTGCTAAATACACCGTTCCGCTTCCAACAGGCTCTCCCGCTTCAGGCTGCAGGGCATGTTCTTTTATAAGGCCGCGGCGATAGCTTGCATATGTATCAGACAGAAGCTCACTAACAGACACGCTCATTTTTGCTTCTTCCGTAATGTATTTTTCTCCATCGGCAAACGCAAGCTTTATCGCTTCTATTTGTTTATGATACGTATCCACAGCATCTTTTTCTAGAAGCTCAAAGCCTTTTACGATATTTAATGCCAGTAACGCAATAAGCCCCTGACCGTTCGGAGGAATTTCCCATACATCATATCCACGGTAGTGAGCGCTAATAGGATTTACCCACTCAGGCTCATAAGCAGCCAAATCTTCTTTGGATAAAAAGCCGCTATATTTTTTACTGAATGCATCAATACGATCCGCAAGCTCACCTTTATAAAACGCTTCTGCATCTGTTTCGCCAATGAGCTGAAGCGTACGGGCATGATGGATGGATGACCACATTTCTCCTGCTTTTGGTGCTCGTCCATTAGCCGCAAACGTTTGAAACCATGACTCAAATTCTTCACTTGTATGTGCTCGTTTGAACGTATCGTACGCTTGTTTCCATTGTTTTGCGAGAGTAGGCGCTAGCGGAAATCCTTCTTTGGCGTACTGAATGGCAGGCTGCAGTACTTGAGAAAGAGGCAGTTTGCCAAACCGCTTCGATAAAGCAGCCCAGGATGCCGGAGCACCGGGAATCGTAACGGGAATCATTCCGTACTTAGGAATATCTCTGTATCCTTTTTCCTTTAGCGCATCAATGGAAATAGACTGCGGAGAAGGTCCGCTAGCGTTTAGTCCATAGAGCTGATTATTTGTCCAAACAAGCGCAAACGCGTCTCCTCCGATTCCATTTGACGCAGGCTCTAATACTGTAAGGCTCGCCGCTGTGGCGATTGCTGCATCAATTGCATTGCCGCCTTTTTTTAAAATATCAAGGCCTGCCTGCGCTGCGAGCGGCTGAGATGTAGATACCATTCCTTTTTTGGCATAAACGGGAACTCGGTAAGATGGATATGGATGATAATGCGGATCATAGGTCATAAAAGCGCCTCCTTTTTAGATATTTAAATTTTCTAAATAATATAACTTCTTTATTTTACCATATTCATAACCCATCGGCTTTTTTTATCTTATAACGACATGACTCCTTTTACCTAAAATTGGTATACTGATAGAGTACAAGAATCGCCAAGGAGGATGATGTATGAAAAAAGTAAAAGCTGCCCTTCCACTCGCTGTTTCTTTAGCACTCGGGCTTCAAGCACTTCCCATGTCCATTTCACCTGTTCAAGCTGAAGCAGCGGCAAATGCTGCTCATCATTCAGCTAAAATTGAAGTCAAACGAGCTAATGCGTTTTTAACGAATGTAGCGAACAGAAAAACAAAAGAAGCTAAGCGCCATTTTTCCCGCAGCCTGCAGTTAAAAATGAGTGAAGACAACCTAAAAACATGGTGGTCAGCTCTAACGGATCAGCTTGGTGCTGTAAAAAAGATTGGGACAGCTGTACAAGGTGAAATCAATACCGTTCATCGAAATATAGAAATTCCCATTGAATTTGAACATGCATCAGCTACTTTAACCGTTCGATTTAGTCAAAATCGTCAAATTGATGATTGGCAAATTGTACCGGAGGAGCGCCAGTTTTCGTTTTCCACACCGCCTTATGACACCCCTAAGAATTACAGTGAAAAACAGCTTTCAATCGGCAAAGCACCTTACGAACTTCCAGCAACGCTTACTCTTCCAACACGTTCAAAACATCAAAATGTACCCGTTGTCATATTAGTTCACGGATCAGGACCTTCTGATCAAGATGAAACGTTTATGAGCTTAAAGCCTTTTCGAGATCTGGCTTCTGGACTGGCTTCTCAAGGAATCGCCGTTTTACGCTACAACAAGCGCACATACGAACATACAGCTAAAATGTCCGGTGAAAATAAACTAAACGTCGACGATGAAACAACGGATGACGCCGCACTCGCAGTGGAAGCAATGGCGAAACAAAAAGGCATCGACAGCCGCAATATTTTTATACTAGGACACAGTCAAGGCGGCATGATGATGCCCAGGATTTTAAATCACACACCGGATAAAAGCGTGCGCGGCTCTATTTTACTCGCTGCACCGAGCCGCACACTTCCAGAGTTAATGCTTGAACAATTTGCCTATCTTGTATCGCTGAATCAGCTTCCGAAAGAGCAGCTTGCTTTTTTCCAGCAGCAGTTTGCCATTTTACAAGACCCAAGCTTTTCGCCAGCTCAGCCGCCAAAAGAATTTCTGCTTGGCACTCCTTATTTTTGGTATGACGTAGCTCACTGGCACCCTGCAGAAGTCGCAAAATCTCAGGACACGCCTCTGCTTCTTTTACAAGGAGCGCGTGATTATCAAGTAACGACCGAAGATTTTGAAGGCTGGAAACAAAGCTTGTCTCAGCGTTCGAACACTTCTTTTAAGCTTTATCCAAAGCTCAACCACTTTTTCACAGAAGGAACTGGTGAAAAAAGCACGCCCGATGAATATGCTGTTTCAGCCAACATTCCTTCTTATGTCATTGATGATATTGTGAAATGGGTTCGTGAAACGCAAAAGTAAAGAAACAAGGCGCTGTTTTATCAGCGCCTTGTTCTCTTATTCATTAAACCTTCCCATCACAACCGTATCATAGTACTTGCCGTCTGACAGCAGCTTGTCATTTTTTAATAATCCTTCTATTTCAAACCCGAACTTTGTATATAAGTCAATCGCTTTTTTATTGGTCTCTAGCACATTTAGCGTCATTTTCTTCATGTCCGCGCTATCTGCCCACAGTATGGACTGCTGTAAAAGCTCTTTGCCAATTCCGTATCCCCAACGTTCTTTTGCGATGCATACGCCAAACTCTACTTTATGAGAAAATCGTTTCAATTCGTTGCCTTGGCACCTTGAAAATCCGACGATTTCATTATGTACGCTTGCTACTAAAAATAAGTTTCGTTTACTTTCTGTGTCACGTTGAATAAGTTTTTCAAAATCGGATTCGTCCATATACCCTTCTCCTGGTTCACGATCCAAGTTTTCCGTTTCTCCGTCTAGCTGACTCTTAGGTGAGACAGTTCATGCGCATCGCTGGTGTCAGCTGAACGAATGATATACTGAAGTCCTTTTACATAGTAAATCTGCTGATTGATGACCATCGTATTCCTCCAAGCGTCTTTCATAAATCTATCAATTGAATTTAATTTCTTTTAATATAAATAGTATACATAAAGAGATGGAAGAGAGTTGAACGAGTTGCTAGGGGTACTGCTGTTTATTCTATACGGCATTTACAAGTTCTATAAATCAAGAAGACCGCTAACGAAGTTTGGTCATTTTTATGAGAAAGCGTTTGAACTAGAAGAAAAAAAGCGCTATGAAGATGCCCTTGATATACGCAACCAAGGGATTGAACTCCATACCCTTACCGATTTAGAACGAGCAGATTTACATTTAGCAAACGGGCGCATGCTTTTGAAACTAAAGCAGTATGAACAAGCAACGAAACACTATGACGCCTCGTTTAAACTAGCAAAATCCGAAAAATTCCCTTACTCAGAAGGATTTGACGAAGTCATTGAAGCCTACTTGTATGCGGGGCGTAAAGAAGATGCACTGATAATAACCAACGACATGTTAAAACGGCAAAGCTATGATCAAAAATTTAAGAAGCTAGAGCCTTTAAAAGAAAAGCTTCTTTCATACGAAGACTCATGGTAAAATTAAACAAATGAGAGCGTATTATTAAGAGCAACCGAGGTGAGCGTAATGGTCGTAACCGTTATTGTAGGAGTGCTGGGTCTAATTGGTTTAATTGCAGCAGGATTTGCGACGAATTATAAAGATACGAAGTAAGAATACATAAAAAAGAACAAGAACCAAATAGGTTCTTGTTCTTTTTTTTAACGAGCCAATAACTTTTCTGTTATGCGCAAAAACATCTTTACGCCAATTTCAAGCGAGGCTTCATCTACCGTAAACTTCGGATGATGATGAGGGTATACGATGCCTTGTTCTTCATTTCGGGCTCCAATGTTAAAAAACGCTCCTTCCGTTTCCTGCAGATAAGCTGAAAAATCTTCTCCTCCCATTTTAGGAGACAGCGTCTTTACACGGTCTTTTCCGTATTCTTCGATAGCTGTTTCTTCAATTAAACGCGTAATTTCTGCAGAGTTAATGACGGGATGATAGCCTTTTTCATACGTAAACGTGTACTCTGCGCCGTAGGCTTCTGTTAATCCTTTTACGATACGGTCAATTTGTGCCGGAACTTTTTCTCGCAGAGCCGCGTCAAAGCTGCGAACGGTACCGTTCAGCTCCACTTTATCAGGAAGTACGTTGTGCGTAGTTCCTCCGTGAAATTGTGTAACCGATATGACTAATTTATCAATGGGATTGGTCGTTCTTGAAACAATCGTTTGAAGGTTCGTCACAATTTGCGCTCCTACCACAATGGCATCAACTGCTTCGTGAGGCGCTGCGGCGTGTCCTCCTTTTCCTTTAATCGATATGTTAAACGTGTCAGGCGAAGCCATCATAGGACCTGCAAGCACGCCGATTTCTCCAACGGGAAGGCCAGAATTCAAATGCGTGCCAATCACGTAATCCACACCTTCCATCACGCCCTCTTTCACAAGCTCCTGCGCTCCTCCTGGCAGTAGCTCTTCTGCGTGTTGAAAAACCAAGTGAATTTCTCCTTTAAATTCATTTCCTAATTGAGAAAGAACAAAGGCTACCCCTAGCAAAATAGCGGTGTGACCGTCATGTCCGCATGCATGCATCACGCCTTTATGAACCGAGGCAAATGCAAACGTGTTTTCTTCTTCAATCGGCAGCGCGTCCATATCCGCTCGAATCGCAATCACTTTTCCCTGCTCTTTTCCTATTAATCTAGCCACCACGCTTGTTGGTGTAGGACGCGTAATGATAAAGCTTCCAAACGAACGAAGCGTATCTTCAACAAACTGAGCCGTTCGATGCTCTTGAAACGATAATTCAGGATAGCGATGAAAGTGCCTTCTCCACTCAATTACCTGCTTTTTTAAGCTTTCTGTGACGCTGTATTCACCAATTGATTTGACTGTCATAAACAAACTCCCCCTTTGTTTGACTATATCGATTGGCTGGAACGGAAAGATTTAAATTTCCGCGCAGCGTATTGCTTTCATAGGAAGTGTCGTAAAGCCCCCGCTCCTGTAAGATAGGCACTACTTTTCCCACAAATTGATGAAACGTCTCACTCATAAACGGACGAAGCACAAATCCATCCGCTGCTTCCTGCTCATGCCATTTTTGCATTTCATCCGCTACGTGTTCAGGTGTTCCTGAAAACGGCGAACGAGGCAAAATTGTTTCAAGTGCCACTTGTCTTAACGTTAACTTTCGAGCAGCGGCCGCTTGTTTAATTTTATTTGTCGTACTTTGAAAGGCATTGGCTCCGATATCCCCTAACTCTGGAAACGGTGCGTCTACGTCAAATTGATGAAAGTCATAATCATCAAAAAAACGAGCTAAATATGTAATGGCGTGATTAATTGGAATTAGCGCGGCAAGCTCTCCATATCTTCTTTCTACATCTTCCTCGCTATCTCCTATAATTAAATCAATACTTGGAAAAAAGAGATGCTTTGATTGTTCAAAGCATCTCCAGTCGTCTGGTCGATCGGTTTTAAATAGGTGTTTAGTTGACTTATCTGCATGTTATACCTACTATCCAGGTAAGTCAAATTAGCTTTTTAAATATGTTCTTTTATTTCTTTACAACTATAGCTACATTTCCTATTTTATGTCCGGTTTCTACATACTCATGAGCTTCTGGAATTTGTTCTAAAGAGTAGCATCTATCAATCACTGATTTTATCTGCCCTTCTTCCATCAGCTTTTTAAGAAGCAATAAATCTTTCGTCTGCACTTTGGCAATTCCTTGCCCCTCGACCGAAACAAAGCGTCCATTTAAGGCTAACGCTTCCTTGCACTGATTTTTTGTGATTTTTCCAACGGCATCAAAGATAAGATCGTATTTTTCTTGTTTTTCAGTAAAATTTTCGTTTTGGTAGTCGATGACGCGGTCTGCTCCTAAAGCTTTTACTAGTTCACTATTTTTAGAACTGCACACGCCTGTCACTTCAGCTCCGTAATAGCTAGCAAGCTGTACAGCCGCAGTTCCTACGGCACCTGAAGCACCGTAGATAAGCACTTTTTGCCCGGTTTGAATGTTTCCTTTTCTAAAAAAATGCAGAGCCGTCGTGCCGCCAAAAGAAATAGAGGCGGCTTCTTCACAGGTTACATTCTCTGGCTTTACGGCTATTGTTCCCTTTTCTGGTAAGCAGATATATTCCGCATATCCTCCGAACTTCATACCTGTCATTGCAAACAGCTGATCGTCTTTTTTGAACCGCGTCACGTTCTTTCCGACGTCCTCTACTTCTCCGGCCAGCTCTACGCCTAGTATTGATTTTCTAGGCTTCCGTAATCCTAAAACTATTCGCATTGGAAGCCACAGTAGCAGTGGACTATTAAAGCTCCTCACTCTGCAGTCGCCCGATGTGACTGTGGTGGCATGAATTTTTATCAGTATTTCATTCTCTTTTGGAATAGGCTTTTTTACTTCTTGAAGCTGAAGAACATCTGGTTTACCATACTTTGTACAGACCATTGCTTTCATAACAGCTCTCCTTTTTTCACTAGCGTTCAATATATGTTTATAAACTATGCTCGGTGAAAGCTATTCTTTCACATTTTATAAAGAACGCCGGTGAATCTACTATCACATATGGTAAATAAAAGGATATTGCTATAAAATAAGTATAAAAACAGAAAGCGTGGTACGTGTTATTGTTTAAACTTCTTTTAATTGAAGACGATGTAACGCTGTTTAACGAACTGAAAGAGCGGTTGGAGCAATGGTCTTATGATGTTTACGGCATCCGTGATTTCAGTAACGTTATGCAGGAGTTTAGCGAGGTAAAACCTGATTTAGTTATTATGGATATTCAGCTGCCGAAGTATGACGGATTTCACTGGTGCAGAATGATTCGTTCTCATTCAAAAATCCCTATCATCTTCCTATCTTCACGTGATCATCCTTCTGATATGGTAATGTCTATGCAGTTTGGCGCAGACGACTTTGTGCAAAAGCCGTTTCATTTTGATGTGCTTGTAGCAAAAATACAGGCCCTTCTCCGCCGCGTATATAATTACAGCGTTGAACAAGTAAACCTTCTTTCATGGCAAGGAGCTACGATTGATTATGAAAAAAACAAAGTATCAGCGGGATCTACAGCTATCGATTTAACCAAAAATGAAATCTTTATTTTAAAATGCTTAATACATAAAAAGAATACGATTGTAAGCCGAGATGAGCTGATTAATAATTTGTGGGAAGATAAACGTTTTATCAGTGACAACACGCTGACGGTAAACGTCAATCGCCTGCGAAAAAAATTAGATGAAATTGGACTGGGAACTTTTATTGAAACAAAAGTCGGCCAAGGCTACGTAGCCATTGAAGAGGAACGCTATGATTAAACTCTTTATTCGCGAGCGTCTAAGCTGGATCCTTTTCTTTTTTATCATACATTTTTTTATGCTATTTATCGCGTATATTGATGAATCCATTCCTCTGTCTTCGATTCTCTATATCGTGTTTTTATCATCGATTGTCTTTCTTATTTTCTGCGTCTTCCGCTATCAGAAAGAAACGAAATTTTACCAAGGGTTAAAAGATGAAGAGGATTTCTTTGATTCTTCTACTCTTTCTCATCCGCTGCGTCCGTTTGAAAAGATTGTTCAGCGAAACCTGATGCAGCAATTAGAACAAGTGAAAAAAGATGGCGTGCAAACTCAGCTGCACGTAACGCAGGAAAAAGATGAGCTGTTAGCTTGGATTCACGAAATTAAAACACCTTTAACTGCGATGCATTTAATAATTGAACGCTTAGAAAATCCAGAAGTTAAAGCAAACTTGACGTTCGAATGGCTCCGTATTCACTTTTTACTTGATCAACAGCTGCATCAAAAGCGCATTTTCTTTATCGAAAATGATATGTATATTGAACATCTGGATTTAGAGTCCCTTATTTTCACTGAAATCAAAACGCTGCAAGCTTGGTGTATGCAAAAAAATATTGGGTTTGATGTGGACCTACAGGCAGAACGTGTACTGTGTGACGCAAAGTGGCTTTCGTTTATTATGAGACAGCTCTTAACAAACGCAGTCAAGTACAGTGAAGAATCTGACGTGATAATTAGAAGCTACAAGCACCATGGTCAAGTGTACGTCGAGGTAAAAGATAGCGGACGCGGCATTTCTCCTCAAGATATGCCGCGCATTTTTGAGAAGGGTTTTACCTCAACCACTCAGCATGAAGACAGCCGTGCCACAGGCATGGGCTTATATCTCGCTCAAAAAGCTGCGCACGCTCTTTCTATTCACATTGGCGTGCAGTCTGCTCTTAATGAAGGCACAGCGTTTACACTTGCCTTTCCTAAATCAAATGATTTTGTGGATATGAAAAGCATGTGACAAAAATGTCACATGCTTTCGTTATTTGTTCGGTGAATCAAAGGAAAAGCTGAAGCCCTTTTTCTATAATAAACGTATCAGATTAAAGGAGTGAGTACATATGAACATATTAGAAGCAACTAATATTCATAAAAGCTACGGAAATAAATTTAATAGACAAGAAGTATTAAAAGGCGTAGATATTACGATTATGAAAGGAGAATTTGTAGGAATTATGGGCGCTTCAGGTTCAGGAAAGACGACGCTTCTGAACGTGCTTTCCTCTATTGATAAAATTAACGGAGGAACCATCAAAATCGAAGGAAATGAAATTAGCAGAATGAAAGAAAAGCAGTTAGCAAACTTCCGAAAAACACATTTAGGCTTTATTTTTCAAGACTATAACTTGCTTGATACGCTGACAGTAAAAGAAAATATCCTCTTGCCTCTTTCTGTTGCAAAAACTCCTTCAGCAGTAGCTCACAAAAAATTTGACGCGCTTGCTAAACAGCTCGGCATCTATGAACTCAAAGACAAATATCCAAGTGAAATTTCCGGGGGACAAAAACAGCGTACTTCCGCTGCAAGAGCCTTTATTCATGAGCCAAGCATGATTTTTGCTGATGAACCCACAGGGGCTCTTGATTCAAAAGCGGCCAGCGATTTGCTAAACAAACTGACCGAGCTTAATGACAAAAGAAGCGCAAGTATTGTGATGGTAACGCATGACCCAGTGGCAGCCAGCTACTGCAGCAAAGTCATTTTTATAAAAGACGGACAAATTTATACGCAGCTGTACAAAGGCGATCAAACGCAAAAAGCCTTTTTTGACGATATTATGAAAACTCAAGGCGTGCTAGGCGGGGTTCAACATGAACATTAATCAGCTGATTTTCCGCAACTTCAAAAAGAATGTAAAAAACTACTATTTATACGTTTTTGCACTAATTTTTAGCGCAGCTTTATATTTTGCTTTTGTCACGCTGCAGTATGACCCCGCTCTTGATGCAACCAAAGGTTCAATTAAAGGAGGCGCAGCAGTTCGGGCCGCTTCTGTTTTACTTGTAGCCATCGTTTCTATCTTTCTATTATATGCAAACACGATATTCATCAAGCGGCGCAGTAAAGAAATTGGATTATTTCAGCTAATTGGCATGACCAAAACAAAAATTTTCCGTATTTTGACCGTTGAAAATTTTATGCTGTATTTTGCCTCACTGATTGTCGGCATTTTAATTGGGTTTTCGTTTTCAAAAGCGGTCATTATGATTTTGTTTAAAATCACCGATACAAAAGGCATTGCCAAGCTTCACTTTTCAGAAGAAGCCTTGATTCAAACGCTGATTGTGTTCGGAGTCATCTATTTGCTGATTATGACGATGAACTACCTTTTTATTAAAAGACAGACCATTTTAGCATTATTCCGAGTTACTTCATCGACAGAAGGCAAAACGAAAAAAATCAGTATACTTGAAATTATTATTGGAATTCTCGGCATGATCTTTATTGCTTCTGGCTACTATATCTCTGCCAAATTGTTTGACGGATCTTTTACAAGCATGAATGCTTTAGCAATCGCCATGGTATCTATTTTAGCTTCAGTTATCATAGGTACTTACTTGTTTTATAAAGGCTCGGTTCGATTTTTATTAAATCTTATGCGAAAAAGCAAAAAAGGCTATTTGTCAATTAATGACGTATTATCTCTTTCTTCGATTATGTTTCGGATGAAATCAAACGCATTATTACTGACGGTTATTACAACCGTATCCGCTCTTGCTATCGGTTTTTTATGCTTGAGCTACATTTCCTATTACTCTGCTGAAAAGTCGGCTGGAGACTATGTACCTAATGATTTTGCTATCAATAATTCAAAAGACGCTGCTTCGTTTAAAGCCGCGCTGGATCGAAAGAAAATAGCATATACGGAAAAAAAGATCGACGTCATCCAAGTAAAAGCAAACGTAAAAAACATTCTAGAAAATGATTTGGAAAGTCCAATGGTGGACTCGTCCGCTATGACGATTCCAATGATTAGTGAAAAATCCGTTAGTGGTGTAGACGTAGCTCCAAACGAAACCTTGTTTACCGGCTATAATAATATGCTTCAAAAAACAATGGCCTTTAAAGATTCGGGGCGTATTGAGCTAAAAGGGAGGCAAAAAGTAATTCCACAAAAGTTTGTAGGATTAAATCGAAAGTTTCTTCTACCTATTTATTTTACAGGAGGCGGTTTGCCTACTGCGATTGTAGACAATCACTTATTTAATGAGCTAAAAAAGGATGTGGACCCTTCCATTCAAAAAGAATCTTCTCTCTACACTGGAATAGACATATTAAATGAAGATAACCTACAAAAAGCAAATGAGCTTTTCGGAGAGATGAAATTCAGCGATGATAGCTTAAATGACTCGCGTATAGAAATGACAATGAGTCAAAAACAAAATACGGGTCTAATTATGTTTATTGTTGCTTTTCTAGGACTAGCATTTTTAATTACATCCGGCTGCATTCTTTATTTTAAACAAATGGACGAAAGTGAAGATGAAAAGCCAAACTATACAATTCTTAGAAAGCTAGGTTTTACCGAAAAAGACTTACTAAACGGAATAAAAATAAAACAGCTCTTTAATTTCGGCATACCGTTAATCGTAGGCTTGCTTCACAGCTATTTTGCCGTGCAATCCGGCTGGTTCTTGTTTGGAACAGAGGTTTGGACACCAATGATTATTGTCATGATTGTCTATACGGCACTCTACTCTATTTTTGGCATTTTATCTGTTCTTTACTATAAAAAGATTATTAAAGAAGCTCTTTAAAGATCAAAAGCACAAGCTATAGCTTGTGCTTTTGATCTTTAAATGCCATTAATTGCTGGCATTTTCTTTAGTTCCTTGACTGGCTGCGTGTAAAAAACCTTCTAGTCGCTTTTTGACCAATGGCCACTCGTCGTCAATTATACTGAAGATAACCGAATCTCGTACGTATCCATCAGGTAAAACCATATGTTTTCTGCTGATTCCTTCCTGCGTGGCCCCTAGCCGTTTAATAGCTTCTCTAGATCGATTGTTTCGTACATCCGTTTTGAATTGAACGCGGTGAAGCTTTAGCTCTTCAAAACAGTATTTTAATAATAAATACTTACACTCCGTATTAACTCGCGTGCGCCACACGGACGGATGATACCACGTCCACCCTATTTCTACGCTTTTGTTGGGAAGTGATATATCTAAAAATCTTGTGCTTCCTACAATCGAATGTGACTCTATATCAAAAACAGCAAAAGGCAGCTCTCTTCCTTCCTGCTTGGCTTTTAAAGCACTTTCAATTAGCTGTTTCATATCACTTAGACGATGAACTTTTACCGGGAGATGCTCCCAAATTTCTTTCGGTTTTGCAGCTTCATAGAGTCCTTGCTCATGCATTTTTTCAAGCGGCACTAGCTTTACCGCTGTTCCTACAAGCTCACCTGACTTTAGCATAACCTCACTCCTTTTCTATATATCTAAAGGAAATGTTAATACAGGTATACGTACTGAAAAAGGGTCAGTTTCTGCTTATTGTAAGGTATCACTTTCAGAATACATAGCTAGTGGTCAGCTAAGTGCTTTTCAAGAAAGTCACTTACTGTTTGGAAGGCTTCGTCCGCTGATTCTTTATTAAAGGTTTGTGAAAAAGGATTCATAAACCCATGAAATCCATAAAACTTTTTGATTTCCAAAAGCGGCTCTCTTTTTTGCTCTAGTGAGTTTATTAAACAGTCTACATCAAATGTTTGCTCTTCAGCGGGAAAAATAAGAAGAGTTGGACACACAGGACGTCTATTTATATAGTCTCTAATGCGCGATCCGTAACAGCCAATCACAAAGTCACACAAACTGTTTTCACTGCACAGCCATGATATTGTGGCTCCTACACTGAATCCCATGATTCCTACTTCTTCATATTCTTGTTTTAGTTGAATTAACATGTTAGTAATTTGTCTTGAACCTTCATCCATACCAACGTTTTGTACAAAGTTTTGATAAGCCATTCCTTCTTCTTTATAGCTATAAGGAACGTCGTTAGATAATAAGTTAGGACAGATAATATCTGCCCCTAACTTAGACAATTCCTGTTTTACAAACTTCATATGATCGTTCACACCGTATATTTCATGAATTAATAAAATGGCTTTATTTGATTTTTTCATTTCTTTTATAAAACAGTCGTTTCTCTCGCCAGCTCACGGTGCAATACGTCTCCCATGCGCTTCATGCCTTCAACGATTTGTTCAGCAGACATATTAGAATAATTCAAGCGCAGCGCATTGTTTCTTGTACCGTTTGGAAAGAATGGAGTTCCAGGCACACAAGCTACGTTATTTTTTAGACATTCTGAAAAGATATGTGCTGAATCGATTCCTTGGGGCAGTTCCACCCAAATAAACAATCCGCCTTCTGGCTTACTGTAAGACAAATTCTCCGGAAAAAATTCCTGAATGCACGACAGCATTTGGGTACATCGCTCTTTGTATACGGCTTTAATTTTTTGAATGTGCGCTTCGATATCGTAAAGCTCCATGTACTTAGCCGTTACCCGCTGAGCAAAGCTGTCCGTATGCAAGTCAGCCACTTGCTTAAACGCTACGTACTTATCAATGAAAGCTTCGTCTGCACATACCCAGCCGATTCGAAGACCTGGCGCAAAAATTTTAGAAAATGTGCTGATGTAAATCACTCTGCCTTCTGTATCAAAATGCTTAACCGGCGGCAGCGTTTCTCCTGCAAATCGGACTCCTCCGTACGGATTATCTTCTACAATCAGCACATCGTATGCGTTCGCAAGCTCGATCATTCGCTGACGTCTTTCGCGCGTTAAGGTGCGCCCTGTAGGATTTTGAAAATCAGGAATCGTATAAATAAATTTCGCATGCGGATTTTTCTGAAGCTTTTTCTCTAGTTCTTCCATAATCATTCCGTCTTCGTCCATGTCCACTTCTACAAACGTCGCATTGTAGGATTTAAATACGTTAATGGCCGCTAGGTACGTTGGGCTTTCACAGATTACCACGTCTCCGTCATTAAGAAACAGTCTTCCGGTAAGATCGATTGCCTGCTGAGATCCGGACGTGATTAAAATGTTTGAAACAGTGGACTCAATGCCGATATGCTTCATTCGTGTAGAGATGGCTTCTCTTAAAGGAATATACCCTTCAGTTGTACTGTATTGAAGCGAAGCGGCTCCGTCTTCATTTAATACGGCACGGCACGCCTCGTTCATTGCTTCAACGGGAAACAGTTCTGGAGCCGGAAGTCCTCCTGCAAACGAAATGACTTCTGGTCGTTCCGTGACTTTTAAGATTTCGCGTGTTTCAGAAGATTTTACAAGACTAGCTCGTTCGGCAAATTTATCTTTCATTGATGATCATTCCTTTTTTAGATTTTAAACTTTTAACATTAATTATTCGAATAGTCAGAAAAATAACTGTAGACAATTACCTTTATAAAATCAGACAGTTACCGTGCAAGATGCCTTTTTAACAGACAACTAGCATTCGCACCCTCTCTGACTCTCCTTTTCTCCTTTCAATATATATTTTTCTCATTCACTATCTGTAACACAAATCAAAGGTCGTACGATAATTATGGCCTTGTGTTTAATGTATGTTAAAAAGGATAACATAAAAATCAAATAAATAAACAATAAATTCTACAAATTCTTAATTTTTATACAAATATATTTATCTTAGTAAACTATTTTGTAAGATTTCTTCCCCTTTCTACTCGTTAAATAGGTTCACGAGGCAATTCTAAGCCTAAAATTTAACATTTTCTATTGACTGTCTATATCATTAAATGATATATATTAATTAACGATATATCGTTTAATGATATAAGGAGGTTGAATATGCCGAGAAACGATTCATTAGAGACGGGGGAACTTACCGACACGTCCTACTACATCTTAGTGTCGCTCTTAGAAGCAAAACACGGATATCTTATTATGAAAACGATTGAAGATATGACCAATCAACAGTTTTCGATTGGACCTGCATCTATGTACACTACAATTAAAAAACTTCTTGCAGCTGAGTTAATCATGCTTTATGGCGAAAGCAAAGACAAAAAGAAAACGTATGTTGCAACAGAAAAAGGAATTCAGTTTTTAAAAAAAGAAGTTCAGCGCCGTAAAGAAATGATTACACATGCTGAAAATGCTTTAGGAGGTTTATAAATGAAGAAGACAAAATACATACTGAGTGGCGGAACTGCTTTTGCCGAAAAAGAAGATTTACAAAAGCTTAGCGACTATGCGAAAAAAGGCTGGCTGTTAGATCGTTTTGCATTTTTAGGATATACATTAAAAAAAGGAAAGCCTCAAGAGCTTCAATATTCACTAGATTTTCAAGAACATGCAGATGATGAATATTTTCTGCTTTTTAAAGAAGCCGGATGGCAGCACGTTTGTTCAACAGGCAATGCTATGCATATTTTCAGCGCACTTCCGGGAACAAAACCTATTTATTCCGATGTAGAAACAATTGTTGACAGATATAAACGCGAAAAGCATTCTGTAGGAAAAGCAGCTCTATCTATTCTTGTCGCGATGGTGTTTCTGCTGCTTTTTGACGTTATGAGCTTATACGGCTGGCTTCCGGAAGCAGTAGGTACAATAAGCGAGATTTTATTAGCGATTTCAACAGTAATTTTAGTATTTCCAGGACTTCCTTACCTTGCGTATCAGCGTAACCTAAAAAAGCTTAGTAACACCTAAAGAGATTCCCTTTTCATTGACCTTCCGTATAAAACCCTTTATAATCCTTATTAACTCGATAAGATTTAAAGGTTTTAGTACAGGAGTGATGAAAAGTGAAATGGCTTCATTTGCTGTTTAATGAACGATGCCCTAAATGCAAGCAAGTGTTAAATACATCAAAATCCAATGCGCTTCGCTCTACTGTTGTAAAAGTATGTCCGTCGAACCACTATCAAAAAGAATTTCATCCTGCGCTCGAAACGTTTGTGGAAAGTGATGAAGTACTATAAAAAAGCTCAAGCTATCGGAATCCATAGCTTGAGCTTTTTTTACAGCAGTCCCCACCAAATCTTAATTGCCGTTGCTAAAATCAAACCGGCAAGAATCCACTGAAGCACTTTTGTATTCATTTTCTGACCAACTTTTGCGCCAATTGGCGAAGCAATCAGGCTGGCAGCAACTAAAATAAGTGCAGGTATAAATGGGACTTGATGCGTTATCAGCTTTCCAACCGTTGATCCAATGGAAGAAATAAAGGTAACGGCTAGTGAAGTTGCGATGGTAATTCGAGTTGGAATTTTAAGCACCACGAGCATCACAGGAACTAAAATAAAGGCTCCTCCTGCTCCTAACACGCCTGCTACGGCTCCGATAAGCAGTGATAAAATAGAAGCTAATCCTTTATTGAATTGAAGTTCGCCTTCTTTTATTTCATCTAAATTTTTCTTTGGAATAAACATCATAACAACCGCAATAAGAGCTAAAACTCCATATACAACATTTAATCCTTGTTCATTCATATAATGTGAGCTGTAGCTTCCAAGCATGCTTCCAATTAGAATATTGCTGCCCATATATAAAATTAATGATTTGTTTAAAAATCCGCTTTTTCGATACGCCCATACGCCGCCTATTGTCGCAAAGAACACTTGAACAGCTCCTGCACCTGAGACTTGATGAGCCGTTAATGCTCCTACTCCTACTAATGGAGGAATATATAACAGCATCGGATAATTAATAACAGACCCGCCAATACCGACCATACCGGAAATAAACGACCCAATAAATCCAATAAGAAAAAGCGTGATGATAAATGTAAGATCCATCTATAGTCGCTCCGTTTCATATAAGAAAAGGGTACCTTTTACAAGAGATACCCTTTTCGTCCATTATTTCTTATCCTTTTCTAATCCAAAATTTAAGAAAGTCGCCTTCCTCTGTCTGAAGAAGCTCATGACCGCCAGATTTTGCCCAGGCTGCAAGATCGTTTTTTGCCCCTTTATCCGTTGCATGAATTTCTAACACTTGACCTGCTTCTAGTTCATTCATTGCTTTTTTTGTTTTAACAATCGGCATTGGACATGCCAGCCCTTTTGCATCTAGTACTTTATTTGATTCCATTTCTCTCTCTCCTTTGTTTAGGTTTTAGCGAATTGCACAGCGGTTTGGTCCAATCTCCATTTCACGCTGTTTTTCTTCATCTGGACTTACTTTCCCCATATTTGTTTCACGAATTTCTTGATACGCATTTGGCTGCGGCGGTAAATTATCTGTTACTAAGTGTCTGAACTCTGCTTCATCTTTAATGTTTAATCCATGATTTTTCGCAAACAACGTACCTAACTTTTCAGCTACGCTGCCGTTGTCATTTAGCTCATCAATCATCATAAAATGAGCTGGCAATACGATTAACTCGTCTGACAATGCTTTATAGCGTGTATAAAGCGTCTCGCGCAGATCGCCTACCCAGTCTTCAGCCATACCAGCTAAATCAGGGCGTCCAATTGAATCGATGAACAAAATATCACCTGAAAGCAAGTATTGATCGTCTACGATAAAAGAAGTTGATCCAATCGTATGACCCGGTGAATAAAGCGGCTGAATCGTAATGGTTGTGTTACCAATCACGACATCGCTGCCTTCTTCTAAAGCCTTGTAGTCAAACATCACTTCTTCTGCATCTTTTGGAGGCAGCCAGTACGCTGCATTTGTTGCTTCCGCAATAACTCTTCCTCCTGAAATGTGATCTGCATGAAGGTGCGTATCAAACACGTGCTTAACCGTGACACCAAGTTCTTTGGCAAAGTTGATGTACACATCTGCCATACGCGTCGCATCAATAATAGCAGCTTCCCCGTTTGATACGATCATATAAGATAAGCACCCTTTACCGATACGAACAAACTGATAGATCTCTCCGCCGTCTTTTAAATCTCCGACTTTAACAGGCTCTAAATATTCACTCCACGCTTTCATACCCCCTTTAAGGTACGATACGGTAAGCCCCGCTTCTGAAAGCATGTCAGCTACCATCACGGATGAACCTTCTTTGGCGCAGACAACTAACACTTCTTTATCAGAAGGGATTTTTTCTAAGATTTCTTCTACTCCGTCTAAAAGATCGAAGTACGGCACGTTTAAATGCTGAAATTGATGACCTTCAATTTTCCAATCGCTAAAATCACTTTCATTACGAACGTCCAAGATAAATAACGGTTCTTTATTGATAATTTTAGATGTAACTTCTTTTGCAGTAAGTACATGTACTGTCATATCAAAATACCTCCTTAGGTATATAAAATATCAAAATTTTTTAATTCACTATAATTCATTAGCTATTCTACTTTACCCGTCCAGTCACGCATACCAGGAACCACGTTAATTAAGTTTTTAAAGCCTTGCTTTTTCATCGTTTGCCCTGCCATTTCACTTCGTCTTCCAGAGTGGCAAATAATATAAATTTCATTCTCTTTATTTAGCTCATTCGAACGTTTTTCTACTTCACCAAGCGGAATATGAACAACGCCTGGAATATGAGCTTCATCGTATTCTTCTACTTCACGAACGTCTAAAATATGAAGATGTTCATCATTTTTTACTTTTTTCGCAAACTCTTCTAATGAAATTTCAGGAATTGGCGTTACGTTTTCTTCAGCGCCGCCTTTACGAAGAAAGTGGTGAAGAACGTCACCTGCTGCCTCGGTACCTAAATACTCATGACCTGTGCTTTTTGCCCATGCTTGTAAGTCAGCCGTAGAGCCTTTATCCGTTGCTTGAATTTCTAGTACTTGACCTGCTTCTAATTCATTCATTTTCTTCTTTGTTCTTACGATTGGCATTGGACATGCTAACCCTTTTGCATCTAATACGAAGTTTGCTTGCATCATTTCTTTTTCCTCCTTGGTTTAAATACTAGTAGGGGTATATTTTTATCTAAAAAAATTAGACCGTTTCCCCTTTCCATTCCATCATTCCGCCTGTCATATTCGTTACACTGTAGCCTTGCTGCTCAAGAAAACGAGCTGCCATTCCGCTTCTGCCTCCAGAACGACAGACAACAATGTAGTTGTTTGTTTTGTCTAACTCATGCATACGGAATTCTAATAAAGGAAGCGGGATATTTAACGCGTTTGGAATTTTACCTATTTTTACTTCCTCTACTTCACGCACATCTAAAATGTGAATTTGTTCTTGTTTTTTTACTAATTGTTCTACTTCTTGTGCTGCTATTGTCTTCACGCTACTTCTCCTCCTTTTTGATTTATCTCCACGTATTCATGCCGCCTTTAACGTTGGTGATAGATGTAAAACCTTGCTTTTTCAACAGTTTACTTGCTTTCATACTTCTCATTCCGCTTTGACAAATAATGACTACTTCTCTGTCTTTTGAAAGCTGGCCTGTTTGCGCTGGCAGTTCTGATAAAGGAATGTTTCGAAATCCTTTAATATGTTTAGTCCGAAATTCATGCGGTGTTCGCACATCGATAAACTGTTTATGTTTATTTTTTAACTTTGCTTTTAATTCCGTTGTGGCTATTTGCTGAATACCTTTTACTGGTGCAAAACGCTGATATAAAAACCACAAAAGAAAGACGATAATAAGCGCATTGATAATCATATTAACCCTCGCTTCATGAGTTATCTTTTAGATGAATAAGTTTACGTTTCCGTCTTCTGCGTCGGCTAAATACGCCGCTACGCCCGCATATTCAATATTATCTAACAGTTCTTTTTCCTGTAACCCTAGAAGATCCATCGTCATCGTACAAGCCACTAGCTTCACATCTTGTTCTTGTGCCATTTCGATAAGCTGCGGCAGCGTTAGAGCATTATGCTTTTTCATTACGTTTTTAATCATTTTAGGTCCCATACCTGCAAAGTTCATTTTAGATAAGCCCATTTTATCCGCACCGCGCGGCATCATTTTGCCAAACATCTTTTCTAAAAATCCTTTTTTCACCGGCACCATTTCTTCTTTACGAAGCGCATTCAATCCCCAAAACGTATGGAATATCGTCACTTCATGATCATAAGCAGCTGCTCCGTTGGCAATAATATAAGCTGCCATCGCTTTGTCATAATCACCGCTAAATAATACAATTGTTGTTCGTTTCTTTTGTTCAGTCATGTTGTTCCTCCTTTTACCCTATGGGGTATATTTAATTCTAAAAAAATTAGCTCTTTTGAATGTAAAAGATAAATGTGCTGCCTTCTTCTTTAAAATCAATAAGCTCGTGTCCTGTTGATTTTGCCCACGCTGTTAAATCACTTTTAGCACCTTTATCTGTCGTTTGCACTTCTAATACTTGGCCTGTTGTTAAAGTATCCATTGCTTTTTTTGTTTTTACGATTGGCATTGGACAAGCTAGTCCTTTTGCATCTAAGACATGATCAATTTTCATCGTATTTCTCTCTCCTTTTTATATACATATACCTGTAAGGGTATATTATACTAAATAATGATATTCGTCAACCTTAAACAAGGTGACAATGATTAACGACTTTTCACTAACAGCTGTACAGCTTCTTTCACTAAACCTTCCGTTGGCTCTCCATGCTGCAGGCTTTCTCTGACGCACTGTTCAAGGTTGCTGCTCACAATAACTCCCATTGTGCGATCAATGGCACTTCTTGCAGCAGATAATTGAGTCACGACGTCTCGGCAGTCTTTTCCTTGCTCCATCATGCTAAGCACGCCTTTTAGCTGCCCTTCAATTCGGCGCAGCCGATTTTTCACTTGTTGATTATACTCCATAATCGAATACCCCTTTCTTTCCTTTACTTTACTTTTACACGCTGCTAACTCATAGCTGCGTACTTCAAAACCTTTTTTTCGTAAGAACCGTACGCCTAATTTTAATTCTACTCTATCTCCGGCAATCAGATGAACGCTGCCCTGTGGAATTTCTGAATAAAAGCGTTTGAGATACGCATACGGAATAACTAAGCCCTTAGAGTCATGAACTTCATGATAATGCCGAACATCTACAACCGTTCGCCCAATTTCTTTTGCTTCAGATTCACGTATGCACTGTATTCCTTTAACGGGGTAATAACGTCTGTATGCAATAAATAAAATAGCAAGCAACAATACTGCTATATATAGCATAAGAATCACCGCCTTGCTATTGAATTAATGTTGTTTACATGCTCTATATTATACCCCTATAGGTATATTGTCAAGCGAGAAAATTATATTTAATTTTACTTATTTACATGAATCCTTTCATACAAACCAATCCACTTTATACACCTTAGGAATCATGAGTGTTTTCTTTAACCTCCTTTACTGTGTGTACCCCCTCCCCTATAGACCAAACAGACTTTTCCGTTTTCATACATCACCTGGGCTCATATAAATTACCAAGAAATAAGCTTACTGCACCATTCACCATCTGCGCACAAAAGGTCCAGTTCTCCTTGAGAACTGGACCTTTTGTGTTAAAAAGCTGATTAGCTTTGATGATAAATATTATGCCATTGATTCCACGAACTGTGTGGATGCTGCTGGTGCCACTGATTCCATGGCACATATGGATTTTGCTGATGCCATTGATTCCACGTACCGTGCGGATACTGTTTATGCCACTGCTCCCAAGGTACATGAGGATGTTGCTGATGCCATTGATTCCATGTGCCTTGAGGATGCTGATGATGCCATTGTTCCCATGGAATATAATGCTGCTATCCTTGATGCATGTTCCTTCAACTCCTTTTCTTTGCCCCATCATATGCTCATTTTTTGATTTAGAGCTTATCTGTTTTAAAATATAGATGTTTGATTTCTTATGCATGATCTTGGAAGCCAGAAGAGGTTGTTATTTTAAACATTTCTTTTCTTTATTAAAAAGCTGCACTTGCTATGCTTACGAAATGATGCTCTTTCTATAAAAAACGTTTAAATGAACACAAGCAAAAGAAGCCGATTTCTTATAAGAAACCGGCTTCTTTGAACATTTTTTCTCGACTTCTATACAACAAAAGATGCATGTAGCCTTTTATTCGGCAGGAGATGGAAATCTTGCGGCTTCGAAATGGGATACATTTTCTGTTGTGACAATTGTGCTGTCAACATTACTTTCCGCGAAGACTTCAACTCGGTCTCCTTTTTCTAAATTATAAATAGTAGAAACGGATACCACGTTAACAAATATAGTATTTCCGCCAAAGAAATCATTATCAATTGCGATAACTGCCGTTCCATTGACACGAATTTCTACGCGCGCTCGATAATCGACAGTCGTATCGTTAGGAAGAAATCCAATTGTAGCAACAAGGGAATAGACGCCATCTTTTTTGGGGCGAAAAACGGACGTAACGGGATTGTATTCATTTGCTAAATCAAATTGTTTAAATTGATAAGAAACTTTCACAGAAGTGTTTGCTGATACGGGCTGATTTGTAAGGTTAAGAGCACGAAATGCTGAGTCTCTTGTGTTTCCTTGTGTGGAAGAACAATGATGATGTTTCTTAGAAAAATGAGACTTTTCTACATAATATTTATCATCTTTTTTAATCGTAATCATCCTTTTTTTATGTGTCTATCTATTTTATTCATTCGCAGGAAAAATGCTTGGATGCTTGTCCTTTAACACATAATTTTTACTAGAGGAAACGATAGATTTCTAAGTTTCCCACAAAAAAAACACCTTCTCATTCGAGAAGGTGTTTTGGAATTAACCTACAATATTATAACCAGCGTCTACGTGTACGATTTCTCCCGTTACGCCGCGTGAAAGATGGCTCAGTAATACAACCGTCATGTCGCCAACTTCTGCTTGCGTTACGTTACGCTTAAGAGGTGCTTTTTCTTCAACTTTGTGAAGAATTTGGTTAAAGTCAGAAATACCTTTTGCTGCAAGCGTACGTATTGGACCTGCTGAAATAGCATTTACGCGGATATTGTCTTTTCCTAAGTCTAATGCTAAGTATTTTACTGAAGACTCAAGCGCTGCTTTCGCTACGCCCATTACGTTATAGCCTTCCACTGCACGTTCTGCACCAAGATAGCTCATCGCTACAAGAGAACCGCCTTCTGTCATAAGAGGTTTTGCTGCTTTTGCTACCGCGATAAAGGAATAAGCGCTTGTATCTTGAGCAAATGCATATCCGCTTCTTGATGTATTGATGAACTCACCGTTTAAATCTTCTGAGTGAGCAAACGCAACAGAGTGAATCACTCCGTGAACTGTGCCTGCTTCTTCTCCGATTTTCTTGAACGCTGCTTCAATGCTTTCATCGCTGTTCACGTCACATTCAGCAATTAGTGATGCTTGAATTTCATTTTTTTCTAGCAGTTTGTTCAATTTTCCTAGTGAACGTTCTTTACGGTATGTAAAAATTAAGTTTGCTCCTACTTGATGAAGGGCTTTTGCAACACCCCAAGCAATACTTCTGTCGTTGGCAACTCCCATGATCACAATGTTCTTGTTCTTTAATTGTAATAAATCTTCCATATTATCCTCCAAAAAAAATTAGTCATCAATGATGACTAATAGGTAATTGTATAGCTTTATTATAGCACAAAGATGCGCTTAGTTCCTAAGAGTCTTATGAATTAACCGATTTTGCTCTACAAATAATCTCCTACTTATCCGAATCCTGCAGCCATGCTTGGGTTGTTTCAGCAAATTTTTTGGCTGCAGGTGAAAGATGATAACGAGTAGCTAGACCAATTGAACGGTAGCTGTCCACTTGAAACGGAATCGCACGAAGCTCCTGCGGGATCGAATCTAAAAGTATTTCAGGTAAAATACTAATTCCTAAGTGATGTGTAACCATCGATAAAATAGCACTTTCATCCATTAATTCAAAACGGATGTCAGGCTGAATTCCGCGTTCTTCAAACAGTTGCTTAATATCATGATAACCGCCGTATGTCGGCATAATAAACGGTTCTTTCTCTAGATCTTCAAAAGAAACAGTTTTCTGATGATATAGAGCACTTTGATTTGATACGACACACAGCAGCCGATCTTTTTTTAAAGAAATAATATGAAATTGACTTGAATGCGTAATGTTGATAAAGCCGCAGTCTATTTCTCCGCTCAGCAGCCACTGTTCAATTTCAAGGTAGTCGCCTTCCTTGAGCTGAATTTGAATCTTAGGGTAGTTTTTTTCCATCAGCTGAATAATTTCAGGAAGCCATTTGGTCGATACGCTTTTAAAAATACCGATTTTAATGGTTCCTTTTGCAAGACCCAATAGGCTGGCTGCTTCTTGATGAACTTTTTCATTTTCTTGCAGAACTTTTCGAATGGCAAGCAGCATCGTTTCGCCTTCTGTTGTTAAGGTAATACCCGCTCTGTTTCGATTTACAAGCGGGAAGCCAAATTCCGATTCAAGATTTGTAATGGCATGACTGACCGCTGACTGAGTTAGCGCCATCGCGTCTGCCGCTTTTGTAAAGCTTTGTAATTCCGCTACTTTGTTTAAGATTTCATATTTCACTAAGCTCATTTTATCCCACTCCAACATGAATTTAATTCACGTTCATCATTATAAAGATTCATTTTATTAATATCAAATTCCTTTGTATACTGTGGGTACATGATAAAAAATGGAGGGTTGAACGTGAGTTACCGCACACGAGCAAATATGATGATGATTGGGGTAAACGTATTTTGGGGCATGTCGTATGTGTTTATGAAAATGGGACTGAGTTCGCTCGGATCATTCACCATTATTGCGCTTAGATGTTTGATTGCTTTTTTCATTGCCGGGCTGTTTTTCTATAAGCCTTTACGGCAAATCACGCGCAAAACGATTTTGTCATCCGCTATTTTAGGCTTTTTACTGTTTGCCGTTTTTGCATTTGTCACGTTTGGCGTCAGCATGACGTCTGCTTCAAATGCCGGGTTTCTTGTCAGTTTAACAGTCATTTTTGTTCCGTTGCTCAACTGCGTGTTAGTGAAGAAGCTTCCTTCTTGGCCGATTGGGCTCGGCATTATCACTACCCTAACCGGTATAAGTGTTTTAACTTTAAAGCATTCCTTTCATATGAATGCTGGTGATGTACTTTGCATTGGAACGGCGATATGTTATGCCATTCATATTACGCTGACCGGCACGTTTACGAAAAACGAAAATCCAATTGCTCTCGGCATTTTACAGCTAGGGTTTGCTGGATTATTTGCACTAATTTGCAGCTTTTTATTTGAACACCCTAGCATACCCACTACTTTATCATCTTGGATTGCCATTTTAGGTCTTGGCGTTCTTTGCAGCGCGATTGGATTCATTTGTCAAGCCATTGCCCAGCGCTACACAACTCCTACTCACACAGGACTTATTTTTGCAACGGAACCTATTTTTGCTGCGCTGTTTGCCGTTCTTTTTTTGCATGAACTGTTTACGCTTAAAGAACTGATTGGTTCTGTTATTGTGGTTGCGGGGATTTTAATTGCTCAGTTAGACAATTTGCTACTAAAAAAAGAGTTCATTATCAAGAGACATTGCCAAAGTAAAAGCCGCTAGATTCGTTGACCTAGCGGCTCACTTTATACCTTATATGTATAAAACTTTTTATCTACGTTCATCACCGGGAAATTCTCAGGCAGCTTTTCTTTCTCTATATGTTGAAACCCATTTTTCTCATAAAATCGATGAGCAGCTCTATATTGTAAGGTGGTTCCTAAATATATTCTTTCCACTTCTCTCTCTTTTGTCCACGCGATGGCTGTATGCAATAACCGGTGAGCTATTTTAAAGTTTGCTCCTCTATAAGACTTTGCTACAAACATTTTCCGCAGCGCTACTTGACGGCTGCCAATGTCTATTAAAGCTACGCTTCCTACTACTTTTTCGTTGCAAACAGCAACCCAGAAGTTTCCGTTACCCTGTTGATAAAAGCTTTCGACTTCAAACAAATCGGGCTGATCTTTTTCCGTTATTGGAATTTGGTATTCTTGCTGCTGAATATGAAGAATTAAATCCACTACTTGCTGTTGATACTTGCTAGCATATGGCTGAATAATGATACTTTCACTCAAAGCCTCCACCGCCTCTAATCAGTTTACTTTTGACTGTTTTTAATACTGCACAGCCTATGTTTATTATAAAACCAATCACAACACCTGCAAGAATCGCTATCACACTTACAGCGATAAAATCGCCTTTAGTCGGCTGAAATAAATTCATGGAAAGCAAACCAAACATAAAAAGCATGGGAATAAGATAACTCAGCATCTTTTTCAACTTCGCACCTCTTTCCCTATCTCCATAAATCTTGTAACCATTTTATCGTATATCAACTTCCTATTTATTACAATCTTTGTCTTTTTCCGTATCTTCATTAGAGAAATAAAGAAAAAAGCGCCTGCCTCTCGTTCCTGACTAATTGAGAGACAGACACTTTTTTATAAAACATGACTCGTTGCTTGTAAAAAGAACTGAGATTGTTCATAGTTGTACGTCACTTTTGAAAAGTCAAACGGCTGGCCGTTGGCTAAGTGAAAAAGTGTTTCAATAAATAATTTAGGATCGCCTTCTTTTAACCCTAAGTATGTAGCTTCTTCTTCGTTCAGCTTGTCAACGTGAAGATATAGATCAGAAAATCCTATTTTTAAGCCAAGTCCTTCTTTAATGTAATGAAAAATAGACTGAGAAACAATTTCGTTATTTAAGTATGTAATGATGGATTTATTATAAAATGATTCCTCTAGACAAAGCGTCTGGCCGTTAATATACCGTACTCTTTTTACATAATAGACGTCACTATTTTCTTCTATGTTTAAATTTAACGCGGCTTCTTGCGTCGGCTTTCGTACATCTAACTCAATCACTTCCGAGGTTAACTGAAAATCTTCAAGTTCACTCGTAAATCCTTGATTGGAAAGCAAGCCAATATAGCCTGTTCGTTTATGGCGACGGACAAAAATGCCGCTTCCTCTCACTTGAAAAACCACGCCTTTTTTCTCTAGCAGATCTAAGGCCTTTGTTACGGTACTTTTGCTTGCCTTAAACTGCGCCATCAGCGTTTCTAATACAGGCAGCTTTTCTCCTTGCTGAAGCTTATGGTCTTCAATATAGGTTTCAATTTCAATTGCAATTTGTTGGTATTTAATCATAGCTATACCTCTTTACTGAATTTGTCTCAAGAATAACACGATTATACCATAATCTAACTCCATGCCATAAACTTAAATTATTTATTGATTATTATTTTATTAGGGTATTGATAAATTATATCGATACAATTATACTGAAAGCGTATACTCAACAAAGAGGTTAACGAGCAAGCCGGTTATTATCACAAATGCAAACGCTTATCGAGAAGTACTCGTTGAAGATGTTAAAAATAGTGGACTGAATCAAACATTATTTACCGTAGTGAAATAAGGAGGAACTAACAATGACAAAGATGCCAAAGAATTTTTTATGGGGCGGCGCATTAGCAGCTCATCAATTTGAAGGTGGATGGAACCAAGGCGGAAAAGGACCGAGCGTAGTAGACGTTATGACTGCAGGTGCGCACGGTGTAGCGCGACAAATCACTGAAACAGTAGAAGAAGATAAATTCTATCCAAATCACGAAGCAATTGATTTTTACCACCGCTACAAAGAAGATATCGCACTGTTTGCAGAAATGGGCTTAAAATGTTTGCGTACATCGATTGGCTGGAGCCGTATTTTCCCTAAAGGCGATGAAGCTGAGCCAAACGAAGAAGGACTAAAATTCTACGACGATGTATTTGATGAACTGTTAAAGCACGGAATTGAACCGGTTATTACACTGTCTCACTTTGAAATGCCCCTGCATTTAGCTCGAGAATACGGCGGATTTAGAAGCCGAAAAACGGTAGATTGCTTTGTGAAGTTCGCTGAAGTTTGTTTCGATCGCTATAAAGACAAAGTTACGTACTGGATGACGTTTAATGAAATCAACAACAAAATGGATGTAAACAACCCTCTTTTTCTATGGACGAACTCCGGCGTTTCTGTAAAACCGGGTGAAAACGCAAAAGAAGTGATGTATCAAGCGGGACATCACGAACTGCTGGCAAGCGCTCTTGCCGTATCAAAAGGAAAAGAAATTAATCCGAATTTCCAAATCGGAGCGATGGTGTCACACGTGCCAATCTATCCGTATTCTTCAAACCCTGAAGACGTGATGTTAGCAGAAGAAACAATGAGACAGCGCTACTTCTTCCCTGACGTTCAAGTTCGCGGCTATTACCCGAGCTATGCGTTAAAAGAATTCGAACGAGAAGGCTATCATATTCCCTTTGAAGAAGGCGACGAAGAAATTTTACGAAACGGAAAAGTGGATTATTTAGGCTTCAGCTATTACATGTCAACAACGGTTAAAAGCGACGTTGAAGCTGACAATACGGGCGATATCGTAAACGGCGGATTGCCAAACGGCGTAGCAAACCCTTATATCAAATCAAGCGATTGGGGCTGGTCGATTGATCCAACGGGCTTGCGCTATACGTTAAACCGCTTCTACGACCGCTATCAAATTCCGCTGTTCATCGTAGAAAACGGATTTGGCGCCATTGATACGGTTGAAGAAGACGGATCCATTCATGACGCATCACGAATTGAATATTTAAAATCACACATCGAAGCGTTAGAACAAGCTGTGACATACGATGGTGTTGATTTAATGGGCTACACGCCGTGGGGAATTATTGATATTGTTTCCTTTACAACAGGCGAAATGAAAAAGCGATACGGCATGATTTATGTCGACCGTGACAACGAAGGAAACGGATCGATGAAGCGCTACAAAAAAGATTCCTTTAACTGGTACAAACATGTAATTGAAACAAATGGTGAAGAACTATAAGAAATTAGAAAAAGCCGGACTCCTGCGTAAAAACATAGGAATCCGGCTTTTTTAAAACGTGTAAAAATAAAGGCAAATACATTATCTCGGTTTATCTACTAGCTGTGTTTGCGCAATTTCCGTTTGCTTAATTCCCGCTCGTTGAATTTCATCAGCAAACGATTCATGCTTCAGCGTTTTGATTACCTTTTCGCTTCCATCTCGAAGAGTATACACTCTAAATTCATACATACTCTGCCCTCTCCTTTAAGCTATGATTGATGCGATACATTAGATGCGCTCCTGTAAAAGCAACTCATAATAGAGGTAACTTTTTTCTCTTCTTTACTTTACCCACTTTTTAGGAAACTAGACAAAGAGATTTAATCTGACGCGACAAAAGACAAACCAAAAGCCTTTGCAGCAAGCAAAGGCTTTGATCTATTTAATATTATTGTTCAAAAATGGTTCCTTTTTTAAACTTTGACTGTTTAAAAGCAAATTTCGTCAAAAGAATATATGCGATTCCTGCGACTACCACTCCTATAATCCAGCCTAAATCAACTTCGATAAACGCAGCACCTGCACCGATGAGCATCGCAAGCATGGCGCACGGATTGTAGCCGGAAAACGGTCCTTTTTCTTGATACAATTCTTCTACGTTTACTCTTTGTTTCCGTAAAATATAGTAATCCACTAGTAAAATAGAAACAATCGGACCTAAAAAAGCAGAGTAAATTAAAATGAACAGCCCAAGTCCTGCAGCTGACGAATCTTGAACAAGCACCCAAGGGAATGAACAGAAAGCAAGCAGTCCGGTAATGGTCACCGCCACTTTGTAGTTTGCTTTTGTCAGCAGCGTAATCACATACGTAGGCGGAATAATATTTGCCACCATATTTACGGCAATGACGCCAATCACAATAAAAGCTGATACAGCGACGGTAATATATGAATTATCCACCACAACTGCAAACGCTTTGACAGGATTGGATATGCCCGTGGCAGAAGCAAGCATTGCCCCGATTGTAAGAACGAATCCGTAGGCTACTAGAATTGGTGTAAAGTATAAGAATCCACGCTTCTTGTCGCTAATTCCTGGCTTCAGTTCTCTAGAGTAATCGGCTGCGCTTAGAAAAATCGCTGCATAATTCCCCATGAACATCATAATGAAAGAAAAGAACGGAAGTCCCCATGAACCTTTTGTATGTACCCACTTCTCCCCTACTACCTCACTATGAGAAGTTAAAAGAACACCAAATACGTAAACAAGACCAAGCAATATGATGATTGAAGCAAGCATCTCTACCCATTTGACCGCGTGGAAGCTGTACAGGGAAAGCACAATTTGCAGCAGCTGAATGATAATAAAGCAAAGAACAAGATTGTTAAAAGACCCTTTACTTACAATTTTCCCGATTTCGTTTAAAGCGGTACCGCCTGTCCAGCTTTGAAAACCATACCAAATGATAGCTGGAATACCTCGTAAAAGAGACGATATGACGGATCCTTTTATTCCAAAAGACATTCGAAGCTGCATCACATACGGTATTCCCGTCTTATAGCCAATTCGATCGTTTAACACAAAAAAAGTAGAAATAATACCAATGGCAATAATCGCTGCCACAAACGTTTGAAAAAGATTTAATACCGCAGTACCTGCGATTACCAAGCTAGCCCCAAGCGTCATATTCCCTAAATTAACGCCGTCTCCAATCCACATAAACATATAGGACAACGGAGTTAGTTTTCGATCACTTTCCGCTTTTGGCTTTAGTGACGGATCAAGACTTCTGTCTTGATAAGAATGCACCTCTTCTATAACGGAACTTGTTGCATTTGTAGACACTATACACTCAACTCCTTTTTTATGATGTTTCCCCTCTCTCTTCTAACATTAGATGTAAGTTAACTTAACATGTACATAGTGTATACGAATTTTAACGCAAGTTCATTATTGTTTATGTGAATTTTCTGATATTAATTTGTGCGATTTGACTAATTTTTGACCTCAGCTTTCAACATATAGGAGTTGATGACAATAAAAAATCCAAGCGCTTATTATAAACGCTTGGATGAGTCAGCTAGTATTTATTTTTCACATTCATACTACTATTCTATTATCTCTTTTTCTATTTATGAGCCACTCTTAAAGCCTTTACCGCTTGTTTAGCCGCTTCTGCAATTAGTTTATCATTATACTCTGCATCTTTTTCCGTACGATTGGAAAGGATCGCAAGAACAATTGGATCTCCTTTTGGCGGCCAAAGGATAGCAATATCATTTCGCGTCGCGTATGAGCCTGCGCCTGTCTTATCGGCTACTTCCCAGCTTTTTGGTACGCCCGCTCGTATTAACGCATCCCCTGTTGTGTTTCGCTTCATCCAATCCGTTAGAAGTGCACGTTTGTCTTCAGGAAGTGCCTGTCCAAGTACATATGTTTGAAGACTTGCAGCGAGCGCTCTTGCTGTACTTGTATCGTGGGTTTCTCCTGGATTCACTTCATTTAAATCCGGCTCAAAGCGCTCAGGCAGCGTCACATCGTCTCCTATGTTTTCTAAAGCTTCTTTAAATCCGTCCGGTCCGCCCAGCTGCTGCAGAATTAAGTTCCCTGCCGTATTGTCGCTGTAGCGAAGCGATGCATCCGCGAGTTCTCGAAGAGTCATGCCTGTATCCACATGTTTTTCTGTAATTGGATTGTAGTTCACAAGGTCATCACGCGTATAAAAGATTCGCTCGTCGAGATCTTCGATTGACTTCTGCTGTAAAAGTGCACCGACAGCGAGAGCTTTATGAGTAGACGTATAAGCAAAACGCTCGTCCGGATGATACGTTACCGTTTTATTTGTACCCGTATCTAAAGCAAAAACGCCCAGATTCGCATCATATTTGTCTTCAAGCTTAGCAAACTCTCGATCACTCTTCGTTTCTTGTCTTTGACATTTTACCGTTTCAGCATGTACCTCGCTGCTTGAAAAGCTTACAGCCGCCGCGCACGACAGAGCGAGTACAGGCATCATTTTTTTAAGCTTTGAAGTACGAAACATCTCTTTCCATGTCTTCATTACCCTTCAACACCTTTCAAAAAAGTATTTAGTATGTATTCTCTTAGGTAGAGATTACCAACAATTCTATTTTATCAATTGTTTATCCTTACAAACATGATACCTTTATCACATTTGTATAATAAAAGTGTCTCACACTGAAGATGAGCAGTATGAAAACCGGAAGTATTTTAAAAAACAGGCGGCGTAACGGAAAATAAAATCACGGCTTTCTCTTCAAACGGATTGTGCCATTTGTGCTTCAGATGCGAAGGGATTTTGACGCTATCTCCTTTTTCTAATACGTATACTTCCTCTTCTAAAAACACTTTAATTTTCCCTTCTAAGACATATGCCACTTCCTCCCCTTTATGCGCTAAAGGAGATTCTGATGAAGACTTCATCGGCGGTATTTCCATAATCGCCGTAGCTAGATTTCCTGTAAAGTCTGGTGATACTAGCGAATACGTTAACTCTTTTACTTTCATCGCTTTACGCTCGTTCGACCTTACGACTAAATGAGAGGTGTTTATTTCTTCAAGTAAAAAGCTGAAAGTAGGCACATCGAGGCATTTAGCTAAAATTTTAAGCGTTGAAATGGACGGATTAGCTAATCCTCGCTCAATTTGACTTAACATAGACGGTGTAATCTCCGCTAATTTGGCTAATTCTCGACTGGTTAGCCCCTTTTCTTTTCGAAATTTCTCTACTTTTTTTCCAATATCTATGTTTTCCATGAGGATTCCTCCGTAAAAAATGTTTAATTACATTTAATTTTATTAAATTAAACTTAATAAATAGCGTTACTTATGTTAAATTAGATTTAATAAATAAAATACAGTTTAATACTATCACAGTAAGGAGGAAGAAAAAAATGAACGACATCTTCACCTTTTTGATTCTCACATTATTCGTTATTATGAGTCCTGGTATCGATACTGCTCTTATTACCAAACGAACGATGGCAGATGGACAAACGGGCGGCTATAAAATGGCGTTAGGCTTAGCGAGCGGCTCTTTAGTTCATACCCTCGCCGCCACGTTTGGCTTATCGGCTCTTCTTCTTCAGTCAGCTCTGGCATTTGAAATCGTAAAATACGCAGGAGCCATTTACTTAATGTACTTAGGAATCTCTGCTTTTCTTTCTAAAAAAAGCAATACAGCTTCTCCTCAAAAAGAGGAGAAGTCAAAAGAAACATCTGCTTTTCGTCAAGGCCTTGTCTCAAACGTTCTTAACCCAAAAGTAGCGGTGTTTTTCTTAACTTTTTTACCTCAATTTGTTCAAAGTGACCAAAACGTAACGCTTCAATTACTTCTGATGGGAATAACGTATACGATCCTTGCTATCACGTGGTTTTTCGTATTCGTCTTTTTTATTAACTACTTACGAAAATGGCTCACAACACCTAGCGTTCAGCGCTTTATGGATAAAGTAACGGGTGTTGTGTTAATTGGATTTGGATTAAAGCTTGCTTTTGAAAAACATAAATAACAAAAGTATGTTAGTTGAAGAAAGTTCCAAACGAGTTTGATTCTTGATGGAGAATTAAACTCATTTGGATTTTTTTATTGTGATGGTGAACTTAGGTCTAATCAGGTGCTTCTAGCTATTGATTGGAGGGCAAGACGAAGACTCCTGCGGGAAAAGCGGAAATGGTGAGACCCCGCAGGAGCATACGCGACGAGGAGGCTCACCGCCCGCGGAAAGCGAAGTCTTGCACGGAAATTAATGGCGGTGTCACAAGCGGTTCAGTTCCTCTATCTCGTTTGTTCATCTTTAGCTGGAATTAATTTCGTTATGTCTCAATTTCTTTTATTATTTATACACGCCAGGTTCATAGAGATAGACTTTAAGATCAAGCTTCCCATCCGAAGAAACGATTATTCCTTCCGCTTCGAGTGAAAGTTTTTGAACAACGTACATTTCTTCGTCTTTAAACCCAATTTCTCCCTTGGAATTAATGACTCTGTGCCAGGGGAGATTATGTTTCTTACTCATCGAATGCAGGACTCGTACAACTTGCCTTGCACCTCGCGGACTCCCAGCCAGGCGGGCGATTTGTCCGTATGTCATTACTTTCCCGGATGGTATTTGTTTAATAAGTGCTACTGCTCGTTCTGTAAAACTCAAGTCGCTCCTCCTTTTATTCTTTAGTACAACATTACCATATTAAATAAACAGTGAAGTAATCACTCGATTTTTCTTCAGCAACATTATAAGATAATAATAAGAAGTACGCTCATCATTGTTCAACATACTCCAAACAAATGCTTACTGATTATTTCCTATTCTTCAACTAACAAATCTTTGTGCGAGTGGCAGCTTATACCTCACTTATGACACTGTGATTATAAAAACGTTACAGAAACCAACACAGCAAGGTACGTAGAAGCGTTACATGATAAGATAAACAGTAGAGATACTAGTACAATTTCAAATTGATGCTGACGAATAAGTAATCATTTAAAAAGTGGTGAGAAAATGACAAAATGGCTTAGTGTAAAAGAGTTATCTGAAGAAACGAGTATTCCTACTTCAACCATCAGAAGATATATAGATAAATTCCAATATTTCTTTATACAAAAAGAAGATCATCGACCAAAACAATATGAAGCTGCGGCTGCAACTGTTTTACTGAAAATTAAGCAGCTTTATGATGAGGGCTGTCAAGCAGAAGAAATCAATGAAGCGCTGCAAAAAGAATTCTCTTTGACTACAAGCGAGGATCAAGCTGCCGTGTCTCTAGAAGAAGCCGGAGACAAAGAGGACACAGAGAACACAGCAGAAGCAGCTGACCAGCCCGAGGCCGACGACCAGCAGCCGACACCTCCCGAACAGCCGGTACAGCCTTCACCCCAACAAGAGCCTGATACAAAACAAATTCTTCAGGAAAAAGATAAGCAGCTCATTCAATCTTTGCGTAAAAGCCTGCGTGAACAGCAGGCCATTTCAGAATTAGTAGAAGCTTCAAAAGAAAGCAGCGTAGTAGGTAAAAAAAGATCGATTTTAAAACGATTATTTCAACGAAAAAAGGACTGAGTTTGTAAACAAGTCTAGGCTACGAAAAACCGTTATTTCTGGTCATTAAATTTATGTAAAACAAAGTTTCTAAACTGTTTAACAGCCGGTGATAGATATCTTCCTTCAATCCATGCTAGTCCAATTACTCGGTGGCAGTTGGCTTTAGCTAATGGGATTTTCACTATTTTACTTTGATCGATTCCGTGTAAATCTGGAAGGATAGAAATTCCTAAGCCGGCTCCTACAAGTCCCGCTACGGTATCAGCTTCCTCTCCTTCAAACATGATGTGAGGCTTTACCCCTGTCTCTTCAAATAACTGCTCAAACGTAAGACGAAGAGAAAAACCTTCTTTTAAGTGAATAAATGATTCCTCAGCAATTTCTTCTAGTGCAATACTTTCACGATCAGCATACCGGTGATTTTTCGGTACAATTATAAACAGTTCTTCACTCCAAAGATGCTGCCACTTAATGAACGATTTCTCTTCCATAGGGGCAATCAAACAAAGATCCAGTTCACCGAGCTCCAGCTGCTCAAGAAGAACATGAGAAGGACTTTGCCTCAGCTGAAAATTCACCTTAGGATATAAGCTGCGGAACGACGCGATTAAATCTGGAATCAAATCTGTGCTGAGCGTATGTAAAAATCCAAGTGACACCTGCCCTTTTTCCGGATCTAGCAGCGCTTGAATTTCCTCTTGTCCTTTCTCAAATTCTTTCATCATATTATCTACACGCTTCAAAAAAACTTTACCGTATTGATTCAATCGAATGGAACGTCCTTGCCGGTCAAATAGCGGCGCTCCTACTTCTTCTTCAAAGCGAGCAATTGAACGACTGAGCGCAGGCTGCGTAATTAACAGTTCTTCTGCTGCACGCGTCATATGCTGCGTACGTGCAAGCGTTTGAAAATATTTAAACTGCTGCCACTCCACTTTGTACCATCTCCTTATTAACCGTTCTATTCATTACATAGATGTATGAAAAATATGATTATAATAAATTATACATTATAAATATCGAGTGTTACGATAAAAAATGGAAACATACTCGAGGATGTTTTTAGTTCATCTTGACGATTGCTGTATACGGCACTTATAAAATTTTATACTCATCATTTTCTAGCAAAAAGAAGGATTTGGTATGAAACGTAAGGAAAGTTATTAAAAAGCTAACTAAAATATCATAGTAACGACACATCAAAAAGACCTTTCTATCATCATAAAAGAAAGGTCTTTTTTGAGAATCTAACACGCATTTTTTCTTGTATGTACCTCTTAAAGTAAACTTTTTTAAAGCTTAACCCGTTCTACTAACTGCAGCAGTTCATCATTAGGTCCGTGAAATAAAATCATACGGCCGCCTTCAAGCGTTGGCTGAGGCTCAGATGATAAAAATTCAATTCCTTTGCTCTTATAATGTTGAATCGCCTTATTTATATCCTCTACCGTAAAGGCAAGGTGGTTAACAATCCCGCTTTTGTTATACTCGCCAATCGGATCAATATCTCGAATGAGTTCAATTTCGATACCCGGCTGTTCTTCAAGATACAAAAAAGCCATCTCTCTTTTCTCGTTAGATCCTTGAAGGCGAACTTTAAAGCCAAACATATCTCCGTAGTAGTGAATCGTCTCATCCATATTTCCAACAATAATTGCTATATGCTCCATTTTTTTAATCATGAATATTCTCCCTTTCCCCGTATTTAATAAGTACAAGTAAACTATACCGCAATTTAGGCAATATGTATTTCCATATACCTTGAATCCTCATACTATGGTTAGGAAAATTTAAGCACTCTATCAACGAGTCGGCTATGATTTGAAAAATAACAAATAAAAAAACAAACCTCATTGGTTTGTTTTGGTTACGTATTTTACAGTCAGTCTCTGTTCAACAACGTTCGATAAGCCATGTTTTGTACCTTTGTACTGCAAACGATTTTACTCTCGTACTCAGGCGGTAATCATCTATCTACGATTACACATGTAACCGTCCGTCTCTCCGTTTGATTCCTTAGAGACAGTTCCCCTACCATTGTTTGGGTTTCTCGCTCGTGGGGTTTACCGCGTTCCACCTTTGCTGTTTCCAGCAAAGCTTCGTCACTGTGGCACTTTCAGGGATACTCGACCATATCCGAAGACGTAGGTGTTTTTTCCCGCCGTCAGCTAAGCTACAAGCCAAGCTGCCCTAGCTTATTTTTTCACTAGGCACGAACACTACGGGCATCTCAGCACCGTGCGAGCATGGACTTTCCTCTACATCACATGATGCAGCGATTACCTGAACGTTATTTCAGATCGTGTATGAGTAGTATATTCGTTTTAGCTTGCCGAATCAAATGTAACTTCTGGTATGGATTCCATTTCAATTTTTGCAGCGAATTAAATAAAATAACTTGTTTCTGTACAATCTTTTTAGTAGATGACTCACCAGCAAGCCGAGAAATATTCTCTTCATCTATTTCTACGGGGGGATACTTTGTTTCTTTATAGAATATTTTATACACTACATAAAAATGTAACAGAGGTGATGAAAAATGAACGCTGAGTTAAAATTTGATTTTCATACCCATCACGACCGATGCGGACATGCTCGCGGAACGATTCGAGATTATATAGAGGCGTCTATTGATAAAGGCCTTGATATCATTGGGATTTCGGATCATTCTCCTTATTTTGCGAGCGAAGAAGACCAGCCGTATCCTCATATTGCGATGGGAAAAAGCGCATTCTCCGGATATGTAGCGGAGATTTTGAAACTAAAAGAAGAATATAAAAAGAAAATTGAAGTGCTGTTAGGCATTGAGTCTGATTTTTTTCCCGAGCATGCAAAAATATATCAAAGCCACTACGAAAAATATCCGTTTGACTACATAATTGGCTCTGTCCATCAAGTTGATGAAATCAGTATCTTTCATAAAACGCGCTGGGAAGGACTTTCTCAAAAAGAAAAACAGCGCACGAAAGAAACGTATTATCAGCTGATTGAAGAGTCCGCCCGAAGCAGAATGTTTCAAATTCTTGGCCATATTGATGCCATGAAAGGATTCTATCCCTCTTTTTCTTCTATCGAGACGGCTGCTATTGATCAGACGCTAAAAGTGATTTCAGCACATGACATTGCTATAGAAGTGAATACATCAGGCAAAACCAAAGACTGCGGAGGCTGGTATCCTGCAGATGATATTTTAGAAAGAGCCCTGCACTACGGGGTACCCATTACATTTGGTTCGGATGCTCATGATCCGGAACGCATTGGCGACGATTTTGAACTTGTAAAAAAGCGTCTTAAAGAAATCGGCTTTACGGATTGGGTCTTTTTTAGACAGAAAAAAACGCAGATTACACCTTTATAAAACGTAAATAGACTCACAATAAAAATATGCCTGAAGACACGGAGATCAAGGACATCTCGTGTTTTCAGGCATGTGTTTTTTACTGAGAAACTTTGACTTTTGTAGATGAAGATAAATCTTCTCCATTTGTCTGAATCACTTGTTTATACCAGTAAAAAGAATCTTTTTTAGATCGTTCAAGCGTACCATTTCCTTCATCGTCTTGATCTACGTAAATAAAGCCGTATCGTTTTGACATTTCGTTTGTTGACACACTGATTAAATCAATCGGTCCCCACGCGGTATATCCCATTAAGTCCACACCATCTTTAACGGCTTCTTTCATTTGTTCAATATGCTGTCTTAAGTAATCTACGCGGTACGGATCATGAATCGAGCCGTCTTCTTCTACTTTGTCATACGCACCTAAACCATTTTCAACAATAAATAGCGGTTTGCCGTAGCGGTTATGAAAATCTTGTAACGTATAGCGCAGTCCTTTCGGATCGATTTGCCATCCCCAATCGGACGTTTGAAGATGAGGATTTTTTACACTTCCTGCAATCATATTTCCTAGGACATTGTCTTCTTCGCTTTGAGTTGTCACAGAAAGAGACATATAGTAACTAAATGAAATAAAGTCAACAGGATATTGTTTGATAATCTCATCGTCCCCTACTTCTTTTACTATTTCAATGTTGTTTTCTTTAAAGTAACGCTCCATTACCTTTGGATATTCTCCGCGAACTTGAACATCTGTAAAAAATAAGTTTAAGTCATTTTTATGTTGAGCTAGTAAAATATCGTCCGGATGATTCGTCCCAGGATACGTTGTCATACGCGCAAGCATACACCCTACTTTTACATCAGGAATAATTTCATGAGCTAACTTAGTGGCAAGTGCACTCGCAACAAACTGATGATGCGCCCCTTGATACGCAATTTGCTCCGCTGACTGATTTGGAACGTTTTCAACTAAAATACCGCCACCTGTATAAGGGCTGTGTGTAATCACATTGATTTCGTTAAACGTCAGCCAGTATTTTACTTTGTTTTTATAGCGTGTAAATACCGTTTCCGCGTAGCGTGTATAAAAGCCAATTAGTTCGCGGCTGTACCAGCCGTTGTATTTACGGGTAAGCTCAAGCGGCGTTTCATAATGCGAAAGCGTCACTAGCGGCTCAATTCCGTACTTTAACATTTCATCAAATAAGTTATCGTAAAATTGCAGCCCTGCTTCGTTTGGCTTCGCATCATCTCCATTTGGAAAAATTCTCGCCCAGTTGATTGAAATACGAAGCGTTTTAAATCCCATTTCTGCGAACAGTGCGATATCTTCTTTATAGCGATGATAAAAGTCAATAGCCGTACGCTTTGGAAAACGATCGTTTACTTTGTTGTTAAGCACATCTTCAATATAATCTGCTTTTACATCCATTGAATAACCAGTTCGCTCGTCTTTTGGGACAAATCGGATCATGTCTGCAGTAGACAGCCCTTTTCCATCAACGTCATAAGCCCCTTCAATTTGGTTAGCAGCTGTTGCTCCTCCCCATAAAAATCCTTTTTTAAATACAGTATCATTTGTTAACATAGTCCCCACGTCCTTTTCTCATATTTTTATTAAAAATAGCATTTATTTCACTACAGAAAGTAGCTCTTCCCCTTCAAAAATTGGACCAATTTCATTAACTGGCAGTACATCTAAATACTCCGCTGTGTTTGTGATAATAACCATCGTAACGGTTTCGAATCCAGCCTCTGCAATCGCATGTCGATCAAATTCAACCAGCGGCTGCCCTGCATTGACATACTCTTTTTCTTTTACCAGTGCTTTAAAATGCTCTCCTTTTAAAGAGACGGTATCAATTCCAATATGAATTAAAATTTCCTCCCCATCCTCTCCTTTAATGCCGATTGCATGTTGAGAATCAGGCAGCACCATAATCGTTCCAGCGATAGGCGAGACTACGCGGTTGTCACTAGGTTTAATCGCAATACCTTTCCCCATAATTTCTTGAGCAAATGTTGCATCTGACACTTGATGCAGCGGAATAAGTTCACCGTGCAACGGAGAAAAGACGCTTGCTGTTTTACCGCTTTTTTTCGTCTCTACTGCTAGAGAAACATTTTGTAACGGCGCTTTTTCTGTGACAGGGTGTTCTTCAAGTTTGATTGTATTTTTTTCTGTTTCTTCTGAAGCAATATCTTTAAATCCAAGAGTGAGTACCAAAACAGCTGGTAAAATAACGGCCGCTGCCAGTAGCGCCACAGCGACAATTAAATTGCCTGCTGCTCCGCTTGGATCTGCAAACGTAGGGATAGCAAAGATTCCGACTAATCCTCCTAATGTAAAAGCTTTAAACCCATACCAGCCAGCAAAGCCGCCTAGCAGTGCACTAGATGCCATAGCGTAATAAAAAGGTTTTTTTAACTTCATGTTTACTCCGTACATAGCGGGCTCTGTAATTCCGATAACAGCTGAAATGGCCGATGAAAACGCAACTTGTTTTAAATCTTTATTTTTGGTTTTTAACGCTACTCCAAAAGCCGCTCCTCCTTGAGCAAGGTTGCTGATATACATCATCGGCATCAAAACATTGTCAAATCCGTATACTTTTAGATTTTGAATCGCGATTGGACCTATTGCATAGTGCATACCCGTCATGATAATAAGAGGCATAAGACCTGCTAGTAAAAGACCCGCAAGCGGACCGGCTGTTTCAAACATCCATGAGAATATAGTTGCTAATCCGTCTCCCATATATGTTCCAAGCGGACCGATTACCCATAACGTGATAGGTGCAGCAATTAAAAGGGTAAGCAACGGTGAAAACATGACCGTAAGAGTAGCCGGCATCCATGAGCGAACAAATTTATATACATACTTCAATAAAAGCACACCTAAAATAATCGGTATAACGCTAGACGTATAGTTCACAACTGGAATGGATATAAAATTGATTCCAAATAACGTGAATTCTTTTATTTTCGTAATGCCTCGTGCTGCATCTACAAAGGTCGGATACAGCATGGCAGCTGCTAAAGCAAGCGCTAAGTATTCGTTTGTTTTAAACTTACGAGCTGCTGAAACAGCTAAGAAAAATGGCAGAAAGTAAAAGACTCCGTCTCCGATTGCGTTCAGCACTGCGTACGTATCGCTTTCTATGCTCAGCCATCCTAGGGTAGCAAATAAAGCGACAAAAGCTTTTAGCATACCTGCACCAATAAGCGCTGGTAAAACAGGAGTAAAGATTCCTGAAATGCTATCCATCACAAATGAAACAACGCCTTGTTTTGTGCCGCTTTTCTCCTCAGCAGCGCTTCCGCTTCCTACCAAAGGTTCAACTTCTTCAAAAACTTCAGCCACTCTGTTTCCAATAATGACTTGAAACTGATCTCCAGAAAACTGAGCGCCCATCACTCCTTTTATTTGCTTAATTTCCTCCACCTGGACTTTATTCTTATCATGAAGGTTAAAGCGAAGTCTCGTCACACAGTGCCAAGCCTGGTTAACATTCTGTGCTCCACCGATTTTATCTACTACTTGTTTAGCCGTTTCTTTATATGAAGTCATTTATATCCCTCCTTTTTTCAATAAAAAAACCCAAACAGATCATCGCATGTTTGTAACATGCAAATGTCTGCTTGGGTAATGCCTGATCGAGTCAGTAACAATCCTCCAATGAAGAAAATTTATTCAGTTTCTACTAGATTCGTCACTCGCCAAATGTGTAGCGTTAAGTAAAGCTTTTCATCTGACGTTAAAGACCAGCCATGCTGTTTATGAAGTAAATTAGCCACTTTTTCAACAGCTTTATATGCTTTTTCATATTTTGTTTTTACAACATCCAGCAGCGTAGCATCAACTTCCGGAGAAACATGTGGGTTCTGATCCAGCTGACGTAAAACAAAAAATCGTAGATGCGTGACAAAGCGAGAATAGTTCATGGATTCTTCGTCAAGTTTGAGCTGAAAATGATATTGGACAACATCGATAATTCGATTAATCACTTCAGTCATCTTCATCGTTTCTTCCACTTTTGCTTGTACATTCTGTGCGTTTACAAAATGATAGGTAAGAAACGTCTCTTCACTTTTAGGAAGAAGCACATCAAGCCTGTCATACACCAGCCGAATCGCGTTAACAGCCGCATTATGCTCTTTGGGATAAAGCTTCTTAACTTCCCAGCGGCTTGGCTGCGCATATTCAAGGCCACTATGACTTCGTTCAATCGCAAAATTCAAGTGATCCGCAAGGGTCAAGTGAATATTGGTGCGAAAAGGCTCACCTATTTCTTTTTCTGCTTGCTTAATTAACTCGACAGAAACCTCGAGAATTTCTGGTTTGATGCTCTCTAAAATTTGAGCCAGCGGTCTACGAACATTGGACGACTCGGCCACAAACTTCCGTCGAATGACAGCTTTATCAACGGGGTCACCTTTTTTCTTTTGGAAACCGACGCCTGTTCCCATGATGACCCATTCTACATCAGAGGAGTCTTTGACCAAAGCTACGTTATTATTAAATACTTTAACAAATTTCATAGATGCTTCCCCCACATCAGAACAAACGTAAAAATCCTATCTTAAAAACACGTGAACACACCACGTATTTTTAACACAGGTAATGCCTGATCGAATCAGTAACAATCCAGTTTTAAGTTATTACTGAAATTATATTCTACTATGAAAGCGATGTCAATACATAAAATACTGAATTTTTAATAATCTGCTAGTGAAAGAGAGATAATTCTTATAGACTAGCCAGCTACTTCCTTCACCGCTACTAAATTCCTAATAAAACATCCACATTTTATTTCAACTGTGCTACATTTAACTAAAAATGCTTTCTTAATGAGGGACACGATTGTGAATTTAGATTTAACCGCTTATATAACGCTTATCTGTACGTCTGGTGTTCTTAATTTATACTTGTGTTTTTACGTATTTATTAAACGTCACCACTACAGCAATATTGCGTATTTATTTATTCTTCATACGGGTTTCACCGCCGTTTATTGTATGGGTGCGGCATTCAGCTTGCTATCCGTTAATCTTGAGGAAATGAAATTTTGGACCGTTATTCAATACGTAGGCATGCCTTTTTCGCCTCCTGCAGGGCTGCTGTTTGTTATGCAGTATGTCGGCATAAAGGTGAGGAAAAAACATATTTTTGCCCTTTTTATCATTCCGTTTATTAGTTTGATTATGGTCACAACGAATGACTGGCATCACCTTCATTACCGCGTGTTTGAAATTGCTCCCGTTTTAGGTGCACCTTACGTTCATCAAGAAATTGGACCATGGTATACGATCCACGGCATGTTCATCTTTTCGTCTATGTTCGTTGCTTTTTTGCTGGCCGTTTATCGCTGGAAAGAAACAGCCAAAGCTTACCGCCTGCAGTTAATTGCATTAATGGTCGGGCAATTAGTCCCTATCGTCACAGCTTTTGTCTATTTAATGGGCTTTACGCCGCAGGGAATTGATCCAGTTCCGATGGTTTTATGGGTTTCTTCTTTTTTATATTTATGGTCCATTAACTCATCGCGTATGTTTACGGTTATGCCCGTTGCGAAAGATGCGATATTTAACAGCATCAATGACGGTGTTATCGTGCTTGATGAAGCTTACAGATTAATTGAATTTAACTTAGCGTCGAAGAACATGTTTCCGCAGCTGAAAAAAGCGATGTTCGGAAAACGTTTTGCTGATATTTGGTTCACGCTATCGGGCAGTTCATTTCCTTTTACATTAGAAAATAAAAACAGCAGTCAAGAACTGCAGCTTTTTTCTGGGGATCAATCTCAGTATACGTATCAAGTTCGCACCTCTCCTTTGCAGTATGCCAACAACAGTCACGGCTTGCTGCTTATTTTTACGGATATCACGGAGCTAAAAAGACTTCAGCTAAAGCTTGAAAATCAAGCTTATTACGATGAGCTGACGCAAATTTATAATCGCAGAGCATTTTTTCAGCACAGCAAGCAAGCATTCGATGAAGCAAAAAAGTCCGCATCTTCTTTCATGCTTCTTTTACTTGATATTGATTATTTTAAAAAAGTGAACGATACGTATGGTCATTATACCGGCGATCAGGTGCTTGTACATGTCGTAAAAGCCTGTCAGTCCGTATTACCGCAAGGAGCGCTTTTTGCTCGGTACGGCGGTGAAGAATTTGTACTCGCGCTAAAGGGCTATACTTTATCCGAAGGCGAAACGCTTGCTGACCAAATTCGCCGTCACGTTGAGACTCAGCCCTTACTGATTAATGAAAAAACCATTTCTGTTACGCTAAGTCTTGGAGTAGCACAAGCGCAAAAACAAGAAAATGAAACGTTAGATGAGCTGTTGAACAAAGCAGATATCGCCCTGTACGCTGCCAAACAACATGGACGCAACCAAGTACGTATATATAAAGAGATAAAAGAAATCTTAAAAAGAACCTAAACAGCACTGTTTCGGTTCTTTTTGCTTTTGACTAACATTCTTTCATTTATCAAGTGAAAGTGTTAAAAGACTTGATTTTATCTATGTATTTGCGAGTAGATTATCCTATAAACTATACGTAGATCAAAAAAAGGAGAGATACAGATGAAGGTTACACATATTCGTAACGCTACTCTAATTGTTAAATACGGAGGAAAAACATTTTTAATTGATCCTATGTTAGCGGAGAAAGGCACGTATCCTCCTTTCCCAAATTCGATCAGACAAGATCAAAACAACCCTTTAGTGAACTTACCGATATCCGTTGAAGAGATTATTGATGGTGTAGATGCGGTTATTGTCACTCACCTCCATTTAGACCATTTTGACGATGCGGCTAAGCAGGCTTTGCCAAAAGACATCAAAATGTTCGTTCAAAATGAAGAAGATGCCACAGCAGTAAAAGAAGCTGGTTTTAAAAATGTAGAAGTACTTACGCAAAACACGGTTTTTGAAGGCGTTGAATTAATCAAAACAAAAGGTGAACACGGAAGAGGAGAAATTTTAAAGCGTACTGGTTTAGTGTGCGGCGTTGTTTTTAAACATAAGAGTGAAAAAACCCTCTATGTAGCTGGAGATACGGTATGGTATTCCGCTGTTGAAGAAGAAATCAATACACATAAACCCGACGTTATTGTCGTAAACGGCGGCGATAATCAATTTTTAGAAGACGGTTCTCTTGTGATGGGGAAAGAAGATATTTATCAAGTTTTTAAAGCGGCCCCTCATGCTACGATTATTTCTGTCCATATGGAAGCTGTAAATCACTGGACGCTATCAAGAGAAGAATTAAAAAGCTGTATCACAGAAAAAGAAATGGCGTCCCGTGTTTTTGTTCCAGATGATGGCGAAGTTTATACTTTTTAAGAGAAAAGCTGACATAAAAGTATTCTAGTTGAATGTAAATCCGAACGAGGAATCAAGATTCTTGATGGAGAATCAACTTCGTTCGGATTTTTTCATCGGTATGGTGAACGTAGGTTTCATGTATATGGGTACTTCTAGCGGTTGATTGGAGGGCAAGGCGAAGACTCCTGCGGGAAAAGCGGAACAGGTGAGACCCCGCAGGAGCGTAAGAGACGAGGAGGCTCAGCGGCCGCTCGCGGAAAGCGAAGCCTTGCACGGAAATCAACCGCGGTGTTATAAGCGGTTCAGCTCATTTATTCCATTGGTTCATCTTTAGGTTAGATTCATATAGTTATGCCTCAGCCTCTTTTTATAGCCGTTTCATTTATCACGTAGTAGTCGTAGTAGCAACTGCTGAAGTGCTCGCAATAACCGCTAGCATAGCCGCTTGCTGGGCTTGAATAATCGTTTCAATCGTTGTATAGATGCCTGTTTCGACCAGTCTAGAATCCTTTAGCTTTTCACTGATAACCAGATTAACCGCCAGCATAACATTGATGTCTTTCTGCCACTTAAAAAGTTTATCTGCATTCAGCTGCTTTACCACGTCATAAATAATTTCAATTTCAGCTCCCGGTTTTTCAAACAGTGCTAATAAGCCAAGAACCGGATAATGCATTGCTTTTACTTTCATACCTGCCGATTCACAGATTTCTTTTACTGCTAGGCATCTTTCAATAAGTGTATCTCCATGTAAGTTTTTATCGATTGCGAGAATATGACTTAAAAATTGAAGGTCATTCCCTCTTTTAAATCCATGCTGCCCCAATGTGGTATAGAAGCGTTCAATTTCATGCATCAAATCATCAACAGACTCGCTCGTTTCAGCTAATAAAACGGCAAGAGGTACATCACCGCTTGATGTGAGAAAGAGATGCTTTTTTTTCATACCTTGATAAATTTCTATTGACCTTCGCACCATTTCTTTATGACTTCGACTTGACTCATTCGACAGCATAGCGGAAGCTGCGATATACGTAAATGCGCCTCTGGTAAATCCGCCTTGTACCAATTGATCATATACATCCAGAAATTCATGAAACGTTTCTTGTGGATTCTCATAGCGGGTATCTAGCATGGCTGCGATCGTAAACCGCTGCGATGATTTTAATGTAGAAAACATTCCTACTTGATTTTTAATATAGTCACTTAACTCAATATAAGGCTGAAGCTGAAGCGATTTGCCTTTCACTGCATACATAGAAGCGATAGCCATAAACTGCTTCGGATCTGTCACTTTCCATTTGAGTTCATTTTTTAAGCTGATATAAAAACCTCGATACTGATCTACTTTTTGTTGAATCGTTTCCGGTAGCATATCAACACGTCCTTTATTTGTCGTTAGCTTATATACGTAACACTTTAATAAAAGTTTCAATATTCGGTAAATAAGCCGTACATTTATGACAATACGAAAAAGACCTCAGGATATCCCAAGGTCTTTTTTCTTTCAGCTTTATTTATTAACCTCTTCCCGCTTGGAAAGAAGGATATTTTGTCATACCGCCATCAGCAAATAGCGTAATACCTGTTACGTAGCTTGCTTGTGATGATGCTAAGAATGCTGCCACTGATGCGATTTCTTCTGGATTGCCGATATAGCCCATTGGAATCATGCTTTCTACGTCTGCACGCTGTTCTGGATCTGCAAATTTTTCAGCGTTAATTGGCGTATCGATTGCACCTGGTCCAATGTTATTTACACGGATACCTTTTGGCGCATATTCAAGAGCCAATGTTTCCGTCATTAATTTCATACCGCCTTTACTTGCTGCATAGTGAACAAATAGTGGCCAAGGAATCATTTCGTGAACGCTGGACATGTTAATAACGTTTCCTTTAATGTCATTTTCAACAAAATATTTAATCGCTTCGCGGCTTCCTAAAAATGCGCCCGTTAAGTTTGTATCGATTACTTGATTCCAGTTTTCTAATGATAATTCATGTGAAGGAACCGGGTTTTCAACACCAGCATTATTAATCATAACGTCTAATGTGCCAAACTCTTTAACAGCTGTCTCTACAAGATTCACAACGTCTTCTTCTTTTGTTACGTCGCCTCGAACCACAATTGCTTGACCGCCAGCTTGTTCAATTTCTTTTTTTACTTCTAGCGCTTCATCTTCATTGCTGCGGTAGTTTACAACCACTTTTGACTGCTCTTGACCAAAACGAACGGCCATTGCGCGACCCAATCCTTTTGATCCGCCTGTTACAACTACTACTTTATTTTTTAAATCTGTATACATCTTGAAGTCCTCCTACTTTTCCTGCGTGATATGTCTCGCTATACTGTACTAATTAAAGATACAGTTTAGGTTTTAAAAAGAGAATAAACATTTCTCTATCTCTTCTTTTTTAAACTGTCATTCCTTTGAAAAACAGCAAATTCACCTTTGCTTCTTTCGTTACTTATCGTAACCAAGAGAAATAAAGTAGTCAAACTTTTTGTTTTATCATTCTTATTATTTATTTTTATCACTTACTCTCTTCATCTCTATTCCCCACAAGATGTGGTTTCACATTTCCAATTAACACCACTTCAAAAGTTTAAACTTTTTCCCTTGCAATTCTTAAATCAATGTATTATATTGTTGATGTATCAATTATTGATACGTCAAACAATTGTCCACAATCAAAAATATGGAAATGACAATAAATACGTTTAACGCCTAAAAAGAAAGGAATAATGACTATGACTATAAAAGACTTTAACGAAATTACTTTAAAACGTCGTTCAATTAAAAAATATGATCCTTCAGTAAAAATCAGCCGTGAGGAAATGGAAGAAATCCTTACAGAAGCTATGCGCGCTCCTTCTTCTGTTAATATGCAGCCGTGGCGCTTTGTTGTAATTGAAACACCTGAAGGAAAAGAAAGATTAGCTAAACTTGCGAAATTTAACAGTGAACAAGTTCATACATCTTCAGCTGTTATTGCCGTGTTTGGTGACATGAACAACGTTGAATATGCAGATGAAATTTTCGGCAAAGCCGTTGAGCTTGGCTATATGCCTCAGGATATTAAAGAACAGCAGCTAAATTTCTTTAAGCCGATTTACGAAAACATGCCAAAAGCAGATATGAAAGACATCGTTTTAATAGATTCAGGTCTTGTATCTATGCAGCTTATGCTTGTTGCTCGCGCTCACGGATATGATACAAATCCAATCGGCGGATACGAAAAACACTTAATCGCAGAAGAATTCGGTTTAGATAAAGAACGTTATCTTCCAATTATGCTTATCTCAATCGGGAAAGCAGCAAGCGAAGGCCATGCTTCTTACCGTTTACCGGTCAATACGGTTACAACTTGGAAATAAGCAGCAGCTAGTTCTATTTAGTAAATAAAGAACTAAAAATGTGAAGTAAAAGGAGATTTTCTGATGAATAACTATCAAGAACTTACAAAAAAACAGCTTTCATTCTTTAATAGCGGTAAAACAAAAGACGTTGCGTTCCGTATCGAAACGCTAAAGAAATTAAGAGACCTTGTCGTGCGTCATGAAGACGACATTTTAAAAGCAGTAAAAGCTGACCTTAACAAACCAGAAATGGAAGCAAAACGTGCAGAAGTTGGTCTTGTGCTAAGTGAAATCGACTTTGCAGTTGAGAATCTTGCAGAATGGTCAGCGCCAAAAGAAGTAGAAACACCATCTACTCACGCAGGAGCCAAAAGCTACATTTATCAAGATCCATACGGTTTAGCTTTAGTGATTGCACCCTGGAACTATCCGTTCCAACTTGCTGTATCGCCAGTAGTAGGCGCGATTGCTGCAGGTAACTGCGTGGTGTTAAAGCCTTCTGAATTAACACCTCATACGTCAAGCCTTCTTGCTAAGATGTTTAATGAAAACTTCCCTGAAGAATACTTGACGGTAGTCGAAGGTGAAGTGGAAACAAGCACGGCTTTATTAAAAGAAAACTTTGATTACATCTTCTTTACAGGAAGTACAATGGTCGGCAAAATTGTAGCAGAAGCTGCAGCTAAACATTTAACGCCTGTTACGCTAGAACTAGGCGGAAAAAGTCCTACAATTGTACACGAAGATGCTAATATTGAAGAAGCAGCTAAACGTATTGCGCGCGGTAAATTTGCAAATGCTGGCCAAACTTGCGTAGCGCCAGACTACATTCTTGTTCAGCGAAATGTAAAAGACGAGCTGCTAGCTAACCTAAAACAAGTCGTAACAAACACGTACGGCGAAGATGTTTCACAAAATCTAGACTTCCCTCACGTAGTGAGCGAGAAGCATTTTGATCGTCTTAACAGCTTCTTAACAAACGGAGATATCGTTTTTGGAGGCAAAACAGATCGTTCTCGTCTGTTTATTGAACCAACTGTTCTTGACAACATCTCATGGGAAGACAATGTGATGCAAGATGAAATCTTTGGACCAATTCTTCCAGTCATCGTATACGATGAAATCTCAGAAGTCATTGAAGCAATCGTAAAACGTCCAAAACCATTGGCACTTTATCTTTTCTCTGAAGATGAAGCAGTCCAAGATCACATCTTACACAGCGTGTCATTCGGCGGCGGTTCTATTAACGATACAATTAACCACATGACGTCTCACTACCTTCCATTTGGCGGCGTTGGTGACAGCGGAATGGGTGCGTATCACGGAAAAGCAAGCTTTGATACATTTTCACATGCTAAAAGCATCTTAAAACGTTCAAATAAATAAGTAAAAAGCCGAAGTCAACGTCTGACTTCGGCTTTTTTATTCCTTCATCTGTTTGGCGATTTGATCATATTGCTCTTCTTTTTTTGTAGAAACCGCTAAATCACAAAGAATATGTAAAAAGTACTTTTTATCTTGAACAAATAAATACTCTTCTTCAAAGCCTTTAGAAATGTATACGGCAAACTCCCAAATATCGTCGTAATAAGCCGGCCCAATGGCCTCAGCGAGATTTCCAAGCGTTTTGAGCAGCTCCATCGTAATGATAATATTCCGTCTCGCATAGTGCCGGATATTAGCGAATCCATCATATAAAAAGTCCTCAAATTTTTTATCAGGAATCACCATTCGTATCACGCCGCTGTCATCCACTAAATAAGAAGAAAATTGACTGGCTTCACAAATTTCCCGAAGAATATCGCTAATTTGATGAATGGAGTTAACCGCCGTTTTGAAATCATCATTCCCTAGTGATTTAACTGCCATCTCTACAAACTTCGTAATGATATACGTAGTATCCTGAATATCAGTCTGAGATTTCCCTACATGGATATATTGGTGAAAGACGGTACAGTCCATTTCATCGTGCTCCGTCGAATCTCTATGCCAATAATAAAACAATACGGTTCCGCTGAGCACATAATCCCCTACTTCACGCTCCATTTTTATCACTAAATTATGCTCTTTGGCACAGTGGATCAATTGACTGTAGTTCAACGTTTGAATATAGCCGGATGTTTGAATACATACCGGCTTTTTCTCTCCTTCTGGAAAAGAAAATTGTTCGCTATGACTAGACTGCGTTCGATGAATCTCCAGTTCCTCGCGAATCGTTGTCTTAATCGCTTTTATGGACGCTGTTTTCATCGATTGAGTCATATGATTTACTTGCAGCCACTTAACAGAATGATTAATAAAGTAGACAAACGTGCCCGCACTAAAAACAGAAAGGGCTGTCGTCACAAAGGGAATTGCAAAATATCCGTCTACTTGAGAGCTGTTTAAAAACAGAAAGACAAAAAGTGTATATAAAAAACTCCCTATAAAAATGCCCAGAATTCGCTGAGTAGATTTTGAAGAAGCAAAGTTTTTTAATACGCGAGGAGAAAACTGAGCTGCAAATGATGTAAACACAACGAGCATTAAGTTAAAGGTAAACGTCGTAATTGATAAAATTCCGGGCATAATCGTACTCACTAACGTATTGGTTAAATCCATGTTGATCGAAAAAAATGAAGGAACCTTCTCTCCTACTTTGCAATAATAGTCAAGAAACAGCGTCAATGCGGCTAAAAGAACAGAAAAGAAAGCATAAATTAAGGGACTAAACCAGATTTGACTAGTTAACTCATCTTTAAACGCACGAGGAGAGAGCTGTTTCCTTGCCGCTATCCATCTAAATGTATTCATATAAAACCTTCCTTTTTATTTGTAAATCTCTAACTTTTTTCTTAGTTCCCTAATTTTTTTTGAATATGCTTATACAATGGAAAAAATCTTTTTTTAAGATATAGGCACACAAAGCAAAAAAGAGGTTGGAATACCCCTAATTATTCGATCTAAATACATACAAATAGGATACAGGAGCTGAACCGCTCGTGACGCCGCCATTGATTTCCGTGCAAGGCTTCGCTTTCCGCGGGCGGCCGGTGAGCCTCCTCGTCGCTTGCGCTCCTGCGGGGTCTCACCTGTTCCGCTGTTCCCGCAGGAGTCTTCGCCTTGCCCTCCAATTAACTGCTTGAAGTAACTGAATGAATATATGAAAGCTATGTTCACCATACAAACAAAAAATCCGAACGCGTTGGATTCTCAATCAAGAATCCATCTCGTTCGGATTTTCTTTCAACTAACCTAATTTTATCTCAGCCTCTTTTAACTCTTATCTTTTTACCAGCCTCGGCTCGCTCCGCCGCCTCCGGAGCTGCCGCCTCCCCCTCCGCGAGGACCGCTTCCACTGCCGCCACCTCCGCCGCCTCTTCCTCCAAACATGACAAGGAAGTTTAGCAGAAATTGAGTGATAGCTCCTTTAAAAAAGACAAAGTCAAGGATAAGCAAGCCCACAATAACAGCTGCAATCAGCAGCGTTTGAAGCGCTGTGAAATGAACACCGCTATCGGAAGGCGGAGATGCTTTTGGCACTTTTTGTTCAAAATCTTTTCCTAAATCATACTCTTTCACGACTTGGTTATAAACAGCTTTGTATGTGCTTTCTAGTGCCGTATCGTATTTGCCATTTTTTAAGTTAGGAATAGCATAAGAATCTAAAATTTCTCCCGATTTGATATCGGTGATAGCTCCTTCTAACCCGTATCCTACTTCGATTCGAATTTTTCGTTCTTTTTTAGCGAGCAAAATAAGAACACCATTGTTCAGCTTTTTATCACCAAGTTTATACTTTCGAAACGCTTCATTCGCGTACTCTTCTACATCCGCATCACCTAATGAATTCACGGTAAGAATCGCTACCTGAGCTTTCGTTTCATCATCCAATTTTCTGCCCATTTGGTTTATTTCAGCTTTTTCCTGATCGTTTAATAGATGAGCAAAATCCTGAACATAAATATCGCCTACCGGATTTGGAATATCAGGTGCAGCAAAAGCAACGCTTACCATATTACATAAAAGAGACAATAATAAAGCAAACGAAGCAAGAAATTTCATCACTTATCGCTCCCAAAATCAACTTTCGGCGCTTCTTTTTCTTCATTGGTCACTTCAAAATATGGCTTTTTTTCAAAGCCGAACGTACCCGCTAACATGCTTTTAGGAAATCTCTTAACCGATTTATTATATTTTGCAACTTCATCGTTGTAGTCTTTACGCGCTACAGCGAGTCGATTTTCCGTTCCTTCTAAACTGTCCATTAAGCTTCTGAAGTTTTCATTCGCTTTTAAATCCGGATATTTTTCAACAACTACAAGCAGGCGGTTTAACGCGCCGCTTAACTGTTGATTAGCATCAGCTTTGTCTTCAGGAGTTTTAGCTCCCGCTAGCTGCGCTCTTGCCTGAGTGACTGAATCAATTGCTTCCTGCTCATGCTTAGCATAGCCTTTGACCGTTTCCACTAAGTTCGGAATTAAATCAGCTCTTCTTTTTAGTTGATTATCTATTTGGGAAAATTTATTATCTACATCTTCCTCGGCGCTAACGAGACTGTTGTAAGAGCTCACTCCGTAAATCACAACAATTCCTAACCCTAAAATCACAACAATCGCTATCCCGATGAGCGTAGCAATCGAACCTTTGTTTTTCAATGTACTACCTCTTTTCTTCATCAAAATTATGTATCTACTTACTAGTACGAATCACGCTCTAAAAAGATTCATTTTTTACCATTTTTTTGTATTGAACGTATAAGGAAGACATCTCCTAACAATCAACCCTTCTATAAATAAAGTGAAATGCTTTTCTCTACCTAGTCTTTCTATCCATTCGCACATATAACCTTCTCGATTTTATCTTGTTTCACAATAGAAAAAAGGAATACCTCTTGGCTATTCCTTTTTCTGCTTAAGACCACCCTTCAATCTTGTATGCGACTCGGTGAAATTCAGGAACCGTTACAAATTGATAGTCGTTTTTTATTAAATATTTAATAAGTTTCGGCAATGAAGCAACAATTTGATCCCGCGCTCCGCTGCCGTATCGATCCCCGTCGTGCATGACAATAAGATTCTTTTCTTGTAGATTTTTAATCGTATATTTGCATATGACCAATGGATCTTCTTCACGCCAATCCTGACTATCTACATTCCATAGAACAGACGTCATTCCCAATTCCTTAATAGCAGCAAGAGCTGTATCATTTATCGAACTGTAAGGTGCACGAAATAGCTTGGGAGAATAACCTATTATTTTCTCTATTTGAGCATTTGTAGAAGTGATTTCTTTCCATAATTCACGTTTAGAAAGAGTTGTAATATCAGGATGACTCCACGTATGATTTCCAATTACGTGCTTTTCTCTATGAATACGTTGGATCAGCTTTGGAAATCTTTCTACTTCCGAACCAACGACAAAAAAGGTCGCACGTACATTATATCTCTTTAGAATTTTTAAAATAGCAGCCGTGTAAGCTGAGGGGCCATCATCAAACGTTAACGCAACGTACCTTGGTGAATTTTGATTCATGTTTTCTCCCCTTATATAAAATAGATATAGAAATAAACCCCTCAATTTGTGGGTGTAAGCTGAGGGGCTTTTACGACGAGACAATTTTTAAGAGATGATGTTATATCTTTTTCTGCATGTAATAGCGCTATAGGTAATAGATTTGTTCAAAAGAACTCGCCAAGTAGTCAAATCCACGAGGGCGCAGTGTTTCGAACTGCTGAATAATTTTTATTCTTTCCTCTGATCCTCCTGGGAGATCGTAAAGTTTCGTCACGGGCTGTCCACTATTTAAATATTCAATGATTCTAAACAGCATGACGCGAAAAGCATGTTTAAATTCCTTATATTCATCAGGAAAACGCTTCTCCAGCGCTTTATATTCAACTAATGTTTTATGCATATGCATAAACGGAAGCTCTTTCCATTCAAGAGAGAGGATAAGAACGTCTATATTAGGATGTTTTTTAACGAAACGATAGTGATTTCCCCATTGTTCTTTTACTTTTCGCTTAGACATACCGTGTTCTTGGTGATAAGCAACCGTAGAGGAATCTAAAACAAATTGTGCACCATTCTTATATAAACGATATCCAAGCTCCCAGTCTTCTGCCCCGTAGCCGACAAAAGTCTCATCAAAATAGCCGGATTTCTTTAATTGCGCTTTTCTTACGGATACATTTCCACTTAAAAACGCGATATACGGTAGCGTAAATCCTTCAAGTCGCTCTCCGAAATGTTTTAGCCCGCTGTTAAGGAAATAACGATTGGGAAATGATAAACGTTGAAAACGGTTTGTATCAATGTCTTCTTTTTTTACCAGAGGACAAGGAACATTTGAATGCTGCTTCGTCTGTTCATAGTTTTCATACAATCTTCTATACTCAGGATCCCTGCCGACTAGTTCTTTCAAGTGAGCCACTTGATCTTCATTATAGTCTGGCATAATAAACGTGTAAACTCCTTCATAATGCATAGCTCCGGTAACCACAAGATTGGATTCATGCACATGATGTTTATAGTGATTTTCAATAAAAGCAGGAGGTGCCAGCATTTCTCCGTCTAAAAAGATTAAAAGATCTCCTTCAGCATGATTAATTCCTATATTACGTACCGAGGAACGCCCTTTATTTTGTTTCATTTGAATATATTTAAATTTGAACGGGACATCCGCTTCTTTTAAAATGTCGGGCGTATTATCAGAAGAAGCGTCATCCACTAGAATGACTTCATACTCAGCTTGAGGAAACGTTTGTTTTGATAAACTATAAAGCGAAAGAGAGGTTTGATGATACTTATTATACGTAGGCATAATGATACTAACTTTAATAGGATGTTTGTGATTATTTTTTATGCTCATTTTATATAATGAATTGTCTATTTTACTCCTTTTGTTTTTAGGCTCTTTTAAGGGTTTAAGATTCTTTTCTTTCTTTTTAATATAGTATTTTCCATCGTAACGGTTGTAATAAGAATCATACAAGTCTATTTTAATCATCCTTTCTCTGTTTTTCCCCTATATACTATTCAAAAAGTGACAAGGTGCTTGTACAATACGTAAAAAGTTTTAGAAAAGGCGTATATAATAGATTCGCAAACTCTGGTAGATCATTCTATTGAATTAGAAACACATTCTCTTATCATAAATAAGTGTTCTACTTCTCAGCATAAAAAAGCTGCTTACAACTTCATACGTTATAAGCAGCTCCCTTTTATAGCTGATTTCCATATACCCCATCAATATTCGCAACAGCCGTTTGATCAAATATATCTGCATCCATATTTGTATTTTTCATTCGCGCACAAGCAGCTTAAATGTCTCCATACGTTGAGTTGATTCCAACAGATTTAACATCCGCTGTGTGTTCGTTGTGAAGGACTTCTCCAAAATTCATTGATCCGTTTCTCGCCATACCATTAATTCTCGTGTTACAGATGTTAATAACTCCTGCCATGACCATACCACCTTTTCTTAAAATGAATTCGTACATCGTATGCTGTGACAAGCCTATGTGTGAAAAGTTTTCAAGAAGTGAAAAGCAAGGTACAAATACTAGTGAAATTATTCATTTCACCCTGCTTCACCCAAAGTTTCCACATGTTTTTATGCTTTTTCTGTTACAATAAATGCATAAGTTATTTTTCATCCATATTGTTTGAAGGAGGATACGTAATATGGACGAACCAAAAGATATTCAACCTAAAGTAGAAAAAAGTTTCGAACTGATTGGCAAGAAGTGGACAGGATTAATCATTTATGTACTTATGAGTGGTCCTAAACGCTTTAGTGAATTAAATGAAAGTATACCAGCCTTAAGCAGAAGGCTTTTGACAGAACGGATTAAAGAGCTTGAAGACCACGGAATCGTTGTCCGAAATGTCATTCCAGATCGCCCTATTCGCTCTGAATATTCGCTGACTCAAAAAGGAACAGAGTTAGGCAAAATATTAGGGCCGATTAGCCAGTGGGCAGAAAGCTGGGTCCAAGATTAATAAAACTACTCCATAGAAAGGATGAGCATCATGGCAAATGTTCTCTATATTACTGCACACCCTTTAGCTGAAGACGAATCACTTAGCATGGCTGTTGGGAAAGAATTTATTGACGTGTATAAACAAACACATCCAGAAGATGATGTGGTTCATTTAGATTTATATCAAGCAGATATTCCATACTTAGATGCAGACGTATTTAACGGCTGGAAAAAGCTTCGTTCTCACTCTTCCATCCAGGATTTATCAACGGATGAACGATTAAAAGTGGGACGATTAGCTGAACTAGGCGGACAGTTCGTACTCGCTGACAAATATATTTTTGTCACGCCAATGTGGAATTTCTCTGTTCCTGCGATTATGAAAACGTACATTGATGCGATTACCGTGTCAGGTAAAACCTTTACATATACAAAAGAAGGCGCTCAGGGATTGCTTAAAGGAAAAAAAGCGATTCACATTCAATCCCGCGGAGACGTGTATTCAGAAGGCCCTGAAATGGCAAGAGAAATGGGCCATCGCTATTTAGAAATCATGATGGACTTCTTTGGAATTGAAGCGTTTGAAAGCATTATTATTGAAGGGCAAGTAAAATTCCCGGATCAAATTCCGCAAATTAAAGAAAAAGCACTCCAAAAAGCCCATTCAATGGCCAAAACGTTTTAAATTCAATAAAAATCAAAAAGACCTCGAAGCAGATCGAGGTCTTTTTCTTTACTCTTCCCTCCCTTATATTTCCCTTGAAATAATGATCACCTTCCTGCTCGTTTTACGTTGAAAATAGATTTAAAGGAAAGATGAAACGCTGTTATTTTTTGTTACTATTAATAACGAACAACACAAAAACACATGATTTTTCTTTTGCTTTTTTTAATTATCTACGTTCAAAAAAGATAGTTCCTCCAAATGAATAACGTTTAAAATCACGCTTTAAAATGAAATAAACCTTTGTTTTTAAAGGTTTTAGCCACAAAATCTAAAAGCATAATACTCTTAAAAACGCTTGTGAATATGATAAAACCCAATAAAAAACCTTTGACTAAATTTGTTACGTAAGTTACTATTAATAACGTAGTAGATGTTTTCGAACATATTATCTTTAATTCATGAAACAACATTTATATATTGAAGACGGAAAGGTGAAAAGAATTATGGCAAAAGTATTATATATTACAGCAAACCCTAACGATGCTACGCAATCATTCAGTATGGCTGCAGGAGACGCATTTATTAGCGAGTATAAAGAAGTAAACCCAACGGATGAGGTTGTTCACGTTAATTTATATCAAGAACATATCCCTCACATCGACGGCGATGTATTCAGCGGATGGGGTAAACTTGGAAGCGGCGCAGAATTTGACGCGCTTACTCCTGAAGAACAGCGCAAAGTTGCTCGTTTAAACGAATTAAGTGATCAATTTGCTCAAGCGGATAAATACGTATTTGTTACACCAATGTGGAACTTCTCATTCCCACCGGTAATGAAAGCATACTTAGATGCTGTAGCAGTAGCTGGAAAATCATTTAAATATACAGCAGAAGGTTCTGTTGGTCTATTAACAGATAAAAAAGCGTTCCATATTCAAGCAAACGGCGGTATTTATTCTCGCGGCCCTGCTGGTGAACTGGAAATGGGTCACCGCTATATGCGCATTATGATGAACTTCTTCGGCGTTCCATCTATCGGAAGCCTATTTGTAGAAGGACAGGCTGCAATGCCAGATAAAGCACAAGAAATTAAAGAGGACGGCATTGCTCGCGCTAAAGAAGCTGCACGTACATTCTAATAACAAATATAAGCATAAAAAAAAGGAACATCTCCCCGTGTTCCTTTTTTTGTGCTTACATTTATATCTTTGCTTCCCCGCGCAGCAGCGAATAAACATATGTATCAAATGGGATGCCGTCTTGGTACATGTACTCTCTTAATGTTCCTTCTTTTTTAAATCCTACTTTGCTTAACAAAGCGATAGATCCGCTATTTTGCGTAAATACAATCGCTCCTATACGATTGTATTGAAGTTCGTGGAAGCCATAAGAAATCGCTTCATGAACGGCTTCTGTTGCGTATCCTTTGTTCCAATACTCCGGAAAAAGAGCATAGCTTACGTTTGCTTTCTCATGCCCAGGAGACCACTCTTGAAACCCTATTGTTCCAATCAGCTTTTCTTTTCCTTTTAGCTGAATCCCCCATTTAATCAATCGCTTTTCTTCGTAGCCTTTGGAAAAATTCTTAATGATCCCCTTTACTTGGTTGATCGATTCTAAAGCTTCTTGCCCGTAATAGCGCAGCACCTCTTCATCAGAAAAGCATTCTAAAATTTCACCCGCATCATCTTCTACAATTTTTCTTAATATCAGCCGTTTTGTCTCTAATTCCGGAAACATTTTCTTCCCTCTTTTCTGCGCAGCTTATCTATCTACGGTAAACCATACTATTCTCCTCTCAACTAGCAATATCCTGCTAAAACCTCACCCGGGAGGACTCATTTCCTATCCAAATAGTCGATTTACAGCGGAGATAGTGGTATTTTATATAGTGGACATAAGTTGATTTTTATCAGCACAGAGGCGGTGAACGTAGAAATGAACCCAGATAAAGAATTGCTGTCCACGATACACGCTCTTCAAAAAGAGCTTCAGCAAGAAAAAGAAAACCGTGCGTATATGCAAAAAGATATGGACGAACTCAGAAGCGCTTTATTACAATCAGAACAAGTAAAACAAAACTTAATTGATCAGCTAGAAAAGAAAGTTGATTTGATTTTAACGTTGATTCAAAAAGGAGACGCATAAAGGAATGGATTTTTTTAAAAACAGCAAAATACTATACACTATTGTAGCACTTGCGATTGCCCTCATCGCTGTATTTACCAACAATTCGCCTATTTCCCTCATTCAGCAGCATGAAAATTCAAGCAGTACATCGAGTAGCACGTCGGACACTACATCAAGCAACCAATGCTCTGCAGAGACTCAAAGCGACAGACTATTTACCGGCAAAGAACTTGTTTTACAAGAAGGAAATGATAAATACGGATATTGTCACATCGTCGCTCATATGCAACAACCAGGCGCAGACAATTACCATGGTAAAAGCCAGTTCAGCAAATACTTAAGTGAAAAACAAGCGATGTCGATTGCCGAAGAAGTAATCAATGAAGGTGACGATGGTACCAATAATAAATCTGGCAATTATGTTAAAGAAAAGTATATTAGTTCTTTAAACCAAGAAGTTAGAGTTGTGTATACCGACTACAGAGGCAAAGACTATGACTACAGTGTAACGACCATGTATCCAATAGGTCATTAACCCTAATATATGAAATGAAAAAAGCAGGCTCAAGCCTGCTTTTTTTCATTTCATTATCTACAGCTCTAGAAAGTTAATAATTGATTTAAAGTCTATTTGATATGTAAAAAATCCAACTTTAGACTATGAAATTTTGGAGATATGACAGTAGCACTTTTACTTCTTGGACATATTCTAAATATAAAAAAGAAACAGCCCCTTGCTTCTTTTTTAAGAAAGAGGTTAAAAAATGAGTAACAAGTACAAAGTTAGAAAAAACGTATTATCTCTTACAGACGCGGAAAAAAGAGATTTTATTCGTGCCGTGCTAATACTAAAGGAAAAAGGAATATATGACCGCTATATAGCCTGGCATGGTACAGCAGGTAAATTTCATACTCCTCCGGGCAGCGATCGAAATGCAGCACATATGAGTTCTGCTTTTTTGCCGTGGCATCGTGAATACCTTTTGCGATTCGAACGTGACCTTCAGTCGATCAATCCAGAAGTAACCCTTCCTTATTGGGAATGGGAAACGGATGCACAGATGCAAGATCCATCACAATCAAAAATTTGGAGCGCAGATTTTATGGGCGGAAACGGAAATCCTAAAAAAGATTTTATCGTCGATACCGGTCCGTTTGCAGCCGGACGCTGGACGACGATCGATGAGCAAGGAAATCCTTCTGGAGGGCTAAAACGTAATTTTGGCGCAACGAAAGAAGCACCTACACTCCCTACTCGAGATGATGTTCTTAATGCTTTAAAAATAACGCAATATGATACGCCGCCTTGGGGTATGACGAGCCAAAACAGCTTTCGTAATCAGCTTGAAGGATTTATTAACGGGCCACAGCTTCACAATCGCGTACACCGTTGGGTTGGCGGACAGATGGGTGTTGTACCTACTGCTCCGAATGATCCTGTCTTCTTTTTACACCACGCAAATGTGGATCGTATTTGGGCTGTATGGCAAATTGTTCATCGCAATCAAAACTATCAGCCGATGAAAAACGGACCATTTGGTCAAAACTTTAGAGATCCGATGTATCCTTGGAATACAACCCCTGAAGACGTTATGAACCATCGAAAGCTTGGGTACGTATACGATATAGAATTAAGAAAATCAAAACGTTCCTCATAACCCGTTCTAGAAACAGCGGTATACAATTTAGAACAGGTAACCCCCTTCCCTTCTGACATAACTTATAAGGCCACAAGCATTGTAAAACTCACTGCTACATTTCCATTCACCATAAAATATAGTTAATTAACCATAATTGGGCTGTGAATAAGCTTCATATGAGAACCTTCGAACATATGAATAAGTTATCAAAGCTTTATAAAAGTTTTATAAATGAAGGGAAGATATCAAAATGCATAATAACGTAAACGCACCTTTTAGTTCTAATGAAAATATGCCGTTCTCACCTGCTATGGCTCACCACGGCTATACTGCTCCTGCTTATGACCATATGATTCCACACTGCGGATACACAATGCCGGACTATGGATATATGGAATGTGGATATAGCGTTCCTTGCCACAGAGGTAATGGTTTTGCCATTATCATCGTACTGTTTATTTTACTCATTATTATTGGTGCATGTGGTTTCGGCTTCCATCACGATGATTGTTAACCTAAAAAACTCCAGTATAAATACTGGAGTTTTTTCATGTCTTAATCGCTGCAAACCCTATAGCGTTTCATCTAAATCTAGGGGTCTCAGCTTCGCTTCAATTTCTTTGCGCTTCGGCTCTAAAAATGGCGGCAGCGCTAGTGTTTGCCCCATCGTTTCAAGCGGTTCATCGGTCGCAAATCCAGGTGTGTCCGTTGATAATTCAAATAAAATGCCGTTTGGCTCTCTGAAATAAAGTGCTTTAAAATAGTATCGTTCTACTTTACCGGAATTCGGCAGACTGTTTTCATTTAATCGACTTGCCCACTTGTTGTATTCTTCTTCATTTGGCACACGGAATGCAACGTGATGAACGCCACCGCGCCCTAAGCGAACTTTCGGCAAATCGGGTCTCGTTTCAATATGAACTTCGGCTCCGCTTCCGCCTTCACCTGTTGCATAAACTAAAATATCGCTATGATCTCCTGCAAGAGATGGATAAGAACCTACGTAGCGAAATCCCATAATGCTTGTCAGTACGTCAACCGTTGGTTCTGCCGTGCCTACCGTTAGCGTAACTGGCCCTAATCCGATAATCGCATGTTCTAACGGAATATCTTCACGCTTCCACGGGACGCCTGCTCTTACGCCTTTTTCACCGTTGTCTGCGACAAGAAGCAAGCGTGTGCCTTCAAAATCTTTAAATGCTAACGTGTCACGATTAGCTCGTTTAGCTATTTCTTCATACTCTACTCCGTACTGCTCAAAGCGCTCTTTCCAAAAGTATAAAGAATCCGTACTTTTAACACGAAGCGACACGGTTGAAATGTCAGATGCACCTTGATGGGTTCTTGCAAGCCCCGGAATATCAAAAAACGTTACTTCCGTTCCTGGTGTTCCTTCTCCATCTGCATAAAATAAGTGGTAAGACTGCGTGTTATCTTGATTCACCGTTTTTTTTACTAATCGCATACCTAAAACTTTAGTGAAAAACTGATAGTTTTTTTCAGCTTTCCCCGTCAAAATAGATACATGATGCAACCCTAACAATTCCATCTGCTCCGCCTCTTTTCATAATATATAATTTTTTTAACTCCCACTAAAATTATCTTTAATTTAATTATCTTTAATTAAAGATAATTTTAAAGGATGCACAGCCCCTTTGTCAATAACAAGAAAATGTTGTGAACATAAAAAAGAAACTAAACACATGGTTAGTTTCTTTTTATCTTCCCTTTAACAAACTGCTGACCTTTTCCAACAGCGGTTACTTCTTAAGCACGCGCTCCACATTTTGCTTCATCAGCTCCGCAATTTTCGTTTCATTTTCACGAGACGTCTGCTCTAATTTTTCTATGACTAACTGCTGTCTTTCGAGTGAATGATTTTGACTTAGCTTTTGCTTGCCTTCCATTTTGCTGATGTCGATTTTAAACCCAATAATTCCTTTGCTTAAACTATTCGTATAAGCAGGATCAACGTCATTTAGCGTATATGTACTGCTCGGGCTTTCATATTTCGCTACCATCTTCCTCAGCAGCCCAAGCAGTTCTGTTGGTTCTTCAATCATTTTCATGGTGCCATACACGTGAACAGCTTCATAATTCCATGTTGGTACAGCTTGATTCGTTTCATACCATGACGGTGAAACATAACAGTGAGGCCCTTGAAACACAGCTAGAATTTCTTGATTTTCAACATCTTTCCACTGCTGATTCGGACGTGCAAAATGTCCGTATAAAGCTTTTTCTTTCCGGTTTAACATCAGGGGCAAATGAGTAGCATAAGGCTTTTCATTATGATACGAAAACAAAGTGGCGAACCCATTGTCTTCAATAAGATCATACATTATTTGTTCATCATTCACTTTGAAATACTTTGGAATATACATCGGCGCTTCTCCTTTATCTCTTATTTAGTAAAAGATATAATACTATACGTGTTTGCAACAGCGTCAGTTATGAACTTTTTAGGGAGGTCAGCAACTTATGAAACGATTTTTTATGAAGTTTATGCTACACTGTTGTGATGTAAACCGCTGATTTTTTATATGTTATTATTTAGCACATGATGTAATTAAATATCAGTTCACTGAGCAAAGGATTGAGAAACAAAAAAAGAAGCGCTCGTTTAAAGCAGCTCCTTTTTTTGTTCATCTATATAATTGAGGATTTTTTTCTCTTTTAATAGGTCCACCTTTGGCTATATGCCACTCAATGACACGGTCGGTTAAGCGATCATATACATCATCTTCCAAATACGGATCTTCTGTAGAAGTGAGCAAGGTGTGAATATCGGCTTTTATTTCTGCTAAAACAGCTGAGATAAATACCGCAGGGTCATTTAATACGTCTAGTATATATAACACCAGCATCTCAAATCCTTTATCCCAATTGGCATTTCCGTTGCCTTGGGCTTCACAGCGAAGCTTTTCAATAGCTCGAATGACCTCTCCTTCTACAACATCCGACTGCCCGCTTTTCGGAACATATTTTAACCATATTTCCTTTGCTTCGTCAAAATATTTCATTCTCTACTCCTTTCTTCAGAACTTTATTCCTTTTTGCTTCTTTGATTCATTGCCGTTCCAAACACAACGCCTAATGATGTCCCAATCGCAATACCAAACCCGATATTATCCATTAACATTCCGAGAGAAGCCCCCATCGCAACGCCCAAGCCTAATCCTACTCCTAGATAATCAGTACCTTTCTTTTCTTCAGACAAAAAATCACTCCTTTTTGCTACCATTTTATTTATACCTTTTATACGTAAAAACTGCGCTAAAAGTTTCATAAAAATGGAAACAAAAAAAGCAGTCACTTTAACTGCTTTTTACATAATGAGCTGATAAACGGCTTCTCCGAGCATTAAAATCGACCCCAGTATGCAGATTACCCCGAATACATACATCGTTTTACGTGCAAACTGCTCAAACGATATGCCAAAGCATTTTTTAGCTATCCAGTACATGTGGATAAGAAGCCCTCTAATCCGGACCCGCTTCATTGATTCATCGGATAATGATTGAGATAAAGAAAGGATGATTAACCCGGCCATCATAGAAAAAATGGCTATCACTATGTCTAAAATAGAGCTATCCATACGTCCCCTTCTTTTTACTTTTTATACCTCCTATTTTAGCATAAAGGCCAGTTAGACTGTACGTGCAGAAAAATGCAAATAACTCAACAGGGAAAGGTATCCAAACCTTAAGAAAAGGGCAGTTTAAAAATAAAAACACTTCTCTTACTTAAAAAGGATGGATCACGTTGACAACCAATCAAAAGCAATATCTTGAAAAAATACATAGCATACAGGAAGATCTCTCCAAAACGTGGATGGACTATTGGCACCACTACTCGAGTCCAAGCTCTTGGCAGTTTTGGGTGACCCTAGGGGCTTTTATCTTACCTTTAGTCATTCTCTATTTTTTAATTGACCGAAAAAGAGCCTTTCACTTAGGGTTTTATGGATTTAACGTGCACGTTTGGTTTCACTATAGTGACACCGCTGGCGTTTATAACGGGCTTTGGACGTATCCTTATCAAATGAATACCGTCATACCCGTAAGCTTTAGCTTAGATGCTTCGCTTATTCCCGTTTCCTTTATGCTGCTTTATCAATGGACACTCAATCATCATAAAAATTATTATTTATATGCAACGATTCTTTGCTTGTTTTTTGCTTTTATTTTCAAACCATTATTAACAGGGATTGGCTTTTTCCAGCTGCATGAATGGGCTACTTACGGTTATTTATTTGTATTTTATCTCGGTGTCATACTGCTATCAAAATGGATTACCAATCTGTTTCTTTATTTTGAAAAACAGAAACGAATAGGGTAAGTGTCATCAATAAAAAACGTAAGCATCTTCAAAAGACCTTGCGTTTTTTTTGATTATTGTCCTTACTAGTTGTCTGCTTCCTCAAAAGATAGAATGCTTTTCTCATTGTTAATTTAGAACATGATGCATCTAGCAATAATAAAACTTTTGTTAGGAAAGAAAATCTCGCTTTTCCTAAGCCCTGGTTAAATTAGCGTTGTATAAATCCATTAAACTGCTTAAATCATCTAACAATGGGCAGTGGCCCACGCCTTTCATAATTTTCAACGTCGCATTTTCCCCTATTCCTTTTGCGATGTCAGATGCATCTCTTGTTGAAACCATCTTATCTTCATCTCCTTGAATAACCATAGTAGGAATCATAATTTTTTCGACTTCTCCTGTCCCTTGAACGACACCGTTAAAATCGTTTGAAATATTAAATCTCATCAGCGCATAATTGATATCAATTAAATTTCGCTGCTTGGTCGTTCCTTCTAAATATTTTTCAAATTGATCAGCAGACGGCTTATTTTTTGTATATAAAAATTGACGCAGCATCATTTTTAAAAACCATGTGTTTTTTGTTTCTTTTGCGTTTTCGACCATTCTAAATGCTTCTTTTACTTCTTCTTTCGTTTGTATAAAGTTGTTAGGAATAGGCAGTTCTAGGAACGTTCTTCTTGGAATGGGGTAGCCTTTGATGTTGACGGAGCTTAAGAGAATTAATTTTTTGGCATCATTCGGATGATCAATCACATACTGCATAGCGACTGCTCCTCCTAATGACCACCCGCTTATTGTAAAAGCAGACAACTTTAAAGCATCTGCAAACAGTTTGACGTCATCTGATAAGTCTTTGATTGTGTGGATAGGTGTATGGTAAGTGGAGTCTCCAAATCCCCTTAAATCAAGCGCATAAGCTGTGATATGTTCTGGAAGTTCGTTCATCAACACATCCCAGTTAAGGGAAGAATTCATGTTTCCGTGAATTAACAAAAGTACTTCTTTTCCGCCTTTTTTCATTCGGTAATTGATTATTTCTCCATTCGGTAACTCTACTTTTGCTTGTTCTAAAGCAGATATGGTCATCGCTATTTTCCTCTTTTCTTATATAATTAGAACGATAGCTAGCTTTAATTTTTACATACCCTATTTATCTAGCGTTAAGCAGTTGCTTGAACATCAAGATCATCCTATGTCATTCTATTTGCTATAAAAGGCAGCCAAATATGCAATTTGGCTGCCTTTTTATGATAAAAAAATATGCGAATGAGCAATAAGGCCATTACTTTTTCGGTGCGTCTAATGCTTGATAGGCAAGCTGATATTTTCCGCCTTCAGCCACTTCTGCGTGGTACAAAGCTTTAAGAGCAAAGTTTTTTTCAAGGCTGTGCTCTTTCATCAAACCGTTCAGCTTACCCTGCAGTTCCTGATTGTCTTTAATGAGCTGCTTCATCTGTGATTTTAAATATTTCATGGTGTTTTCCGCTCCTTTCACTTGATAAACCTTCATCAAGTATATCACTTAAGGATAGGATAATGGTAAAACAAGTTACGATTGAGCGATTAAATTTGTACCGCTCTATTCTTTAAGCGCGCTACAAGCGGAACAACGATGATACCCGCTATCACAACTTGCATCACATTTCCTGGTATAGATCCAAGCGGAACGATCCAGTTACCGTAAAGAATCACTTCGGCAAAATAGTAGCCGACGACTTTTACAATCAGCGCTGCAACAACTGCCAGCGTGTTGACAAACGCTCTTTTACCAGGTGCTTTTTCTGAGATAAGACCCGCTAAAAAGCCCATTGCCCCTACAATAATAAACGTAAACGGTGCCCATGCTGTCCAGCCGGAGATAAGGTCGAATAATCCCATTCCAAAAGCTCCTGCGATGGCTCCTGTTTTTTTGCCGTAAAGAAAAGCTGCTATAAAAAGAGGAACGTTGCCTAAATGGATGAGGCCTCCGTTACCCATGATTGGAAGCTTGATGTTGATAAACATTGTCGCTACAAACGTCAGTGCGATAAAAAGCGCATGCATGGATAAAGCTTTGATTTTGGTTGATTCTCTTGGTGAGTATGTTGAATTCATCTGTTGACCTCTTTCTTTTTTTACTACTATCATACTCCTAATTACACACTTAATAAATACGTAAAACTATTTATTTAGTAAGGTATATCATTCTAGCGGCACATAAAACTCTGTCAACTTTAAAAATTGTCCTATCCGTTCTTAAAAAATACAGCTACCTCTGCTTACTTTAGCAGACTGCGGCGCCTAATTTTGTTATGGTAAAGAGTCTGTTCGGGCATAATATGAGCAAATCGTTCTTTTTCAAGAGTTGACGAAGGCTTATAAATATGAGAAGTTATATGTTTGTAGAAATGAATGGAATAACCTAGAATTCCAGCGGAACCTGTTACTATAATTGTACTGATATTAACCAAGTTCGTTTAGATTGTGGCAGTCATGATTTTTACATACAGCAAGCAAGTTATAGGAGGAGCAAGAATGGATAATAACGATATTTTAATTAGATTACGATATGCCTTGGATTTAAAAAATACAGAAATGGTAGAGATCTTTAATCTTGGCGGAGTAGACGTAACAAAAGAAGACGTATTAAAGATCCTTACGAGAACACCGGACGAAGAAGACGAGGATGCAGTTCATGCGGACGAACACATCTCGTGCAGTAACAGTATGTTAGATTCTTTTTTAAACGGCTTTATTACCTTTAAAAGAGGAAAACAAGACCCTAAACCAGGGCAAGCACCTCCAGCGCCCGTTCAAAGCAATCAAAATATGTACAACGTCTTATTAAAGAAAGTGAAAATTGCTTTGTCCCTAACCAGTGAAGAGATGTTAGAAGTATTTGATGACGGTGGCATCCGTGTATCTAAAGCAGAATTAGGTGCTTTATTACGAAAAAAAGGCCACAAAAATTACAAACCGTGCAAAGAGAATTTTGCACGAAAATTCCTAAGAGGCTTAACCGTACAATATAGAGGCTAACATGATACACACTTTTTCAAATCAGAGTATCCATTATGAAATACGATATAAAAACCGAAGTTCTTTTGCAATTAAAGTAGACGGATACGGAACGGTCGAAGTCCTTGCTCCTAAAGGAACGTCTACTGAACAAGTACGTATGTTACTAGAGAACAACTGGGCATTGATTCAGCAAAAAATAAACGAAATGAAAGATAGAACGCATGGACCAAAGAAAAAAGTCTATGAACACGGAGAACGCTTTTTGTATGTAGGAAAAAACTATCCGATACAGATTCATCACGATTCGACTATTACAAAGGATTCTGTAGTGTTTGAAGCGAACACGCTTCAGATTTATGTCAATCAGCACGACGATGAAGCGATAAAACAAGCGCTCAAACGCTTTTACTATCAACAATGTAAAGCGCTAGTAACCAAGAGTATCTCCTCCTATCAAAAACATTTTAAAACAAAGCCGCGCTCCATGTCGATTTCCGATAGCAAAAAAGCGTGGGGCACGTGTGATTCCAAGCGTCAGCTAACCTTTAACTGGCGGCTGGCAATGGCACCTCAGCACGTCATTGATTACGTAGTCGTTCATGAAATGTGCCACATGGTTCACATGAACCATGACCGGTCTTTTTGGCGCCTTGTCGGGAAAATCATGCCCGATTATCGTGAACAAGAGAACTGGCTGGAAATGTCGAACTGGGAAATGACGGTGTAGTACCGCTAAATAAAAAGAGCAGAAGCCCCAGGGGCATACTGCTCTTTTTTTATCTTTAACTATAGCGATATTTTCTTAAATCTTTTAAAATAGAAATTTCTTTTAACAATTCTTCTCCGACATTTGTTTCTAAAACCATTTTTCTTTCTAGTTCTTTGTCAACCAATCGCTTTACAGATAAGACGTCCGTTCCTTCTAATAAAATCTCTTCTTTTGAATTAAAGTGTTTATGAGCGACTAGCTGCATGCCGTAAGAATTGTATAATAATGTGTATCCAGCAATCCCTGTTGTGGATTGATACGCTTTTGAAAAACCGCCGTCAATAACAATCATCTTTCCATTTGCTTTGACCGGGTTTTCTCCTTCAATTTCTTTGACTGGCGTATGCCCATTGATAATATGACCATGATCAGGATTTAATTTAAATTCTTCCAGGATGTTTCGGCAGACTTCCTCATTTTCCCGTAAGTAATAATACGGATTCTTCTTCTCTTTATGCGTTGTTTTATCACTGATAAAATATCTTTCAAACGTCGTCATTGCACGTTTCCCAAAGAGTGATGAATATTCTCCTGTCCATAGGTACCAGACCATATCTGTTGCCAAATCATCCGTTTCTTCAGGATGGGCAAAAGCCTCTTGCAAATAATGTTCAAACACATCAAGCAAGTTGCGGCCTGCATACGTTTTATCTTCAATCGTCATTTTCTCCATGTTTCCTTCTTCATCTAAAGGAATGCAGCCGTGTATTAATAAGTTTCCGTTGTATTTTAAATAAAGGCTGCCTTTTTTCATCAGAAACTTCATATGTCTCGCCAGTTTTTCCGAATGCTGTACAGAAAGCAGCAGTCTTTCCATTACCTGCTCTTCTTCTTCTAATAGCTGATCAGGCTGCGCCGGATCCACCGTTGCAAAGCAGCTGTTTTCTAGCGGATACGTGTTTCCGTATATCGTAATTTCATTTTTATCATAATCAATTTTTTCAAGCAACAGCCTTTCTGACATATTAAAGAAAGGACGTCTTTTTATAATCGGACTTTCCAGCTTGAACTGAATCATCGCAATGGCCTGATGAATTTTCGTAATTTGTAGTCGCTCGTGATCGGATAGTTTGTCACTCGAGCTTACTTTTGGTCTAAAAGCAGGATTGTCATCATAATATTTCTCCGCCAGGTTAAGCAGCGGTCTCAGGTTAATGCCATATACGTCTTCAATAATATCTAGATTGTCGTATCTCGCGCAGATACGAATAATATTAGCTAAGCACACTTTCGAACCCGCAAAAGCGCCTAGCCATAGCACATCGTGATTTCCCCACTGAATATCAACGGAGTGATAATTAATGAGCGTATCCATAATTTTATCCGGCTCAGGTCCACGGTCATAAATGTCCCCTACTACGTGCAGATGGTCCACAACCAACCTTTGCGTCGTATAAGCAAGGCCTATAATAAGCTTATCGGCTTGTCCCAGAGAAATAATCTGCTGAACAATCTTTGTATAGTACTGTTCTTTATTTGTAAATTCATCCGTTTTATATAGCAGTTCTTCAATAATGTACACAAATTGATCCGGCAATGCTTTACGCAGTTTAGAACGCGTGTATTTAGAAGAAGCGTACGAAATAAGATTAAGCATACGATCAATGATTTCTGTATACCATTGATAGAGTTCCTTTTTGTTTCGAAACTGCGCTTTAATCAACGGTAATTTTTCTTCAGGGTAATACACTAATGTCGCAAATTCATTGATTTCTTTGTCAGATAATACATCTTTAAAAAGGTCTTTGATTTTCTCTTTTACATTTCCTGAACCATTTCGCAGCACATGCTGAAAGGCTTGATACTCGCCGTGTAAATCACTGACAAAATGCTCGGTCCCCTTTGGCAGATGAAGAATAGCTTCAAGGTTAATAATTTCGGTTACCACTTTTTCTTCCGTATCATACCTTTGTGCAAGTAAATCTAGATATTTTGTGTTCAAAACTATGTATCCCCTTTCAACGTTCACCATTTAGTATAATCACCGTTATAACCCTTTAAGATAAATTGTGATTATAATGTTACGCACCTCTTATTTAACTCTTTTCTCTCCATGCCTCACCTCTTTATTTTAACCTATTTTACGTATAGGTAAAATGGTATAAAGTCTATTTGTCTATAAAGATTTCCCGTTCTTTTCCCTTACCTCATAGAGAAAGTGATACTATAAAAAAACCTGCTGATCTCAGTCAGCAGGTTCGATACATATGAAAGAAGCGCACATAATCAAGAAAGTTTACTCCGACCTCTACACAATAACAGATTTTTCCCTTCCTAGCTGTGAGATATCTCACAGCGTTAAGACCTTGCTGGTGTTACAATAAAAATGACCTTTCTGAGACAGGAAAAGTCATCCTTTGTATTATATAAGAATCATCATTCTGTTGAATCTCTGTTCTTTTATGTTCAGAGATTTTTTCTGTTGGATTTGTTGGATGAAGAGAAAAATCATCACATTAATGTCTGCTGATGCCTTATCCACCTTAATTCTCACCGTTTCACTTTTTTAGCATATCCGGTTTTAAAGCCCTCCGCTAAGCAAGCGGATTTTACGATATAAAAAAGCAGCGGATGTAAAACATCACGCTGCTTTTCTTATCTCTACACACCTTAGTAAAAGAGGATATGGTAGAGTGTTTGTACAAATGTAGTGATTGGTGTACTTAGTGGATATTATTCTTTCGGAAATTACCGCCTTTAACTTCGGCTACGTCATATACCGTAACAAAAGCCGTCGGGTCAATTTCATTGATAATTTCTTTCATTTTGCTTTCTTCTAAACGGTTGATTACACATGTGATTTCCTTAAATTTTTCATGAGAATAACCGCCGTAAGCTTCTTTGTATGTAGCGCTTCGACCTAAACGATCACGTATTGTCTCTACCATTAATGCAGGCTGAGAAGTGATAATCTGGAAGGTTTTCGATCCGCTTAGCCCTACCTCTACGATGTGAATAACTTTGGATGCAATAAAGTATGCAATTGCAGAAAGAATCGCGCCTTGCAGACCAAATACTAATGAAACAAAAATAAATACAAACGCATTTAAGAACAAAATAAGATCACTTGTTCCAAACGGCAGTTTTCGAGAAAGCAGTACAGCTAGCATATCGATGCCATCTAAGGCCCCGCCGTTACGAAGTGCAATTCCCATTCCAAACCCAAGGATAATACCGCCGACAACGGTTACGAGTAGTGTATCTCCTTCAATAATCGCTGGAGTGTGATGCATGAGGCTTGTACCGACAGCTAATGAAACGATTCCGAGGATTGAAAAGATGGCAAAACTTTTACCGATTTGTTGATATCCTAACCATACAAAAGGAATGTTGATAACGGCGATGAGAACCCCAAGTGGCAAACCAAATAGGTTTGAAGCAACGATGCTAATGCCTGTTACCCCTCCATCTGAAACATGGTTTGGAATTAGGACAGTTTCTAAGCCGTAAGCTGCAATAATTCCTCCGATAATGACCATTAATGCTCGGAAAGCAATTTTTAGCCGCTTAGGCCTGTGATGTTTTTTAGTTGTGTTCATATAATTCCTCACTTTTAAATGTTTTTTACTATTTAAGTGTACCACAAACATTCTCTTTATTTGAACTAAGGAGGCTTACGTATCGTTTTTTAGCTCACATAGTGCAAACATAGATAAAAGAGAAATTGTAGCTGTACAGACTCTATCCTTGCAATAAGTCCCTATTTCTGTTAAGTTTAAGAAGAATTATTTTTGTTCGGCAAAGATTGATAAGTTACATAACTTTCGTCTATAGATTTGAGCAAGGATAGTAATACAATGTGTGCGTGTCACACTAGGAGGCAACAATTATGGAACAAGGTAAAGTAAAATGGTTTAACGCAGAAAAAGGTTTTGGATTCATCGAACGCGAAAACGGAGACGATGTATTTGTACATTTCTCAGCAATCCAAAGCGAAGGCTTCAAATCTTTAGACGAAGGTCAAGAAGTTACATTTGAAGTAGAACAAGGTCAACGCGGCCCTCAAGCTACTAACGTTCAAAAAGCGTAATCCATCATAAATAGAAAAAGACAGACTCCATGGAGTCTGTCTTTTTCATTACTTTGAAAATGTAATAATAAAACCCTATCCACTGAGGAATAGGGCTTATTAATACAAAAATAGTAATCGGTAATACAAATGGTAAACTCAGTATAGCATAGTATTGGCGGAATCCAAACTATAAATCAAAATTTCTTCATGAATAATTATGATTCGTGCTTCATTAACTCTTCTTCAAAGAAAAATGTACTGGGATATTTATCAACTGTATAAGAATATCTTTTCATGTTTTTCACATAATGACTTTTTAAGATGATCACTATTTCATTAGATGCTTTTATACTTACTGTTTCTCCATTAGCAAATAAGCTTATACTCATATCCTTCATCCTCTCTCGTATCAAAAACAATCAAATTTTTAACTTTATTTATCGGGAAATATAATGTTCAGCTTATATTTGAGGCTTTATCAGCATGCTGATGATCAGAAACCTTTCCCAAGGGCTAGTCCAGCGAAGGTTAGTTATATTTGATACCTTACGTATACCTGCTCCTAAAGCCTATCGTTCTACAGCTATAATGTATTCTTTTCTAGTTATTTACGACACAGGATATAGGTAGCTCTTCTTTACCGGCTTTTGTCTCCAATGTCTATACTTATGTTTAAAGTAACCTTTTTAAAATCATTTCTTTTTTAATTATTAAAATCCAAAGCAAAAAGACCCCTATGTGGAGTCTTTTTACGTTGGATTAATTATGCTACTTTATGAACGTTAGCAGCTTGTGCTCCGCGTTGACCTTGTTCAATGTCAAACGTTACTTTTTGACCTTCTTCTAACGATTTAAAGCCTTCACCTTGAATAGAGCTGAAATGTACGAATACATCGTCTCCGCCTTCAACTTCGATAAAGCCGAAGCCTTTGTCTGCATTAAACCATTTCACTGTACCTTGTTCCATAATATTGCCTCCTGGTGTGGAATACTCCACGCTTGTATTACTACCCTTGTCCAACCATACTATCTTAAGATAAAAAATTCTATGGAAGAGATTTCTCTTCTCTCAATCTTATACCGAACAAAAATAATTAACTCAATCGTAACATACAGAATCAAAGATAGCAAATACAGGGAATGGAATAAATCGTCGAACGATAAAAAGAGCCTTCTCTTTGTAGCTCTATACAAAGAGAAGGCTCTTTTTATCGTTCCTATTTTACGAAGCAGTCAATGTAGCACCTGCTGTTTATTTACTTTATTTTTCTGTTTGCTCTGTGTGCCACCATAATGAATCTTTTGGATTTTCAACCGCTTCATTGTATTCAGATTTAGAAGCAACCGTTGGGTATGAACCTTTGAGTGATTTTCCTGCTGTGTTCGCAAACAAGAATAAAATCACGAAAAATCCGATGATGCTCACAATGGTTAAATAGAACGCTGGAGCCAAGTGATTGCCCGTTGCGTGAACTAACCATGTCGCAACTAATGGCGTCGTTCCTCCAAAGATAGAAACTGAAACATTAAACGTGATCGCTAATGTTCGGTAGCGAATATCTGTGTAGAACATTGTTGGCAGCGTTCCTGGCATTGTTCCTTCATACGTAGCAAGTAAAACACCTAGAATAAGAATACCGATTGAAATAAAAACTAAACCATTTAAGTTGATTAAATAGAACGAAAAGGCTGACAGTAAGCTTAATCCGCCTAAACCGATTAAGAAAACTTTCTTGTTTCCGATTTTGTCGCTCAGTTTTCCAAACATAAGAGCAAGCGGCACCATTAAAATCATAACTGCCGTAATTAATACCGTACCAACTGTGTTTGATAAACCAATAATTTCATTTAAATAAGAAGGCATGTACGATAATAGCATATAGTTTGTAATGTTAAAGAAAGCCACGGCTACGAAACAAACAAACACATCTTTTTTGTGATTTTTTAAAATAGAGAGGAAGCTTTCTTCTTCAACTTCGTCTTCGTTGGAAAGTTCATTTTCAAAAATAGGCGTTTCCCCTAAACTTCTTCGTAAATAAAAACCAATAAGTCCTAAAGGCAATCCTAATAAGAAGGGAATTCTCCAGCCCCATGAGGCCATCTGTTTATCCGAAAGAACAAAAAACAGTAAGCTAGCTAGCAGTGAAGCAAGAATATAACCAACAAGTGTACCGATTTCTAGTCCACTTCCAAGCACATTTCGCTTATTGTCTGGAGACGATTCTGCAATATACACCATCGCACCAGCATATTCACCACCAGTTGAAAAACCTTGGATGATTCGTGCAATTAATAAAAGGATGGGTGCCCATATACCGATTTGATCATATGTAGGTAACAACCCAATGAGTAATGTGGAAAAGGCCATTAAAATAATGGTAGTGGTTAAAACGACTTTCCTTCCTAACTTGTCTCCAATTTTACCGAATATAACACCGCCCAATGGACGCATTAAAAAGGCAATCGCAAATGTGGCAAATGTGAATACTAATTTGAGCTGATCATTTTCAACTGCGCTAAAAAAGTTTTGACTAATAATTACGGCTAAATATGAATACAAGCCAAAGTCAAACCATTCCATCGCGTTTCCTACTCCTGTAGCAAAGACGCTTTTTTTAGCTTTGTCAATATCTACGACGTTAATTTTTTTCTTATTAAACTTCATTTCATTACGTCACCTCCGCGGTATACGATTATACAAGACTGAGTAGTAAAGTCAAATTTGACTTACTGTATTTCACATGTAAATGTGTTGAAACACTTCTTATTTTTAAGTAAAAAACGAAAACTATTCATGTGATGCTAAATATTAAAAAAGGTTATGGCTAAAGGGTTTGAAGCCAAAAAAGCTGAAGAAGGAACGCTAACAAATAAATGAATTAAAACCAAAATAAACTTTTTTTATTTCAACGTACAATTCATTGCTATTAAAAAAACGATTTTCGCCTAAAATAGGGATCGTTTTCGATGGAATTACAGTCGCTGAAATAGTAACTTGTCGTTAAAGATAGCGCATCTGGTTTACAATATGCTTGGTAGCAATTTCCACTCAGGTTATCTGACAATTATTGTTACAACCCATTAGATATAAGCTTTATTTTGTAATAGACACACTATTTCTACTACAAAAATTATGTAGCCTTAAAAATAAATATAAAGCTCGTTCTAACAAGTGCAGCACTGGATGATTCGGTCCATAGAATAAAACTTTAAGAGTTGGCTGGGTTCGAGGGATAAAAATTCAACTCCTTTCTCCGTATAATCATTCGTGGCTTCAAGTAAGTTTTCTACTGTAAAAGCAAGCTGGTTTATAGTGCTACTTTTGGCATATTGTTCAACTTGCGTAATATGCCAGCTCCACTCCCTCACCACGCTGTTTTGCCAGATAGAAAGATACTCTCTTTCTTCTTTTAGATACCCCACAAGACAAACTTTAAACCTAAATACACCCTTATGGTTTTGAATATAAAGATTCACACTTATTACATTTTTTTACATTAGATAAACATGTTATTATCTGCGATAGAATAAAAAAATAGACCTCCGCTTAGACGGAGATCTATTTTTTTACTTGCTTTATTTTTTAGTAAGGCTGCCATTTCGTTCTAAAACAGGGACTTCAATATCTACCGTGTTTGGATATTTAACTCCAAGCCCTGTATTTAAAGCAACAACCGTTTCGTTTTCTTTAATCCACCCTTCTTCTCGCAAACGGCGTGCAGCTAAAAATGTTGCAGCACCTTCCGGACAAATGAACGAACCTTCAAGCTGTGCAACTTTTTTTTGTTCCTCCGCAATCTTATCTTCGTCCACCGCAATCGCACATCCATTTGTATTGTAGACTGCTTCTAAAACTAAGAAGTCCCCGATTGCTTTTGGTACGTTGATACCAAAAGCAATGGTTGAAGAATCCGGCCAAAATTCAGATTCTTGTTTTCTTTCATTCCATGCTTTGACAATAGGTGCACAGTTTTCAGCTTGTACCGCAACTAAACGAGGAAGATCACCTGTAATCCAGCCAAGCTCTTTTAATTCATTTAGCGCTTTATAGATGCCGATTAAACCAACGCCTCCTCCTGTTGGATATAAAATCACGTCAGGAAGATTCCAAGAAAACTGTTCAGCAACTTCTAGGCCCATTGTTTTTTTGCCTTCGATTCGGTACGGCTCTTTAAGCGTAGAAGCGTCATAAAGACCCCAGGCTTTAATAGCCTCACCGACAATTTTACCCGCATCGCTGATGAGTCCATCTACTAAGTAAAGGTCAGCTCCAGCGACAGCACACTCATTTCGTGTAATAACAGGCGCATCTTTTGGCATCACAACAGTTGCTTTTATGTCAGCGCGTGACGAATAAAGCGACCAAGCGGCTCCGGCATTCCCATTTGTAGGCATCGCTAGCTGTTCAACGCCCAGTTCTTTTGCTTTTGACACCCCTACAGCGGCGCCTCTAGCTTTAAATGATCCCGTTGGAATAATACCCTCATCTTTCATATATAAGTTTGGAATGTCCATTTCTTTACCCAGCTTAGGCATTTTTATAAGCGGAGTCATCCCTTCTCCTAAGGAAACGACGTTTTCTGGATCTTCTACTGGAAGCAATTCATGATATCTCCATAGATTCGGTTCTCTGCTTTGGACATCTCTCGGACTTAGATTGTCTTTCAATCTCTCTAAATCATACGCTACTAATAAAGGTGAGCCACATTCACATAATTGATGTTTTTCTTTTGGACTATATTCTTTTTTACATTTAGGACAATATAAGTGAGAAACATAACTAAACGGCATCATACACACTCCTTTAAATTCTGTAAACATACTACTCTATATACATTATAATTTATATTATTTTTATCAGAATTGTAAGGTATGTTTTACCCATAATTTTTCGAATATTAATAAAAAGCATAAAAACCCCTGTTATATTAGGGTTTTTATGCTTCTTTCCACTTTGTTTATATTACTTTTTTAGATTTTTCCCCTAGTGATTTTAAATAAAGACGTGCAGAATAAACAAAAATCATACTTTAATTATAGGAATAATCACTTTATGATTTTCAGCAAATTCACTTGTATTAGGAAGCAATAACTCCCCTTCGGATTTCAACACCGAAACCTTTACTATACTAGGAACACTTTCATACACAAAAGCAGCATTATCTTTCCCCATCATTAACTCATCTGCGCATATGAACTTCTAATAGTTCTCTCCCTGTTCCTAAACAGATTTATTCACACTTTCTTTCTTAAAGATTCCTATTAACAGCGTAACAAGTCCTATTAAAAAGAAAAACGGAAACAATAACATCATTAATGCAACTCCTGCAAAACCTTCTTTCTGGCTAATCGCAAACAAAATTGAAACGGCCCAGGAAAAGAACGGAGCTATAATCAATATGGTTGTTGTTCCCCACACTATATATTTTCTTTTAGCTGATTTTCCTTGGCTTAGTCCGCTTGCAAACATCAGACCTAATACTAAAACAAGTAATGCAACTCCAATTGCCATTTCATCACCGCCTTTAGCAGCTATTTTATTTCTGACTTTAGAGAGTTTTCTTTTTTGCCTCTTGGACGGAAATGAATACACTTGTAATAACGAGTAAGATCAAACCTTCTCCGATAATCATCAAACCTTTTATTTGAACGTCTAGCGCATCAAACCCTCTTATTTTATCAAAAGAGTAAAGAAGTAAACATAAACCGAACAACACCGTAACAAAGGAAATAACAAGGGCAACTATTCTTTTGTTACATATGATACTTACAAAAAGTAGTATCACAAACATTATACTGATGGCCATACAATTAGTAAGAATAAAAGACATACACATCCCCTTACACAAATACCTTTTTATAACATTTCAACATATTAAACTAGTTAATTGGATATGAACGGAGTTTTACCTATGTAAGATGGATTGTGTATGTGTTCAATCATAAACCTGGCTATATCACAAGAAGCTATGTTAAAGCCCGGCATATCAAATGTATCTTCCTTTATTGCCTGGGATTTTCGGTGCTCTTTAACAAAAGGAAGACGTACAAGCGTCCAATCAAGCCTGCTTGTTTGAAGAAGCTGCAGTTCTTTTCTTTTATCCCTCATCATTTCAGAGTACAGAATACGAAATGCCATAGCTCCTATTTTATTAAGAACGGATTTTTTATCTCCGTCTATATCTAAAGATCCTCCAGTTACCCCAATATACCTTTTTATTTCGAGCTCTTTCATAGTCTGGATAACTAATGCTGTAATTTCGCTATATAAAGGCACCGCTTTGTTAGGCTGACCAAATGTATTGATAACAGCCTGGCATCCTCTTAGTAAAGAAAGAATATCATCTCGATTTCTAGCATCTCCTTGAATTAAAGTTATATTTTGGCCGTCAAATAACGGTTTTGGCAGAGTTCTAACTAGCATACGAACGTGATAACCTTTTTCTAAAGCTGATTTCGCCAAGAATTTACCTGTCCTTCCAGTTCCTCCAATAATTGCAATTGTGTTTTTTATATCTATCATTCCCTTCATATACATAGTAACAGAGCTTAGTTAATAACCACATTATACCATTTTTGCATTTAAGGAATGAGATAAACTCTTTTAATCTTATCAATCTTTCATTTAAAATCCTTTTAAAAAAGGAGCCCTAACTCTGGATAGTAAAAGATTTTTATGTTTCAGCACTTATTCTTACTCAAACCTAAACCCAATTCCACCGTCTACAATAATGTTTTGACCCGTAACAAAAGAAGCGTCATCAGAAAGAAGCCATTTCACTGCTTTTGCCGCTTCAAGCGGCTCACCAATTCTTCCCAGCGCGTTTAGCTTTTGATAGGATTCATTGAGCTTTGCTTTTTCACCTTCAGACAGATTTGAAAACTTTTCTTCTAACATAGGCGTACGAAATGCACCTGGGCACAAAGAGTTAATTCTTATATGTTGATGGCCATATTCTTGAGCAACTGACTTCGTTAAAGCGATCACACCGCTTTTCCCAGCCGCATATACGCCAGTCCCCGCTGAGCATAAAATAGCGTCCATTGATGATGTATTCACAATAGCACCGCTGTTTTGTTTGGTCATTACCTGCAGCTGATATTTCATGCAAAGCCATACACTTTTTAACGTAACGTTGATCAAATGGTCAAAGTCTTCTTCTTTGAATTCATGCGTAGCACTAGATGAAGCTTCAGTGTTAGCCGCATTGTTAAAGCCCACATCAATTTTTCCAAACGTAGAGTATGTTTGGCTAACAAGGTTTTTAACATCTTGACTATTCGTTACATCGGTTTTGATAAAAAGAGATCGAGGAGACCACTTTCTTAATATAGAAAGAGCTTCTTCTCCTTTTTCACTATTTCTAGAGGCAATCACAACATGCATGCCCTCTTTTGCGAGTAATTCCGCTGTTGCTAAGCCAATCCCCGACGTTCCACCCGTAATAATACCTACTTTTTCTTCAAACATATCTTTCTCCCCTTTTGCGTTCAATAAGATCCCAACAAATTAAATTGAGTAACACTAGCCATAGAAGTTATTCAGCTTTGGGTAGATTAATCCCTGCTTTAAAACACTAAAAAGAGACTGGGGCAAAAGGAGATTAGACGAAGTGAAAAATGAGTCATTGATCAATACTTTTGATTCGTGGTTCGTTTTTTTATGGTAAACATAGGTTTCATGTGTGTAGGTTTTTCTAGCAGTTGATTGGAGGGCAAGGCGAAGACTCCTGCGGGAAAAGCGGAACAGGTGAGACCCCGCAGGAGTGTAAGCGACGAGGAGGCTCAGCGGCCGCCCGCGGAAAGCGAAGCCTTGCACGGAAATCAACTGCGATGTAACGAGCGCGGTTCAGCTCATGCATACTAGTTGTTGTTTTTAGATTGAATTCATATCTCGTTACGTCTCAACCTCTTTTGATTAGGTACTAATCTGATGTTGAGAAACTGATAAAGTAGATTTTCGATTCCATAAATAGAAGGCATATCCGCTTAAAAATAGAAGCAGCGCGTAATTAACAAGTAAAGAATCGTTAGCGTCAACAGGGCTTGTAAACTGAAGAAAATTATTTAAGCCGTGGAATGCAATCGTAATTCCAATTGATTCACCGTTAACAATCAGCAAAGCGAGTACCAATCCAATAACAAATGCAAATAAAATTTGAAAGATTGTATCTCCTATCGATTGACCGCTTAGCGCATTTAAACTGTGGGTAAAAGCAAAAAGGAATGATGAACAAAGAACCGCTACCTTATAGCTTTTTGATAACAGCAGATTAAGGATAAACCCTCTAAACACCATCTCTTCTACAAATGCTATAACTAGAGTTTGGGTAAGCAAAATAAGAACAAGATCAGCAATGGAACTTCCGTGTACACCTTTGTTCCCAATGAGGATAATAAGCAAATACAAAAGAAGCGGAGAAAGAAACAGGATTCTCGTTCTAAACGACATGTTTTGTTGAAAGGAGAAAAAATGCAGCCACTTTTTTGTTTTTGTTAGATAAAATGCTATTCCAATCGCCAAAGGGACGATTCCTAAATACTGAAGATAATGTGTAGTAGGATGCGTCATGCTCACGTATGCACCGTTTACAACAAACCAAAAGATAACTAAGATTTCTAGGCCAATAACTTTCCACAAAAGCTTTGACTTGATCATCACTACACCACCTCTGCTTTAGGTTTCATTGATAACCTAGACTATTCGTTTTAAGGATTTTATATGTTTTCACCCTTTTATCATTTGAGCTCAAAGACCATGTGAGACAGCGCTTCTTCCTTTTAAAATAAGAAGGTAGTTCCTTACTTTTTTACTGTGACTACATAAGATATAAAAGTATACAAAATCCTGCCCACGTGACATAATCACTGAACTCCATTTTTTTGCCGCTTCTAACAAGTACACTAAGCGCCCAATTGGAAACACTTCCTTCAGGAGTTTTTTGTATATACCTACTGGCTAAAGCGTATGCTCCCACTCGAAATAAGTAATAGCTTATTAAACATAAAAAAGATATGGTCATAAAATTTAAATTTAACTCTTTCACCTGGTACACCTCATCGTTTTTGTGCTATTTCATAGGGTGGCTTACGCTACTTACCCTTTTATCCTTGTTCATAAAAATCTTTTTTGACTTCTTTCAAAAGTTTTAAAATACCTTTATAAAAACAAGCAATTAGCATTCCAGCGATGTTGGTCACCATCGTGATTGTAAGATTGCCGATAATCAGGCTAAGTAAAGTACCAAGAAACATGATGCCTATTCCGATATAAAAACCTGGGTGAAGCAGTTCATCGTCGTCTTCTTTTTCTTCTTCCCGAATATTTATTCTGCTTTGTAATGCAGCATCACTTTTAATAAATTCATCAATGGTTGTTCCATAGATGTCCCCTAACGTTAAAAGATGTTGGATCCCAGGATAGCTCTGATTATTTTCCCACTTATGTATGTTTTGTACAGATACACCCACTTGCTTAGCAGCTTCTTCTTGAGACATCTTTTGTTCTTCTCTTAATTTTTCTAGCTGATTTCCTAACCTCAACTCATTCACCTCTATAACTATGGCAGCGTGTAAACAAAATTTGCCTGCACTACGTTTTCTCGTTTTCTACAATTCTAACATATTGTGGTAAAAAAGAAAGAAACAGTTAATGAGTCATATACAAAAAATCTAAAACGACAGTAATAAAAATAGTGAGAATTCTCATGTGTAAAAAATGAAAGAATGCACTTTTATCTTCATCCTTTTATTGTTTATACTAAATAGTGGATTGTACGAACGCAGAAATAAAAAAGGAGGCAAAATAACGATGGAAATGCTGCTTATTTATATATTTGTTATTGCTCTTATTGGACTCATTATTTGGAGAAAGATGAAAAAGAAAAATAAGCCCATTAAAAAGAATGGACTTGGTATATTAGCACCTATTTTTTTCATATTGATTGCATTTTCCCTTAGTCTAAGTCAGCTGATGCACATACCGGGCCAGCCCTTTCACTTACCTCCCTACTGGGAAATGCTGATTGCTGGTGTATTAGGTGTTATATTTGGGCTTATTATGCTTAGCCAAACAGACTATGAAGTAAGAGAAGACGGCTTCATTTACTCAAAGCCAAATAAAAATTTTAAATATGTAATTATTGCTATTATTTTCATAAGAATGGCTTTGAGCCAGTACTTTAAAGGGTTGGATTCGATAGACTTCGCGGTCTTAACAATGACGCTAGCCTTTATATATATTGTTATTTGGAGAGTTGGCAGCTATCTAAAATTTCGTAAATTAAACGGTGATCATTACAGCGTAAACGCTGGGTAATCATCAATATGAATGGTCCTTCTTTCTGCTTGGAAAGAAGGATTTTTTGTCATGGGGAGTAAAAGTCCCGCCTGTTGTGTAAGACAATACATATGTTGTATAATGCAATATGTGTTTTTTATAACGGTAGTCTATATATAAAAATAAAACAGATTAAATTAAAACTGTACCTGATCACCCGCTGTTTAATTTACAGGTAGATTATGAAAGGAATTACACTATGACATTTATCAATTCTGTAACCGGCCCAGTCAACGCGTCAGAACTAGGGCTAACGTTAATTCATGAACATATGCGCGTTCGTTCTGAATCTGTTCACGCACAGTTTCCTCATTTATATGATGAGAAACAAGAAATCGCAAAAGCAGTCGAACAAGTTAATCGCGCGAAGAAGCTCGGAGTCAAAACCATCTGTGATCCTACGGTAATGGAACAAGGGCGCGATATTCGCTTTATTGAAAAAATTGCCCGTGAAACGGACACTCAGATCATCGCAGCTACAGGAATTTATACGTATAACTACATCCCTACCCACTTTCAAACTCGTAGCATTGACTATATGGCAGACCTGTTTGTTCGAGATATTGAAGTCGGCATTCAAAACACGTCAATCAAAGCAGGCTTTCTAAAATGCGCTACAGATGCACCTGGCGTAACGGCCGATGTAGAAAAAGTAATGCGTGCCGTGGCACGAGCTCATAAAAAAACGGGCGTGCCGATTATGACCCATTCACATCCTGCAAGCGGCACAGGCTTAAAGCAGCTTGATATCTTACTGGATGAAGGTGCTAACCCAAGTCAAATTCTGATTGGACATACGGGAGATACGGATAACCTTGAATATATTTCAAATATTTTAAATCAAGGGGCTTTTATTGGAATGGACCGCTACGGTTTGACAAGAGAATGTTCAACTGAAAATAGAAATAACACGGTCATTGAGTTAGCCAAACAAGGATACTCAAACCGCATGTTTCTATCACAAGACTACTGCTGTACAATGGACTGGTTTCCAGAAGGCGTAATTGAAGAACGTTTTCCAAAATGGTCAATGAGCTTTGTGTTAGAAGAAGTCGTGCCGGAGTTAAAAAGAAAAGGCGTAACCGAACAGCAGATTCAGCACATGCTTTTTGATAACGCCCGCTGTTGGTTTGAAGGAAAGGAATAAAGATAGTCTTTTTCATTACTACTAAAACCCCCACTGTCTAAACATACAGCGGGGGTTTTTACACGTATTATTTTATATGCTTACATTAACCAGTTTTTCTTAATAGCTTTTGTTTTTCTTGACTCTTTTTCACCATAAAGTGTACACCACACAGGCATAATCCAACGGCTATTCCTACTGTCAAGTTTGTAAATACCGTTAACAAAAAGGTAGTGAGTAAAACCAGCGAATGAAATGATCTTTCTTTTATCACTTTCGCAAACTGTTCTTTTTTACTTATATTCCATGCTACGACCATCAAAACTGGCGCGAGGCTGGCAAGCGCAACGTATGAAGCGTACGGAGCGAGCACTAGCAGCACAATCAACACAAAGATAGCGTGCGTGATACCTGCAATTGGAGATGAAGCGCCGTTTTTAATATTGGTAACCGTTCTTGCAATCTCTCCTGCCGCGGGAATACCTGAAAACATCGGCGTTACCATGTTTACGATTCCCTGGCCAATCAGTTCTTTTTTGCTGCTGTGCTTTGATTTTGTCATTTCATCTGCAACGCGAGCTGTCAGTAAAGACTGTAACCCTACAAGTATAGCAATCACAAATGCAGAAGGTAAAAGAGTGACCACCCTCTCCACTGTTATATCTGGAAACGCTGGCGCCGGGAAATGACGAGGTATCTCTCCGTAAATGGAACCAATGGTTTCAAACTGATTTGCAAAGAAAAAAGATGCCAAGCCCGTTGATACAATAATGCCAAGTAAATAGGATATTCCCAGCGACTTAGGCGAAAAGTAAAGAACAATTAAAATCGTAGCTAAGCACAATCCTGCTGTAGCGATACTATAGATGTTGATGAAGTGTAAATTACTAAAGATCTCTTTTATATTCAAATGAAAAAACTGAAATTTGTCAATCGCGTGCAGTCCAAGGAAGTTTGGTATCTGCCCGCTAAAGATAATCAGCGCGATTCCCGACTGAAATCCTATAATAATAGAGGACGGAAAATACTTGATTAAAGCTCCTACTTTACATAGCGCAAAGATAATGAGGAGAATTCCGGACATAAAGCCGGCAATTAATAAGTTTTCATAGCCATATTGCAACACAATCCCTAACAAAACAGGAACAAACGCACCGGTAGGTCCCGCAATTTGAAACCTACATCCACCTAAAATAGCAATTAGCAATCCCGCTACAATCGTTGTATAAAGTCCTGTAACAGGCGATATTCCAGAAGCTATCGCAAATCCTAATCCCAAGGGTATGGCTATAATACCAACAACAATACCCGATAGTATATCTTTCTTCAAATGCTGCAAGGAGTAATTTCGAAAAACCTCTAGATTCATAAGTGTACATCAGCCTCCATTTTAAGTAGTGAGGTTACCCATTCGTATTTTCGTCATACAACCTTATTGAGCTTTCTCAAAATAAGGTGGGCTACTCGATTACTTCTATCTTAAAGGAGACAACTTACAAAAAAATAAAGGAGAAATTAGAAATTTCTTAGACAGTTATTAAAATTTTCTTAAAAATTCTTACTTTTTATTCTTTTAGTTATTTTTTAGATGAACTGTGTTTCTTAGTTATAAATAAAGCAAGATAACTAGACACTATAGAAACAATAGAATGGATGTGGACAGGCTATACTTAGTTGGAGAAAATCTTTAAGCTCAAGTAGATGACAGGCTTACCTCCATTAGTTTAATTATATTAAACTTGAATACTAAAAAAGTTGTCTCCTTTAGTGCTGACATACCATAAAACAAATTACCGGAAACCTAAAAAAACAGAGGCTTTGAATTACAATTCAAAGCCTCTGTTTTTAACTAATAAGATATATAATACCAATTTCTTTGTAACTTTTTTATTTCTTCAAACTTCAGACCAAAATCGCCCGATGAAGGTTTACGGTTGTTTGGGCCATAAACAATACCTGAGAAATGACCTAAGAGCCCAGAGTTTGTAAAGAAAAGTACGGAGATTGCCTTTCCTTTGGTTTCTACTGCGACATCATCTCGACCTCTAGATACGCTCACATACTCTTTCTGCAGATCAATTAGTGATGGGAGGTCGGGTTGATTGGGTAAAAAATGGAACGACGGATAGTTGGCTTCATTGGGTTCCAGAACACCTTTTTGTATTTTAGCTGCCACTTCTTCTCTCTTCTGCTGATGGAGTTTAAAGTTTATGTCTAAATTAAGCTGCTCAAACGGAATGAAGAACCACAGCACAACGGTTATCACTTGAATGACTAAAGGCAGCCACTTTCTACTGCTAAAAAGATAAATTCCTGTCCACAGCGTTAGTAGTAAAAAGAAAGGAATGACAAAGAATAACCATATATATGGACTTACGTATTTCCCTATCCGATCATCTAAATCCCATTGAAACAGTGACAATAAAAAAACAAGTAAACTACTACATAACGATAAAATTAAGGTTAAATGACGCTTCACACATTTCCCTCTCTCTGAAATAATTCTTTTTTAACCTTCATTCTTTATAATTCGTTATTTACTATAGTTCTATGAATCCGCTTTAAGAATTCTCTTATTATTCTAGAAAGACCATTATTAGCGTTATAAAAGTAGCCAAAAGAATAAGTTTTGTAATGCGGAGGAGCAAAGTTAACGACTACATATTGATCACTTCTAGATAAGCCGGCATCTGTTTTAAATGCGTAGTCAAATCCTATATTTATTGCCGTATTATTTTCCAATGTATTACGAATTGTATCTACATTATTGGTAGTAAACAAGATATCAAATGGTAATGAACTAAAACCTTTCATAAATTCCTGAATATATTTATCGTTATATAAAACAATTGGCTGGTTGAGCAACATCTCTTCAGTAATGAGTGTTTGTTTGGCTAATGGGGACTTCTTATTTACTGCAGCTACCATATGGCCATCTAATAACTTTTTAAATACCAAGTTCCGATACTTTGTTTCTTCTTTTTCTGTATAAGTAATAAAACCTACATCTACCTCCCCCTCTAGAACTTTATCTATAATATACTCGGTGCTATTTTCATAGACAGAAGCCTTTATGTTCGGATATTCTCTTTTAATTTCTGTTATTAAGTGAACGAGAATCTCCATTGGTCCTGGGTAGGTTGCAATCTTTATTTCACCATTCATTGTATTTGTATACGCTTCTGCTTCATCCATAAATTCTTGAATTTTCAATAAAGCAGAATTGGCCTTTTCAATTAACCTATGACCTTCTTCAGTTGGAATAGATCCTCTTCTAGAACGATGAAAAATCATTATATTTAGTTCTTTCTCTAAATTTTTTATAGATTGGCTTAGTGCAGGTAACGTAATATGCAGATTATTAGCTGCTTCTTTTAGTGAACCCGTTTTATCTATTTCCACCATATGTTTTAACTGTTCAATATTCATAATGCCCTCTTTTTCTTTTAGTTAAGTATTACTTAACAATCGTTAATATTAACTAAATTTACCATAAGCATATCTGATTGTATACTTATAGGTATAGTAAAAGAAATGACACAAGGAGATGTAGTATATGAAGGCGCTAAGATGGCATAATCAAAAAGATATTCGTCTTGAAGAAATAAATGAACCGGTTGTGCAGGCTGGTCAGGTAAAAATGAAAGTTAAATGGTGTGGAATTTGCGGTAGTGATTTGCATGAATACTTAGGCGGTCCCATCTTTATTCCAGTTGATAGACCGCACCCTCTCACTAATGAGGTTGCTCCAGTGACGCTTGGACATGAATTCTCAGGTGAAGTAGTAGAGATTGGAGAAGGTGTAACTCGTTATAAAGTGGGTGATCGTGTGGTAGTTGAGCCAATCTTTGCTACACATGGACACCAAGGTGCTTATAACCTAGATGAACAAATGGGATTCTTAGGTTTAGCCGGAGGCGGTGGAGGTCTTAGTGAATATGTTGCTGTAGACGAAGAACTTTTATTCAAACTTCCAGATGATTTATCTTATGAACAAGGTGCTCTAGTAGAACCAGCGGCAGTAGCTCTTTATGCAGTACGTTCAAGCAAAGTGAAAGCAGGAGACAAAGTTGCTGTATTTGGATGTGGCCCCATTGGACTTCTTGTCATTGAAGCGTTGAAAGCAGCAGGTGCAACCGATATTTATGCAGTTGAATTATCTCCAGAAAGACAAGCGAAAGCAGAAGAATTGGGAGCAATCATCATCAATCCTGCTGAAGTTGAAGATACGGTAGCTGAAATTGGTAGATTAACTGACGGTGGCGTAGATGTATCTTTTGAAGTAACAGGCGTACCTATTGTATTACGTCAAGCAATCCAATCTACAGGAATTGGTGGAGAAACTATTATCGTTAGCATATGGGAAAAAGGAGCAGAAATTCTACCAAATGATATTGTAATTAAAGAACGAACTGTTAAAGGAATCATTGGCTATCGTAACGTGTTCCCAGCGGTATTATCTCTTATGCAAAAAGGATACTTCTCAGCCGAAAAGTTAGTAACGAAAAAGATAGCTCTAGACGATGTAATTGAAGAAGGGTTCGAAAGCCTGATTAAGGAAAAAAACCAAGTTAAAATTTTGGTTGAATTAGAACAGCAATAATAAGGATTTCTCTAGGCCACTGATAGTAATTAGTGGCTTTTCAGCTCTTTAATAGGATTCAGCCGAGATGTGTGCAGAGTTCCATCAACATAATTTGACAGTGTAGAAGAATTAACGAGTGAACTCCAGGACTATCCCCGTTGATTTAATTACATTCGAATCCATGGGATGCTTAGTTACATGAATTTCATAGATTACAGACTTTAACACCTAAAAAAGTTGTTTCATCTAATACTAACATATCAATAGGTTAGTTCATGAGGACTAGACAGATATAAAATACGCCACCTTTTCCAACAAAATAAAGAACTAGGGGCCATTCCGTAAATAACTTAGCTATGAAACTTTTTATTTTCTTTGTTCTTTTGATGCTCTACAAAAAATGAGACTGGGACTGCACCAATACCTATACCTATTGAAATAAACAGCGCCTGGTTTAACTGAAGACTCGTATTTCCTGCTGCTTTACTATAAATCATAAAACATACGAAGCTTAAAAAGCCTATAGCTAAAGGAATGAGCGCGTGCTTGTACCATTTCATTCTAGTAGCCTCCTCTCTTTTTCAACCCGCCTAGCTTGATAGTGGCAGCATTTTTTAGATTGAGAGATGCACTCAACATTATGTATCAATCATCTTTTATAAAAAATGACTTCCTAAAATAAAGCTGGCTAAAAGAACGATTACAGCTACTCCTCTCAATATATAACTTTGACTGTCACTCAAAGGTTTCCCCCTTCTTTCACTTATAACAAGGTGAATGTAAAAAAGATAGAAAGAGAAAAGAAATCCCATGCCTGCTGTCATAGCTATGACCATTTCCAAATTATCACATCTCCTTTTTCTTCCTTTTCCTTCTTTTCTTCTTGTTAAACAAGTTTAGCCAAATAGTCAGCAGCGCTTCTCGAGAACATACGAATCCACTTGAAATCATATAAAAATAAAAAAAAACAGGATTTCTCCTGCTTTTTTGCATATGTAATTCCTCTTCTCTATGTCAACTCAGCGCTTTTAGCGAGCATAAAAGCAGAGATAATAAACAACACAATAAATAAAGAAGCGGCATGTAACAGTAAAAAAAGAAATTTTTGACCGCCTTTAATGAAGAGCGAATAAATCATTCCTAGGATTGTTACTAAGATTAAAAGTGCTGCTGCTATTTTAATTACTATAGCAAAGACATTCCCCGCAAATACAATTGATGGAATAAAAGATGCTACAATAATGATATACAAAATCAGTGTAGCAATAAAAGCGGTTTTTGATACGTTTGAAGCATGTTTAAACGAATTCCCCATATAATCTCCTTTCTCGTTTTAAAACTGCATCTTTTACTATAATACATGTGTATAGAGGACACAATTAACTTTTGTAAAAGTGCTTATCACTTAAGCTTGATCACCAATGACATCCGTTATATTTTTGAGATCTTGTTTGCTTAGTTTATTAAATGTTGTGGCTGTTTTTTTGTTTGAATTATTTGTTGATAAATAGCCTTAAGGAACGCTTTGTAGTCTTTACTTCAAAATCAATTCATACTAAAATTCTCTCTTCCGATAGATAGACAGCGCAATAAAGTAAGAAGCAATATACATTACCATCCCCAAAAGAGTATATAAGATAGGAACATACAAAGAAGAAGCGATTGGTAAGCTGGATGCTTCTAATATTTGAACTAGATACCCAACAACTCCCTGTAAAGCAATTGCAACGAAAAGGCCGCCCATGCCCCCTCCAAGTACTATTCCGTCAGATTTCTCTGCTCCGAATACGTAAAGAAGCGGATAAGCAAGTGCACCAGCGAAAAGTACGATAAATGTACCAAACGAAACGATATTTACTATATCCTCTACTGCACTCTTGGATATAAGCGAATACATTGAAAAAACACCATAGGATAGAATGGTTCCGCTGACGACAATTAAAAAGTAAAAAATATAGTGGCTTTGCACCACATTTTTTCGACTAATCGGAAGAGTAAGCACGTACTTGTCATAGCCGGTCTTACTTTCTAATTTGATTACTTCAAGCGCTGGCATTGCCATTAATAAAATAATTAACATCGCTATAATACGGTAAAATGAAGGATCCGCAAAATAAAAGATGACCCCAGAAATAACTATGGCGAGCGCTGTGTAAGTCAAAAAGCTTCGGTGAATGAGGTAGTAGTTCGTTAACAATAGACCTCTCATTTACGTTTCACTCCTCGTTAAAAGCACGCTTAGTTCTTCCATCGACATCGGTTCAGTTATAGTTTCATCTGGCAGCTGATGCTTATCTGATACTAATACACGGACAGACGTATCATACGTTCTTTTTGCCACTACTACATCTTCAGGAAGGACGTTCAACTGTTCTTCATTCATAACGGCAATTGCATACTCCTGAAAAACTTTCTCTTTTTCTTCATTTAATAAAACCTCACCGTTTTTAATCACAACAAGGCGGCTCGCTATTTTTTCGACGTCGCTCATAATGTGAGACGAAAGCAAAATTCCGCTGCTGCCATCGCTGACAAATGCTTTTAATTCATCTAGTATTTGCTCTCTAGACGAAGGATCCAGTCCTCCTGTCGCTTCATCTAACAGCAATAATTTAGCACGGTGAGACAGCGCTACAGCTAGAGATAATTTCATCGACATGCCGTGTGAAAACGTATGTATTTTTTTATCTTCCGGCAATGAAAAAGAATGAATCAACCGGTGAAAATCAGCTTCTTCCCAAGAATTAAATAGTTTCTTAAAAACGTTGTTTAACTGTTTTATCGTTAAAGAAACCGGCAGATTAATCGCATCAAACACGACGCCAATATCTTCTTTAATCGTCGCATCTGTATTCAAATTGTCTTCACCAAATATTTCGACAGTACCGCTATCTCTCGAAATTAATCCTAGTACTGCTTTAAACGTCGTAGATTTCCCTGCTCCGTTATCACCGATAAATCCCACAATCGATCCAGGAGGTACATGAAAGGAAACATCTTTTAAAACCTCATTTTGGCCAAACGATTTTGCCATGTTTCTAACTTCTAAAAGATTTGTCATTTGCTCACTTCACTTTCTCTATTAGTAGAGTTAGGTGTAGTCATAGAAAGTAACTGATTTAGTCATTTTGACGGCACATATAATCACCTTTTATTTACAAAAATGACTATTTAATACCAATTATAGCTAGTAAACTATAAAAAGTCGATGATAACATAAAGGTTTGCTGCCTCTTCATTTGTTTTTGATGACCGTAATATGTATGACAACATCTGCCTGTACTATTCTTGCCTGACCTATTTAGCGAAATCACAAATAAAAAAAAGGATCTGCTATAAAAGATCCTTTTTTCTTCACTATAATTGATAACGCTGCTTTTTTTCTTTTTCACGTAATACGTAGTCGGTTATAAAACCAAGAATAAGTCCAAGGGCTACCGGTATTAAACCGCCTTTTGCTTCCATTTGAAAATTTTCCGGTTCATTTACATAAATCCATTGAACTGAAAGCAACGAAATATGAAATGTATTTCCCATAAAAAACAGAAGTGCTATGGTACCAATTGTTACGCCGAATGAAATGATATATTTTTTCATAATGCTCCCTCCTTTCACTAAAAGGCTGCTCCTAACAGAGCAACCTTTTAATCTCTTTATTTTGCTTCAAGCGCTACTTTTTCTTGAAAAACCTTCTTTAATACAAAAGACTGAAAAATCATAAACAAACTGCCCGTCATCCAGTATAAAACAAGACCAGACGGTGAAAATATTCCAAATGAAAGCACCATGAGGGGCGAAAGAATTTGAGATAACACTGCGTGCGATTGATTCATTCCTTCTACATCACTTTGCATAACTTTTGACTGTAAGTACGTAGCCACTGCCGCCGCGATTGGAAGAATAAAATACGGATCTGCATGTCCTAAGTCAAGCCATAAAAAAGATGATGCGCTAATTTCATCTATTCGTCTAATCGCGTAGTACACGATTGAAAAGACAGGAAGCTGAACAAGTAAAGGAAGGCATCCCATAAGAGGATTGGCTCCATTTTCTTTAAGCAGTTTCATCATTTCACGCTGATATTGCTGCTGACTCTCAGGATCCTTATCTTTGTACTTCTCTTTTAGCTCTTGAAGCTGAGGCTGTATACGTTTATTGCTCAGCTGATTTTTATATTGAAGAATGTTCAAAGGCGCCAGCAGCATACGTACGCCAACCGTCACAAGCATAATTGAAAAACCAATACTTTGGTGAAGCCACGTATTTCCTATAAACAAAATGAGCAGTGAAAAAGGATAAATAAAATAGTGATCAAAAAAGTGAGTGTGCGAACTTTGAATCACGTTTGATGAATCACAGCCGGCAAGTAGAAAAATGGAAACAAAAATAAAGAAAAACTTCTTTTTATGTTTTAACATTTATATTCCTCCAGTATTTTTTTAGTTAAACGAAAAAAATACTGGCGAATGCGGACCTTCATCATCTTGTTCACCTATTGCTTCTTGTCTGTGAACAGAATATATAAATTTAAATTTGTAATACACGCAGCATATGAGATCCTGAGCGCGTAAAAGATTCACGTTTTGTATAAGATACATATCCTTTTGCTGCAGACAAACATGCTTATGTATTGTTTGAAATGTAGCTAGTTTAATAGCAGCATGCACAAAGAATGCCGTCATAATCGCAAATGATAAATACAGAAAAGCATCCGGTATAAACAATTCCATTTATTCACATCCTTGTGGATTATTGTATCACATTTTCCTTAATTTAGGTTAAATGTTTTATGAAGCAGATTTACTCTAAGATAGCCCGCGAAACCGATTTCCTTATAGGAGTCAAAAAATAAGTTTCTTTTTGTAGCTGTCATTATACGGTTGATGAAATGACGTATAGACAATATACCGGCACACATATAATTCTAAAAATTTCTACTTTTATTAGTAAAAAGGATATTATTCCTTTTTATGGTATAATCAAAAATATCATTCATAGGGAGTGAATCTGTTGGAAACTAATACAAAACCTCAAGTAAACACCAACTCTATTGTTTCTCTAACTCTAGGTATCCTGTCCATTTTTATTCCAATCATCGGGTTTATTACAGGTATTATCGGCATTATCCTCTACAAAAAAGCTTCAAACGAAATAGCTGCTTCCAATCAAGGCGGTAAAGGACTCGCAATTGCAGGATTGATTTGCAGTATAGTAGGCGTAATTTCTCAGCTGTTCTTTGTATTAGGGATTATTACGTTTATGTTTGGCGGAACGACGGTGGACTATGAATAAAACAGGTCAATTAAAACATGTAGAAAAATCGGGGTGTAGATAGGATTATTGAATTTTCTATGCGAAAGAATAAAAGCTTGATTTTCGACTATCCGAAGATCAAGCTTTTGAAATTCAAACGTTAACTATGACAGATTGTTACTATACCTATAGCTTTTCATGTAAATTGCAAAGGAGAATAAAAAATTAAACCTATCGTTGAATCCAGAATAAAAGAAATAGTAATTGTTTTACTTACTTTACTACTAGTAATCTCTGTGTTGCTTAACTGTTCTAGCTATTTTAATAGTACAGAGATACAAACTTTGACCTCAAAATGTTATGATAACGGCGGAGAAGCCATAGTAGAGATACATAATCCAATTACCAATGACTATTCTTTTGAATGTAAATAATTGAGTTAAAAAACAGCTGTTCACTTAACAAGCTTACTTAAAAGAGGGCTAACGATTTAGCCCTCTTTTATACGTTAAAATATAGCTGCATGAAGTCAATGACAAAGGAGTTATTTATGAAACATGTCATATTAGGTATCTGCGTCTTTGTATATGCAGTACTATTAGAATATCTAAAATATAACTATGGTCTTAACCTTATAGGAAAGGTGCTAATACTGTCCGTTTTAACTGGAGCTACGTATAAAATTATCGAGAAAATATATAAAAACCGAGAAACTACCTCAAAGAATTAAAAAACCTATAACCGCTCTAGATATAAAACAAACGCTGACAAATGGATGTCAGCGTTTGTTTTACTTGTTTTTATGAAGTGAATTATTTGCTCATAAAAGCAACAGACCTTAAAGTCTCACGATCTATACTCTATTGCTGATTACCATGTAAGGTGTTTGTAGCCATTAAATCCTTACGTCTATAAATACTCAACACAATTCCAATTAAGAAAGCATTTAACAAGATCGGCATCAATCCATAGCTAATAAAGGGCAGTGACATGTTTGTCATAGGAAAGAATCCAACAATCATTCCTACGTTCCCAACTAGCTGTACAGTATAGACCATTACAACTCCTGCTAGTAAAAGCTTGCTGTACGTATCGTTTAGATTTCGGGCAATAAACATAATTCTCAGAGCAACTAAACAAAGAACCACAATAAGAATTGCTGCAAATAACCATCCGTAATAATACGTAAAACTTAAGAAGACGAAGTTAGTATGAGCCTCAGGGATAAATTGATCCGCAAATGAATGCTTGCCAAACCACCCTGCACCCACAAATAGATGATGTATTTCTAAGAGTCCAAATTTAGATGTTAAATATTCAGCGTTATAGGGATTTAAAAATGAAAGAACTCTATACTTCTGATAATAAGCAACGGTCATCCATCCAATTATGCCCCAAGCAGCGACTAACGCAAAGCCAGTTCCTAGGACAATGGCTATTTTCTTTTTATTTAGCTTACTCCACCAGATCATCGTAAACGTCATGGTTACATATATAAAGAGCGTTGTAAGGCTAAATTGTAAAAAGAAATACGATGACAGAATGAACAAAAGAATAAATTTCCACATTTTAAAGCGATCGCTTTGAAAGAACCCTCCCCATGCCATAAGGAAAAAAGGAATGGCCATTAAACCTTCCATTTTTAAAGGCCCTAACTTAAAAACAGCTTGACCGTCTACGACGGTGTTAAAATGCCTTGTGAGGAACAATAAGAGTGCAGTACCTAATAAATAGAACATCCATCCTTTATTGGCCATCTTTCTATAGTCTATCAACATCATGCCAAGAGCTAAAATTCCACCCAAAACCACAAAGATAGCCTTATACATAGGAAAATGATTACCACTCATATACCCTTGAGACAATAGTGGCAAAAACCCTAAAAGTAGAGTGGCTACAAATAAAATTAAGGTCATCCAGTCTACTTTCGGTCGATGAATACGGTTAAGACTTTGACCAATGCTGATGGGGTTTCCCATTTGATTAACGGCCTTGGCTTCTGCTTGGTCTTCGCTTATCCCTTTTTGCAGCCAATAGCTTTTTACTTCGTTTAAATGATGATGCAATTCCGCAGAAACAAATGCCTTGGCTTCTTTTGATTTTATTTGTGCCTTCACTTGTTCCAAGAATGAATTTCTTTGTTCACTCATATCCTTCTTCACCCCTCAAATATTTCTTTAAAACTCATTTGATTAGATAATGGCTGCTCTTCCACTTTTTTAAGTAGCCTGCAGCCCTTTTTATTTAATTGATAAAACTTAGCTCCGTCTTCTTGCCAACTGCTCGTCAATATACCTTTTAGCTCTAGTCGATGCAGGATGACATATAAAGCCCCTTCGTTTTCTTTAAAGTTTAAAATTCCTCGGCTTTGCAGTAAGCTGACTAACTCATAGCCCGTTTTCTCCTGCACAAGCAGCTGCATCATAGCAATCAGAATTTGTTCGTCGCTATGAGTCTCTTGCTTTATTTTTTCGTGAATGCTTTTCTTATGGTTTTCTGTAAATTTCAGCTGAGCAAACACTTCACGATTCATTGTTTTTCTAAGATTTTTAAGACGTTTATCCATGACTCATTCCTCCAGCATTTCTTTTAAAAGTGATTTTGCACGCCTCAGTCTTGTTTTTACTGTATTCGTTCCGGTTTTGGTTACGAGCGCAATGTCTTTAATTAACAATTCTTCATAGTAAAAGAGGTAAATCACTTCTTTATATTTGGTAGGCAGCTTCATAACAGCTGACATCAGCTCGTGGTCTTCTTCGTGTTGAATAACAGCTTCCTCTATGTTTTCTTTTTCACTTATATGATTTGGAAAATAGTCTGTCGCCGGTATAATGTTTTTGTTGTACCAGCTTTTTAAAAAGTCTTTACAGTGGTTAATTGCGATTTGCCATAACCACGTCCGAAACTTGGATCTACCGCTGTACTTGTAAAGGTTTTTATAGCATTTAATAAAAATCTCCTGCGTCAAATCCTCTGCAACGGCTACGCTGTTTACATATGAGTAAGCAAGCTGCAAGATTTCTTGTCCATATCTATCCATGATTTCATCTATAACTAATTCTTTGTCTTGTACGTGTATCCATTCTAGGGTTAGTTCTTTCACTTCTGCCTCTCCTTTCTTGTTCTTAGACGAAGCTTGTTGTCAAAAGGTTTTTATATTTTCATTTTTATTTTCTGGATAATTGCATGTACATAAAAAAAGATTCTCTACACGAGAACCTTTCGCTGTACCTCTTATGTATGTGTTATGAAAAAAGATTGCCTATGAAGATAATAAATCCTGTTACTAGAATTAACCCAGCACTAATTACCACCGTTAGAATACTCCTTAGAGCTGATGCCCAATTGTTTATTCCAAAGAACCCTGAAATGCCGACGAAAAATAGAATTATTGCTAAACAAAAATTTATATTAAATAACGCTGGGTGATTAAAAGCGATGAAAAAGAACACAACGCACAGTACCGCACACATAAATGACCAAAAGTTGATAATTCGTGCCACTTCAATTAAACTTCCTTTCCCTTTAAACTTTACATATTTAAAATCCTCTTAAATCATTTATTCCAAATCTGTTTTTAAACACTTCCAGAAAAAATCACAAACTTCGGTTTGAATAAACTGCTTCTTCAAACTGCACAATAAATATTCTAGTTCAAATTCCTGATAAAAAATTTTAGTCACATACATTTTTAATTCTTCTAGCGTAGGTGGTTCTGACGCATATAGTTTATCTAACGAAAGGTTAAATTGAGAGAACAGCTGATCATTTTGATACCATTCGAAAATTTCTTCACCTTTTATTCGGCAGCTAAACACACCTAGTATTTTTAAGAATGCCTTCACTTGATTTTCTTCAAATTCATGATCAATCGCAAACATAAAAAAAGGGTGTTCCTCTGCGTTAATCATGTGCTTAATGAGACTCATTTGATATTTTAATAGCTTTACTTCTTTTACGACGTCCAACTTCTTCCCATCTTTCTTTAAAAAATGATACTACTATACCCTGTGGATTTTACCATAATATAGTAGCGTTAATAAACCATTTATAGGATATGACTTTGTAGTTAATGGAATAATAAGGTATATTATTATAAATAGGAATAATTTCATAAATTGAAAGCGAGGATACATATGGGCCTATTAATAATTGCTGCTATTATCACGTTATCTGTGATTTTAGATTACTTTATCTTTGACTATGACGATAAGCACTGGGGCTGGCTCAAAAAAGCTTCTAAACCAGTTAGAAGAAGTGTTATTGGGTGTTACTTGCTTATGTCATTTGTTATTTATTTTGGTTTGAGTCTTCCGTATATTAAGCCTTTTTTATAAATATTAGTCTACCTAAACTGGTTAGCCTATAACTCTTACCCAAAAGTTACAGGCTAACCAACTCACTTAACCACCACTACAAATTGTTTATCTTCAAATGTAAACATCTCCCCTAATTCGTAGATATACTTCTTTTTATCTAATTTATAATGCTTTCCCAAATAAAGCGTTTTTAAGTTAATACTCGTATCTAGACTGGAATCTTTTTCTTCCGCTTCATCACCATCTAAGCAAGAATATAATTCAATGTGACAGCCCTCTATAAGGTATTCCTCAATATAAGTAAACAACTCTCTTATTGATTTAGAATGTACATCGCAAGATAATTCGTAGATATAGGGCAAGGTGAATGCGTGCTTTATATCGCTGTACCCGTCAGTTAAGTAATGGATACTAATACCGTACGCATCTTCTTCTTTTTCATAGATTGTAATCAGCTTATCTTTCTTTTGATTTCGATTAAAGGAAGAAACTTCGGATAAAGGCACCAGCTTTTCTTTTATGCCAAAGCTTCCTGTCGGTAATACATAAGGAGAACCTATATAGTGATGCACAGTCATATTCGCCACTTCTCTTTCTTTTTGCTTATGTAAAATACTATTATTCTATCACTCGTAATAAGATTACATACAAATACAAGGAAAATATGTATAATAAAACCAGGAGGTGACAGCATGAAGAAACTACTGCCTTTTCTATTTTTAGCCGCTCTTTATTTGTATGACTCTTCATACAATCATACTGCTTTTTTACATAAACCGGTTGTTCCTGCGGTTTTATATGGAGCTGCTATTTTTGCCTGTGCGCTACTGCTTGTAAATGTAAAAAAAGATCGAGCTGTTTAAGCAAGGAGATTACTATGAGCTATAAAATTGTATTTTTTGACGTGGACGGAACTCTTACTCATCACGAAAACGGGACTATTTCGACCAAAACTCGAGAAATTGTAAAAAGTTTAAAGCACAAAGGATTAAAAATCGTAGCCGCTACCGGAAGGCCTTTATCCCTGTGTGAAGAAGTTAAAGAATTAGGTATAGATACGCTTATTACCGCAAACGGAGCGTTTACTGTACATAATGAAGAAGTCATTCATAAGCTGTCCATGGACAAGCACGTCGCGCGTGAAGTCTTTGAATACGCGGCATCAGAAAAGCATGGACTTTCATTTTACACAAAAGAGCTCAGTATGAACGGGATCAAAGATGATAATATTTTAAAAGCCCTGAAGGAAACGTTATCGCTCAGTGATTATCCTCAAATTAATGAGCGTATTTATGACGAAGATATTTATTTAATGTGTTTGTATGCCGATGACAAAACCGCCGAGCAGTATACGCAGCAATTTCCTCATTTACTATTTAAAAGATGGCATCCTTTTATCGTAAGTGTTCTTCAAGAAGAAATTACAAAATCGGTAGCTATCCTGAAGGTCTTAGACTATTTTAACATCCATCAATCTGAGGCTATCGCATTCGGAGACGGAGAAAATGACATCGATATGATCGAGTTAGCCGGCCTCGGAATTGCGATGGGCAACGGATCTGATAAGTTAAAAAGCGCCGCTGATTTTGTCACGAAGAAATCGGGTGAAGACGGGATTGAGTTTGCCCTTAAAAAATTTAAAGTCCTATAGAAAAGTCACGCTTAGATAACTTATCTAAGCGTGCTTTTTCCTTTCCATAAATGTTTCAGGATTTAGCTCTTCCGATTGAATGACAATGACCGCCATACCGGTTTCACTTCCCGATGTATGCCATTCTCCTTTTTCCCACAGTGCTGCTTCTCCACGCCTAATGGGTATTCGTTTTTGATCCTCTCCTGTTACCCACCCTTCACCTTCAACTACGATAAATAGCTGAGATATAGGCGCTTCGTGATATCCTACTGTTCCTTCTCCTTCTATATACATATAACCGATCGTAGCTGCTTCCTTTGTTCTGACCATTTTTACGTAAGTGGCTAAATGCGACTGATATTTTTCTGCTTTTTTCCATGTTCTTTAGTAAATTTATAGGTTTTCAATGTGCATGACCTCTTTATTCATTACGTTTTCTTATTTCTTTTTGTTGCGTTTAAGATACTCAGGGGGAGAAACAGATTCAACAAGTAAAGCACCGTCTAGCTGGTCACGCGGTACAAATAAAGTTGGCATGGTACCACCTTCTAAAAAAATCGTTTTAGTGAATATCCACTTGTTTACTGAGGATTTTTCAAGCTGTGAAAAATCTGTAAATAAAGCTGGTGACTGAACTTGATGCATATAGTCTTCTAGACTTTTTTTAGGCGGCTTCTCTATTTTATATGGCTGTCCCGTGTCCGTATGTATTTCACCTTCATACATAAATAACCCTAAGTAATAAGACTGTTTTTTTATTTCATTAGAAACAATTGCTCCTAATGGTTCAAATCCTGTAAACGTTTTGTATTGTTTAAAAATATGAAGGTTATGTGCCCAAATAATTATTTTCTGGTCAGGGTACAGCTCCTGGCAAACCCACTCTAGATTTTCCTTCATTCGTTTTTCTCTTCCTTTTCTATATGTTCGGTAGCTGTTATGAAAATGGTTTATAAAATACAAGCGATTTTGCAGGCAGCGAAGGATTATTTTAAACTGACGTACAAGCTCTTGATTTTCAAGATCGAAAATGTATTCTTTATGTATAGCTTCTAAGGCTGCTATCACTGCACTTGCTTTTTCTTTAAACGTTGCAAACTCACGTAGCATTTCTGCTGGGACTTTTTTTCTTCTCGCTTTATATTGCCCTAGTTGGTAGTACCATTTATACGCGCCTGCTTCAATGTATTCTATCTTTTCTATCACGTCTTCAGACACTACGGAACTCAGCTGCTGAATGAATTTCACGAAAAGATCAGGATTAGAAGAAGGATTACTATCTATTCCTATTAAACTTAAATCTGATTTTTTTATTAGCTGAAACAAAGACAGATTTTCTTTTGTTGCCCATAGGGAATAAATCGCGTTTTTTAAAAAGTCTTCATCTGTAAACTCTTTCTTTAACTCATTAGCGCTGAAGCATTCGGCTAAGCCGCTTTCAAATGCCAGTACGGTAAAATTCATTTCTTTATGTAGAAATTCTATTATTTTTGACTTCATCATATTATGTTCTCTTATGTTATGACCGTTTTCCCCTAACCACACAATTCTCTTATCTTTTATTATATGACGGAGAAATTCAAACTCTTCAGGCATACATTTAGCTGGTTCTCTTAACTGGATTGAGTTTTTAGATAGCCATTCTATAGAGTTTGAATACTTCTCTTTTCTTCTAAAAAAAATCCCCATACCCTATCCCCCTTTGCTACATTACCTATTACTTCCATCTTACTAAAATACAGCTAACACTTCACTATTTATGTACAGCAACTAATCATTAGCAAAAAGACCTTATCTATCTATAAGGTCCTAGCTTTCTCCAAACGTTCTTTGACTATTTTTTTAAACGCATGAGGATCATCTACCCGAATGGCGACCTGCTGGTATTTCTTTTTGATTCCCATAAAAAGCGTTGCTTCAGTTGGAGACTTTAGTATTAGTAAAAGATCAGGATGAACAGTTTCAAAATCGCGGGCGATAAATTCAATCGTGGTGTTAGGTACTTTTTGCTCGAGAACGTGAGCGTCTTCTACTATCTCAGCAATGTCTCTAAATGGTATCTCCACACGCTTCGCTAAACCAAATGAAATGTATAGACGATCATCATCGACTCGTAAAGGGTTAAGCCTTAATGCTTGAATATCTCCTATGAAGAAAATAATGCTATAAATATTAAGGATCAGTAAAACGACTGAAAGAATGATAGAGGTATTGTGCAGCAGCCAGTGAAGACCTAATGTTTCAATGATAATCGCATGAATAATCATAATTTGAAACGTAATAAAACTAGAGCGTTTATACAGAGTAAACGTATTCCCTTCAGTACTCGGCTGCTTCTTCCACGTTCCAAACGCATAGTAAAACATCAGCATTTCTGAACAAAGGATGTGTATAAAAGTTTGTTTGGAGAACTTTTCGTTTACAGCCCGCGAAAAAGAAAATAAAAGCGGTAAAGAGCTTGATCTGATCCTTCTTAAAATAGGCGGTACGTTTTTAACTAGCATAAATAGCAGTGAAAGTTCAAATAAAATGAGTACTCCTTCTATTCCAACACCGAGCCACATAACCGACTGAAAAGAAGCCAAGTATTCGCTTGGAATGATAAAACGCGCAGCCACAAGGCCTGTAGCCATTAATACAATAAAGTACTTTAGACTGAACTTACGTTGCCAAGCTAGAAATAAGAGCGGAGCTACAAGGCTTAAATCTAAAATAGAACCTACTACCACTCCGTTGAAATCACCAGGCAACGACTGAAGTCCAAAAGAAGAATGATATAACACATAATTCGAGCTTATCACTAATAGCAACAAGAAAAGAGCAACAAAAGAAACTGTTTTTCTATGAAGAACCAAACAACCCACCTCACTTTTAGTTGGTGAAACACAAAAATTCCTGTTACTTCCATTTTACCAATGGAGTTGATTTAAGTCACTTTATAACATGACTTTGTGTTATAAAATCCATTTAAAGATATCCACTCTTCTATAGTGATTCTTATATACAAATAATTTACAATGTAAAAAGAGTTTGACATTTTTGGAACTGATGATACAATGATAATGTAAAACACTTTTTACATTTTCAACAAGGAGGAGTAAGAATGGATTGGGTTAAAATTGTGTATTCATTCATCCTGTTAGTTTGCGGAATTTTAATTTTTGTTTCATCATCTTCGCGAAAAGGTGATGAAAGGAAGAAGTTTATCAGCACGAAGGCTCAATCATACGCATTTGTGGTAGTTATAGGTACGCTGATTTTAGAGGTTATAGAGTCCATTTATCGGACTTTTCAAGGGAAAAGTTCTTATGATGGCATTGGCATTTCGCCGCTAATATTTCTGACGATGATTTCAGTTATATATTTAATAACGTTTCTCATGTACAGAAAAAAATACGGTGATTAAATGAACGATCACAAGTAAGAAATAAAGAAATTGAGCTCATATTTTCTGGTGAAACGATAAATATAACCTCACTTTATAATTAGCTTTTAATACAGCCTCTAGATGACATCCGACAGTAAATGAGCTTGTTATAAGTGCTTTTAAAAGTAATAACTAGACCTCCTACTGAGGTTTTTTTTATGGACTCTTAAAATAAAACATCTCCGGTAGCTAAAATCAGGAGATGATATTATAAACGGTTAGTTCATTAGCGTTTTCTTACTCTCTATTCTGTTTCTCAAGTAATTCAATCACTCGATCATTTTGTTTAACAATCGTTCTTAGCTTTGCTTCTAATGAACACAAAGTGATAAAAGCGGCTATAAATCCTATAACACCATAAAACATAACGGCTTCTCCCCTTTTTTAAAACACTCAACCATATACGCCTTACATCTCAAAAAAGCTATGTCTTTCCACTTTACAAACCCTAAGCGAAAACGTTTGATACCATTCTGTTTTCCCTTTGTGCTGTGCTGCGCGGTGGGCTGAGTTTTCTTTCCACATTTTGATTGATTCTAAAGAATCCCAGTACGAAATGGTAATGCCTAAATCTTTGTCCCTGGCACTTTCTATGCCTAAAAAGCCTTTTTGATTAGATGCAAGCTCTACCATTTTGTCTGCCATGATTCCATAACCCTTCTCACCTTCCGTTCTTTCAGAAGCAAAAATAACGGCGTAATAAGGCGGTTCTGGGGTTTTAGCAATTCCAGACATATTGATTTCCTCCTTTAGACGTCATATTAATAGTAAAAAAGTATAAGTGCATAATTAATTTTTCTATTACCTTTGTCTTCTTTTAGCACTATTTTTATAAATTCCATTATAATACTTTTTTTAGTTTGCCTATACAAAATGTAACATTTAATAGCATGTAAAGATAAATATTCCATTTGTATGATATAGTCTTTATATGTAAAAACAAATAGAAATGGAGTTTCAACATGAGGAACATAAGCAAGATAACAACTGGGACCATTACGATAGCTTTGGCGCTTGGATTAATAGGGTGCAGTCACACAAGTTCAAATAATGAGAGCATAGATGGAAGCGAGGCAAAAAAAGAGCTGGCCATAGAGCTGAAATTCCTGCAAAACGAGTGTGAACGCTTAATCAATAAAGACGGAAAGATAGAAGATAAAACGTTTCAAAGCTATAAAAACGATTTTAACCTTCTATCTGCGTCTATCAATAGTACGTTAAAAGTAGAAACACAAAATGATAGTGAGCTAAAAAAAAGCATAGCGCAATTAAAAAGAGATGTAGATGCATTAACAAAAAAAGAATATGTAAAATCCTATAAAAGATTTAATTCAAGCAAGACTATCTATGAAGTTACGCTCATGAACAATGTTCATGACGTTATAGATGCAACAAAAATTTCAGAAAAAAGCAATAACGTGTCAGATTCATTTGATGATAAACACTTCCATTCTTCTGAAGCACAAATAAAAAAAGATATGGGGCCTGCGATTGATCATATTAACACCCTATCTAAATATAAAATAGAACTCATGCAAGATGAAATCCAAAAACATCGCGATAGTTTCACCAAGCTGCAGCTCGAACAATTAAAAAAAGCCACTCATAATTTTGATTTGTCTTTAGACAACCAAATTAAATCTATTCAATCTTATAAACCTATAGGTGAAGATTATAGTGTAAGTAGAGAATTCAGCTATAAGGCATCTGAAAAGTATACCAATGCCTGTGTGTACATTACCGACTTTGAATCTAATTTAGGAATCGCCAAGGCCGGTGATTTTTAAAAAAGCTCTCTAAAAGTACTTTTAGAGAGCTTTTTTTCTGTATTCATTACAAGCTCAAGTTTTTACTCCTTACGTTTTGCACATATTCGCTTTTTCTAAGTCAAGCGAAGCATCACATATAACCTGGGGATATCGGTGTTATTTTTCATAAAAAATAACCAAAATAAGGATTTTAAAAGAGCTTTATAGCTCATTTATCGCGTAAAGAAACCTTATTATTTGATACATCAACTAATAAAGAGTAAAGTTTTTCTATAATAAAGGTGAAAAGCGAAAGGATGAGTAAGATGTTTAAAGATGGTTATGTAAAAGTGAATGATGTAAACCTTCATTACGTAACAAAAGGTGAAGGCGAGCTTATGCTGTTTTTACACGGCTTCCCTTACTTTTGGTATACGTGGCACCATCAGTTAGAAGAGTTTTCGAAAGATTACCGCGTGGTAGCTGTAGATATGCGAGGCTATAACTTATCAGATAAGCCAGAAGAAATTTCTTCTTACAGCATGCCCCTTTTAATGGAAGATGTAAAACAGTTAATTGAAGCGTTTGGTGAAAAAGAATGTGTGTTAGTGGCACACGATTGGGGCGGCGCTGTTGCATGGGCATTTGCTTATACATATCCGCAGTATGTTAAAAAATTAGTCATGTTTGATGCACCGCACCCTTATACCTTTATAAGAGAGCTTGCTGAAAATCCTGCTCAACGAGAAGCAAGCAGCTATATGAGCTTTTTCCAACAGCCAAATTCTCAAGATGAGCTACTCGCAAATAATAGTGAAAAGCTAAGAAATATGCTGACGGAGCCTGGCATCAAAAAAGGCTATTTAACTAAAGAAGAAGCAGCGAAATACGTAGAGGCGTGGAACCAGCCGAATGCAATGAAATCCATGCTTAACTACTACCGTGCGTCTTCTCTTTATCCATTTGAAGAACGCGTTCATAAACCTGTAGCACTGCCGCATAAAGTATTTCAGTCTCCCACTTTAATACTATGGGGAAATGCGGACGAAGCGTTTGAAAACAGTAATTTAGACGGCATCGAAGAATACGTTCCAAACGTAACGATTCATCGCTTAGACGGTGTAGGACATGCGCCTCAGCATGAGCAGCCCCAAAAGGTAAATAAATTTATGAGAGACTTCTTAAGCAAATAAACTAGAAAAAAAACTGCAAGGTACGGTATACAGCCGCTTTGCAGTCTTTTTTATAAATGATAAAAGCTATTCAGATCTATTTTTTACATTATTGGATTATTTTTCAACGTTTTAACAGATGCATACCGGGTATGAATTTTACTGTACAGATGCAGTCCCCCCAAAGGAACATGTATATTTCTTTCTTACTTACCCTTTTTGGAACTCTCTTTTTTGAGGGTTCTTTTTTTACGCGTTTACTTCTTTCCCATTGGAAGAACAATCTTAAACAGTGCTCCTCCCGTCTCCTTATTATCGGCCGTGATGCTTCCTCCGTGATTTTTCACAATGGAATGAGCAATATAAAGACCTAGCCCTAAGTTTCCGTAGCCGCTTGCTCTTGACGCATCTTCTCTGTAAAACTTTTTAAACAGCTGATCTCTGTTCGATAACGTAAACCCAGGACCCGTATCATGTATTTCAAAGATTACTTCGCTGTGATGAACGACGGTATGCCAAGCTATCTCCCCTCGTTCAGGCGTGTAGCGAATACAGTTTGTGATGATATTATCTAATACTTGAGAAATGCGCTGAGGATCTCCGTAAAATTGATTGGATGCATCTTCTATACTAATTGAAGATACAAATGCAATCTCTTTTTTTTGACACAAAAGCTGAAACTCGTCCGCTTTCTCATGAACAAATGTATAGATATCAATAGGTTCCCGCTTTACAGTAAAGCCCGGATTTTCTATGACAGATACTTCTTGCAGCTGATTTAATAGTTGAATCGAACGCTGTGTATTTGTGTAAATCGTATGTAAGTATCGATTAAGCCTCTCGGGGTCCTTTTTGCTTCCTTCTACTAAAATTTCGGTGTGACCGTGAATAATCGTAAGAGGCGTTCGTAAATCATGCGCAATCGCAGCCGTCATATCTTTGCGGTCTTCTTCTAGCTGCCACTGTTTAGCTAGCGATTGCTTTAATTCTTTTCGCATTTCTTCAAAGGCATGCAGCAGCTGACTTAATTCTTTTGCGTCTTGAGTGACGGACAGCGAAAAATCTAAATTATTATGCTGAATATTTTTGGCTGCGGTCATCAGCTCATTAAAAGGCCGTTCAATTTTTTTGCTAAATCGTCTTCCAAACAAATAAGCAAAAAAGTAAAAGTAAAGAAACGGACTGGCTAGCGATAAAAACGTTACAAGCGCAACAATCCATTTAATATTTGGATTAGCCGAAGTCACATTTAATTGATATCTTAGAGCAATCGCCCCGTTTACTTCGTCTTTTGAATCCAAAAGCGGATAGACTTTTATAATATATTTACCTGAATGGATATTTGTATTGACCTGAGAATAAAGATCCCGTTTATTTTTTATGTATGAAGTGGACATGGACCCATACACGATTTGTCCTTCTTTATTTATAATTTGATAATCCATTCCTTCTAGCGGAATAACCGATTCTACTTGATTTTTAGCACTTTTAGAAAGAAGCGCATCTTCCTTTCCGTTCACAAACTGGATAATTTTCGGTATTTTCTTTTCATAATAATTCGCCGGATTCAATGCTCCGGGCATAAAAAACCAGTTCACTAAGATGACAATTCCCCACGTTAAAAGCGTCGCAAGCAGGCTATACAGCAAAATTAAATGAAAAGATAAAACAAACTGCGCTTTTAACGTCGCCCGGTTCATCCATTTTTTTATTTTACCCATTTGTAGCCAATTCCCCAAACCGTTGAAATGTAAGGCGTTTCGTCATACTTTAATAGTTTTGCTCTAATTTTTTTCACGTGTTCTGTAATAGTAGATGAATCTCCTTCCGCGTCGTAGCCCCAAACTTTTTCATACAGCTGCTCACGTGTAAAAACCTGACCTGGATGAAGAGCGAGGAAATGAATAATCTCAAATTCTCTTGAAGTAAACGGAATCACTTCATTGTTATGTAAAATTTGATAGCCATTTAAATCAATCGTTAACTCTCCAACATGAAGCCTGTTATAGGAGTTACTGTTAATTCTTTGCTCTCGGCGCAGATGGGCGTAAATTCGAGCTTTTAGTTCCTTCATGCTAAAAGGCTTAACTAAATAATCATCTCCACCGACCAATAGTCCTTTTACTCTGTCCTGCTCGGTTTGCTTGGCGCTTAAAAAGATAATAGGACATGATATGCTTTTTCGAATCAGTTCACAAAGTGCAAAGCCATCCATGCCTGGCATCATCACATCCAGCACAATTAAATCTGGATTTATTTTTAACTTTTTTAACGCTTCCTGTCCTTCGTAAGCGAACATCACCTCATATCCTTCATCTTGCAGCGCATCTTTCATAAATGAAATAATGTCTTTTTCGTCGTCCACTAGTAAAATTGTTTGGTTCATCTCCAGTTCACCCTACCCATTCTTTCTTTTTCCATACGAATAGGTTTATTATAAGGCTAATGATTAAAATTGGAAATAATAGGTTCACTAAAAATTCAGAGCTTGAGCTGCTTAATTCATGAAAAACAGAATCGGTTACGGAGAAAAAGAAGCTTAGTTTATCTGAAACATACACACTTCCAATTAAAGCACCAATAGTTGCGACGTAAGATAAAATGGAATTAGGCATAAGAACACTCAGGATACTCCCGATACTAATAACCGCTATAAAGATGCAAAAACAAATGCCGTAAAATTTCAGCGAATATAGGAACGCCCCTAAAGTCCCGAGCGTATGTCCGCCTAAAAATGTTGTTTCGTTTACGTGAGGCATAGCTAGCTTCCCAACACACGTGCCCACTCCCCAAGTAATACAAAGAATAAGAAAAACTAACAAACATTGAACGGCCCATTTTACAAAAAACAGCTTTACACGATGATGCGGTCGAATCAATACCATGCGCAAAGCTCCGGACGTGTACTCGCTGTTAAAGCTATCTGCCACAAACATAGGAATGACAATAAACGTAATAACAAACGACAGTTCTCGAAGAAACAAAGGCGCGGAATTTAAAGAATCAATTTTCACGTCATGGTCTGCATCGAAAAACGAAGTGCCTCCCATTCGAAATAAAAAGAACCAAATAAAAGCAAGTAACCCTGCGTACACGGCTAATACAGCCGCCGTTTTCTTTCGTTTAAACGTTCGCTCTAATTCACTGATAAAAAGTCCTGTCATCATGTCTTCTCTCCTTTTATAGAAATGATTCTTTTTTTCGAATAGCTACATACGTTAAACCGCTAAAAAACAGAACATAAAAACCTAACACGCCGAAATTCCAGCCAACAAACTGCGGTTTTTCTGCCATCATGACTGCAATCCCCTGCCATTGAATCATCGGTACGGAAGTAAAAAATAGCTGTCCAAAGAGCTCTTCACTCATCCACCGCTTAAAGCCCGTTAATAAAGTCGGATACGAAAACGAGATCAGTATAAAAGCAACGCCAATTCCAACAGCCGCAGTGGTCGTTTTGCTGATAACAGAGATAAAAAACAGCACACAGCATATCGCAATCGTCGTTAAGTAGGCATATCCATAGAATGAAAGATTATATACTAGCGCTTCTTTTATGTTAAAAGCATGACTGTGATAAAACACAAAGTAGCTTTGCGGCTGTTCAAACATTAAAAAGCCTATCACATAGCTCATACAAAAATACGTAATAAAAAACAGTGCATTAAACAGCAGAAGCACTATGGCTTTTGCGATGATGATTTCTTTAAACGAATATGATCGTATCATAACCATTCGAAGCTGTCCTGACCGGTACTCGCCGGTAACAACGAGCGTAATAAAAACTAAGAACATGGCATTAAAAACGGTAAATAACATTTCAGCTAAGCTCAGTACAGGAAAGTTTCCCGCAAACGTATACTGCGGTAAATCGACTGTGAGTGCTCCGTTTTCTTTTTGGAGATAGGATGAAGCAGCTAACAGTACTACCGGCACTAATAGAAAGGTCAGCCACGCCACTTTTCGTTTCCAAAGTCTTTCCCACTCCGCTACTAAGAGCTCATTCATTGCGACACCAGCTCTACAAACGCATCTTCAAGATTTTTACCAGATGCTAACTGGTCTAAAGCGCCGTCCCATATTAACTCTCCTTCTCTCATCACCACAATTTGATCACATACTCGCTGTAATTCATCCAGCAAATGACTAGAAATCAGAATCGTTTTGTTATAGTCGCGTTTTAAGGTAAAAAGCAGCTCGCGCAGTTCACGTACGCCCATTGGATCTAAGCCGTTGGCTGGCTCATCTAGTATCAACAAATCCGGGTCACCTAAGAGAGCTTGGGCAATTCCGAGCCTTTGCTTCATCCCAAGAGAATACGTTCGAACTTTATCATTTTCTCTGCCGGTTAATCCCACAATATCAAGCACTTCTTTCACTCTTTGCTGCCTTTTTTGTTTTGTCGAAAACGAATGCAGGCGAGCTAAGTTTGCCAGGTTTTCTTTCCCCGTCATATAAGAAAAAAAGATGGGCGACTCCACAATTGCACCAACGTTTTGCAGCGCTTCTTTTCTTTGTGAAACAATATGTTTATTATTAATAAAAACTTCTCCTCCAGTTGGTTTAATCAACCCCGTCAATAAACGAATTAACGTCGTTTTACCAGCTCCGTTTGGCCCTAGCAGTCCACATATTTCCCCTTCGTTAATTTGAAACGATACTTCTTTTACTAAGTGGCAACGCCTTACTCTTTTAGAAACGCTCTTTACCTCTAAAATAATATTTTTCATATTAAATCCCCCCTACACGTAGTATAGGAGGGATTTATAAAGAATTTATAAAGTTTATAAAAATTATTGTACAGGCTTTTTAGCTACGATATAGGATACAAGCGCGAATAAAAGCAAAAATACAGATAAAAACAAATAGCCAGCGCCTTCAAAGCCTCTTACCTCTACATAGCCAATATAAAAAAGAACAGCGGCAGCAATAACGGTTAGCATTGAAGGAATCATTCTAATGACCTTGTTCCACTTCATCTTTCTGAACAGCCAGGTTATAAGGAGTAAAAGCACACCTGGCAGCAGTGCAATAAGTAAAGGACCGCCTATCATCATAATCGATCAACCTTTCAAAATATCTGTTATTGAGGAACATATATAGAAAAATTTTTAAGTGCTGTGTTTAATTTAGTTTCTTATTGCCTTTTCCATAAATCACAACTGTGTACGAATCACCTTTCACTTTATTTTTCATTTCTTTTGTTTCAAGAAATTCATCGATAATCCCTTTAAGTTCATCGGCAAATTTCTTATTATCTTCAGAAACGCTTAATGAAGTGTAGATAAATACTTGTGGTGCGGGATGAACAGAATAGCCTACCATCTTTACATGATATTTCTCTTTTCCTAGTAAGTCTTCACCCACATCCGTAACAATAGTTCCCCATCGATTGTCTTGGTCACGTTTCTTAAGGTTTATTTTCTTTATTTTTATGGAAGCATTCTCTGCTTTATTTTCAGCCAGAACAGCCTGAATGAGGGCTTTTATTTCTTCTACTCTCTTTTCTGTATTAGGAATTTCCAGCTCTACTCTTGTCGGAGAATTATAACTAACGTTAGCTATTAAAAAGTCATAATGATGCTTCTCTAATTCTGTAGAAATATCAGTTTGAATCTTTTCAATTTTTTTCTCTTGTGCATTCGGTTCCGTATAGACATACGGCTCCATTCTTTCAATTTTAAACGTATAGGCATCATAATTCCTTTTGGATAAGATTTCAGTTGCAATCTCGGTAATATCTCCTCGTACCTTATTAAAATACTTCTCTGATCCTTCTACTGATACAACTAATTCTTTTTTTCCTCCATAATAGGTCTGCCCCACGCTAGCCGTTTTATATCCCTCTTTTTCAAGCTCTTGATACAATACATCGGATACAGGCTTTTGCTTAAAAAGCTGTCCTACATAAGGGATTTTAGCAGCCACTTGGGCCATTGCTGGAGAAACAAATGCTGAACTAATGAACGCACCGCTCAAAATAAAAAGGGCAATACCACAATATACAATATTTCTTAAAAAGCGATTTTGTTTGATAGAAAATAGATTACTTTTAGACTTTACGAGTTGTGAAGATTCTAATTGATTTATTGTTTCTAAAAGCCTTTGTTTATGCTTTTGCTTTCTTTTTGGTTCCCAAATCAACTCCCCATTTAATTTTTCTAGTGAATTGTCATCTATATAAGAATTAAACGGTTTCTTCATATACATATCCATCCTTTACTAACTGCTTTCTTAAAGCAGGAATTGCCCTGAACTGCGCTGATTTTACTTTGCTTTCAGACCAGCCTAAAATAGTAGCTGTATCTTTAACGGAAAAACCTTGAACTTTGCGCAGTAAAATAACTTTACGATGTGAATCTTTGAGCTTTCCTAACGCTTGATACAGTTCTAGAGAAGTTTCTCTAAGCTCAATCATTTCTTGGGGTAAACGAGCATGATCCTTTTTCGAAAGAAGAAAGTCTTTTAAAAGACTAGTAGGCTTTTGTTTTCGAAAATAATCAATCGTTACATTATGGGCAATACGAAATAACCACGTCTTTTCACTAGCGTTTTGCTGAAATAAATCATAGGAAAGATAGGCTTTTACAAATGTTTCATGGGTCAAATCTTCAGCTTGCTGATAATCTTTTACGAGCATCAAAATAAATTTGAATAAAGCGTCACTATGCTCATCATACCAACGCTCAATCTCTTCTTTTTTCGTATTCTCCAATGTCCTGACCATCCTTTTAACTAGTATTCGTTACTTAGACGTAATTTTTATAAAAAAGTTGTGGTTTTTATTTACAAAAATAAAAAAACTCTCCTAATTAAGAGAGCTTTTACTATCACAATCTATGAAATTTTTAATTAACCAAAGGCTTAGGACTCGGAAATCCCATTCGCAATTGCTAATAAAAAAATCAAAACAGAAAGCAACACAAAAAAGATGCTGTTTGCGATAATGCTAAACCACACAACGCTCGGCTTTTTTGTTCGAACTCCTAAAACTAATGCCACAATAAAGCCAATATCTATCGCAAAAAACAGCCACAGCAGAATGGTCAAATCACCGGTTTCACTTGGGAAAATTGAATTTTGGGGAAGCAGCCGATTTGCAAAAAATACAACAAACGCAGCCGCCAGTAACATAATCGTTAATAAAATCGGCTTACTTTCTTTTGATATACTCATTTCAAATACCTCCTAACTAAAGAAAATAATACCATATAATACTGAATTGAAATATACAGATTACAAAGTCTTACTACCACACAGAAAAAGAAGACATAGATTTTTATTTACTGGTTCTTTTCTAAGGGGCAAAATTTATTTTCATAATGCACTTTTAGCGTAAATTCACGTTTTTTATTTGCTTGTATTACTTGTATATTTGCTATTCCCCCTCAAATTCAAGCAGGAATTCGCATAAAACTTCTCCACTATGGAAATAATTATTCGAATTTGAGTGAATTAGTTAGTGAGTTTTAAAGATATTATTTATTTTAAGTAGGGTCTGATATCTTTCGTTGTTGATTCACTTTATTAAACTGTTAAGAAGTTTTGTTGAAAAAGTTGTAAATGTAACCTTCTAAAGTAAGAGCATTTCTTTGTAATGAGAAATGCTTTTTATTTTGTTTAAAATTAAAAGGATATTTTAATAACAACAATAATATAATAAAAAACAATAACATTTTATTGTAAAACAATAAATCATATGTTAAATTCGTATTATTATTAAATAAGTGAGGTGTTTTTTATGAATGTTAAACGAGGCTCTACCACTTTCTTAAAGGTAATCATTTTTCTGATTGGAATTGCAGTGCTTGCCGCATGTATATTTTTGTTGCCTGAAGCAGCCAGAAGAGATGCTATAGAGCGTCCTGGTGATTATTCGTTATATCCACTGTTGGTATGTACATATGGAATATGTATTACATTTTCTTTGGCGTGTTATCAAGCTTTTAAACTTTTAACCTATATCGAGAAGAATAACGCTTTCTCTGAGTTATCTCTTCAATCTTTGAAGGTAATAAAAAAATGCACTTTTACTGTCATTTTGTTTATTTTGTTAGCAATAGTTTATTTAAGGGCGCATGCTCAATTCACAGGTGATGATGCAGCAGGTCCAATATCTCTAGGTCTAATGGGCATCTTGGCAACAAGTATCATCGCAGCCATTGTAGACGTGTTTCAAAAACCTATAAAGAATGTCATGGATTTACAGACAAAAAACAATTAATATTTTGAAATATAGAAGAGGTGTTTTTATGAAGATAGCAACCACATTATTTTTGAAGATAGCAGTTATTCTCATTGGAATTCTAGTTCTCACTTTGTGCATATTTCTAGTTCCTGAACTGGCAGATGCGGTAGCGGAGTTCTTAGGTATTCATTCCATAAAATATATCATTTTCATTCTTTTATATGGAGGAACATTACCTTTTTACTTCGCCCTTTATCAAGCTGTTAAACTGTTGAGTTATATTGATAAGAACATTGCTTTCTCCGAATTGTCTGTTCGAATTTTAATGAGCATCAAATACTGCGCCATTTCTATCTGTAGTTTGCATGTCTTAGGGTTGCCCGTCTATTATCTCGTGGCAGATAAAGACGATGCCCCAGGTCTCATTTTTGTTGGAATGGTCATTCCTTTTGCTTCGTTGGTTATCGCAGTTTTTGCTGCTGTTCTCCAAAGACTTTTGCAAGAAGCGATTAACATAAAATCAGAAAATGATTTAACGGTCTGAGGTGGAAGATATGGCAATTATTATTAATATTGATGTGATGTTAGCAAAACGAAAAATGAGCGTAACGGAGCTTTCAGAGAGGGTTGGAATTACTATGGCGAATCTTTCCATCCTGAAAAATGGGAAAGCAAAAGCGGTTCGTTTTTCAACATTAGAAGCAATATGTAAGACTTTGGATTGTCAGCCAGGCGATATTTTAGAGTACAAAAGAGACGAAGACAATTCATAATAAAAGACAACAAATTCCTTCAACCATGAGGATTAGGTATTGAAATTAAAATGAAGGGTCAGCTTAATTGCTGTCCCTTCTCTGCTTTTATTGATCTATTCAATCAGAGAACTCGATTGAGAATTATACTAATATTGGTAACAAAAAGTGTGATGTGATTTGCAATATTTACACCTCAAAAGAGAACACGTTATATTTTTCTACGTCCTCTTTATTATTCATTTAGTACATACTCTAAAATGTCACCCGGTTGACAATCTTAGGCATAGCTCATTGCAAATATTTTTCTGCTAAAGAAGGGCTTAAGTAGCGAGCCATACCGGTTTTCATTTTACGAAACCCTGCTTTTTTATAAAACTCTTCATTACCCGCTGTGGAAACAAGATGAACGCAGGAAATATCATTAAGCTGAGCCAGCAGGTTTTCTACAATTTGCTGGCCAATTCCTTTGTACTGATAGTGCTCATCAACCACAACATCATAAATCGCAGCATTAAATACACCGTCTGAAAGAGCTCTGCCAAACCCTGCTATGTTATCTTCATCGTAAGCAATCGCTACTGCATTGCTTGATTGAAATACTTTTTTGATCTTTTCTTCATCATGGTTCTTCCACCCTACGGAGTGATAAATTTCTTTCATTCTCGTCCACTCAACATTTTCTATAGAATTTGAAAAGGAAACCTTCATAGAATCTACTCCTTTTATTTTTATATAAGCTATTTCGATCTTTGAAAATAAAATCCCTTGGTGCATGAGCCATTCGTTTATTATTCCGATAGTTATGATTGTCCAGGGCATAAAAACCATATATTTAATAATATGGTAAAATTACTTATATGAAATCGTTTAAGGAGTCTATATATGAAACTGGATTCGAAAAGAAGAAACGTTCAATGGAAATATAGAGAAAAAATAAACGTAAAAAAGCGGAAAGACAACATTCTGCCGAAGCCTTATTTGTTTTTGCCTTCTTTATACTGCTTGGTTTTCTAGTCTTCCAAAACTATATAGACTGGTAAAGAAAACTAAAAAAGGTTCAAATCATATATGATTTGAACCTAGGAATTATCACTGTATCAATGAGCCGAAGCCCTCACGTTCGGCTTATTATAAGTCGCTAATCTTTGAAGCAGCTCTTCACTTACATCATTTAAACCTGTCAGCTTCACTTCAGCAGATGTTTGTTCTTTTAACTTCAGTACAATTTTATCAATGGCCGCTACGGCTGAGTCATCCCAAATATGTGCTTCTGAAAAATCAATCAGAATTTGTTCTTGTTTTTCTGTAAACGAAAATGAGTTAACAAAGTCTTCTACAGAGGCAAAGAACAGCTGACCTTTTACCTTGTAGACCGTTTGGTGTTCTGACTCTTTTGCTGACACGTCTAGCTTGGAAATTTTCCCTGCAAAGAAAACTGCGCTTAAAATAACCCCGGCAATAACTCCTTTTGATAAATCGTGGGTTGCTACAACCGTAATCACGGTAACAAGCATCACGACGGTATCGGTTAACGGAACTTTCGTTAGCGTTCGAAGTGAAGACCAGTCGAATGTTCCGATCGATACCATAATCATAACGCCTGCTAGTGCAGCCATTGGAATTTTGACAACCCAGTCGCCGAGCACCAAGATGAGAAACATTAGAAATAGACCTGCTACAAACGTTGATAAACGACCGCGTCCGCCTGATTTTACATTAATAACGGTTTGACCAATCATCGCACAGCCGGCCATGCCGCCAAAGAAACCAACGACGATATTAGCAATCCCTTGCCCTCTGCTTTCTTGGTTCTTGTTACTCGACGTATCTGTCATATCGTCCACAATCGATGCCGTTAGCAGCGATTCCGTTAATCCGACAATGGACAGCCCTAGCGCTGTTGGAAAGATAATGGACAGTGTTTCCATATTCCAAGGAACGTTAGGAATAGAAAAGATCGGCAGTGACTTTGTAATCTCCCCCAAGTCTCCTACTGTACGCAAATTGAATCCTCCTAAAATAGCTGCAATTGTCATAACGACAATGGCTACTAATGGAGAAGGCACTGCTTTTGTAAAGCGCGGTAACACGTAAATAATGACAAGAGTTAACGCAACAAACACATACGTCATTGCTGAAATTCCTACGAAGTGCGGAACTTGTGCCATAAAAATTAGAATAGCTAATGCGTTCACAAACCCAACCATCACGGAGCGAGGAATAAATTTCATAAAGCGAGCAATTTTAAAAATGCCAAACAGGAGTTGAATCACACCCGTCAAAATAGTCGTTGCCCATAAATACTCCATTCCATGTTCTTTTACTAGTGTCACCATCAGCAGGGCCATCGCACCGGTAGCTGCTGAAATCATGGCAGGACGCCCTCCTACAAAGGCCATTACAACGGCGATACAAAAAGATGCGTGTAAGCCCACCATCGGATCTACCCCGGCAATAATAGAAAAAGCAATGGCTTCAGGAATAAGCGCAAGCGCTACGACAATACCTGAAAGGACATCTCCTTTCACGTTGCCAAACCACTCCGTTTTTAATTTATTGAACATGATAACAAAAAACACCTTTCTCTCTATAGTCATAAGCGTCTACTGTACGCTTGTCTAGATTTTGAATAATAAAAGTAGTAAAATAGAAAATGAATAGAACCTAAATGGTACGTTTATGGTACTTTTAATATATAAAAAACGAGTGAAAACAGGCAAGCATGTCCCATCTTCCTCAAGTATTATATTTACGTACATGAAACGCTTTTATTAAAACGATGAAGTCAGCTCCTTTATTTTTTCCTCATTTAATCCAAACGCTTTTTTCACTTTATTCTCCAAGTCCTGTGTGACTCTTCTCTTCTCAACTTCCACTAACGCAATGAGTGAAAAGCTACAGTTTACCATTTTAGCAAAATTCCGCTGATTTAAATTGTAGCTTTTTCGAATTAGCTTAAGGGTCTCTTTATCCATATTACACCTCGCTTTTCTTTTATAAGTGGCTTCCAACTCTCATAGAAGCCGAGACGCTGTTAACAACTAAAACTCTAGCAGACCTAAAACAAAATGTCTATCTTTTTTTGTCCCAAAAACGATCTTTTTTGGAACTGCACTTCTTTCTATACTGAAAAGAAATGTTATGGGTGGAGGGAATTTGGTACAATAGGTAAATATAAATAAACAATCCGTGCAGGAGATGGTGTAGTGATTATTGGTTATACCCGTCCATATAGCGAAGATGAAAATGTGGACAAACAGTTACAGGCATTGCAGCCTTTTAATTGCGATAAAATTTATCAAGAAAAAACAAACTCCATAAAGAAAAGAGTAGAATTTGATGAGATGGTAGCCTCGCTTCAGCCGGGCGATACAGTCGTTGTGTATAAATTTTACTGCATTGCAGACTCTACTCGGCACCTCATTGAATTAATTGAGTATCTTTTTGACAATGGCGTTCACTTTGTATCCATTTTGGATGACGTTGATACGTCCACGTCACAAGGAAAAACCTTTTTCAGTACTATTAAACGTATTGGAGAATTTCAGCATGACGTCATCAGCGAGCGCACAAAAGCCGGTCTTCAAGAAGCAAAATCAAAAGGAAAAAGCGGCGGCCGACCAAAAAAGCCTGATTATAACGTCCACCGAGCGCTTGACATGTACTGGAGTAAAAACTATACGATTGCTCAAATAACGGAAGCTACAGGTATAAGCAAGACGACTTTATACCGTTACTTAGATAACTGAAGCAGTAAAAACACATGCAAAAAAGACGGCCTTTTATTCGGTAAAAGGCCGTCTTTTTTAGAGTTTTAGTATCCATTTTATTAATTCCTACTAATTACATAATAGCTTTCACCAACATGTTTACATCGTATGTTTTACTCCTTTTTTAACAAGTACCCAGTTAGCTGGATAGCTCGTACAAAAGCCAATGATCATGGCAATTTGCATCATAAACCAAAAGACCGCGCTGTCTGGTTTAGGTGCCTGTGCAAAAAAGACATAATGTGATAAAGCCATCCAGCCAAACATGCCGATTTCAAACGCAATAAGCGACCATGTATCGGCTTTTACCGCATTTTTCAACTCATCTTTTGAGCTATTATCTTTCATACTCATACCGTAGTATTGAAAAGCAATTCCGGCTATATAAGCGAGAATAAATTCCACTACGTAATCCGCAAAAAGTACGCTTCCAGCAATCGTCCACCCTGTTAAAAATACAATCGGTGCACCAATTAAATCTCCAATCGAGCACCCGCTGCTGCAGTGGGTCGTAGATACAAAAACACTTTGCCAAAAAGGCTTTTTACTATGGTGGTGCTCATGATGACCTTCATGGTTATCATGCATATGCTCAGAGGAATGATGAGCATGAGCGTGTTTTTTTCGATCTTTACGTCCTAATTTCAAGTAAAACCATATCCCGGCGACAGGAAAATATAGTCCCGTAATAGGCCACACAATATTCATCACAAACATCATCTGCGGATGCTTGATCACGTCGATTGTAATAACTAAAAATTGAATAAGTCCGATTGCAATAGCTATGTAAGAAAGTATTTCTAGCCAGCTCATGTGCTACACTCCTTTAGGGTTTATGTATCAACCACATACCCTCTACCCCTATATTTAAACATGGAAGATTACCTGCTCATTTTTATTATGTTTACTAAACTAAACGATAGTCTAATGTAATAGAGAGAAGAAAAAATAAGGAGGAATTTTACAATGTCTAACGAAAATTATCAAACCGTTATTCAAACGCTGCATGACTGTATGAGTGCCTGCAACCACTGTTTTGATGCTTGTCTAAAAGAAGAAAATGTGGGTATGATGGTGGACTGTATCCGTTTTGACCGAGAATGTGCAGATATTTGTGGATATTTGGAACAAGCTCTAGAAAGAAGAACTCCTTTCGTTGCTGAACTGGCTGGAGTTTGCGCAGAAATTTGCGAAAAATGCGGAAATGAGTGTAAGAAACACGATCATGATCACTGTCAAAAATGTGCGGAAGCCTGCTTGAAATGCGCGGATGAATGTAGAAAATTAGCTGCATAATCTTAGGAACACAAAAAAATTTAGAACCCTTGAAGCGCATTTCAGGCATTAAGGGTTCTTTTTAGTGATATGGGAAGAGAAGATCTATAGACTCTCTAAAAAATGGGTAAACTTTTTAAGACTTTGCGAGCGCTGCTTCCCTTTCTTTACTACAAAATCAATATAAACGTCTTCTGAAAGCTCTTGGCATTCACTGTTTTTTATATCACCACGAGAATTTACTACGCTAGCGGGGACTACACTCATGCCTAGTCCATCACGGACGCCTTGTAAAATAGCTTCTAATGAATCAAATTCCATAATGTTGGCTTTCTGTATATGATGTTTCTTTGAAAACTCTAATAGTCTGTTTCTATAGATGCAGTTTCCATCACTATTGATGAGTAGCGTTGGTTGGTCTTTTCCTTCTCTAGCTTCATATCGAGGTGAGATAAGCACCATTTTTTCTGCATAGTGATAAACTGTTTCAAACTGAGCCTCATTATAGGTACCGCTAAGAAAAAGTCCGTCAATTTCCCCGTACGAAAGCATTTCTTGTAAGACTTGTTTTCTATCTGTTTTTATTTTAACTTCAATACCTTGGTGTTCTTTCAGAAAAGATGAAAATAAAGAAGGAACTTTAGTAGCAGAGACGGTCTGCGAGGCGCCAATGGTCAAGGATCTTTTAAACTTGTTAGGGTTAACTTCTGCTTTAGCTTCTTCCATTAAACGTAAAATACGCTGGGCGTATTTAAACAAAGCTTCCCCTTCATTTGTTAACGTGACTCCTCGATTCGTGCGTATCAATAATTTGGTGTCTAATTCTTCCTCTAGATTTTTAATCCGCTGGCTGATATGCGGCTGCACATATCCTAATATCTCCGCAGCTTTTGATAGTGACTTTGCTTCTGCCACACATTTGAACATTCGTAAGTCTTGGCTTTCCAATTTTAATTCCTCCGCTGATATCATTTTAAATGATACCTCTCTTAGTATTACCTATTATATCCTTTTTTCCACCGAAGATATAATAAAAGATGTTAAGAGAAAGGAAGGTTTATAGAAATGATCGATTTTAAAAATAAAGTATTTATTATTACGGGCGGCGGCACTGGTATAGGCAAAGCAACGGCTTTAAAGTTAGCTGACATGGGCGCGAAACTTGTGATAAACTACAGCCGTTCAGAAACAGAAGCGAAAAAAGTTGTGGAGGAGATTATAGAAAAAGGAAGCATGGCTTTTGCTTTTAAAGCGAGTGTAGCCAACGAGCACGAAGTGAATGAAATGATTCATCAAACCATTGCACAATTTGGACGATTAGATGGTTTAGTGAATAACGCTAGTATTACAGCTCAAATCCCGATGAATGACTTAGAGTCTGCAACGGATGACGTATGGGACTCTTTATATGATATAAACGTAAAAGGCATGTTTCACTGTGTAAAAGCAGCCGTTCCACATATGAAAAAGCAAAAGTCAGGGGCGATTGTTAATGTAGGAAGCGTTGCGGGTACAACTGGAATCGGCTCCTCTATTCCCTATGCAGCAACAAAAGCAGCAATTCATACGATGACTAAGTCGTTAGCCATTGCCTTAGCACCACATATTCGAGTAAACTGCATCTCTCCTGGTGCAGTCAACACAAGATGGTGGGCTGACAACGAAGATAAAATGTATCAGCTTGCAGGAAATCTACCTCTTCAGCGTATTTCTTCTCCTGAAGATATCGCGGATGCTATTCTGTTTCAGTTAAAGCAAGAGTCTGTGACGGGCCAAGTATTTACGATTGATAACGGGCAAACTCTTTAAGCATACGTGAATATTCATAAAAAAGAACCTCACTACTAGCAAGCAATAGTAGTGGGGTTCTAACAAGGCTACTGATTCAACCTCTATTTCCCCAGTGAAAATCCTTCAAACAGCCGGCCCCCATGTGGTTCTAACACTTTATCCACCAGTTGAATTACTTTATCTTTATTTCCTGTTTTATAAAAGGTATCAAATGCCTCTACAAACTCTTTGCTAAAGCGTTCATTATAGTCATTCAAAGACCGGACAATCCATTTAGAATCCCCGATCCAATGACCGTTTGTTCTTAAAACAAATTCGTGCATTATGTAAGCGAGCGTGTTAGCAATAAAAAGTGATTCACCTGTATTTGAAGAACCAATTAAATCATCTAAGGCATCACTTATAAAATATCTTTTTAATCTAATCGTCTCTTCCGGCCACTTTTCCGGGCCTTTTTCTAGTAATTGCGCAGCTTCTTTTTTTATAGCCTGCATCACTCCTTTATCCTCTAAAATAATTCCCTCGGAAATCATTCTTGGGAGTGAGGGTCTAGCCCTCTTACAGTCGCTTTTAAAAAAGGATTGGTATGAAGTCAGATTATGAGCAAAAACTTCAATTGCCCATCCAAATTCAATGAGGGACTCTCTAAAAGAAGAAGTAAAATTATCATCAAAAATAACAAGATCAAGGTCTGACGTGTGCGTAGCTTCCCCTCTCACCACGCTCCCGGCGAGTAATGCACCTTGACAGTTAGGGTAATGTTTAAGAATGAATTGTGTAGCTGCTTGCAGCGGTTCTAACCTTTTTAGCTCTTTCATCGTATTCCTCCAGAAAACAATATATATGGTTTTTCTGGTTAGAACGTGGAAATTCCTTTAAAAATAAATTCTTATTTATTGAACCTTCCTGAACATGTGTGCCGCATTTTCAGTTAGCTACCATCATTTAAATGACTAGTAGAAACGATTGCTGCTCTCAATACATTCATAAATTACTTTTTTATCCAAATTACCTCTTGCCTTAAAGTTAACTTTAACGTTTAAGCTAGTTTTATAGTTTTTAAAATACAAAAAAGGGGAAATACAATGCTGATTAAAAGAATGACGGTGCAGCTTTCTGGAGGACTTCAAGCTAGACATACAGCTCTATTTGTACGTGAAGCTTGTTCGTTTCAAAGTGACATTTTTATTTCGAAAGATGGAAAATGTGTAAGTGGAAAAAGCATCATGAAGGTCATGGCTTTAGCTGTTAAAAAAGGAGATGAAATAACACTGCTGACAAATGGATTGGATGAACACGCCGCCGCTCGCACCCTTGAAAAATTTCTTTTAACTAAATAGAGAGAAAAAGCTGCTACATATCTCTTACTCTCCTTTTTTCATAAAATCATAGAAAGTAAATTTTTTTTCAAAAAACTCTTGCTTTAAAGTCGACTTTAACGTTTAAGCTAGGGTTGTAGCTTTTAAATACATCAAATGACGAAAGGATTGTGTTTTTACTTATGTGTAATCAACATACAACAACATCACGTGTTCTAAGTGCGCCGCATGCAAAGGCAAAATTCGAGAACACGACAATTGAACGCAGAGAACTGCGAGCAGACGACGTTTTAATTGATATTAAGTTTAGCGGTATCTGTCACTCTGATATTCATAGTGCATTTGATGAATGGGGCGGCGGGATGTTCCCGATGGTTCCTGGTCACGAAATCGCGGGAGTAGTTGAAGCAGTTGGAGAAAACGTAACAAAATACAAGGTTGGCGATCGCGTTGGCGTTGGATGTTTTGTTGACTCTTGCGGAGAGTGCGAGTACTGTGTGAACGGTGACGAGCAATATTGTACAAAAGGCGTTGTTCAAACGTATAATTCGTTGGATTATGACGGAAATCCTACATACGGCGGCTATAGCCAAAAAATCGTCGTAAAAGAAGGATTCGTTGTTCGTATTCCTGATAATTTAAGTATGGATGCAGCAAGTCCGCTTCTATGTGCAGGGATTACAACATTTTCTCCGTTAAAGCACTGGAATGCTGGCCCTGGCAAAAAAGTGGCGATTGTGGGAATGGGCGGTCTTGGACATGTAGCGATTCAATTTGCGCATGCAATGGGTGCTGAAGTGACGGTATTAAGCCGTTCTAACAATAAAAAAGAAGAAGCTCTAAGCTTTGGCGCAGATCATTATTTTGCAACAAGTGATGAAGCGACATTTACTGAATTAGCGGGTCGCTTTGACCTTATCTTAAACACGGTATCAGCTAACCTGAACGTGGATCAATATTTATCTTTACTTCGCGTAGATGGAACGCTTGTTAACGTTGGCGCACCGGCTAACCCAGATCAATACAGCGTATTCTCACTTATCATGGGACGTCGCAGCATTGCTGGTTCACTTGTAGGCGGCATTCGTGAAACACAAGAAATGCTTGATTTTGCGGCTGAACACGGAGTTGCTCCTATGATTGAAGTCATCGATGCTAAGCAAGTAGACGAAGCGTACGAGCGCGTTCTTCGCAGCGACGTTCGCTATCGATTTGTTATTGACATTTCTACACTGTAAATTTAGAGAAAAGCGGGCAGCTAATTGGATTAGCTGCCCGCTTTTTATTTCTTTATAAAATAAGAAAAACAACCCGTAAATTAGGCTTTAGATGAAAGCTCTTCCTGATACTTTTGTTCTAATTTATCATAGTAGTCAATTTTTGTTTCCACTTTTCTAAAAGCTGCGTCCAGCTCTCTTTGTTTTTCCATCATTTTTTCTCTATGCTTTTCAAATATCTGCTTGCGCAAACCGATTGTATCATCGCCTTCTTGTGTTAATTCAACAATTTTACGTAATTCTAAAAGGGCGATATCTGTTTTTCGTAAGCAAATAATAAATTCTAGCCACTCGATATCGGACTCGCTAAAAATACGATTTCCGTTCTCATCTCTTTTTATAAAAGGTAAAAGTCCTTGCTGTTCGTAGTATCGAAGCGTATGCGTAGGCAGCCCTACCTTTGCAGCGGCCTCTTTAATATGATATTCCATTCCACTCTACCCTCCATCGCCATTCTTAGTACGGCGTTTGCTTTATGTATCCAAGCTTCCCTTTTCACAGGTGCTTTCAACTTATCTTCTAGGTTTCTACTATACGATATATATAGTAGATTCCGCTATTTTCTTTACGTATGAGGTAACTGTATAAATAGTATTATAAATATTAAAGTAAACGTTAAGGCAACTTATAAAGAGCTGCCGTGAAGTCAGCAGCTCTTTTCATTTTTATATAAACTACGATTAATCTGCGGCCATCACTTTACTTAGTTCATTTAATAAATAATCAAGGGTTTGACTGATTCGAACTGTATTACGACTTGTAAGACCTTCTGTAAGTCCTAACATAACCATGTTCTCTCTTGCTGTTTCGATTTCTGTCATTAAGACTTGCATGACAACTCCTTTATACCACTTCACAGCTCATCACCCCTTTTTACTATACATATATCTCATATGCGGCAATCTTAAACCTATCATACAGGTTTTTGGGGGTGAATAGCGAGTTTTAGACCTTCAACAGTTGTATTTTTTATGAAGTAAATATACTAATATACTTATTGAAATAGAAAATATCACTCCACTCCCTGCTCGAAATTAAGAAAAAGGCCTCCTAAATGGAGGTCTTTTCTTATTTCTTATAAAACAGTCTCATACAAAGCCTTAGCCTCTAAAATATTCTCTATAATACGAACCTTTCTCACACTCTATCTCATAGCGCAGCCTAGTTTGCTTTCTGTAAAGCTCTTCGGACAACTCATTAAATTCACCTTCTGTGATAGATCCATGAATTAAATTGTGGAATAAATTATTAAGATGTTCAGTTAATTCTTGAAGTTTTTTTTCTTTCAATGAACGTCACCCTTTAAAATAATTTTCATCTTCTAAAATTATATCAAATAAAACGTTTTCATACGATATATTTTTTACTGAATTATCGTATTAAAGTGATGAAAGTATTTTTTAACCACCGAAAAAACAGGCAAGGAGCTCAGATAAATCATGAATCACATGATTTCAGCAAAAAATAAGTGGATAAAGACCGCGGACAAAAAGGCAAATGGTATCAACCGTTTTGACAAAAGCATAGGATGAAAAGAAAAATGAAACGAGAAAAGGAGAATGAGTATGCACTATACACCTTATTATCATCAGTGGCAGGCTCCAGTGTATTACGGCTGGCAGCCATATAGTTATTATGTGCCGAATCACTATCACACCAGCGAACAGTTTCAGCAAAGAAATGGTAAATTAAAGGACTACGGACCAAGGCCGTTTGTTATTAACATTAATGAAGCATCAAAGCAAAACAATACGTACCGCACTGCTTTATGGACGGGAACACATTTACAAGTGACGCTAATGAGTCTTAAGCCCGGTGAAGATATCGGCTTAGAAATCCACCCTAACGTTGATCAATTCCTGCGCATTGAACAAGGGCAAGGCGTTGTTCAAATGGGCAAAAGTAAAAACAATCTAACCTTTAAACGAAAAGTCTACGATGATGATGCGATATTTATCCCTGCCGGAACGTGGCATGATCTCACCAATACGGGTACCACTCCGCTAAAGCTTTACTCCATATATGCTCCTCCAAACCATCCGTTTGGCACTGTTCATGTGACAAAAGCAAACGCCCTGGCTGAAGAACATTAAAGATAAGCAGAGCGTTATGCAGGATTGGAACGCTTTTTCAGGATCAATCCTAAGTAAATAGACGGATGTTGACTAAAAAAGCCCGCTAGAAAATCGGTGTATGATCTTTTCTAGCGGGCTTTTTTAAACTTGCTATACATACAGGATTTTATAGCCAAGGAAAGAATTATACAATAAAATAATCTTTTTAAACAGCTTAAAATAACTGAAAGGCAAACGAGCGATGAAATCTTTTTATAAAATTCCCAAATCAAACGTAGATCCTTCTCTTAAACTAGCAAGAAAAATTCTATATATATCTGTAGAAGCAGTCATTATGACCATGCTTGTGATTAAATCTTTTACTGTGGCCTACGAAAACGACACAAATTTAATTCTCAGGCAGCTAAATGAACTAAAAGCTTCGATTGGCGGATTTGGCATAAACGAATCGTTATTTTGGTTTATGATAAAATGCAGTATCTGTACCATCGCTACATTTGATATGTGCTTATACTTTCGAAAAAAGCTAAAAAGAAACAAAAGAGCTTTATGATTTATACGCTAAAGCTTTTACATTGGATAGCTGTTAATTTCCGTGCAAGGCTTCGCTTTCCGCGGGCGGTCGATGAGCCTCCTCGTCGCTTGCGCTCCTGCGGGGTCTCACCTGTTCTGCTTTTCCCGGAGGAGTCTTCGCCTTGCCCTCCAATCAACAGCTAGAAGCATTTAAACACATGAAACCTACATTCAGCACACCAATAAAAAACCGAACAAGTTGGATTCACAATCAAGAATCAAACTCGTTCGGATCTTCCTGCACCTAAAATACTTTTGCCTCGGCCTCATTTTTAATAGAAAAATAATAAAAGTAGAGGCATATCACGCCTCTACTTTCTATTTAGAAATCTACATCGATATCTTCTTGAATGGTTCCGGTCACTTTTTCACCTTTAATTAATTGACCTTCTTTAAATGTTTCTTCTCCCTGATTTTTAACGGGTTTCAGCTGCTTATAGGAAGGAGCTGACGCAGAGCCAAGCTCTTTTTTAAGCAAATGAATTTCGCCTAACAGCTCCGTTCTCAATGAATGAACTAACGATTGAAAATCTTCTTCCCGGCCGTCTTTCTGCCCGCTTTGTTCCACAAGCTTCGCTACATAATCCTGAAGTTGATTTGCCTGCGAGGACTCATACTCCTCACGATTTGCAGCAAGACGCGAATTCATTTCTTTTTTTAGTAAGTCAATTTCGCCCAACAGCTCTTTTCGAAGTGAATGAACGAGCGTCTCGACTTCATCTTTTTTGTTCATTTTTTGCAAGTCTTGCTGTATGAGTCTTACTATATAGTCCTGCAGCTCGTTTGCCTGCTGTTTTTCTTTCAGAAATGAAGACACTTTTGACGGAATGTCAGCAGTTTCGATTGTTAAATTTGCATGTTCATCTCTATTACTTACGGTCTTTTCCCTTGCTCCCATCATATCTGCTGATAGATTGCCAGCTGTCAAAAACGCATTTGATAGTAAGTAAAATGGTGCAGCCATTTGGGAGCTTAGCTGACCGTACCAATCATCTAGCGCTTCCTTAAGGCGAGTGTGTTGATGACTCATATATGCTCCCCCTTTTTAAGCATGAACCGCTGCGTTTGTTTCATGTCTGCTTAAAATTTCAAGACCGTATAAGTTTAATTTGCGAGTCTCCGGCAAGAAAAGATGATTTTCTTCTCTGATTTCTTCCCCGTACATGTTATCAATCTGCTCTGCAATAAACTGTTGAAGGATAGGAGCCAGTCCTCCAATATAAATATATTTATAGACTTTATCTTTTGGCGATGGAAATAGATTTTCAACTTTCGTTAATAAAATTTGCGTGTATTCTCTAAGCGAAGCGTGAATAGGCTCCGTGAGATCTACTTTTTTCCCGCTATTGCCGTCTCTTTGCTCCATTTTTGCTTTATGAATATTGGCAATAATAAACTCTTCTAATGAACGAACATCATCAAAATACTCAAGCAGCTTTTCATTTCTTAGCTTTTCAATATGCTTCAAATATGAAATATCCGTAAGACACTTCAATGAGTTTCTGCTTTTAGGAGCTTGAAGTCCTGCAGGAAGCAGCGCCAGGTCAACCGTGCCTCCGCCCAAATCTACAATTAGCGTTTCAAAATGTTTGAATGCATTTGCTTCTTCTCTATCTTGTAATTCAAAATCTTTTTTGATCGCCCAGCGAGCCACTTCACTTTCAATACGGCATTTGCTCGTTTCAATGTTCACAGTGAGCGTTTTTTCTAATCCAGGAGTCAATACCGTAACCGTGTGCTCTCCTTGAAAACGTTCGGCCATCTTCTGCTGCATTTCACTGAATTTATTTGTTTTCTTAAGCAGCCAAATCGGAAGCATAGTCGAGAAATAATTAATCGTCACATGATTATCTTCTTTGTCTTTTCCTTTAAGTATGTTGTAATAAGCAACTGAAGCTAAAAACATCACATAAGGAATATCAGATTCAGTTTTATTATGTAACTTATTAATATGGATATTGCCTAGCACGTGTTTCTCTGCTGCGTCTCCTACTAAATAATACTTTTCTACTCCTTCGATTGTTGTAGAAATCAGTAAATTTTGAAGAAGTAATTCCGGTTCATTTACACTTGAAGGAAAATGACCCTCTGCCTGATCTTTTGTGATTTCTACTACGTTTGTAGGAATTTCATAGTAATAACCATCCACTAGCGTTTGAAAAATTGAGTTACCAAAATCAACGTTTTGACGTTTGATATCCATCCTTGTTTCTCCCCTTTATCTTTTCGTGACAACACTAATAAGTATATATTTTCCTCATTTGTTTGTCTAAGTATTTAAATAATTTATGTTATTCGAAATTGACAATTAATTAATTTTAGACGGCTACTGTAATTGAAAAGCACTTGAAATGCTTCTTTTTACCAGTACCCATTTTTACAAGGAATATAACATGTGACGCTGTGACTTCCTCTTAAATTTTTCTTAATATAAGCCTTTCTTTTATTTTTTAGAGACACGAGAAAACTAAGAGATGGAAACATAATTAAATCAACCCAATCGAAAGACGAACGAATGAGATAAATGAGTTGGACTGCTTTTTACACCGCTGGGCATTTCCGTGCAGGACTTCGCTTTCCGCGGGCGGCCGGTGAGCCTCCTCGTCGCTTATGCTCCTGCGGGGTCTCACCTGTTCCGCTTTTCCCGCAGGAGTCTTCGTCTTGCCCTCCAATCACCAGCTAGAAGCAGTTACATACATGAAACCTACGTTCACCATAACAACAAAAAACCCAAACCATCAATTAGATTAACGGTAAACCCAAACCATCAATTAGATTAACGGTTTGGGTTTGGGTTTGGGTTTAACTTCAACTAACATACTTTGTCTAAGCCTCTTCCTTTTTTTATTCATTGAAAAGGCCATTTGTTTGGTTTTCTTTGCGGATTTTCTGTCAGTTTGCTAAAGCCTATTTCTTCAAGGCCTTTTTCTAACGTCGCTCTTGTTTTGATTGTTCCAAAATCAACGCCTAAATCCACAACGGTTTGCGCGATTTCCGGACGTATTCCGGTAATCATCGTTTTAGTGCCGATAAGCTGTAAGGCTTTTACAATTTGAAAAATATTGTCCGCTACCATCGTATCGACGATAAGAACACCTGAAATATCAAATATTAAATAACTCAGCTGCAGCTGAGCGCTTTTTTCTAAAGCCGTTTCCATAATAAGCTGCGAACGATGCGTATCAATTTGTCCAACGATTGGCATCACAGCAATTCCTTCAGAAAGAGGAACGATGGGAACTGATAATTCTTCTAGCGCTGCATAAGCGCGTTTTATGGTTTCCGTATTATGTTCTTCATAGATTTCAACAAATATATGATTAAGCTCATCAAGCATCGGATCAATTTTCTTACTTACATCAAGCATCGTAATAGGAGCAAACTGCTTCTGCTGCAGTTCTTCTGTAAAAACGCCCCATATCACTGTTCGAAACAGCGCGAGTGATTTTAACGTTTGACTCAAAGAAAGTCCGTTTTCCACAGCCACTTTTCCTATATCTGTACCCCATTGAACGATTTTTTTTAAAACGATCGAGTGCTCTTCGAATAACGACTCGCCTAAATACTCAATGAGTTCCGCTCTCCATTTTAAAACTTCGCTTTCTTCGTGGTAAACCAGCTTCCGCTTATATTCAGAGTCCATCAGATCAGAAAATTGTATCGCTAATTCCTGTTTATTATCGATAATTTTCTTCCCTATATATAACAACTCATCCCTCATTTTTTTCTTTATCTCCTTTAGTTAGCAGAATTAACGATTACATTTTATAACAATAGTTATATCACATACAATATAAAAATATAACCGAAATAAAAAATTGTTAAGCCCTCCCTATTTACTTTTATCCCTACTCTTCTAATCGGTATACCTACCATAAAATGATTGAAATTTCAGCGTTTGGGTAAAAAACTACTATGAATTTATTTCTATACTTATAAGGAGGCTTTTTCCATGAGCAAACATAAAGGAACCGTTAAATCTTTCAACGAATCAAAAGGGTCTGGATTTATCACACCCGAGGACGGATCAAAAGAAGTGTTCGTTCACTCCAATACGATTGACCGTGAGGAATATAAAAACCTGGCAGAAGGACAGAAAGTAGAGTTTGAAATCCAAGAAGGAGCTAAAGGACCCAGCGCTATAAAAGTACACCCTGTTGATTGATAGAGTGACATTTACATACAGGTTATGGGTAGACTGTCGAATCAAATACTTTTCGAACCAAAAAACACCTCTTCGACTTTTGTTCGAAAAAGGTGTTTTTTTATATGATGCAACTAAGTCTACATTCAAAGTTAGTTACTATTAGCTATTAAAAACAGTTCTAAAGTTGTCAGACAAGTATCCAAACATTTCCTCTATGAGTGAATATAATATAGAGTACTGCAAAGAAAGGGTGATTATTATAAAAAAGTATTATTTCAATTACAATGATAAAGATGACAAATATTATGTGGAAAAATCTTATCCTTATAAGAATAAGAAGAAAGCTCACGATAATTTAAAAGAGCAGCAACAAGAAGATGCCTCTGAGGAAGCACGCGGCTGGGCTTATGGGCGTGAAGAAGACAGCTCTGAAGAATCACAAGTTTGGATTTATGGAGGCGATGGAGATTTCTATGAGGAATCACATGATTTGGCTTCTAGATATAAAGAAGATAAAGGCAAAAAAGGAAGCACGCGGGAATCAGCATTTAGAGCGCTCAATTTAACGATGTCTCAAAATGTTCCTGCAAATACGTTTGTAAAAGCAGTTTTCCCAACTGAACAATTTGATTTAGCAAATGAATATAACCCGATTACTTCTACTTTCCGCCCCAAAAAAGATGGCGTATATTCCATCATTGCTACAATTGGATTCTCTCCTAACGACCAGATGCTAGATTATAGAACTCGTATAGAAATACGTGTAAATGGGACAACCGCTATCGCTATCGATAACGATTTCTTTGGCGGGAACACACCGTTTGTTAATGCGGTATCCGTGTCTACTATTTACAATTTAGAAGCTGGAGATCGCGTTGAAGTTTTTGTTCAGAGCAGCATAGCTGGTACAATCGTCACATCCGAAGATGGCTCACATTTTGAAGCAGCGAGATTTCCTTCTCCAACAAATAACTAACACTAGCTTTTAGACAAAAGCATCAATCCCCTCTTTTTAGATCGCTTCATTTTTCTAAAGGAGGGGATTGATATGAACATTAGTGGTCTAAAGGTCCGCAGAAACTTGTTAAGCGTTCGTATGTACATAATTTTTTAGTAGATTTATAGCATTAATCCAGTGTATAAAATCATGTACTTCTATGTAGTCTGCTGCCTCACTCACGCTTGCTTCGCTAACTTTTCCGTTACGCTGCCAAGCTCTTCAACTAACCCGCTTAAAAATTCCGCCGTCTGGTCAATGATCTGCAGCGATTGCAGCTGACGCACGGAAGCAGAAGAAATGTTGCTGCTGCTTGCAGCCGATTGGTTGGCAAAAGCGGTCATATCGCTGACGGCATGGAGCACCTGCGTAGATCCGGCTGCTATTTGCTGTGCGGAAGCAGCCGTTTGCTGAATTTGTTCGTGAACGTACGCAGATGCGTCGGCGATTCCATTAAAAACATTTTCCGCTTCGTTGGCTAGTAAAATACCGTTTTTTACATCGGCTGTTCCTGATTGAATGAAAGCTACGGCTTGAGAAGTTTCTTGCTGAATATGCTGAATGAGCCTTGCTACTTGTTCGGCTGACTGATTGGATTGTTCGGCAAGTTTGCGAACTTCCGATGCTACGACCGCAAACCCTTTCCCATGTTCGCCTGCGCGCGCTGCTTCAATTGCAGCATTTAGCGCCAGTAGATTTGTTTGTGCAGCAATGCCTGAAATCACACTCATAATATCGTTGATTTCCGCAGAACGTTCTTTTAACTGATGAATAACGCTAGCTGCATGCTGAACAGAAGAATCGATTCTATGAATTTGCTGAATTGCTTCTTGAATTTTTTCTTTTCCCTGCACGGCTTCATTTGCTGTTTGATCAGAAGCTTCGCTGACTGCCGCTGAGGCCTCGGCTATTTTGGTTACGCCTTGCGTCATCTCTTTTAGAAACTCGCTGCTTTTTTGAGCCATTATTACCTGCTGGTCCGCTCCTGCCGCTAGCTCTTGCATTGAAGCAGACGTATGATGACTAGCCGTTTGTGATTCTTCTAAATTCCCCTTTAAGTCAGCAACCGTTTGTCTTACCTGCCCATTCGTTTCATGCAGTTTTTTCATCATGTCATAAATGATATGCTTCTTTTGTTCATTTTCCCGCTGAAGCTGTTCTGTGTATGTTTTCTTTGAAGTAATTTGCCAAGCGGTTGCCCCTGATGTAAAAAGCAGATAAGCAGCGTGAAGGCAAAGCATCGAAAAAGAATAAGAAGACGTTCCGAAAATAACCGGCGTAAAAAATGGCACGAAAAATCCAGCTAGATGCTCGATGACAAAAATACCCGTCATTAACAATAGCAGCTTTACATTTTCATAGTAGGAAAGTATAGCTATCACCATAAAAATTGAAAAATGATACTCGACCATCCCTCCTCCGCCTACAACCGTGCTAATACTTGAAAACGTCAGCGTTAGCGTCACAAACGCAGGTACTAGGTCATGTTTTTTAACGTACAGCACAAGCACCACACCAAGAAAAAGAATAGGAAGCATCAAAAAGATCAATGACACTTCGCCTGGCGTTGAATGATGTTCCATGGACATGCCGGACATGCCCATCGGCCAAATACGATGAATGATATGTATGAGCAGAGAAAGTATCACTGCTCCGCTTGATAAAACAACCATTAATTTATGTTTATTCATATTTATCCCTTTCTATATTAGACAATACTTTCTTTATCTATAGAATCGGCTGCAGATTGGTTTTTTTTATAGAAATTCACGTTATTTTTCCCCTGTCGTTTTCCTTCGTACAGCGCTTGATCCGCCTGTTTTAACAGCTCTTGAAACGATTCTCCGTTTTCTGGATAATAAGCGGCTCCAATGGTCGATGTAGCTGCAAAGATGCAGGATTCAATACTCCATTCTTTTTGAAGCTCTCGGTGAATTCGTTCCATAATTTGCTGTATTTCCTCGCGCCTTTCAATCTGCCGAAGCAAGATAACAAATTCATCGCCTCCAAGGCGATATACTTCGTCACATGCGCGAATGCAAGACGTTAAACGATGCGCGTACTGAATTAAAAATGCATCGCCAATATCATGACCAAATTGATCGTTCACTTCTTTAAAATTATCACAGTCTAAAAACAGCAGACCAAACCTTTCTTTTTGCTCGATCGCAGCCTGCACTTGTTTTTGCAGCATCATTCGATTCGGCACCCCCGTCAAACTGTCATGAAATGCCTTAAACTTCAGCTGATTTTCTAGGTTTTTTTGCGCAGTAATATCGGTTTGAATCAGCACGTAGCTTGAGATTCGGTGATGAATATCTGTCAGCGGAACAATGGTCTTATGGCTCCAGACGATGACGCCTTCTTTTGTTATGCTTTTGACTTGCCCTCTCCAAACCTTTCCTTGTCCAATACTTTCAAGAACCCGAAGGTCATAGCTTACATCGAATAACTCATATGATTGTCCAATTAGCTCTTCTTTTTCATAGCCAAATATCGTACAGAACATATCATTAACATACCTAATCGTTCCATATGGATCAAGGATGCTTACGATAGCGGACTCATCAAGGGCATACTTCATGTTTGCTAAATCTTTCACCGTGTTTTCCAACTTTATTTCAGCTGTCTTTTCCTTTGTCACGTCCTGAGCAATCAAGTAAATACCAATCCATTCATTTTCCACTATGATGGGCACGTTTGTAACATATAAATAAATCTTTCCTTTTTCTTTGTGCCACGCTTGGATTTCTTTGCTGTAGCTTTGGTCGTATATGATGTGATGAAAAGGCAAAGCACGGGCATCGATCTTCAATTCTTCTAGAAGCTGCCTATAAGAACTGTTGATGATCTCCTGCGCATCGTAGCCGAACATTTGCTCACAGGCAGGATTTGCTTGAACGATTTTACCGCTTAAATCCATCATACATATGGCGTTTTCATGGTTCATAAAAAGCGACTTATACTGCTCCATGCTTTGGGCTAATTCTTTTTTTAACTTCTGGATATTTTTACTCATCACTAATAGGTGCGTACTATTGTCGGCATCATCAAAAATTGGGGTAAGCGTTGTTTCAAACGCTTCAGCTTCATCTGAGAAGGTATTTATGTCATGGTAGGTAACTGGCTTTTTTGTTTCCATCGCTTTCATATAGTAAGGGTAAAAGGAGCGATACGCCCGCTCAGAGAGTACGCTTTCTAGCCGCATGCCCGCTTCTCCTTGGCACCGTACAAGCTTAGCAGCCGCTTTATTCATTTTTTTATAATAAAGATGTTGGTTCTTTACTTCCGCTAAAAAAACCAGCTCATTCATTTGATCAAAATAAAATTCAAACATATGATCTTTCAACATGGTAGGATGCATCTCCTTCGTTTTTTCACAGATGAACGCCCCCTGTACTTTACACTTCTGTATGAAATATACACTAGATCTTTTCACACACAAACACAACTTTAAATGTACAAACAGTAGTTCTTTTGTATCATTACCTACCCTCCTTCACAAGAAGGGTAAACATGATGAACAAAAATAAAAGAGATTGAGGCATGGCTAAATCCATCCAATCTAAAAACGAACGAATGGAATAAAGCAGCTAGTATAAATCACTTGTTCCAACGCTGTTAATTTTTCTGTGGGCGGCCGAGGAGCCTTGCCCTCCATTCAGCACTTAGAAGTCGCTGCATACATGAAACCTACCTTCATCAAAACAATAAAAAATCCGAACGCGTTTGACTCTTGATAGAGAATCAAACACGTTCGGATCTTCCTTCAACTAAGCTACTGTTGTTCTAGCCTCTTTTTTAAAAATCACTTAATTCCGTAATATTCTTCAAGCGTAATTCCTTTACTCTTAATCGCCTGCGCCACTGGTTTGCCTACATAGCGCAAATGCCACGGCTCATATTTATAGCCGGTTACCGCATCTTTCCCTTTTGGATAACGAATAATAAATCCATATTCTGCTGCGTGGGCATCGAGCCAAGCTGCTTCTTTTGTTCCGCCAAAGCAGTCTTGAGCAGCACATGTGCCGTCTCCTTTTGTTACATCAATTCCAAGACCCGTTTCATGTTCACTCGTGCCTGGCAATGCGCTGTAAGTTGCCGCTTTATCGTAACCGTCTCTTTGAACATACGAGCTAAAAAGCGCGCTTTGCGTTGCATGTGAACGGTAAGCCGATACGCCAAGAAGCGTAACGCCTTGTTTTTTCGCACCCGCAAACAACTGTGCAATAGCAGCGGCTGCTTCACTTCGCATTTTTTTCTTTTCCGTTTGTTCTTTGAATGTAAATGGAATCGTTGTATATACTAAATCTTTCGGAACGTAGTTTTCCGGAAGCTTGTTTTGTTTATTCACAACAACTTGGATGCTTTCAGGGTTCGAGACCACTTTCATGCCAGCTAATGCTCGTACGTATTGACCGCTTACATAGCCAACTTTACCTTGATACGTAATTTTCAGCCAGCCGTTTGCTGCTTTAGCCGTTACGTCTATCTGTGTACCGGCTTTAAGTGTTGCGATGACAGCACCAGAAGTTGAAGCAGTTGTTCGAACATTTAAATTCGCCGTTGCCACATAGACAGAAGCCTCTGGAGCTGGAGCCGGTTCAGAAGAACCCGTTGATTCTTTTACGTACTGCGTGCTCACGTAACCCGTTTTGCCTTGATAGCTTACTTTTAGCCAGCCGTTCGCTGCTTGGGCTGTCGACGTTAGCTGGGTGCCTTGTTTGACCGTTACAACAATCGCGTTGGACGTCGATGGGCCGCTTCGAATATTTAAATTTGCTGTTGTTACATAGGTTTTGGTTGTTGAACTCGCTGATTTTTTAACATACTCACTGCTTACGTAGCCTGTTTTGCCTTGATAGCTTACTTTCAGCCAGCCGCTTGCTGCTTGTCCAACTACCGTTAGCTGGGTGCCTTGTTTGACCGTTGCAATAATCGCGTTTGACGTCGATGGACCGCTTCGAATATTTAAATTCGCCGTTGTTGTATATGTTTCCGACGCTGCGCTTGCGACAGTTGGCTCACCCGTAAAATGGAAAGAATGAAGACCTAGAGTTCCTGCCCCTACAAGTGTAAAAGCAAGACCTGTTACCGCTAATTTTTTGTAAAATTTTTGTTTGTTCACTTCTGTCATTTTTTATACCTCATTTGCAAAATATAATAGAAATATATGCTGCTAGTTTAATAGGTTAAGTGAAAACAGGATCCGATGTTTAAGCTCAACCTTAACTAAACAACATTAAGTAAAATTATTCGACGTCTAGAGGCTTATCATTACTTCGTTCCAGCTAGCACGTACTTTTAGAATACCGGATAATCGTGTCAAAAGTATATCAAAATATTTCAAACTTGTTTCCAAACTGATACATTTTCAACAAAAATAGAATAATAGAGCAGAAACAGCAAAAAAACCCTTACGTTTACTCCCAACTGCTTAGGGTAAAAAACAACTAAAAACAAAGATTGAGATGGTGATAAAATGAACACGGCAACGGATTTTTCCTCAACTGCGTTTCGAGAACCTCACACATTAAAACAGCATATTTTTGATACGCTTCATTTCTACTATCCCGCTTGTATTGACAACAAAAACGGCGGGTATATCCATGAATACTACGACGACGGTACCGTCAACAACACGCATTCAAAGCACTTGGTAAGTACGGCGCGCTTTATTTATATCTTTAGTGTAGGGGCTCTTTTAGACGGACCGGATTGGTGCAAAGAAGCAGCTCAGCACGGCATTCGTTTTCTACAAAACAACCATTATGATAGAGAGCACGGCGGATATTTTTTTGAAATAGCCGATGACGGAGAAGTAAAAGATGATTCTAAACAAGCATATGGCCACGCTTTTGCTCTTTTAGCTTCTTCCGTCGCATATCAAGCCGGCATTTCAGAAGCAAAAGAAACAATTGAAGAGGTATATGACGTGATGGAAAAGTACTTTTGGGAAGACGCGCACGGCTTTTACCGAGACGAATGGGACGCATCGTGGTCGGCTTCTTCTTTATATCGCGGCCAAAATGCAAATATGCATATGTGTGAAGCGATGCTTTCTGCCTTTGAAGCAACCAGAGATAAAAAATACTTAGACCGAGCGTACACGCTTGCAAAAGGCGTTACGCAGCAGCTTGCTGAACGATCCGGCGGCATGGTTTGGGAGCACTATGATACAGACTGGCAGCCGGATTGGGACTACAATAAAAACAATACAAAAGATGAATTTCGTCCGTACGGCTTTATACCAGGACATCAGTTTGAATGGAGCAAGCTGCTTTTATGGCTTGATCGGCACCGTTCGGAAAACTGGATGACAGAACGTGCAAAAGATTTGTTTGATAAGGGCTGGAACCGAGGCTGGGATGCTAAGTACGGAGGTCTTTACTTTGCGCTATCTCCTCAAGAAGAAGTCATTGACCGGGATAAAAACTACTGGGTGATGGCCGAAGCCATTTCTGCGGCTTCACTGCTCGGGGTCAAAACCGGAGACAGCGGATATTGGAAAGCATACGACGCCCTGTTCTACTACTGTCAGAAACACTTTATCGATCACACATATGGAGGCTGGTATCAGCTGTTAAATCAGCAAAACGAACGCTACAGTTCGAAAAAAAGCCCGGCTCCTAAAGCCGATTATCACCCTGTGGCAGCTTGCTATCAAACGCTAATCGCACTGAATTCTCTTTGAGATAATGATCATGAAGAAACCGTTTTCTTCCAAATGCGTTTATTTCTTTTATTTAAGGGAATTTACTTACTAACAATCAATGTTTCTACATTTCAGAAAAAGCTAGACTATATATATGCAAGGAGTGAGGACGATGTATTTTTACGCGTTAGCACAAGGAACAGATTCTGGAGATCCAGTAACACTGCACCATGAGAAGCAATTTTCGAAAAAAGAATTTTTAGAAATGTTTAATGAAGCATTAGATGAGTTGGATACGCATCCATCTCCAAGCGCTGTCGGTGAATACCTTTGCCGTGCGTACGGATTTCAAGAAATTGAAATCGAGACGGGTGTTGTATGCTACTGCGCTCCTTTTAGAAAGCTAGACGACTCAGATATTATAGAAGACCGTACGTACATGGACGCCACGACCGGAACACTAAAATACAACTAATCAAAAAGAAAGGTTGGATGCGTGTGAAGACCGTACAGAACATCTATCGAACGAGTGAAGCTGTACCAGAATCGGGCGCTTACGTTTGTGCAGAAGGTGAAATTAAACTCTTTCAAAAAGATGATCTTTTTACACCTTGCCCGCACACACGTGAATCAACAACGTGGAAGCCTGTAGATGACGCCTTTTCAACCGGAGAATTGGTTCCGCAAACCGGTCGCTATACCGACGAAAACGGCAATCAAGTAAAGCTAAAAGAAAACGATTTATTTCCAAGATGCCTTCGTTCAGGTGAGCCCACGACGTGGAGGCGAGGATAAAAAACAACAAAGAGGCTGGGACAAAAATATTTTAGCCCAAGTGAAAAACGAACCATTAATCAACATGTTTGATGAGTGGTTCGTTTTTTTGTGATGGTGAATATAGTTTGATCTGATTTGTTCCTTCTAGCAGTTGATTGGAGGGCAAGGCGAAGATTCCTGCGGGAAAAGCGGAACAGATGAGACCCCGCAGGAGCGCAAGCGACGAGGAGGCTCAGCGGCCGCCCGCGGAAAGCGAAGCCTTGCACGGAGATCAACTGCGGTGTCATAAGCAGTCCAGCTCATGTATCTCATTTGTTCGTCTTTAAGTTGGATTCATTTAGTTATGTCTCAACCTCTTTTATTAAACCTTATTTAAAAAATGAATTCTTTTTTCTTCCTTTTAACAGATCGCCCGTCCACCCTTTCATTCGTAAATAGAGATAAATGGCCACGGTCGAAAGGACAATTAAAATGAGTGCATAGATATAGCCAAACTTCAAATCAAGCTCCGGCATCCCTTTAAAGTTCATTCCCCAAAGAGCTCCAAAAGCCGTTAAAGGCGTACTGATTGCTGTGAGCAGCGTTAAAGCTTTCATAATCTCATTTCCTCGATGAGTAGACACAACTTCTTCTAATTTAATTAACGCGTCAAATTCTTTTTGATATTGTTCAATCAGCGTTAAGCCAATTTCAATTTTTTTACACATTCGCTGATATTCAATTGTTTGGTTAATTTTTTTATGAAACGCTTCTTCTATTCCCATGGTGACTTCTCGAACAGAACTGATTAAATTTGTCCATATAAGCAGGTCATACCGCGCTTTGTGAATTTCATCTAATACGTCGATGTTATTATTATGGCGCACTTCCCACAGAAGCTCTCTGAAATGACTTTCAAACTGATCAAACCCATTTAAGTGTTTTTTCATAATTTCGCCTAAAAGAATAAAAAAACTTTCCGCCGTGTTAGCAGACTGCTTCATGCGTTCAATCATTCGTTCATGATTGGTGTTCTCTAGGATTTTTAAATCGATTCCTGCCGTTATAATAAACTCCTCGGTAATATAAAAATGAAACGAATCGTAATTTTTTTGATCAAACGACTCCTTATGATAAATCAGTGAACCATAAATGAGCTCACTTTCTCCTATTACATCTACTTGAATATGATTAGAATTTTTCTTTTGAAGCTGCTGACAAAACCATTCATCTCTTGGATACTGATAGTCTTTGATTATATCAGCTATTCCGTCTGCTTCTTCTAAATCAAACTGATACCATTTCCACTGATCGCTCGTCACGGTATTCATACTTTCCCTCTTTCCCCTTTTATTAGAATTTTTCCCTATATACAATCATTTAAAACCTAACATGCAAAATAAACATACATTTCATATCCATCTTTATTAAAAAGGTGCTATAATAAATACGTTGCGCACCTGCGCATGCTTTATCAGTTTGAGAGGAGAATAACAGTGAAGAAAGATATCGCTTTACGTTCTTATCTGCTAGAAAGTGCACCAACTATGACGGAAGAATGGTATGAATCTTTGGACAAAAAATCTTCTGAAGGCGTATATACCTCTAATGACCCTGACGTCATTCAACGCTTAAAAGCGCAAAACTATGAATTTCATTTATATATTAGCAACGTCTTTATAGAAGATGAAAAAAGCTTTTTTGAATCTTTTAACACGTGGCTAAATAAAGTTGCCAAAGACCAACAGCATCTCAGAACCCCCATTCAAAGTATTATTAAAGAATTTATGAACGTCCGCAAACAATACTGTGAGTATATTCGCCGATTTGCAGAACTTCATGATGACATCACTCAGCAGCATATCGATATGTGGAATGAAAAAGTAGTACGGGTATTTGATATTATTATTTTGAAATTCATCACCGAAGCGCAGGAATATGCATCAAACCGCCTCCGCTCTCAGCAGGAAATGATTCATGAATTAAGTTCACCTGTTATTGTGATTAAAAAAGACGTTGCTCTTTTACCGTTAGTCGGCGATATTGATACGGCAAGAGCCAGAATGATCCTAGAAAGCACGTTAAAACAGTGTGCAGAAAAACAAATCGCTCATTTGTATATTGATTTGTCAGGAGTTGTGATGATCGATACAATGGTCGCGCACGAGCTGTTTCAGCTGATAAATGCGCTTGATTTAATCGGCGTTAAATCGATTTTATCGGGCATTCGTCCTGAATTAGCCACTACTGCGATGCAGCTTGGTTTAAATTTTGAGCATATACGAATTAAATCGAACCTTGCTCAGGCATTAGAAGATGATTCAAAAATTGTAATTGCTTCTAGCACTCATTAATATAGGAAAACAAACAAAAAACAGCCCGAGAAGGCTGTTTTTTATTTTCTATGATGAATGTTTTCAGAACCTGATTCATCTTTCGTTTTCGTTTTATTTTTCTCTTCTTTTTGTTCAAGTCTTATGTCTTCCAACGGCATAGGATCGACCGTTTCTTCTTCTTTAAAACGTTCAAACAACGTTTCGTCTTGATCTGTTACACGCTGTTCCGTTTCATCTCTTTTTTTTGGTGTATTTGAAATAGATCTTTTCTGGCGTTCGCCCATCTTTTTCTCCTCCTTTATATAGGTGAAGCAATTATGTGTTCATGAAATCTCCGCCGTTGACATGAAGCGTTTGCCCCGTCATATAAGATGAATCATTTGAAGCTAGCAGCACATAGCAGCCTACGTGCTCCACAGGATGCCCAGGTCTGCCCATCGGCGTATCTGTACCGAATTCTCCTACTTTATCACCTGAGAAAGTAGACGGGATAAGCGGTGTCCAGATCGGGCCCGGCGCTACGGCGTTAACGCGAATGCCATCTTTGACAAGCGCTTGCGCCATACTGCGCGTAAAGCCGTTGATTGCACCTTTTGTCGCCGTATAATCAATCAGCTGAGGATTTCCGCGGTAAGGATTAATTGACGTTGTATTAATAATCGCACTGCCTTTCCCTAAATAATCAAGCGCTTTTTTCGTAAAATAAAAGTATGAATAAAAGTTCGTTTTGAACGTTCGTTCAAGCTGTTCACTCGTAATTTCTTTAATGCTTTCTTTTGGATGCTGCTCTCCTGCATTGTTCACAAGGATATCAAGCTTTCCAAGCTCACTTACTGTTTTTTCTACCGCTTCGTTACAGAATGATTCGTCTCCTACGTCTCCTGCAATCAGCAGGCATCTTACACCTTCTTCTTCAATGCGGGCTTTTGTTTCCTCAGCGTCGCTATGTTCGTTTAAGTAAACGATGGCTACGTCCGCTCCTTCTTTCGCATAAGCAATGGATACAGCTCGTCCAATTCCGCTGTCTCCCCCGGTAACCAGCGCTACTTTTCCTTTTAATTTTCCTGTACCAATGTAATTGTCATCCTCGTAAATAGGGAGAGGATTCATCTCACTTTCGATACCTGGCTGGCGGTCTTGCGTTTGCTCGGGCTGGCCTTGTGTTTGTTGATCTTGTAAATTCATTTTAATCTCCTCCTATTTTTGATGGAACTTTTTAGTATAGTCTAGGTTTAGCCTTCTGTTTTGAAGTTCAAACATCTTTTTTTAAAAATTTATGATGTTTCTATTCTCTTTTACTATCTTAGAAAATTCATAGAAAACAAGTTTAAAGTTGGAAACAAAGGCTACAAAATGAGTAGAAGATGCATTTCAGAAATATCTTTTATCAGGAGGTTTAGTTCGTGTATGAAACACATTCAAGTAGCAGAAAACCAAGAGGAGGCAGTCTGCGTCATCCGTTCTTTTTTAAAGAAAGGATTTACAAGCAAAGATATTTATCTGCTGGCCTATGATAAAGAATGGGCTCAGCATTTAACGGAGGCAACACATACAAAAAAGTACAGAATGGCAGAGCAAGGTATGTTTGAAACGGCGGTAAATAAACTTCTTTCAAGAGAAGATGAGCTTCTTTCAAAGATGGCTTCGCTCGGCTTATCTAACCGCGAGGCAAACCGGTATATAGAAGAGATGAAACAAGGTCATATCGTGGTTATTGGCGCACAGAGTCAATCCATTCCCTACTAAAATAGCGGAAACGTTTTTTATCAGCTTATAAGGGTATTTAGTAAAATAAACCATTTCCATCAAGAAAGGAAGTTATGACAATGTTAAATTATTTAGGTATTCATATAGGCTCTCTTTACTTTCCTACAAGTATTTTGCTTATTACACTTCTTGTATTAGCAGGATTTTTTATTTATTTCTTTTCTAGAAAAAGAAAAAATCGACAGCAGTCACGTGATCATAATGAAAAAGCGTGAAGCCAAGCTCCACGCTTTTTTATTATTTACGGGATTCTTTTTGCAAAGGCGATTTTTCAATGGAACGCGTAAACCGGTAAACATCAAGCTCTTGTCCTACCTCTGAAGGCAAATACCCAAACGTGGTGAAGCTGTCCACTGATTCCGGCTCAAGCGATAGAGACAATAAATTGTTTTGCGGCTGAGATGTTAAAAAGACGTAGCTTCCTTTTGGGAACGTCACCGTTTTTGGCTTGACGATTGTTTGCACGTCTACATTTGGTTTGTTTTCGTAGGCTTCATTTTCAATACGGCTGCTGACCGAATACGCTTCTACTGAAAGAGCCGTTTCTTTCGTTAACTTGAAACCTTTTACTCCTTGTCCCTGCAGTTTTGCTGCTAACTCTTCATGTCCTGGCTTTAAAATGTAAGCAGTCGGACGTTCGCGGACCAGCGTCGGCGTTGCCGCTTTGGCACTATAGTACGTCACAGGAATTTCTTTAACAGACGCGCTTTCCACATCAACCATTTCTAACGTAGAGTTTGGTATTTTTTTATTTTCACTGTTCACAACAATTGGATCACGGTCACTTGCATTTTTTCCTTTTTTGACAAGCGCCGCTTTTTCTTTGGCAATCAGCGCTTTAATTTGTTTAGCATGAGCGGCTGTTTGCGTAATGAGCTTCTCTTGTGTAGCAATTTGGGCACTCACTCGCCGCGGAAAATCTTCTCGGCCAATACCGATTCCTCTGCTTTCGACTAAAAACGAAAATGATGGATACAAGCCTAGTGAGTTTCGGCCGATTCGCGGTTCAACTGACCCTTCTTCTACTTCAAGCTGCCCTTGTTTATTCACTTGAGACGTATAGTATACTTCTCCTGAATATCCTTGCTTTTCAATAGCTGTAAGCGTACTGTTTACAAACAGCTCATCAGATACGTCTCGAATGCGCTGCGGAATATTTAAGTTTCGACCGGACTGCAGTAAAATGTCGTGATACTTCCACACGCCTTCTTTACCGATATTTTTCAATCCGCTGCTGTAAGGCGTATATTCATGAGCATCAATGACGACTTCTGGTGAAAAACGGTTAAATTCAGCTCGTACGCTCTGCACTTCCGGGCTTTCAAGCTTTATGTAGTCGCGGTTTCCATCTAAATTATTTGCTAGCTGCCGCTTGAATGCATAAGATCCGTCTGGATTAATGCGCGGCACAATCACGATGTTCACTTTATTTAGCACATCTTTTCCAAAGTCTTCTGTCAAACGCGTTGCAATGGCGAGTACGGATTCACCGCTTGCCGGTTCATTACCATGAATTTGACTTTGAAGCCAAATCGTTGGCTTTTTGGATGTTTTTCCATCCGCAAACTTCTTTTCCTTTGAAAAATACAGAGCCGGAATGTCTCGCCCTTGCTGTGACTTTCCGATAATCTTAAGCTTTACGTAAGGACTTTTATGAACAAGTTTTTGGACATAGCTCATCATTTCTTCTTGAGTCGTAAATGCGTCTTGTCCTTTCATAAATGCCGGCGTTGCTTCATTCACCTTTGTTTCCGGATAAAGCGCTTTAATTTTTTCCGGCTGGCTATAGTCTTTTCCGTAATAAGGCATCTCAGCTTGTACCGCAAGCGGCGACAGCAATAATCCAATCGACAAAAGAGCCGGCACGGCCGTTCGTTTTACAGTTTTTTTCATTCATTTACTCCTCCTCATCCCCTTGGTTAGACATTTTAAATATTTTAAATATTTAAAATGTTACATAATTAATTATACCGTTTAAGGAAATAACTTCAAGATAAGGGAACTGAACCTTTTTGACTATTTTAATATAGGAGACGAGTGCGGTTTTATAACAAAGAGATTAGGACATAGCAAAACCAACTCAATATGAAGACGACCAATCAAGGTAAATGACCTAAACCGTTTTTCCCGCAGGAGCCTTCCCCTTCAATCAACAGCTAGAAGCAGCTACATACATGAGACCTACGTTCACCATCTTAATAAAAAACACGAACTATTAATCAATTTTCGATAGATAGTTCGTGTTTAAATTCACCTAAAATAATTTTTTCAGTCTCTACTCTATCACAAAGTCCGCTTCTGCTTTTACCACTCCGTTTACAATAACAGAAAGCGTATGCGTACCGCTGTAATGTTTTCTTGTACTTAAATCTTTAAACGCATGCTTTTTTGTGACTGTTAGCGTTTGGCCTGCTTTTGCTTGAACATTTTTCAGCATAAACACTTTTTGAGTGCGGTTTCCTTTTGCTTTTACGTAATGAATTCCGTACTCTATGCGAAGCGGCATGGTTTTTTCCACGGATAGTTCAAATGAAAAGTCAATGCTATCACCGATTGTAATAGTATGCGGCTGTAAGCTAAGCTCTGTGACACTCACTCCTGGGTCATCTCCATAGCCAAAAAGAGACAGAGCTTCAGGGTCTCCTTTTTTCAGCAGTGAACGGCACGCATGTTTAACGATCCAGTCGGTTTTAACGTCTTCACCGTGCCATTTTTTCATCACATCAAGCATCCAGTCTTTTTCTATGTAAGAAATATCATTTAAATGATTGGCTACGCTTTTACGGACATAAAGCGATTCATCTCGTTTTAACTGCTCCAAAATCGGCAGCGTTTGTTTTGGATCTTGCTTTAACGCAGGTACTGATTGACCCCACGGAAGTCTAGGCCGGCTCCCTTCGCTTGCTAATCTGCGAATATGATGGTTTTCATCTCCTGCCCACTCAATCATTTGCTGGAGCATTCGATTTTTATCTTGAATTAAAAATGGACGCACTCCAAATTCTGATGTGGAAAACGGCGTAAAAAACGCAAGTGCTTTTATTGAAGCTTCCCAATCGTTCAATCCGTACAGTTCAACGTAATCTGGAAAAATCGTGCCTTGAAGTCCTCCTACCGTTGGAGCCACTTTATAAAGAATATGAAGCGCTTCTTCATAATCTTCCGGCAGCACTTCATGCATCGAAAGCGTAATTCTTCTCATGCGCTCTTTCAGTCCTAAGTCTTCCCAGTCTTGTTGAAAAACCAGCTCATGAAATGCTTGTTTATCAAATGAACTCATTTCACGTGAAAAATCGTCGCTTAAGTGCGTAATCAGCTCTTCATTAAATACGCTTTTACGTAACTCTTCAGCCATACTTATCCCTCTTTTCCAGGCAGTATTTTATTTTCTTTTGAATAAATCGCCCGCTCGTACATGCCTTTTTTAAAAATTTGCATGAACAGCTGCTTATTTTTAACTTCTTTAAATCCGTACTGACTGTACAAACCGTGAGCATCTTTTGTTGCCAATAAAATTTTTCGTACGTATTGAATGGGCTGATAGCGAATCATTTCTTGTACCAGCGCTTTTCCAAGCCCGTTGCCTCGGGCGTGCGGCAGAATAAACACATCCGCCAAATAAGCAAACGTCGCAAAATCTGAAATAATCCGTCCAAATCCTACTTGTTTATCGCACTCATCATAGACGCCAAAACAAACGGAATGTTCAATAGACGTTTGAACAAGGTGAAGTGGAATTCCTTTTGCCCAGTATGATTCATGATGAAGGTACGAGTAAATGACATCTATATCAAGCTTTTCTTTATTCGTATGTATGGTAAACTGATGATTTTCTTTCATGCTGCATCCTCCTTGCTTCTCTATCATAGCACAAATGTTCGTAACAGAAAAAAGCCTTTTCGGTAAAAGGCTTTTTTGCTTAGTATGATATTTTTTTAGAAACAGAAGCATTTTTTCTATAGCGTCTTGCGACTATGTAAATAAGCGGACTGCCAATAATCGTCGGCAAAAACCAATACGAAAGTGCCGGAAGCTTGTTTAACAGCGGAATACTGTCTCCAACATTCACAAACAGTGCGGTAACAGCTCCGATATAAGACCCCAGCATACCGCGAATATGGTGCTGAAGCCAGCTCTTCCATTTTTGCTTGCGTGCTGCATAGCCGTAAATCGCTAATCCGTATGAAAACACGGCAATATAAAATAAATAAGCAATTTCACTCCATTTCCAAATCGCTAACATGATAGCCGTAGCTGCTAGTGCTGCATAAGAACCGTGATACACTTCTCCCCATTTGGTATGCCGTCCTTTTTTCTTAGCCGCTAGCATGGACACCATTCCTGAAAGCAAACAAATCATTCCGAGTCCAATATGGATACTCAATATAACTTCAAATAAATCCAACGCGCTCTCTCCTTTTACGTATTTCTCTCTTATATCTTCGGCTAGCGTATTTATTTTTTAACAAAATATCCCTATTTCCTTTCCAACTCTTTACTTACAGAATGCATATGCTCCACGTTAAAAAGCGCATACTAGCTGTAGAAAAGGAGGCGGATAGGCAGTGGAAAATGCTCGAATTAGCGGATGGCAGCTGTTTGTGTTAATTACGCTCTTTGAAATTGGCAGCGCCTTTTTAGTCGGCTTAGCGATGGACGCTAAGCAAGATGCTTGGATTGCTATTTTAGTTGGTATGATCAGCAGCTATGCACTTATTTTTATGTATTATCGCTTGCACCGCTATTATCCGCATTTAGCGCTGACGGAGTATATTGAAAAAATTATTGGAAAAGTGCCGGGACGCATACTTGCTTTTCTTTATGTCTTATATTTTGCTAACGGAGCCGCGCGGGTGCTGCGTGATTTCGGAGCAATGCTTCTCACCTTCGTCTATCCTGATACGCCGCTGTTTATAGTAAACGCTTTGCTGATGCTCGGAATTATCTATACGGTTCGTCAAGGAATTGAAGTGATGGCACGTTCAGCAGAACTGCTCTTTATTTTCATCTATGTACTCGCCGTTGGTGGCTTTATTCTTATCTTTGTTTCCGGCCTTATTGATTTTACAAGTCTCCGGCCGATTCTTGAAAAAGGCATCGCTCCGGTGCTGCGCGTTGCGTACAGCCAAACGCTCTATTTTCCTTTTGGTGAAGTGATTGTATTTGCAATGATCTTTCCCTACACAAAAAATGTGAAAAAGACCGCTTTGATTGTCTTCAGCGCCATTACGTTAAACGGTATTAACCTTATGATTACAATGATTGTGAATATAGGTGTGCTGGGCGTTGCCTTAACATCGAGATCTGCTTTTCCGCTTTTAAGCACGGTTCAAAGCATTCAATTCGCAGGTTTTTTAGAACGGCTTGATGTGTTTTTTATGCTGGCTTTAATCACTGGCGGCTTCTTTAAAATCGGTCTGTTTTTCTACGCAACTGTGCTGGGCCTTTCCCACGTGTTTAAGCTTAAAAACCCGTCACCGCTTGTATTTCCAATCGGCTTAGTCGTTTTGTTTTATTCATTGTCTCTTGCTCAAAACTATTTCGAACACGTATATGAAGGGTTAAAAATCATTCCGTTCACTTTACATCTTCCGTTTCAAATTGTCATTCCTGCTCTTTTACTCGTGATCGCATTTTTAAGAAATCGAAAAAAAACACAGTCCGTCACTGTGAAAAATACCGCAGAAAATTCGTAGTATGTCCATTTCTCTATTGGATTTAATCTCCTAAAATTATACAATATAGGTAAGAAGCAAAAAGGAGAACCAATATGATTGGATTAATTCTTTCTATTTTAATATTTAACGTTCTTGCTTTTAAAACAAACAAGCGCTTCACAGCAAATCAAATTGTTCACATTTGGATGTTCACCATTGCTGCTCAGCATATCTTTGACGTCTTCATTAATTTCAAATTTCACGGCTACTGGTATTTTACACAAGAGACAGACTGGCAAGGTATTTTTGCCTATACCGTTCTCATTCCGCCTGTGAACATGCTTTTTCTTACCTACTATCCTTTTTCCGGAAAGCTCACAAAAAAATCCGCCTATATTTTACTTTGGTCGGTTGCTGTTTTACTTTATGAAGTAGTAGCCCTTCTCCCTGCTCCTTGGGGTTATTTTCACTACGGATGGTGGACGTGGTGGTATTCGCTTCTGCTAAATCCGCTGCTGTTTTGGATGGTGGTGCAGTATTACCGGTGGGTGTGTAAGTTGGAGAGCAGTTCTAAACCAATATAAGTAAACAATAAAAAACGATAGCCACAAGGGCTATCGTTTTTTTATTATTGAGACACCATTACTTTTTGGCGAACGTGCTCTAAGTGATCACGAACCGCTTCTGCTGCTTCTTCTGGCTCTCCATTTTTAATCGCTTCAAAAATACGCTCATGGTCGGCATCCGTTTGCTTGCGATTTTCTTTTTGGCTTTTATTTAACGAATAAGCAAGCGCTTTTCGATATAAATGCCCTAAATCTTCTACAGCATGAAGAAGGAATGAATTATGAGCTGCTTTCACGATATCATGGTGAAAACGATAGTCCGCTTCATGTCCAATTTCTTCACTGTTATGAACCGTCTTTTTAAATGCTTCTAACGATTCTTTAATTTCAATCAGTTCTTCATCTGTACGGCGCAGCGCGGCTAAGCTTGCTGCCTGCGACTCGATGATAATACGCATTTCAATTAATTCAAGAACCTGATCTGCTTCAACCATTTCAAACGTCATTGGATCAAGCATGCCCACTAAGTTTACACGCTTTACGTAGCTTCCTCCGCCTTGTCGTGATTCAATTAATCCGCTTGCAGAAAGAACGCTTAGCGCTTCACGAATTGGTGCGCGGCTCACTCCAAACATTTTGGATAACTCATGTTCCGACGGCAAACGAGACTCTGGCGGGAACGTTTTCTCTTTAATCATCTTTTTTAATTGATCAAGCACTTGACTAGATACTTTTTTACGCTCAATAGGTACAAACATACTTCTATTCCTCCTCCAAGTAATTATCTCTCTCTTTTTTTAGTTTTCATCGGACCCAGATTAACTATGTGTATTCCGATTTATGTAAACGCTTCAATCTTTGTATTACAAGTATACATTATTTCAATTCAAATGTGTTGATAAAATTTTACTATTATTGTTATTATACCATGAAAACAAGTTATAAATGAATAACGATTCATGGTTTTTTGACATAATACCACTATCTTACATATAATCCGTATACAATCATAATCGCCGCGTCCGCTAACGCATGACTAATAATTGCCGCTTCGGCACCATATCGCTCCCTTATACACGCCCACATTATACCTGCTAAAAAAACGCCTGCAGCCGAGATCCAATTAAAAGGAAACGCAAAAACGGGCAGAATAATAAACAGGTGATAAAGCGTATAAAAGCTTGATGTAACAATACTTGAAGCAGGTAAGGACAGATGCTTCTTCACTTTATTCTGTATATAGACTCGCCAATACATCTCTTCTAAATAAGGATTAATAAAAATCAAAATGACGGCTAAAATGATTACTTTCCATCCGCTAAATCCCCATATTTGCAAAACCGCTTGCATATCTTCTACATGAAAGATTCTACCAGAAAAAAGCAGACTGCTTCCAATTATCACAGCGGCACATAGAACTCCGCTCAGAGTTCCCACATACAGAGATTTTTTTGTAAGCGCTACCTTAAAGTTAATTTTATTATTCGCATATAAAATCATAAACATCCAGCCGTAAAAGCAAACAAATGTTACCAACACATTTTGGATAAGCCACAAACCGAAAAAAACAAAGATTGTAGGCATGAACAGCAAAAACAAAAATTTTATCATGTTTATGGCGCACCTTCTTTAAGAGCCGCTTTTCTTTTACCTAGTAAACCTTTCGTATTCAAAAGGTTTACTATCTTTTATCTTATAAAAGTCCAGGGTTATTTTCAATTATTTTTTAATTCCTGCTCCAGCTCACGAAGACTTTCCACAAGCTTTTTCTTTTCTTCTTCAAAGTGAGCATCGTCTTTAAAAACTGGAGCTAAAGGCGCTGTCTCTTCATTTTCTCTTAGCCAATCCGGCGTCAATTCCTTGCGAATGACGCGCTTTTTAGTAGCGTAGGAAAGCGACTTTTCAGTCTGCTGACTCGCTAGCGTACGCTGTGACGTTACATAATGCTTATGAAAAAGATGCTGTTTAATATAGGCAAATGCTCGAATGGTATCACCGCTGTATTTAGGCTTGTAGAGATCAAATGCTTCATGGAGCCCAAAGAGCGCCTCTTCTACAGGTATTTCGCTTTTTGCGACTTCATACATATGCTTCAAGTCACTCGCTGAAGGATACACTCCTCGGTTCCTTCTAGCAATAAACGCGGCTTCTAACGTCTGTACATAAGCGTCATGGGCGTCTTCTTCTCTTTTTATTTGATTTGTATTTTCTGCAGTAGTCTCTGTTAATGACGCCGTCACAGTGAGCGAATCCGCTGCTTCAATTTGACTCTCTCCTTCTGTCAAATTGACATCTTCGAGCTCTTCAAATTCATCGCTCGGCATCAGCTCTTCTAGTTTCTTGTACTCAATCCGGTACCAGACCGTGTTGTTAAATTTAGAGCGGTTGTACTTTCCTTTTATAATCAGTCCTTCTTTTTCAAGCTTTGAAATGATGCGTTGAATTGTTGAAAGCGACCAAAACGGAAACTGCTGCAGCCACTGCTGATTGGTGTTGTATACCCACGTATATCCGTCCTGCACGTTTACGCTTTTTTCAAGCCAGTAGTGAAGCTGCTGAAGAAACAGCGCTCCGTTCACTCCTACTTTAACTGCAAGCGCCGGCAGTACGATTAACGGCTGATCTTTTAATAATAATTTACTCATTACGTCATCTCCTTTGTTATGTAAAATAGCTACTATATATATACAAAGAAAACGAAAAAACGGGGATGCCCGTTTTAAAATTATGTTAAAATATAGAAAAATGAGGTGGGCATATGATACGTCAAGGCAGAATTGGCGATGAAGCAGGCATTGCGAATGTACACGTAGAAAGCTGGAAATCAACTTATAAAGGACTTGTTCCGGATTCTTTTTTAGATTCTTTGAGCGCTGAAAAGCGAAAACCTGTTTGGAGAAAGCAGCTGGAGTCAAATTCTATTTTCGTTGCAGAAGAAAACGGTCAAATCGTAGGCTTTGCTTCTTATGGCAAAGAAAGAACGAGCAAGCATCCTTTCTATAAAGGAGAACTGTATGCCATGTATTTACTCGCAGAGCATCAGCGAAAAGGAATAGGAAAAGCGCTTATGCATAAAATAGCGCAAGAGTTGGCAAACCAACATATACATACGATGCTCACATGGGCTTTTGAACAAAACGGCGCCTGTCAGTTTTACGAAGCGCTTGGCGGAAAAAGAATCGATCGTGCTGAGGTTGTTATTGAGGGCAGATCTCTATCTGAAGTGGCTTTTGGGTGGAACACGCTTAAAAATTTGTAAGACAACTCTCTGGACAGATTTTTTTCTTCACGGTAGACTATTTAGTTGGTATAAAAAGAAAGGATGACTTACCGTGACGAATTCTACTTATCGAAACATTATTTTGCTGGTTCTTTGTGTCACAGCGGGTATCGTCGATGTGATTGGCTACTTAAGCCTTGGCCATATCTTTACGGCAAACATGACCGGAAACATCGTGCTGCTTGGATTAGCAATCGGAAACTCGCTTGAAACAACTGTTTTTCATTCCCTCACAGCTTTAGGAGGTTTTATTATAGGAGTTGTAGGCGCTGCAATTTTAGTTGGAAACAAAGAAAAAACGTTTTGGCCTAAAGCCGTAACGATCGCGCTTGGAATAGAAGGATTACTTTTACTTGTTTTTGCACTTTTATCTTCGTTTTCTCCTTCTTTACACGTAACTTACTTATTTATTTTCTTATTAAGCTCAGCGATGGGTCTTCAAACAACGGCGGCTCGAAAGCTTGGCGTAGCCGGCATTTCCACAACTGTATTGACAGGGACGCTTGCTAACTTTTTTGAAGACGTAACGGCACGTTTTCGCAGTTCTCGCTACCGCAAAACGTTTAACACCGATGCTATTCTTCGCGCGCTGTCTCTTGTACTTTACTGCTTTGGCGCTGTTATCGCCGCGCTTGCAGAGCCTGCTTATAAATTTGAAATTATTTGGCTGCCCATTGTGATTTTGTTAGCCATTATCATTTTTGTCAGCACGAAGTTTCGTTCTGATTCAGAAAAAAAATAATAAAAAAAGCTGGGATAAAAGTATTTTAGTCAAAGGAAAATCCGAACGAGTTTGATTCTTGATTGAGAATCAAATTTGTTCGGATTTTCCTTAGTATAGTGAACGTTCATATATGTAGCAGCTTCTAGCTGTTGATTGGAGGGCAAGACGAATACTCCCGCGGAAAGCGAAGTCTTGCACGGAAATCAACAGCGCTGTAACAAGCGAACACAATAGATCATCTATCCAATTTGTTCGCCTTGAGATTATATTGATTTAGTTATGTCTCAACCTTTTTCATTTTCCAGCTAGTGCCGCTAAAACGCCAAAAATGATTGCTGCTACAGGCCCTACAATGAATAGTCCAATTAAAATCGATCGTATGGCTTCCCATAATGACCGCAAAGGACTTTGCTTAGACTCTGCTTTTTCCACTCTTTCCTCTAGGTGTTCGACTCTTTGCTGAAGCTTCGCTAATTCCTGCGCAACATCTATTTGTTCGCTCATCGCTCAAGCTCCTTTTTACTCTACATTACCATATACTTCCTTACTAAAACTACTATTTATTTGTGATTACTTCAATGCCGATTTCGCGGTAAGCATTTAACACGGTTTCGTTCACATGTTCTTCTGTAATGAGCCAATCTAGTGAGTTTGCTGAACTGAACGTGTACGTTGACGATGTATTGAGTTTTTTAGCTGTTACAATAGCTGCTACTTCACTCGCACTTTTAATCATTTGGCTTTTAATGTGCATTTCTTCAAGCAAAGGAATGCTCATGCCGATTTTAGGATCGATTGCGTATACGCCTAAAAAACAGAGATCCGCTCGAATTTGTTTAAGCGTATCAACCACGCTTTGTCCTACCGTGACCATCGATTCTTTTCGAAACGTTCCTCCAAGAGAAACAACTTCTACAAAGTCATGTTCCGCTAGTGCGATGGTAATTAACGGACTGTTTGTAATAACCGTAACGTTTAAATTCTTTGGAAAAGCTTTGACGAGCTGAATATTTGTTGTACTTCCGTCCATCAAGAGCACCTGCCCGTCTTTAATTAACGGAAGCGCCGCTACGGCAAGTGAATGCTTAACATCCATCAATTCACGTTTTCGCTCTTTGTAATCAACCGCAGACGTGGAACGCGGAAGCGCTCCTCCGTGTACGCGCTGCAGCAGACCAAGCGCGTCCATTTCCCGCAGATCTCTGCGGATTGTATCTTCTGAAACATTCAGCGTTTGGCTAAGCGTCGTAGCCACAATTCGCCCTTCTTTTTCAAGCAAATTCATAATTTGTTTGCGTCTTTCTTGTTTTAACATTACTTGTTCACCTGTTTTCTTTCTGCTTTTTACTTTATTATACTTGTTTCTTTTGTAAAAACAATGTAAAAACGCTTGATTATCAGTGTTTTTTCGTTTATTGTAGGATAAACAAGATAAAACACGCAAAAACAAGTAATAATAGTCAAAGGGAGAGATCGTTTATGAAGATGGTTTTTACAGATTTAGATGGAACTCTTTTAAATAGCAGCAGTGAAATTAGCACAATTAATGCAGAAGCAATTAAAAAAGCGCAAAAACAAGGAGTTGAAGTCGTGGTTGCTACGGGGCGCGCTTATTTCGATGTGCAGGAAATTTTAAAAAAAGCTGAGCTTTCAAACCTTTGGGTGATTGCCGCAAACGGAGCGACTATTCATGACCCGAACGGACAGCTCAGACATTCTGTTCCGATTGATGCACATCACGTCAAAGAAGCGCTTCAGTGGCTGGATGCAAACGAATTTTACTATGAAGTGTTTGCTGAACATGCGATTTATACGCCAAACTCAGGCCGTGAGCTGCTGGCTATTGAAATTGACCGAGTCAAAAGCGCCAATAAAAATGTGGATGAAGAAAGACTTCATCACGCAGCGGCTAAGCAGTACAGCCAAACGGGATTTGCCTTTGTTGCATCTTATGAAGATATTTTAAATACAAACGCTGAGCTTTATAACGTACTAGCTTTTTCATTTGATGATGAAAAACGACAAAAAGGCTGGGATCACTTTAGCAAACAGCACGACATGACGCTTGTCTCTTCGGCTGATCATAACTTCGAACTTGAACACAAAGACGCATCAAAAGGAAACGCATTAACATACGTTGTAAAAGAGCTCGGCGGCTCTCTTCATGATACCATTGCTATTGGAGACAGCTTTAACGACGTATCCATGCTGCAAACGGCTGGAAAAGGAATTGCTATGGCAAATGCGCACGCAGAAATTAAGGCACTCGCTGATGACGTCACATTAACGAACGATGAAAACGGAGTAGCTTCCGTTATTGAAAAAGTGTTAGAAGCACAGCTGGAAGCACATTAAAGAAAACGCTTGGCATTTGCCAAGCGTTTTTAAATGGTCATGCGGTAAATACCAACAAACCAGCTAAGCAGCGCAACTAGAAACAGCAGCCATGCGCTGGTTTTTTTTCTTTTTTGCCACTCAATTGCTCCTAAAACTAGCATGGTAAACCCGAGCAGTATATTTAAAAACGAAAGGAACTGGTAGCTGCGAGTGAGCATAATATAAAGAGCCAGTCCAACAGTAATAATTGAAAAAATAAGCTGTAATGCTTTTAACAAAAAATCTCTCCTTACTTGTAATTCACGTCTTCATTCACACACGTCACTAAAGGCTTTTTTTCAAGACCTAAAAGCAGGTTCTGTACGGCCAAATCTGCCATGCGATTGCGCGTTTCGTACGTAGCACTTCCAATATGCGGTGTCACTAGCACATTTGAAAGCTGCAGCAGCTTATGATCTGCCGGAAGCGGCTCTGGGTCTGTTACGTCGAGTGCGGCATACGCAATTTCTTCATTTTTCAGCGCTTCGTACAATGCTTCCGTATCCACTAACCCTCCGCGCGCTGCGTTCACAAAATACGCGCTGTTTTTCATGGCTTTAAATTCAGCTTCTCCGAACATGCCTTTGCTTTCATTTGAAAGCGGCACTAAGCATACGATACAGTCAGCTGTGTGAAGAAGTTCTTCAAATGAAAGGTATACGGCATCAAGCTCTTTTTCTGCTTCATGCTTGCGGCTTCGGTTGTGATAAACGATGTTCATTCCCGATGCCTTTGCTCGTCTGGCAACGGCGTTTCCAATATCGCCCATTCCAACAATACCAAGCGTTTTTCCAAATAAATCGACGCCAAATACCGTTTCCCAGTTTCCTTGTTTTACTTTTTCATAGCCTTCATGAATGCGGCGAGCTGCCGACAGCAAGAGACCAAACGTTAAGTCAGCCGTTGCTTCTACTAGCACGCCTGGCGTATTGCTAAACGGCACCCCTTTTTTGGTGCATGCTTCGACATCTACACTGTCATACCCGACGCCCGATTGAGAAATAACGCCCAGATTCGGCGCTGCTTCTAGCAGCTCTTCGTCCACTGTAATGTGGCCGATATTAAAAAAGCCGTCGGCGTCACGAAGCCAGTCGCGCAGCGTTTCTTGTGGAATCTTTCCTTCTCCTTCCCACATTTGAATATCGCAGTGCTCCGCTAGCTTCTCATAAGCGTTTGGCCACGTTTTTCCAGACATAACAACTTTGTATTTCCCCATGTGTATCTCTCCTTTTCATTATTCACTCATATGTATGAATAGTAACTAGCTATCCTATCATAAGCCTACTATAAAGATGAAACTTTTTCCATTCAGTAATCGTATTTATAGTAAGGGGGAATACGAATGTTTGAAGATGAAATGATATTTGAAGATGATCCGTCCGGAGATGACATTGTTTTTGAAGGTGATGTGCCCGATGACGTAAGCGGAGGCGCTTTTTTTCCAGATGACGCGTTATTTAACGGAATGCCTACGTTTGTGATGCTATTTTTTGTTATTGTTATTGGTCTTTTTTTATTTTCTATTTTTAAAGGGATCGGCACATGGAGTAAAAATGAGCAGTCTCCCCGCCTTTCCGTAAAAGCAAAAATTACGAGCAAACGTACAAACGTTCATCGCCATGGGGGTCACGCTCACGAACATCATCACTCTCACACGTCTACAACTTACTACGTAACCTTTCAGTTTGAAAGCACCGACCGCTCTGAATTTACTGTTTCAGGCCGCGAATACGGCATGCTTGCAGAAGGCGATGAAGGAATGCTGACGTTTCAAGGGACTCGTTTTTTGGATTTTCAAAGACATCCAAGTGAAGAACATACAGATGCTTAGCTTATGACCTCTTGCTTTTAGAGGTCTTTTTTACTGGAATGAGGCATTTATACAGCAAACGACCTATTTGTGCCCTTTTTACACTGTAGAAGAACGTTAATCCGTATAAAAACATACCGTGTAACACATTCATTTAAGCAGGCAGGTGATTTTATGTATTCTCCTTATTCAGGCAGCGGCATCTACTACGGACATTACGGAGAAGCCCCTCATTCGCACCCCATTCAAACAATACTGACCCAATACTGGCACGAAACCCACTATCCAGGTCCACACAAAAAATATGTACACGTGTATTATCTTAACCCGGCTTCTCTTCATTATTATCCAACCTACTGAACTATTTTTTGTAAAAAATTGGTGATTTATAAACTTTTTTATTGTAAAATTAATCCATATATTTATTTATTGGAAAGGAGGTTAAAAACAGTGCGTAATTCTACAGCAAAAAATAGTGTGATTGTCACCACTTTGCTTTCCGCCCTATTTTTCTGCTTCATTTTGGTTCTTGGTTCGCTTTCTCCTCTAGCAGATTCAGGTCCCAATGTTAATACGTTCGGCTCAACTGGGCTGTGGTTATCTCTTGGCATGGTTCTATTTTTATACCTATTGCCTTTAGCTTTTTATATGTTGGGAATGCATTTCTTAAAATTTGTGATGGCCGCTTTTTGCAGCATTGGCCTTTTGATCGCTGCTAGTACTCTATTACTGATGCCGGCTCTGTTTTTATTCGGATTAGAAGATTTCTCAGGAGGCTTATCTTCAATTATAGGAATAATGATTTCTTGTTTAGGTTTGCTGATTACGAATATTATGTGGTTTGTTGCTGCGTTTAAAAGACCGTCAGCCACCGTGCAGGAAAGCGTTTAAGATGGTGAAGAGGAGCAGCTACTGCTCCTCTTTTTATAGCTCGGTAAGTAAAAAGTGCAAATATAACGAAGTAGCCTTTGTGCTTACTGTTTTTTATACATAACATCAAATTTCATTACATATTTTTATATAATGAAAGACCACTTAAACGGAAAACGATAGTAGATGCAAGATTGAAAGAGGTTTTGTTTTTGGTGACGTTATTTTTGACAAATGTGCTGCTTGGTCTTTCGATTGCCCTTCCCGTTGGTACGGTGACGATTGAAATGACAAAACAAGGTTTAAAAAACGGTTTTCTGCACGGTTGGGTTGTTGGACTCGGGGGCATGACGGTTGATTTATTACTAATTGTGCTTCTTTACTCTGGACTGGCTTCTGTTTTATCGGCTCCTTTTATACAGCTTGTCATGTGGCTCATAGGAGCGCTTTTTTTACTTTATATTGGCTATGACAGCATTAGACATGCCGACCATGATATAACGGCTCCTGGAGAACACGTAAAAAAGTCGTTTGCCTCTTCTTATGTGAACGGGATCTTTGTTGCGATTTCTCCTAGCAATCTCATTTTTTGGCTGAGCGTGTTTGGAACGGTGCTTACAAATTCGCTTCAATCCTCTCATTCTTTTCATTTCCTGCTGATTGCTGCCGGAATATTAACAGGGATTTTAATTCATGACCTAGGCTTAATGACGATTGTCTCTGGAACTAGAAAATTGCTGAATCAGCTTTATATTAAATGGGTTTCGATTGCGGCAGGGTGTATCTTAATCGGTTTTTCATGCTATTTCCTTTACCGATTTATTGGGAATCTGCGCATGTACTTTTAATGTTTCTACATATTTTATGACTTGCTATATCCCCTCTTTATCTAGTATAGAGAGGGGATTTTTATCATCTATCAGGGACTATCAGACAAAAAGTTCACAATTTCGTCACATTTCTATTGGTTTTTTTCTCTTTTTATACGAAAATATAAAAAAGGGAGGAAATATCATGAAAATCAAAAAAGCACTTCGCATTTTTATTGGAGCAAACGTTCTTGTATTATTAACATTTGGCCTTCTTCCAGCATTATTAGTTAACCCTGATATTGACCTAATCCAATCATTTATTAATTATATAGGCAAGGATTAATTCCGCTTTAAATAGTCATAATTTTCAATCTATCATTTCCATAAAAAAGACAGCACAGGCTGTCTTTTTTAGTAGGCTTGAGAAAACTTATTTCACTTTTATTTAGTTGAAAACAGCTTTTTAACATCTACTTTTTGATCTTTAACAATCGTATATGCCGCCTGTTTTTTATCTTCAAAGTTAAATGCTTTTATGTAGTCATTATCGTAAATCGTTAATCCGTACGCATCTTTTCCATTTTCGACGATTTTCACCCAGTAAGCCTGGTCAAATTTTGGGTCGAGCTCCTTGCTTTTTTTTACTTCTACTTTTGCCAAGGAATGTACGATTTTCTTTATGTCTTTTTTATCATCTACTACACGTTTTCCTTCGTCCGTATCTATTTCAATACGCGTAACGTTTGCTTCATCTACTTTTATGACGTCTTTTAACTGATAGGCTTTCCCGGTATATGTAAAATAAAAGACGACGATAAATAAAAGTGCAGCTATAATAATCGTTCTCTTTTTCAAAAGGAACCTCCTTTTCTACATCACGCCGCATTCACGTGATACACCTTTTTATTCCTCCTGTTCCGCAGCCTTTTAGTACAATACTGCTTCCTACAAGTAAACTATAGATTAATCCCGGAACAGGAAGTATTAACGTTACCATCAACAGTACCATGCCCGTACTTGTAAGAGCTACTCCTGCAGCTCGATTTTTCATTCATCTCACCACCGTTGCTCTGTAAATCTCTTTTTTATAAAGTGATAGAAGTAATATTGATCTACTGTTTACTCATGTGCTTTTAGCTTATAGTACAGAAATGTTAAAACTTCTACTAGTAAGATCGCTCATGATTTATGAAATAAAAACAGCTCATCTACTGTTGCTTCCAGCTCCTCAGCCAGCTGAAAAGCAAGGGTCAAGCTTGGATCATACTTATTGTTTTCAATTGCATTAATCGTTTGTCTCGATACGCCGCATACTTTTGCCAGTTCGTCCTGAGACATTCGCTTGCTTTTACGCAGTTCTTTAATTCGATTTTCCACCATTCATCACTCATCTCTAAAATGTAAAAAACTTTTTACATCCATATCTTATATTATCTTCCTTGTTACTGTCAAATATGTTTGACAAAGGAGAGTCTTTTACATAACGAGATCAATCCAATCTAAAGACGAAAAAATGAGAGAAATGATTGAGTATAAATCGCTTGTGACACCGCTATTGATTTCCGTGCAAGGCTTCACTTTCCGCGGGCGGCCGCTAGAAGCAACGAAATAGATTAAACACATGTTCACCCTCACAATAAAAAAAGCCGTATTTATTCATGTAAATACCACTTTTACTTTTACATATTTAAAATAACTACACAGAAATTAATATAAAAAAGCACAACCTCCTTAAAAGAAGCTTGTGCTTTTCTATTTCATTGTCTCTTTGTTAAAGCTCCTTGCTCATATTAAACCACTGGACGCCTGCATGCTGAGACTCCGCAACTCCTTGATTGATATATCCGTTTTTTTCGTAAAAAGGAATCAATTCTTCTTTACATGTTAAAGTAACCGTTAAGCGCTGTTTGTTCCGCGCTTGTTTTTCAAACTCTCGTAGCAGCATACTGGCAATTCCTTTGTGATGATGCTTAGGATTTACGACAATCCCTAAAATACTTTGATGACCGCCTGTCTCAGGGTTCGAAATCGTTTTTTCAAACAAATCATCCGTAATAAACGGAGCTGAAATGACGGGACCGTTAACATATCCGATTATTTCTTCATTTTCTTGGGCGATGATAAACGTATCAGGAATGGTGTTGATCCGCGTGATAAATGCATCTTTTGAGGCAGCTTCTTCAGGTGTAAAGCCTTTGTTTTCTAACGTAATTAATTGGTTTAAATCTTTTTCATCCACTTTTCTTATCAGCATTGGAACGTTTCCTCTCATTATGTATTTCTCTTTTTTCTCTAAAAGCTTCTATTACATATAACTATCTCTTTCTACTATATATAAAAACGTCCAAACAAAAAAGGATTGACCTCTGCATCATACAGAATTCAATCCTACTTCGCTTTTTAATTAACGTCTTGGTTATTTGATAAATGCACCAAACGGCTTGCCCACCGGAAGCACAACTCGACCGTAGTGAGTATTTAATACAGCCGCTGCAGATCCATAGAATGAAAACAGAGCAATTAATAGCTCTGACACTGCTGCTAGTAAGTGCGTGTATTCATATGCCATACCAAATGTACTTAGTGATAATCCAATGAATAAGAAATCAATTAACACAAAAATAATAAATAATACTTTATGAGTGCCCATTGCTCCAACTGTCATAAAAACGCTGAAAATTAAGTAGCCGACAAAAGCAAATGCGAGCTGTTTTGGATCGGCTTCTTTTGCGAGCGCTTCCCCAAATGCTCCAAGCTGAATAAGCCATGTCATAGCTACACCTAGCCAAAATAACCCGAAGGCACCAAAAGCAGTTGCTCCGAAGGTATTATTATGTTTGAAATCTTGCATAGACGCGATTAACTGCCCTATTCCGCCTAAAAAAATCGCCCATGGCAATACCAATGAAACACCATCGGTTACCCCAAGCTTTTGAAACGATGCAACAAGTGTCACCATGGCAAGTCCGAATAGACCTAGTGCTGATGGATCCGCTGTTACAATTTTAACGTGCTGCGTGCTGTTGTTACTCATGTTGTACCTCCCTGATTTTAAAAACACCTTTAAAAAGATACAAAAATGTAGGGGAAGTGTCAATGGATATTTTTGGCCTTTTAAAAACCCATAAGACCAAGCAGTGTAGCGTTTACACTGCTTGGTCTTTACTTTCTTATCATTAAACGTTTTGTAATAAATTTTTTCTGGTTTGTTTTGCAGACTCAACCATCACTTTTAAAGCTTCAACCGTCTCGCTGATTCCTCTTGTTTTAAGGCCGCAGTCGGGATTAATCCAAAATAATGCAGGATCAAGTACTTGCAGAGCGCGGTCAATGTTTCGCTGAAGCTCTTCAAGCTTCGGTACGCGCGGGCTGTGGATATCATATACGCCAAGTCCGATTCCTTGATTGTACGTATGTTTTTCAAACGCATAAATTAGTTCACCGTGGCTTTTAGATGTTTCAATAGAAATCACGTCGGCATCAAGCGCTTTGATTGCATCAATAATCTCTTCAAATTCTGAATAGCACATATGGGTGTGAATTTGCGTCTCGTTTTGCACCGATACCGTGGCTAGCTTGAACGCATACACCGCAGCGTTTAAGTAGCTGTCCCAGTTTTCTCGTTTTAACGGCAGTCCTTCACGCAGCGCCGGTTCATCTACTTGAATCATCGAGATGCCCTGACTTTCAAGTGCTTCTACTTCTTTTCTAAGAGCAAGCGCAATTTGATTTGCCACGTCGTAGCGCGGGATATCATCACGCACAAACGACCAGTTTAAAATCGTAATCGGACCCGTCAGCATTCCTTTAACCGGCTTATTGGTTAAAGACTGTGCGTAGACCGTTTCTTTGATCGTCATCGCCTGCTCGTACGATACATCTCCGTAAATAAGCGGCGGCTTCACGCAGCGAGAACCGTAAGATTGCACCCAGCCAAACTTCGTAAACTGAAAGCCTCCTAATTTCTCACCGAAGTATTCGACCATGTCCGTACGCTCAAACTCTCCGTGCACAAGGACATCTAAGCCGATGTTTTCTTGAATTTCGATCCATTTTTTTATTTCCTCGTTAATGTACGCTTCATATGCTTCATCGCTTAACTCGCCTTTACGCCATTTTAGACGCTCTTTTCGCACTTCTTTTGTTTGCGGAAAGCTTCCAATCGTTGTCGTTGGAAGAAGCGGCAGTTGAAAAGCTTCTTGCTGAACGCGCTGACGTACGTCAAACGGCGCTTGTCGCTCTGCTTTATAGCTATGCAGCTGCTTCAGCTCTTTTTGCACGTCTTGATGATTTCGAAAAGATGATCCATTTAATGCTTGAATTGCCTGTTTGTTTACGCTTATTTCTTCTTCTATTGCTTCTTTTCCTTGCTGCACCGCTTTTGTTAAAAGCGTGATTTCCTTCAGCTTTTCATCTGCAAAAGACAGTGCGTTTTTTAGAATTGGCTCAATGGTTTTTTCGCTTTTCACCGTGACAGGAACATGTAATAAACTTGATGAAGGCTGCAGAATCAAACGGTCTTTTGATACGGCTTTTTCAATTTCACTGATCGTTAAAAGCTGTTCGTCCAAATTTTCACGCCAAATGTTTCGTCCGTCAATCACTCCTGCTGCCAGCACTTTATCAGTTGGAAAACCATATTTATTAAGAGCCGTGAGATTTTCGCCTCGGTCATGCACAAAGTCTAAACCGATTCCTTCAACAGGAAGAGACACAACTTCTTTGTAGTGATCAACGCTGTCAAAATACGTTTGCAAAATGACTTTTACATTCGGTGACGCTTCCTTCAAAGTTTGATAGACTTCTGTGTACAGTGCCAGGTCTTCTTTTGATAGCGTTGTAGCTAAAACCGGCTCATCTATTTGTACCCACTCTACTCCTTCTGCCTGCAGCTCCGCTAAGATAGTTGCATAAAGCGGAACAAATTGTTCAACTACTTCTTTAAACTCACTTTTTTTATATCCTTTTGACAGCTTCACAAATGTTACTGGACCTAAAATAACGGGCTTGCCTTCAATATTCAGCTTCTGTTTTGCTTCTTTGTAAAATTGAAGCGGGCGATTTTCTACAAGTGCGGGCGTACATTTGTCAAGCTCTGGTACGATGTAGTGATAATTTGTGTTAAACCATTTTGTCATCGTAGAGGCTACCGCACCTTTTGTTCCTCGCGCGATGTCAAAATACGTTTCAAGCGATACCGGTCCTCCGTCATAATCAAAGCGCTTTGGCACTAGACCAAACATAGTCGCTGTATCTAGCACATGATCGTATAAGCTAAAATCGCCGACTGGAATTAATTCAATCCCTGCGTCACGCTGTTTTTTCAGATTCACTAGACGAAGAGCTTCAATTTCCTGCAAAAAGATATCTTTCTCTAGTTTTCCTGCCCAAAACTGCTCAAGCGCTTTTTTCCATTCTCGTTTTTCACCAATTCTTGGATAACCTAAGTTTGAACTTTTTACACTGCTCATTTTTTCCACTCCCTGTATATTTTTTATCGATAAACTAAAAAATCTCTCTTTTCGAAATGAAAAGAGAGATGATACGCATACTTAACTAAAGTTGAGATATCCTGTTTTTCTCAACACGTATTCCTCACTCCTCTCTATATCCCGTAGAGCTTAAGTGCATACAACAGGCAGGTCTCCTGACTTAGGTTCATCGCTTCCTATCCCTTCCCATTTCAATATGAAACAGTGGTTAATAAGTTGCTCCCCATTACAGTGGCGGGACCGCGCCGGCTTTTCACCGGTCTTCCCTTTTAAGCTGCATACATTCGTTACACAGCACCTGATGCATTTTTATAAAATTGTTCATTCAAAACATATTCACATAAAATAAAAAGCCTCTCTATCATGAATAGAGAGGCATAGTATCTATGAAATCCTCTCTTATTTTTCAAAGCTGTACGCTTTGCAGGATGTAGCACCTTTTCAACAAAAATGTTAAATGGTTGCCGGGCTTCACAGGGCCAGTCCCTCCGCCTCTCTCAATAAGAGTTTTAATTGTTTATAATATTTTGAATGTAGAGTCATCTTAACACCTTAGATTTATGTTGTCAAAAATTTTTTTAAAAAATCAGTTTTCAGGAGGCGTTGACGCTAATTTTTGCCTTAATAATTTGTAATCATCTTTTCGATGTGTTTCGATTAAATCTTTTGCTCCCTGGTGATATCCTGACGAATAAATGTACTCTACCGCTGTTTCGATAAGCTTTCTTTTTTCTTCGGCACACTCCCGGTCCATTAGGGGGAACAGTCTACCTAAAAGGTCATTTAAATCTTCCTTGATAAAACGATCAAGTCCTTCTTGCATCTTTTCATTTGCCATGATTGCTCCTCCATTTGCTGTGTATGTTCTAAGCCTCTATAAACAGGCATTTCACTGTAAATTTTAAGATAAAGTTAAGTCATTAAACAGTATATCAAGTGAATGTTTTTCTTCAATTACATATGTAATACAAATATATGACAAATATAGAGAATATATCATCATTCATTATCTATTATAACGTTTGACTGAGCCTTCTGCTACAAGGTTTCGTACGGTTTTCCAAAAGAGGTTGAGACATCACGAAATGAATCTAATCTAAAGACAAATGGGTACATGAGCTGAATCACTTTTGACACCGCTGTTGATTTCCGTACAAGACTTCGCTTTCCGCGGGCGGTCGCTGAGCCTCCTCGTCACATACGTTCCTGTGGGGTCTCACCTGTTCCGCTTTTCCCGCAGGAGTCTTCGTCTTGTCCTCCAATCACCTGCTAGAAAGACCTATACACATGAAACCTACGTTTACCCTAACAAAAAAGCGAACCACTAATCACACATCTTGATCGATGATTCGTTTCACTTCGTCCAAAACCCTTTTGTTCCAGCCTCTTTTTTTGAACCTAGCTTTCTACTTTCTTGTTTTTACAAACAATGTCTTCGAGGTCCTCCAAAATCCTTCCAAAGAAGAGGACCTAAAATGTCGTACCTGCTTACAAAAAACTCTGTAAAATTATAATTATTTAAAATTAAAGGCGGCTCAAAATCAAGGGGAGCACCGGCGCCTCCTGACAATACAAAATCAGTGCCTCTTCCAAGCGTAAACGACCCGTTTCTATTTTTTCTAATAAACTGCTCGTCATACGCATGCACGTGGCTGACTAACACTTTTTTCACGCGGTGTTCTTGAATTAAATCAAAAAATTCTTGACTTTGAGGAGTCGTTACAGGAAACCCTTCAAGGTTTGTCCACCGACCGATATTTGGCTGTGCATGCATGGCTATAACGGTATTACGAGGAGCACCCTCTAGCTGCTGTTCTAAATAATGAAGCTCTCTATCTGTAAATCCATATATTTTGTTTTTGGGACTGATGACATTATTTAATGCGATGCACCGGAAGTTAAAGACAGGAATATCAATGACCCAGTGTACTTTTCCGATAGTGGCTCTGAAGTTTTCGAGATTGCTTTCATCAAGGTACAGTTCATCATGATTCCCTACGCATACAAACATAGGAATGTTTGGTGCGATTCTTTCAACAACTTTAACAAAATGCTCCAAATACTCTTTTTTCCCTGTATAGACGGTGTCTCCCCCATGAATAATAAACAGCGGGTTCAATTCTACCGCCTTTTTTAACACAAGCTCAAATTCACCGCTCATCGTGAAACAATCATCGTTTGGTCCGTCACCTCTGCTGTCTCCCATAAAAACAAAGTTAAATGGATCTCTCGGGTTTAATTGTTTAATTCTTTGCTTTAATAACTTTTCAGAACGTTCATGAAGCGTCAAATTCATCAACTAGTTAATCCCCCTATTAATAAATAAATTTAGTTAAAAGTAAACAAGCTTACTTATTTATATGAGAAATTGTTGGTGAAGGTCACTATCTTCTTGTAAGCAGAACGCACATTTAGCTTTCGTTTTAGAAATTGCTAGTTATGAATATCTATTAAAGTCCACACTATAATAAGCTAACCTATCTTTTCATTTTATTAGGCACTAATATGACAGGGTAAAAGCTGAAATCTCTGTATCTACTACTAAGAAAGAGGCTGGGGACAAACAAAGGCCGACATGAGCTGAACTGCTTTTCCCGCAGGAGTCTTCGCCTTGCTCTCCAATCAACTGCTAGAAGAAACGAAACAGCTGAAACCTGCGTTCACCATAAAAAACGAACCACTAATCAAAGTTTTTGATTAGTGGTTCGTTTTTTACTTCAGCTAAAATACTTTTATCTCAGCACCTTATATTTAAAACATTTACGACCATTAAACATATTTATTACGCTCAACTGGAGGTACAGAGCTTCTTCCAGACCTAGCTGCCATGTCCGTTTCAATTTGCTCTAGGCTACGTCCTTTTGTTTCAACAACTACAAAACGTATGAAGAATAATCCGAGAATACAAATGATCCCGAACGTTGAAAAGATAACGCCCAAACTAAACTGATCAGCTAAAATTGGGAACACAAGCCCTACTGCCAGCGATCCAGTCCAGTTAAAAGCAGATGAAATCCCAGCACCGATTCCGCGTACAGAAAGCGGGAAAATTTCTCCTACAATGATCCACGTAAGCGGCGCCCAAGAAAACGCATAGCAAAGGATAAAGCAGCAAAGAGCAATTAACGTAACCCAGTTAACAACGACTTCATTAACGCCTAACGCTCCTAGAATAGCCGGTGTAAAAAATGAAAGAGCCATACCCGCGCCGCCAATCGTAAGAATGGTACGGCGGTTGAATCTATCGACAAACTGCAGAAAAATAAGTGTTGTCACGACAAAGATTACCCCAACAATAACCGTAAAACCAGCAGCTACCTGCGGGGCTAAACCAACTTGACGAGCAATGCTTGTTGCATAATAAACAATTGAGTTTGAGCCTTGAATCTGCTGAAAAGTTGCCATTCCGACGCCGATTATTAATGCTAAACGAAACTTTTTCTGAAACAGCTGCTTAATGCCTGATTGTTCATGCACAGCTACGCTTTCAATTTCAGACACTTCAGCTTCTACTTCAGCTGTTGAGCGGCGAAGCGTACGCAGCACTTCACGCGCTTTATCTGGCATTCCATTTTTAATTAAGTAGCGCGGCGACTCTGGAAGCTTGATCATACCGATGCATAATACAATTGCAAAAATACCGGCGCTGCCAAGCATTAATCGCCAGCTGTTTGGAACCGGCTCAAAAATAAAGGCTACGATATAGCTTAATAATAATCCAATTACAATCATTAGCTGATTTAAACCTGAAAGCTTCCCGCGAATATGAGCGGGTGCGATTTCTGACATATAGGCAGGAACCAAAGAAGAAGCCGTTCCTACTGCTGTACCTAAAAAGACGCGCGCAATCGTTAACGTAATTTCCTCTGGTGCAATCGCTGAACCGATGGAGCCTAAAAGAAAGATGATCGACGAAATTAAAATTAACTTTCTTCGTCCAAACTTATCGCCTAATAATCCGCTTAAAATGGAACCGATAATTGCTCCTCCCATTAGCGACGAAACCACAATCCCCAGCCAGAGCGGACTCAAATGAAACGCTTCACGGATATGACCTTCTGCACCAGCAATAATCCCAATATCATAACCGAATAAAATACCGGCAAATGAGCCGAAGAAGAAGATAAACTTACTTGATACTTTACTCATGATTATAGATCCCCTTTGTATTGTCTTAGTTTTGCTTCCTATCACACAAATTTAAAACGCTTTCATTTATTTCTAAAAACGGCGTTCTTTTACTAACACTATATTTTTACTTCCAAGGAAGCAGTGCTCCCTCGAAAGTAGTGATGCTTACTTAATAATGACGTACTCTAGATCAACAAGCTTTGCATAGCTCACGATTTGATCGGTCGTTAAATTTAATGAAAGTACCGTATGATGGCCTCCTCCGTTTTCAATCCACGCTTTAACGCCGTCTTGGAAGTTTGGCTTAATGTTCCAAAGCACGCGCGCCACCGGAAGATGTGGAGCTGGAACTTCCGGCTTAAATGCCGATACTTCGTTAATTAACAGCTTGTAATGCGTGCCAAAGTCAGCCATGGAAACCACTACGCCTTCTCCTTGTTTACCGTCAAACACTAAGCGGGCCGGATCCTCGCGGTTACCGATACCTAGCGGAGAAACGATTAGTTTTGGCTTGTTTACCGCTAGCGTCGGGTCTACTTCAAGCATGTGTGATTGAAGCACAGACTCACGTCCTGGAGCCAATTCATACGTATAGTCTTCCATAAAGCCCGTTGACTGATTATGGCTCATTACTTTAAGCAAGCGGTCAAGCGCGGCTGTTTTCCAGTCTCCTTCACCGGCAAATCCGTATCCCTGTGCCATCAAGCGCTGTACGGCTAGACCAGGAAGCTGTTTCATACCGTATAGATCTTCAAAGTTAGTCGTAAAAGCGCTATAGCCGCCATCGTCTAGAAAACGTTTAATCGCAATTTCATAGCTTGCCTGTACTTTTACGCTAGACTCCCAGTCTTCTGCAGAATAATCACCGTAGACAAATTCGTACGCGTCGGCATATTCAGCAAATAAATCATTGATTTCTTCTTCCTTAACGGCATTGACATATTGAACAAGGTCACCGATTCCGAAGTAGTCAACCGTCCAGCCAAATTGAATTTGTGCTTCAATTTTGTCTCCTTCCGTTACGCCGACGTTGCGCATATTGTCACCGAAACGCGCAACTTTAATGTTAAAACTTTCGTTATAAGCAGCGGCTACGTCCATCCACTGAGCAATTTGCTGCTGTACTTCGGGGCGCTCCCAGTAGCCTACTACGATTTTATTTTGCTTGTTCAAACGCGCGTTGATAAAGCCGTATTCACGATCACCGTGAGCGGACTGATTCAAGTTCATAAAGTCCATATCAATCGTTTCCCAGGGAATGCTTTCGTTAAATTGTGTTGCCAAATGAAGCAGCGGTTTTTGCAGTAGCTTGGTGCCGCGTATCCACATTTTTGCAGGCGAGAACGTATGCATCCACGTGATTACGCCGGCAACTTCATCTCGGTAATTCACTTCTTTCATCATGCTTGTAATCGTGTCAGCACTCACTGCTAAATCTTGCAGAACAATCGGATAAGGAAAGACACCGCTTTCATTTAAAGCATCAGTCATGCTTTGCGCGTGTGCTTTTACTTCTGCTAGTGCTTCTTTTCCGTAAAGATACTGTGAACCAACAATAAACCAAAATTCTTTTTGAGCTGTTTTTAACATGATAATCTCCTTTTCTGTATGTAAGTCTTTTATTGTCCTTGCCCGTAGTACGCGTTTTGTCCGTGTTTTCGTAAATAATGTTTGTCTAATATACGCTGCGGCAGCTCTTCAGCCAGCCCGTTTAATTTTTGTGTAAAAAAGTTCATTTTGGATACTTCGTCTAATACGACGCTGTTCATTACCGCCGATTTGGCATCTTTTCCCCACGTAAACGGTCCGTGCCCTTGAAGTAAAATACCAGGAACCGCTAGCACATCTAAGCCGCGCTCTTCAAATGTTTCAATAATCACCTTGCCCGTTTCCACTTCATATCCGTCATTCACTTCTTTTTCTGTTAAAAAGCGCGCGCACGGTACCGAACCATAAAAGGTATCGGCATGAGTGGTACCCATTGCCTGTACATCAAGTCCTGCTTGAGCCCAAATGGTCGCCCACGTCGAATGCGTATGGGCAATACCGCCGATTTGCGGGTAATGTTTATAGAGTACGGCATGCGTCAGCGTATCAGATGACGGATTAAGCTCACCTTCTACCACGCGACCTTCTAAATCAACGACTACCATGTCTTGCACCGTCATTTTCTCGTACGTCACGCCGCTTGGTTTAATTACAAACAAACCGCTGTCTCGATCAATGGCACTTACATTTCCCCACGTATACTTGACCAGTCCGTGTTTTGGCAAATCGACGTTTGCCTGAAATACTTCTTCTTTTAATTTATCTAGCACACTAACTCCTCCCGTTCTTCGCTGTGGTGCTCTGCAGCTGCTTTTTCAATCACTAGCCCTTTTTTATATCTTTTAATAAATGCTTCAAATCCTTTTACGTCGAGTTCGTCAGGATAAATTTCTTGTGCGGTCACTTCTTTAAAGACTTTATCATCCAAGAAATCTTCTAAACTTTCATTCTCACTTTTATTGAGTATATAAGAAGAAAGAATAGCCATTCCCCACGCGCCGCCTTCTCCAGCTGTGTCCATGACGGAAACAGGCGTGTTGATTGCCGCTGCCATCATTTTCTGACCGACTACCGGCGTTTTAAATAATCCTCCGTGTGCTAAAATACTGTGAATCTTTACGTTTTCTTCTTTGACTAAAAGATCCATCCCTATTTTTAAAGCGCCAAAAGCTGTAAAAAGATGTGTACGCATAAAGTTTGCTAGATTAAAATTGCTTTTTGCTGAACGGACAAATAGCGGACGGCCACTTTCTACTCCGGTAATATTTTCACCTGAGAAATAGCCGTAGCTGAGCAAGCCCCCTCCATCAGGATCAGCTTCTAGCGCTTTATTTAACATCACTTCAAACAATTTATCCGACTCTACTTTTTGCCCCATCGCCTCCGAAAATTCGCGAAACAATCCGAGCCAGGCGTTTAAGTCGCTTGAGCAGTTATTCGCATGAACCATGGCAACTGGACTGCCGTGTGGCGTAGTAACCAAATCAATTTCCGGATAAACGTTTGAAAGCTTTTTATCTAGTACAATCATCGCAAAAACGGACGTTCCTACTGAAACATTTCCCGTGCGTTTTCTTACGCTGTTTGTCGCCACCATTCCCGTTCCCGCATCTCCTTCTGGAGGACAAAACGGAATGCCCGGCTGCAAATTTTTTGATTGATCTAAAATGCTAGCTCCTATTGCTGTTAATGTACCTGCTTGCTCTCCTGAAGTATGAACTGCAGGCAGAATGTCTGATAGTTGCCACGGATATCCTTTGTAAGAAATAAGCTCATCAAACTGCTTCATCATATCTTCACTGTAATTTTGCGTGCGTTCATCAATTGGAAACATTCCCGAAGCATCTCCAATGCCAAGCGCCTTACTGCCTGTTAGCAGCCAGTGAATATAGCCGGCTAGCGTTGTCATGTAATCAATGCGCGGCAGATGTTTTTCTTGATTGATGATTGCCTGATAGAGATGCGCAATGCTCCATCGTTCAGGAATATTAAATTGGAAATGTTCAGTTAATTCTTTTGCTGCTGCGCTTGTTGTTGCATTACGCCACGTTCGAAACGGAACAAGCAGCTCACCTGTTTTATCAAACGCCATATATCCGTGCATCATAGCTGAAACGCCAATGGAGCCAACTGTTCGAATCGTGATTCCGTAGCTTCGTTCTACTTCTTGCTTCATTTCACGGTAAGCACTTTGCAGACCTGTAATAATATCGAGTAAGTTGTACGTCCAAAAACCGTCTTCTAAGAGATTTTCCCATTCATAACTTCCAGATGCGATCGTTTCAAAGTTTTCATCAATCAGCACCGCTTTAATACGAGTAGATCCAAGTTCAATTCCAAGAGACGTTTTCCCTTTAGCAATTGCTTGTTTTATGCTTTCTTGAGTTGTTTTCACGTTTAATCTCCTTTCTGATAGCTATAACAATACCTATAGCAGTAAGGAAGCGCTTTCCGTTTTATGTAACGCTGTTTGAATTTGTTAACAACTTAAGTATATTTATTTGTACGTACATTTGTCAACATAAAATTTATATATGCACACAAATATTTAAAACACCCTACTCTTTCCTTCTTGAACTCTTAAAAAGTCGGTATCCAACCCTTAAATCATTTCCCTTTCGATTAAAAACCAAGGAAATCTTTTCATTTATTCACGTTCATGATAAAATATGTCCATACAAATTTTACACATAAAAAAAGTTGAATGTATACAACTACGAAAGAAGTGAAAACATGAAGCCAAAATATCAGGTGATTATTGAGGATATAAAAAGCAAAATTCTTTCAGGCGATTACAGCATAGGCGAACAAATTCCGACTGAATCGATCATGCAAGGAACGTATGGTGTCAGCAGACATACGGTTCGAAAAGCCATTTTAGAGCTGTCGAATGAAGGATTTTTAAGAAGCGAAAAAGGATCTGGCACCTATGTAAGCAATCAGTATCAATCCAAATCTAGCGGGGCTTCTGCCAACAAAACAATCGGTGTAATTACCACGTATATTTCCGACTATATTTTCCCTTCTATTATTCGCGGAATTGAAAGCAGGTTAAATAAAGATAATTATTCGCTGCTGCTGGCGAGCACGAATAACGATGTGGAACAAGAAAAAAAAGCGCTGGAAATGATGCTTTCCTACGGAGTAGATGGTCTAATTGTTGAGCCTACAAAAAGCAACTTGTACAATCCAAACATCTCGTATTATTTATCATTCAAAGAACAAGACGTTCCGTTTACGATGATTAATGCCTACTACGAAGAATTGGACGTTCCGTTCTTTTGTCTAGACGACGTTCAGTCAAGCTACCTTGCCACAAATGAATTAATTTCAAAAGGACATACGCAAATTGGGCTTATCGCAAAAATGGATGACCTGCAAGGAAAGTACCGAATGAAAGGCTACATAAAAGCGCTCGGTGAAGCAAAGCTCCGCTTTCAGCCTGAGCATATTTTGTCTTTTAACACCGAAACAAAGCTTGATTTGTATGCTAATTTAAAAGAATTTCTTACTGAAAACCAAGATGAAATGACCGCTCTTGTCTGCTATAACGATGAAGTCGGATTAGAAGTTGTAAATGTATGCAGACAGCTTGGCATTTCCATTCCGGACAAGTTGTCAATTATTGGTCAGGACAATTCCTACATCGCTAAAAATGCAACGATTAATTTAACAACGTTAACCCATCCGCAGGAACAAATGGGACACGACGCGGCGGATTGGATTATTAAAAAGCTGCAGGGCAAAAAAGAGTTGCCAAACGAAACCTACTATCAGCCTGTGTTAGTTGAAGGAGAAACGATTAAAGAGTTAAATGCGAAGCGTGACGAAGTTCGTTAAGAAAAGGCTTCTTTAGGAGTCTATAAAACTTCTTATGAGATAAGGGGATGCATATTATTATGCATCCCCTTCTTTGTGTAATGAACCGGTTCATACCAAAACTTAATACCCTATTCTTTTGTAACAACTTGTTCAATTCTTTTACATGAACACCCGTAAAAATCACTCATTGGGATGATTTTATTTTGTGACTTCAGTGATAAAGTTTTATAGAGAAATTTATTTACTAATAGAATGTAAGATGAAAAAGGAGATATTCATGAAAAAACTTAGTATGCTGCTGCTCGTTTTAGTCATTGCCGTGGTCGGCTGTTCAAAAGGAAATGAGCAGCAGTCACAGGCAGTAAAAGGAACAATTGAAGTGCCGCAAACTATTAAAGCAAACGAAAAAACATCTATTAACGTACTCGTTACACAAGGAGATAAAAAAATCGAAAATGCAGACGCCGTACAGATTCAAGTTGAAAAAGAAGGCTATATTAACCAGAAAATGATCGATGCAAAACACGAAGGTAACGGCGCATACAGCACCGACTATACGTTCAAAGACGACGGCGAATATACGATTACCGCTCATGTGACGATAAAAGGCGACATGAAAATGTTTACGAAAAAAGTGACGGTTGGCGAGAAAAAGTAAATAGCCTATCAAAAAGCGACCTATGCTTCTTATAAAGGATTGGATTAAGAGTAAAAAAACTTAAATAGCGTCATAATTTTAGGTTCAAACCACATATGGTTTGAACTTTTTAATTTTGATGATTTTGTAGGGTGTATCGGTAATTAGTCTATAGATCAGCATACTAATAAATTGAAAATGACTAATGTCATGCGCTTGAAAATCATGCTAGAATAAGCTTCTGAATTGTTGCTACTATTGATGTGATAAAAAATATTATTTAACTTAGATAATTACTACTGGGAGGAACGAATTTGACAGAACCTATTAAAATTATTCGTGATTTAGACTCCTTACAGGGGACTTGTTATGTGGAAATAAAACCTGGAAAATACACAGGTGAACACTGGACTAAAGAATCAATATTTTTCACAGATGAAACATTCACTTACTTTTCCAGTGCGATTGAAAAATACTACAAAAAATATTCTCTTTGGGGAATGAGTGAGATAAGCCGAGAGACTTGGAAATTGATTGTAGAGGAACTAGAAAACCTTAAATTATTTTTAATGGATAATCCAAAAGCTGATGAATTAAAAAATCATATCGGTTTTTTCTATCTGGATAGCACGGAGAAAAAATCCAAAGAAAACCTCAATCAACATGTTAGTGATTTAGTTCAAGTTATCAGCGAATTCCAAACTTGGATAACTGAAAAGAGTAAAAATAACGGGTACATTTCGATATTAGGTATTTAAGCGAAAAGGACCATCACCTGATAGTCCTTTTTGGTTATTTTAATACCGAAAAGCCTACGAAAAAATCTGTTTTTTTTGATATGCTATTTATTACTTTGCACTTCAAAACCGAACCCGCTATTCTTGTCAACGGTCGCTTTTATTATTTCTTTGATTCTTTGATACGGTCAAGATACTGCTTCGCATGAAGCAAACCAAGATTTTTTTCTTTTCGTATGTATTTAATAACCTGAACGTCGCTTCGGCCATTCATAACCATCAAATTGACTCTGTTTTCAAAAGCCTCGTCTTTCTCTATTTCTAGCTGCTTCCACTCTTCATCTAAATCACGTTTAGGTGTTTTGAGCAGGAATATCACTAGTATAACAAGAACGCTGCTTGTGGTGATATAAAGCCAAAGCCAATCGAGAAACCAGCTGTTAATCACATTCACTATGATGAGAATGGTGAAGCAAGAATATAGCCTTGTTTGATACTTATTAGCTTTTTTTGAATCTATTTTATTAAAAAATATCCCCACGGTCAGCCTCCTTTTAGCATTTCATTGGCGCTTTTTTCTATTAATCTCTCGTGGTGCAAACTGCAGCTTTTTTTACCTAATGATGACACTCTTGGTTGTACCCTCGTTTGTCTCATAGCCTCCTGAACTGTTACTGCCAATCACTTGTATGCTGCCGTAATTACGATAATCTTTGTCCAAAGAATGAGAGGTTTGTAGCTGTTTTAACTCCGTTCCCTCTAAAATAAAGTAAGGGCCTTCATAACTCGTATTCTCGTACTCACCGGAAGAATGAAGGTGCGTGTACGCATAGCGACTAGTTGTAAAGAAACGCTGGTTGTTAAGGGTTTCTACCTTCGAAAAAAACTCATCTGCCGTCATTAGTCGGTTGTATTGAGCAGGCTTTCCATCAACTTTGTCACTTGTAACCGTCAACCGGTCCTCTCCTTGATCTTCACATGAAAAACAAGAGCTGTAATCCAGCATTTTATAGGAGTTATGACCAGAAGTATCTATCACTGTAAACCGCATAGAAGATATGTTTTGATCTCTATCTAGCGTTAAACGAAAATCTTCTATTTTTGCTTTATTCTGTGACAGCTGCTGTTCTTTTCGAAATGATTCCCAGCTTTTGCTTACTTCTCCAGACTTCAGCTCATCTCTTGTAAATAGAAGCGTTTGTTTTGTACCTTTATAAACGACATTTACGATACTGAGAATAAGGAGAGCAAGGATTGCCAGCCAGCAGATGGTTTCTGCCACCTTGTTTTTTGCCATAGTTGTTCTCCCCCAGAAGTTACATGTATGTGCATCATAAACGAAGCGCACATCATACAAATTACCATTTCCCCTAAAAAATATCAATTAATCTTGCTAAAACTAAAAATCTATTGAATTCGAGACTTATAAAAAAGTGCAGGACTCTCTCAAGAGCCCTGCACTTTTATCTCATATTTAAATAAGGTTAAACGCTTTTACCACTTGAGCAACCGCAAACGTAACGCCAATCGCAATCACTGTTGGAATCGCAAAAGCAAGAAACGTCCACTTGACATTTTTGGTTTCTTTATAAATATTCACAAGCGTTGTTCCGCACGGAAAATGCAGAAGTGAAAACAACATCATGTTAAGAGCCGTTAGCCACGTCCAGTGGTGATCAAGGAAAATTTGCTTGAGTCGAGTCGCATCTTCAATTTCAATTAATGAGCCCGTTGATAAATACGCCATCAGTAAAACTGGTACAACAATTTCATTAGCCGGCAACCCAATAATAAAAGCAGCTAATATATAACCGTCTAGTCCCAGCGACTTGGCAAACGGATCAAGAAACTGAACAAAATGCATTAAAATACTCGTATCGCCAATATAGATATTAGCCAATACCCACGTTAACACCGCTGCGGGCGCTGCAACAATAATCGCGCGTTTTAACACAAACAGCGATTTATCCAGCGTCGCGCGCACAATTGTATCTACAAATTTTGGCTTACGGTAAGGCGGGAGCTCCAGCGTATAGTGTGTTGGTACTCCGCGCAGCGCCGTTTTAGACAGTGCCCACGATACAAACAGCGTCACAACAATTCCAAATAACACCGTTCCGACTACCACAAGCGCTGTTACGAATGTTTTAGCGCTTCCTGTAAAGCCGGTCGCCATAAATAAAGCAGCTAACAAAATCAACGTAGGCCATCTGCCGTTACACGGAACAAAATTATTTGTTAAAATCGCCATCATACGTTCACGCGGCGATTCAATAATACGAGTCGACATAATCGCAGCGGCGTTACATCCAAATCCCATCGCCATCGTCAGCGACTGCTTGCCGTGTGCACCTGCTCGTTTGAACAAACGATCCATATTAAACGCGACGCGAGGCAAGTAGCCGTAGTTTTCTAAAAGCGCGAACACCGGGAAAAAGATAGCCATCGGAGGCAGCATCACGCTAATAACCCATCCCGTACCTCGAAACAGTCCTAGTACAAGAATTCCGTGCAGCCATTCCGGCGCATGCATCATTTGAAAGAAAGCTGTTAAATACCCTTCCGCCCAGCCAAATCCTTGTGCGATTAATCCGGAAGGAACGTTTGCACCTGCTATGGTGATATAAAAGATGACTGATAAAATACCAAGCATAATCGGAAAGCCCCAGATTGGTGAAGTGAAGACTTTATCCAATTTCTCCGTACGCTGAAGCTTTGAGCGGTCTTGGTACACAACTGATTTTTTACATATTTGCTGTGAAGACTGATAAATACTTGCGACCATATTGGAACGATGATCTTTTTCTTTTTCCTGCTGCGCATAGCGCGTTAGCTGTTCCATCGCTAATGAGTTTTCAGGAGTTAACGGATTTCCCATATGCGCTGTTCCTCCTTTCTGTGTGACTGATATCTTGCTGCTGACGCTGCTGAATCGTTTCTAAAAATGACGTGTCTCCATCAAGAACCCGTAAAGCAATCCAGCGCAGAGGAAATTGATTTCCCACAATAGAAGCGACTTGAGGTTCTAGCTCCTTTAGTGACGCTTCTATTTCTTTTGTGTACTGCACCTGGTAAGGATTAAGCTTTACTTGCCCGCGTACGACTCCTTCAATCGCATCTAGCAAATTCGTAATTCCTTTTTTATTGCGAGCTGATATAGGCACAACCGGTACGCCTAACGATTCAGCGAGCTTTTTTTCGTTAATCACAATTCCTTTTTTCTTTGCTTCATCCATTAAGTTCACGCAAATCACGACGTTTTCCGTCATTTCCATCACTTGCAGCGCTAAATTAAGATTTCGTTCCATCGCCGTTGCATCCACCACAACAACCGTAACGTCAGGTCTTTCAAATAAAATATAATCGCGCGCTACTTCTTCATCCGCCGAATTTGAATAAAGTGAATACGTTCCAGGTAAATCGACGATTGTGTAGAGCTGCTGGTGATGTTCAAACGTCCCTTCTGCTTTGGCTACGGTTTTTCCCGTCCAGTTTCCCGTATGCTGCTTAAGACCGGTTAACCCGTTAAATAACGTACTTTTTCCTGTATTCGGATTTCCTGCTAATGCTATACGATACTTACTCACCGTCATCACCTACTTTTTTCACATAAATTTTTGAACTTTCTTCTTTTCTGAGACCAATCGTTGTATGACTGACTTGATAAGCAACAGGATCTCCCAACGGGCTTTTTTGAAGCACTTTGATGATGGCTCCTGGAATAAAACCTAAATCTAACAAGCGGCGCTTTAACGCACCTTCGATTTCGATTCGTTCGAGCTGTACCGTTTCACCTGTCGTAAATGTAGACAATGGATAATTATTTACACTAGCCATCTATTTTTCGTCCCTTCTTTTTTTTTACCTAAGGTTATGTTTTTTTCATCAGACCAACTTTTAAGGTAAAAAAATATGCTCGTTGATTTTTAATAGGGTATTCTGCTGGTGCAGAAAAATGAACATGTCAGCATAATTTATTTAAAATTTTCAGTTTTTACTTGTCATGATACCGAAAGTTTACCACAGGAAACTTTTTTAGTCTAGGGTAAATAACTGACTTTTTTCTTATTTCTACTGAAGGCATAAAGTGTTGAACGCTGGTCTATTTTTTCTAATAAAAGTAAGTCAAAAATAATTCCGTAAAAAGGAATTAACAAAAGTAAAAAAATGTAAAAATGTGCTATACTAGTGAATGAACTTTTTTGGAAAATAAAGTATGTATTGGTTTTAAAACCTACAAAAATCACTTTAGGGGGCTTTTATGAAAAGCTTCAAAAGAGTTAGCGCAGTTGTTTTAGGTTTGGCTTTGTTATTTTCACCGCTTGCTCCGCAAACAGTTTCAGAAGCAAAAGTCGTGTGGGGGAATCAGGAACTGGTTAAAGGGCAAATAGGACGCATTACCGTTTTAAAGAACACGAATCTTTACAATATTAAAAACAACAAGTTAGCAGCGGCTAGAAAAGTGACAAAAGGGCAAGTATTCCGCGTGTATTCTGAGTCTAGCAAATTTGGTGGTCTGTATGGGGTATCAAAGGGTACCTATGCTCAGAAGTCATCAAGTATGAAGTATGAAAAAGCGCCTAGTGACAAAATTCAAGCACTAGGAGTAACGGTTACAAAGAAATCTTTAGCGAGCAACATTAGCTATCCGCAGGTATCCGGCCTTATCAATAAACCATTTGAGGTTAGCTACAATCGAAAGTTTTTAAACATTGCAAAGGAAGCCCAAAAAGAACACAACGAGCTAAAAGAACAAGAGAAGGAAGACCGTAAAAACGGCTGGGCGCCAGGTCCTTATTCTCGTAATATGACATACTCTGTACCTTACAACCAAGATAACATTTTAAGTGTTGCTATTACCAATGATGCGTACGCTGGCGGCGTTCACGGCAACGCTTGGATTGATACGTACAATTACGATTTGTTAAAAGCTCGACAAATCAACTTAAAAGATATTATTAACAATAATACGAAGCTAAATAAAGTTAATAACTATATTCGCAATGAAATGATTGCCCGCAATAAAAAAGGTGCTCAGTTCTGGGTTAATGAATTTAAGTCTGTAAACTTAAAAGAAGATCAGTTTTACTATACAAGTAACGGCATTGCCATTATATTTGGTGAGTATGAGTACGGCCCGTATTCTAACGGCATTCATACGTTTAAAATCCCGTCCAGCGTTTATAAATAAGATAGTCGTATATAGCCTAGTACATGAAAAAAGAAGCATGCGAACCATCAGTTCACATGCTTCTTTTTCTTTTTTTCTGCAGAATAAGCGGAGCAAAAAAGAAAGGTGAGCCCTACTCCGCTTCTTATAGCCTAGGAAAAACCGCTTTTAGAAGTATTTTTATAGCGTTTGAAAAAGAGAAATGGTCAGAACTAGCGTCAGCAAGGAGCCTGCGGATGTTAACATCATTATTTTTCGGTTACTCTGATTCTTTTCAGGCTTTAAAAACTCTTGAATGGCTACAAATCAGTTAACAAAAGTGCTTAAAGAAAGTATCCCCATAGACATACGAGCATCTCCATTCTTATATGTATTTAAATTTTTAACGCATCTAATCAACAATATTTCTAGACCAAGTTACTAAAATAAAAGCCTCTTTTCATCTAATATTAACATAAAATTCCATAACCCTTTAATGCATTGTGTAAAACCACAATATTTTAAAAAACAGGCTATTTATAAAACACTCTTTTGAACTAGAAATGGACATACAGCTGTCTTTGACTATCCTCCTCCTTATAAATGATATACTTATTTATAGAAAAACCTCTCAGATCCCATTAAATACTTACTCTATTTTCAGAGGAAGAAAGTTCACATTGTTAGGAGGAAGCGACATGATTAAAAAATTAGACCATTTTGTACTAACGGTAAAAGACGTTGAAAAAACGACTCACTTTTATACGGTTATTTTAGGCATGCAAAAAGAAACGTTCGGAGAAGGAAGAATAGCGCTTCGTTTTGGTGAACAAAAAATAAACTTACATCAAGCAGGCCATGAATTTGAGCCAAAAGCAAAGCATCCTCTTCCCGGCTCTGCTGATTTATGTTTTATCACAGAAGAAAAAATCCAAAGCATAATTAGTCATTTACAAAAACATGATGTAGAAATTGAAGAAGGACCCGTCAAACGAACGGGTGCTGTAGGTCCGATCGTTTCTGTTTATGTAAGAGATCCTGATTACAATTTGATTGAGTTATCCAATTACGTAGATTAAAGCAACCCTATAAAAAAAGAGAATGCGCGAGGCATTCTCTTTTTTAATGACTATATAAGCCGCTTTTTCGACTATAAGCTTTACTCTTTAGACTTACCTACCTCTACTTTTTTCGTAAACATTTTCATGTCACCGTCTACCGTAACGTGAGCGGTAATCGTATATTCACCGCTTTCTTTAAACGTATAGTCCGTGCTGTAGACGCCTTTTCCTTCGTGCGGTGCTTTTGTCATTTCTTGATTGATGTAGCCTTCTTTTTCAACTTGGAACTGCACGTCATCGGCGTTTTCCACTTTTTTGTCTCCTTGCGTCACAAGGACTTTAAGCTTGACTTGTTCATTTGCTTGAATTGATTCCGGTACTTCAATCGTTCCTTTTACTTCTTTTGAACGTGAATCATTTCCTTTTGAACAGCCTACTATAGCTATCATTAAAACGAATAATACGATGCTGAGTTTTTTCATTATGTTGTTCTCCTTTGTTATGTAAATGTGAAGTCTTCCTGCAATTTCATATTATACTCATTTATCTGGTAAAAAGAGAAAAAATGATTATTGTCCACATAAAGTTCTTATTTCTACAGTAGCTTTTGCATCTTTTCATTTCTCTACTCGCCCTTCGCTTCACAAAAAAAGCTGAAGAAGCTTATTGCCTTCTCCAGCTTTGCCTTTATCTTTGCGGTTCTTCTAGCGTATAAGCAGACAGTGCGTTTTCTACCCATCGTACAAAATCCTTGCTTGCTCCCCAATCAATATTTAGTATTCCTTCTGCGCTTCCTGAAGGAATACACTTTACTTTGTTTGGACCGGACACATTTTCTAAAATAATCGTTAGTGATCCCCTGCCGCCGGTGCGGAAAAAATAGCGTTCAAACACAAGCGTACACATCTGCTTGCCGTCTCCGAGATCATAATATTCCTTGTATAATAAGTCACTTTCCGAATTATTTGCATTCACAAGCTTTTTTGCTCCATCAAAAGGAAGCAGCGTCGTTTTAAACTCAATTACCTTTTCCATCACTCAAGCCCCTTTCTATCGCAACAGATATGTACTACTTCTCTTTTTCCCACTAAAAAACCTGCCGCTTCTCTTTATGTACAATATGGTACAATAGAAAAGAAAAAGAATTGTTTGAACGGAAAAAGGAGCACACAACCTCAATGAATACACGAGATGAACTTATCCAAAATGTGGTTTCAACGATGCGAAACCAAACGAAAAAAATGCAGCTATCCGTTATCCCTACTTTAAAATCATATATTCCTTTAAATGAATTTTTAGCGCTTCACATGCTGTATAAAGAAGGGAATCATATCGTTTCTGAGATTGCCGAGCATATGCACATCTCAAACAGCAGCATGACGTGCATCAGCGACCGTCTCATGGAAAGAGAATTTGTTACGCGCGTACGCAGTCAAAAAGACCGTCGCGTTGTCTACTTATCCATTACGGATAAAGGAAAAGCGTTTGCAGAAGAAATGGAAAAAGTACTCACCAAAGAATATGGCGAAAAGCTTAGCCATTTTACGGATGAAGAATTACAGACGTTTCTTCGCTTGTTAAATAAAATGGATATCTAACAAAAACCAGATGCCCGCTAAGCAGGCATCTGGTTTTTATTTTGATTAGTTGTTGTTTACCTTCAAATTAAAGGCTTCCGAGGTTAAATTTTTTGAACTGTCGTTTTCGTAATCACTTACATACGGAACAAATCGCAGCATAACCACTCCTTTGTCGTTTCGATATTCTTCGTCCATTTCTAGCACTCTGTCTGTTCCTCCTCCACTGCCGCTTTCAGAAAGATCTCTTCCATTTTGGTCTTTTATTTTTACGCCCACGTTCGTTCCGTTTCGAATGCTTCCTGTTGACGATGTAAACGTATAGTGCAGCTTAATCGAAACAGGCGATACGCGAACTTCTTTAATGGACAATACACCTTCTATTCCTTTTTCGTTAATCGGAATTTCTTTGTTTAACGGATACACTTTAGTATCAGCCATAATTTTTGAGCCGTTTACGCTGGTGTGTACGGTCCAATTCCCTTTAATTTCTCCGTACGAATCCCGGTAGTTCCCGCTTTTCGTCTGACCAGGATTCTTTTCAAATTCGAGGCTTGTGAACTGCGCGCTGATTTGATAGTTTTTGTTTGGATCAATATGATTTAGCACGTTGTAGCCTTCCACATCGATTTTCCCGTCTCCGTTCGTGTCCGCTTGCGTTAATTTTAAAGCATACAGATAGTCCCAGCTTCCGTCTTTGTTTTTGATTGGTTCCTCTCTGATACTGGAAGCCGAATCAAAAAACGACAGATTACCAATTTTCACGCGCAGCTCTCCCGGTCGAATTGGGGTGTTTCGGTTAAGACCTAGTGCCGTTCTTCTAAATTCATCTGCGCTGATCGTCAGCCCAAGCAGTACCTGTCCGTCATCAAGCATTAGTTCATTTACTTTTACTTGAATACCTTGGTCCGTTGCCGTTTCATTTACCGCTTTTTTATAGCTGCTCAAGCTGCCTTCAGGCTTGTTCATAAGCAGCTCGATTTGCTGACCAAGCTGCTGACTGATTCGCACAGCCGATGCCCATACCGTTTCGTTTTTCATCATCACAGGCGTCACAGCAAGCAGCAGCACCGCAGCGGCAATCAGCTGACGCGCTTTTTTCCGCGCCGGCTTTATTTCACGTTTTAAACGTTTTTTCATTCGTTTTTTCTCGCTTGCCGTTAGCTCGATTTCTTCATATTCATCAACATCTATAGAAGACCCATTTAATAAGTCGTACTGATTTTTCATCTTTGTCCCTCCTTATTTCTTATTTAAAAATAGCTTTTAACTTTTTTCGTCCGCGCGACAGCCGGTTGTATAAATTGCTGATGGTAGTCTTCTGTTTTTTAGCAATTTGTTTTAGCTCGACTTCTTGTAAGTAATACGCTTTAAACAGCTCCCGGTCTCCTTCATTTAAGTGACCTAAAAGTTCTTCCACGTCGTCCCCTTGAACGTTATGAACTCCTGATATTTCACCAAACTTCGCTTCGCCAAGCGCTTCGTGCTGCGTTTTTATGTATTTGCGCTGATAGTCGATGGCTTTGTACTTAGCAACAGCCGCAACCCAGTTTTTAAACGTATTTTTTTCCGAATCAAAGCGGTGAATATGATGCCACACGGCTAACAATACGTCGTTTACACACTCTTCTTCATAACCTTTCAGCGTGCCTAGATGCTTACGTACAATGGCCGTAATTAACCCTCCGTACTGATCGATTAACAGCTCTAATCCTTTTTCTTTTTTCCGCGTTATACACGCAACAATCCAGTCATCTTCCATGACATTGCTCCTTTCCGCTTGCTTTTACATCTATTAATACGGATTCTTTTTACAAAACCTATCAATCTTCCTAAATTAAATGAAAAATAAGCTTGTTCAGTATTTCTCTCATTGGTAAAATAAGCTAAAACCTTTGAAGGAGGCCGCTATGATTACCTATCCTTTTCTGACATCCAACCCAACCATCGGCATAACCGCACCTTCTTCTGGTGTACCTCAAGCTCTTCATTCCATGTTTTCTTTATCGTGTGAACGAATGAAAGAAAAAGGCTTTTCTGTTATACCGGGAGAAACGGTTTGGACGCAGCACAAAGCAAAGTCCGCTTCTCCTAAAAAACGTGCAAATGAGCTTCAAGCCATGATTGCTGATGAAAACATCGATATCATTATTCCTCCTTGGGGAGGCGAGCTGCTGATTGAAATTCTTGAACATCTAGACTTTACAAAATGGACAGCAAAATGGGTGCTTGGCTATTCTGACACCAGCGTTCTTTTGCTGGCTATTACACTTAATACCGGGATTGCAACGGCTCACGGAACCAACTTTGTGGACTTGCGAGGAGAGCACTGGGATCCAACGACTGCGATGTGGCAGCAGATGCTGTCGACCAAAAAAGGAGAAAGCGTGGCTCAAATTTCTTCTGATCGCTATCAAAAAGAATGGCAGCATGACAACCCGTCACCATGCGTGTTTCATTTAACCGAACAAACCGTTTGGAAGCATACAGAGTTAAGCGACATGCACATCGAAGGTCGTCTTCTCGGAGGATGTATTGACGTGATCAGGCACTTAGTAGGAACTCCTTTTGGAGACGTAAAAACGTTTCGAGAAAAATACATTCCTGCTGAGCCGGTCATTTGGTACTTTGACAACTGTGAACTGACGACGGCTGACCTTCGCCGTTCACTTTTTCAGCTTAAGCTAGCGGGCTGGTTTGATAACTGCTCGAGTATTTTATTCGGCAGAAGCAGCGCTAATCAACCCGTTGATTCCTACACCGCTGAAGACGTGTATCATGATCTTTCCTCTGACTTACATATTCCAGTTATCTATGACATCGACTGCGGCCACCTCCCTCCTCAGCTCACGCTTATTAACGGCGCGTATGCGAGTGTTAACGTAGAGAAGAACAAAGGCACAGTCGTTCAATACTTTACATAAAAAAAGGAGCTTGTATAAAAGTAGTTTGATTGAAGGAAGATCCGAACGAACTTGATTCTTGATGGAGAATCCAGTTCGTTCGGTTTTTTTATGGGTATAGTGAACGTAGGCTTGTTTTATATTTCATATATGTAGGTGTTTCTAGTGGTTGATTGGAGGGCAAGACGAAGACTCCTGCGGGAAAAGCGGGACAGGTGAGACCCCGCAGGAACACACGCGACGAGGAGGCTCACCGTCCGCCCGCGGAAAGCGAAGTCTTGCACGGAAATCAACAGCGGTTTATTTCGTTATGTCCCAATCTTATTTTACATATCTGTCATCAGTAATATAAACGTCCCAAGTAAGAAAAAAGTTGCACCAAACCACGAGTGGTAGTACTCTTTTTGCTTTCTTTCAAACTTCCATTCTTCGAAACCTCGAATTACGTAGAGGAGAAAAAAGAAAAGAAACATAAAAACCGAGGTGTAGGCTGGAGGTATAACGAAGATGAGCACTAAAAACGAAGCAAGCATCACCATTTCAATTGTGATAAACAGCGGACGCCTTCCTTTAAAGCTTCTCCAATAGCTTTTTTTCATCTTTGTATGCAGCTTTTTTCGCATGAACAGATCCAGAAAGATATAAACAACTGCCAGAATCAGCAAATACACAAGCGTCATTTTCATTCCTCCTTCTCACCAAAAATATCCTTATAATTCCATTTTAAAGAACTTTACACAAATTTCAAGCGTCTAAAAAATCTTTACACAACTTATTAGTGCAAGCATTCATATATTCAAAAATCGCTAATATATTGACTAATGTACAGGTTAAATTCTCTGTATAAATTCACCTAGAGGGGGACATCAAGTTATGAGAATAAAAGAAGTGAAGCAAGGTGCACTCGCAGCGCTGAAAAACCGCTGGGGATTTGCCGTACTGCTTACGTTCGTTACGTATCTAATTGCTGCCGGTATTCCAGGACTTATTGACTTTCTTGTTAACGGATTTCCAAGCGGGTCCGAAACCGAATACTCGCAGTCTACCTTAGCTAATATTGTATCTCTGCTGCTCGTGCCGCTCTTCTTTTCTTACTACTGGGTACTATTGCGTCTGGTGCGAGGAGAAAGTGTACGTGTAGGAAACGTGTTTGATTCGTTTTCATGTGCGGGATTATATTTTAGAACACTCGGACTTTACTTGCTAACGATTATTTATACCGTGCTATGGAGCATTTTATTAATCATTCCTGGCATCATCAAAAGCCTTGCCTATTCACAGGCCTACTTCGTATTCCGCGATAACCCAGATTATTCAGTCAACCAGTCTATTACTGAAAGCAGACGGTTAATGAACGGCTACAAGTGGACCTACTTTCTACTTGTTTTAAGCTTCATCGGCTGGGGAATTTTAAGTATCATTACGCTTGGCATCGGGTTATTATGGCTCGTTCCGTATGTAACGACTTCGCTTGGCGTATTTTATGAAAAGCTAAAAGCAAATGAAGCAGAAGTCGCTGAATAAACGAAAAACCGTATTCGAGTTGCGAATACGGTTTTTTATTTAGGTTTGGTATTCTCTCCATGTACATTAGTTAAGATTTGTACCCCGTTATTCACTAAGTTCGATAGCAAACTATGTTACCATCGAACTATATACCCTAGAAACAGCAGCTATTTAGCTGCTGTTTTTTGATTTCCCCTCTTTTTTAACGGAAAAACGGAAAAATGCCATGCCACTTACATATTTTCTAATAAATCTATGAATTCCCTAAACATTTCTACCTAGATAAATTGTCAGAATTATTACAGAGAAGGTGACAATTCTACTTATATCGCCCTTTAATATTAAAACTATGTTACAAAATGTCGTAATTTGGAATTAGATGTTTACTTTTCCTGTCAGGATTGATAGACTCACAGTTGTGAATAAAACAAGTTATGGAAAGGGAGAAAGAACATGCTAAAGAAAGCAAATCGTACAGTTATGAATATGGGGTTAGCAGCATTACTTGTTCCCGCTGCCCTAACATTTAGCACAACTTCAGCAAGTGCAAATGACGGAGGCGCTGCACCAGCACCCGTACAAGAAAAGGTAACGCCAAGCGTACCTCAACAACAAGCAACTACTACTACTAATCAAAAAGTCATCGTAAACGTGAGTGCGTTAAATATTCGTCAAGGAGCTAGCTTTTCATCTCCAGTCGTTGGAACTGCAACACAAGGTCAAGAGTTTGCTATTTTAAAAGAAGCAAACGGCTTAGTTGAAATTGCACCAAACAAATGGATTTCAAAAAGCTCAAGCTACGTAACAATTGCATCAGGTAAACCAAGCGCAAGCCAAGTAAAAGGTGTAAGCACATCAACTCCTTCTACTTCTACAGCATCTGCATCTACATCTGCATCTGCAGCAAAAGAAACTAGCACACCAGCACCTGCTCCAACAACAAGCACGGCTTCTGGAAGCACAGTAAATGTTGCACGTAGTTTAGTAGGATCACCTTACCAATGGGCAGGAAACACACCAAGCGGATTTGACTGCTCAGGCTTTATCGCATACGTGTTCAACCATAGCGGTCACAGCATTTCACGTACAAGCGTAGCAAACTACTGGAACATGGCGACAAAGATTTCGTCTCCACAACCAGGAGATCTAGTATTCTTCCAAAACACATACACAAGCGGCCCATCTCACATGGGAATCTACATCGGAAACGGCCAAATGATTCATGCTGGTTCACACGGTGTAGCAGTAGCTGACCTAGATGTTTCTTATTATCAAGATCATTTCTTAGGATACGGACGCTTCTAAGAAAAAAATGCCCTCTAATCGTTAGATACGTTCTAACGATTAGAGGGCATTTACTTTTTATCGCTGCGCGACGGAAAGCGCCTTTTCAATACGCGTTTGAAATTTATGCTTCCAGTCTTCAGCCAGCTCAGCCACTTCTAAAGCCCGCTGCATTCCTTCTACATCTTTTGAATGATGGAAATATAAATCAAGCGTAAACCAAACGGATACTTGGTTTGGATGAGCTTCAATCAATTTCACTTCCGCATCTTGCGTAATCGTGCCTTCTTTCAGCACGCGGCAAAGATAGCCGGTATAGCTTGTCTCAATCATTCGTTTTAAAAGACCTTTAACGCCCGTTCTCTTTGTAATCGTGTCACATGGGTTTCGCCCTTGCGTCACTTGAATAACGGCGTCTCCCACTTGATAAACGTCTCCAATGCATACGTCTTTTTCAACCATGCCCGCTAAGACAAGATTTTCTCCAAACGCAGACATCGGCAGCTCCGCATCAAATTCTTCGTTCCATTTTTTGTAGTGTTCATACGGATACACGCACACCGCACGATCCGGTCCGCCGTGATACTTTAAGTTCGCTACGCCGTCGCCTTGAAACCCTTCTTTTGCTAAAAAGGTCTCGTCTACTTGCTTCTTGCATATGCCTGTGCGCATTTCTTTGTCAGGACTGTATGCCATTTGCTCAGGCATACCGGTTGCTAAATGAATTATTTTACGTTGATTCATTCGTACCTCTCCCTTCGCCGTTTTTCCTTACTAATTACGTCATATTTTACCACATTTTAAAGATGGCGCTCTTATTTTTTGTGTATTCCACTAAAATCTTGGCAATATCATGAAAGTTTAAAAAATATTTCACAATTATATTAAAAATATCTTCATTTCCTCTTTTTCTTTTGTTCGAAATGATTTAAGATAGTAGAGGCTGTCGAAATATAAGTTATTATGTCAGTTCTGCATGTTTTTTTACATATTAGCACATAGTAAATATTATTTTACACTTACGTCATTTTTTACAATGGCCTAAAAAATTTTGCCCATTTTTAACAAAATTGGCGTAGAAGTTCCGTTTTTGTATAAAATAGAGGCCGATTTACATAGTCATTTCTATGCACGTCCCTCTTTTATAAATATAGAGTACATGTAAGGAGAAAAGTAAATGTCAATTTTAATGGGAATTATCGGAATTGTAATTGTCTTAGCAGTTGCGTTCCTCATGTCAAACGACAAGAAACTTATCAACTACAAAGGCATCGCAGTTATGCTGGTTATTCAGCTCGCTATCTCTGCTTTTATGATGAATACATCGATTGGTCGCAAGGTGCTTGACTTTATTACGAGTGTATTTACAAAGATCTTATCATTTGGTAACGACGGAATTTCGTTCGTGTTTGGAGATCTTGCAGGAAAAGGCATTTTCTTTATCCAAACGTTAGTTATGATTGTATTCGTTTCAGCATTATTAAGTATTTTAAACTACTCTCGTATTTTACCCTTTGGGATCAAATATATCGGAGGACTTGTTTCAAAAATTACCGGACTTCCCCAAATTGAAAGCTTCACAGCGGTGAACGCAATGATTTTTGGTGATACAACGGCGCTAATTGCGGTAAAAAACCACATCGGAGGTTTAACACCAAACCGTTTATTTATCGTTACAACAACATCTTTAGTATCCGTTTCTTGTTCGATTTTAGGCGCATACATGCAGATGATTCCGGCTGAATACGTATTAATTGCCCTTCCGCTAAACGTATTCTCTGGCTTAATCGTTTCTTCTATCGTTGCACCTGTAAAAGTGGAAGATGAAAACGAAGTCGATATCAAAGCACCTGCTAAGCAAGGCACGCTGTTTGAAGCAATCGGTGACGGAGCACTAGACGGCGGACGCGTTGCGTTAATCGTAGCAGCCATGCTTGTTACATACGTTGGTCTTTTAGCATTAGTGAACTACGTACTAAACGGCGTAATCGGATTAACGGTTCAAGACATTTTAGGCTATATCTTCTACCCAATTGCCTTTATCATGGGTATCCCGGCAGACGAGCTAATGAGAGCCGGCGGCGTAATGGGAACAAAAGTAGTAGCAAACGAATTCGTTGCCATGCTTGACTTCCAAAAAATGATGCCTAACCTTTCTGAAAAAACGATTGGTATCGTATCAGCTTACTTAATCTCATTTGCCAACTTCAGCTCAATCGGTATCGTTCTTGGTACGATCCAAGCAATCAACGGCGAACAAGCTTCACGCGTTGCCAAGTTCGGCTTGAAGATGCTGTTAGTCGCTACAATGGGTTCGATTTTAACAGGTATTATGGTTGGATTGTTTATTTAATGAGGAAAGCACTCACGTTAGTGAGTGCTTTTTTGTTGGGGGTGGTTCTTTTTGGGTTATATCAGGAGCGTTTCTACAATGTTGAAATTTATTAAATATCTCTGTTGACATACTCCGAGTTATCGGCACTATTATCAAATGCTTTTTATCTTCATTCTAATAACATTTAAATTAGTTTTACATAATGGATTAAAGCAATATCTCTTATCCAATAAAAAGACAGCTTGCTTTATCAGCAAACTGCCTTTTTTGTAATGACCCGTCCGGGATTCGAACCCGTGTTACCTTTTTAAAAGGATAATCTCTTGACCACTTGGCCAACGGACCAGATAAAATTATAAAATGGCAGAGAAGAAGGGATTCGAACCCTCGCACCGCGTTAACGATCTACTCCCTTAGCAGGGGAGCCCCTTGAGCCACTTGGGTACTTCTCTGTATGGATCTCCCACTGAGATACTGTGGAATAATAGTAGGCCTAAGTGGGCTTTACACCTACCTCACGCTTATCAGACTTGGGCTCTACCAAAATGAGCTACTTCCCGTTTATGGCGCGCCCGAGAGGAGTCGAACCCCTAACCTTTTGATCCGTAGTCAAACGCTCTATCCAATTGAGCTACGGGCGCTTCCTAAAATGGTGCGGATGAAGGGACTTGAACCCCCACGTCATAAGACACTAGATCCTAAGTCTAGCGCGTCTGCCAATTCCGCCACATCCGCATGTGAAAAATGGTTGCGGGGACAGGATTTGAACCTGCGACCTTCGGGTTATGAGCCCGACGAGCTACCGAACTGCTCCACCCCGCGATAATAACAAAGATACAATGGAAGAGGAAGAGGGATTCGAACCCCCGCGGGCTTTGACACCCCTGTCGGTTTTCAAGACCGATCCCTTCAGCCAGACTTGGGTATTCCTCCATATTTCAGGTTCAATGGTGGACCTTGTAGGACTCGAACCTACGACCGGACGGTTATGAGCCGTCTGCTCTAACCAGCTGAGCTAAAGATCCTTTCTAAGTTCTCTATTAAAATGTGGAGACAGCAACCGGATTTGACCGGTGATAAAGGTATTGCAGCCCTTGACTCTGTCACCAATAAGTATGGAAATTATTTATAGTCAGTCACATTTATCCGTATGCTACCCCTTCATATGAAACATGCACTAGTAAGTTAATAATTAATATTTGTTTCGCTACCAACAAAAATTATTTTACCTTATAATTTCGTAGAAGTCAACATCTATGTAAATTGTGTTTTAATACTTAATTTTGCAATTATTAAGTAGGAACATACACCTAAATAAAAAAACTCTGTAACAAGAATCATGATTCTTGTTACAGAGTTTTTTTATAAAAAGGTTTGCGTAATCGCATTTTCTAAATCTCTTGTAGAAGATTTTAGGTATCGTTTTGTAACATTCACATCAGAATGGCCTGCTAATTCGGCAACTGTTGCAATATCTATCCCTTTCTTAACTAACTCATGACAGAAAGTATGGCGTAATTTATGAGGATTTACATTATATTTTTTTAACATGTACTGAACCGTACGTGCAGACATTCTTCTATCAAAATTAGAGACAAATAAAGCTTCATGACTAGAATCAAGTGAATCAATATATTTCTTTAAACTATTTCTTGCTTCTGTAGAAAGAGGAACAAGTCGCTTTTTAGACCCTTTAGCATTACGAATAATTAAAAAACCGTCAGATTGGTTAATCTTTACGTCTTTATGATTCAAAGCACAAATCTCTGATACTCGAATCCCTGTATGTAATAAAGTATATACAATAGCAATATCACGAAGGTTTCCCTGTTGCTTTACTTCAGATAAAAGGCGGTCACGCTCACTTGCTTCTAATGACTCTGGTACAACCTCGTTATTTTTCTCTTTTTGTTTACGTTCAATATTTTGAACAATTTCTGGTTTTTCAAGAAAGCGTGCAAAAACGCTAATTGTTACAAAAACTTTTTCTATAGTCGACGCACTTTTATTATTAGATTCAAGGTTAACCATATAAGTTTGGACATTATTTCTTGTTACTTGATCTAAATGTCTACCTTCACTTAGAAGCCATTCATGAAATTGGTTTAGCACTGCTCGATAGGTTTTAATCGTATTATCAGATTTGCCTGATTCTATTAACCATTGGCTAAAGTCATCAATCAACGGAATAACTTCTAGGCTATTTTTTTTCACTCTAAATCCTCCTACATGTACTAATAAATTACGTAAAACATACCATTTAATTTCGTAGAAATCAATTTAAACGAAATTAATATACAAAAAAACAGCCCATCATATCAATGATGGGCTGTTTTTTTGCCTGACAACGTCCTACTCTCACGAGGACAAAGTCCCCACTACCATTGGCGCTAGAGAACTTAACTTCCATGTTCGATATGGGAACGGGTGTGACCTCTCTGCTATTGCCACCAGACCTATTAAAGATAGTTTTTTTACACTAAATAAAAATTGCTAAGTAAAAACACCGTGCACCCGTCATTGACATGATCAAATAAGCGTTACTTGTACAGTTAGCTCGACCGGGTTGTGCTGCAACACACAGAAGAATCTACTTATGGCTGCTTCCTTCCGGACCTGACCATGTTCATAGGTTTCTGTTGTTCAGGACCTAGTTGTCAACACCACTTGTCCAAGTCAGACCTTACCTGACTCATACCTCTGTTAGGAATTAAACCCTGCTAAGGCGGATTGCAGGTTACAGGGCACCGCCATCTCCCCGTCTAGCACGGTATGTATAGTTAAGGGATTCCCACCTATGTCGTCCTCCCAATCTGTTTTGTGAACCCGCGATCTCGCAGGTGGGTTTCCGCATATTAACGTTCCAGCGATCCTGTGTCAAAGACAGGCATGGCATCCGTCAACAAATGTAGGAATCCCAAATAAACAGTACGGTTCAAAACAAATAGGGCATAACGTACATCGTAGGATAAGTATTTAATGTGTTTATTGATGATATAGATTATCCTACAATGAAATTTCGTAGAAGTCAACATAAACGAAAAAATATCTCCTAACTCTCAATGTTTTTTGCTTGATTTTCTGTTGTTGGGAAGGGATTCCTTTGAAAGGTGGAAGTTATAAGGAGTCGTGTTTCATTATATTGAGTCCTCCACTTAAAAGTGAAGTTCATTACGATTAGATTTTTATACATCCTTGATCTGACAACACTTTTCTGATGCGGTTATTTTTCTTCTTATCCTCTCCATAAAAATGGGAGAAAAATAAAAAAGCCTACATAAAACGGCTTTTTTATTCTAAGAGTAAATTATTGTTCTGTTAGTTCAGTTATAGAAACACTTTGCTTACTATTTGGTTCATCCAGGTTATGAATTGTAGCTACCCCATTTTGTTGGTCTACATGCTCAATGTAAATGCTTTTCCCGTTATGTATGACATTGGCCATGTCCACTGAATCGGCAATTTCTTGTGCTCTTTGTGCATCCATCTTTATCTAGCCTCCTTTTTATTTATGACAGTGAAAGTATTTGTTTTTAATTAATTTTTATGCATTTAATTCCTCTATATAAAATCAATTTTAATTTTTCAACTGAGACATAAAACAGTAAAAAAGCTATCTCATTCATAATTTGAGATAGCTTTTCATTTTATTATTCAGTTTAATCTTCTTCTGGAATCTTAATTAAAATGGCTATAGCTATTGTTGCCAAAAATATAACCCCTAAAGTTAGCAATAGACTCGTACTCATATGCCTCATCTACCCTTCTCTTTTCATCCCTATGATTCCATTTTAGCAGAGGAAATTAGGTAATAAAACTGGAAATGATAGCGTTTTACTAAAAATTTTATACATGTTAAAATAATGTAGTTGTTTTAACTCAACCAACGTATTCAACTTTTTGCTTGAATAGAGCAAGCTACCTCTTTCCTATTTTGGGGTAGCCCTTTTTTTATCGTGATAAACTAAAATGTTGTTTTGGATCTATTCCTTCCTACCCTCGGTTTACATTCGTTATTTACGAATCTGTCCAATCTCTTCTTCTGTAAGCTCCGTTAATTCAGATATTGTTTGATTATCCATACCTTTTTGCAGCATTCTTAACGCTACTCTCTTAATAGCTCTTTTTCCCCCTTGTTTTTCAGCTTTTTTTTAATGTCAATGTTTTATCTACTTGGAATTCCTGGTTTACTTCATAAGTCATTAACATTTGTGGATCCTCAGTTACACGTGCCCATTCATTCATCGCATTTTTCAACGTTTGATCTTTCTCCATTACAACTTCCTCCAAAAATGAGTAAAATCTTCATCTCTTGACACATTAAACAACAATAATTGTTTTACTAATTATGTGTCTCTTTTACGATACTATTCTCACCTATTCCAAAATCAAATTAATCCCACAAAGCTTGTCCGTCCACTCTAAAACTAAAAAAGAGTAATATTAAAATCGCCTTGCCATATATACATATGCTTTTATTTCACCGTGACGGTTAATTCTCTTTCTGTAAAAACTCGTTTAGCAATAAAAATAGCATTTAACACTCTAGGAAAGCCCGTGTATGGAATACAGTGAGTAATGGCTTCTACTATTTCATGTGGTGTGAGACCTACATTAAGCGCAGCATTAATATGAACATTTAATTGTGGTTCACACCCTCCTTGTGTCGTGAGTGAGCTTATTGTAACCAGTTGTTTTTGCTGTAGGTTAAGTCCTTCTCTTGTATAAATATCTCCAAAGGCAAATTCAATGACATATTTCCCAATGTCAGGAGCAATGTCTTTTAATGATTCAATTACTCGTTCCCCACCCTCTCCATCTACTTCCATTAACGTTTTCCAACCATTTTCGTAACGTTCATTCGTCAACTGAATCTCTCCTTACAACTGAGTTAGTTTATTTACAAGTTAGATATTACGCTTTAGAGCGCGCTCTAAAGCAAGCATTTTATTTCTCATGTTATAATAATTAATATGGAAAATTTATTCAGTATTCAACAAGTAGCAAGTATGACCGGTCTTTCTACACATACTTTGCGTTATTACGAAAAAATTGAATTAATAAAAAATGTGCAAAGAGACCAAACCGGATATCGGCAATATACAGACTTTGATCTAGCTTGGATTCAGTTTTTAATTCGTTTACGTGTTACAGGAATGCCTATGCTTAAAATGAAGCAGTTTTCTGATTTGCGACAGAAAGGAGAGTCTACTATTACGGCAAGAAAGGAATTGTTAGAAGAACATTATAAAGATGTCTTAGGCAAGATAGAGGAACTAGAGTTAAATTCGCAGAGAATTGAAGAAAAAATTGCGCACTATAAAAAATTAGAGACAGCGGAGAAACAGCAGTTTTAACAAATATAAAAAAGACCTTGAAACCCATTTTTCAAGGTCTTTTTTATAGCACTTAAGCTAACATCAAACAAAACCGCTTAGTTCATATATGCAGCAACTTTGATATATTCCCACCTAAAACTCTGTCTGCAACCTCTCCACTAGTTGTATTTAAAAAATTCGCGTGTCTTGAATACCGGCTTTTTGGAGTTCCTGTTTAAAGGATTCTCCTTTTTTTTAGTTTTCATAATTAACAAATCTATACTAACTCCACTCATTCATAATTGCCAAAAGTTCATATCCATATGAACCGCGTTTTTCTTTTAACAAACCTAAGATTAAAAGTGGAATCAATTGATTTCTCCTCATAAAATGGGATTAATTTTGCTTTACTTACTTTCATTAATAGTAGAGACATTAATAGAAAACTCCTCAAAACTTACTTGTCCCAAGGCAAACTTCATACTTTCAACAAATATACGTTCATTTTTAGTTAGTTCACGCTTTGCTTCCTTTTCAATCCATTCATGCTCAACGTCTAAAACATCTAAAACATGCTTTTGTTTTGAAAAAGCCTCATAGTATCTTAATCCAAACTTTCTTTGGGAAACGGCATCAATATGAATGCCATCTGGATTTGCTGTTAAGCCTTTTGATGTTACAAAATAACCATTTTTTTCAGTATGGGCAACTTTAGATAATAGCTGGTTTATTTGTTTATATTCTACAGCGCTTTTTCCAAATCCCACATCTCCAAGGTAATGTCCCAACTCACCGATAATAATCGGGATATCTGGTGCATTCAATTCTTCTCTCAACTGTTTAAATAACGAAAGCAATTTATCTTCATACGTCTTATAACGTTCTCCGTAACTGTCGCTTTCTCCTTGATGCCACAGAATTCCCACTAACTCACTTGTTTCCATTGCGAATTTTGCTTCAGAAATCGCGTGTCTGGTTAATAGTCCGTCAATTGTCCACTCATCAATTGAGCTTCCTCCCTCAGCACATGGTATTAACCCAATGGACTCGCCAGGATGATCCTCTGTCCAAGCTTGAGCAAAAGAGGCTGCCGGCCCAACACCAGCTATGTGACGATCAAAATTAAGCGGTTCTGCCATCGTTTGCCATCTACCGTTTCTCAACATATGTATATGCTCATTATAAATCGGCGGTACATCCTCAATAAATCCTCTGCCTGCCATATTTGATTGTCCAATTAACAATACAGATTTCATAGAAATACCTTCTTTCTCTTCCATGTTGATTACTTTTTTCTAATTTGCTCGTGGTTATACTTACAGAATTAGTTACACTTTGATATATATCTTAATTGATAGCTTCAAGGGCTTGTTTCAAATAATCCATTTCAGAGGTTATATCATCTATCTGTTGGTTTAACTGACTTACTTTATCAAGAGTATTCTGTGCATCTAATAAATTAATTTCTAACATCAACCGGCTTGCTTCACTCTCAAGTTCCAGTCTCTTTGCAAATAATACCTCATGCTTTTTTATAATTTCAGATTTTAAATTCTTACTATTGGTTTCTTTCATACTTCTACCTCCCTACCTTGTAATAACAGTATTTTATTGGAATATAGATTTCCCTATATAATTTAATAATTACCTACAGAGACGGTTTGTGTAATGGTTAAAATTCCCTTTTTTCCTTAAAGGAAAACCACATTTATTTCGCATTTACATAAGATGAATAATAAGAACCCATTAAAATGAATTCCATTATTTAGCCTTATTAGATGGCGTTCATAAGTTCTTGGTGTTGACATTCAGATACATACTGAGCGTTCAAAAGCTTCCCTAATTGTTAAAAACAAATGCAATATTCCAAAATAAGGGAAAATGTAAATCGTTTAGTTTTTTTTGCAGGAAAAGAAAGCGAAGTATATAAAAATAACAGTATGCATTAAAAAGTGTTAAGAACATTTTATTATCATTTTCTATCAGCACGAGAGCAATATTGAGAAAAGAGCTTATATAAGTCCGTGTCTTAAGTATGCCTATTGTATAGAATGGGTTACTTAGTAACTAAGGGAAGGTGATTTATATGTTAGGGGAAGAAGATTTAAAAGTAAATTGTATATCAGCTGCTATAGGTTTACTCATCCAACATAACATTATCACTCACCAGGAACTGGACAAACTAACTAAAACAAATTACCAAGTTTTTTACGATTTTCTCATGGATAAGCTAATTGAACAAGAGTTTAGTAAGGATAGAGTGGTACAAACATAAGTACTTCAATAAAACAAAAACCGCAAAATTAAAAGAAAAGATTTCCTATTTCAAATATAATTCTTATAAGGCTCTTTACATATTAGACAGATATAATATGTAAGGGCTTTCTTTTTTTTAGCAAAGCCTCCTATAGTTTAAATGTATTTCTTCACAATCTATCATTTTATTAAAGGAAGTCTGCCAATATTGTTACAAAAAAGTCCTCTCCTCGTTTCAAGAAAAGAACTTATATTCAGTGAATTTTATAAGCTACTTCCAAGTCTGATCTAGTTTATCTGAGTAGAAATGTAAGGCTTTTTTATAACTTAGTATTTCATTGTCATTTGTCGTATGTAGTAAGCACTTCAGTAACAGTTCCATCGCTTTGCTGTGTTCTTTTAAATTGTATAAGGTCATGGAATAAAACACTTTAATTACATGATTATCTGGGAATAACTCCATTCCTTTTAAAAATGTCTCTTTTGATTTTTCATATTCCCCCAAGGCTCTATATGTGCTGCCCAATCCCAATATTGCCCCTTCCATATCCTTAGAAGGTAATCCTATCTTTATGGCATTTTCGTAAAAGGGTACTGCCTTTTCTTCTTCTCCTAATATGTCGAAGCTCCAAGCACATTGATAGTTATATAAAGCATCGTCTGGAAATTCCTTAGCTAACTCACTTAGCAATTCGTTAGATTCTTTGTGATTTCCACTCTTTCGTAACGCTAATGCTTTACTTAGTTTGTTATTCAACTTAAATCTCCAACCCTTCTTTTTCCCACTACTTTTTTATCGCTTAACATCCTTTCATATCCAGAAATTCAGCGTATTCGTACACTTCATCCAGATCTATTTCTTGCTTTAACTATCTGTTTAATTTTTAAAGGCTAATCCATTGGCCTGCAAAGCTGTTCTAAGTTTAGGTAAAGAAGCCGGCCCCATACCATGAAATTGTAATATTTCTTTTTCACTAAATGTTGATAGCTGCTGCAAAGAAGTTATCCCTTTGCTTTCCAATGCTCGTCTTGCTGGTGCTGATAGCATGGAAAGAAATCCGTCTTCAGGTTTGCGTTCTTTCTCACAGGTGGGGCAGGTCGGACAGCTACTGCTTTTATAATATTTGTGTCCTTTATGACAGATTCTTAGATTTCCTTTTTGGGTTTTCATTTTTAACCTCTCCTTTTCTCAAGAGTCTTTTAGCTTTTATCCCTTGCCACTTCTTCAACGGATGGTTTATGAAGGAACAAACATCCTACGTACAGTAAACTAATTATTATTAAATGCTTGTTAGTCTCGTTTCAGATAGTGTAGCTCCATTACAAATCATGCTAACACCTTACATGTTTGCGCTTGAAACCAAGCCGTCCTCTATCTATATCCTTTTGAATGTTTTCGGCAGCAAGAAGAATACTACTTTTTTTCTTATCTTTCTTAACTTCGACTGGACCTACTGCCCTTGCAGTTTCAAGCGCCTTCTCATGAAGCGGCAAATATGAAACACCGACTGTATAGATAAAATTATTCATAGCGGATTTCGTTCGATTTGGAGAATCGTGAATCGTATTTTCCACTTGATTAAGCATATCGGCAATCTTGCTTGTGCTAAATTCATCGTCAGGACGATTACCCAAAAGCCAGCAGTAACAACTCCATCCTGCCGACATTTTAAGTTCTTCATCACTTGCAACCCATCTATCAGCAACAACTTGCGCAAAATCGGTTTCTGACAACGTTACTGCAACTACATAATCGGATAGCATGTAGAAATACGCTTTATCAATCCAACGCTCAAAATCCTCCGCAGTCATCTCTTTTGGGTCTGCAATGATACCAGCAAAATACATAGCATCGTAATTGCCAGACGCATAAAGCTGCTCGGCTAAAGCCTGATTTTTCTTGATTTTCTTTGCAATCGTCTTCATTTTTCCTGTTGCCACTCCAAAAAGTGGATCGTGTGCACCATTATTTATGTAAGTCTTTTTAATTCGTTCCGTACCAAGCGCTTCAAGTTCTTTCATAACCATTACAAAATCCACCGTTCCGTACCCTCCTTCTTCTCCGTTCATAATCTGCTTTTTATTTCCGCCAAAAAGTTGAGCAGTCTTTCTTATCTAACATATTAAACTCGATTATTTTTTTTAGTAATTCATAGTTTACTGGCTCAGTCCATAGAATTCGAAACAGGCCTTTGGTAGCGCTGTATCCAGCCTGGGTGATGTCATGATTAAAGTGCGCCATGCCTGTTTCTTCAGGTGAAACGCTCAAATGATGTTTCGCTGAGGCAAAGCCGATGATAAATGTTCCATGATCAGTAAACATTGGAGTATTCCATTTAATTTGTGGTTCCAAATTCGGGAAAGTATTAGCAACCCAAGCCAAAACCTCCTCTGTTCGGTCACGGTGGTCAGGGCTATCTATACGCGCTAAATATTCTGCAAAAACTTCCATAGCATTTTCTCCTCAAATAAATTTTTTTAATCTACTCTACTTTTATACAAATCAAACATCAATCGTTCATTTAACCTTATTTCATTTTCAACTCAAATACATTAACGATTTATATTAGCGATGTTTTAAATAAAATGTACTAATCATTTAATCCTTTTCCATTAAGAATGTTCGGAATGCATTTTTCAACTCTTGATGCTCGAGTCTTAGATTGTTTGGCCGCAGAAAAATGAAGAATATATGCTCTTTGCCGTCCTGGAGTCAATGTAGTAAAAGCATCTTTTAGCGCAGGTATTTCATCAAATTTATGCTGTAGCTCTTCAGGAATAATGAGTTCTTCAGGCTTTTTAGCTTTGACTTTTAATCCGGCTTTTTCCAACTCAATGGCCTCATAAATATAAGCTTTTAAGATAGCTTCCTTTTCAGCTATTTCTTGCACATCGGTAAAGCGAATTTGTCGCGCCCCTTGTACATTCTCCGTTTGTTGGATTAGAATACCATGAGAATCTTGTAGCAGAGCACCTTTAGGAAACAGCAGTGCACAATATTCTTTAAATCCATGCATTAAAACAATGTTTTTTTTCTCAAACGTATAACAAGGGTTCATCCATTTAAAATCTTCGGTTAACTCACAGTCAAGAACAATCTTTCGCAACGTCTCATATTCTTCTTTCCACTTTTTAGCTTTAGTTAAAAATTCATCAACCTTAGGATTCATTTTACTGTTTGTCATCAAGGAACACCCCTATTCAATTTTTTAATCTGTGGCTCTAGCAATAATATAGTCAGCCGTCCATTCATTTAATGGTGTTACTATTCTTCAAATGTAGGAAATGCCCTTCTTCAACGTTTGCATTTAATATAAAAAAAACCAAAGCAAAGAATGCCTTCATGTCGATACATATAATGAATCTGTTTGGCAGCTGCTCATAATCGATCAAAAGAACCTTCCAAAAAAAGAACAGTCGTTCCCTATATTTTATAAGAACAAACGTTCCCTTTCAATAAAAACTCTAAAACTTTCCGAATTATTCCTATGAATAACGTGGAATTTATTATTTTATTAAAAAAGAAATACCTTATATACCTAGAGAAAGATATCAAGATAACGAAAACAAAAAAACGTGAGAAAATGTTCTACAAAGCAAAATTTCGGAATGAAATAATCAACAAAATTTGCCATAATAAGTGAAGTAAGGAGGTGTATTATGTTTCGATTGTATGGAGCCTTAATTGGGCTTAGTTTAATTTGGGGTTTATCTTTTGTATTTATGAAGTGGCTGCTCCCCTCAGCTGGCATATGGGGAATTGTATTTTTTCGTTGTTTAGCAGGTGGTATCATCTTGCTTCCGTTTTTATGGTGGAAGCGCAGAAAAGTTAAAGAGAAACTGCCCTGGAAGGCATTGATTGTTGTTGGCATATTTAACTGTGGTTTGGCGTGGGGATTAATTTCCTTAAGCGAAACTGAGATAAACAGTACAACTGCCTCTATTCTGAATGCAACCACTCCAATCTGGACAGGTCTTATCGGATTTATTCTTTTTTCTTATCGACTTACCGGACGTCAGTGGATCGGTATTCTTATCGGTTTTTTCGGGATACTCGTCCTTATGGATTTTCAATTTGGTCAGATTTTCGGGAAAGGGTTTGTTGGGATTGGAACAATGCTTGTTGCTTGTATCTGCTATGGGCTTGCTGGGCAGTTAACAAAACGGTTTTTGTCTGAGGTGAGCGTACTAACTATAACAACCTTCACCCTACTAACAGGTGCTATCATTGGTTTAATTGGGATGCTGATTACCGAACCATTTAAATCAGATTTATTGATTCACCCACTTCCGATTCTGGCGATTGTGGGTCTCGGCTGTTTTGGTTCAGGATTGGGTCAGTTAATCTATTTTTATATTAATAAAAATGGTGGCCCTGAATTAGCAGCGACGGTTACTTACCTGATCCCTGCCTCGGCCATGGTATGGGGTTATTTACTACTAGGAGAGACAATTACTCCAAACGTAATCGTTGGACTACTTATTATCTTTGCTGGCGTTTATCTTTCATCGAGGAAATCAAAAAGCAAAACTCCGCATGTCACTCTCGTTAGCAATAAACAAAATTAAGTAAGTAGATTCTATAATGTGAGTCTTTAAAGTTATCTCCGAGAGGAAAATTAAGAAACTGAAAGACTACAGAATATGATATATGTCAAATGGAATTCATCATATGTGATGATAAGACGTAATTCTAGTTGTTCAATCTTGTTTAAAAGGCAGCCCTCTATTTGGCTGCCTTTTTTATTTCAAGGCAGAAAATAATTTTAACATTCACTGCTAGTTACCCTATGCAACACAACATCAAACAAAAACGCTGAATTTATATATTTAGCAGATTCGAGATATTCCCACCTAACACTCTGTCTGCAACTTCTCCTCTAGATGTATGACGCTTAACGGCCTGTAAATTTAAATATGGATCTCCATATGGAAAATCTGAACTAAATAACGTTCTCTCAGGTATTTCTTTTATAGCCAAAGACAAGGCGTATGTTGTATAAAATGCAGATATATCTAAGTAAGCATTTTTAGTGTCTTTTATCACCTCTATCGTTTGTAGCCAATGAATTCCGCCCATATGCCCGTATATAACCGGCACATTTTCATATTTTTGAGTGAGAAGAAATAACTCTTGAATATCCTTTAAGTTCAAAGGATGAAAAGTATGTACCCAGATAGGCAAAGACGTATAGTCACTTGCTGCTTTAAATATAGGTTCTAACAATGGAATTTGACCTGGGCCAAGGGTAAATTCTCCAAGACCTTTCATCTTTTGCTCTTTGACAAGCTTCTCTACCCAATCGTTTAGAGTGACATCACCAGAAGAAAAAGAAAGTGGAACCGAACCAAATCCAACAAACCGATTCGGGTGCTGCTTAATCGCAACGCTTACTTCTTCTAGCGCATTTAAGCGGGCTTGTAGAGGATTCACCTCGTTATTTAGAATTTGATTTAACCTGTTCATTTCGGCTGTAAATTCTTTAACATTACTGCTTTTTTCTGGATGAACAAGAGTAGAAAACAATACGGTTTTATCTATTCCACTGTCATCCATCATTTTAATATGTTTCTCTATAGGCAAAACCACATGTGCATGACTATCAATAATCATTTTGTTTCTCCTTTTCATTTCTTTCATGAAAGACTTCATTAGCAACTTTCAAAATCGTATTTAAAGCTACAGGAAATCCAGCATAAATGACCATTTGTAACATTACTTCTAAAATTTCCTCCTGTGTCCATCCAACATTCAACGCCCCGTTTATATAAAATTTCAACTGTTCCGTATTGCCTAATGCAGTTAGGCCAGCCACTGCAGCAAGAAGGCGTGACTTTAGGTCTAAGCCTGGTCTCGAGAAAATTTGTCCGTAATTAAACTCTACAGCTAACTTTCCCAAATCAGGGAGAGCTGACTGTTCAAAGCCTGCCATTATATCCTTGTAGTTCTCTGGATCAATCTTAGCTAATATATCTAATCCTCGTTGAAAGTTATCTGTATGTGTTCTCATTACATATTACTTCCTTTCTTATTCATGAAATTTCCTATCATTTTTTTAGGAATGTTCATTGGAATTAAAGAACAAAAGCTAATGGCTATCATCAGTATGGCTATTTCACACACCCCATTCCACTGCCATTTAGTCCATGCAAGTAAACCCACATAAGATCCTAGGGACCCGCCTAAAAATGTAGAAACCATATATAACCCATTTAATCGACTTCTTTTCTCTTCTCCTAATTGAAAAATAGTAAACTGACAGGCAACTTGGTTCGCTTGAGTACCTATCGTTATGAGAAGAGCTCCTAAAATTAACCCAGGCAACCAGTACCCTCCCCTTATAAGGCCTATAAAGGCAAGTAAAGATATGGACATACACAAAAGACTTGCAACCCTCGCCCCTTTTGTATCGATTAAACGTCCGATAATCGGCGTAGCAAACGCTCCTGCTATCCCGACTAACCCTATTACCCCTACCATGTCACTTCCATACGAATAGGGATGTGTATGTAATAAAAAGACAAGCGTGGTCCAAAATGCGCTAAAAGAAGCAAACATCATCCCCTGACTTACACATGCTTTTTGCAGGGCTCTTTCTTTTATAAACAGCGGACCTAACGACATGAGCAAGTGTTTATAACTAGTGGCATTTCCTCCCTTATTTTTTGGAAAATAAATGCAAACTAACAAAATCATAAAAAGTGTAGCCACAGCGGATGTCCAATACACCATTCGCCATCCAAAATGAACATCAATAAAACCACTAGCAAGCCGAGCGCCTAAAATACCACAAACTAATCCAATGGCGACATTTCCTAAAACTTTTCCTCTACTATGATCTGAAGCTATATTCGCAGCCAGCGGAACGATAATTTGAGGAACAACCGTTACGATTCCTAAAGCTAAGCTTGTAACCATCATCCACGTTTTGTTAATAGATAAAGCGTTTAAAATTAGAATGATACATATAGAGAATAATAAAAACAAAATTAATTTTTTTCGTTCAAAGATGTCTCCTAACGGTACTAACAAAAGATTTCCTAGTGCATATCCAATTTGAGCTAAGGTAGCTATAATTCCTATGCTGGCTGCAGAAACGTGAAAAGTAGCGGACATGCTTACTAAAAGAGTTTGGTTCAAGTAGACGTTAGCCACTGTAAATCCGCAAACAGTAGCCATTAAAAGAACTAATCCTCCTGATATATGAGACGTCTTTTTGCTATCTTTTACTATCATCTGTTTCACCTCCCTTACCTAGATCATAAAATAAGGATTATAATGGTAATAGGAGTCTAGTTATACTAGTAGTAAAAGTACTACCTACACAAAGGAGTAAAATCATGGTAAGCGATAAAGAAAGAAGAAAAGAATTAGGGGATTTTCTGAAGATGAGACGAGAGCGATTGTCTCCAAAAGATTTTAACTTGCCTATTGGACCGAGGAGAAGAGCCAAAGGATTACGCAGAGAAGAGGTTTCTCAACTAGCAGGAGTCGGCATAACTTGGTATACGTGGCTGGAACAAGGACGAGATATACAAGTATCTTCTGAAGTATTAGAAGCCATATCACGTATTTTTAAATTAAACAAAGAAGAAATGGAGCATTTATTTTTATTAGGCAATCAGCCACTTCCATCTGCAACCGTGCTGAATGAAAGAGAAAATATAGATCGTGTTGTAAAAAATCTATTAAGTCAATTAGGTCACTGCCCTGCCTATGTAACAGACGAAAAACTTAATATCGTAGACTGGAATAAAGCTGCTATGGTGGTATTTGGGGACTTTAACGAGATGGATGAACGAAACCGCAATGCAGTGTGGCGCTGCTTCACTTCCCAAGAATATCAAAATCTTTTTCAAAATTGGGAAGATCATGCCCAACGACTAATTGCCCAATTCCGCCTAGCTTACACGCGTTTTGTCGGAGATGAGTGGTTTAAAGCTATGATTAGTGAACTTAGCGAGAAAAGCCCTCAGTTTTATGAGTGGTGGTCTAACCATGAAGTTTTAGGTACGCCTTGTGGAAAAAAGACCATTATTCACCCTGTGGCAGGAAAAATGATTATGGATCATATTACCCTCCAAGTTTATGATGCACCTGAATTAAAAGTGACTGTTTATCAGCCTCGTGAGGAGAATGAGACAGAAGAGAAGATGAAGCAGTTATTGAGGTAATAGTAATATTGTATATATTCATAGTTTTCAATACTAGAAGCCTATGTACTGCTGATGGGTACATGGGCTTTTTATTTTTGAGTTGGTATAAGATAAACTATGGGAACCAATTGAAATTAAAAGAATAAAGATGCTTATGTTGTGATAATCACATTAATATTAGTAATTTACTCATATAAACTTAAATCAGATCTACGCATTTCGTTTCTTTTGTCTTATTGACTTTAGTATACTTATAAAAGTGAGGCAAAATAGAAAATATAAATTTTCGCATGTGTTTATAAATTGCAGACAAATAAAAAACAGCCTCTACTTAGATTATTAAGTGAAAGCTGCTTTTAAAGTTTATGTATTAATAAAAAGCTTCGTCGCTTTGATAAAAGTTATTTATATAAGGAGAGCCATAAATATTTGCTTTACTTATGTAGATGTTAACTACCTCTTCCACAGTAAGGTTAAATCGTTTAGTAGTAGCCTTTATTGCTTTTTCGCAATGTATTTCAGGTACATAATTCTGTCCGCCATTTGTCATCTGATCAAGTTGATTTTCCATAAACTCATAAACCGCATCTTCGGAAATAGAAACATCTTCATTCTCACTATATTCTTCATCGGGCCGTACACTATCAGGATCTTTGTATTCTAGCAGATCCTCCCTTTTAATCTTTTCGTCATTATGTACTAACGTTTCGTCGCCATCCTTGTTATTGATATTCATTGAATATGAGTCACCCTTAGATGATGATACAGTGAGCGTACCAAATTCACATTTAGTATTTCCACAATAGTTACTTAAATCACTACCTATTCCCTCAGTAGTTCTAGAAAGAATATTAAATATGCCCAAAGGGTTGTTGTCATAAAATGCGTTATCAACATTAGCAGCTATATTTATTTTGTACTTGCCTTCTCCTTCTCCATCATACGAGTATGATAAGCTTTTTGTTCCCTTTGATAAATAGTCGTCAAGAATAGAATGTTTGATTGTTGAATCCGTAACTCGCTTAATAGATTCTAGTTGAATGTCTGAAGAACATCCACTAAGTAGCACGAAAGCACATGCTATTGATGTGTAAAGCCATTTCTTTTTCATAACAAACCCCTTGTATTTTATTTTTCACTAAAAAAAGACCGCAAACTAAGTGGCAGCCTTTTTTGAGAGATAAAGAGTTTTGATCTCTAACTGCATATATAGGGATGGGCACAAATGTGACCATATAATGACATGGTGCGTCATTACGAAATAAATTATACCATTAAAGGTTTGTTATGTAGATAAATACAAAAGATTTCCTGTGCTATTCGGCTTCACTTTTACTTTTGTCTTCCTTCTTTTCCATTTGATAGTTTTTGCTTGCAACAAAACCTCACAGGAATGATATAACCTCACTGATTCAAGGGTGAGGTTTTGTTTTCTAGGTTTATTAGTTTACATAAGATAAATTCTGCTGCTATTCTATTCCACCCTTTTATTCAAATGCCCTCTGGTTGGGAGAAATCAAAGAGGAAAAACCCTTATCAGCATATATATCCTAGTGATGAGGAAATGCTTAAACTTGGAGAACCAATATCATGGAAAGAAGTAATGTCCAAAAGTAATTTAAAATCCTACAAAGAACTATTCAGAGCGTTGCAATACCTTACTGGTGCGCCTAGTGATGAATATAAAAAATTAGCTTCCTATGTTAAGTCTAATCCTGATTTTTATTATCCCGAAGAAGATCGTGCATCGTTGTTTATACTAAATAGTTTAGTAAAGATCCTCTGTTCAAAAGGGGCAAATACTTTATATTTTTCGGAACCTATTCACGACACAAACGGTTCATTTAAAGTCAATGATATGTCACCTTTAGAAATAGCTAACTTATCTCCTAACGAGTCAATTATCACAGATGAAAATATGGATTTTGCATTTATGGGGATCTATGATTCGTTTATAACATTGCTTTTAGCAAAAGATACAAATATTGAGGATACAATTAAACCCCTAAACCTTGAAGCTTTCATATGTGATAAAGAAACATATTTTAATTCATTTATTTAATAGGTACCGATAAAGGGGTTTATGGAAACTAAAAAGGACAAATCAATGGGGCATATTACACGAATTTTTAGTATAGTTGGGTAGGAAACCATTCTTAAGAACGTCTTCCTACCTTTACTAGCGAAATTCATTGTATATACTAGAAGGTGCCGAAAAGTGCAAACTCATACTTTTTTAATTACAAGCATGAGTTTTATCAATAAAGTTTATTAACTTAAATTTTTGGCAATGTATGACTAAGTTCTTTACCAATAAGATTGGCTGAAACTGGTTTCTCCCCTATCTCCCTAGCCCATACCGATAATTGTCCAATATGATGTATTTCATGAGCAATCACATGACGCATAACTTCTCCCCAAGTGTCAGTTGCTATACTTCCGTCTGGTTGCGGATCATAAAGAATATTCTTTTCTTTTTCTGCATTCCAAGACCTAACAAACTCTCTTATCTCAAACTGAAAGCTTGTATCTAGCTGGCGAACTTTTTCTAAGCTTTGATATTTCTCAAAATCCTCTTGGAAATCATCTTTTCCCTGTAGAACACGAATCCAGCTCCACTCTACATCAACAATGTGAAAGAGAGTATGCAAGATTCCTCCTACTCCTCCTGTTCGTTTCCGAAGCAATTCATCTAGTGGAATATTCTCACACCATTGATACCATTCTTCTCTAACCAACCAGTTATAATGAAACATAGTTTGCAAGCTAATTCCTCCGTTTACTGTATTTTTCACTTTGTCTCTTTTTTAAGGGGAGTATGAATTAGTTCGACAACTATTTATAGATACCTATCTCATTGGAATAAGACAAGATAATATATAGAGTCGTATAGGCTATTTTGTTCCTAGCAGAGGTATTATGTTAACTAATTCTGTAGAAGATATACAGTTAAAATAACGATCTTATGATTGTATTGCTTCAGTCAAATTTAACTTTTTGATCAATTCTTCAGTTGTTAAAACTTTGGCAAACTCATTATCTAAAGTTGCTAATGACACAGTATGTATTTGTTCAGCTGGATAATATGCATTATCTGCTCCTTTTATTGCAAATGCAGCTGTGGCATCTGATACGAGATACGTTTTAAACCCTAAATTATCACTCATTCGAGTAACAGTTGATACACAATGTGGAGTTGTTAATCCTACTATTACGACTTTTTCTATTTTGTTTTCTTTCAAATGATTCTCAATCTCCTTGTTTTTTCTGAATATTTTAACATTTTTATAGATATATGCCTTTAAAATGGTATAATATAGAGAACGTCAGTTCGGGAGGCTTAATATGCAAACAAAAAAAGTTTATATTTATGTATTTAATACAATGTCAGATTGGGAGTATGGATATTTAATTGCTGAACTAAATTCAGGAAGATATTTCAGGCAAGGTTTAGCCCCTTTAAAAGTAATGACGGTAGGAGTTAATAAAGAAGTTATTAAAACAATGGGGGGGCTGAGTATACAGCCAGATATTTCTCTTGATGAGTGCACTCTTCTGGATAAAGATCTTTTAATTCTACCGGGAGGAACTACATGGAGTGAGGAGATTCATCAACCTATATTGAAAAAAGTTGGGGAAGTTTTAGAGCTTGGTACTATTGTAGCTGCAATTTGTGGTGCTACTGATGCCCTTGCAAATAATGGATACTTAGATTCTAGAAAGCATACGCTTAATAACTTAGAATATACAAAAATGGTCTGTCCTAATTATAAAGGGGAGAAGTTGTATGAGATTGGACCTGTAGTATCCGATAATAACATGATTACTGCTTCAGGAGTAGCACCTTTAGAATTCGCGAGAGACGTATTAAAAAAATTAGATGTATTTGCATCAAATACATTAGATTCGTGGTATAGCTTAAATAAAACTCAGAAGTCCGAATACTTTTTTCAGTTAATGAACTCAATATAGATTCCTAATTATATACAAGGTCGATTACAATAATTTTCTTTTTTATTTTTGTAGATACCTATTTCCTTTTATGTTAACTAAAAAGAAACAAAAAGAAGCCTTTATAAGAGATTTATTTTTTTCTTCATCTCGTATAAAGGCTCCACCATACTTTTAAATTAATTAATTTCTATTCTGCGTATTTATTTCTAACAGCATCATCCCACATAAACATTCCTTGGTTATCTTCATAGATTTGAACATTATATTTCATTACTGGTTCTCTCTTTATTCTTCATAAAGACGAATTGCTTCCCTTACTACAATAACGTCCTTCTCATTAATCCTCAATCGTAATTCCGGCTTCTTTGAATGGTTCTAATACTTCTGGATCGCACATTGAAATATAGTCCACTGCTTTTAGATTCTTTAAGTTCTGAAATCCTTCAACAGATAGTACGTCAAATGAACTGTCTTCTCCATCCCAGTCTGGCTTTAGAATATGATAAATTTCATTACCTCCATCAAAGCAAAGGGATTCAATCTTTTCCAAATCACTCATTTCCAACGTTAACTCTTCTAAATAATCTCTGATTTCAATAATGGGTCCAGATCCAGAATACCATTCAAAATTATTGGTATACTTATCTTTTAAATCGGTTAATTCTTCTAGAAATAACGGATCTTGATCTAATAAAGCTTCAATGACCACTAATTTAAAATTAAAGTCTTTAAACATTTCACTTTTCCCCATTTTACTACCTCCGATTTTATTTCTTTCTTAGGCTTTTAATCGAACCTGCACTGTTAGTATTGTAACAATCACCTATGAATAAAACCTGCTTATATTGCTGACTTTGACAGGTAGAGAAATAACAGCCCCTGTAAAAGAAGGTCTGCTCTTATTTACTTGTTTTGATTACTACTGCAAACTGATACCACTAGCAATAATACAGCAGAAGTTGTTAAAACCTTTTTCATAAATACACCTTCCATTGTCTAATAACCATTTTCTATCTATTATTCTTTGACTATTGTTAATAAAAGGTAGGAACTTTGTATATTTTATCATGCTTTTTATATTCATGAATATCACTACTACCTAATCTAATGATCTTATTCTTGTACGGACTGAAGTTCTTCTTTATAGGTAACAAAAAAGCATAAACCCGTTGCTCTCCAACAAAATTTATGCTCTTTCTCTAATAGAATTTTTAAGAATTCTCTTTTAATCCCGCCACAAATAATTCCAGATGTATGATTCCTATAAAATGATAAACACCCTTACACAATATCTCGATTCAATTCTTCATCTTTAACCACTTTAATTCTTTCTACTTTTCCTACAAGGAAGATATACGAAAGTGCTCCTAAAAGGGCCAATGCCGCTATGAACACTAGCGCTGGAGCAAAGTTTCCTCCTTTTGCTAAGAAACCAATAACAATTGGGACGATGATAGAAGCTAGACCTCCGATAAAGTTAAACACTCCACCCGTTAAACCGACTAAATGTTTAGGCGCTAGCGTTGAGACAAAGACCCATGTAATAGAAGCTAAGCCATTTCCAAAAAACGCAATAGCCATAAACGTGATAATGAGAGATGTGCTATTTACATAATTGGCTCCAATGATTGAAGTTGATAAAAGCAGCCCTACGATAATAGGTGTTTTTCTTGCAATACCTAATGATACTCCTTTTTTCACTAAGGCATCCGATACAAAGCCAGATAATAATACTCCTACAAACGCTGCTAAAAACGGAGCTGATGCTAAGAATCCTGATTTTAAGAAATCTAACCCTCTGTATTCCACAAGGTACGTTGGAAACCAGGTAAGGAAGAACCATAAAGTAGAGTTGACGGCAAACTGACCTAAGTAGATGCCCCATAGCTTTCTGTGAGAAAAGGCTTCTTTAAGATTTCCCCATTCGAACTTTGCTCTTTCTCCTTTCGTATCAGCAGCTTTAACTAAGCCTCCACCTTCTTCGATATGCTGTAACTCTGCTTTATTTACTTTACTATGCTGAGAAGGATCACGATAAAAGATATACCATATAATGCCCCACGCTATACCGATAATCCCGGTAGTAATAAACAGACCTCTCCACCCTAAAAAGTGCTGAATGGTAACTAGTGTAGGTGTTAAAAATGCTAGTCCTGCAAACTGTCCTGAAGTATAAAAAGCAATAGCTGATGCTCTTTCCTGATTTGGAAACCAGCTGGTGACTACTTTATTATTGGTCGGAAAAGCCGGTGCTTCGAATGCTCCTGTCGCTAAACGCAGACCAAAAAGACTCACAAATCCCTTAGTAAATCCTTGCAGCAGCGTAACAATAGACCAGGTAATTAAACTAAAGGCATACGTAGCACGAGCGCCAAAGCGGTCAGCCATTACCCCTCCTGGTATTTGTAACGCAGCATAAGCCCATCCAAAGGCTGAAAATATGAGACCCAGTTCTACTGATGATAGCTTTAAATCTTTGGACATGGCTGTGGCAGCTACAGAAATATTACTTCGATCCATATAGTTGATGACAACGCTCACGAAAATAAATGCTAAAACACGAAATCTAACGCGAGTCGGCTTTTCGCTATACCCCTTCATTCCCTTATCCCCCTGTATATAATAGTTTAAGAAAAGATCTGACTGACGGTCATTTATCAATCAGATCTTTTTTACTAAAATGGTTTCCCCTTTACCATTCCGCTACAGAACCGTCTTTATGACGCCATACTGGATTACGCCAATTATGACCGATATCAGCCATTTTTCTAACATGGTCTTCATTAATCTCAATACCTAAACCAGGTCCATCAGGAATTTTTACAAAGCCTTCTTCATATTTAAATACGTGGTTATCAACAATATAATCTAGTAAATCACTGCCTTGGTTATAGTGAATGCCTAAGCTTTGCTCTTGAATAAATGCGTTGTGGCACGTTGCATCTACTTGAAGACACGCCGCTAATGCAATTGGTCCTAATGGGCAATGAGGCGCAGCCGCTACATCAAAGGCTTCAGCCATCGAAATAATTTTCTTACATTCTGTAATTCCTCCTGCATGTGATAAATCAGGCTGAATAATATCGACGTATCCGTCCGTTAAGAGCTTTTTAAACTCCCATTTTGAAAACATTCTTTCTCCTGTCGCGATAGGAATGGATACGTGATTGGCAATTTCTCTTAGCGCCTCATTGTTTTCCGGCAAAACCGGCTCCTCGATAAACATTGGACGATAGGACTCTAGTTCTTTAGCTAAAATCTTTGCCATTGGCTTATGTACACGTCCGTGAAAATCAATACCTATTCCTACATAAGGTCCCACTGCTTCTCTAACAGCAGCAATACGTTCTACTACTTGATCAATTTTTTCATATGAATCCACATATTGAAGCTCTTCTGTTCCATTCATTTTTACTGCTGTAAATCCTTGTGAAACAACTTCTCTTGCTGCTTCGCCTACATCTGAAGGCCGGTCTCCTCCAATCCAAGAATATACTTTAATGGATTCTCTTGCTTTTCCGCCTAACAGTTGATGTACAGGAGCATCGTAATATTTTCCTTTTATGTCCCACAATGCTTGATCAATTCCTGATATCGCACTCATTAAAATAGGTCCGCCTCGATAGAAACCGCCTCGGTACATAACGTTCCAATGATCTTCAATATTTAATGGATCTTTGCCAATAAGATACTCCATCAGCTCATCTACTGCAGCTTTAACAGTAGAGGCTCTTCCTTCAATAACAGGTTCTCCCCATCCAACAATTCCTTCGTCTGTTTCTATTTTTAAAAATAACCAGCGTGGCGGCACTTGGAACAATTCATAATTAGTAATTTTCATGTACTTTTTCCCCTTTCGTTATACCATTCACTGCGGCTACGTATGCTTTAGCCTTTTGTGTTAGCTCCTGCAGGTATGCATGCGTAATTTCACAGTTTGTATCAACTAAAGAACTTCCAATACCAAACCCTACGGCACCTGCTTCTTCAAATTCTTGAATATTGTCTAAGCTCACTCCTCCTGTTGGAAGAAGTGGAATATGGGGAAGCGGCCCTCGAATATCTTTAATATAGCTAGCACCCAGCCTAGCAGGAAAGACTTTTATAATATCTCCGCCATTTTCATATGCCGTTAGAATTTCAGTAGGTGAAAAAGCCCCTGGGATACTAACTGCACCGTATCTTTTCGTTAGTTTAATCGTTTCCGTGTTAACAGTTGGAGAAAGGATAAACTTTGCTCCTGCTAAAATAGCTGAACGTGCTGTTTCAGGATCAAGCACTGTACCTGCTCCTACTAACACTTGATCACCCAGCTCTGTAGAAACCTCTTTAATGGCTGAAAGTGCATCAGGGGAATTTAGAGTAATTTCTATATTTTTTACACCGCCGTCATTAAGCGCAGAAGCAATTTTCACTACATCCTGCGGTTTGGCTCCTCTAATAATCGCAACGATTTTATGCTCTAATAAATGTGATAAACTATCCGTCATTGGTAAGCCCCTTTCTTTTATCGTATAACGTCTTCTCTTGTAATCGCATTCATAAATTCGTAAAGCTCTTTCTTATCAGGCAAGCCTTCAATATCACCCTCTACGGTTACGACCATAGCTCCTATAGCACACCCTCTTCTAACCGTTTCTTTTAAAGAGGATTTATCTATTAGTCCCGATAGTATCCCCGCGGCGAACCCATCACCAGCTCCTACTGGATCTATCACTCTAGCAACTTTAAAACCTTCCACGTAAGCGGATTCATTTTCAGTCGAATAATAAGCTCCTTCTTCACCTAGCTTAATAACGACTAGTTCTGCACCTAATTGATGAAACGCTGATGCAACATCTTCAGGATTATCCTTCTCAAATAAAAACTGGCCTTCATTCATTCCTGGTAAGATAATATCCGCATATGCAGCCATTTTAGTTAGTGTTTGGCGCGCAGCTGTTTCATCCCACAGCGTCTTTCGCAAATTTGGATCAAACACTATTTTCACACCATTTTTTTTAGCAGCTTTCATCGCTTGAAAAATAGCTTCGTGGCAGGAATCGCTCAGTGCAGGTGTAATTCCTGTCACGTATAAGTATTTTGCAGAAGAGATATACTCTTCATTCATATCACGCGGATTCATAAAGCTTGCTGCTGAACCTTGTCTGTAATAAAAGACTTTACTGTTCATTTCATTTGTTTTTTGTTTTAAAAACAGACCTGTAGGAGCATTATCATCAAATATCACATGTCTTACATCTATTCCTTCTCCTTTAATACTTGAAAGAATTCGCTCTCCTAGCTCGTCTTTTCCTAATCGGCTAACCCATCCCGTTTGATAACCGAGTTTTGACAGGGCAATCAACGTGTTGCTTTCTGCCCCTGCAATTTTCGAAGAAAAATCTTTAGCATATCGCATCTTTCCATTCGAGTGTGGGGTAAACAGAATCATCGTTTCCCCCATGCTTATCACATCCATTTTACCCCTCTTTTCATTTATCTCTTTGCCTCTTCATATCCAGCGATAAAAGATATATTAGCTGACGTTTGAAGCAGCCTTTCTACTATAAAATCCTTATGTTTCAGCATTCTTTCCTTAGGGCCAGCTACGCTAATAGCAGCTTCAATGCTTCCCTTTGCTCCAAATACAGGTGCAGCAAGGCAAAATAATCCTTCTTCATTTTCTTCATCATCAATTGCATAGCCCATTTGAATAAAAGAATCTAGATTATCATTAAGCACTTTTTTATCTGTGATTGTATAATCCGTAATAGGCAGTAGCTCTATATGTTCAAGCAGCTGCTCTCGCTGATCTTTAGGAAGAAAAGCTAAAAAGGTTTTTCCTAACCCTGTACAATAGAGCGGCTTACGGTTACCAGGCTGAGCTGTTGTTCTAATCGAGCGATTATTGTCAATCTTAACAACATAGACTAATTCTCCATCTGACAGCAAAGCCATAAACACCGTTTCCTGAACATCCTCCATCAGTTTCTTTAAATACGGCTTTCCTTCAGAAGAAATATCCAATGATTCCATAGCCGCTGTCCCAATTTGAATTAGCTTTGGCCCTAGCTTGTACCTCTTTAATGAGTCCTGATTCAAATAACCTTCATTGTGAAGTGTTCCCACAAGGTTAAACGTACTGCTTTGCGGAAGCGAAAGTAAATCACTAACCTCTTTTACTGTTAATCCCTCGGGATGTTGAGCAATCAATTCAAATACCCTCAATACACGTTCTGCTGATTTTACTGACATGAAGAAACCCTTTCTGAATCACATATGTGATTTTAAATTTTATATATGATTTACTGATTTAAATATTATCATAGACCGATCATTAATTCAAAATATTTTTACAAATTAAATAAATATATTTATGACAGTTCCTGAGAAATGATTAATAAATAGCAATATAAAAAAGTTTCCATGATAAAATCATAGAAACTAGAAAAAATTGTAATGGGAGCTAATCATGAAAAATAAAGATTTTTTATTATCTATTGTTTTAAATATCTTTTTAGCTTATTTATGGGTCTTTCTCATTTATTTAATTTTTGATTTTGTTCAGTTAAAGGAGAATGCTTTGTTGCTTGGACTAGCACTCGCATCCATAGGTACTCTACTCTTCGCAGAAGTAAGTAAGAAGAGTTAACCCCTTTGTTGCATATAAAATTACTCACCCTGTAAAAATTGCGGGATTTACATCTTTTGGGTTGGTTGCTAGTGCGAATCTATATTGGATAAGTTTTTGAAGGTTATGATAAAAATTAGAACAAGGAGCTTAAATTAAGCTCCTTGTTCCTTTAAGTGCCAGTAACACAATTTTTTCGCATATATAATCTGAACGTAAAAAAGCTATTTCAATGATATTTGCATCGCAGTGAAATAGCTTTTTTCTTTTACAGTTTTTCCGTATAACCTCTTAAATTTCGAATGAGAAAAGATATCCCTGTCAGCAAACAATTAAGAAACAAATATTTCGTCAGGTAGTGTTGAAAACTGTATGTGAAGTAGAAGTATAAGAAGAACACAAAGCTAAAATAGAAAATAAATTTTAAATATCTTTTTAAAACTGCGTTATGAGGAGAATTCACGTTGACTACTCCTTTTAAAGTCATATAATAAAATTATTTTTCAACCTATATTCGAACATGTTTCTGTGTCATTTTATAAAACAATTAGAAAAATGATAGGTAATGTAGCAAGGCTTAAGGAGGTACTAATTAACGTTGCACTTGATACAAACTCCGGCTCTGTATTAAATTGAAGCGCGTACATAGTTGTATTCGCAGCTGTGGGCATAGCAGCCATAATAATCATAATTTGTTTCACCATCTCATCCACCGGTAACAGAAGTGTTAGGATATAAGCGATAAATGGCGAGATCACAAGTTTGATAGCTAATGACCATGAAACTTTTGCTTTGGCTAAATTTCTAATTGATATTTTAGCTAGCTGCATTCCAAGTACAATCATGATGGTAGGAATAGCTGCACCCGCTACTAAATCAACCGCTTCTTTTACAGAGTTGCTTAATGGAATATGAAGAAACTGAAATATAGCTCCTAAAAGTCCCCCATACACAATTGGTATTCGTCGAACTGCGTCAATGGCTGATTTTATACCATTTCCTTGTGGACTCCCTTTAGCGGCATAATAAACTCCAACTGTACACATGACCAGTTGCTGTATGACCATTAGAATAATGGCAGAGTCTAAGCCTGTAACGCCGAAAAGTAATAAAACAACAGGTGTACCGTAGTTGCCATTATTCATAAATGAAGACGCTAATATCATTCCACAGGTTTCTGAAGTAGAATATCGCTGAAAATAAGCAATCATATAGACGACAGCAATTAATGCAAAGCAAAGTGCAAATGTGTATAACGTAAGATATAAGTAATCAATCGTAAATTTGGTTGTGTAAAATGTTTTGAACACGAGAACTGGAGACATCAAATAAAGTGCCATTGTTGAAATCGTTTTTGTATCAAATCCTATTTTCTTTTGTCCAATAAATCCAAGTGCAAAAATCCCGAAAATAGGAAGAAGGATTGTTAGGAACTCCATATTTGTTCACCTTCGTCATTTTTTCTTTGTTATTTTCCAAATGAAAGACCTAGAAAATTAAAAATCTAGGTCTTTCATTTAAACTGATAAATTATAAATTTAGAACAATGATACGTTCTTCAGTCATTTCTTCAATTGCATACTTCGGCCCTTCTTTTCCGTTACCGCTCTTTTTCACACCGCCATATGGCATATGATCGACACGATACGCTGAAGCATCATTTACAATTAATCCGCCTACTTCGATTTCACGAGCTGCCTTCATAGCAAACTGTAAGTCGTTCGTAAAAAGGCCTGCCTGCAACCCATAGTCAGAATCATTTACCTTTGAAATCACTTCATCAATCTCATTATATTGAGCAATAGCTACTACTGGCCCGAATACTTCTTGACGACAAACTTTCATATCATCATTTACATTGGTCAAAATTGTAGGAAGATAGAAAGCACCATCACGCTTTCCTCCTAGTTCAATTTTCGCCCCTTCTTTCACCGCTTCTTTTACCCATTCTTCCACTCGCTCTGCTTCTTTGAGACGAATCATAGGTCCAATATCCGTTTGCTCATCCATTGGATTACCGACTACTAACTTTTCTGTTTTTTCTTTTAGCTTATTAACAAATGCAGTATAAATATTCGTGTGAACATAAATTCGTTGAACGGAAATACAAACCTGTCCCGCATTATTAAAGCTTTTTTGAGAAATTAAAGATGCAGCTTTTTCTAAATCAGCGTCTTTATGTACGATAGTAGCCGAATTATTTCCTAGTTCAAGTGAAACTTTACGCAAACCTGCCTTAGATCGAATGAGCTCTCCTACTCTTGGGCTTCCTGTAAAAGTAAACATATTAACATCCTGGTTTTCTAATAACCATTCACCAATTTCTGCCCCATCTCCAGTCAATACTTGAAGGCGCCCCTTTGGCAGTCCTGCTTCTTCCATTAATTCAGCGAGCTTGAGCGCACAAATTGGAGTAACTTCAGCAGGTTTTAATACTACACTGTTCCCAGCTGCAAGTGCAGGTCCGAGTTTATGACAAACTAGATTGATAGGTACATTAAACGGTGTGATAGCTGCAACAACGCCAACTGGGACTTTTACTGTAAAAGCCATGCGATTCTCCGAGCCTTGAGCCGATTCAACAGGTACACCTTCTCCATGAATACGCTTTGCTTCTTCCGCTGAAATTTGTAAAGTTGTAGCCGCACGCTCAACTTCTCCGCGAGATTCACGAATAGACTTTCCAACTTCAGTAGCCAAAATTTCAGCAAATTCTTCTTGACGGCTTAGTAATAGCTTAGCTGCCTTCATTAATACCTCGTAGCGTTCATACGGTGAAAAAGTGTTTTTTAATGCATCTTTCGCGCTGGCCACAGCTTTATTTACATCATTTTTTGTTGCTACTGAGATTTCAGCTGCAGGCTGCTGTGTATATTTATTTAAGACTTCCATTTTTTCTGCTGTTGTTTCCCATTCCCCGTTTACATATAAACCATATTGTTTGACTTGAGTTAAACTCGTCATTATCTCCACATCCCCAATTGTATTAGCATTTTATCTTGTAAGTTCGATATTGTAATGATATTTGTCACTGCGATATTTTGTTACCGTAAATTCAAGTGGCTTATCATCAAAACCGTAACTTACTCTTGTCATTTCAAGTAAAGCTTCTCCGCCCCGTATGCCTAACAGATCTGCTTCATAAATCGTTGCGTTAATGGCAGATACCTTCTCTTTAGCTCGTTTTAAGAATATTTCATTCTCTTCTAGTACTTCATAAAATTTTGCACGATTTAAATCTTGTTCAACTAGTATTTTCCCAATATGCAGAGGCCAGCAAGAACGTTCAATCGCAATAGGCACTTCATCAGCAAAACGAATTCGTTCAATAACTAAAACCTCTTCTCCAGCATCCAATTCCAGCATGGAAGTTTCATGATACAAATCTTTTTTAAAATCAGTACGAATGAGCTTTGAATTCGGTGTTAATCCTTTTTCCGCTACTTCTTCTGCTAGGCCTTTAAGCTTGCCTAAGCTGCCGCCGATAAGTGGCTGAGGCTTTACAATTGTTCCCCTGCCTTGTTTTTTTTCCAGCAGCCCGTCCTGTACTAACATAGAAATAGCTTGTCTTAGGGTAGTACGGCTTACGTCAAACTCTTGCATTAATTCTTGTTCTGTTGGAATTAACGTATTGGGCTTCCAAACTTTTTCTTGTATACGTTTAATTAAGACATCTTTTACTTGAAGATAAAGCGCGATATTTTTATTAGAACCTATTGTATCTTTCATTTTCTCAAACTCCTTTTAAGTTAGCGTTTGGTATTATTATATAGTATTGGCTAACTTTTACTGTAGCAGAGAAGTAGGATCTTTTTAGACATACACCTTTGTTTCTAAATTAAGCATACGCCCTAGTTCAATTAGATGTTCTGTCACATCACCATACACTAGTGCAAAGTGAGGCTCATACCCCGCGTGCATAAGTTCATAAAGTGTGTCTGATGCATTTGTCGCCAGTTCCACTTCTACAGATGTACCTGTAAAAGGCTGCTCTACATCTAATGCATTTCCTTTCATCACTAGAAGACGATAGCCATCAGGCGTATGACTTACCCTGAAGATCGTTACTTCTCCTGCTTTTAATCCAAAATCCATTGCAAAACCAATTTTTCTGTTAGGATGCACCCCTGCTGTTGCTCCGGTAGAAGGATTGGCAAGTGAATATGCTCCTGCACCGCAGTGCCAAAAAACAACCGAGTTTTTTTCTTCGTCTATGTGAACTAAATCTCCAAGGTAAGGTGCATTTCCGCCTGCTAACTCACGCAGGATAAACATGGAGATTGATCCATGAATATCGGACTCACAGGATGTCACCATTCCGTCTTCCGTAAACTGAGACAGCGTTGAGCACGGAGCAGCTCCTAAATCATTAAAGAAATCCGGCCAGCATCGCATAGCTAGTGCATCTAACTCTTCACGTTGAATGTGCTTTTTAATATATGTGGAAAATTGAGCAAATTTAGTAACGGTCTCGTCATTTCGATTTAGACCAATCACCTGCTTTTCTGCCCGTTCAACTTCTCCTATCCATTCTTGTTCTGGAAGCTTTACACACTCTTTAAACGCTTCTTGTAAATCCATCTTATGAAGGGTTACGCCAAGTGCGTTTTTTAATTCTTCTTCGTTTGTTGCTGAGAAAAAGAATCCTGGTGGATAATCTCCCACTACCCCAATTTTTAATTCATTTAATGCTTTTAGCACGCGCATAACGTTAATTTGTCTTAATAGACGATCCTGTAAAGCTTTCTCATCTGGATTTCCAAATACAAATGCAAACGGATGCTGATGGTTGCGCAGTACATTACTGGTGCTATTTCCACCTGTTAGCGAGTTCAAACGTAAACGTCCACCTACGCTTGGCTCACGTACGGACCAAACAATTACAGGCTGTTTAAAATACTCCAATATCTTAACCATAAATTCACCATCGGCAAACGTAACGCTTTGATATAAAACGGTATCAATCTTATCCCCTTTAATTGAATCAAGAAACCCCTGTAGTTCTTCAACCGAAGTTATAATTTGCTCCGGCGCAATCACAGTACTGCAGTTACCTTTCAGCCACTCCATACTTTTTTGACGATAAATTTCAGCTGCTTCAATATCAAATGTTTTTCTACCTATAGGCACATATAAAGCTGTTGTATTTTGCATATAGAGTTCCCCTTGTCATAAAACTATTTGTTATAACCATTTTAAAATACATCATTACCTTTATCAACACTATTTTTCCGTTTGACTACATTTCTTATATAAATAGCTTTTAAATTAGATGTGAATTAGTTTAGAAAACAACTCACTCCAAATCGATTTTTTACGGTAAAATACAGGTGGATAACCTAATGGCGCCTGAACAGTAACCGATCCTCCTGTGTACTCTTCACCACTCCATACATGGACCCACTGATCTTCTGGTAAATATACTTCCCACTCTGTTTGGTTTTCTTGATGAACCGGCGCAACAAGTACATCTTCACCAAATAAATATTGGTATTGAATATCATATGTTTTTTCATCTTCTTCATAGTGCATAAACAAAGGTCGCTGAACAGGAATTCCTCGTCGGGCATTTTCTTCTACAAGCGATTTAATATAAGGTGCCATCGTTACATAAACATTAGACATTCTTGCTAAATGTTCTAATGTTTCTTCATCACCGTCAAACTGGAAACAATCATCCGGACGATTTCCTTCATGTGTCCTCATCATAGGTGTGAAGGCTCCCATTTCTGCCCATCTCATCAGCAGCTCTTTTGAACGTTTATTACCATGTAGGCTTGTGTACCCGCCAATATCACTATGGTGTAAGCCGCAACCACTCATTCCTGATGATAAAGCTGCAGGAATAACGGAAGCTAAACCATCATCTAGCGACCAATCTACGCTTTGATCTCCGCCCCAAAGAAGCGTACAGTATTTTTGTATGCCCGTATATCCGGCACGCATAAAGTATACAATCTCACTAAGTTTCCCTGCTTCTGATACCGCTTCATAGTTTGCTTTTGCCCACATTGTCGGCCAAGCATTGTGCATAATCTTAGCGTCGACTCCATTTTTGAGCACAACATCCGTTGGCAAATATTCACCAAAGTCGGCCATCCACCCATCTAATCCAAAATCAATCATGTTCTCTTTAATAACTTGTTTATACCATTCAGTAGCCTCTTCGTTGGTAAAATCCACAACTCCGCAATAAAATTCACCGAAATCCACTAAATACGTATTTCCTTCCGCATTTAATGCTAAGTATCCTTTATCTTCAGCTTCCTTATATAAATCACCTTCAATGGCTACATATGGATTAATGTAACCTAGAAAACGAATATCATTTTCTTTCCACTCTGCAATTTTTTTATCTAACTCTGGGTATTCATTCTCGTTCCATTTCCAATTCCACATTAAACGTTTACCGAAAGAAGTAATACGTTTGCCCTGCCAATCTTGGCACCATACTCCGGATACTTTCATACCTTTTGCTAAAACTTTTTCTAATTTTTGTTCAACAACATCTGTACCACCTTGAATACCTAAAACCACGCCGTTATATACCCAGTCTGGTAGCTCGGGCTGTCTTCCAAATAAACCCGTAATTTTTTCAACTAGTTCAAGGTACGTATCCGCCGTTTCAAACAGCATATATTCAGGTACTTCCCAAACCTGCAGTTCATGGAATGTCTCATTGCGAAAGTCAAAGTCCGCGTATGCCGTTGTTTCAACATGACAATAGTACTTTTTACTAGATACATATGTAGGCTGAGGAAAGTTAGTATTATAATAATCTCCTCCAGCCTTATCAACTACATCAGCTTGCCATGTTACATATGTCTGTTTGTTTCTTCCTACGCCCGGCTCAGATGTCCATAAAGGAAAGTTTTTCCCTCTCATATTAAAATGAGAGAGTTGTTCTCCGCATCCATATACTTTCTCTTGTTTATCTGCAGCTACTCGTAACCAAAAGCGGTTAATGTTCGCATCGTGTTTTTGGTATTCTACTTTTAGACGATTCTCTTCTTCTTTAACTATAAGAGACAGCATGTTATCTCCATTTTCATAGTTAGAGAAATCTATTTTATATGCGCCTTCTACTTCCTCAACAGTTGCGTAGCGAAGAGCTGCACGTTCAGTAACGTAATCTTTAATATCAAAGTTACCTCTATACATTTCAATCGTTTCTTCTCCATAACCAACAAACAGCATTGGTTTTTGTATGGTATGCTGAAGTAGAGCTACACCGTTAAGAGCAACTTCAAATCCATCTTGTAAGATTTCCACATTTACCCCTTTAGTTACATTTAAGGTACCTGACATTTTTATCTCTCCCATCAATTAATAGAGCTTAGTCTTTTGTCTAACATTCATACGCTCTATTGATAAACTTTAATATTTTCTCCTTTTATACCTGGATGTGCACCTTTATTGATTAATTGCTCTCTTTCAGGATGAGCAATTAACCATTTATTTTTCATGAACAATAACTCATCTTCTTTTGTTCTTTTTTGAATATTAGTTGATAACGGATCATTTGTTCCTTTAGGTAAAATAACGATTGTTTTAAATCCTTCATTATTTACCTTACAAGGAGCAAAATGTAATGTCGTACTATATAACTCAACTGCTGTTCCTTTAGGCACGAAGAAAGCGATTACATCATTTGAATTAAAAAAGTTATCCTCAACGTCCTGTACCTTTCCTAATAAAAGAACCATATCTGTTATAGCGATGTTGATTTCACTGCTTTTATGATACTCAAGGCCATTTAAGGTTGAATTAGGACCATTACAATATCCAATTTGAATAGGCATATCACCATAAAAAGCTTCTTGAAGTTGGTTCTTAATAATGGTATTTTCCATCTCCGCGACGGATGCTACATATACATTCTGATCTTGAGGAATAGCTAAATTATCCAAATATGTTTCTAGTTCACTGAAGTCATATTCGTTTACTGCCCTTCCATAAGGTTTAAATTTGCTGTCCTCTATATGATAGAAAGGCACATGTTTGTTTAAGTCTTTCATGTGTTCAAAGCTGCGCAACGTTTTCTTCTCTCCTTTTCTATGTAAAAAGCCCCTCAAAGAAGATAATAAGATTCTAAGAGGCGCCTTTTATAAAATATATATGTTTATTTTAAGACAGGAGCTTCTGTGACTGTATTATCCCAAGCATTACGGAATTTGTTTAATCCATAGTCTGTGAACGCATGCTGGAAGCTTTCTTTATATACATCAAATCCGCAGGTCACAATATGCGCACCAGCTTTTGCCGCATCTACAATTTGTTTACCATTACGTAAAGCAGCAACAATGATTTCTGTGTTGTAATCGTAGTTTTTATAGATATTCACAATATCCTGAATATATTGAGTTGTATCGTCCCCGCTATTTTCTTTCCAACCTACAAATGGAGATACAAATTTAGCGCCAATTCTTGCAGGCTGAAGTGCTTGTGATGGCGAGAAGACAAGAGTGACGTTAGTAGAAATACCTTGTTTTTCAAATTCCTTTGCTGCAATTAAACCAGGTTCTGTGCATGGAATTTTAATAACAAAGTTTGAAGATAACTTAGCAATCTTTGTCCCTTCTTCTACCATATCTTTGGCATTATCCAAATGAGGATTGATTTCTACTGAAATTGGGAAATTTTCGATTCCTTTAAACTCACTTGCAAATTCATCTAGAACCGTTAAGAACGGCTTACCGCTGTTCATAATATGACGAGGGTTTGTTGTAACACCATCAATTGCCCAGTTTTCATACGCGTAACGAATTTCCTCTAAAATGGCACTATCTAAAAAATACTTCATCTTTATACCTCCAGTTAAGTGACTATTACCCTTTAAAGATAATAACCTTTATATAATTTGTAATAACCTTTGTATTTATAATATGAAAACGCCACCAATATTTCAAGTACTTTTTGCTAGATTATTAAATTAATTTTGTATTTCGTCCAATTTACCTATCATCTTACATTGGTATTCTATTTTTACTTTTAGCAAGATCCGCTACGATTTTACTGTATTTATCATCTGAAAGTTTATAAAAGAAAAACATTACAATAATCGTTGCAATGGCTAATGTACTTGGATAAATAAACATTAATCCTCTAATTCCTTGCAGCACATTTGCATTCTGCACCGCATTTGGAACGTAACCCACTATCCCTAATACAACGCCAGGAATAAAGCCTGCAAGCGCTTGAGAAAGTTTACGGAAGAAAGTAAAGAAAGAATACACGACGCCTTCCGATCTATTGCCAGTTTTCCATTCGCCATACTCTACAGCATCAGAAACTAATGCCCAGTTCAAACTATTTACAAATGAGCTTCCGAAGAAAGCAAAGCAGGCTAATGTAATAAAGATCACTGCATTATCTGCAAAAACATAAGCTAAAATATCTCCTACAGCCCAAATCGCGCACCCCAATATGTACGTAGACTTTTTTCCAATCCTTTTGACCATGAAAGGAACCATTGCCACACCGATAAATACACAACCAATACTGAAAAAGCCCATGTAAGGAACGATTGCTACGTTTTTTAATACGTACTGACAAAAATAGACTTGTACAGCAAGCTTGACGTTAAAAGCTGAAAAGGTAAACAAATTAACTAAACAAAGAATGAGTAAAGGCGTATTCTTAAAAAGCCCTTTATAGCTGTCGGTCAGCTTTACATTTATATTTTGGGGTTTTTCATACACATATCTTTCTTTTACATTGGCATAACAATAGACTTGTAACAAAACGCCCAAAAATGCAAAAATAGATACAGCTACTAAATAACCCGTAGATTGATTGTTAAACATTAAGACAATCGGCATAAACCCTACAGTTGTAATAAGAAGTCCTAAATTTGAACCTGCTTGTCTAAATGATGCCATTTCTGCTCTTTCAACAGGATCTTTTGTCATCGCAGGTACCATTGATCCATAAGGAATATTTGAAATGCTATAAATCGTTCCAAATGCCATATACGTTACATATGCCCATATAATCTTTCCGGTTAGTGAAAAATCCGGATTAGTAAAGCTGACTATTGTTATCAAAGCAAGCGGTATTGCAGCGTAAAGAAAGAATGGTCTAAATTTGCCTTTAGGACCTATCTTCTTACGGTTATCAATCCAGGTACCTACTGTAATATCAGCGAACGCATCCCATATTTTCGTAATTAAAAATACTAAACCTGCTGTTGCAGAAGGCAAGCCTAACGCGTCGGTATAAAACTTCAGCAAATAAATTTGACCCAAGTCTAACATAAAGTTATTTCCTACATCTCCCAATCCATAAGCAACCTTCTCTTTAAGTCTTAGTTTCTTAGGTGTATTAATTGAATGTTCTACATTTTGAACCAATGGCTGTTCCATAAGTTCTCCCCCTTTGTTTAACACATTTTAAGACTTCACATTAAAGATGCATCACATAGGAGATTACAATTTTGATACACTTCCAAACTTATAATCTCCTCTAGGTTGATACTGAAATCACCATCCCCTCCCATAACATCACAACGTTTTTAAAAAAGTTACTACCTTTTTATTTATAATATGAAAACGCATACAAATTATCAAGTGTTTTTTTATTTTATTTTTAAAAAAAGAGAAAAAAATAATACTAAAATTCTATAGCTATCTCTTGAGGAGTAAGGCTACCCTATTCTTATAAACTCCTCGTTAACAATTTTGAGCGGCACGTAGAGAGTGTTTCAACATCTACCTTTGGGCTATTCCATAAAGAGAAAAAAACTCGTTATATCGAGGATGGATAAAGAACGGTATAAAACAAAAATTGTAGCTTCATTGAACCCCTTCCCTACCAAGGATTCTTTTTGGCTGTGTGCCGGAAAGAACGGTTTATGTATACTAGTTAGGGATATCCTATATAGATTAGAATAGAGAAAAAACCTACATAATTGTGCATAAAATGTCGGATAGCATTGTTTGAATCCTGCTATTCTGACAATAAGGGAGGTCATAAAAATGGATTTGCTTAAAAATATGAACAGAGCTTTGCATTACATTGAAGAGAATCTAACTAACGATATAAATTTTAGAGAAGTAGTAAAGCTAGCTCTTTGCTCGGAGTATCACTTTAAGAGAATGTTTTCTTTTCTTGCAGGTATCACTTTGTCAGAATACATTCGCAGAAGAAGACTTACTCTTGCAGCATTCGAACTTAAAGATAAGAACGTGAAGGTTATTGATATTGCGATTAAATACAGATACAACTCACCGGATTCTTTTGCACGAGCTTTTCAAAACTTGCATGGTATAAGCCCTTCAGAAGCCAAAAAGGATGGCCGTTCACTTAAGGCTTATCCACCCATGACCTTCCAGCTATCGATTAAAGGAGGAGATGAAATGAACTATCGAATTGAAGAAAAAGAGGCATTTCGTATAGTCGGCATTAAAGAAAGAGTTCCTATAATTTTTCACGGAGTTAACCCAAAGATTGCTGCTATGTGGGAAAGTTTACAGGGTGAAACAATAGATACACTAAAAAAACTTTCTAATGTTAAACCATTAGGGCTGCTTAGTGCGTCTGTAAATTTTTCTGAAGGACGAATGGAGGAAAAGGGGGAGCTTGATCACTACATCGGGGTAGCAACAACCAAGAATTGCCCCCATAATTTAATAAAGCTTGAAGTACCTGCTTTGACATGGGCTGTATTTGAAGCCGTTGGGCCATTTCCTGATACTTTACAAGATGTATGGGGGCGGATTTATTCCGAATGGTTTCCATCCTCAAATTACGAACAAGTAGAGGGACCAGAAATTTTATGGAATGAACATAAGGATGTAACCTCACCGACTTTTAAAAGTGAGATTTGGATACCAGTATCAAAAAAATAACGCTGATTCAATAATAACTATTTCAATATAAGAAAAAGGGAGTCCACAAATGTAATCTCCCTTTTTTTAATTTATAGCTTGCTGTAATGCTGGTTATGACAACTATAAACTTACGAAGTATAAGTCTTACTAAGCAAATTTTTTATTTATTGTTATATTGTTTTATAACTGTAATTGTAACTGCCAGTAACAGAACAATTGCGCTATTTATAAGTAAGTAGTATCCAACTTGTAAACCATAAAATATGGCAAACGCGTCTCTAATAATCAACAGTGCTAATATACCGCCTATTGCCCCAAATAAAGCCGCCAGTATCAATATTGTAAAAGCAGCAGCGTATAGACTTTTCTTTTTTTTGTAGGAGATAAATCCAACGATATTTGCAATGATAATAAAGAGACCGATAAGTATTAAGAAAAAGGTAGCCATTTTCTTTAATTCTCCTCTGCGGACTATTGATTGGTTAAAATTTCCAATACCTAATATCACTTTAACATAAAATTCTATGTAAAAGTTTTGCTTCTTATAACATGTTTGATATTCATCCAAAAGAAGCTGACTTACATTTTAAGATCTTTCTTTATATTTTTCCTTATAGTTAAATTGGCTAGGCGTTTACGCACTGATTCCATAGGACCCATTTTAAAATAGCGAAGCCACAAAGTAGCAAATAACATTTGAAACAAACAGATTAATACCCAAACAAAAATGACGAAGAATGAACGAGGGTGTCCACCCAATCCAAGGCCCCATCCATAAAATAAAATTGAGCTTAAAACATTTTGTAACACATAGCAACTTAAAGACATCTTACCTACTTTCTCTAAAACGCTCCATAATGAAAAGGCCTGAAATTTTTCAATTAAAAAACTAATGGCTCCCATGTATCCAATCGATAAAATAGGGGCAAACACATACCTTACTGGAAAATCAAAGTATCCTCCAGGAATAAATAATAATAGGTTTAGAGGTAACCCAACTAAAAGACCCGCCTTCATCATCCTCTTTCTGATATTAATACCATTGGAATTATTGTCAAAAGCCCCTATTCTCACTAGTAAAACACCAATTAAAAACATACATATATTAAATGGAATGACGAAAATTGCTTCTGTGCGCAACTCCCAAAAATGAAAAAGTCGATACTGCATTTGGTTCATCCATGATCCATGTTGGTAAAGGTTCACCACTTCTTTTGGGACAGCAACTAGCTCATCTCCTATTGAGTTAGTTAGCACACCTAAAAACACAAGTACTATAAAGAAAAGATGAATCGCTGCTGCACTAATCATTGTTATTCGTATCATCGTCTTCCGCATTTTTACGATAAACGATACGACAATGGCAGTTACTGCATAAGACATTAGAATGTCGTACTCTAAGACAAAAATAAAGTGCAAAAGCCCTTCCATTAATAAAATCAAAGACAGCCATATGTACCTTCCTGGCCAAGTCTGATTTAATCGTTTTGACTGCTGATATTTCAGTTCTAAACCAACACCAAACATAATAGCTAAGAGCCCAAGTAATTTCCCGTTAATTAAGGATAGAAAAAGGATTCTTAAAAAATCATCTCCTGATAACCACCATTTGTTATGGGTAAAAGTAAATATATAATTTATATCTCCCAGATAGGCAAACAGCCAAATGTTCGTTCCTAATGTTCCTAGAATCGCTAATCCTCTTAATATATCTAAAGAGCGAATTCGTTTTTTATTCTTCACTTCTTATCCCCCACCCGTTACGTTTATTCTAATAACGTTCCTAAAAAGGATTGTTTATTTTCGTTACTCCCCTTCTTGATATGTCATAGTTCAACTATATTAGATTACGTTGCGTCACCTTCAACCCTTATTTTTAAATAAATGAATGAATTATTTTTAATGCGATAAAGAAAGCGTGGATACGTTTTGAGAAGTGCAAAGACTGCCCGCTTTGGAAGCAGGTTTAGCCAAAATTCAAAAGGTATACTGACATCTGCAGAGTACTAATTACAAAAAAAGAAACCTTCGTATTTTCAAGGTTTCTTTTTTTAAAATATTCCACTCTAAGCGACAATTGAAGATGAACTAAAATGCTTTTACTGTGATATAGCGTTTTCCGACGGTTTGTAATTCATAAGGTAAATAACGTCGTTGAATACACACTTTCTGAAAGCTGGCATCTAGCTTTTAGAAAGTGTGTTTATCTCCCTTTCAATAAGAGCTACTGAAATTTCGAATGCTTGTATCCGTCTTTTAGCTAAGGTGATTTGAGATTTATATCTACCAGCGTTTTCTTTAGCTTCAAACGTTTTTACTGTCTGTCTGAGTTTATGTAAAGTTGAATCAATTTGACGTTTTGCTTCAACTAATTCAGCTACATCAAATTTCATTTACATCCCTCTTTTTATAATTTTTATCGGTAAGATGTTTTCTTTTAAAAAGATAGTTTATCAGTAGAGCTCCTGTTATCTATATCTCTTGTCTTGTACATGAGTAGCCATCCAAAAATACTGATCATACCTAATACCGTAAACACGCAAGTACTACTTAACAATATACCTGATAAAACAATTTTTTTATCCATAGAAATTGAAAAGATTCCTTTCAAAGAAGTAAGTTTCTGTAAAGTGTTGAGAAATAAATTACTGAATTGCATTAGGAATTAAATTATTAAGAAACCCTTTCAATGGCACTTTCATCTCCTCTAACAAACAGTTATTTTTCTGGCATTTCAATATTTTCTTTTTATAAAAATTAGAATTTTACCCTTTATATTAAATAGAATAATAGTCAAGCTTGAATAAAACCTGACCATCTATAATAAAATTTAAGGAAAAACCCTTTTGATTATGCTATGTAAGTTTTTATTAGGTTAATTCTATGAAATGTAATAGATTATTCAGATGGAAAAAGGAGTGAATACAAATGAGTTTAGCAACCTATATAGGTTCAAATGTAGAATTACCTATTAATGACGAACTGGATGATATAGTTACTATTGGGAGCTGCTTTTCAGATGAAATGCATCGATTAAACATAAAGAAACATCATTTTACTACTTCTTATGTTTATGAAGTGTCAAGTGACTGGGGAATTGAAATTACGGAATATATGAATAAAAGCAGACTGAAAGAATCAAAAGAGAAACTACTTGCACTGTGTCGATTGATGGATCACTATCTTAAATCAGGAGATTTTTTTGAATTGTATAGCTGTTGGATAGGAGAAGAAGCTAAACAGCGAGAAGGAGCACTAACTTTAAACATCCATTATTTTGATATAGATGCTATTGAAATGCCTGAAAAAACATTAGTTAAAATCAAAAAATAAACTTCCCTTATTATGCTAACAATTTTTTCTCATCTATAATCTGAACGCAAAAAAAGCTATTTCAATCGTATTGGCATCGGAGTGAAATAGCTTTTTCTACTTTACATTCAAGAGTGTGTTAGATCCTTATGGATATCTTCACATGTGAATTATATCACAAACTTTTCTGCGTGTGAAGATGAAAAATAAAATTTGTATGACAAGTATCTAAAAAAATTAAAGAGCAGCTTCTTTTGCCAATGACGAGGCTGCTCTTTATAAGTGTTCATTCATACTTATCCGAGTACGAACGATAGCAACATTGTAACCCTTTTTTATTGTCTTCTTATCTTTAGAGTCTTCTGGTCGTCCAACTCCTACTCCACCGCCACCCATAAGTAAGGATTTTTTACTAAATACTAATTCTCCCCTATATTATATGCATAATTAGAATTTCCAATATACTCAGAGTTAATTACTTCTTTTCCGTTGTAAGTGCTAGCATATATAACCTTCAATTGTTAAATTAAAGGTTTTTTTCTATATATTATGCTATACTTTTAAACATGTATTACGGTTGTAGAGGAGTTTTAATTTGAAACAGAAAGAATTGTTTTCATGGATTAAATCCATTATTATTGCCTGTATTCTAGCTTTTGTGGTGAGAGAGTACCTATTTACCCCTATAGTAGTAGACGGCGAATCGATGATGCCTACTTTGAAAGATAGTGAACATATCATTCTTAATGAACTGGGTAAAAATAACGTAGATAATATAAAAAGATTTGATATTATCGTTTTTCATGCTACAAAGGAAAAAGACTATATTAAAAGAGTCATTGGTTTACCTGGTGATCATATAGAATATCGCAATGACACGCTATATGTAAACGGTAAAAGATATGAAGAGCCTTATTTAGATCAATATAAAAAAGAAATAGGAACAGGCCCATTAACTGAGGATTTTAAACTTGGAGATCATACAGGCAGCAAAACCGTTCCAAAGGGTCAATTATTTGTCATGGGAGATAATAGAATGTACAGCTTAGATAGCAGATCACCCGAAGTAGGAACAATCTCCGTGGACAAAATCGTAGGAAAAGCTAAATTAGCTTATTGGCCTTTAAAAGAATTTGAATGGATTAAGTAAAATCTTTTAAAGCTCCCTTATGAAAGGGAGCTTTTTCTATTTATTTTCCAGTCCGTCACATGAAATGAAGCATTGTTGCTTTAAGCCCCACACTAACTGCAGCCCCTGTTTAAATTCATTTTTCCTTATATTTTCTGCGAAAGTGAGAAATCGCTGCTGCTCCTACAGCAGCAGTCAAAACTGAAAAAATAGTAGATAGCGTATCATTGGCAACAAACGTTTTCACCAAAAACGCAGAAAAAAATAGCTACAAAACCTATTCCTAAATATGAAAGATTAATAATTGATCACTCCAGCTATAACGTTATTCCTATGTAAAAGGTTTTACAATTAAAAACATAATGAACATAATAACGGTAAATAAAGCCCCCAGAAGAGCAAAGTTAAGTGGCCTATGAGTATCTTCATTAGCCTTTACAAACAGCTTGGACCATCTTGTATACATCACTAATTTTGTACAAAGACTAAACAAAAGGCCTGCAATGATTGAAGCAATTGCTATTTTTAAGATATGAATTCACTCCTTTCTAACATAACAGAAGGATATCCATAACCTAACATAAACACCTAAATAATACAAAAATTCAAGAAGCATAGGAAGTAGTCTTGCCACTTTCTATGCCGCTAATGATTAAACGCCCTCCCTTATTGTTAAACATAATTTTGATTTTTTATTATTGCTTCGCTACTATATTCAATGCTGCAGCTGCTTTTGGCCACCCCACGTAAAAAGCCATATGGGTTATTAATGCGATCATTTCTTTTTCAGTAACGCCATTCTTTTTTGCCAACTGCAGATGAAAAGACATTTGTTCGGTGTTGCCAATACTGATTAAAGCAGAAATTGTACTCAAACTTCTTTCTTTTGAGGTTAAAGTCGGGTCTCTCCACACTTCTCCAAATAAGATATTTTCTCCATATTTCACAAAGTCAGGAGCCAGATCTCTCATTTCTTCCAGTAGCTTAGACTCAATGCGATTATTCATTCTATTTTTCCTCCTTTGGATTCACCATTTGTGCGATTCCTTGCCCAAATGACCAGTTTTCAAGCCGTGTCTCGTTTAATGTAATAAAAATATTGTTTGTAGAAATTCAAGTGAGTGGAAAGCTCCTCTGCAATAGATTGATACAGATTCTTTTTCTGCTGAATCGTTCTCCCCTCCCCACATGTAATGGAGATATAAATCATTTGATCTGTTCTTTTTCCCCCATTTTCTAAGAGATACTGTGAATCATAGAAAAAATGCTGAGGTGAATACGGTAAAAACAGTTGAAAATAATCGTCTTTTGGAATGTGAAAATGTTGGATTAAAGACTGATGAATACAATTGCTTACTTCTTTTAGTTCCTTATCGTTTAATTGACATTCTGGATAATAAACGTTAACAAATGGCATCTATCATCTTCCTTTCTATATCCAGTGTACTTCCATACTCTTCATTTGTATAATTGAAAATAAGTCTAATAATTATCGAAAAAACCGATAGAGATGGGGTTAGGAAGTGGAAATTAAAGAATTAACGACGTTTAAAACAATTGTGGCAGAAGGAACGTTTTCACTTGCAGCAAAAAAATTGAATTACGCTCAATCTACCGTCACTGCTCATATTAAAAAGTTAGAAAAAGATCTTGGATTTCTTTTGTTTGAACGGAGCTGGGAAGCAAAATTAACAAAGGAAGGTACACTATTTGTAGAAGAAGTAGATAGCTTATTGAAGCACTGGGAGTATTCAGTCTCTCAAGCACAGCGTATAAGCAAAGAGGAAACAGGAACAATCAAAATAGGCTTATCAGAATCGATTGCTCAAAAGCTGATGCCAGCTATATTAAGCTATTTAAATGACGAAAAACCTTACATCCACTGCGATTTTACCATTGGAAACACGGCACTTTTATCAGAACTATTACGTCAAGATAACCTGGACTTTGCTGTTTGCGGACAGAATATGAGCCTTTCCGGCGTAACTTTTACTCCGCTTGGTAAAGAACAAATTCAATTTATTGTGAATACGCCTAACCATCCGCTGCTACAGCAGAAATCAGTTGAAATAGCCGATATTATTCACTATCCCATTTTAATAGGAGAAAATAGCTGCTATTACTATCAATCCGTCAACCACTTTTTATCCGAGAATAATTTAGCCTTTAAACAAGTCTACAACTGCAGTGCCCTGCACCTCATTCCAGAAATGATGTTTGGATATGCAGTAGGAATTATCCCTAGTGGCACCAGTTTAAAACCAACTAATATCCCGTTTAAAGTACAAGGGTTTGACCCTGAGATGCCTATAGGATTATTAATGTCTGTTGAAAAAAGAACCTATTTGAGTCAGACAAAAAAGAATGTTGTAGAGGTAATTAAATCTTCGTTATCGTAGATCAGTACTCACGTAGAATAACGTATTCACCTAAAAAATCCTCTGCTCTGGAAGCGAAGGATTTTTTATAGTTATAGAGAGTTTGATCCCTTTTACAGATTAATATAATACTCATCCACTATCTCTATCATGAGCATAGTTTTTTGATAAGCTGTCTTTAAAATCTTGAGGAAGCTTCATATCTCTAAAATTTAAGCCAATTAAATCTTCAACATCTTCATTTAAATACGACCATTTAGATGGTGATTTCATTAAATGGTCTAACAAAACAGATTCATTAAAACCTATGACACATATATCTAAGCTCCGCTCTCCCCATATCGCCCACTTCTTAGAAGAAGAAAACCATACAATTTTTTCTGAATGATAGTATGGAGCATCCGCAGGGTAGTCCTCCGGTCCAATTTCTAGGACATTCCTATACTCTTCACTTGATAAAGAAGTAGGAAGCTTCAAGTAATTAAAATAGCCAAACTCTTTATAAAAATAATTTGTGGGATGTGGATCTAAAACCGCAACGGTAACTTCCTTTTCACTAAAGATTTTTGTTAAATATTGTACAGTAGGCCAAAACTCCTCACACATGCCCCAGTAGACCTCTTCAAATAAGTAATAGTCACACCTTTGGTTAAATACTTGATGGGGCAATTCCTTATTTGTGTTGAAGATATTTTTTAGATTTTTATTAGCGGATTGAAATTCTTTGATATCTTTAATGAAGAAATTTGTGGGCTTCACAGTATAGCCTCCTTCTTTTATTAACTGGGCTTACTATTTTCAACCTTACATCTTAGTTCATAAAATTGCATAATTAAAGGGTGCACGTCCGAATTGTACTTTAGAGCTTTCAGCGTCCTTTTCCCTAACCTTCTATCTACTAATGCAAGAGCTTGAGAAATAACGTTCCCAGAATTTAATGCTCGATCAATGGATAGCTGAGGATACTGGATGAGGGGGTTATAAACATGATCAACGTTAAAAATACCTCTATATTCTAGAATACTTACAGTGTAGTCCATATCACTTACCTTCCCGATGAACTCCGGGAAACATTCATATAAACACTCTGGAAAGGGGTTGCTTGTTTTTCTCTGTACTTCCTTCCAAAGTTTATCATGTTCCATTAAATATTCTGCTGAAGAAGCATTAAAAATCTCCTTCTTATCTAGAGTAATCCAAATACGTGCCTGTTCTCCAAAAGAAACGTTATATTTAGTCAAATGAATACTCAATCTATACTTCAACTTATCACAGAATAAATTCTCCATATTTTTCTTTACTTTCGTCCACTTCATGCTATTTTTGTACTCCTATTCCCTAAAATTATACGATTTCGCTTCTAGAAACATATTATACAAAATATACCTAGTTCAAGTTGTTTTTCTTCATATATAGAATATACTTCATCGTTCTAGACAATAAAAAGAGCATCTAACTATTCATTTAGATGCTCTTTCTATTCATTTCTTTCTCCCTCTGTTAAGAAAAAACGCCATTATAGTGTAATTTCACACTATAATGGCGTTTTTTTGAATGTTTTTAAATTAATAAATGTAATTGAGTTCCCAGAAAAGTATTTATGTAAACTAGCTTTATATATGGTATACATCGTTATATTTTAATCTTGAGATAAATAAATCCAGTTCCTTTCATCAAATTCTTCAATAATATAATTTGAACCTATATCCTTTAAAATTTTATTAAAAAATTTTATATTAACGTCATGATCATACAAATCTTCTTGAAGGTATTCCGTAATAATAAAATTCGTTAAATTTGTATTGTTAACAAAATCTGAAAAGAACGATTTTAGAAAAAGTGAATCTTCTTCACTTAATTTTTCATCATTAATTAATGCAATCCTAAATACATTTAAAATTGCGTTAATATCTTCTTCCTCCATATAACATAATGGATCTAGTTTTTTATCTTCTTCTGTAAATGGCTTTCTCGTGTCTTCTATGACTACATAAGAAAAGATAGTTCCCTCTCTTTCTACTTGAAAAATTTCTAAATCACGTAATTTTAACACTCTATGAAGTGATATCATAAGGTCCCCCTGCTTAAGTATTAATTCAGGATCTTTTAATAAAGTAGATACTGTTACACCTAACGAGCATAGGATTCAGCTTACAGCAAAATCATCTTGTGCTCTGTTAATTAGAGGGCAAGGCTTATCGGCCGCCTGCGGAAAGCGACGTCTTGCACGGAAATCAACCCCAGTGCAACAAGCGATTTGCTTATGCATTCCATTCGTTCGCCTGGAGATTGTATTGATTTATCTATGTCTCATTCTCTTTTCATTTTAATACATATAAAGCGTAATCCTCTTCATTCGAAAACCCAAGTTTATTGGCTAGTGCTTTCGATGCTTTATTGTTATTATCGCAATCCCAAGCGGGCATAACGTTCTTTTCCAAACATTTATTTATAAACGCCTGGCCTACTATCTTTCCTAATCCTTGTCCTCTATAGTTAGGGTTAGTCACAATATCGATTTCAGCTATTGTTCCACTATGAAAAATAGACACACATTCAGCGATAATCTTTTCTTTATGGATAAGACAAACTCCTAATCCGTTTTTCAGAAAATTACTCTTTGATCCCCAGTACTCCACTATATATAATTCATTGAAATTCTCACTTTCCCTTAAAGAATCAGCGTTAAAGTCTTTTAACTCATAGGGATTGGACAGGCTGTACGTGGAATGAACTTTTGAAGGAAGAAACCTATACTTAGAACGCGTCATTTTCTTTACATACGTTTTGAAAGTTTCGTCAAAAACAGTTTCCCAATCAGTCGATGGAGTAAAAACTGTAAATCGTTTCTCCTTACCATACACGTTCTCAACAAAATAACGATAGAGAAAGTTATTAAATACCACGTCATTTCCTTGTCCAAATACATAATAGTCACCTGCACCTATTCTAAGAAATCCTGATGATGGCCTCACAATATCATTTACGTACACGGTTCCTGGAATAACATGATTAACAACAGAAAAAGCAAATGTAGGAGTCTTAAATGACGCTTCTAACATATTGTTTATCTTGTAATAATCTTTTGGTTCTAAACAATGCATTTGATTTCCCCCTTAATACATATCACTGTCTTCATTATATAAGTGCATGCACAAATTTAGTTATCATAATGTGCTTTATCGATACAAAAACAGCCCAAGGAATAATTAAAATAAAAGTTAGTTACTCTTTTTCAGGAGAGCTAACTCAAAAAAATTTCATATATAAGTTTGTTATAATAAAGATTTTTAAAAGCAAGGAGGAGTATATAAGTGCAAATAAGAAAACATGAAAGACAGTCATTTTATGCCGGATGTCAATTCGTAGATATAGAAGATCATGAACATGAGAACGTCTTACCTCTCCTTATTATGTATCCTACATACCAAGAAGAACAAGTTGAAAAGATGGGACCTTACACGATAAGCGCTGCGCAAGATGCTCCGCTTTTAAATGGTTCATTTCCTTTAGTCATTATTTCTCATGGCGATGGAAGCACGCCTCTTGCTTATCGGACCCTTGCCCAGTTTTTAGCACGTAATGGTTTTATTGTAGGGGTACCTCAACATCCGTTTAATAATCGAGAAAATAATACGCTGTCTGGAACAATAGATAACCTAAAAAATCGGCCTACCCATATACGTACTGTAATTGATTGGTTTTTAAAAGAAAGTCCCTTTTCTCCGTCCATTAAATCAAATAATATTTCTCTTATTGGCCATTCAATGGGAGGATATACGGCTCTTGCTGTAGCAGGTGGAGTTCCCACTTCTTTTCACTCTGAATCTCCTGATCAAAAGCCTTATTGTTTATCTGTTGATCAGGATAAGCGAGTTCAATCACTTATTCTTTTAGCGCCAGCCACCGGATGGTTCAGAGAAAGAGGCGCTCTTGAAGACGTGAATATACCTATTTTAATGATTACAGGCGAAAAGGATACGATTACTCCTTCTTTTCACGGGAGATTTGTGTTAAACGGGGTTTCTGATGCGGAAAAAGTTCAGCATATCGTTGTAGAAAATGGAGGGCATTTTTCATTTCTTAGCCCATTTCCTGACTTTATGAAATCTCCTACCTTCCTCCCTTCTCAGGATTCGGAAGGCTTTAATCGCAAGGAGTTTCATGAGGACCTGCAAAACACTATATTGAACTTTTTATTACATTCTTTTTAACAGATTAGTCAGTTGTACCACCTTTTCTTTTGAAGCAATTTTATTTAGAAAGAGCAGTTAAAATCCCTTAGAAACTGATGAGCTTCTAAGGGATTTTATTTGTAACCTTATGCTTACGAATCAGATGCCGGCATCCTAAAGAATCCTTGAAGCGGTCAGAATGCCTTTGTTAATTGCATGAACTGATAATGAATGGATTGATGATACTACTTCAAGCTCTTGCATATCATTTTTTATTTCTCGACTTTTTTGTAAGGCACTGCGTGATTTTCTTGCTTGCGTATACTGGCCAAGATCATGATCAGCAACACTAAACCAATACCAACCATAATAGTAGTTTTTCCACCGAAATGAGCTAGTCCACTCAAGAATAGTCCCACTATACCGAAGTCTGAATCTGAAAATGTAGCATTTGATAGACCCAAATCTCCCAACACGGGTATTAATAGAATTGGCATGAAACTGATTAAAAGGCCGTTCACAAATGAGCCTAAAATCGCACCGCGTACACCACCCATTGCATTTCCAAACACCCCTGCAGCTGCACCCGTAAAGAAATGAGGTACTACACCCGGTAAAATAATGATTCCTCCTGATAAAACTAGTATTAACATACTAACAATGCCGCCTAAAAAACTTGAAAAGAAACCAATTAATACAGCGTTTGGTGCATAAGTATATATAATTGGAACATCTAATGCTGGCTTTGAATTTGGCACAATTTTAGAAGATATTCCTTTAAATGCTGGTACAATTTCAGCTAATACTAATCGTACACCAGCTAAAATGACGAAAACGCCCGCAGAAAACATTCCTGCTTGAAGTACCGCAAATAAAATATAGTTTTTTCCGTCACTTAATTTTCCTTCGACATAACCAGGCCCTGCAAAAAGAGCGACAATAACGTAGAAAATCGCCATAGTTAATGCAATACTAACCGTACTGTCTCGTAAGAAGCCGAGCCCTTTTGGAAAGTTAATTTTTTCTGTTGATACAATCTCTTTCTTTCCCTTTACAGCCATCCCTACGAGACCACCAACTGCAAAACCAACTGCTCCAGAATGTCCTAATGCCACATTATCATTACCTGTTAGTTTACGGATAAAAGGCTGAACGAGGGCTGGAGAAAGCGTCATGAAAATTCCCACCGTTAAAGCACCAAAGAGAATTAATGAGAACGATGTAAAACCACTTACGGATAAAATGATGGCAATCATACATGACATGTACAAAGTGATATGTCCTGTCAGAAAAATATATTTAAATCGTGTAAAACGAGCAATCAGCAGGTTTACAATCATACCAAAAAACATAATTAATGCGGTCGAAGAACCATATTTACTCAGTGCAATCGCAACGATGGCTTCATTGTTTGGAACGACACCGTTTACGTTAAATGCTGCTTTGAACATTTCTCCAAATGGAGCGAGGGCTTGCTGAAGAATCCCTGCACCTGCTGTAATAACCAGGAATCCAACAAACGTTTTTGTTGTTCCTTTTAGTGTATCTGAAAGATTTTTCTTTTGTGCCAGTAGACCTACTAGAGCAATTATGGCTACTAAAACTGAGGGTTCACTCAGAACGTTAATTAATACATTTAACACCTGATTCATCTCTATCACCTCTCAATTTCTTTACAGTAGATTTTTTTCTTGCAGAACCCCTGTTAATTTAGCGCGTAATTCTTCTAAATCAATAATATTATCCAAAATTACGACGTTTCCTAAGCTTGCACCGCCTTCTGCAATATCTTTTGCAAGGAAGAACACGTCTGCATCCTCTGGTGTTGCAGAACCTAAATCAGAATGATTTACTTCTACGCCGCTTACTCCCATCTCATTCAACAACTGTTGAATATTCATTTCTACCATAAAACTTGTTCCTAATCCTGATCCGCATACTGTTAAAATTTTCATTATTCATCTTCTCCTTTTTTTCGCATCATAGCTATAATTTCAGCTGAAGTTTCAGCTTCTTTTAAACGTTTTAATGAGTCTTCATTTACTAAAAATGAGGTCAATTCTGCCAGCGCTTTTAAATGTAATTTGTTATCAATAGCTGCTAGACAGATAAACAAGTCAATTGCATGTTCTTCTTGGTTCAGTAACAAAACTGGTTTCTTCATTCGTAGAAGGGACATACCAAGCTCTTGTACACCTTGTTCTGGCCGGGCATGAGGAATAGCTATCCCTTTCCCTATATGAATAAAAGCTCCCATTTCTAAAACTCTATCAATCATTGCTTGAGTATAGGCTGAAGTAATATAATGCTGTTCCTCCAAAGGTTTTGCTGCTAGTTGGATTGCTTCTTCCCACTCTAGAGAAGCGTCAGAGAATTGAATCTTATCCTCTGTTAAAAGTTCAGAAAGCATAGGGGCGTAACTCCTTTCACGTGTATGGCTCTGTCTTAAATGTTTCGTTAAATCTTCATAAAGCGCTTTTTCATTTTTAATAGTTGCATATTTTCGTATGGTCGCCATTAACTTATCCATTGGGATAGTTGATTGTACCGGCAAATTGAAATCAGCTGCCACAGCCTGCTGCAAATAGTTTTCCTCTAGCGCTGTTAATAATGGACGTGTTAAATAAACAGGCTTGGATGATTCCAAATAAATAGTTGAAAAAATCATATCGTAACTGTCTGGTGACAGCTTTTCGATTTCTGCAGCCGAATATGATTCTGTAAAATGCAATTTCGGAAACAATTGTCGTAATTGCGTTCGCAGCATCATAGAGGAACTAATCCCGTTTGGGCAAACGATTGTGGCTCTATACACTTTAGGTTTAGCCTCTAGTTTTCGAACATGCCCACCGAATAAAATCGTAAAATACCCTATCTCTTCATCTGAAATACATTTTCCCGTATATTCAGAAAGTGGCTTCAACGCCTGTTTAACAAATTCAAAGAGTACACCGTGCTCTGTTTTAATTGTGTCAATCAACGGATTTGATAATGGCACTTCACAGATGATTCTAAAATAGGCTGGTACCAAATGTTTATATAAGAGCGATTTTAAAATGTGCCTTTCCTTAAATGGTACTAATATTAAGCGCTCTACTTCTGAAATAATAGTACTCGATACAAGGGCAAGCTTTTCATCAATATGGAGCTCTTCTATATTCTGCATAGCAGATAACAATTGAACCGTTAGATAGATAACCTCTGCTTCAGCCACTTCATCAAATAAATATGCTGATAGCTCTTCCCCCATTTTTAGTAAGGGCTGTTCTTTCATTAATTTAATTTGCTGGATTGGTAGAATCAGTTTATGATGCCCTGACCTGCACTGTAGAAATAAGAGTTCATAAACTAGCTGATCTAGCCGGTTACTAACAAAATCAATCCGATATTTTTTAGCTAAATCATTTACGTTCTCTCTAATTGCTGAACCTGTATTTTCATAATTCCAACTATTAAGAACCTGCTTCATCCCTGAAATGCCCATTGGCAATTGCAAAAGTGTTCCAATACAAATAGTTGCAAATCGACGCTTAAGCCTCTCTTCTCCTTCTAGGTGAAAGCCATCTGTCCGGTTATAAGATAACTGAATGCCTTCTTTCTCACAGTACGAACGAAGCTTTTTAATATCCGCTAGTGCTGTATTCCTGCTTACCTGCAGAAAAGACTGATAATGTATATTTGCTATCGGCTCTTTTCGAATATACGTGTATAAATAAATTAAGTATATCCGCTCAGTCTCTTGAAAAACTGACTGCTGACGGTTAAGCGATGTTCCTTCTTGTTTCCAATAGTTTTTAATTCTTTCATCAACCTTAAATTCTATATCAATCACTTGAATTTTCGGTAAATCTAAATTGCTTAATGCATTGTTCAACTTATCAAGCGTATAAGCAAATTGTCGAGGTGATAAATTTATTTGAAGCCTCAACTCCGGAATTGATAGCTTCGGGTAATTAATCATCTGCTCAAGCAGCTGCAATGTTTTATGATCAAACATCTTATTATCCTCCTCATGTTTATTATAAAATAGAAGTGTTAGCGATTACATAACTGTTCAATCCAATCTTTGTTGTCGTTTTAGAATAGCTATTGGACTGAAGGTTATATTTTCCATTTAAAAGTTTAATATAACGCACCCCAGAATGACAAACGTATATTTTTTGATTTTTATCTTTTAAATCTATAGTAAAGCAATTTAAATGACATCCCTTACTATAGTAAGCTTTTCTATCGGCTTAAAAAAACAAAAAAGAAGTGACCCTTTGGTCACTTCTTCTGTTCATTAACTATTTGCCGAGCTGTTTTTACTTATCAAACATTCACTTGCATTCAGTTTCTTAAAAATGACAACAGCGCTTCGTTAAATTCGTGTGCATGCGTTGCATTTAAGCCGTGCGGACCGCCTTTTATTAAAGCTAATTTGGAACCAGAAATAGCTTCATGCGTTCGTTTTCCGCTATATTCAAATGGAACGATCTCGTCTGCATCACCGTGAATAATAAGAGTAGGTATTGTAAATTTGGCTAGATCGTCTCTGAAATCCGTTTTGCTGAAAGCAGCTATGCAGTCAAGTGTACCTTTAGGCGATGCGGCGGCTGCAATATCCCGGTTGTAAAGTCGAAATGGTTCGCTGACTAAGTCATTTCCGGCTTCAACCCCAAAAAATGTTTTTGTAAAATCATCAAGGAAAGCTAAGCGATCATTTTTTACGCCGTTTTCAAATTCTTGGATTCCTGCATCATCCAATGCTCCTTCAGGATGATCTTCTGACTTATAAAGAAATGGTGGTACAGCTCCTGCAAATACAGCTTTTTCTACTCTATCCGTTCCGTAAGTTCCTACATAGCGAGCTACTTCTCCGCCGCCCATTGAAAACCCAACTAGTGTCACATTTGTTAAATCCAAATGTTCTAGCAGCTGATGTAAATCAGCAGCGAATGTATCATAATCATAGCCGTCCCATGGCTGAGAAGACTTTCCGAATCCTCGGCGGTCATACATTATGACTCTGTGTCCAGCCTCAACAAGAGCCGGAACTTGATATTCCCAAGATCGTCCGCTTAGCGGCCAGCCGTGAATTAAGACAATCGGCTTCCCTGTCCCATGATCCTCGTAATATAGTTCAATAGGTGCTTCATTTTCTGTTCCTACATTAATTTTTGCCATTTCGCTACCTCCAGTATATAGTCGTTCTTTATTTGGTTAAGTGGTCGTAAACCTAGCGTAGATAATAAAAAAGATGGCTAACTCTCCTATGATGAGGGTGCTCGGGACGACTAAAAGTAAGTTAATAATAAAAAACACAGCTAAAATCCCTAAAAACAAGCCTAAATGATACACTTTCAAACGATGTTCTTCGAATCTATACTGGTGAAAAACAAGAGTGGTTGCCATGAAGTAAAGCAGCACGGATCCGAATACAAAATATAAGCTGAATGTGTACTGAACTTCGTGTAAAAACATCAGCTTAATCGATGCTGCAATCATGCTTAGAGACATGAGGATAAGTAAGTGTCCGTAAATAATCGTTTGTCCGGCTCTTTGGATAGACTTGTTCACTTTCTTTTCTACGTTCTCAAAGTACTGCCACCACATGGCAATGATCAGGACAAATGAAATAACCGCAAATAAAATGGTATTCCAGTCCCCTTTTTGTGGCTGTATCACAGCAAGAATGCTGACAACGGATTCTCCAAACAGAATTAATGTTAGTAACGCAAAGCGTTCTAACAAGTGAGCGGTGTTGGTGGGTAATTTCGCTAACCGTTTATGTCCTAAAATAGGTAAAATCATGTCCACTGCAATTCCCGTATATAACACGGCGTAGCGGACCCATGAATCAAAAAAGAGCGACAGAAGCGAGATAAAAATCCCAATTCCAAAGCATGTTCCTAAAAACACAGCAACTTTTTTTCTCTCACCCTGTTCAAATTTCTGAACAATAAGATATTGAATTGAGGTTAACGCTCTTAGCCCGATATAGCCAATCAAAAAAGACACGTAATATTGATCAAAATCTACGGACAGGCTTGAGATCATGATAAGAACAAACAGCATTTGAAAAATCATAAAGATGCGCTGATGTAAAAAATCTTGTCCAAATCGATTGATAAACATCGTTTGTCCCGTCCACGCCCACCATATCGGAATAAAGATCAGTGCAAACTTTAACAAATACTCTCCATGAATATACCCTTGTTCAACGTGAAGCAAAACATGCGTAGCAGTCGCAACGGCTGCCACAAATAACAAATCATAAAAAAGCTCCAGCCACGTAACTTTTTTTTCTTCCACTACTCCGCATCCCTTCCTATCATTTATCAGGCTGTCGTTAATATACTTTATTTTATATACAAGAGACGCATCATGACAGGTAGCGTAGTAAAAGATAGGTGAGCCAGCTGTTCATCAGCCGGCTCACCTATCTAACAATTTATCTTATGTCGTTACGTTTTCTCCGTCACATAAATGATCCACAGATGCCATTCTACTTTCATGTCTTATATGTAAAGAGAACGACCTTTAGCAAGATGAAGCTCCGCTATGTTAGACACTCTGCTTGCTGAAATCGCGCTGAGCTCCTCTATAGCTGCCCATTAAGTTTTGATAACCAGGAAGATGACTAGAAATTAAATTACCAAAACCTTCAACGTCGTTGCGCCAGTCACGCTGCAGCTCGCACGCTACGCTAAACCAGTTCATAAGCTGTGCACCCCCGTGAGCCATACGCGTTAATGCTGCATCCGCTACTTGCTTATTGAACGTCCCTGAAGCATCCGTCACAACAAACACTTCGTAGCCTGCTTTGATGGCAGAAAGTGCAGGAAAAGCAACGCAGACATCTGTTACTACACCGGCGATAATCAGCTGTTTTTTCCCAGTCGCTTTAATGGCTTTAACAAACTCTTCGTTGTCCCACGCGTTAATTTGTCCAGGACGAGCTATTTTTGGCGCATTAGGAAACAAGTCAATGAGTTCTTGCATGAGCGGGCCGTTGGGTCCATTTTCAAAGCTAGTTGTTAAAATAACCGGTAAATTAAAGAATTTAGCCGTATCACCAAGAGCCAATACGTTGTTTTTAAATTCATCAACACCATAGTCACGTACAAGGCCGGAAATAAGCCCCGTTTGGTGGTCAACTAAAAGCACGGCAGCATCATCTTTTGAAAGGCGAGAGTAAAGATCAGACATTTTATAATCCTCCTTAAATTAAGGCAAGTAAGGATACATGTACCTCTTCCATTCCTTACAAGCGGTCTATAATTTGAACGGTTTTATGGATTTCATTTATGATCTGTTAGGTAAAACATATATAGAAAGAAAAGCTATTTCTGAGGTGAAGGTTCGTGAGGTGTGTTCTCTTTCTTAATCTAGAACAGGAACAGGCGCTTGATCAATCCAATGAATGAACTGCTGTAGGTAGCGTTGAAGATAACGTTTTGTTGATTCATCGGTTAGTACCTTTTGTTGAGCATCAACTTTTTCGTGAACTTGCGAAATCAGCATTTTTTGAAAGGGTAAAACATTAACTTGCATAGCTTCCAGTACTTCTCTCGTTTGCATTTGAGCAAAAGCCGTACCGAAGCCTCCAGGTGTTGCGCCAATTAGTCCAACTGGTTTTCTGTTTAAAACAGAAGAAGTCCGAGGTCTTGATGCCCAGTCTAAGGCATTTTTTAACACTCCTGGAATTCCTGAATTGTACTCTGGACTAACTATAATAACGCCGTCAACATCTTGAATCGCAGCTCTAAAGGATGCGACAGATTCGGGTGATCCGTCAGCTTCTAAGTCTTCATTAAAAAAAGGCAGGCTGCTTATTTCAATCCAGCGATATTGAGCTGAGTCATCTAATGTAGTCAATGACTCAGCAATCATTCGGTTATACGAATTCTTTCGTAAACTTCCACAAATAAGACCAATGGTTTTTGTCATCTATTCACCTCCTTACTTGGAATTAATTTCATATTACCACGGTGTTTCAAATATAGATATTAGTTTTATATATAGATAAATTAATTCCTTCTTTGTACCTAATTTAGAATTTAACTAGTGTTTTACTATTACTAAAAGAATTCTTTTAGTAAAATTCAGTCTAAGTCTCTCACTTCAAAAGGAATCAAAGCTCTTTCAATTTGATCTCGATGAGTTTCATACTGTTCAGGCAGCATGAGCTTTTCTCCCATTGTTTCAAGTGATTCATCATGTGCAAAGCCTGGAGGGTCTGTTGCAATTTCAAATAGAATTTCTCCGTGCTCCTTAAAATAGATCGCATTAAAGTAATTTCGATCTCGAACAGCCGTTACTCCGTATCCGCTGTCGGCTACGTATTTCTGCCATTCTAACTGATCTTCATCATCTTTTGCTCGCCATGCAATATGGTGAACCGTTCCAACGCCCATTTGCCCGCGTCCAATGGTTGTTAATTTTAAATCAATCACATTTCCAATGTCAGCTGATGATTGAAGGCGTATAAAATCTCCTTCTTGCCCTACTTTTTGTAGACCCATTACGCTTTCTAATAACTGAGCTGTTTCATGAGGCTTAACAGATAATAACGTAGCGCCTCCGAATCCTTTAATGGCAACATCAGGTTTAATTTCACCAGCTTGCCACGTATTCTTTTCGCCTTCTTCTCTTTCCACAATCTCTAGATGCAAACCATGAGGATCGTCAAACTCTAAATACTGTTCTCCGAATCGCTCCATCTTTGTAGCTGGAACCCCAAACTTTGCTAATCGCTGTTCCCAAAAGTTCATCGCACCTTTTGGAACCACATAGGAAGTTACGCCAACTTGCCCGTCACCTATTTTTCCTTGTCGTGCATTTGCCCACGGGAAGAATGTAATAATCGTTCCAGGTTTTCCCCCTTCATTCCCAAAGTAAAGATGATACGTTCCTGGATCATCAAAGTTTACCGTTTGTTTGACCAAGCGTAATCCTAGCACGCCCGCATAGAAATCAACATTTTCTTGAGGATGACCTACAATCGCCGTGATATGATGAATACCCGCTGTTTTTTTACTCATTACCACCATCTCCTTCGATACATTTTTCGTCATATGTTTCGTGATCCCTTTTACAATTACAACTATTTATCGCAAATATCTCGAATTCGAGATATTAGTCAAAAAATAAAAGCGTCTTTCTTATTCAACCCATTTTCTCTTTTAGAAAATAAACGTATCTAGTGCATAATAACCTGGTCCTGCAATTGCTACACCGATTGCTACAACTAAAAGCGTAAGGTTATATTCATACCCATTTTGTGTTGCCCAGTATCCATTCGGGCCGTGTACTTTCACAATCGCCATGACCATTGTTCCCGCAATCAAAAGCGCTCCAAGCGGTGTAAGAAGTCCTGCAGCAAATAAAGCTCCTCCTACTAACTCGGATAATCCAGCCATTAACGCCATTCTAACACCTGGCTTCATTCCGATGGATTCAAACCAGCCGCCCGTTCCTTTTAAGCCGTGCCCGCCAAACCATCCAAATAATTTCTGAGTTCCATGAGCCATAAAAGATAACCCAATGACTAAACGTATTAACAACAAACCAATGCTCACCATTTTTTATTCCTCCTATTTTTTCATCAATTTAAAATCTCGAATTAAAATATCTTTAATTAAGGATAATTATAAAATCATATGGTTCTACTGTCAACATAAATTTTTATATTTTTTTGCAGCTAGTTGAAACGCTTAACGACGTATTAAAAACATATTCATGATTTTATATGGATATGAGCATGGAAGTGGAAAATATAATGGGTGGACTTTGTTGTTCTTACTAAAAGTGCAATGGTTTTTGAAACGCAACTATACTTAATGATTCTAAGCCAAATTGAGACACTTTTTTGTATCAAAACTTATCTCAATACCTATAAACAGAAGCGTATACATAAATAAAAGAAGCATCTCCTATCGCCAGAGTTTGCTCCTTTTATTAAATGAGCTCAAACAAGCGGAGCCATTTGCAATTTAGTTCTCTAAAGCTAATTGTACTTTATACTAAATCATAGTTTAACTCTTACCTCTGTACCGTCAGTAGCTTTGACATCTACTAGTACCATTCCCTTATGTTTCTTCAGTTCCTTAACAATAGGCTTTAGCATGCTTTTATCTACTATCGGAAAAGTGAAATTCAGCCCTTTTCTTTTAAAATGGTCTTTTGTCCATTTATCCGCATGCTTCTGGATAAATTTTGAAAAAGCAACGCTAATAGCAATGTTTAAAAGAGCATATGGAACTGGAATGCTAAATCGAACATCTTTTGTTTTTACTTTTACATGAATCATAAGTAAACCATTACTCTATGATGACTGAAACGGTATCTCCGTTCGCCGATTTAATATCAACAATTTGGCCATCTAACTCGTTTTCGATTGCTTCAACAATCAGGTTTATATCTATATCTTTTACATATTTTTCTGATTGAGGAATACTTGCTGCGATGCTGTGTCCCGCCATTAATACCAGCTTGACAAGCTTGATTGGCAAATTCACCTTTACATTATCGTTTTCAGTTGACACAACTCGAATTTTCAACATTTTATCTAGATACGCATTCGGTTTCTTCAAAAGCGTATTGCCTGTTTCTTCTTTTTCCTTTAATACTTGTATCAGTTCTGATCCCTTTTCTGCATCAATTTTGCCTTCTTGAACCATTGTTAACACTTTTGTAATTTCCTCTTTCACAAAAATCCCCCCTATTCTTCCTTTAAGAGCTTGATGGCTTCTTCTGCTGTAATTTCACCATTTTCTAGCATAGACACAACTTTCTTCTCGTCTACTTCATTTTTCTTATTTTCTACATATCCAAGAGATGAAATGATGTCAGTAAGCTTGCCTCGGACGGTTGGATACGAAACTCCCAGTTCCTTTTCCACTTCTTTGATATTTCCTCTGCATGTTAAAAACACTTCTACAAAATGAAGCTGATCACTTGATAAGGATGCCAGCTTAGATAATTCGAACTCATTTTCAATCGTCGTGTGACAATGACTGCACTGCAGCTTTGTGATTTTTAACGTTTCACTGCAGACAGGACAATTTGTAAGTACTTTATAAGCCATAATCAAATCCCCTTCTTTTAGTTAATTTGATTATACAACAAATATTCAACGTTAAAAACAATAAAATTAAATAATTTTAACAAATAAATTAAAAATATAAATTTACATTTTAATAATATTAATAATCTTTTTAACGTACACATAAAATCAAATAAAAAAAAGAAGGATAAAAACCTTCTCTTAAACTACATAATTGCTTTTCAGCTATCATTCAATTGATCTATTTACCCTGCAATCTGAGCCCTAGTAAAAGTCCCATTTATATTTCCTTCTACAACGATGCTATGTCCTGCAAACATATCTCCATCAGAAAAATAAAAATCAAAATCACCTTCTGGATAAACGGATATAGTATCTAAACTCATAAAATCCATAAACATGTCTTTTGTAATCCCCTCTATTTCATCCTCTTCCTGCAGCCAATCATTTGCTAGATCGACCAGTTCCGCCGCTGCATACATTCTAATTTTTTGATTCCATTTATCCTGCTCTTCAAAAAGTGTATGTGCTGTCTTCAACGCAGACTTTATCATGTTTTCATCTTTATGCCAGTCAAAATACAGCTCGCACTTTTCATTCGCCCAAGCAATGTTTCTTTCAAAAACCTTAATACTTTTTTCAAGTGTAAACTTGCCAAGTATCTCATCATAATAATAAACTGGCTTCACTGATTCTTTTACTATCGTTTCTAGCTCTCCGTCTTCATACTCTGGTTCCAGAATATTAACGAGCATCATTGAATCCGTTCCCGTACGTACTTGTAGCTTTACAACGGTATTACTTTGCAGTAGATTCATTGCTTTTTCCACTTCATCCTCGTCCACTAACCATCTAAGCTGTATCTCTTCTTTCTTGACTGCTTCATTTCTCTCTAAACTTTTCCATGCAATTAAATCAATTGATGCTGTCCATAAAGTCTCTCCACTGGACATTCCAGCACCAATCCCTACTGAACCTGTAACCGCTACTATGTCAATTACTTCTTCTGAGAATCCTTTTTCAAATTTCTTTTTTTCACTGAATTTACTCATTTAATGTACATTCCCCTCTTTAACTGCTGTTGAAAAATTCGCCCTAAATATATAGTTACAAACTGATATGTCGTTCTCTACTCTTATTTTTTATAACGGTCCACCTTCAAAACCGATAGGCCATCCGCTTCTGTTGAATTTTACTTTATACTGAAAGGCATTGGGGTAATCCCCATAAACAAAAGCTAAAGAAAATCCTGCAAGAATATGTCCGTCAAAATTTAAAAGCCGCCCAAAACTTACAGCGGACAGATAATAGACGCTGAATTTTTGCGAAGAAATGAACTGCTTTAAATACTTCAATGACCTTTTAAGATAGATATGTAGTTGTTCTAATATACAATCTGCCATTTCAACGAATTCCTCATATGGCTTTTCACTATTTCCCTCTACCGTAATTTCAACTTCTTTCCATTCTCCTATATCCGTACTCCAAAACCATTGCCTTGTAACTGGGACTTCTGCTTCGTATTCACTACTATTCCATTTTTCCGCTGCATGTTCATCAAGTGGTTTAGATAGAACAAGCTTTTGATACCCCTTTTGCTTGAAGTTAGAGATTGTGTAATTCTGTTTAGAAAACTCAGAGTGACTCATTTATTCCCCTCTTCCTTCTATGTTTTTACTGCTATGTAGAAATATGTTTTGACTTGCTACGCTTAATTTTAGTATCCCGCAAAGCAGACATCAATTAGATTACTTATTCTTCTTTAATAAAAACACTTTTCCGAATTACCGTTACTATAGTACATTATCCCTTTTGATATGAATACACAGGTTCCAAGTTTATCTAAGAGCTTTTTGTTTTGACACGGCAAAAGGCAGCCACTTGATATAGAAAAGAATTATTATTTTTTGGGATTTTTGAGAAAATATGAGCATTAATAGTTATTTTTGGTATAATAGGAAAGGCTTTTTATGATCCTTAAGAATTATATTAAAGTAAAAAAAAGAGAAATACGGAGGAAATACAACTATGAAAATGTTAAAAATTGCTTTAGGAGTACCTCTGCTAGTTTTAGCGTTAACAGCTTGTGGGCAAGAAAATAGTGAACCAGCATCTCGACAAGAACAAACGAAGTCAGAAACAGCAGTACATACTAAAGAAGCTTCTAAAGGTACAGCAGATACTTTAAAAGAAGCATCACCTAGCACGCTACATACTAAATCTACTAAATTGCAAAAGGCTGCAAATGCTAATAATGCAGACCGGAATTATCTTATGGATTTGATGGCTGGTTATCAATATATCCAAGTAGGTAACAACGAATATATTTATTATGGAATCAACCAAGAAGAAAATATTTTTTCTATAATGCAGGTAACCTTTGATAATGACATTAACTATATTCAAGACGTTAATATAATTGACAATGCTTCTGCAAATCAAATCGCTACGTTGCAAAGCCAAATTCAAAATCAACAAGCGCAGCTATCTGACCTTGAACAAAAGCAAATGAAAAAAGAGTTAGATGATTACTATACGCAACTAGAAGCAGATCAAAAAGCTAAAACTGAGGCTGATGATAAGGCTGCAGAAGTTATAGAAGCACAAGCTAAAGCTGATAAAGAGGCACAAGAGCAGGCAGATCAAGAAGCTAAAGCACAAGCTGAAGCTGATAAAAAGGATGAAGAAGAAGCACAGGCACAGGCTAAAGCTGAGGCTGAGGCTGATGCACGAGCGAAAGAAGAGGCTGCAGCTGCTCAAAAACAAGACGAAGCTGAGGCTGATTCTCAAGAACCAGCTGAGCAACCAGAATTAACACAAGATCAAATGGAATCAGTTGAAGCTGCAAATGATGTAATGGATTTCATTGGTGACTGGTTATCGCCAGAAGCTTCCCAAAAAATCCAAGAAGAACTAGCTGCAAGTGGTGACGGATCAAGTCCGACTTTAGATCACTGCTATAGAGCTCATGAAGGAGCAGAAGAAGATTCTGACGGTTTTTGTTCAGCACAATAAATAATGAAAGGAAGTAAAGGTCTCCCTTTTGTTCTTTTTATTTTATGAATTTGATAGATGCTGAAGTAGGATGAGTCGATTCGAAATTCTACCTATACTATTAAACATAGATACAATATACATATTAATTTGGAGGAACAATCATGTACAAAAAAGGTTTAATCTCATTAGTAGCAGCAACTACATTTTTAGTTAGCGGCTGCCAATCAGAGGAAAAAGCAGATTCAAAAACAGTAGAAACAGAAAAAGGTACTAATCAAGAAGCTAAAAATAGTAGTGCTGTTAAGACTAAGCAAGATAGCAGTAGCACTAACAACATGACTCAAAGTAAAACTGAAGAAAATACTAGCACTCCTGCAAATAATAAGCAAAATGTGACAGGTAGTAATAATGCAACTGCCACTCATAAAAATGATTCACAAACTGATTCTAGCAATCAAAGTAATTCAGGGAGTAACAATCCAGCACCTACTAATACATTTGTTCCATCAAGTGATACAGCAGCCCTTTTTATGGGTGATTACATAAATGGACTAACAGAAGCAATTAACACGGGAAGATTCGAGTACTATGTTAGCGATGGTCTCAAAGGCTCCCTTTATAATCAACAGAAATCATTAGTAAGTAAGTTATACAAACAAGGTATCAAGGAAAGATGGGAAGACTTTTCTGTAATTAGCTTTACTAAAACAGGAGAATCTTCAAAAGGAGCACTATACAAAATAGCAACTAAAGAAACTGTAACTGTTATTAAACCTAGTGGTGCTAAAACTACTAAAAAATATAATTGGATGTACTCTGCAATCTTTACTAATAACAGTCTATATCTAACAGATATCGCTAAAAACGGCCCAATAACAACCGTTTCAGAGAGCGAGGCAACGAATAACCAAAATCAGTCTACAGATAATCAAACAGCTACAAACAGCCCAGCAACTACTAGTAAAAAAGAAGAATATGTATATAAATTGAACCATACCAAAGATATGTTAGAAGTTAGTGCCAATTCTGAAAGCGATTTTGAAAGAAAGCAGCAGTACGGACAGAATTACCAACTGTGGGATGGTTTGTTGAATGAAATTTATGGTGTCTTAAAGACGCAATTGTCCGCTTCGGAAATGAATAAACTTCAAGCTGAGCAACGTCAATGGATCAAGTCTAGAGATGCAGCTGCTCAAGCAACTTTTGATGAAGAAGGTGGCGGTACTTTATCTCAAGCTGAACAAGTACGTACATTATGGGAAGTTACAAGAGACCGCTGCTATGATTTAGTTAATAATTATATGAAATAAGTGGAGCAAAAAGAGCAGCTAATGAAGCATCTTATTATGCTGTTCATGCCGCGGACGAAGCACGATCTTCTAGGCACAATCATTAAGAGTTATTAGTACATGTAGCTCTATCAATCAAATATGTAAAAACTAAAGTACAATAATAAAAGAGAGAGAAGGAATAACCTTCTCTCTCTTTTATTTTATTATCTCTGTTTGGGTGCCCTTTTAAACGCACTCCTCTATTTTATAAATTAACTGGAGAAACGCCTTTTTGTAATTTCCGTTTATTTGAATTAGTTAAATAAAAATGCACTGCTTATTTAACTTATATTGATAATTTTCTCATGTTTCGTTGCAAACATATAAAAGGGGCGTATATGATTCCATATAAGTCGTTAAATCAACTCCATTTTTTCACCTTTTCAAATAAATACTGCACTCCATATAACAAATATGCTTTGTAATGAAGATAGATAAAAAATTGAAAATGATTTAATCGGTTTAAACTTACAATTTTTAACCTTTTAAGAACATCAATAAAGTAAAAAGCAAAGATTCCATCAACTATAATATTCAGTAATATAAACTTCTTAAAGTTGCCATACGAAGATTTAAGCAGCCACATTGAAAGTGGCATATAAGGTCCAATGCTAAAAGGAAGTTCATCTTTTATAAACGAATCTTTTTTGTCATAAAATCTCCACCACTTCCTCTGATGCCCATACAAATGATTAATAATTTCTAAGATAATAATAAAAACCCCTGCTAACGAATAACGTTTTATGCTGCGTTTTCCTATAAACAACAATGATAACCACGGAATCGCTATTATGGATAAGTTAAATCCTAAGTGTTTTCTTGATATCATAAGTGAACTCACCTCAATGTATTTTATCTAGTTCTTCTTATAGTGTCCGCCTATTACAAAAAAAACACAGACCATCTATAATGGTCTGTGTTTTTTATTAATGCGCCTTCTGTTCAACATTAACTCTCTTGATAAAGAACGAGATAATCAATCCAACAATGGAAACAATGATCGCAAAGATGAACGCATGTTGAACACCGTTGGTAAAGGCAAGAACTTGGTTTAATGGATCCATTTTATCTGATACCGTCTCAAGGAAGCTTCTTGAACCTGATGAAAGAATGGAAATTCCAACAGCTGTTCCAATTGCGCCAGAAACCTGTTGTAAAGTGTTCATAATTGCTGTTCCATGCGGGTACAGCTCAGGTGGAAGCTGGTTTAATCCGTTTGTTTGAGCCGGCATCATAATCATCGAAATAGCTATCATAAGCGCAATGTGCAGAGCAACGATAAACCCTGTTGACGTTTCCAGCGTTACGGTTGAAAAACCATACATGGTGCCGGCTACAATTACAAGACCAGGGATAACTAACCATTTAGGACCAAAGCGGTCAAATAATCCGCCCATAACCGGTGAAAGAATTCCGTTAATCACTCCTCCAGGAAGAAGCATTAGGCCAGCGGCAAAGGTTGATAAAGCTAGTGATGTTTGTAAGTATAAAGGTAAAATCATCATCGCAGACAGCAGTACCATCATGCAGACTAGAATTAACAGAAGACCGATTGTAAACATCGGATACTTAAAGGCTTTAAGGTCTAACATTGGCTCTTTCATCTTCGTTTGACGAATAGAGAATGCAACTAACGCAATAGCTCCAATCACAAGAGTTAGAATAACCTGTAGACTTCCCCAGCCTCCGCCTTCTCCGGCGCTGCTAAATCCAAACACGATTCCGCCAAAACCGATTGTTGAAAGAACAACAGAAATCATATCGATTTTTGGTTTCGTTGGTGTGGTAACGTTCTGCATAAAGAAAGCTCCAAACACTAAGGCAACAAATAACAGCGGAAGTGAAATCCAGAAAATCCAGTGCCACGTTAATGTTTTTAAGATTAAGCCTGATACGGTTGGTCCCACAGCTGGCGCAAACATAATAACAAGGCCGATAATCCCCATTGACTTTCCACGTTTATGCGGCGGGATAATAACAAGAATCGTGTTAAACATAAGCGGTAAGAGTAAAGCAGTTCCAACGGCTTGCACGACACGGGCAATCATGAGTACCCCAAAAGTTGGTGCAATAGCGGCAATAAATGTTCCAATGATGGAGCAGATTAGAGATGCTATAAAAAGCTGTCTGGTCGTAAAACGCTGAAGAATAAAACCTGAAATAGGTACCAAAATTCCTAACGTTAACAGATACCCTGTTGTCAGCCACTGTGCGGTTGTTTCGTGAATGCCAAAGCCAGAAATTAGCTCCTTTAACGCCATATTTAAAGCTGTTTCACTAAATAAACCGATAAATCCAGCAATAAGAAACGACGTAATAATCGGCAGCACTTTGATGTTAGAGCTTTCGGCTACTGTTTGTTGATTACTCATATTAAATTGTCTTCCTCTCTTTTACATACTCTTTTTGGTGAACATTTTTCTATCTCAATGATAGGTTGATTAGCAGACAAACAATGCATATTGATATAAAGATTAGTGATAGGTTTAAGGCATTATGTTGACTAAGCTTTTTCTTTCTCTTCTCTTTTGATCGAAGTGCTTTTTGTCTTCTAAATTCGTTTCTTTCCACAGATCCCTCTCCATTTCATTTCTAAATCAACTTTAGAAACCTTCCTATGTAAACTAATTTCCATTCATAATATGGAATTTTTAATAAGTAAGTTAAAACGAAATAGAACGATAAAATGAATTTCACTCTATATAACAGGAATATTGTAACACAGCTATAAGTACTGTTTCCATCTAAAATATACTAAATAACAACAGCTATATACCTAACTTGGTGCCCTGTGACAATTAAAATTTGTTTCTGTTATATGCTTTTTGTTCCGTTTGTCCTAACAGAATACAACTAACTTTTTAATCATCAGTCAAAAGAAATAGTATCAGAAATGAAGTAATAGTAAAAATTGATACTATGGAGGTGTTTTCTTATGAAAAAGTATGAAGTAACATTTCATCTAATTAACGGTGAAATAAGTCATTTAGTTGAAGCTAAATCACTTATTCGTGCAAAGAACTACATCCAGTATAGGTTTGAAGATAAAAGTAAAATATTGGACTTATCAAATGAGTTGGTCATTGTTAAAAGGAACGTCCAATACTTTACGGTAGCTGAAAAAGAATAATTAGCTATGTAAAAGGACGTTATCTACAAAAGTAATGTCCTTTTATATCCATACAATATCTTATAGGGTAGTCTCTTTTTTCCTATTCGGGTCACTAACATTTTTTCTCCAACTTCAATTCACATACTAAATTCATCTAACTAAAAAGATATTCTTCTAAGCAGAAGAATATTATAGTTAAAATTTATGTGGGTAATGGGTAGCTCTGAACAGAATTATTGAATTCAGTGTCTCCCTTTTAATAAATGACGGAATTCATCTAGGTTCTCCTCTGTATTTTTGTATTCTGTAAAGCGCACCCGTAGAAATGAAAAAAGCAAACTCACTGCCACGCGAGTTTGCTCTTTTTGTTCTTTATTGAAATTTCTTCAGTTTAACTTCTTGCCCCATATCCTTCATCCTTTTAAGAGCTTTTCTATAGTCTTGATCTCTCATATGCAGCACTTTATCAGCAGAAGGTTTAGACTGACCAAATTTTTTTAGCGCTGCTCTATACTCGCTGTCACCAATGACTCCATTCGAAACAGTCTCTTTAGGCGAACGCTCAAAAACGGGAGCAGCTTTTTTATTGGGAACCTCTTCGGTACTCTGCTTTTCTTTATGTGTTTCTTTGTCATGAGGCTTATGAGCCAGCTTGTGGCCTTTACCTGTTAGGAACATCAAAAACGAGAGAATTAATACCACAATGCTCAATACACACGAAAACGTAGAAAATGTATGATACGTAATGATTTCAGATTTTACATGTAGAGATTGCGCGAAATTTTCTTTACTAGCCATCTGGCTCTCTGCGCTTACTGTTGCAAGGTGATCTTTATACACTTTGGCAAAGACGATGCTGCTGATTACAGGGATGACTGCAGATACTGTAACTCTTATAAATTGAACCGTGACCATCCGAGGGACTAAACTTGGTAGTGGTCCGCCTAAAGCTGCACCCATAAGACCTGCAGCAACTGTGAACCCTACTCCTGCGATTAAAGCGGCAAAGCTGCTAACAAAGAGGAAAGCAGAAGCATGACCGTCTACATACATCCACTGTATGTTCACTCCCATAATAATGACCGCTCCTATAATACCTAATACTCCCGGTCCAACTTTATCATATAATACGGCACTTAATACGGCCGCAATTGCTATTCCCGCAAAAAGCCCGATATAGATCAGTGAAGTGTCTCCTTTATCAAAACCGGATCCGCTTTTAAGCAATCCTTGTAGAGATAAAAGAGTTAAACTCATACTAATATTGCCTATAACAGCAATTAAGATAGCAAGAGCTGGTTTTCGAGAAGCCACTAATCGAAAGGGAATTAACGGATTTTTAATATGCCATTCTGCTGCGAATAAAAAGCATAAAAAAGTGATGCTTCCCACTATGCCTATCCATACATAAGTAGATGCCCATCCTGATTTTTGAAGGTTAAGTAATGTAAACGTAATAAATACGGTAACCATAAACATTAACGCTACACCGATGATGTCAAATGGTTCATGATGTTTGTGCTGTTGCTTGGCGTGATCATTTGTTAAAAATTTGTAGCTAAAACCTATTCCCAGTAAGGAAAGTACGGCCGCTATATAAAATAACCATCTCCAGTGTCCGTAGCTGTTCACTAGCATTCCGAGAAAAATACCCACAACGCTAGATCCATAAAATCCGCCAATAAGAATCAGTAATGCCAAGTTCCGTTTCTGAATTGGAAAAGAAAGAACCAGCATTGGAATCATCATCATAAGTGCTAAACCCGTTCCTGTTCCTTGTAAAAAACGACCAATGTCCATTCCTAAGAAGCTGTTAGACACAATACTTACGATAGCTCCGATAAGAAACAAACACATCGAAAGAACATAAGTCCTTCTCTCCCCTATTCTGTGTCGAAGGATAGGTCCAAACGGAATAAAAAATGCAAAGCTTATAACCCCTATTAAAACCGGTGTTATCGAAATATAAGATTGATTGTTAAACGTTTGTTGGAGAATTTCACGTATAGAATTTAATGACGTGTTTAACATTAAACCAGGACCAATAGCTAAAACTGCCAGTAAGGAAATCCCCCAGTGTTTTTCTATTTTCATACTACAATTCCTTTCTGCCTTTCATGATTGTAAAAAACTAAAAATAATATCTTTATTTGAACAAACTAAAAAATAAAGCTTCAGTAAGGAAGCTTTATTTTATTTTCTAAGCCTGCCACTCGAATTGGCCCTAAAAGTGTTAGCCTGGTTAATTTATCAGCCATAAATGCAGGGCTAAACTTCATATCACTTTCTAACCAAGAACAAATCACACCTATATGAGCTGATGTGATATAGCTAATCAGGATATCTTTAGGGATATCAAGTCCATCCTCTGCTTCTCCAATCGAAGAGATTAGCTCTCCGTACACTCTTCTCTTTACAATTTCCGTCATATGACTTCTAAATTGAGGTAATCCTCGATCACTTAGCATAACTTTAAAATAATCGGCATGGTCATAGATGAATTCAAAAAGCTTTAAGAAAGAAACGGATTCATCGTTTTCTTCTACTTCTGAGGAATCCTCATTATTTTGTTTTGGTTTTACTTTCTCTATTAGCTCTTCTAGAACTTCATTCATACTCTGCATGAGAAAGTCTTGCTTATCTTGGTAATGCAAATAAAATGTTCCCCGCGTTAATTCCGCTTTTTCCGTAATTTCTTGAATCGTAATGGATGTAACGTCTTTCTCTTTAAGAAGTTCGACTAAAGCGTCTCTTAAGTATTTATTTGTTCTTTTTATCCTGGGATCTACTTTTGCTTTTTTAAACATCATTCGTCTCCTTGTATAACTTTTATTAAGTATTAGACATATGATTGGGACTTGTATAGGTGCAGCCATTTAGGCCTTTTCTAGTAATTAACTATTTAAACTACCATGTATGCTCAACACACATTCTGCACATGATGTAAACTAATGAACATCATGTATATTAAGTCTCACAAAATATAACCAGTCTGTCAATATCAAAAACTGATTAAGAACGAATCATTTGGTTGTTAGATATGGATGGCGTGAGCGCAGGAACAAAATCTTTTGTAGAAACGTTCAAAAGAAATGGTAATGGTGAAATCAGTCACTTAATTGAGTATGCACCAGCTAGAAGCACCTGCATACACGAAACCTACGTTCACAATCACAATAAAAAGATCCGAACATTTTATCATTCGGATCTCCATTCCACTAAACTACTCTTAAGCTCTTTTCTCGCTACTTTTTCACCCAGTTGTCATCATCATCTTTTTTGTACTTTGTTTTCACTGCATTCCAAGCGACTTTATGAGCCGTAGCTTCTTCTTTGTATTCGTCACTAGCTGAATTAAATGCTTCTTTATAAATTTCCTGAGCATGATGAGGAAGGTTATCTTTTACTCCATCAGGCAATTCTTTTAATGAATTGTAGGGCATAATCGTATTCCTCCTTGAAAACATCGTTTACTACTGATTTACCTGTTCTTAATGAGTATAAACATTTAATAAATAATGAGAATGAATAACTTTTAGGCTAATCATATTCATTTTGAAAGCTCTCGCTAACTATAGGAAGGGCTTCTTTTTGATGAGTTTCTTCTATATAATTATGGTAAAATGGTATAAAAAGGAATCAGATTAAAGGAATGTGTATGTCTTTTATTCTTACCAATTGATTAGGTATCGGCATAATTTCCGCTTTCATATTTTTTGTAAATATCGTTCTTAAAAAAAGCATAATGTCTCTTTTAATTTCTTTAATTACTTTATTATTTGGTTTGTTTTTAATTTTTTACGCTTCTCATAAGATAAGTGGATTTGACCTTATAGATGTATATGTAAAGGGATTAATCGTTATATTTGAAGGACTAATCTTCTCAGTTGCTACAAGTATATTCATAGTGATACAGGAACTAAATAAAAAAGAAAACAAGCTAAAAAGTTTCTTAAAACAAAAATGTATTGAACAGTGTACACATAAAAAAAGAGAATTAAGAACAAGGAACATACTAAAATGATTGTTTTTACACTGTTCCGCGAGCCATTCTGTCTATTTCAGACTAGCATTATTTTCATTTCTTTAGTTAAATAAAAAGACCTTCTTTTGTTAGGAGGTCTTTTTTACACTAATAATATCAACATATAAAGAATCAAAGCTATCACATAATTGAGGTGAAGAGAATGAAAAAATTGAATAAAGATCACTTACTTTGGAACATGCTAAAGCTGTGGATTTCTATACCTAGAACTATTCGTGTAGCATTTCTTTGGGCTTTTATTTTAGGAATCTCTTACTTGGGGTGGGTCAAGATAGCCCACAGATTTATTTAGCACTAGCGATTTATCTCTGCTGAAATTCAATTGAAGTAAACAAGAAGACTAGGAAAGATAAACTGCTGAAATGAGTATAGAATTAAAGGAGAACTATCTTGAGTCGTTTTATAAAATTAGTTGTTATATCCATTTTATCTACCGCTATTTTTAGTACTGTCTACGGAATCATTAGCTTAACACCTGAAAGTGAAAAAGAACCTAATGTTTATTACTTTAGCTTTACAGATACATTCGTATTTACGTTCATGTATACTTTGCCCGTTTATATAGTTGTTGGAATTATCTGTTCCTATCTAATTGATATGGTAGCACGTAACATGCAGACAAGAAAAATGTACTTTTCTAAACTATTAATGTACTCGTTAGCAGGATTAGTTCCTGCTTTAGCATTTTACTTTCTGTTTGAAGGAATTCAGGTAGATTACCAATTATTATTTTATTTTTTTGCTTTAGGTATTCTTGCAGCTAATACTTTTTATCATATTTTGCTACTCATGAACAAGATTTTTAACAGAAAGAAAGTTTAATTAAGATTGGCTTTTGCCTCTCACAAAATTCACATTATGATACATAAGGCTTTTAATATAAAAAGAATGATTTTAGAAAGAGGAAAATGTGTGAAACGTAGTCAATTGTTGCTTTTATCGTTATTTAGTAGTTTGTTAGTTATTCTGGTATCGTTGTTCCAGTGGGATCTCGTTGATATGATAGTAGAAAGTGGGAGCCGTTTGTTATTCAGCTCATTACTATCGGATTATGGTTCTTCTTTCCCTTTGATCAAGTAAACTTGGATTTGAACTTCAAAGTCCACCAAGGTAAGAGAGAAGAGATTGCGGCTAAAATAGAAAATGACGTGATTAAACCTAACTTGTCTGATAGTCCATCACTTATTCAATTACCTAAAGAGTATACTCAATTGTCTAAAGGTGGAGGAGAAATTGTATTAGAAACCAAAGGAAAAGAAACATCAATTCTTTTCTTTACGTACCGCGGGATGCTAGACAATTTTTCAGGATTCGTCTATGACCCAAATGATCATAAACCTTCAAAAAGCGATTTTGACGGAGATTTTAAACAAATAGAGAAAGTACATAAGAACTGGTATTATGTATCTTCCTATTGAAAAAAGATACTACTTAAAAACTAGTCCCCAATCGTTAGGCATAGCCTGACAATTAGGGGCTAGTTTTTAAGTTTCATTCTTTAATTCAAGCTCTCTACTCCAGAATCCCAATTTCGATCTACAGAGTTAAAGTAAGCTTGTTCAAGAATTTGCATATAATCAGTCTCCGTAATTAAACGGACGTTACTTGATGTTGAGTTGTTTTGCATGGCCAACCTTACAATGCTCGGAAAGTCTTCTTTCTTTACACCCTCTAAATCTTTTAATTTAGGAATATTTAATAATTCGGTTAGCTCTATAATCCCTTGAATTAATTTTTCAACAGCTATTTCATCTGAATCTGAATCCTTGGCAAAGTTCATATACCTTGCTAATGTCGCATGTAAGTGCTTATTCTCCATAGAATTGAACTTTAATACATATGGTAAAAACACTGCGTTGGCAACTCCATGCGGGGTATCATAAAGTCCTCCAAGCGCTTCTGCTAAGCAGTGTACTGAGGCAACATCTGCAGATCCAAAACAAAGGCCTGCTAAGAGACTTCCTTCCAGCATGTCTTGACGAGCCGCTTCATTTTTGCCGTCGCGGAAAACGATAGGCAATGCCGAAACAATGGTTCTCATTGCTTGAGCCCCGAGCGCTTGTGAAATAGGATTTGTTACTTTACACGTATAACCTTCAATCGCATGAACGAGTGCATCAATGCCAGTAGCAGCAGTAACTGACGGCGGAAGACTTAATGTTAGTTCAGGATCAAGAATCGCCAAGACAGGTCTTAATGAAGCATGTTTGAGTGTCATTTTCCGATGTGTAGATGCTTCCGTAATTACGGCAGAACGAGTTACCTCTGATCCTGTGCCTGAAGTAGTTGGAATACAAATAACTGGCGCGATGTTTGAATACAGAAGTCGGCCGTCTGCATAGTCAGATGGTTTCCCGCCGTTTGGGCCGCACAGCGCAATAGCTTTTCCTGTATCCATTGCACTTCCGCCACCAATGGCAACAACTGCATCTGCACCAAAGTCACAAAATAATTTTGCACCTTCCAAACAATTTGTATCTCGAGGATTTTGTTCAATGGAGTCGAATAACAATACTCGGTAACCAGAAGCCTCCAGGGCCGTTGTAATTGGTGAAACTAGTCCTGCATGAACCACACCTGGATCACTCACAATTAAAATGGATGAACCAATATTTAGGGATTTTAGCATTTCTGGCAATTCTTTAGCTTTTCCCGTTCCTACCTCAATTTGAGTAGAACAAAAATAGTTATAGGATTTCATTTATACCCCTCCTATTGTCTAAATTCTAATACATCTCTTAATTAAATTTTAACCTAACCTTCTCTACCATTAGCAGATTCAACTGTTAGGCTGCAGATAACTTATACTGATGATAGTTTAGGCAATACACATACAGAATAGCAAGGTAGTAGAGAACATAAATAAACTATATGTATATCCAACAAACTTCTTATCATATATAATACAAGTCTATTCTCAATCAGGACAGATGAATATTCAGATGGTTACTATCTAAAAAAACGATTAGTAATCTCTATACTATGTAATCAATTTATTTATGCAAACCAATCTTGGTGTTCAATAAAAATAGATTCAAATACTAATCCCCTTAATGATCCAGTATTACTTCTCTAGTTACATCTAAAAAAGCACTCAAAGCTGGAGACACCCATTTGTCTTTATGCCAGACCAGCTGAGTTACAATTGGAAACTCTGGACCTTTCCATCTTAATACACTCATGCTCCCTTCCTCTATTTCCTTCTCCACTGCTAGCTTAGGTAATGCTGCTATTCCAATTCCAGCTATTACACATTTTTTGATGGCTTCTACATCACCAAGTTCAAGATCACATAACGGTTGAACGGCTGCATCAACAAGTGATGCTTCAAATATATTCCGATAATCACATTTCTCAGTAAAAAGCAGCGACTGACCGTCTAGGTCCGCAGGTCTTACTTCAGATTTATCAGCTAAAGGATGATTCGGCGGACTTACTATAACAATAGGTTCCGAGACAAGCTGCTCGGCAATCAGCTTGTCCGAGTTAATGCGAGTCATAGACATTAAAACAGCATCTATGAGACCTTGAGCAAGTAAATCCTCAAAATCATTTTCAGAAATTCCAGGTCGGAAAATCAGTTTTACTTTAGGAAAACGAGCTTGAAATAGTTTCAGCAAAGCTGGTAAGCGATAGGTGCATTGGGTTTCTGAAGCACATATTGTTAACGTCCCGCTAGGCTCTTCATTCCCACCTACAGTCTCCCTTGCCTCTTCGGTTAAATCAAGCACTTTGTCCGTATATAGCTTGAAGCGCTTTCCAGCGTCAGTTAAGATAACCCGTTTCCCTAACCGGTCAAAAAGTCGGACAGCAAGTTCTTCCTCAAGAGATTTAATCTGAGCTGTTACACTTGATTGAGCATAGTGAAGGATTTCAGCTGTTCGAGTAAAGTTTAGTTCTCTGGCAGCAATTTGAAAAATTTTTAACTGTTTGAGTTCCATAGTTTTCTCTCCTAAATCATTTTCACCAATAATATTATTATTCTAAATATATCATTTCACTCGTGCTGCTTGTAAGCGTAATGTCTTTCACTACTCGCTTCTCAGAGGAACGTTTGCATATCAAGAATGTATGATGCAAAGCTGCTTATTCCGGAAAAAGAACCTTGGACAGCAAACAGAACTGATCCAAGAATTCTTCTACTTGATTGGTTCCTTTAAAAATGATTATAGTAACTAAGATTGAACACGATATACAGAGTCAAAACAGAAAAGACCTACCTTTTTTCAGCCAAAAAATAAAACATCTTGTAGCATTGTTGACACATTGTTTCTCAAAAACAAAAAAACAGGATCCATTTTTCTCTAATCTAAGGTTGTTCCTTCTGATAAACCCTATTATGTTATTCCGATGTAATAGAAGAAGGATTTTTACTTTTTAAGATAGAATAGTTTCTTAAAGAGTCATAAAGGAGTTGATTTCATGTCTAAACAAATAGAGGATAGAAAAGAAATAAAGCTTTTGGATTCTCAGATTTATTTATGTGATGAAATTAAAAAGTTGTTGAAGAAAAAAGAAAAAAGAAGTCTAGCCTTTGAACAAGAGTATACAGAACATGATATATTACACATTGCTTTAAACAGATTAATGAGTGAGTTAATCTCTAGACATTAAAAACGTCACCTATCATATTTGATATTATTCGAAATAGATAAGTTTCATATAAAAAATAGACAGAATATTTCATCATTATCTTTACTTTGTAAACGTTTTCGTTTATACTAAGTATAGGTTGGATGGCATGAGTGGCTGTCATAGTATTTAGCGTAGGCGGGGCTGATACGAGGGAACAGGGCATAGAAGAAATGTCCTTTTTTGTTTGGGCAATATTTCTTAGAAACTAGAAAATATTATAAAATGCTTTCAAACGTTTTTTTATTTAGTATGCCCTATCCAGTCTGGAAATTGAAAACGACCACCTCTTCCCAGTCAAAAGAGGTAGCTTTTTTTAAAATTGAATGAACAGTAGTCGTTAGATAATGCTTTATTGCATCTTAAGTAAGTTGCTTCATTTAATAAACTGTATTCGTAGACAACATATTCACCGCTTTTTCTAGCAGTAAAATATCTTCTTCAACCATTCTTTTCACATCGTCGAGATCAAGTTGAATATATTCTTCTTTTAAACGTTCTAATTCCCTGACGAACAGGGATCCCGTATAGTACCTATAATTTGTCACTACTATTTATCCCCTTTGTATGCTCTTACTGTATGTGATTCCCCTTTATTTAGATAAACAACCAATAAATACAAGATTTTTTTAAAAAAATCCTTCCCTGATGTAGGCAAAGGATTTTTAACTTTATTAGAATAGGAAAAATACATTATTAATGTGGTCAGGTTTGTAGTTTCATATACATACAACGTTTTATCGCTCTACTTAGATGTTAAATCAAATTTATCTTCTTTCCCATTCCATTTTACTGTCACATGAAAAGGAGTGCTGCTGCTTTGAGTCGCACATCCGCTGCAGCTCCCATTTAAATTAATTTTCCCACCTGTCTCGTCATCCGTACCTGATAATTTGCTTGTTTCCCCTTCCACGACATAAGAAACTTTTCCTACTTTCTCTTTGTCTTTTCCTTTATAGATAATACTGCCTTGTCCGTTTTCAGTATTCTCTCCTTTATTTAAAAGATATAAAGCTTTCCACTGATCTCCTTCACCTTCGAAACGCACACTTTCTTCTTTGCTACCACAGCTACCCAATACTAATAAAAAAATAGATATAAGTCCTAAAAATAAAAAATTCCTTTTCAATTTAAATCCTCCTCCACGGTAAAAAAGCACCCAACTATCCTATTAGGTGATTTTTTGTTATTATCTGTTCTTTTTTTCAAGTAATTTAATTAATCTATCATTTTGTTTCACTATCGTTCTTAGCTTAGCTTCTAACGAACATAAAGTGATAAAGACGGCTATAAATCCTATAATGACAAAAAACATATTAGCTGATATCCCCCATACATCATTTTGTTTTTAAAACAATATCTATATAATAACATTTTTTCTATATTTTATATCATAATGTTGTTTCTTAGTTAACATAATAAATAAAAGGAATAGGAAAGTGTTCTCTTAAAGGAATCCTTCAGGGCCGCCATTTAAAAGTTCTAGCTATACCAAAATACAGAATGGATATGCCTTCACCCACGAACTCAACAGCTTTCCTTTATAATAAATACCCTTTCTCTAGCTAATAATAAGTAAGTAAAATATGTATATACTATAAACGAACACCATTCTTAAAAGTATGACGTTTACGAACATCTATCTATAATTGAGCAATGTTTCCATCTAAATCATGGTTTCTCTTCTTCTATTAAAGGGAATTAAACCCTAAAAGTGAACCTTAAAAGGAGACCATCATGGTTACAATTGAATCAATCATAATAGGTATTGTTTTTATTCTCATTCAACTATACGCATTAACGATTGTCGAACGTTCTCCAATCGGGGAGCAAAAGCTGCTCTCATTATCAGGCGGTGTAGCTATTGCCTATGTATTTATTTATATCTTACCGACGCTTCATAAGAAACAAGAAGAGTTTGGAGGTTCGCTAGCCCTTGATACTGAACTATATTTTCTTGGTCTTCTCGGCTTACTCGTCTATTTTTCTGTGTATTCATTTGCTCAGACAAAAGCAGCCACACACCTAACGGAACTGACCGTGTACATGGTACAGGCTAGTTTTTTTATGGTTTATTCTTTTATCATTTCTTATGTCGTATTTTCAACCGATGTTAAGCGAGTTGAATCAGTATTCTACGGACTGGCTATCAGCCTTCATTTTATCGGGTGGTCTTACCATCTAGGAAAAAAACATCCGCGCTTACACAAAACTAGAGGCCGCTATATGCTGGCCGGAGCAACTTTTCTTGGGTCCATTCTGGGCGTTTTCGGACCCTCATCAGGACTGCTTATTGAGTCGATGATTGCTTTTAGTTCAGGTGCAATGTTATTTAACGTGATCAGTAAAGAGCTCCCTTTTGAAAAACATGCGCATTTGCCTACCTTTTTAATCTCATCTCTTATCTACGCGGCTACAATGATTTCGTTAAAAGCTTTTTTCAATTGGTAGTTGCGTGCGCGTGTTTTCACAAAATAAAAAGAGCAGCATTTAATGCTGCTCTTTTAAAGTATGGTTTTTATTACTAGATATACTGCAGCAATCGATGCAAGAACGATAAGTACATTCAAAATGCGATGTTGAGTAGCTAAGTGGCCTCGCTTCATTTCTGCACGAGTCAATGGTTTATTTTCATTGTGATTTCCACTCACTCTGTTACATCTCCTATCCTGTTTAGTTATTGGTTCTGCTAATTTAAGCAATAAGCTGATCTTTGTCAGCTGCTTCTTCCTTTTTTATCTTCCCTCTACATAAGATATAGAAAACACTAAACATAACAATCGACCAAATAAGATTAGCTCCTGGCTCAGTGTTAGCTACCTTAAACAAACTCGGTATAGATCCGAAAACAGAGTCGTCTGTTGTAAGGAATAGAGCGAGAAACATGTTATTGGCTGCGTGTGCGCCAATGGTAATTTCTAAGCTTTTTGTTTTAATCGCGATATATGTAAGAGCAAAACCAGCTACAATATAATCTAGTCCCACCAATATAATCGATTTATTCATTTCAGGATTAGCAAAATGACCTATTGAAAACATTAGTCCGACAATAATAGCAAGTAAAATAGGACGCTTCACTTTCTTACTCACCCATTGAAGAAGAAACCCTCTAAAAAACAGCTCCTCCGTTGTTGTTTGAATAGGTACTAATAAAAGCGTGATCAGTACTAACAGGGCATACTCTTTTAAACTTACATGATTCCATGAATAATCCGAGTGGTTAAACACGACATCAATTAATTGTGAAACGATTAGTAACAGGCTAAAAGCTCCAAAAGCCCATATTACTTTTTTCCAATTCACACGTTTGTTAGCAGTGATTAATGATTTCATTCTTCGTTTGTGAATAAAACGAACCCCGATCCATAAACCAAAAACCCAGCATATGTACATAATATGAGACAACAGAAAATCAAGATTAGCATTGATTCCTACAGCTACTCCGCTATCAAAATCAAAATATGATTTTCCACTTTCATCAGCTGCAACCATCAGCTACTCCGCTATCAAAATCAAAATATGATTTTCCACTTTCATCAGCTGCAACCATTATCATTTCAGCAATAATATAACTAACTGATCCTAACAGCATAAATACAGAAGCAAGGATTGTTGTACTTACATAACGCTTCCAGCTATTTTTTCCTTCTTCCACATTTAAATAGTTTTTCATTTTATTCTTACTCCCTCAGCCTTCTCTTCTCAATTACATCTTTCTTCTCTACTTCGTTATTGTCTAGGCAATGTAAAAATCTATTAGGACCCGAAGTCCTGCAAACATTTTAACTACCGCCTGCTTTTTACCTTTGAAGATAAGGAAAGAGACTGACAATATTAAGACATTACAACTCTACCCATTACCTCTTTATATAAAATTCAGCGTCTTAAAAGCCGTTAAAAAACAGCTTTTTCTACAAGAAGACTCGACACCAAGTCATCGTTAACCTTTATATCCTGCTCATATGTGCCCGCATACACATAATTTTGAAGAAAATACTTGCTACTCAAGAATATATATCCTAGAACAACTAAAATAAATATTTTTTTCAACATCGTCCTCACCTTTTTATCTAAAGTTTTCACCTCACGGCTGCTACCACAACCGCTAAGGTCTTATCCATAAACAGCTTTTCATTTTTTAAAATTAGCTACCATTCTATCTAACATCGCAAAAATGTATATAAGTTACAAATATATTACATTATTATTACAAATGTAACAATTACATTATAACTAAGAAAAAGAGGATAATCAATATGAAGTGTTTAGTAAAGCAAATAAAATTGCTAGATTACTATGATGCGTGTAAATAAATCGAAAACATGTTGGAAAAGACGTTTGTTATTAAACAGGAGTATTTAAAAAACAAAAAGAAGCAAACTCCCTACCATTAGGAGTTTGTTTCTTTTATTTAAGAGTTTTTATAACCTCTTTCATCTCATGTAGTGTTGAGATTTATGAAGTAATAAGCTATAAACTACGTCTCCTGATTTAACATGACACTTAACCATTTTATCTTGACACTCTTCTAAAGGAGTGATTAGATATATATGTTAACTATATTAAAAATAAAGTTAACTAATCTTATTGTCGGTGGTGAAAGCGTATTGGATTGGGAAGAGGATATTAAAAGAGAACTTGCCTATTTAGATGAAATTTTTCAAAAACGGCACCTTGTTACTACAGAATTTGCTGAACAACCATGGCTTATAGTCAATGGACATAGGATGTTAAACCTTGCCTCTAATAACTATTTAGGCTACGCAGGAGATAATGGCCTGAAGAAAACAATGAGTGATGCTGTGATGACATATGGAATAGGAGCAACAGCTTCACGCTTAATAATAGGAAATCACTCTCTTTATGAGAAAGCAGAAAGAGCACTTGTTAATTGGAAGAAAGCTGAGGCAGGAATTATTATCAATAGTGGTTATAATGCAAACCTAGGAATCATCTCAGCCTTGGTTCCGCGTAATGGTTTCATCTTCAGCGATAAGTTAAATCATGCAAGTATCATTGATGGATCCCTACTGAGCCGTGCAAAAATTCAACGCTATCGCCATAACGATATGAACGACCTGGAAAATTCATTAAAAAAAGTTCCCTTGGAGTCACGAAAGTTAATTGTAACAGATACTGTTTTCAGCATGGATGGTGACTTTGCCAAGCTCGAGGATCTTGTTAAATTAAAAGAGCAGTATAACGCTCTACTAATGGTTGATGAAGCTCACGCAAGCGGTGTATACGGAAAAAGTGGTGAAGGGTATGCGCATTTTCTTGATCTGCAAGATAAAATTGATATTCAAATGGGAACGTTTAGTAAAGCGCTGGGGTCATTTGGAGCTTATGTTACCGGAAAACAGTGGCTCATAGATTATTTAAAAAATAGAATGCGAGGACTCATTTATTCAACTGCTCTTCCCCCTGCTATACTCGGTGCAATAACGGGTGCGATTGAAAAGGTGCAACAAGACACAGAGCGTCGCGCAATTCTTCAACAACATGCACTATTTTTTAGGAAAGCACTTACATACGAAGGATTCGACACATGCGAAAGTCAATCTCAAATCATTCCAATTTTGACAGGAGAAAACAAAAGAACAATGCAGTTTGCAGAGCGCTTACAGAAAGAGGGAATTGCTGCTATTCCAGTTAGGCCCCCTACTGTTCCTGAGAATAAAGCAAGAATTCGTTTTACTGTAACAGCCGATCATACTCGAGAAGATTTAAATTGGGCCATAAAGAGAATTTCTCTAATTGGAAAAGAAATGAGTGTGATTCAATGAAACAAGCCACTATTATAATATTTCCCGGATGGGGAATGGAAAAAGCAGCGTTTCATCCGATCATAAAACCATTGTCTACTATATGTAACGTTTTGTGTACAGACTGGAGAGATGTAAAAGAACTAAGTGACTTTAGAGAACGAGCAATCCAATTGCTTACTTCTACTCAAGGTACTGTTTATTTAATAGGTTGGTCATTAGGTTCCCTTTTAACGCTTGAACTTGCAAGTTTATACTCTTACAAGATAGAAGGACTCATATTAATTGGCGGAACTAGTCGCTTTACAAACGACGTGCATAATACATTTGGATGGGAGCAACGTATCATTGAACGTATGAAAAAACAGCTACAGCGTAATAAAGAAAAAACCCTTATTGCATTTTATAACGCTATGTTCACTAAATCTGAAAAAGAAGAAGAATTTCACCATCAATTTATGGAAGTTGTTCAGCGTGATTATCAAGGAGACAGTACGCACTCCCTCCTTACAGGGCTGGATTATTTACTCCAAAAAGATGTTAGAATGCAACTCAATCAAATTCAAACTCCTTGTTTGTTGATCCATGGAAAAGATGATCAAATATGTTTACCTGAGTCTTCTTCTTTCATAGCTGAAAGGATTGGTGGAAAAGCGCAGCTGTGTATTTTAGAAAAAGCTGGCCACATTCCTTTTTTTACAAAGCCTCAGCACTGTACGCAACTTATAGAAAAATTTCTCGAAAAGGAGCTCATTTATGATTAATAAGCAACTTTTAAAGAAAAGATTCAATAATCATGCTAAAACTTATGATGCTTATGCCGATGTACAAAAAAGCATGGCAAACCAGTTAATAGATCAGCTTTCCACCAATTTCTTTAACCAGGAAATAGCTATTCTTGAAATTGGCTGCGGCACGGGTTATTTAACAAAATTATTGTGCAAAAAATTTCCTAAGGCTGCTATTACAGCAGTTGATTTGTCATCAGGAATGATTGAGTTAGCAAAGAAAAAAATAAGGGAAAATCGAGTTTCTTTCATATGCGGAGATATCGAGGAAATAAGTATAGAAGGACATTACGACCTTATTATTTCGAATGCAACATTTCAGTGGTTTAATAGTCTTCATACGACAATCAAAAAATTGTATAAACAACTTAAGCCTACAGGCAGCTTGCTATTTTCAACCTTTGGAAATCGTACATTTCAAGAGCTTCATTCATGCTACAGTCATGCGAAACAAAAGCTTGGTCTTTTCAGTAACAGTTCACCTGGCCAATTGTTTTTTTCTCTTGAAGAGTTGTCTCAAATTTGTGAACAAGCATTAGTTCCATTGAGAGAGCATCCATTTAAACTATTAAAAATGGAGAACCTAGAGATTCAATACTTTCCGACGGTCCAGGCATTTTTTACATCAATAAAAAAGATTGGAGCAAGTAACAGTAACGAGGAAAGCTACTGTCAGCGCCCTTCCTTTTTTCGTCAGTTGATCAATTTATATGAAAATAATCATCGTGACGAAAATGGCGTAAAAGTAACCTATCATTGCTTAATGTTTAATATTACAAAAACGAACCAATAGCCAATCCAGCCCTGGTTACTCTCTAGAGGTGATGAATTGCCGCCAGTAAAAAAGGGTACTCTTCTATTTAGAAAAGTACCCTTAAATAATCAATTAGATTTAATTAACTTACTGTTTTTTAGAAACTAGCTCAATAATATTTGTTATACCTTGCTCATTGTACCCTGTTTTTAATAACTGTATTTGATTATGTTCAGATAAATTTGTAAAGATGATTGGTGTAACAAGTGATTTAGCATTTTCTTTAATGTAGTTTAGGTCTATTTTTAAAAGCGGGGTTCCTTGTGTAACCTTTTCTCCCTCTTTAATTAGACATGTAAACCCTTTCCCGTTCAAGTTCACTGTTTCTAACCCTACGTGAATTAATAACTCTAGATCTTGATCTGTTTTTAGACCTATGGCATGTTTTGTAGGAAAGATGCTAACAACCTCCCCATTGATAGGAGAAACAAGAATATTATTAATTGGTTCGATGGCAAAACCGTCTCCCAGCATCTTTGAAGAAAAAAACAGCATCAGGGACGTCTTCTAGAGGCACAATATATCCGTCAAACGGAAGTTTGAATGCGCTTCCTAAAGTTGTATCGTTCATTTCTTTTTGCTCACCTGTTGCAGCAACTTTAGTTTTTGCCTTCGCTTCAGGTACTTCTTTGTTATTAGAGCCTTCTGTAATAGCCTCTTTTGGTATGCCAAATAAATATGTGCAGGTGAACCCTCCAGCATATCCTGCAAGTAAGGCAAGGCAATGATATATTTCAGCCATAAACCGTGAGCAATTAATGGAATTAAAGCGAAACCAGATGGACCGATAGCGATGGAACCAACGTTTCCGAACATTCCAATTACGGCTCCTCCAATTTCTCCACCGATACAAGCCGTAATGAACGGCGTCCTAATAGAAGAATAACTCCATAAATAAGTGGTTCTCCAATACCTAATATTCCGACAGGAAGAGGATGCTACTAGACTGCTTTACCCCTTTCTGAAATCCATTTTACGTTTATATCATGTATCTTAAAAAGCAGAAAAAACAAGAAGGATCTCATAAGAATAATGCGTTTATCCATTTATTCTTCGTGCGGACAAATGATTGGATATTTTAAATTCAAATTACCAATAATACCGTTACATGTCTTTTGCCTAAAAGGAGCTAAGTAACGATGAAACTGAAAAGAACAGTAAGCATCACCTTTTTATCAAGCGTTATCTTATTTTCGGGACCTTTATCATTGGTCAATGCATCGGTAAATGATTCTAAAATGACTGTAAAACATTCAGTGAAAGAAGAGCAGCCTAATATAAAGATTTTGGCCACTGGAGGTACGATTGCAGGCTCTTCTAAAAGCAGCACAGACACAACTGGATATGAATCAGGAGCTCTTAACATTAAAACAATTATCAAAGCTGTTCCTCAGTTGAAAAAAATAGCGAATGTAAGCGGAGAACAGGTCGTAAATATCGGAAGTCAAAATATAGATAACAGCATTTTGTTAAAGTTAGCGAAGCGAATTAATACACTATTAGCTTCTAAGGATGTTGATGGAATTGTCGTGACGCACGGATCTGATACGATGGAGGAAACGGCTTATTTTCTAAATTTAGTAGTAAAGAGTGATAAGCCTGTGGTTGTGGTTGGTTCAATGAGACCAGCTACCGCTATAAGTGCAGATGGACCGCTAAACTTGTATAATGCAGTGAAAATTGCCTCTACGAAGGACGCACGAAATACCGGCGTTTTAGTAGCGCTTAACGATCGAATTGGTGCAGCTCGTTATATAACAAAAACACATACAACGGCAGTAGATACGTTTAAATCCCCTGAACAAGGATATGTAGGAGAAATAGCTGGAGATAAGGTAATATTTTATAACAAACCAACTCGCAAGCATACAACACAATCAATATTCGATGTATCAAAATTAGATAAGCTTCCTCAAGTAGATATCATATATGGGTATCAAAACGATTCTAGGAACTTTTATGACACAGCCGTAAAAGCTGGAGCAAAAGGAATAGTCGTTGCAGGAGCAGGAAATGGACTGCTATCCGATGCTGCCATAACAGGTGCTAGAGATGCGGTAAAAAAAGGCGTAGTTATTGTTAGATCTAGCCGGGTAGGAAGCGGAGTTGTGACACATGAAGAATCAGATGATAAAGATACGTTTGTGACATCCGATTCGCTAAATCCACAAAAAGCCCGTATTCTTTTAATGCTTGCTTTAACGAAAACAAAGGATCCTCAAAAGATTCAAACCTACTTTAATGAGTATTAAATCAAAAATATCTTTCATCCTCTGTTTTGACTAAATTTTTTAAGAACAATCGGTAATGGCAGCTTATAAGAAGGACATAAAGAGGTTGAGACATCACTAACATACTTTTATCTCAGCCTCTTTTAATTGAGAAAGAAACCATCCGTAGGTCCCTTATTCATTTCCCCAGTTCTTACTTTCTATAATTAAATGAGTTGATGTGGCGTCTAGCACACGCCATACCAAAGTCTTACCTTTTATATCCTTTAACTCAATAATGCCCTCTAGCTTATTGGTATTCACATGGACACGTTTCTCATCTACTCTTTGCGCACTTTTTAATCTTGTTCCAAATGTTGCAGGGCTTTCTTCCGTTAGCTTTACAATGACATCTATCATACGTTTGTCAGAAACATAGTTTTCGCTGTTCTCATAGTTCTTATCAGCAGGCTTAATAGCGTGTTCTAACCCAGTTTCGTATTGGCGCCAATCAACAATTAAAAAAACCGCAAATACTAAAGACACTGTGAGCAACAAGCCGTAGGCAACATATCGTTTCATTTATTTTTGCTCCTTTCGCAGGAATAGGTTGTATCAGAAAATAGTATCGTATCACTTTAAAAAATATTCCTTTTTCAGCATAAAAGAAGGTACATTTTTTAAAGTTTTCTGCTTATGGAGAGTACAATAGGACTTATCAGAAGCTTAATGTAAGTCCATTGCGAACAATTCGTTCAGGAGGAAAGACAAGAGAAAAATCCTGTTAGAAAACTGAAGAATTTCCCCTTCTTATCACAAGCTTCTCGTTGCATTGTAAGAGCCCGTAAACATACGTTTACGGGCTCTTGTCTCTCATTCATAAGATATAAATACAATGAGTTTAGTATGCATATTTTATTTAATCTACGTTATTTTTCAATATGTTCTCCAGTTATTTGAACAAAACTTTCATTTCTATCTAATGGAACAGGAGGGCGTTCTCCTAAAGGAACCTTCCAGTGCCACCATTTGAAGATTCTAGCAATGACGAAACATAGAATCGATATGCCTGCAAAAATCCCAACAAACGTCCAGTGCTGTCCGCTTAGCAGCATAACAGGCCCTGCTGACCATGCAAATAATTCTAACGGTGTATTAAGCGGTCCAACTACTGCTGTATCTGTAAGTGTTTTTGATTTATTATTAGGGTCAATAATTCTTAATAATGTAAGTCCGATAGCAAATACACCTGTTGAATAGCCATACACAAATATAGAACGTTCAAACCAGCTTTCATAGTTCATGGCTGGTCCAATTACGACTAGCATCACCACTACTATTGCTATGCCAGAAAGCATTAATAAACCAAGTGGAAGTGCATATTCCACAACGATAGGTAATTTAATTGAAGCTACACCGAAAAATACAAGAAAATCGGTTGCTGCACTGCCCAAACGGTCGACTATCTTACTATCGACGTATTTATAAACTCCTTTTTCTCCTTTGCCTAGCAATATGTACATAAGCAGTGCTATTAAAAATGCTATTGTAAACGTTGGGAATTCTAGTCCCCAAGCAGTCGCAATATAGTTATTTAATAGATAACCCAAACCTGATGGCACAACTAATAATGCTAAATGAAAGGCTAATGGATCCATCGCAATTGGTGAAATAGTGTCATTCCCCATTGCCGTTCTATTTTTAGGCTGAACTAATCCAGTTTTTAGATCTTCCGAAATTTCCGAGAAGTCTTTTACGTAATGAGTGTATCCCTTTCGAGTTGCCCATTTTATAAAAATAAGTCCACCAAAAATACCTGCTAAAATACCGCCAGTAGCAGCGGTCATTCCTAAGTCCGTTGCATTTTCCCAGCCTAAGTTTTCAAAGGTTGTACCTACCGCTGCCGCTGTTCCATGTCCTCCATAAAATCCGGCTGCTAAAAGTAAACCAAATCCGTTATTAATTTCTGGAGCAAACTTTGAAATCACTAAAATAGAAAAGACAATCGGAATAGACATTTGAAGGCCTATACAAAGAATTTTATAAGTAGCATATGCGCCCATTCGATTAATATCTTTTTTCATATTGCCGGGTGAAAAAGAAAACCCGTTTATTCCAACTGCTGCAAATACAAAAATGGTAATAATCCCTGCATAGGAGCTAATATCTTCAGAAAAAGGTAGAACATTTAGAAAGCTAGGTCCTAGTGCTAAACCTAAAAAACCTGCCAATAAGCTTGCTGGAATAAAACTTCTTTGGATAAATTTAAATTTTGCACGAAGCAGCATGCCTATTAAAATCAGAACGCTGGCACAAGCAAAATCTACTAGTATCGTATATACAGTCATTAATATCCTCCTTTCATCACGTTACATGCTTAAAAAATTAGTTGATCTCGTTGATGTAGCTGGCGGTGCTGGCTCTAGTTTCTCCTCTTGTATATGTAATACGTCCTCTGGTCTGATCCAAGGTCTATTTTGGATAGCACTTGTTTCTTCATGTGTAAGGTATCCTTTATAAGCTGTTAAACTGCGTCTTAAAAATCCATCTTTGATACAGGCTGATTTTACACCCAAATTTAAGATGGACTGAATATGTGGCAGCACGGACGCTGCATAAGCTACAGAAGTAGAATTAGCAATCGCTCCAGGAATGTTGCTTACACAGTAATGAACGACACCATTTTCAATATATGTAGGATGTTCATGAGTTGTTTCACGGAAAGACTCAATTGCACCATCAGTATCATTGCTAATATCTACAATAACTGATCCCTTTTCCATTAAATTGAGCATATCACAATCTATTAAATAATCTTTCCGTTCCTTTGGCCATTTCACACAGTTAATCACCATATCAGTTTCAGGAAGCAATTTTTTAATATTTTGCTTAGTTGATAGCTGTGTATTCACTTTTTCATTATACGTTTTACCAATATCTCTTAACGTTCCGTAATTTACATCCATAACCGTACACCACGCGCCTAATGAATGTAACACCTGCAGAGCTGACCTTCCTACTAGTCCTCCTCCAAGAATCAGTACCTTCATACCAGGAGCTCCAGCTAAGCCACTAACAAATTTTCCTTTTCCTCCGTTAATCGTCAGCATGGCTTGCAGCCCCATTAGTGCGCCTTGTTTTCCTGCTGCTTCACAGTTTACTGAACCAAATCGATGTGAATCCTCCGCTGTGAATGCAATACATCTGCTATCGAGTATAGCCTGTACCTGCTCTTTGTGTGCCGCTGGATGTATACACGTATAGATAATTTGATTTTCCTTGAGCAACTTATACTCATTTTCTTCAATCTCTTTAACTTTTGCTATAAAGTCACATCTTTCATACATCTCTTCTGTTGTTTCTACTATTTCTGCCCCTTCTTTTTCATACTGTTCATTCGTAAATCCCGCTAAGGCGCCAGCATCTTTTTGAACAAGAACCGTATGGCCATCGTCTTTAATAGCAGCAACCTCTAAAGGTGTCATAATGACTCGATATTCTCCCACTTTCTTATCTTTTAATACGCCAAATACCATGTTGATCCCCCTAAGTTAGTTTTGTAAATGCCTCTCCTTCATGCGTGGTCTTAAGTTTAAAGAAACTATTATAAATTTTCAGACTAAAATAAATGTACTTTATCTTGCTCCACACAAACTTTGGAGAGATTGTTCTAATAGAACTTTATTCTGCATTTACTTACCAAATTATAAATTAAAATGAATAAAAATTCAAAAGAATTTGAAATTAACGCCTATTTACACGTGTCATGACAAGCTGTTACCGTATTAACCTTGCATAGAAAAAAAGGTTCCACTCATCAACATTCAATGAGTGAAACCCTTTTTTGATTATCTGCGGCTAGCTGTGCCTCTGCTTTTTTGCAGATGCGCTTTGTGCCGTATAGCTAACAGGCTACTTTATTACTGAAATACTGCCGTTATGAGTGGCTAGTTTAATGATATTCTTTCCTTTTCCAATAACAGCGTCCCCATCATATTTATTCAAGATATCTACTTTCCCGTTGTCGACAGAAACGTTAAATTGAACGTTACTTGGTTCTTTTTCCGTCGTAATCTTAATCTTTCCATTGTGCGTTTTAAAGTCAATATCTCGATCAAGTTCTTCTGTTTCAAGAGCGATGCTTCCGTTATGCGTTTCGCCTTCTAAACTACCTTCCACTTTACTCAGCGTTATTTTCCCGTTATTTCCTTTTGCTTGAACCGTTTTTGCTGCAGCATTTTTTATGCTTGTAAGTCCATTGTGTACGCTGGTGTTCAAGTTTTGTGAATCAATGTTCTCTAATTCTACACGTCCGTTGTTTGCGCGAATGGAAACATCTGCTGCGCGTAATTTTTTAACAGACACATACCCATTGTTGCTGGAAATCCCCAATGAATTATACTGTTTTTCAGGCAGATAAACGTTGATGGATAGCGGTTTTAATACACTCACAATGTCAAAATTGACCCAGCTGCGCTGTTGTTCATTATAGGAGATAAAAAGCGTTGAATTTCTAACGTCAGTAGTGAAGTCTCTTTTTATGTTAGGAGATGTTTCGCCTTTTAATGTTACTTTGATATTATTGCCTTTACTAGGGTATACATGAACACGAGTATTATCCGTATCGATGTTTACCTTTGATACTTGATTGCTTTTAATAACTTTTTCTTTTGAAATAGGTTCAGGATCAATAGCACGATACGTAAGGAGGCCTCCTATAATCCCAACAAGGATGAGAATACCTGCAAGAATGGAGAGTTTCTTTTTATTCAGCACGTTTTAAACCGCCTTTCACGAGTGATACATTGTATTTTAGATAACGTACAAAGCCTTTTATAGCTAGCTTCGTCACAACTAACATACCTAACATAATAAAATATCCAAGTCCGCAAAATGCTAAAGACATAAAAAGATTAAAGAGAAAAAAGCCGCTCGAATGTACAATAGCCTCACCGAGAACTAGAATAGGAGATAGCAAGAAACATAGACCTATGGCCCAAGCTGACAAAATGAAGCCAGCTAATGCCACGGCGGGCCCAAGAACAATCACTACATTAAAAAAAGCTAAACCAATTACGGCCCAAGTGGCTCTTAAAATATTTTGAGTTGTTGCCTTAGCTGTTGCTTGCTCAACATGATAATCTGCCAGCAGTTCTTTAGCTATTTGATTCGGAGAACCTAGCGACGTTACAATTTCTTCTTCCGTTTTTCCTTCTTCTAAGCCGATGGAAAAATGTTCTTCATAATCTTGTAAAATATCTGCCCGTTCTTTTGCGGATAATGGTTTTAAGGATTCATTTAACTGCTGTAAAAAGCTACTCTTTGACATTGTTCACACCTTCTTTAATTAATTGATTAACACCTCTTGAAAACTCGTTCCACTCATCGACAAGTTCATATAAATAATCTCTTCCTTTATCTGTGAGCTGATAATATTTCCGTGAAGGACCTTCTGTAGATTCTTTTAAATACGTTGTAAAGTATTCTTCTTTGGTTAACCGGCGCAGCAAAGGATATACGGACCCTTCTGATATTTCAATTTGATCGGAGATTTTTTGAACTAGCTCATATCCATAGCGGTCTTTTTTATCAAGCAACACAAGGACACAAAGCTCTAAAACTCCTTTTTTAAATTGTACGTTCACTGTTCTTCACCCTTTTCTTTTCACAGTTCACTACTGTTTATTGTATAGTACTTATTCATAATGATTTCCTAATAATTACAATATATCACCAGCTATTGTTTATTGCAAGGTACTGTTTAATATTTTTTTGAATTTTAACCATTTTTACAGTCGTAAGGTGCTTTTTATAAAGCAAGGTTCAACCTTCTTTTCTAATTAGCTTGTAGCTAAAATTATTTTAACGTACCCAAAAGAAAAAGTAGTCTATAGCTATAGACTACACAGCAGCGATCATGTCAGGCTATTTCTCCTTAGCTTGTTGGATAAATAAAAAGAAAACCGTTATTAAAATAAAATAATTTAGAGGATTTTTGAAAATATCCCCTCCTAAAGCCAATTGTACTAAAATCCATAAAGCGAAGATCACTAATACGCCTGGTATTATAAGCTTGTTCATACATCACTCATCCTTCGTTTAAAATAATAAAGCAATCATGGCTCTCCATACTTGTTTCATACTCTAACATTAAATCCATAAATAAAATCCATAAATAGCTTTGAAAGCATACTGATTGAATATTTATAAGAATATCACCTTTAAGATAAAATTTAACAATTGTTACTATAATTGATAGAAATTCCTTAAGTACATTTGATTTTTTTGTAATAAATTAAAGAAAAAAGAAACCGTTATTTTACATTTTCAAACAATAAAAAACAGCCAATTTTATGGCTGTTTTAAAGTAGACTGCTATCAAAAATTTCATTTTCTAGGTGGAGCAAATTCTTCCTGCAGTTCTTTTAAAAACGCAGCCGCCGCAGCTGAAAGAACATGATGCTTTTTCCACACGATATTTAAACCTGATTCAAGTCTTGGCTGTAACGGCTTGAAACAAAGATTGCTAGTCGTAGACGTATTGACGATTTTATCAAGTGTTATGGCATATCCAACGCCTTCTTCAACCATAATCGCCGCATTATAGGCAAGATTGTATGTAGTGACAATGTTTAATTTATGAAAATCTTCGCCAAACCAATCCGCAAACTCATTTTTTGAAAACGTCTGTTTCACGGCTTGTCGTGAACAAATCAGTGGAACGTTTACTAAATCTTCAGCTTGAATGCCTTCTTTGACGGCAAGAGAGCTGTCTTTTTTCATAACAACGCCCCAAACATCTTTGGCAGGCATATTCAGATAATTGTATTTTGAAATATCGGCTGGCTGAATTAAAATACCGAAATCAAGCAATCCCTTGTCAAGCCGTTCCGTTATATCTTCTTCGTTTCCGCTGTAAAGGTGATATCGTATATTGGGATAACGTACCTGTACATCTTTTGCTACTCGTGCAATATGTTTCATTGCTTCAGTTTCCCCGCCGCCTATATAGACATCACCACCTATTGTTTCTTCCATCGAACTAAACTCTGCCTCTAATTTATCCACCATATTAACGATTTCTTCTGCCCTGTTTCGCAGAAGCATTCCTTCATCTGTCAGAATGACACTATGACTGCTGCGAATAAATAGTTTTTTACCTAACTCTTGTTCAAGATCTTTTAATTGTCTCGACAAAGTTGGCTGTGTCACATGCAAAAAATCAGCAGCTCTCGTGATGTTTCCTTCTCTTGCAACCGTAAGAAAATAGCGCAAAACTCGAACTTCCATATACCGCTTCTCCTTTCACAAGCTTTAGTATATATATCTCAGAAATGCTTATCAAGCATACCATGATATAAGATATAAGTATTTTCTATATTTAAAAGGAGCCATTAGAATAAATAGCAACGAAGTTCATATCACGAAAGCAACACTTTTAATTATTCAAAATTGAAAGGAGTTTAAAATGAAAAAATTTTTATGTCTGTCTTCTATCTTAGTAACAAGCCTTGGCCTCGCTGCTTGTAGCAACAATAATTCATCTGCAGCGGACAGAGATCATAATGCAAGTAATCCTTCAAACCAAGCACCAGAACAGCCAAAAGAAGATTCTATTTCAGGTACAAGAATCAAATTAACGTTTAACGATAAAGAAGTCTTGATTAGGATGTACGATAACCCAGCAAGTATGGCTTTTCTAGCTCAATTGCCTTTAACAGTCACTTTTGAAGATTATATAGGTAAAGAGAAAATTAGTATTTTACAAAAAAGATTATCAGCAGATGATGGACAAGCTGGAGATCCATCAAAAAAAGGCGACTTTGCTTATTACGCTCCTTGGGGAAATGTAGCTATTTTTTATAAAGGTTTTGAGGATGCCACAAATGACCTTATCATACTAGGTCAAATTGAGTCTGGAAAAGAAAACGTTGAAAATATTCATGGTGATTTTACAGTTACCATTGAAAAAGTGACTAAGTAAAAACATGACAATTGCTCGGTAAACAGCCGGCTTTTAAGCAGCTAGAACAGAACTCTTTTAGAAAGAAGGAAATTGATTTTATGTCTAAACAACATAAGCTACTTATATTTGTCTTAACCTTAGGAGCTTTCGGGATTATAAATACCGAAATGGGGGTTATAGGGATACTGCCCTACATTGCGGATCACTTTCATATCAGTGTATCAAAGGCCGGGTGGCTGGTGAGTCTCTTTGCACTTACTGTATCAATATCCGGTCCAACTATGCCGTTATTATTTTCAAGGGTCAACCGCAAGAAAGCGATGTTGCTTGTACTTGGTATTTTCGTTTTAGGTAACATTATCTCTATCTTAACTTCTAACTTTGCTGTTGCCATCATTGCGCGTGTGATTCCAGCTATCTTTCATCCAATTTATTTTTCAGCAGCTTTTACAATGGCTGCGAACTCCGTTAACAAAGAAGACGCTCCAAAAGCCGTTTCAAAAGTCTTTATTGGCGTATCTGCAGGTATGGTACTTGGTGTACCAATCGCAAGCTTTCTTGCAAGCACAGTTTCATTTCAACTATCAATGACATTTTTCGCTGTCATTAACGCTATAGTATTTATTGCTACATGGGCATTCTTCCCTTCTATGCCTGTTAAAGAAAGTCTTTCCTACGGAACTCAGCTCAGCGTATTAAAGAACCCCGTTACTTGGCTTTCCATTATTGCTGTCCTTTTACTGAATTCAGCAGTATTTGGGGTTTACAGCTATCTTGCTGAGTATCTTAAAAGCGTTACGAACATCTCTGGAAAATTAATTAGCTTCATGTTAATTCTATTCGGTGTGGCAAATATTATTGGAAACATTATCGCAGGGAAGTTACTTACGAAAAATGCCATCAAAACGGTAGTAGTTTTCCCTTTCGCGTTGGGAGTCGTTTACATCATTTTATTCTTTACCGGACAGTTTACTTGGCCTATGGCTATCATGACTTTAGTTTGGGGAATATTCGCTGGTATAGGAACGAATATTAATCAATATTGGATTTCATCAGCAGCTCCTGAAGCACCTGATTTTGCAAATGGATTATTTTTAGCATCCGTTAACTTAGGAACAACGATTGGTACAGCTGTAGGTGGACTATTTATATCAGGAATGGGTACAGAATACGTCGTACTAGTGGGGATCTTGTCATTAGTCTTGAGCGTAGTATTTATTTTACCAAGAAGCTACATGCATCGTCCTGTAAGTCAACTTTCAAAATAAGGCATCAACGTAACTTTCTTTTTGGGGATCCGTATATAGGATCCCTTTGTTTTCTTTTATTACATAATGAGAGTGCTTACTAATCTACCTATAAATTAAAGCGCTTAATCGCACTGTAAAAATTATTAGTCATTATAAAGCTATAAATACGATTAATGGCTTCTTGATAGGGATTTGGTTATTTATTCTTGGGAGCGTGCTGTTGCTCATTCGTCCAACGATTAAATTAGTTCATGATTTTCACTTACGAAAATATTTAAAGGCAGATTACCCCAATAAATAATCTTCTTTGCGAAAAATTCTCCTTGTGAATTCTATATATCAAAATGGGGTGTACGCGTTAGCCTACACCCCATTTGGTTCCACTTTTAAATCAAATATATTACTCTAGGTCTAACCCTTTTTCATTCAATTTATGAGAAGTCACAGCAATTACAAACTTTCCATCACCTAAATCTTTTTTATGAGAGGTTAGCTCCTCTGTGAAAATACCTAAATTTGTTGCACGGTCTTCTTCATTTGAGTAATTTTGCACCACAAAAAATTTCTTTAATTTATCTAAAAACGGTAACTAATTTTATCTATAATATACATATTAGTTAATTGATTTAATCCCATATTCTAGGTCGATCAACCTCCATAATTCTCAAATACTGTAAGAGTTGTCCAGCGTGTACGGATTCATGATAGCCTATCCGCATCAACATATCCCCTAAAGAACGAATATAACCAACATCTGAACGGTCTATTTGAATGTTAGTTAAATCTTCTTCAGAAAAAGTAGTAACCATGTCTAAAAATTGTTGGTGGTATGATGCTGTAAACTCCAATTCATCCTTTATAGATTGTAAGGGTCTTTTTTCAAAAGGAGAATCAAATTCCTTTAAGCTGCCCAAATTTTCGATAGCTAGATGATAATAGTATTCTGACTCCAAGACATGACGAACCATTTCTATGCATGTCATAGCTTCTTTATCTGGCTTCCAATCGAGTTTATCATCAGGAATTGCTTGCCAAACCTTTATACTTCTTCTTCTAATCTCTTTTATATTTAATACTATTGCATCTGTTCCATTCATTTCCATTCCTCCTCCTATCATCATTTCACATGATTTCCCCAGCTAATTCTTCCCTGGACATCTTTTTCTCTTCTCTTAACTTCTCCAGCTGTTCCCCTAAATTCACCTTCATCACCTCTAAGGCTTAGCTTACAATAAATATGTAAAAAATTCCATAAACGCTTAGTAACAAGCTGTAAACCATTAGTTAACACAGCAAGTATTAGTACTAATCACTATACATGTCCCTATTTAACAAATAAAAAAAGCTAGCATAAAGCTAACTTTTTTAAGTCAGAGAGAAAGGCAGGCTAATAATTAGCAACCGCCAAATCCTCCCCAACAAGCACAGCCAATAATGATTAATAAGATAAACAGCACGATAATTAAAGCAAAACCACTGCCACCGCCGTAACCGCAGCCGCCGCCATAACCATAGCCACAACCTCCGCCATAACCGCCAAAGAACATAAACTTCACCTCCTTCTTCTTCATACATTTAGCATATGATGAAAAACGAAATGTGCTCCACGAAGTGGATAGACTACGTTTTATATCACTATAAATAAAAAATAATAACCTTTTAGTTTCTTTTACATACAATGAAGCATCCTCAGATCCCACCCATATATGAGTTTTACTCCCTCTGCAATAGATTGTTTGAATTCCGCCCAATCAGTTCTATTGCGTACAAAAGTATCCCCGCACAACCTAGAATAAAAAAGTCTTTCTCACATTAGAGAAAGACTTTTTTATTGTTATTAATAGCCAAATCCGCGGCCGTAACAGCTGCATCCAATAATGACAAGAAGAATAAACAGAACAACTAATAAAGCAAAACCAGAACCTGCTCCACCATAACTAGACATACAAACACCTCTTTTCGTGGTATTTAACTAAAGGAAAAAACTTTAAATATACATGGGTTAAGGTATTATATGTAGACATAGCTCATATCGATTGTATTTTGCTCTAAAATAGGCTACTTTGTTTAACGATAGCTAGATACCATCAATTTCACATAGTAAAAAATGAAGGGGCTTTTTCGGCTATCAGCGCCAAGGACGAGGTCTAGGAGGACAGCTTGGAGCACAAAAATGCTGATGCGTTTCCTGACATACAACGGATTCTGTATGCGGGAATGAGTGCATATATTTATAATTTTTTTGATAAACATTTGTGATATGACTAGGATGCACCACTGGTACAAACACATTTTGACCAGTAAAAGATGTGTTTTGTTTAACTGGGTCATACTGAGCAGGCATGGTTTGAGGAGGCAATTGACCACATGGTTTAGCTTGTGGATAACCGCAGTTACCTTGCTGAGGATACATAGCCCCTTGATAACCACCGTAATTAGAGTGCTGATAAGGATAGTTGTTTCTCATATTAAAAATCTTCTCCTTTCTGTTAGTAGACTCCTATTACTGTATGTGAAACAACCATAGAATGTTTGGACAAATACCTAAAAAAGACCCTAATGATTTAGGGTCTTCTTTACCAAGAGAAAAAGAAACGTGTATCCTTAGTAACATAGCTATGAGACTAAGAAATAGAAGGTTTTTTAATGCCTATTATTCCTCAAGATTAACATCCATCGCTGCGTTATCAATATTATTTAAAATGGTTTTGTTTTTATCGTCTAATTCATTACGTAAAAGTGAATTACGCGTCGCTTCGTATAAATCGTAGCTTCTTTCGTCAACTGGAGAATTATGATCTTCACATATCATCTTTTCTGATTCTTTGGATTGATCCGCCATATCAGTCACCTCCTCTGTATAGTATGTGAATTGATTAGAAAAAACATAAGAATTTTATCTGGCTACCGTTGGATAAGGTTTAATCAACGGTTGGCTGTTTCTGTATATTGTTTTTACATATGACCTAATATTAGGTAGACACAACCGTTTCTTGAGCATGCTTTTGAATGATTTCTGGAACTTCCAGCAACGAATTAACGGTTATCAATTTACCTTTTGGCGCAATATCAATTTTAACTTCGTTGTAGCTCCACTCCAGTTCAGAAGGCACGTGAATCGCATGTATTCCAGCTTCTACTGCCGGTCTTATATCGGTTTTTAATGAATTACCAATCATCCAAGTCTTTTTTGGATCGTACTTAATTTGGTTTAGTATCTCTTTTAATGCAGATGTATCTTTCTGTTCAGAAATGAACACTCTTTTTTCAAAGTATTTAGCTAGCTCTAGCTGAACAATTTTTCTACCTTGATTTTCCTCGTCTCCACCTGTATGTAAGTAGAGATTATGTCCTTGTTCTTTTAGCTTATCTAATACTTCATACATATTTGGCAAAGGCTCTATCGGTACTTCAAATACACTTTGACCAATTTTTTTGATTCTTTCGACTCTATCGTCATGGATATCTTGATGATTTTGTTCACTAAAAAATAAATAAGTAGCTACTAATGATTCTGGAAAGCGGGAAGAGTGAAGGCCATACTTTTCGATACTTTTTAAATCTATCTCTAACTGCTTTTGTTTTATTTCTTCCTTAGTCAGATTCTCAAACCACTCCTGCAATTGAGCCACAAAAGCATTTATGGTGTCTCTAAAATATTTATTACAGTGAACAAGCGTATCGTCTAAATTAAAAAGTAAGGTTTGCTTCTGCATTTCGTTAAATCCTTTCTACAATGGATGTACAGACAGTATATAAAAAAACACTAACCACTTTTGTTACCTATCCAAATCTAGCACGAAGGTGAATTTCCCAATACGTTAGGCACAAGCAATTGATTACTATACTGAAATGAGAATATTTAATGGAAAGACCCTTCTAGCGTATAAAATAGAAGGATCTTTTTATAAGATAAAAAGCTGCAGGATATTCCTGCTAATAAATATAACGTTCAAAATGTTTTCTATTCATGTTTGTTTTGAACGTAGAGGTACTCAGTCCTGAACGATTTATTAGCAGTTGGCTGCCTTCGCCTTCTTTAGATATATTCATTTCAAGATCTTGTATAGTGAAAGGATCATACATATACGTTGTTCGTTCAGTTTCTGTGTGCGACATTAAGTTCACCTCTATTAATAGCCCTCATTTTTCTAAATCCTGTTAACTCGCTTACAGCAGGTTCTTTAATGAAAATATCTGCGTTTCATAGGTCTTTTCGCTAAAAAAGATCCGTCATTTTCTACTTTTTTTATTAAGTTGTAATTTCTTGTGGCTCTTCACCTTCAAGGTCAGTAAAGAAATTTTCTAAGGTTTCCCTTGGGTCGAGAGCACGCCCATCTTCTTCGACAATACGGTTAAGCGTAGGATCATTATTGCTATCTTTATTTTTATAGTTGTTATAATCAACTCTTTCTGCAATTACTGAATTATCAACATCTTTAAAGTCTTTCATTGGCATAAAAACACCTCCTAGCCCTATTGTTTGAAAATTTGAAGATAAAATAAGTGGAAGGTTAAGTTATATTTTTATTTCCCGAGAATTAATTAGCTACTTGTTGCTAAGAGACATATACAACATGCTTAATTGTTTTACGAAATGGGGAAACTAAAGCGTCAAAACTTAATTTACTGAGGAGGAATATAAGTGGAAAGAAATCCAAGCACAAGACAGTTTCAGGATGATTTAAAGCAGTATCAAATGCCAGATTCAGTAAAGCAACAAAAATCAGGAACTTATCGAGTCGGATTTCAGTCAAACACTGGAATTGAAAAAGGACAGAATCAGCAAGAAGGAAAAGAAAATAAATAAGCTTAATCACTTTATCCTTTTACATGACGAGGAGGGCATCTCATGGTCACCAAAAGGTGTTAGTCATTTGTCATTTAAATGGTATACACATGAACATGAAAAAAGAATGACAAACAAAATGTCATTCTTTCTCCTACACATGGCAAGGATATAGTTTTTTTCACAAGGAAATGAAACATCTAATTTCACTTTTTACAGTGTCGGTTGTTTCTAAAAACTAGTATGTTATCCTGATAAAAAAATAAACATCCATCATTTACCACACATATACCTCTTGGCCTCTAGGAAACTTAAGAAAAACAAGGAGGTGACACAACATGGCAAACAACAAAAGCAGCAACAACAATGAATTAGTAGTATACGGTGCTGAACAAGCAATCGATCAAATGAAATATGAAATCGCTAGCGAATTTGGTGTAAACCTTGGTGCTGATACAACTGCACGTGCAAATGGTTCAGTAGGTGGCGAAATTACAAAACGTCTTGTGCAATTAGCTGAGCAACAACTTGGCGGCGGACGCTTCTAAGACAACTTTATAATTGATGGCTGAAGGAAGAGTGGGTATCCACTCTTCCTTTTTGTACGAATAAAAAAGGAAGGAAAGATTATATGCAGCAAAATCAACCGGCTAAAGAAAATGCTAGCTTTACTGAAAAACCAGCAGCTTCTGCAACAAATCCACAAAAAGTAAAACAAGAAATCCAAAGAGACGTAAATGAAGGACAAGGTGCAATGACTTCTCGAGAAGCAGGCGCAATGCGTGATTAAAAAAACACTTTAAGCAGTTTTTAATCACGGACTCTTTGTATAAGAACCTATAAAAGTACCTCAATTAACCGAGGTACTTTTAGCAGTCTACTCTATTTCGACGGGGGAGATACTGTCTGTGACTTCGGGTGTGTTTCATCAGGTCCATACTGGTGAAACACAAAGGCAAACGGTCTAATCCCCAATATATAAAAGGCGAGCCTGCCTTGTCCACCTGAAAAATAATTAGTTTGTATTTTGTCCGTCGCCATTCAGCCCTTCTTTTATGTACCCGTTAACCTGACTATTTGAAAGCAACCCAATATGTCCAATGCCATAAAGTTGAATATATTTCTATATCTTGAACAAACGAATCAAGACGCCATGAAGCATCTAACCACCTCTTTATTAACATAAATAAAGAGCTTTTTCTTATCAACAAATTCTCCATTTTGACAAAGATTAAGTGTATATCAATGGATTGCATAAAATAAGTAAACAAGACCATATTAAATATGAATGATAGGTATAAAAAGTATATTTCCTTCCAAACCATAGGAGATCGTATATGAATAATTATAAAAATGACAATACTGCAAGACGCTATATTGCTCATGTTAGTATATTTGGAACGACTCAAATTCATTTAAGAAACCCCTATATTGTTGCTTGGTGGTCAGCAGCTTTTCCTGGGTTTGGACACTTGCTACTGTCTAAATATCTTCGCGGCTTTGTGTTATTTATATGGGAGGTCGTCATAAACCTTAAATCTCATGTAAATTTAGCAATGATTTATTCTTTTCAAGGAAACATTGATATGGCCAAAGACGTGCTTAATACAAGATGGCTTCTTATTTACATTCCCGTTTATATTTTTGCTATATGGGATAGTTACCGAACAACCGTTGATTTAAATAAAATATACGTGTTAGCTGAAAGAGAAAATCATCGGTTCAACTCCTTTAGTATAGGAGCCATGGAAATAAACTATTTAGATAAACGGAATCCCATCCTATCCGTTGCCTGGTCCTTGTTGATGCCAGGTCTAGGACAACTTTATATTCATCGGATCATTGGTGCTTTCTTTGTTATCATCTGGGCAGTTGTTTTCTTTTATTATTCTCACCTGCTTGAAGGGATTTCTCTGCTATTTTTAGGAGAAATAAAACAGGCTACCTCCGTTTTAAATAAAGAATGGTTGTTATTTTTCCCTTCTCTATATGGTTTTGCTGCTTTTGATTCCTACATGAATACTGTTGAGAACAATAAACTTGTGGAAAGAGAGCAAAAAAATTTCTTCGAGAAAACGTATCAACATCCAAGCTTTTGTATTGCGAAAGGAAAAAAGGTGGAGTGAAAACATGCAGGTCTTTTCTACATTTGAATACTCCAGTTACATAGAATTAGCTGTTTCAGAGCTAGAAAAAAAAGGGATAAAGAAAGAAGATATATTTATTGTTCCTCTTAATAATCGAACGGAAGATCGTCGAATTTTTGACAGCCTTCATCGAGCCGATGGAGTTTCTCTTATTGATTTAGGAATGGCTCTAGCCACAGCCTTTTCCGTCATTGGTGCAAGCATTGGCTTTAAACTAAGCTGGGGCCCTATTTATTGGGGAATTATTAGTGCTTTTATCGGATTTATCTTAGGACTAGGAATTAAACTATTTATATTTAAAGTAATCAGGAAAAATCAACGACTTCTGCGTGGCAAACATTCGGAAGTCATACTCATTGTTGATTGTCATGCTGCGGACGCCGAAATCGTTGAACAAACTTTGTGGAAAAACCTTGCCTTAGGTGTTTCAAAAGTTGGATCTGATGGCTTATAAAAATAAGTCATCACCCAGCAAGATACAGGATGAATGAATTACTATGCAGATTTGATAATAACTTCCTTAACGCATTGAGGGAGTTTTTCTGTTTTTAAGCTGTATATTCTTTAATTAACATAATGGCATTTATTAGAACCAAAAAGCCTTTAAAAAGAGCTTTTTTGGTTCTAACATATGTTAAATGCCATTCTACCATCCTTTGTGATTTCTTAATGTCGTAATATGAGCAATATGATGCTTTCCATGCCAAGCGTAAGTCGCTATTAATTGTTCAATCGTCACTTCCCCGTTTTCAGGGTGGTGGATCGTTTTCTTTAGATCTATTTCATCAAGTGAGTTTAACACTTTATGAAGACGCTTATGTAAAGCTGAAAAAAGTTGAAGAGAAACTTCTATAGGTAAATCATTATCAGGAAGATCCGACCAAGCCACTTCATCATAGGCCTTAATAGTAGGCGCTTGCTCTGTTAAGCCTAATTTAAAACGAGTATAAGCATTTATATGTGAATCAGCTAAATGATGAACAACTTGACTTAATGTCCAACCGCCTTCTCGGTAAGGTGTGGCTAATTGTTCTTTCGTCAGCCCTTCTACAGCATCAGCTAATTGCTTTGGTGCATCTCCAATGTCATGAATCCAACCTTGAATATCTTCTTTCTGAATATTTTCTTTCACCGTAAATTTTCCAATAGGATATTGATTAAACATACTTCTGCCTCTCTTTCTATTTTTATTACTATCTATTATAGCAATTTTAAATGTAAATAAATTTAAATATTCAGAATTAAATATAGATAAAAAATTATAATCTATAAATATGCCGTGTACTTTCAGTTGCTATCATGTACATTCTCCGCAGTACAAAGACCTGCCTTTGCTATAATTCATGATAATTATTTTCCTGAATTAGGCCCCTTTTAATTAAAACAATAAACATATAGATAAACTTGCCGTAAAATTAAGTTGAGGTGAGCAAATTGAGCAGTGATTATAAAAGCTATTTCTACAGTAAGTTCTTTTTAATATATTTTATTACCATGTCGTTATTTATTATCGTTGATATTATAGAATCAGGAAGAATTACACTCTTTTCTTTTGGAGACAGCTGGAATTTTATTTTGTATCAAATTGGTTTTTGCTTAATTGCTATTGGCTTTTTTAGTGCCTTCCTTGCAAACTTATTATGGAAAATAAATAGAGTTAAATAAATACGTCATAACCCTCTACAGAAATAAAAGAAGACCTTCAGCTACTGGAAGGTCTTTTTTGGATGTTTGCTTTAAGCGTTTGTAATCTTGATTGGGAATCATTTGTTTGCCTAATTACTTTTTCCACGATGTACTGATATCCATATAAAACAACGGCTAAAACCGTAGTCATTCCCCAGTACATGCTTGGCGGCATCTTTTTCATTTTAAATATACCCGCTTTTTTCAAGGCACCACCAAAAGGAAAAATATTAAACCAGTCTAACACCGTATTGGCAAGTATGTATTTTAGAAAAGAGCCGTACGTTAGCTTAAATATCCAAAGCGTTCCTATTAAGTGAGGACCTAAAATATAAGTAAAATCTATAGGTGCTTTAGGAAATAAAGGATTGTTATTTCTAAACCATTTTTTCTGATTGGCAATGACGGTAAACACAATGATGAATAAGTTAGCGAAAGTAGCTACAGGCAAAAAGCGGACAAATGATTTTGTTCCTATAAAAGGCGCGGTTAACCATGGAAAGATTAGCACGCTTAAAGAAATGATCAATTTTCTTTTGTACTTACGCATGAATTGTCTCCTCAAACTGTATTTTCAGAAATATTATTACCTAAAATTGAAAGATTATGTAATATGTACAACGATTCTAGGCAAAGATAACCTAGATAACCATGACATACGTATATTTTTGTATTTCTATGCGGTTCTACTTTTGCACTTTTTAATGGTGAATCTCAATAAAGTTAAATTATTTTTTAATTTATATAGCGTTTATTTCTAGTGACGATGGCATTAGAATCCAATCTTCAAAAAAAGAAGCATCTAGCTTTTAAAGACTAAATGCTTCTCCTCCTTTACACCTTATAGATTTCATTAGACGACAGCCAGTCAACGAATTGATGATACGGATAATATGTAGTCCCTTTCAGCTCAATCTTTGGAGCCCCGGGATATTTTGTTAACAGCTCTTCAATTTCACCTTTACTTAAGTGAAAGTGATAGTGTAGATCTTTTTCTTTAATTAAATAAGGATATTTTGATTTTCTTTGAGGTTTGCTAAAATTCTTTAAACCATCGCCTATAAAATAACCAAGGGCAGCTAATCCTAACGCTAACCAAAAAAAGTTCATTTCCAAAGTAAGGTACCCCCAAACATTCTCATCAAATAAATTTCATCATAAAATTCATAAAAAATAGACCTTACTTTATAAGACCTCTACAAATTAGCCAGCTTTTCATCAGCTATAAACTTCATAAGTATACCTGCACCTGACACATTTAATACGATGCTGCTACCTAAAATAACACCATATAGTAATCCCGTAATATGTAATGTTAAAACTAAAACCAAAAAGACTGTTCCTGTACCGACTAAAAGTAATCCCAAGCTTCGATTGTTCATCTATTTCACCACCAAAAAATAAATATAGTTATATTTTAACATAATTATATTTATTTTACTGATTAAAAAGTCTTTCTATTTATATGCTGTATACAACATATTGCCCAAAATAACAAGCTAAATGTAAAGGCGTCCATCCCTCTGAATTAAAAGCGTTAAGTAAAGATGGCTCTTTATTTAATAACGCTTTTATCTCTTCGCTTTCTCCATTCACCGCCGCATTTGTTATTTGATCAATATATTCCATTTTACATCCCCCTAATATATAGAAATACCTTGATTATATTTCCATTTTATCATAGGTTAGTGAATGAACAAGACATACAAACTTAGGTATATAAGTCGGAAGGACGATGGGGAATACGATGATAAAATTAATTATTATAGTTCCTTTAGTTAAGAATGGAGAGTTGATATGAAAACAACTAATAGCGAAGAGTTAGACTTCCAGTGGTATGGCGTAAAGGTTCTTTATAAGTACTTAATAGTGGATAAACCTAATATAGAAAAGATTGACGAAAATTATGAAGAACATCAGATATTTGAAGAAAGTATTTTATTAATTAAAGCCCCATCATTTGACCTAGCCTATGAAATTGCAGAAAAGAAAGCAAAAGAATGTGAAGACAGCTATACCAACGTTTATGACCAGACTGTGAACTTCCAATTGATTGAGAGTTTAGATGCCTTTCTCTTGTGTGAAGAAGATGAGTTACCAAGTGGTACGGAAGTATATTCACGTTTTTTGCATATACCTAAAGAAGAAAGTTTAGCTAATGTCTTATCTAGGCACTATCCAGAAGTTATGGAAAATGAAACAGAGCAGATACGGAAAAACTTCATTTTAAGGGATAGAGATTTTAATTGAAGATTCGGTATATGGTATCCATACTCTGTGGAAACAACAAACAAAGAGCCTTAAATAAGGCTCTTTATTTGTTCTCTATTTACCTTTGTTTTTCAAGAATAAAAGCTCAAGCACACTATTAATTACACTGCATCTGTCATTATATATAAATCAGATGGCCTAATTTTGTTTTCTGAAATTAAGTATGGATGGCATTTCATTAAAGCGAGTTTCAGAGCTTCTGGTACTCTGTCTTCATCATACGCGCATACTAAATATAATCCGCCTTCCGTTACTAATGTATCTGCTTCATTTTCAAACTCCTCTAAAATAGGGACTATTCCTTCTTGCTGTCCCCATTCTACATGAGCCCATATTTGAAAAGCCATACTGTTTTTATAGAAAGGATCTAAGTGTGTAGAAAGATGCTCAAAAATGATAGCGGGTTGAAAACTGCCGCTGGAACAATAATAATCAAAGTTATTAATAGTATGTATGTACGTTAATTGGCCTTTAGTTAAAATCCCCTCTAATTTTTCAAAAATTAATGGAATTACTCTTTCACTTTCAATAACTAAAGTATGTCTATCCTGTTCAATCCCCGAAACAATATAAGACACAAGATTGTCTACGTAATTTCTCATATCATTAATATTGTAGTAAATATGAACGCTTTCATTATTCTGTATTAATTGAGCAAACTGATTTTTCAAGTGTGTACGCTCCCTTATATAAGATCAACCTGATTTTTAAAATGCTTAAACTAGTAAACTGTCTATCTATTAGAACGATTTTACGCTTCGCACTCTTGTCTGTCAAAGCTGGATGTTCTAGCCTTTATTTTGAGGTGAGACAGTTATTCTGATGCCTTGACTGAAGAATACTATACCCTTTTTGAATATGATTAAAACCTAATAAAAAATAATGACAGACTTAAGTTTACTTATCCTATCATTAAAATAAATTCTCATGCAGCATTGATAGGAGTATTAGACATTTATTTTTTACTTTGTATAACCTATTTAAAACTAGTTACTACAAAATACAAAGAAAAAACACCACTTGCTTTAGTAAGTGGCGCCTTTTCTTTTAAAATATTTGCGTAAAAGCTACAATTAAAATCGTAATTCCGCTCATTAACGTTCCAAATTGACTCAAGGTGAATTTCCCAATTTGAACATTTGCTGCTTTTTCCCCACCATTACTCCTAGCCATACGGTGATAAAACTGCCACATGCTGATGTAAGCGAAATAGCTAAAAGCGATAACCCAAGCAAACCTGCTCCCAGAACTTTTGTGAGTGCATTTGCTGAAAGTGCAACACCTAGGACACTGCTTTCGATCCACCCAATATATCGTACGTTTTCTTGACCACTACTATCTAATTCATCACTTCCGTTATTTCTTTGGGATACAACTAATAAAATAATACGAACCCCAATTAGCGTTAATAATACGACGGCTACAATAACATGGAACACCCCTGGCAAGATGGTTGAAATCCACCTGCCAAACATAATCCCCACCATGCTAAAGAGGAAACAAATAGCCGCTATCAGTAAATTAGAAAGCCATTTTATCCTTACCTTTCGAACTCCGTATGATATTCCTACACCGAAGTTATCTATACTTGATGATAATGCAAAACCTAATATGAATAACCATTCCATTTTGTATTCTCCTTTTGTTGATAATGTTGAGGAGATTTGCTTATTTGTTGCATATATTGTTGATAAACCTTCAATAAAATAATCACTGTACGTTGAAAAATATAAAGAGGTGAATCGCTATGTCTAACACCCAAAATGATCAAAGTCTTGGTTTGTTATTAAGGTCTTTATTAAAGGAAAATGCTTTATCTATGCGGAAACTTAGCTCACTTACGGGGATTGATACAGCAACTATCTCACGGATTATAAATGGAAAACAGCAAGCAAATCTACATCATTTAAAACAATTTGCGCACTATTTAAATACTCCTCTTGAAGCATTAATTGACCCTGCTGGAGCTAACAATACAGAAAATGAAGTAGAAACAGGCATTCATTACTCCATTGATAAAATTCAAGAAATACTTAAATCTTTTAATATAGTAGATACAAACTTTACGATTGAACGTGTCGAACAAGAACTAACAAAATATAAGCAATATGCACAGACAGACGAAGGACACAGCATAATTTGTAATAACTTTCAAACCAAAATAGAGCAAGTCGGCAGCGTCGGAACCTTTATTGATCAATTAAAGCAAATGTATCTTGAATATTGTGATGAAAAAACATCAGATACCAAGCGCTCAATATTGGGAAGTGCGCTACTGTATTTTATTTTGCCTACCGATATTATCCCAGACTATGTCTTTCCAATCGGCTATTTAGACGATGCAATAGCTGTACAACTGGTAATGAATCAGCTTGCGGAATAACAACGGCTTTCTATTAAGTGAAATGAACGCGGATACCGCTCTCTATTTATTGTGAAAATGGAACTTTCTCTTGATCATGACGATGAGCAGGTAAATATTCTATTGCTTTCCTCAATTTAAATACTTCCTTTGGCGCAATCTTTTTAATCACTTTTTCTTTTTTGCATAGCTCATGGTTACATCTATGCGCACACATACCTAAAGGGATTTTCTCTCCTACAAATGGATCTATATAGACTCCATTTTCAAATAGCTTACTCTTAATAAGATTTTCATTTTGCAATCTGCAGCAAGTAACACAATAGTACATTTGTTTTCCACTCTCTTTCTTATACTTGATTTTGAAACATCTTATGAGAACTCATCAACAGAAGTGCTTGTTCCTATATTAAAAATTGAAAAAATCTCAACAGGCGTTGAAGAATACTCAACACACGTCCCTTACAAACATATAATTTAATAATGAGAGCATGAAGAGTGCCATACTTTGAGGAGAAATAGTGGTGAAAACAAGAGGTATTATTAACGCTGTAATCGGTATTTAGTTTGTTATTGCCCCATGGATGCTTGGTTTTTCATACGATGCAGGTGCTACTTCAGCAAGTATTGTATTTGGAACCCTTCAAATGATTATTTCTTTTTGGGGAACTACTAAACCAGGATGAAATTCATGACAAAACTGGATTTCGCTCATTACCGGATTATGTTTTATTCTTTTTCCCTTTATTTATTCATTAACAGGTGGCATAGTTTGGCTTAGCCTTATACTTGGTTTAATGACCGTACTATTTAGCTTATGGAGCTTGAATTCTAAAGCAAAACTAAAAGCTGTAAGTTAAAGAGCGAATAATATTCCACTATTCACCTAAACTATTGAAGATGCAGCAACACGTCGACCTATGCGAGAAATAATTTTTGTAGCAGAAAAAGCTCCCTATTTCCGTAGGGAGCTTTTTCTGGTTTGCAAGAATTGATGATTAATTTTATCTTCACCTTTTTTAACATATCTTTATACGCTTCATCTTCAAGATATCCAATACTTCCACTTAGTAAATGATCTAATGTCTCAATTCCCGTAAAATCAAATATTCTATAAAGTCAGTTCCTCACACATTATTCAGCTAGCTGTTTTAAATAGTTACGAAGGCGAATTTTCGGATTTAATTCTGTATTTGTAATATGCTTTACATAGCGAATTGAACTTTGAATGATATCATAGTCATTGATTTTATTTGCACGATACTCGACAAAAGGAGGAAGATAGCTCATCCCAACTAAACTAGCAGATGCTTGGAACGGCTTTGTTAATTCGCTTATTGAAAATAAATTATACCCGCCCGCTTGATAAGAATGTTCAGGTGAACCGATAGAAATAGCCAATACCCACTCCTTTCCTGTCAGCTTCGTTCCGCCAGGACCATGAGCCCAGCCAAAGGTAAACACTTCATCAAACCACTGTTTTAAAAGTGGTGGACTGCTATACCAGTACAGTGGAAACTGAAAAACAATACGATCATGGGCAAGAAGCAGCTGTTGTTCAAATTCCACATTAATAGGCTGATCACAATATGTTTCATAAAGGTCATGAACTGTTAGATCCGTTTCGTTCAAAACTGATTCCTTCCACTTTTTATTTACTCGGGAAGACTCAATATTTGGATGTGCAATGAGCACTAATGTTTTCATATCTAGACCTCCTTATTATTTTTGGTATGATTATATTGTATATTTTGTAATAAATTAGAGGAAGTACGCACATTAATTAAACATAGTATAAAATTGTATACTACAGGGAGTGAAAATGGATGAGAAACCAAAAAATAGGATTTAATTATCCCCCCACTAAAGTCGGGTGCCCGGTCGAAACCACATTAGACGTAATAGGAGGAAAATGGAAAGGGATTATTCTTTATCACCTTATCGATGGAAAGAAACGTTTTAATGAGTTCCGAAAACTGTATCCTGCCATTACACAGCGGATGCTGACCTTACAATTAAGAGAATTAGAAAAAGATGGGATTGTCCACCGTGAGATCTATAAAGAAATCCCTCCAAAAGTAGAGTACTCCCTAACCGAATTTGGAAGATCTCTCGAACCAATCATTTTACTTATGAAAGACTGGGGAGAAACGCATAAGAACAGAATTATTAGTGCGAGAACAGTAGAAAAGGAAGAAATTTAAACAGGGAATATATTAATTAATAGATTAGTGTATTTGAGGTATGGCCTATACCCGAGTAGAGTAGTTACCGCAATATAAGTTCTCGGTAGAAATAAAAAGCAGACCTTTATTTAAAGATCTGCTTCTTTTCTTTAACAAAAACTAAATATGTTCCCGCTATGAATATGATGCCCAAACCTATAAAAACTAACCAGTACGTTAAAGGGAAACTAGATGAAACTGTCATAACGCAAGTAGTATTTACATTTAAAAACATGTTAAAATCTAGTAGTCATTTATACTGAGATACGCATAAATGAACCCTTACAAAAAAGCAGCCTCGCTTGCCAATGCCGAGGCTGCTTTTTCTTATTTCTTAAGGACTTTTGTCTTAAAAATGGATGTATGTCCTGTGAACAAATACTTAGAAATCACATATTATAGTGTATCTTCTAATTGAAGGAGGTATGCAATTATAGAAAACTTGGTTAGTTATATTAAAGAATTAGGCTTTCCAGTTGCGCTATCTTTTTACTTACTCGTGCGCATTGAAAGCAAATTAGATCGAATTACAGAGCTGCTTCAAGTTCTTATTGAAAAAAAGGACAAGCAATAAGCAGAATGCTATTTATACCCAAAGCGAACTCGTTCCTTCGTTTTCGAGATGCAGCACGTTCACTTCTGTTCCTTTGTCATATCCATGCTCTCCACCCGGAAGAACAATCAAGCCATTCGCCGCAGCTAAAGACGAAATAGCACCCGACTTGTCTATGCCAACAGGCGTTACTAAGAGCCTTCCGCCTTCGTCTGTAATTTCTCCTCGCACCATTCTTGTGAATGCGTTAGGCTCTTTAAAACGGCCGTTTAACACCGCTTTTGTTTTATGTAAATGAGGCGCCGGTGAATGTAAAAAGCTACGAACAATCGGACGAACAAACAGTTCAAACCCGACATAGCAAGCAGATGGATTTCCTGATAGTCCAAACAGCAGCTGTCCGTTTCGTTCTGCGACTGTTGTGACGCTTCCTGGTCTCATCGCAATTTTGTTAAACAGCACGTTCGCACCAAGCTTTTCGTAAATAGCCGGCAAATAATCATAGTCGCCAACGGATACGCCGCCGGTCGTTAGTAAAATATCCACTTCTTCAAGCGCTTTTTCTACCGCTTCATAGCAGCGGTCAAAATCATCTTCAAGCTTTCCTAAGTATTTCGGAATTCCCCCGCTTCTTACGATTTGCGCAAGTGCCATATAGGAGTTGCTGTTGCGGATTTTTCCTGGTTCTAACGGCTCGTTCACATCAAGCAGCTCACTGCCCGTTGTTAAAACCCCAACAACCGGCTGCTTCACGACAGCGACATCCGCATAGCCAAACGTAGCTAAAAAAGCCGTGACGCCTGGATTAATGCGCGTTCCTTTGGAAACAAGCACGTCTCCTTTTTTCGTTTCTTCTCCTTTTAACGCAATGTGTTCCCACTTTGAAGCAAGCCGCCTTAACGCCATATACGTTTTGCCTTCTTTTTCATACGAAGTTGTGACTTCAAGCATTACAACCGCATCACATGAATGAGGCACTTGCGCTCCTGTCATAATACGCACCGCTTGAAACGGCTTTACTTCTCCTTCAAAAACAGAGCCTGCACCGATTTCACCTACAACTTCGAACTCCACAGGATGTTCATTTGAGACTTCTGCGCAGTCTTGAGCTCGAACCGCAAAGCCGTCATAAAGCGATTTATTAAAATGAGGAACGTTTTGGTCGGCGATAATATCTTCTCCTAAATATCGTCCGTAACTTTCCGTGATGGATACGCGTTCGATGCTGCCTTTTCTTTTATATGTCATGACTTTTTCAATTGCTTCAGGAATTGAAATAGGTGTTCTGCTTTCTAACATACATTCTTCACTTCCTTTATGTCTGTTCACTTTTTATGCTATGGTGTAAAATCATAGCATATCTCACTATTTCTATCATACAACAAAATTTACTGAAAAAGGATGAAAACACCGATGTCTTCTTTTACACACTTTAATGACCAAGGCCGTGCCAACATGGTCGATATTAGCGAAAAATCTATCACTCGCCGCGTTGCAACAGCTCGTTCAAGCATACTCGTTAACAAAGAAATTCACGAAGCCATTGTAGAACATAAAATTGGAAAAGGCGACGTCCTTGCTGTCGCACAAGTAGCGGGAATCATGGCAGCAAAACGCACGTCTGACATTATTCCAATGTGTCACCCTCTTTTATTAAAAGGCGTAAACCTTTCATTTGACTGGGATACAAGCCATGATCAATACCGTTTATTAATAGAAGCAACTGTTAAAACGGAAGGCTCAACGGGCGTTGAAATGGAAGCTTTAACCGCTGCTTCTGCCTGCGCATTAACTGTCTATGATATGTGCAAAGCCATTGATAAAGGCATGATTATCGGCGAAACGTATCTGCTTGAAAAATCAGGCGGCAAAAACGGTGACTACAAGCGTACGGAAGCGTAAAGGAGGTACATAATGAGCGTACATGAACATAAATCCAAAGCAACTCAGCCCGTTCGCTGCAAAGTCATTACGGTATCCGATACACGTACAAAAGAAACCGATAAAAGCGGCGCGCTAATGATCCAACTTCTGAAAGAACACGACATGCAGATCGCTTCCTATGAAATTGTAAAAGACGACCAAACGTCGATTCAACAAGCGATACTTGCCGGATGCAGTGCTGAGGACATTGACGTTGTTCTCACAAACGGCGGGACTGGCATTACAAAACGAGACGTTACGATTGAAGCCGTTCAAGCGCTGATTCATAAAGAAATCGTTGGATTTGGCGAGCTGTTTCGCATGCTGAGCTACACCGAAGACATTGGCAGCGCGGCGATTATGAGCCGAGCAATTGCCGGGACGATTAACGAAAAAGCCGTTTTTTCTACACCAGGATCAAGCGGTGCTGTTCGCCTAGCTATGACCAAACTGATTTTGCCTGAACTTCGCCACGTTGTGTGGGAATTAAACCGCCAGCGCTGACAAAATGCCTATGCGCGCGCATAGGCATTTTTATTAATCATAGTCTTTATGTACCCACTCATCTTCTGGAATGCCTAAATCTTCTCCAGAAAAACGCTCTTCTTTAAACGGATCTCCTCTAAGATGAAAGCCGTTTTGCTCCCAAAAGCCAGGATGGTTTTCATCAATGGCTTCAAAGCCTCGAAGCCATTTGACACTTTTCCAAAAGTACAAATGAGGAACAATTAATCGCAGCGGATATCCATGCTTAGGTGTAAGCGGCTCTCCGTTAAAGGAATGAGCGAGAAGAATATCGTCTCTCAGTAAATCTTTCACTTCAATATTTGACGTATAGTCATTATCTCCGTGCAGCATGATGTATTTACTTTTCAACTCCACGCCAACTGCTTTCAAAAAGTCTGTAAACAGCACGCCCGTAAATTCATTATCAAGCCTTGTCCATCTCGTTACGCAGTGAATATCACATTTCACCGTTGTTTGCGGCATGTCCAATATATCTTGATACGAAAGCGTTACTTCCTTGTTTACTAATCCAAACACTCGAAGCGTCCACTCCTCTAAGTTATACTCCGGCACGTCGCCTTCATGTAAAATCGGAAAGCGCTCTGTCACTACTTGCCCCGGAGGCACTCGTCCTTCATACTTTGGATCAATTTCTGGTGTTTTCATTCGTTTTATACGGTCTGCTTTGTTCATAGGTACCACCTCTTTATTTTTTTATCAGCGTGCACTTTGCTGACTTGTTTGATTCGTTTCGACTCCTTTATCTCGCAGGAAAAACATCGCTGCTAATGTCAGCACGTAAGGGACCATCATCGTAAACTCGGTCGGTATTGAAAAACCTTGCAGCCGTGTACTCACCGCATCCATTAAGCCAAAAAGTATACTTGAGGCTAAAATACCAAGCGGATGAGATTGACCGAGCATCATCGCAACAAGTGCGATAAATCCACGTCCTGAAGTCATGCCTTCTGAGAACATCGTGACTTGTCCTAATGAAAGCTGCGCTCCGGCAATCCCACACAGGATTCCGCATGCTGCAATCGCAAACAGCTGATATCTGATTGCTTTTAAACCAAGCGTACTTGCTGCTACTTGATTGTAGCCTACCGCTAGGAGCCGGAAACCAAAGATCGTTCGATAAAAGAAGATATAAAAAGCAATTGCTGCTAAAAAAGCAAAATAGACAAGCGGCGACTGTCCTGAAATAATTTCGCCGATTACAGGTATGTCTTTGATCAAAGGAATATCCCATGTGCCTATTCCCTGCATATTTTTATCGTAATAGGCACCTTTTGTATGAAAAATTGTCCGGAGTAAAAAGGTTGTTAAGCCTAGTGCTAAAAAATTAATAGACACCCCAACCACAATTTCATTCGCTTTAAACACTACGACCATCATTCCAAACAGCAACGCAAAAAGTAAGCTTGCTCCAGCTGCAATCACGATCGCAAAAAAGACATTATGAGTATAATAGTTGCCGGCAACCCCGCTAAAAGCTCCAATCAAAATCAGACCTTCTAGCCCTACATTAAATATGCCTACGCGCGCGCAAAGCATCCCGCCCAGCGCCGCTAATAAAATAGGCGCAACCATTCGTAACGTTGCATTTAACAGTGACCAATCAAGCAGCTCCACGAATATCAGCTCCTTTCTTTTTTGCTCTCCACCACTGCTTTGTGAATTTTGCTGAGATAAATAGAATAAGCACAGCTTGCATAATACTCGCAATTTCTAACGGAATTTCTGTATTACGCTCCAGCCCCATCGCTCCTGTTTGCAAAGCGGCAAGTAAAAGAGACGTAAAAACAATGCCGATTGGATTTGAATTTGCTAACAGAGCAGCCATCACTCCAGTCCATGCATATCCAGGAACGGTGAGCGCACCGTCTACAAATCGGTACTGTGAACCAAGAACTTCAAATCCTCCGGCTAATCCAGCCAAGCTCCCGCTAATAAACATACTAAGCAGCATGACTTTTACTTGATGAATACCTCCATACGCCCCGAACAACGGATTTTTCCCGGATGCGTTTACTTCGTACCCAAACACAGAGTAGCGAAGCACCGTCCACAGCAGAAGCGCACCTACTAGAGCAATGATAAACCCGATATGAAGAGGCATTCCTTGAAACACTTTTCCAAGCCACGCCCCTTGCTCAATCATAGGCGTTTGAGCGAGAGCAGCTGAGCCTGTTTTATCTTGAAAAGGGTGACCTGCTAAATAGCTTGCAAATAAAACAGCGATATAATTTAATAAAAGCGTAGAAATGACGAGCTGAATTTTAAACGCAGCTTCCATCCAGCCTGCTAAAACAGAAAGCAAACCTCCTGCCACAACAGCAGCTGCGATAGCCGCTATAAGCTTGACTATCCCCGGCGCTGGCAGATAATAAGCGACAATTGCTGCGCTAATCGCTCCAACGACCATCTGTCCTTCTCCCCCTAAATTAAACACACCTGCTCTAAAAGCAAACCCGACACCTAACGCAATTAAAAGAATAGGCGTAGCGCGAGCCAGCGTAGTAGTGAAGAAATAAAAATTACCAAACGCTCCATTCCAGAGCTCTGTATATGTTTGAAGAACCGAACCACCAGTTAAGGAAATAATAATGCCTCCTATTGCTAAGCCAAAAATAACTGCAATAATCGGCTGGATTAATGATTTAAGAAGTTTCTGCAACTGTATCACCTTCTACCGTTCCTCCTGCCATTAATATGCTTAGTTTCTCTTCTGTTGCCTCTTCCCTTGTAAGCTCTCCGACAATGCTGCCTTCGTACATAACTAAAATTCGATCTGATAGGGAGATAATCTCCGACAGTTCCGAAGACACAAGTAAAATAGCGGAGCCATTATTCCTTTTTTGAATCAAAGCACCATGAATACGTTCCATTGCCCCAATATCCACTCCTCGCGTTGGTTCAGCAGCAAGTAGAAAAGAAGTGTTTTGCCCAAGCTCTCTGGCAACAATCAATTTTTGCAGATTTCCCCCTGACAGCTCTCCTGCTTTTTGCTTAGATGAAGTGGCTTTAATCGAAAATTCATTTATCCATTCCTCCACGCTCGACTTGAATATCTTTCTTTTCAGCCAGCCCATCTTCGAGTAAGAAGCTTTATACTGATAGCCCATCAGTGCATTTTCTTCAATCGTATCGTCTTTGGAGGCTCCCCACATATAGCGGTCTTCTGGAATATGAGCGATGCCTGCTTCTCTTCTTTCACGCACAGATCGCCCTGTAAGTTGCTCATCGCCAAGTTTGATACTGCCACTATCTGTTTCTATTAATCCAGCAATGGCTTGAAGCAGCTCTGATTGTCCATTTCCCGACACGCCTGCAATACCGACAATTTCGCCTGCAGAAACGTGAAGAGACACATTTTGCAATACGTTTTTTTGTCCTTTTCCTTTTAAAAAGAGATTTTGTACGTTTAAATGAGAGGTACCTTGTGATGGTATTCTTGCAGGACGCTCTTTTAATTCTCGCCCTACCATCAGCTTGGCTAGGTGGTGAGCATTGGTATCTTCTTTACTTGTGACGCCGGCTACTTTACCATTTCGAAGAACCGTAATGCGGTCCGCTACTTCCATCACTTCTTGCAGCTTATGTGTAATAATAATGATACTTTTACCTTGAGAAGCTAAAAAACGGATTGTTTTTAATAGTTCCTTCACTTCATGAGGAGTAAGAACGGCGGTAGGCTCGTCTAAAATAATGATTTCTGCTCCTTGATACAGCACTTTTAAAATCTCAATCTTTTGCTGTTCTCCAATTGAGCAATGTTTTACTTTCTTATGAACATCTACTGAAATTTGATAGGTTTGGGTTAATTGCTGTACATCTGCTTTCGCCTGCCTTCTATTAAAAAAGAGGCCTTTCTTTGGCTCATGCCCCAAGACAATGTTTTCAGCCACTGTAAAATGCGGAAAAACCATAAAATGCTGATGCACCATACCTATTCCATTTTTGATCGCATCTGCAGGAGATGAAAACGAGACGGTTCTCCCGTGTAACTGAATACTTCCTGAACTCGGCTTTTCCATTCCGTAAAGCATCCTCATCAACGTCGTTTTTCCAGCGCCATTTTCTCCAACGAGCGCGTGAACCTCGCCTTTTTTCAGTTTAAAGGACACGTTATCATTTGCTAAAAATGAACCGTATTTCTTCGTCAAATTCGTTAACTGCAGCAGCTCACTCATTCTATTCATTGCTCCTTTCCCCATTAGGATTTTTTCAAAAATAAGAAAGAGAAGCCAGCCTTACTCGACTTCTCTTTTCAACTCACTTTGCTAACGGATCTTTTACCACTGTTTTTCCATCAATAATCGAATCTTTAATTTCTTTTAATTGATCAATTACATCTTGCCCTACAAAGTCATTAAGAGGCGTCTTGCTGTCTTGAGTCACATACGTTAACCCAACACCTTTTTCTTTCAAGCCGTATGTCACTACGCCCGATTTAAATTTGTCATTTGCCAGTGCTTCTACCGTTTCATAAGCAGCCGCATCAGATCCTTTTAACTGCGATAAAACGATATGCTCAGGATCTACTTCCGTACGGTCAATATCTTGGCCAGCCGTATAAAAACCCTTTTCTTTTGCTGCTTCAAATACACCCAAGTCGCCTACCGCTGAAGCTCCGGCGATAAAGTCAGCTCCTTTTGAAGCCTGTAAAATAGCAAGTTCTTTTGCTTTAGCTGGATCAGAGAAGCTTCCAACATAGTTTACTAGAAACTCTGCTTTTGGATTTGTTGATTGTAATCCTTCTTTAAAACTTACCGTCCATTTTTTTAATAATGGAATATCATCAGCTGCAACCATTCCTACTTTATTCGTTTTTGTAACTAATCCTGCCGCTGCTCCTAATAAATATGAAGCTTCTTGTTCACGGAATACAACGCTTCTTACATTTGGTAAATCGACCACTGTATCAATAATCGCAAATTGACGCTGCGGGTTTTCTTGAGCTACTTTTTTCAATGCATCTTCGGATTCAAAAGAAGACGTAATAATCAAATCATAATTTTCTGCTACGGCAGCACGCAAGTTACTTTCAATGGCTGCTTGGTCCGTAGATTCAATTGTCTTTACATCAATGTTGTACTTCTTCCCAGCGCGTTTTGCTCCATCATCCATTTGTTGAAAAAACGGGTTAACTCCAATCTTTTCAGGTAAAACAAGAGCAATTCGCTTCTTTCCTTTCTCTTCACTTCCGCTGCTTTTTGTGCTTTTTGACTGACAGCCAGTTACGAGTAGTACAAGCGCAACGGCTAAAATAAGAAGTCTCTTCATTTAACTTACTCCCCCTATAATATAAAAAAAGCTCTTCCTTTATATAAAGGAAGAGCTCGTTAACCAAACGTCTCTTCCTCATCTTCAAGAACATACTGTTCTTAAGGATTTGGCACCATTCTGTCATAGACAGCGGTTGCCGGGTTTCACAGGGCCAGTCCCTCCACCTCTCTTGATAAGGAAAACAATAGCTATTTGTTTTATGTAATATAGTCAATATTAATAGTTTTTTAACAATTGTCAATATTATTTTTCTTTTTCACGCAAAAAACTTAAAAAACAGATAGGATTATATGGTTTTAGTCTACTAAAATACAGATCAATCTTCTAAATTAATCATCGTATGCTTTCTAGCAAAGCGCTTACGGTAAGTCAGCTAGTCTTCTAGAAGGGTCATGTGTAGCAGAGCACTTTTATTACATCTCTTTTGTTAATCCACTATCGATTGAAATCACTTTACCAAGAATGTTAGACTTTTCCTGAGCGATATTTTTTAAGAGGTGTTAACGTTGAAATTGATGAAAGAATTATCTGGAGTAGCTATTGGACTCATTATCGCTTTGGCGGTTTCAAAAATCTTTTTTGATACCCCGACCAATATTGGAATTGTAGTTATTTTTATTACTAGTATGGTCGTAACAGGTATAGCAAGAGCGAAACTAAGATAAGATAAAAAAATCACTACCTTTTATTAGTAAAGTGGTGTTTTCTTTTAGCTGCTTTAGTATAAGTAATCTCGGTTAATATCTAATATTTTATAATGAATTAGAACCCTCTCTATATTACGTTTTTTACCTAATAAAGGAATATAAACCAATCTTTTAACCTATGATAAATGAATTGTTTTTTGCTTTTTACTTTACCTGACGTTTACATTCTAAAAGACGTGTTAAATTATATATATATCAGTTACCAACTAAACTAAGACTCCTTGACTATTCTGGCCTACCTGCTCTTTTAGGTAGACTGAAGTTGCTAAATCGTTATATATAGGAGGAAAAAATCATGAAAATGAAACAACGACTATCAAAAGCAGCGGCGGCTGCAACGATTACAGGAATTGCTGCGTTTGGATTTGCTCCTGTCGCTCAGCTTGATACACCAGCCCACGCAGCTACATCTCAAGAAACAAGCAGTCAAAGTCAAACAGCTGTAAAAAACATTAATGAAATTTACAACGCCGCAGTAAAAGGTGAAGTGCCACGCCTAACGGCAGACTTCAAAATTGGCAAAACACTGCGTCAAGACGTTCGCGATCAGTTCGGTCCCCCGCCTGAAGGTTCATCAAACAACTTTGACTACTATCACCCGGAAATGGGTCACCCTGGATACGCATTTGGCTATGATCAAAATAACGTCATTAACGAAATCCGCTATTTTGGTACAAATGTAGAGCGTCAAACAAATCTAGGCTCCATCACCCAAGCTAACTTAAAGAAAGAATTAGGTCAGCCGAACTTTACAAGCAAAGTAAAAGGTGATGGTACGGCTCAAACGAAGTACACCTATCACGCCGGCGCCTATGATCTTGAATTCATTTTTGATGATAGCAAAACGTTAAATCACGTTAATTTAGTTAAAAAACCTTAAGTAATAGAAAAAGTAGCAGGCTGTCTGCTACTTTTTTTCATGAAATAAAACCAATGCTGAATCCGCTACGTGTTCATACCCAATCTCCATATAAATCTTGTTAGACGTAGGATTTGTCATATCTGTGTATAAACTTGTTGTTTGAACTCCTTCGTCTAGCATAAGCTGAGAAAGCGTGGATACACAGCTTGAGGCATAGCCTTTTTTACGTTCTTCAAGAGGTGTGTACACATAGTTAATCGTAATGTTATGGGCCGTTGGGCGCGTAGCATTGGCAATCGACACATACTTGCCATTCACTTCCCATAAAAATAACCTTCCTGCTTTAATAAAAGCTTCTCCTGTTTTGGCAGCTTGTTCTTTTGATACAGGCTCTCCAATGACGCCCATAAACTCCCAAATCCATTCTGTCACGAGCCGAAGGTGCTTTAATCTTGCTTTTACCAGCATACCTTCAGCTTCCACAGCTTTTTTCACTTTGTCTAACCGGTAAATGCGCTGATCCATTTTCAAAGAAGCTTCTTGATTTTTTAAATCTGCTAGTTTTTGAGAAAGATATAAAACCGTTTGTTTCTCTCCAACTAAACCCGGTATGTCGATTTCTTGTAACAGCTCTGCCGCTTCGCTTAGTTCACTCTCCGTTAGCTGCTGTATTTGAGACAGGATGATTTGCTTAGGATGGGTTTGCAGAAACACAAGCGCAGCACGGCTGTCTTTTAAAATAACACCCATAAAATTTGGTTTGCTGTTTTCCTGCAAGCTGTGTAAAATGCCAAGCGCTAAGTTATAAAGAACTTCATTCTTTGATAAAAGCGGCTCTACTTGGTTTTTAAATTCCTGCACTTCTCTATATCTATGTAACTGGATCATTTTCTTTCTACCTCCGCAAATGCTCTTACCGGAAACGTTCCAACTCCTTTTATTTTAGGAGGCACGGCGTAAAATAAAAAGGACTCCGCCGTTAGTTGATCTAAGTGACATAAGTGTTCAGCAATTACAATGTCCCCTCCTAACAGCAGCGTATGAGCTGGTCTTGCTTTTCCTTTTGTATCGTCAATATTCATCGAATCAATTCCAACAAGAGCGGGCTGTTGAGACACTAAATAAGCTGCCGCGCTTTCTGTTAAGTATGGATGGTTTTCTAAATACTCGTCTGTATCCCAGTAGCGATCCCATCCCGTATGAATTAATACCGCTTTGCCTTTTACGTCTACATGTTGAAAATGAGATTCATCAATCGCTTTTAAAGTCGGGTCAACTGAAACGACTATTCCTTCTAGCCCGGCTGTTTTATCAATAGCCGTTTGAGCTAAATCCGCTCCGTCTTTGTATCTGTGAAACGGCACATCAATATACGTACCGGTATTCGTGACCATTTCAATTTTACCGATTTGAAATTCAGTGCCTGATTCATAAAGCTTTCTAGACTCTTCTCGACTTAAATAGTCGCAAATGATCGGTGCCGGCAAGCCTTTATGTGTGATAACTCCGTCTTCAATGATGTGGCTTAGATCAATATACGTTCTTTTTTTCATACCTCCACCCACTTTTTCAATATTCAGTAAAAATATTCTAACATAAAAAAGCTCTTCCTAGTTTCCTAGAAAGAGCTTTTTTAGAGAATGTTATTAACTTGATAAACATACATCGTACGTATGCTTTGTATAAACAAATCCCTCAAAAATAAGACGGGCTGTACGCACTACTTTGATTCCGTTAATCTGTCCATCTTTTAGATCCACACTGGTTTCCATAATTCCCATTGGATGAGCAAGTCGAACGGTATCGCCTTTTAATTGAACCATTTCTGACGGAAGCGTGCCTTTTGTATAGATAGCCGCCGTTGTACAAATTGCTCCTGTAATCGCAAGCGTTTGATGCGGTTTTTGCATCGACATCATACGGATTAATACGTCCATTTGAGAAGCAGCTTTTTCTCTGCCAGTTCCGTCGCGGTGGTCCATTGGAGGAGCAATAATTGTCATTTTTGGAACGGCTGGTGATAGTTTAGTTGCTTTGTCTTGAGGTGCGAGCCCCGCTTTTTCCGCTGCAATGGAGCGAATTTCTTCAAATAGCTTCAGCTGTTTGTCCGTGTATTCATGCGGAAGTTCTGTTCCTTTTAGGCCAATATCCGCTGCTTTAACAAATACAAGCGGATTTCCTACATCAACAATGGATGCTTTTATTGTCCCGATGGATGTTTGCAGAAGATCAATAGCGTTCCCCGTCGGGAGCAGTTTTCCAGTAACGGCTCCTTCTCCGTTTTCAAACGAAAGATAAATGGGTGAACCCGTACCTGGCACTCCAGGAATCATACACGATCCTTCTGTTTTCACTTTTCCGTTTTCTACTTCTACTTCCGCTACAATTACTTTTTTGGTATTTGTATTATAGATCCGCACTTTAGTCACCGGTTCCACAGCTTGTACAAGTCCTTGTTCGATTGCATAAGGTCCAACTGCTGAAGAGATATTGCCGCAGTTTCCTTTAAAATCAACGAGAGATTCGCTGATGCTGACCTGCGCAAACGTGTAATCTACGTCAGCTTTTTCTAAATCTGATTTTTTTATAATCGCAATTTTACTCGTCAGCGAATTAGCTCCGCCGAGTCCGTCAATTTGACGTTGGTCCGGACTTCCCATTATATCTAGCAAAAACGGTTCCCAATCCGATTTGTTCACAGGCATTTCTTCATGATTGATAAAAACCCCTTTACTTGTTCCACCTCTCATAACCGTTACAGGAATACGCGTCATATTAATCACCTTTCTCCCCTACTAACAAACGCCGAGGCGTTCATCAAACCATTTTATTTTTTTACTATTTAGAACCGGTTCATTTGCCATTTATCGTATAATAGAGGTGGTCATAAGTAAAATACATAAAATTTATTGTCTTTTTAAAAATTTTTTTATAATCTAAATACAAGGGGGAATCGGGATGGATCAAAAAGATTGGATATTAATTAAAACGCTTCACGAAGAAAAGAACATTACGCGAACGGCTGAAAGGCTCTACGTATCGCAGCCTTCTTTAAGCTACCGCCTTAAAAATCTTGAGGAAGAATTTGGCGTGTCGCTTTTTTTCAAAACGAAAAAAGGAATTGAGTTTACATCTGAAGGTGAGCATCTTGTTCGCTATGCGGAAAATATGTGGAAGCAGCTGCAGGAAACAAAAGACAGCATGCGTAATATGAGCGAAACCGTTACGGGCACGCTTCGCTTAGGGGTATCGAGTAACTTTGCACAGCATAAACTCCCAAAGATTTTAAAACAATTTTCTCTTCACTACCCAAATGTACAGTTCAGCGTCAATACGGGTTGGAGCACGCAAGTTATGAATCTATTAGATTCTTCGCGTGTGCACGTTGGTATTTTACGAGGCAATTACCCGTGGAACGGAGAAAAATCACTGCTGACGAAAGAACGGCTCTGCTTAATTTCGAAAAAAGAAATTGCGATCGATGACTTGCCGAACCTGCCTTATATTAACTATAAAACCGATACGTCGCTAAAAGATCTCATTCAAGACTGGTGGCATGACAAGTTTTCAGAGCCTCCGTTTGTGGCAATGGAAGTTGACCGGCAAGAAACGGCCAAAGAAATGGTTAAAAATGACTTAGGCTTTGCGATTTTACCTGAAATTTGCCTTCACTCCAGCGATAATTTATATACATATGGACTTTCGTACCGAGATGAATCACCTTTGCTTCGAAATACGTGGCTCATGTATGATCCTTCTTACTTGAATCTATCGGTCGTGAAAGCATTTATTGACTTTTTAAAGCTAAGTGAAAAATAAAGCAAAAGCTAAAAAGTTTGCGTCTTGGAAGAATCTCTCTTTTAGACCAAGCTTTTTTCTAGACTACCATTATAAAAATTTTTTATGAACTTTCTAAAAAAACCTATATTTCCTTTATTTTTCAAAATGTACTAACATGAAAACAAGAAACATCAGCGGGGGTAAAGAGCGGCTTTAAAAATTCTTAATAATCAAACTACGACTCATACATGGGGATGAGAGATGTTAGTCACGTTTTTTTACTCTAAAAGAAAACGCTTTCAGAGAAAAGAGGGAAAATAAAGGAGGTTGTTTGAATGCTAGCACTACTAGGTTTTACAATGATTATTGTCTTTACGTATCTCATTATGTCAAAAAGGATGTCTCCTATCGTAGCTTTAATGGTGATTCCACTTCTTTTTGCCGTGATTGGAGGGTTTGGCAAAGGCGTCGGAGACATGATGCTAGAAGGGCTAAAACAAGTAGCTCCATCAGCTGCGATGCTGCTGTTCGCCATCTTATACTTCGGGGTTATGATTGATGCTGGCTTGTTTGATCCATTAATTAAACAGCTGTTAAAAATCGTAAAAGGCGATCCGCTGAAAATCGTCATCGGAACCGCTCTTCTATCGCTTTTAGTTGCACTAGACGGAGACGGCACAACTACTTATATGATTACGGTTTCTGCTCTTCTTCCACTTTATAAACGCCTGAATATGAGCCCGTTAGTGTTAACGACGGTTGCGATGCTTTCTCTTAGTATTATGAGCAGCATGACGCCTTGGGGAGGCCCGGCTACTCGTGCGATTGTTGCCCTTCACCTTGATGCATCAGAGTTCTTTATTCCACTTCTTCCAACGTTAATTGGCGGAGCTTTGTGGGTGATCTTTACAGGCTATATTCTTGGTAAAAAAGAGCGCAGACGACTTGGTGCTATTGACATTGAGCAGTTTGAATTAAAAAGCTCGCTTGCTTTTGCTGAAGACGCGTCCTTAACTTCTCAAGAAGATATTACACAGCCTAAAAAGATCTGGATTAACTTAGCTTTAACCATTGCACTCATGGTCGTGTTAGTTTCTGGCATTTGGTCAGTTTCTGTTTTATTTATGATTGGTTTCGCGCTTGCTCTTATGATTAACTATCCAAAACTCGAGGATCAAAAAGAACGTTTAATGGCTCATGCAGGCAACGCGTTAACTGTTGCAGCCCTTGTCTTTGCAGCCGGTATTTTTACAGGAATATTATCCGGCACTAAAATGGTTGACGAAATGGCAAGCCTGTTAATTCATTTAGTTCCTGATTCACTCGGTTCATTTTTACCAACAATCGTTGCTTTAACAAGCATGCCGTTTACATTTGTGATGAGTAACGACGCTTATTACTTCGGTGTTTTACCAATATTCGCTGAAACAGCTGCTTCTTACGGAATTGATCCGATGGAAATTGCGCGAGCTTCAGTACTCGGACAACCTGTTCATCTGTTAAGTCCACTCGTTGCGTCTACTTTCTTACTTGTAGGTATGGTAGGTGTAGATCTTGGTGAACATCAGCGCTTTGCATTTAAATGGGCCGTTTTAACGTCTCTTGTTCTGATTGTCCTTGCTATTGTCACAGGCGCACTTACGCTATTTTAATAGGAATAAAAGCCGTTATGGTTTTTTATTAATAAATGATAGGTGGAGGTACTTCTAAAATGTATGTAATTACGTGTTATGTAGGAAAAGGTGAAATGAGAATGTACGAGTTTGATAGTAAGGAAGAAGCACTTAGTCAGCTCAAAAACCTGAAAGGCTGCAGTATTCTTTCAGAAGTTGTTTACTTTAATGATTCATCGGTTATTCCGATAGCTATTTAATTATGCACCACTCAACCCTATAGGTACAAATTTGATAAGCTTCCTTTCGCTCAAAAGGAAGCTTCTTTTTTTATATTCTTCTGAGACTTCGGCCCCTTTTCTCTCCTCAACGTTTTGTTACGTCTGGTTCGTTTTGTTTTCTTGCTTCAATCATACTAATAATTTGATTTGTATGTGGAGTTAGCACTGAGCATTTTTGATAGAACGCTCCGTCTATAACAAGCAGCTCTTCATCCATCCCGCAAAACTTGCAGCGGAGCTCTTGTGGTCCTGCATAAGAGGTGTGATAAACAGTATCTTTGAAGATCGTGTAAAAAGTATCTCTTTGCTGGGTATCGTAAAAGCTATATTGTTGGTTAGCGTCATCCCGGTAGTTAATTCCATAGTTCCGGTCGAATTCTTCTTGAGTAAATCTATCCTGTAAAAGTTCATTTTGTACTAGTTCTCCTAAACAGCACTCTATTTCTTCATAGTTAAATGAACAATTATGTACGTAAACATTTAGTTCTTCAGCGCTGTTCTCTTTTACCATCACTTCACTGCCGCAAATCTTACAGGGGCGTTTGGGACTCTGCTGATCAAAGTAAGAGAGCGTTTGTACTTTTTCCACTTCTATTTCATCGTTCGTCTTTTTGAATTTGATTTTTACATTTTCCGTTTGACTGACGCTTTCGTTATACAACAGCACTTCGTATTCATCTATATTCTTTCCATTTTCTTTTCGACTCAAATGCTCCATTACTTCATACGAAGAAATAGTAAAAAACTCGTTAAAATTCACCACTAACATGCATCCTTCCAAAAAATTTACGTTCTCTATGTACCTGCTCTATACTACCATTTTTTCAAAGGCTCGCACCACTAAACGAACTTGTTTTAGATTCGCATATCCTTTTCTTATCTGGCATACATAACACTAACCCTTTTATAAGGAGGATTTCATGAATACGTATATAATCATCAGCATTGGCGTCGTTGCCAGCGCATGTTTATTTCGGAAATATCGAAAGCAAGTCGTTGAAATATATACAATCAGTGAATTTATTCACGCTAAAAACGGTGCGGTGGCTACAAGCTCCACGTGGCTTGAAAAGTTTTTTAAAGAACCTTACGCTACCGGACCAAACTATGAAAAAACAGAAGATGACGTTAGCGAGGATGGAGATGGAGACGGCGGAGAATAACTAAAACAAAAAAGAGATTGTGATATAACTACATCAATCCCCTCTAAAGATCAACAGGTTGGATACATGAGCTGTACTGCTTATTACACCGCTGCTGATTTCGGTGCAAGGCTTCGCTTTCCGCGGGCGGCCGGTAAGCCTCCTCGTCGCTTCCGCTCCTGCGGGGTCTCACCTGTTCCGCTTTTCCCGCAGGAGTCTCCGCCTTGCTCTCCAATCAACAGCTAGAAGCAGCTAAATAGATAAAATCTACGCTCATCCTACCAATAAAAAATCCGAACGGTGAAGATTCTCCATCAAGACATCTTCACCGTTCGGATCTTCCTTCAGCTAAAACACTTTTGTCCCAGCCTCTTTCTTATTAATCATCACTGCCTAAAATACCAAAAAAGCGTAGCAAGTTGATGAATAGATTAATAAAGTCTAAATAAAGAGATAGTGCCAGCAGTGGAACAAGCTCTTCTGTGATTTCACCGTGCTTCATTTTATTAAAATCATACAGCACGTAAAGTGAGAAAACGATGGTACCAATCACTGAGAATGCCATGAGTCCAGGCGTTGTTAAGGGACTAAACAGCGAGAAAATGCTGATACAGACTAGTGCTAACAGCGCCACTAATAGAAAGCTGCCTAAAAACCCTAGGTCTTTTTTTGTTTTTGCGCCAATTACACCCATCACCGTAAAAATAACGAACGTGCTTCCAAACGCATAAAGAACAACTTGCGCCCCCGCTACTGATGCATAATAGCTGACAATCGGAAACAGCGTGATGCCTGATATAAATGAAAAAGCATATGTAAAGCCATATCCTACGCTTTTTTTCTTTCGTAACATGAATGCGGCAACCAGCATCACAAGTTCAGCAATCGCTAACGGAAGGAAATAAGCCGGAGGCACATATTGACCTACATATAAGCCAACTGTTGAAATAAATAACGAAAAAATAAATGTGACTAATACTTTTTGAAACAGAGACCGCTGCTCTACTCCAATCACTTCTTGCATGTGTAAAACCTTCTTTCTAAAATCTGTTATATTTTATATAATACCTACCTTTTAAAGAAAAATAAAGATAATACTAAGGTCTTTTTTCTTATTTTTATAGACAAGAAAGCATAGACGGCAGCGTCTATGCTTTCTTGTCACCCCTTTATTTAGGCAACAGAATACCATCGATAATTCCGTACTCCCTTGCTTCTTCAGCACTCATGAAATAATCTCGTTCCGTATCGTTTGCCACTTTTTCAACCGGCTGTCCCGTTCGTGTTGATATGATTTCATTAATATGCTGCTTCAGCTTTAAAATTCGGCGGGCGCTAATTTCAATTTCAGTCGCCTGCCCTCTAGCCCCTCCTAGCGGCTGATGAATCATAACTTCACTGTTCGGAAGTGCATAGCGCTTTCCTTTTGCTCCTGCTAGGAGAAGCAGCGCGCCAAAAGAAGCAGCCATGCCCGTGCAAATTGTTTGAACGTCCGGCTCGATATACTGCATCGTATCATAAATCGCAAACCCTGCTGAAGTCGAACCTCCGGGGCTGTTAATATAAAGTGAAATATCTTTTTTAGGATCATCTGCGGCGAGAAATAAGAGCTGCGCGACCACGCTGTTAGCAATATGATCATTGATTTCATCACCAATTAAAATAATTCGGTCTTTTAACAGCCTCGAATAAATATCATACGAACGTTCACCGCGGTTGCTTTGTTCAATTACATATGGAATCGTGCTCATATATATCCTCCTTATCACATGTAATATGGCTATGCAGCCATGCAGAGAGTGCAAGTCGGAGTATACGTTGGTTTTTGAATGACGCTTTTTAAGGAAGGCAAAGCCCCAATCAAAAGTGCTGGGTCCTGCGCTTCTAACGTTTTATAAAACAGTTCTGACAGCTCATTACGCTCTTTTTCATCCCAAAAAGAATCTGTAGAAAACGGCTCACCGCCTTTTTCTAACCGCTGCTTAGCACGATGTAAATTGCTTTTCACCGCTGTTTCTGACGTTTGTAAAATCAACGCTATTTCTTTTAGCTGATAGCGAAAGCCTTCTTTTAAGAAAAAGATAACCGCTTGCTTCGGCGTAAACTGACTAAGGAGCAGCTCGACCGAGTGTCCCTTACTATCAAACGCCTGCTTGTCGGCCTGCTGCTCCAAACCTTCTTCTTCGGCTATTACTTCACGCTTTCGTTTTCTCAGCAGATCAATCCAGTGGTGATACGCAATTTTATTTAACAGCGCCGAAGATAGCTTGTGCTCTTCACCTTTATATCGCTGAGCTTTTAAAAACGTTTCTTGGGCAATATCGTCTCCGTCCCACGCATTTTGCGTTAAAAAACGGCAGTACTGCTGCAATTTTGGGTAATGCTCGTTCCAGCATTTATCGTCAAAGCTTTCTGTTTGTGTTTCAATTTTTTTTGAATGTGACATGATTTTCACTCCTTTTGCACTCTCTATTTACTAAACGATTAAAGGAAGTTCAAAAGATACGGGGTATCAAACTTTTTACACATTATACGCTTAAGCAGCCATTTTTTTGTATTATAATGAAGATACTTTTATCTGAGGAGTCTAAAATAATATGCGAAGAAGACGATTATATGGCAAGAAGAAAACGAACAAACTTCACTATAAAGGCTTAACCTGTGAACACCCTCAGCCCGCTTTGCCTATGAGCTATACAAGTGAAGCTCCTTTTTACTATTATGACGCGTCAGACGATGAAAAACAAAACGACTTTGAACTATATTCAGAGGTTTGTATCATGAATCAAGAACATTTTTTCGTAAGAGGCTGTGTTGAAATTCCTGTTCTTAATGAAGAAGAATTTTTCACTTGGAACATATGGATTTCTTTAAGCGAAGACAATTTTCATCGAATGATCGATTTATGGGAAAGTGACAAAAGAGAAAATGAACCGCCTTATTTCGGATGGTTTTCAGTTTCAATTCCAGGCTATCCCGAAACGTTAAATTTAAAAACAAATGTGCATACAAGACCTGTTGGAACGAGACCTCTCATTGAATTAGAACCAACCGATCATCCTTTAGCCATCGAGCAGCGGGAAGGGATAACGCTAGAGCGAATCAAAGACATACAAAAACAATTGACTACCTATTAAAAAACCAAGACAGCCCCAGACTGTCTTAGTTTTTTACCTTTATGGCATGCGCTTTGCTCCGTAGTATTTAGGCGCCCAGTAGCTGTCTACTTTATAGTTTGTAATTTTCACGCCTTCAGATGTAGATACGTGAACGACGTAGTCATTTCCAATATAGATAGATGGAATAAGTAAACTTCCTTCAAAAAAGACGAGATCTCCCGGCTTCAAGTCAGATTGTGAAATGGTTTCTCCTTCTTCCCACTGCTGACTCGCATAGCGTGGAATATCTTTTCCAGCAGCTTCTTTGTAAATGTATTGAACAAAACCAGCCGTATCAAAACCTGTAGAAGGACTTGTCCCACCTTGTGCGTAAGGTACTTCTCCTACATATTTAAGAGATTCCGTCACAAATGGATTGTCTTTTGACAGCGATAAGTCATCGTAGCGCCTTGCTCCTGCGTACTTAGACGTCCAGTAGCTGCTTGTCAGGTAATCCACCGTCACATTTTCGCTGCGCTTGGCATGAACAAACTGATTGCCGCCTGCGTAGATACCGACGTGTGAAATCCCTTCACGATACGTGTCTTTAAAAAAGATAACGTCTCCTGGCTTTAAATCTGCGCGATCAACTTCTTCTCCAACTTGCCACTGCTGATCAGTTGATCTCGGAAGATAGACGTCCGATGCGTGTTGAAATACATATGCAACAAATGCGGAACAGTCAAAGCCGTCCGTTGGTGACTCGCCTCCGAATACATATGGTGTACCGAGATGTTTTAATGCTTCTGCAATGACTTCATTATCTTTTGCAATTTCCGGTGCTCCTGTAATGCGCTTTGCTTTGGCAAAATGTGATGACCAATAGGCACTGCTTGAAATGTTTTTCACCACGACTTTTCCGTCTGAAGAAGATGCATAAATCATCTCATCGTCTCCGATATAAATAGCCGCTACGTTCACTTCACCGTTTTCATCGGTGTCAAAAAACAATACATCGCCCGCTTGCAGCTCGTTTTTATCGACGTCTGTTCCAAGCTCTGACTGTTCTTTCACGGAACGAGGCAGCGTTGTATCGAGCGCTTGCTTAAACACATATTGAACGAAGCCAGAGCTGTCAAACCCTTCGCTTAGCGTCTCTCCTCCAGACGTATAATCCGCTCCTTCATACGTTTTTGCTTTATCAGCAATCACGTTTTCATCTGTAGCAGCCTGTACTTGCACAGCGTTTTCTGCAGGAAAAACGCCGTCATAAAAAGTGGCAAGACTCAGTCCTAACGCTGTGACCATAAGAGGTTTCATTACTTTCATGTTTGTTCTCCTTTGTTTTTTATTTCATCCAAGAAGTTTTATATGTAAATGGGTCCCCTGTTAAAGTATGGTGCAGATGGATAGGAATTGGCTAGTACCTTTTGACTTAAATATGCTTCCCTTCCAAAGTCCTGTAAAAAATCCATAAAAAAACTCGGCGCATATTACGCCGAGCTTTTTTATTTCATGCCCACCTGGATATTTGCCGCTTTTTGTTTTTGACGTAAATTTGCAATCCACTTGTAGTAAAGTGTAATCAAAAGAACAAAAATACCAAGCGCAAAGTACAGTTTTGAATACCCTAAAGCACCTGCTGCAATTCCTAATACAAATGAACCAACCGCAATACCGCTATCATAAAACGTAAAGAACGTGGCAGTTGCATATGCGCTTCGGTGAGCAGGGGCCGCTTGAATTGCAAGCGTTTGGAAGCTAGGAAGCAGCGTTCCGTAGCCTAGTCCTACTAATGCACCTGAAAACAGCAGCATCCAAGAAGAATGTGTAAGGCTTAAGCTACATAGACCAATCGCAAAAACAATACATGATGGAATAATCACAATGTTTGGGCCAGATTTATCAAATAATCTTCCTGTAAACGGTCGTGAAATCAGCATCGCAGCTGCGAACACGACAAAGAAAAAGCTTGCTGTTTTAATCAATCCAAGCGACTGTGCGTACACAGAAATAAAAGAAATAATACTTGCATACGAAAAAGAAACGAGAATACCTACAGATGAAATCGGCATGGATTTCTTTTCAAATAAATCGCTCAGTGAAAATGATTTCTTTACTGACGGAGCAGCGTTTTCTTGAAGATTTTTGACCATCATTCCACACAGCCAGCCAACGAGCATAATCACGCCAAATACAAGGAAAATAATGTCGTATGCCATGTATTGATGAAGCGTTAGTGCTAAAAACGGCCCTGCAACAACGGCTAAGTTCATTGACATTCCGAAGTAGCCAAGCCCTTCTCCTCGTCGTTTAGCGGGAACTAAATCCGCTGCAATCGCTCCGGTGACAGTTGTCGCTAAGCTGAATGAAATTCCTTGGAAAAAGCGCAATAATAAAAGCACGTTAAAATGGTGGATGAACATATATAAGAAGGAAGAAAGCGCAAAAATGAGGGTACTAAATACAAGCGTTTTTTTCTTTCCAATGTTTTCAATGACTTTCCCTGAAAATGGTCTAACAATAATCGCAGATAATAAAAAGATGGTAACAACAAGCCCTGCCTGCGTACTCGTGCCGTCTAAGGCGTCTAATACATAAATCGGCAGCAGCGTTAGCAATGCATAAAACACAACAAAAATAAAAAAGTTAGTAATCGCAATGCTGATAAAACTTTTAGTCCAGATTGGCTCCTGCTGGTTCGTCATTCATTTCACCCTTTTCTGTAGATTTACAAATTTTCTTTAATAACGAAATAAGCTGATCTTGTTCGCTGTCGGATAAAGCAATCAGCAAATTTTCTTCTAAACGTTCAATTTCTTGCTGAATTTCCGGAAGCTTTTTCTTCGCTTGAGGAGATAAATAAACGATGCGCTCTCGCTTATCACTGCCTGCTTTTCTAACGATCCATCCGCTTTTTTCAAGCCTTGTTAACGTGCGGGTAACCGTTGGCGCTTCGACATTTAAATACTGCCAAATCTCCGTTTGCGTCATCGAGCCGAATCGCTTTAAACAAAATAAAATTGAGTACTGTGAGCTGTATAGCCCGTACGCTTTTAACACTTCATTTACTTCTTTAATAGACAATCTCGACTTTTGATGAAGCTCATGAAAAACCAAGTTATTCACTTTTTCCACCTCACCTTTTCATTTTATTTACCTAGGTAACTAATTGTTCTTTTATTAGTATATGTGCTGCTACTTGATGTGTAAAGGCGGCGAAAAAGGGCTAAAATCAGCTGTTTTCTCTCTTTTTCTACTAATGATTTACGCTTTCACTTCTGTTTTCTTATTCTTTCGTATCACGAAATTTTTTGTATATATTTACATGCACCTGCAAACTCTGTTAGAGAAGACGAAACACTATGCGGGAGGCTGGTATATGTTTTCACTGCGCGGCGATGCTCATAAAGTCTACCTTAAACTGAAAAAAGCAGCTCATCAAAACCAAAACGCAGAAGAAATTGATGAATTAGCGGAAATGGAAGAAATCCGGCAGCTTTACCTTACGCTCGAAAGCGCTACTTTGCGAAAAGTGTATTACCGAATGACTAAAGAAAAAAACGGCTCCGGCGTCATTCCCATCCTTGTTTCTGCTTTGCCTTGGCTCTTTTTTTTATTTTCGCAGCGACTGCAGCAATTTTTATTTAAAGACGGCAGCTGGCTTTGGATTATTTTTGTGGTGCTGTATGTTTTTATTCTCATTCCAAGCGTGTTTCTTCATTTTCGTGAACAATCGTGGGCTTCTGTTCATATTGAAATTATTCAAGACATTTTAAAAGACCGTGAAAAAGAGCCGAAACCCCTTTGAGGTCCGGCTCTTTTTTACCTATTATGAAATAGCTTGTCTGCTTTCTACGTCTCGACCTAACTTTCTTTTGATACGCTGCAGCGCGTTGTCAATTGACTTGACGTGCGTATTTAATTCTTTCGAAATTTCAGCGTATGAATGGCCGTCCATATACAGCGTCAATGCTTTTCTTTCCAATTCACTAAGTGTTTCCGCAATTTTTAACTCGCGGTCTTCCACTTTTTCTTGATGAATCAGCACCGCTTCCGGATTAGCAATTTGATCGCCAGGAATCATATCCATCAGCGTATAGTTTGATTCTTCATCATACAGAGGCTTGTCCAATGAAATGTACGAATTTAAAGGACCGTGCTTTTGACGAGTAGCCGTTTTAATCGCCGTAATGATTTGTCTTGTGATACATAACTCCGCAAACCCCTTAAAAGATGTTAGCTTGTCTTCGTTAAAGTCGCGAATTGCTTTGTACAGTCCAATCATTCCTTCTTGGACGATATCTTCTTTTTCAGCACCAATCAAAAAGTATTTTCTTGCTTTACCCCTCACAAGATTTTGATACTTGTTGATTAAATACTCCAATGATTTTTCATCTCCGCTGTGAACCATTTCAACCAAAACATGATCTTCTAACATAGCATAATTTTGAACTTTTTCAATTACGATGCCTACGCTCACTCATATCCCCCCGTTACACTTAGTTGAGTTTTGATGTGTTCTAAACTGATGCATGATCTACTTGTTACGACGCTACTGCAATACGGTCCAGAAACGTAAAAAGCGTACAGGTAAACTGTCGCTTTCCTCTCTCACTTTATGCTCCCCTGCATCTTTCTATAATCTATTATAAAGAAGTATAACCGATAAAAATCAAAAAGGTTGTCGAAATATGAAAGTGTTTGCAAAAAAAATCAATTTTTATAGAAAATTCACACAAATCACTTTATTATTTCATATAGTGACAGCAATCTGTCAAAAAAGCAATAAAAAAATAATTCCATATGAAATAAACTTACTCAAGCAGAGTAAGTCGAAGTTGCAGATGATACTGCGCATATAGGATTAGTTGCCTTCCGGCTTATCAGCATTTTTTGTTCCCTTGCTTTTATAAGGCTTTGCATTTTTCTTCTTTTTTGCACTCGCCTGCCAGCGGTTCCACCCTTTTTTGCCGGTGCCTCGCCCCGTGCCGCCTTTACCTTTTGCTTTACTCATACGTATTCCTCCGTTACCTGCGTGTTTGTTACAATAAAAAAAGACCCCGTCCAAAGTCGGAGTCTTTTTTGGATTGCATAAAATTATGCTTTTACAACGTTAGCAGCTTGTGCACCGCGTTGACCTTGCTCGATGTCGAAAGTCACTTTTTGACCTTCGTCTAAAGATTTGAATCCGTCGCCTTGAATTGCGCTGAAATGTACGAATACATCTTCTCCGCCTTCAATTTCGATGAAACCGAAACCTTTTTCTGCATTAAACCATTTTACTGTACCTTCAGTCATACTATTTCCTCCAGTGGTGGAATTACTCCACGCATATATTACTACCCTTGCTCAATCGTACTATTTCCAGATAAAAATTTCTATTGAAGAATATTTCTCTTCTTTCAATTTCATACCGAACAAAAATAATTAACCTTAGTGTAACATATCAATTTAGAAATAGCAAGTTTCTGTTCTAAGACAGGCTTCAACCTAATTATGTACCTGCTAAAAGCCTACGGGGCAGCTTTGAGGCTACCCAAATTTCTGGATTGTGATGCGGCATAAGGTTTTTTCATTCAGCAATATGCATCATCTCCACAAAAATAAATATCTCACATCCTGCTTTCTAAGAACTATGCCACTTATAAATGGACATGCACATTTTTTATCAATTTATTTTCTACTCTCTTTCCACCCACGCAATAAAATAACCATTAATTACAAAATAAGATAATAATAGTATATAATGATACGTGATTTATAGCTAAGGAGGAACCACATGATTCGTGAACGATCACTTTTAATAAAAGGACTCACCTTTTTACTAGCCGTTTTTATTTTAAACATCCCTTTTCCTAACTCAACGCCGCTCAGTCATTCTGTCTTTTCTTTTTTAGGTCTTCCCCTCTATGGAAATAAAGAAACAATGACGGGAATTCAATATGCTAGCAATGCGTGGGGAATTATACTTTTACTTGGTCTTTTTGCCCTTTACAAAAGTTTAAATCGGCATCGTTTAAAACTAACGATGTTTGCTGCGTTTATTGTCATATCGGGTCCTGGTCATATGGTTGAAGCGATGCAAAAGACCGTATTACCAGGTATGTATGCCGTTTCTTACGATGCGGAAAACAGCATTTGTACATTTGAGAGAAATAAAAAAGAAACCGTATTAACGGGCACCTGTGACCTTTCATTTGAAAATCACAGCTCAAAACCCGTTACGTTTGAAGTAGCAATGGATGAACGCTCCTATTTTAAAGAAGATACCCCTTTTTTAGTGATGATGAATAAGCCTAAGCTTCATACTGTTACGTTGGAACCAAAAACGTATCAAACTGTTGAAATCACTTCATCTGTCAAAGCAGCAGGATTTCCTTCTAAAATCTTTATGAGTGAAGTAAACGGTTTTCACGTCAACATTTATCAAAACGGGAAAAAGCGTTATTTATAAGCATAGAAAAAGCCCTTATAGGGCTTTTGAAATGAGTGGATTACCAGCCAAAGCCTCCGCCGTAGCAGCTGCAGCCGATGATCACTAATAAAATAAACAATACAACTAATAAAGCAAAACCAGATCCATGACCATATCCAGGGTTTCCAGACATACGAACACTTCCTTTTCTTTAATTACTCTTTCCTCAAGAAAAACGCCGCTTGCATTTCACTTGAGTTGGATTATCTTATGCCTAAACGCGCCCTTTTGACTCTGGTTTTTTCTTTTTTCTTTTTCCTTCTTGCCATGCACCTCATTAATAAAAGAAGAAAACAGCCTAAGAAAAGCGCTAACTTCGCTTCTTCTCCTCTGTCCAAAAGAGATTAAGGCATAACGAAATCAATTCAATCTAAAGACGAACAAATGAGATACATAAGCTGAAACTTACGTTCACCATACCAATAAAAAAATCCGAACGAGTTACATTCATCGTTCGGATCTTTCTTAAACTAAAATGCTTTTCAGCCTCTCTTACAAAATCATTTATTTCACTAGCTTACGTCTTTCAGAAGACCGTACTTCCGTACGTTTACCGATACCTAGTACATAGTAGCTCAGCACAACAACAGCTAAAAAGATAATGCCGACAATCAGCGATATGCGCGTTTCATCATTAAACCACATGCCTACAAGCACCATCAATAAAAACGCGATAGTTACGTAGTTCGTCACAGGAGCAAAAGGCATTTTAAATGGATGTTGGTCCATCGCCGCTCCTTTTGCTTTTCGAAAACGAATTTGACTGATAAGAATCACAAACCACGGAATCATACCTGGAAGCACGCTAGCACTGTACACGTACACAAAAACGTTTGGCGGTGCAATATAATTTAAGACAACGCCCGCAGCTAAGCCAATCATCACCGCAACGGTACTATAAATAGGCACGCCGTTTCGAGAAACCTTTGTAAAAAAAGCCGGAGCCTGACCGTTTACACCTAGCGTGTAAAGCATACGTCCCGCACTGAAAATTCCGCTGTTGCACCCAGACATGGCCGCTGTGATGACAACAAAGTTAATAATGCCCGCCGCTGCTGTAATTCCTACTTTAGCAAACGTAGAAACAAACGGACTGCCGAGTGAATCCAGCTCGTTCCACGGATACACCGTTACAATTACAAAGATGGCGCCGATATAAAAAATTAAAATACGCCAAATTAAGCTTTGAATCGCACTTGTTAACGTTTTTTTAGGATTTTTTGCTTCTCCTGCTGTAATTCCAATAAGCTCTACTCCTTGATAGGCAGCAATAACAAGCGACAAGGCAAAGAAAAAGCCGGACCATCCGCCTGTAAAGAAACCGCCGTTTGCCCACAAATTCGACAGGCCAAGCGCTTCGCCGCCGTTTCCAAGACCAAAGAAAATAAGGCCAAGACCAGCGATAATCATGAGAACAATTGTAACAATTTTAATCATTGCAAACCAAAATTCAAACTCTCCAAACGATTTCACCGAAATTAAATTGGCCCCACCGAGGATGACCATGGCGACAATTCCCGGAACCCACGCCGGTAAATGTGGGAACCAGTACTGCATGTAAGCTCCGACTGCAATAATCTCTGCCATGCCCACAATCACCCATTGAAACCAGTTGCTCCAAGCCGTGATATAACCCGCTAACGGATGAATATATTTATGACCAAATGTCGCAAACGAACCCGTACTTGGCTCTAAATAAAGCATCTCACCCATTGCGCGCATAATAAAGAAAATAAAAACACCGCAAATAGCATATGCAAGCAGGACGGATGGCCCCGTCCATTTAATGGTGCTTGCTGAACCCATGAACAACCCTACTCCAATCGTTCCTCCAAGAGCAATCATTTGGATATGACGAGATTCAAGCCCTCTTTTTAACTCTTTGTTTGCCAATTTACTTCCCCCTAGCCCTCGTGATGATTTTCTCTTCTATTAAGAAATTCTTTTATTCCCTTGTCCTGATAGGGAAGTACCATCTTTTTTCTTTTTTATAAAGAAGTACGAACATACGACAAATACAGCAATCAGCAGCGTGAGATAAAACTGAGTGCGAAGTGAATCAATAAATGCCATCGCAATAAAGATACTTGTGATTGCCGCAATCGTTCCATACGTTAAATAAGGAAACAGCCACATTCTGATTTTTAATGCTTCCGGCTTTTCTTTTTCGTATTTCTTTCTCATGCGAAGCTGTGAAAAAGCAATAACAAGGTACACAAGAAGCGCTACGCCTCCCGATGCGTTTACTAAAAATAAAAAGATTTTATCAGGTGAAAGATAGTTAAAACCAACGCTGATGTAAGAAATCACGGTACATCCTACAATAGCATTAAACGGAATGCCTTTTTTATTCACTTTCAAAAACATGCGCGGCGCGTCTCCTTTTTGCGCCATTGAGTACAGCATACGAGAACTCGTGTATAGACCTGAATTTAAGCAAGACAAAACAGCAGTCAGTACGATAAAGTTCATAATTTGAGCCGCTGCCGGAACGTTTACCAGCTCTAATATCGAAACAAACGGACTTTTCATCAAGCTTGAAGAATCCCACGGAAGGATCGTTACTAAGATTAAAATGGACCCAAGATAAAAAATTAAAATACGATAAATAACGGTATTTGTTGCGATGGTGATCGCTCGCTCAGGCTGAGCCGATTCTCCAGCCGCCGTTGCGACAATTTCTGTTCCCATAAAAGAAAACATCACAATCGCCACTCCTAAAAAGACCGAGCTGATTCCATTTGGAAGAAATCCGCCTCTATGAAGAAGGTTCGATGCTCCCGGAGACTCTACTCCCGGTATTAAACCGAGGATGATCGCTCCTCCTAAAAGTAAAAACAGCACTAAACTAACTACTTTAATAAGTGAAAACCAGTATTCAAATTCACCAAATGATTTAACAGAGTATAAGTTCGTTAACGTTAATAAAAACGTCAGGATGAGACTCACGCCCCAAGACGGTAAAGACGGAAACCAATATTGAATAATCGTTGAACCTGCAATCGCTTCAACAGCAATAACAATTACCCAGAAAAACCAGTACAGCCAGCCGATTGTGAAGCCAGCCCACGGTCCAAGCGCTTCTCTGGCATATGTGGCAAACGAGCCGCTTGAAGGATTAGCCGTAGACATTTCCCCCAGCATTCGCATAACTAAAATCACCAGCAAACCGGCAAACGCGTACGAAAAAATGGAACCAGGACCCGCTGCGTTAATGAGTGATCCGCTTCCAATGAACAAACCGGCACCAATGATTCCTCCTAAAGAAATCATGGTTATGTGTCGAATTTTTAATTCTTTTTTTAACTCAGGCGGTTGATGACTCATGTTAAAATCCTCCTCATAAAAACCGTCATTTAAAGAATTACACGTTCTTCGCATCGCGCGTTAAATATGTAAGCCCTTACAATACTATGGACAACTAACTGCAGTTTCACTACCCTCCTTCTATCTGTACATTCAAATGAAGCCTTCACTTAACGCAAAAGATCGCTTCATTCGACAAAATTACTTTTCGAATTATATGATAATTTATTTTGAACAACTTTGTCTATTGTTTTTTTGAAAGGAAGATCATTTTCATTTACTAACGATAAACTCTTTCTTTTATCGTAATTCTTTAGTTCAAAACATCTTTACTTATGCTTACCTCTGTCCTTTATTGTGCTTTTTGTTCAAAATCACTATAAAAACCATAGATTCATTGTCGCTTTAAACAAAAGTGTTTATTTTTAAAAATTTTTGAACATTTTTGTTAAAAAACTATGTACAAAACGAGAATAAGGTGATTATAATACAGGTATAGGTTGTTGGAATATTAATTATGTTGTAAATTTTCTAAAAAAGGGGTAATGAAAATGAACACAATGAATATTAACGAAATCAAACAATACAAACACGAGCCTTTCACGGATTTTACGATTGCAGAAAACAAAGATGCGTTTGAATCAGCACTAGAACTTGTACAATCAGAGCTTGGAAAGGACTATCCTCTTGTAATTGGCGGAGAGTTAATTACAACAGAAGATCAAATTCAGTCGATTAACCCCGCTAATAAAGCAGAAGTTATTGGCCGCGTGTCAAAAGCAGATCAAGACTTGGCTGAAAAAGCTATGCAAGCTGCACTTTCTACCTTTAATACGTGGAAAAAAGAAGCGCCTGAAGCAAGAGCAGATATTCTTTTCCGCGCAGCGGACATCATTCGCCGCCGCAAACATGAATTTTCAGCTTACCTTGTAAAAGAAGCAGGAAAGCCGTGGAATGAAGCAGATGCTGATACAGCAGAAGCAATTGACTTCCTTGAATACTACGCTCGCCAAATGGTGCAGCTAAAAGACGGTGCGCCTGTTGAGAGCCGCGACGGTGAAGAAAATAAATTTAACTACATTCCGCTTGGTGTCGGCGTTATTATTTCACCGTTTAACTTCCCGTTAGCGATCATGGCTGGAACAGCAGCAGCAGCAATCGTAGCAGGAAATACGGTTCTATTAAAACCGGCTAATAACACACCTGTTATCGCAGCAAAATTTGTGGAAGTAATGAAAGAAGCTGGCCTTCCAGACGGCGTACTGAACTACGTGCCGGGAAGCGGGAGCGAAATTGGCGACTATTTAGTAGATCACCCAAAAACACGCTTCGTTTCATTTACAGGTTCGCGTGAAGTAGGCTGCCGCATCTATGAACGCGCAGCAAAAGTACAGCCTGGTCAAATTTGGCTAAAACGCGTTATTGCTGAAATGGGCGGGAAAGACACGGTCGTTGTAGATAAAGATGCTGATTTAGATTTAGCTGCTTCTTCTATTGTGTATTCAGCATTTGGCTTCTCTGGACAAAAGTGTTCAGCAGGCTCTCGTGCAGTTGTTCACCAAGACGTATACGATATCGTTCTTGAAAAAGCAGTTGCGCTGACAAAAACATTAACAATGGGCAGCCCTGAAGATGTGAACACGTATATGGGACCTGTTATTGACCAGGCTTCTTTCAACAAAATTACAAAGTACATTGAAATCGGTAAAGAAGAAGGCCGTTTAATGACGGGCGGAGAAGCAGATGATTCAAAAGGCTACTTCATTCAGCCTACGATCATTGCAGATGTAGATGAAAAAGCACGTTTAATGCAAGAAGAAATCTTCGGCCCAGTCGTAGCATTCTGCAAAGCGCGCGACTTCGATCATATGATGGAAATTGCTAATAATACAGACTACGGCTTAACAGGTGCCCTTCTTTCGAATACGCCTGAGCACATCGAGCGTGCAAAAGAAGAGTTCCACGTCGGAAACCTTTACTTCAACCGCGGTTGTACAGGTGCCATCGTTGGGTACCAGCCGTTTGGCGGATTTAATATGTCAGGAACAGATTCAAAAGCTGGCGGTCCTGATTACTTGATTCTGCACCTGCAAGCAAAAACAACAAGCACAACGCTTTAATACTCAGTAGAGCAGCCCTAGGCTGCTCTATCTTAAAACAACAAGGGATTTTTTCTATAGGGGGAGATATTTATGTTGGCAGAGGTATCTAAAAATGTGTTTCTTCACGCTTCCCAAAATAAAGCGCTAAACAAAGCGGCGAAAAAATGGGGTCTTCGCTTTGGTGCAGCTCAAGTGGTAGCTGGCGACACGATTGAACATGCGATCAAAAAAGTACGGGAACTGAATGAAAAAGGACTCGTTTGTACGCTTGATCATTTAGGGGAATTTGTTTCAAGCAGAGAAGAAGCTATCGAAGCGACTCAATATAATGTCAGAACGCTAGAAGCTATGGGGCAAGCCGGTGTAACGTGCAACTTATCTGTCAAAATGACGCAGCTTGGTTTGGATATTGACCGCAGTTTTTGCGTTGAGAACATGCGCCGCATTCTTGAAACGGCGAAAAAATACGATAACTTCGTCCGAATCGACATGGAAGACTACGCTCACTGTCAAATGACGCTAGATATTTTACGAGAGCTTCGCGAGACGTTTGATAATGTTGGAACGGTTATTCAAGCTTACCTCTTCCGCGCTGAACAAGACGTAAAAGAGCTAAAAGGCATTCCTCTTCGATTGGTAAAAGGCGCATATCAAGAATCACCAACCGTGGCGTTTCAAGATAAAGCCCAAATTGACGAGAACTATATGCGAATTATCGAAGAGCATCTGCTTAGCGGAACATACACGGCTATCGCATCTCACGACCACAATATTATTGCAAAAGTAAAAGAGTTCGCTCACAAAAACAACATCCCGCGCACGCAGTTTGAATTTCAAATGCTGTACGGATTCCGAACAGATATGCAGCTTAGCCTTGCAAAAGAAGGCTATACAATGCGCGTATACGTGCCGTTTGGCAACGACTGGTTTGGCTACTTTATGCGCCGCTTAGCGGAAAGACCGCAAAACGTCGCATTTGCTTTAAAAGGTTTCTTTTCTAAATAAGCATTCATTTAGTAAGTTCCATAATGAAAACGCTATCATTTCTTTGTGCCCTTTGTAGATGCTTCTGCAAAGGGCTTTTTTTATACGATTTCTCTTCCTTTTCAGTATGTATTAAGGTAAAATAAAAATACGAACAAACGTTCTTTTAATTCCAAACAAAAAGGAGAGTACATATGAATCCTCTATCAAAATTAGCACTGCCTACTAAGCTAGAACCTTACCGAAAAGAAATCGAAAAAACATGTAAGCCTTACATCCACATCAATACGGTCAGAAACAGTCCAAAATTATACGAAAGCAAGTTTGGCGGCAACCCTTACCTTCCTCTAGAAGCAAATCATCCTCTTGATTCTCAAGGTAAGCCGATGCTCCTGATGGCACAAATCAATTTTTCTGAAGTACCTTCCTATGAAAATATGCCCATTCAAGGCATGCTTCAATTTTTCATTTGTGGAGCTGATAACGAAAGCACGGGCGATATGTACGGTCTTGATTTTGACCACCCTACGGCTCAAAAAGACTTTCGCGTCGTTTTTTATGAAGACATAACAACCGACGAAAACAAGTTAACAACCGATTTTACGTATCTAGAGGACGTTGACCGAGATATGTTCCCTATTCCTCAAGAAGTAGGTTTACAGTTTGAATTAAGAATCGAACCCGTTTCCCCTACTGACTATCGATATAATGATATAGAATCAGGTTTATTTGACGATGAAGAAACGGAAGAAATCTACTGGGATGAGCTTACGGGTGAGTATCATAAAATGGGCGGATACGCATTTTTCACTCAAAGCGATCCTCGAGACTACGATGAAGCGCTGCGAGCATACAACATTCTGCTTCTTCAATTCGCTATGGACGACGAAGCGGATATTATGTTTGGTGATGCGGGAGTAGCCAATTTCTTTATTAAAGAAAAAGACCTTCGCAACCGTAACTTTAGAGATGTTTTGTACAACTGGGACTGCTGTTAAAAAAACGCCCTCTTAGAAAAGTATCTAGGAGGGCGTTTTTTCACATTATTATTATTTACTACTCAGCCTGTTTTTTCGTCTCTTGCAGCATTCAGCGTTTCTTTAAACTGCTGTAGCGCTTTTACATCTGCAAATGTGTTTATAGGAATAACATATCCGCTCATTGCGCTAACAAGAATAAAGATATGTTCATCGGTTTCTCTAATTTGAGTGATGCTTGACCAAGGAGTCTTTACTTCTCCTTTTGAGCTTTTCTCTACCAAGCCATCTTCCGTAACCATTATAGTATGCTCACCCGTCAGACTGCTGTTATCTCCTTCATTTATTACCTTTACAATGTTCTTTTTAATACTTCCGTAAAAATATTTCGGATAAAATAAAAACCACAGCACCGCAAGCAGTGCAAACGCTGCGAACATGCCGAGTAAAAATTCTCCTTCAACCCACGAAACAAGCAAAGGAATAAGAAGAAAAATAAGCGACATCCATCGCTGAACTCTCAGCACTTTTTGTACTCTTTCCGAATGTTGAGCGTGATGCATGTTAAAAGCTACGTAATCCTCTTTTGTTAACGTATAGTGATATTCCATATTAATCTCCAATTCTCCTAAATAACAACAAAATAAAATATACCTCATTTGGTGTTATATGTATATAAAATAATAAGTTTTTCTTATGAAAAGCATCATCTTTTTGTCATTTATTTACACGTACACATCACGTAAACTTAACTAGTACTCTACTATTTAAGGAGGACTGTTTATGACTTTTACACTGACGCATATTGATCATATTCAGCTAGCTGCACCCCCAAATTCAGAAAGCGAAGCACGACACTTTTTCGGAACCGTTCTTGGCTTAACAGAAGTCGAAAAGCCGGAAAGTCTAAAAAAGCGCGGCGGCGTGTGGTTTGAATTTGGTTCTTATCAACTGCATATTGGTGTGGAACCTGCCTTTTCACCCGCAAAAAAAGCGCATCCAGGCTTTCACGTCAAAAATCTCCCTGCGTTCAAAGATCATCTGACTAGCTTCGGTATTTCTTTTATAGAAGACCAAAACATTCCCGGTGTCGAAAGAATTTACGTGGCTGATCCTTTTGGCAACCGAATGGAGTTCTTAGAGAAAGTGAATCTCCCTTTTTCTAACTGAATGTTCGACAAAACAAGAGCTCTTATTTAAGAGCTCTTGTTTTCTTTTGGTCCTTCTTTTTGCTTTTCTTTCCACAGCATGTATAGCAACACCCCCAGCACACAAAATGCCACGCCAAACATTGTTAAAGGAAATAAAAATGTATTAATAAAATGATGATAAACCCATGAGTCGTTCATCTAACCAGCTCCAATACGCACCGTTTTTTTACAGTATGCCCTAATATAAGCTTTTTTATGTTGTGTGAAATATCATGGTTTCTATCATATTTCTATTTTTTTTTAATAGAGTAAATAGTAGATACATAACATTCTCCTCTTAGAGTTCTCATCACTGATTTCAAAATTTTATTAGAGGAGGCTTACTCTATGAAAAACAAGTTCACTGAAAAGCCTAAAAAGCTTTTTTGGATTCTTTCTTATAAATCATTAATTATCGCTATACTATTTGTTCTCTTAACATCTGCCGCTATTTTTACCGTCACGTATTCAACTTTTCAGCATACGCTGCGCTCGAACGTTGTCTATCAAGCACTATCAAATTATAAAGCCCAAAGCTTGTTCTACTTCATGCATACGGAAAACCATCATTTCTCTCATGCCTTTGAAGAAGATTTCTCTCCGCCTCCTCTCTCTTCTGTCGCTCTTCAGCTGGCGACGAATATTCGCGTGGCAGATACAAGAAGTCTATTTGGATCAGAACTGCCCGGCTTTTCTATTTTTGATTCTCATATTCTATTAGCCGGTGAAGGAACGGATTATACCACGATTCCTCATGAATCGGCTCCTCCTCTCGAAAGCATTTCAGGCGAGCGTGATTTGGATCCTGCTGAAAGCAAAACGTACGAAGAAAGCAAAAAACAGTCTCAAACACAGGCCAAGCAAAGCACGGGAGACAGAAAAGTTGTGTACATCTACCACACGCACAGCTGGGAATCTTATTTCCCTTTACTTGGTATGCAAGGTGAAGCGAACGAAAATAAAGCCGTTGATAACAAAACCAACATCACGCTCGTTGGTCAAATGCTAGGAATGGAATTAAAAGCAGACGGAATCGGTTCGGAAGTAGATACAACTAATATGACGCAAAAGCTGAATGAAAAAGGCTGGGGTACAGGACGAGCCTATATGATGTCTCGCAGCGTGGTGGAAACGGCTCTTCAGCAAAACAAAGACGTCGATTATTTAATTGATATTCATCGTGATTCACTGCGCCAAGAAAAAACAACGGCCGCTATCAACGGCAAATCGTACGCTAAAATGATGATTGTATTAGGTGAAGCAAACCCGAAATTTGATGAAAACGTGAAAATGGCTAAAGCGATTCATGAAAAACTAGAAGAAAAATATCCAGGCCTTAGCCGCGGAGTGTTAAGCAAAAAGAAAACAAGCGGCAATAACGGGTTATATAATCAAGACTTATCCGACCGCTCCATTTTAATTGAAGTAGGCGGCGTCGATAACAATATGGAAGAACTCACAAATACCGTCAAAGCCTTTTCTGATGTGTTCAGCGAGTATTATTGGCAAGCTGAACAAGTGAATGCGCAGTAAACAAAAACTAGCTACCGGGGGTAGCTAGTTTTTGTTTCTATAAGAGTCACGCTTCTCCTCTTCTTCACACGCAAAGCACACAAGCTTCCCTTCAACAACCGCACCGTTTAAAAACCCCTCTAAACAGTACACGTTCTTTTGACATATCGTGCAGATTCCAACGTACTCTTTCACGACTTTCTCACTCCTTACATACGATTAAAAACCATAAAGAAAAGCTCTATTAAAGAGCTTCTTTCCGTACATAGGATTTTCCTTCATTTCAACAAACGGCTCATTTCCTCAGGAGAAAGCGGCTTATCAAATAGATAGCCTTGACCGATATGACAGCCTTGGTCCGTCACAAACTGCAGCTGTTCTTCGTTTTCAATTCCTTCTGCAGTGAGATTAAAGTTAAGTTTCTTTCCCATTTGAATAATCGTTTCCACCAGCACTTTTCCAACTTCGTCTAAGTCGTCAATAAATGATTTATCAATTTTTAACGTATTAATCGGCAAGTGTTTCAAATAGCTAAGGGATGAATAGCACGTTCCGAAATCATCCATCGCCACTTTTATCCCTAGACTCCGCAGGCGGTTTAGCACTTTTTTCGATTCTTGACTGTTTTGAATAACGCTTTCGGTGATTTCAAGTTCCAGAAAGTGCGGCTCAAGACCTGTTTTTTGCAAGATTTGCTCAATCTCCGCTACGAATCGTGAGGACTTCAGCTGAATAGGTGATACGTTCACTCCTATTTTGCTCGCTTTTGAATTCAGCTCTGTCCATGCTTTCATTTGCTTACACGCTTCTTCTAACACCCACTTGCCAACGGGCACAATTAGACCCACTTCTTCTAAAATAGGCAAAAATTCATTTGGATAGACGGTACCAAATTTTGCGCTATTCCAGCGAATAAGCGCTTCTGCCCCTATCACACCAGACGTTTTCAAATCAATTAACGGCTGATAAACGAGCTGAAACTCATTTCTTTCTAACGCATACTTTAACTCATTCTCCATGCTGATTGTTTTAATTATTCGTTCATTTGATGAAGATGAACTCATTTCATATGTGTTTCGTCCATTTCGTTTTGCTACATACATTGCAATATCTGCTTGCTTGATCAGCCGGTCAATTAGTTCATCTGCGTCTTTTGGGACAATATGCTGCTGACATTCTTTTGAAAACAAGCTGATGCCAACGCTTGTAGAGGTTAGCACTTTATCACCATCTATATAAAAAGGAAGCGACATTTCCTTTACGATCTGCTCGGTCATTTCTTCAATTTCCTCAACAGTTTTTAGTGTATGCAGCACTAAAATAAACTCATCGCCCCCGTGCCGCGAGATAAAATCAGAGGACGGAATACATTTTTTTAATCTTTCTGCTACGCGCCTCAGCAGCACATCGCCGTGATGATGGCCAAGCGTATCATTTATTGATTTAAAGCGGTCTAAATCTAAAAATAAAATAGCCAGCAGTTCTGGAGATTCTTCATCTAAAAACAGTTTTTTCAGCTGTTTGTTTAACCAGTAGCGGTTAGGTAAATTGGTTAAAGGATCATAATAAGCCATTTGCTTAATTTTTTCTTCATATGCTTTTCGTTTTGTAATATCATTTCGAATCGATACGTACTGATACGGCTTGCCCCGCTCATCTAAAAAAGGAACAATGGTTGTATCCACCCAGTAGTACGAGCCGTCTTTTGCCTTGTTTTTTATCTCTCCGTGCCATACCTTACCGGATCTGATCGTGCTCCATAACTCTTTAAAAAACAAGCTTGAATGATGTTTCGAATTAATAATACGATGGTCCTGACCGAGAAGCTCATGTCTTTCGTACTTAGAAATTTCACAGAATTTATCGTTCACGTGATTGATGAATCCACGACTATCCGTAATCGCTACGATCGATGATTCATTTAACGCAAGTTCAATATCATTTAGTTTTTTCAGCGCTTCTTTAAATTTATATTCAAAATGCCTGTTTTCCATAGCCTATACACCTTTATCAAAATTTTAACGATAAAACAAAACCTATGACGAAATGATAGAGAGGAATCGTGAATAATGAATACAAATTAACCAGCAACGGACAACGAATTGGTTTGTCCGATTACCTTACATTATTAAAATAGCAAGCGTAGGATCGCTTCTTTTCCTCTTTCCACCTTCACAAACTTCTTACAAGAAGTTCGTAAAAAAATTGATAGATAGTTTCGTTTATCCATATCTTTTATCACAACTTTTCTATGGTACCATTAAAATGATTTTTATAGAAATGAAAGTGTACTTTCTTCACGTAATTGACATACCTTTCGATAGTAAAAAGAAAAAAGCCTCTGCTTTAAACAGAGGCTTTTCCCACTTTCTTCTTACGAGCTTGTACGCGTCAGCCAAGGAAGAATAAGGTTTTGAAAGGTTTTGTTGTATACAACAATTCGATTCAGATAATACGGATCGTTATCTTTTGTAATAAGATGCGGCGCTAGGATAGCTGCTTGGTGAAAACCAGCATCTTTCACAATCTTAGCTACGTCATCATTTGTATTGCCGTATGGATATGCAAAGTAAACGGGGTCTACTCCTAAATGTTGCTTAATCGTTTCTTTGCTTTTTCGTAAATCTTCAGCAAACGCGCTGTATTTAGCAGGCGTCAGAAATAAAGGCTTGTCTTCTTCTAAACGGTGCATATCATATGTATGCGAACCGATTGTCGCAAGGCCGCTGTCTTTCATTTCTTTTAGCTGACTCCACGAAGCCATGTTTAAATTTTGAAAGTCCTCTTCTCCCACTTGTCCTGCGATTACATATAGCGTAAACGGAATGTTTTCCTTTTTCAAAATTGGAAACGCGTTTTGATACACGGTACGGTCAATATCATCAAATGAAATCCAAACGCAGCGTTTTGGAAACGTGCCTTTTTGCTGATACGTTTCAATATCTTTTGGCGTAACAAACGTAGCGTCAAGTTCCTTCAGCTTTTTTAACTGATGTTCAAAATCATTGCTGTAGACGCTGTACTCTGTTAGTTCGTCAGACTTTGTAACTGAGCTGACAATTCGGTTAAACCAATTATGCTTGCGCACGCGATGATAATTTAAGCCTAAGCATCCGTTCGTCTCAAGCGCTGGCTCCACGGTCGTTGTTGCTTTCGCCTTGTCTTCCCAGTTCACTACTTTAAAGAAAACAAAACCAACTACCGATGCCGCAATCAAAAGAAAGAATACATATTTCTTCATGCGTGCTTCCTCTCTTCAGTATGTTTTAACGGATTAACATCAAACTCGATGTACTGTGCACGCTGAAGCTCTTGAATTTGATCCTTGGATAAAAGCTCAAGACGCTCTAAATCTTTAATACTCGTATACGCCGGCTCTTTTCGTCGGTTTAAGCTTCCAAATCTCTTTTTGTTGTAGGATCTCCATAAAAACAGAGCCAGGAAAAAGAAGCAAAAAATAGCGAGTCCAATTACTAAAAATGTTCGAATTTCGCCGTTCGTCGTTTTGAACGCAATTTTTAATACCCCGCTGTAACGGTCATTTACGCCGATAACAGCTGAAAGGAAAAACCAAAGAACAATGGCACAATACAGCCAAAAAACAGATGAAATAATGATGCTTATCACTAATCGGGCAAGAGGCTGTTTGGCTTGAATCATGATTTGCTCTTCGTTAAGCCGCGGTCTGGACTGCTCCATGTAGCATAGCCTCCTTTCACTCTAGATCTGATAGCACGAGGAAATGCGCCCACTACCACAATCGTATTCACAATCCAGTAAAGCGCTGGGTACCATGCAGCCCATACGTAATACCGCTTCACGTTGTCGTATTTTGAATCAATTTTCAGCGCAATAAACAGCTGAATTAAGCTCATAAATACAAGGGAAAATGAAGTAAACGTAAACCAAAACAGCATGTCTTGAGGGCTGCTCGCCGTAACAAGCAGCATGATAGTCACAAACAGCCATGCGAATGACCAAAGGGTACTGATCCACTGCTCTAAGTATACAATCCAAATTCTGCGCTGCTTCCATTTTAATAACACTTTCCAGTGGCGAAGCATTACCTCTTGTCCGCCTTGAGCCCAGCGTACTCGCTGCTTCCAAATTCCTTTTAGGGTTTCGGGCACAAGCATCCAGCACAATGCGCGCGGTTCATAGCGGATATCCCAAAAGCGCTGCTGCAGCTTCCAGCTCACGGCGATATCTTCCGTAATCATGTCACGATCCCACAGTCCGACGTCCACAAGTGCTTTCTTTCGAAAAGCCACTACTACACCTGAGACCGTCATTACTTTTCCTAAAATTCGCTGTGTTCGTTTAATAGAACCGATAATAGAAGAATACTCAACTAGCTGAATGCGACTCAGCAGCGTATTACGGTTTCGAATGCGCGGATTTCCGGTAACGGCTCCCAGCCGTTCCCCTTTATGAAGAAAATGATGGATTAGATAATACGGAGCGTCTTGATCTAAAATAGCGTCGGAATCTAAGCAGATTAAAAACTCAGCTTTAGATGCGTGCGCACCTAAATGTAACGCGTTGGCTTTTCCTTTATTTTCATAAAGCTGAATTACACGAACTTCAGGGTGATTTCTGCTGATTTCCTTTAAAATAGCAGCTGTTCCATCCGTACTGCCATCGTTAATAAGGATGATTTCTTTAGACGGATAATCTAACGCCAAAAGGTGCTTAAGCGTTTCTTCAATCGTCTCTTCTTCGTTATAGCAAGGCACTAAAAAGCTCACTAACGGCCAGTCAATTGTTGAAAAATCAACTTTAGGATCTCGGTCGCGATAGCGTATGTAAATAAGCGTGCCTGCAATCCAAAATAAAGACATAATAAATGGATACCAGAAAACAAAGCTCGCAAGCTTTTCAAATCCAGGTATTAATACGTGTTGCATATTCATTTTTCTGACTCCTTCACACCAATTAAAATTGCACAGAGTGACAATTTTATCACTAAATTGGTTAAATAGAACATAGTAATTTTAACCATCTAAAAAAAGATACTTTTAAACTACTTTTATTCCTATATTATACAACCCTTAAATGTAAGCAAGAAGCACCAATAAAAGATGGGCAAGTTACCTACTTAAAGAAGTGACATATAGTATCTTTGTAGATTAAAAGCGTGATGATTGCAGATAGTATACGAAAGAACCCTTTTCCCTAAGGAGGAATAACAACTATGAACGAACAAATTCAAAAACTGCTCAATAACTTAATTCAACTTGAACACGTCTCTTCGACTTTATACCTAGCTATGTCTAACTATATGAATCGATTAAACTATAAAGGAATGGGCAGCTGGCTGCGTCTGCAGTCTGAAGAAGAACGCATTCATATGCTAAAACTTATTGACTACTTAGTTGACCGCGGCGGAACGGTAGAATTAAACTCTTTGCCTGCTCAGCCAAGTGAGTTTGGGTCACCGTTAGAAACGTTTCAAAAAGTATTGGAGCATGAGAAGTTCGTCACGAATTCTTATCGTCAAGCGTTTCAATTTATAAGCCAAGCGAATGACCCTCAAACATTAGTCATCGTGCAGGACTTTTTACGAGAGCAAGTCGACGAAGAAGCCCAAGCTCAAACGATTGTAGACCGTCTAAAAATCGCCCAAAATAACCCTGCAGCTATTTTCATACTCGATCAAGAACTAGGACAGCGAAAAGCTGCACCAGCGGGTGGAGCAGCTGCGCAAGGTTAAAAGCGCAGAAGAGTGTAGAACAATGTGCAGAGCCAATAACACGACGCCCGTTTCCTTGTTTCGAGTTGGTATTCATCACGGCTATTATGGCTATCCGCCCAATGTGTATGACGCCATTCAAAGGCTTATGAATCAATATATGCATCAGCTTCACTATCATCGGCCTCAATATGTTCACGTCTACTACGTGCACCCTTCTCTTATTCACTACTACCTTCACTAAGTTGAGGAAAATAAGAATTTTGCTTCTTGAAGAAATTCACCGTTTCTCTACCCTAATTCAGGAATCCTAATCAAAAATATGGATATTTATGCTAATATAGGTTTTGTTAATCAAATAAAGAAACAATTATTAGCGGGGTGTCATATGGATAATCAATACGTTGTAGGATGGGGAACGCTGGCTTTAATTAATGCCGGATTAGCGCAAGGTAAAAATCGAACGGGTCTGAACTGGTTCTTATTATCTCTTGCTTTAGGACCGCTTGCTACCTTCATCTTACTGCTGGTTGAAAAACGATAAAAAATTTGTTCAAAGCTCATTGCTTTGAGCTTTTTTCTTTATTCTTCAACTATAACTGCTCTTCAAAACAAGTAAAAAAGCTCCGCTTGAAATTTTTTTCTCGACTTAATATGCATAAATCTATTCATCATTCAGCGTAAATCCGGCTGGATTTTGTTAATAAAAAACCTACTCTTTAGAAAAGGAAGGAAGCTCCTTTTTAAACCTTTGTTTCTGACAATAAAATCAAAAGAAAGAAAAACGCTTTTATTCTATGCTTTTCTAATTAACAGATTAACTGTGTTCTACAGATGATGACCATTTACACGGGACAGCTGTGCATCTAATGAATGAGGTCAAACTTCCTGTATTTCTCAATCTGTAGAATGAATAAATACTCATTTGCTTCATTTGACAAAGAAATAAATGCTGTGTAGTTTAAGTAACATACCCCATCTAAAATGTTTTTAGAAAGGATTAAGTAGCAAGATGCGTACAAAAAAAGAAGAGTGTATAATTGACGAAATGGGAAGAGTATCGCTTCCTTCTTTGTTTATGCAACTAACAAAACTCGAGACGAACGACAAAGTTTTTTTACGGAGCTGTGATGATTGGATTATTATCGATCATCATGATGAAAATGTCCCGGTTCCTTCTCATATCTTCATTCGAACAATTGACCATATGGGTAGAATAGTCATTCCAAGATCCCTGCGAGATGACTATGAACTTAAGCCCTTTGATTATGTAGAACTATACGTGGTAGAACAGCAAATTGTTATGAAAAAAAGAGACGAAAAATCGATAGCGCTTTCACAAAAACCTGCGGTGTCTCCTCCTTATTATGCAACATTAACCGGCCGGCAGATTCAGCTCACTTCTGAACTTTTAACGTCCGTCGAATTGGATGCAAACATGGAGGTTCAATTTTTTATTAACAAAGAAAATAACATTGTGATTCAAAAATATGAAATGAATTTTGGTAAGAAAACGACTTTAACATTTACGGCTCAATCTCGAAAAATTGATGACCGTTTTCGACTTACTATTCCTAAAAAGCTGCGAGATGATTTCTCCATCCACTCAGGTAAAATGTTAAAAATCAAGACAGGTAATAAGCAGCTCATTCTAGAAAAAGTGGAGAATGAAAAAGAGATTAGCAGCGTATTATCTCAGCAAATAGACGCAGCAATTGTTGAAAAATTACTGAAATAAGAACGACGCCAAAAACAAATGGTTTCCTACGACTTCAAAGCAAAAGCTAAGAGTTATGCATAGACTGACTCTTTCTATACTCAACTCTTAGCTTTTAGACTTATCTTTTTATTTCTTTATATATTGTCTCTACTGGATAATCGCTAAAACGGCTCATCCACTCTTTTACTGTGAGTGTGATACGATCTCGATATGCGGGATTATTCGTATAGAATTTTACTTTGTCACTGTCAACAATTAACGCTACATAATAATAACCTTGCTTATCATACTCAATGATCCCTTCCATAAGCGTATACAAACCGGTTACTCCACCTGATAGCGCTGTCGCTCCTAAGTCGTCTAAATCTTTTTCTTCATGGACGATTTGAAAGTTATCAACAAGCGTTTCGTAGTCATTTCCTACAAGTTTTTTCACATTTTCATCCTGTTCACTTGGAAGGATATCGAGTTCTGATAAGGTCTTCGTATGTTCTGTGATCTTTCCTTTTTTATACGTGCCGTCAAAAGAAACATTTAACCCGCCGTAATAGGAACAGCCTGCAGTAGCATCAATTTTGATTTCTTTTTGATTTAACGTGAAGTTTAGTATGCATTCCGTAGCTTCTTCCGTGTCTTTATAAATCGCTTTATTTCCTTCCACCTCTGCTTTTCCTTCTATTCCTCCTGCATTCGCACCGTATACTGCACCTAGTGTAAAATCAAAAGAGCCGCTTGTTGAATTAGTGATAGTTAATCCTGCTTCTTGATGATGAATATCTCTTGACCATTCTCCGTCATAGTTTCCGCTGTTTTGCGTCGATGGTGCTGATGCTTTGATTGAAGCAGTGTTCCCTGCATTAGAGATATCCTTTAAGCGTAATTGATCGCCCGACCATACGGCTGAATATACCCAATCATACTCCTTTATCGTTTCTGAACCATTAGGCTGAACAATCATAATCACTTCATGAGTTTGGATATCATAAGCAGAGCCTGCTTTTTTAAAGTCAACCACTTCATAATCTACTACTCTTTCTTGAATTCCTTTGCCATGTAAATGACTAATTAAAGACTGCTGATCTTTATAAAGAGAACTTCCTTTCACCAGATAGCTGTTTACTTCTTTAAAAGAACCGTTGTTAATTCCTTTTATTAAACCTTGCAAATATGACTTGATTAATACATTAGCCGTTTGTTTTGTAGGGGTGGATACGTTGATTTCATCTTTAGCAGAAGCTGTAGTACTTGTTGAAGGAGTGCTTGACTTTTGATGGTTGCCCTTTTCCTTATCATCATTTTGCTCCGATGAGTGAATAGCGCTTTCTTTTTGTTCAGGATGTTGAACACTTGAAGTGATGCTTTCTTTTTCGTCGCGGGAAGATACCTCATTTTGCTGACAGCCGCTTATAAGTAAACTAACCAACAGCAGAATACTAATCACACTGACGCTTATAGTGGAACGTTTCATGACTTCTCCTCTTTTCTTCTCTAGTTACACAGAACGATTTATTAACACTACAATTATACTAAAATAAAACACTATTTCCATATCTATCAAAATAATTGTAAATAATTTGAATATGTGATTATAATAAGATACTTTGCATAGAGGAGGCTGATTTAGTTGAAGATCTCAACAGGAGCTGAATTTTACGATAATGACGAGACGTTTTTGGCCTATACAAAACGCCGGCAGCAAAAAGAAAATGCCAACGATACGATTGAAAAACCGGCTATTTTACAGCTTCTAGGTGATGTTGCACATGCAAACGTTTTAGACTTAGGGTGCGGAAACGCTGGATTTGGCGCGGAGCTTCTTGCAAAAGGGTGTTTCTCTTATACGGGAGTAGACGGCTCTATTAATATGATAAACGCGGCTCAGCAACAGCTTTCAAACTATCCAAATGCAAGAGTGCTTCATGAATCGATGGAGCATTATACTCCACCACGCACAGAATACGATTTGGTTACTGCAAGACTGTCCCTCCACTACGTGGAAGACTTAGCCTCCATTTTCATTAAAGTGAATCAAGCACTCAAACCTGAAGGAAGATTTATTTTTTCTGCGGAACATCCAGTCATTACTTCCACTTTGCAGCCTTCTGCTTTGCGCACAAACTGGACGGTGGATAACTACTTCTCAATGGGATTTCGTCAGCAGCACTGGATGGGCGGATACGTTCAAAAGTATCATCGCACGCTTGAAGAGTACTTTTCTTTGATGCAGCAAAGCGGATTCACCGTTACAAATTTAAAAGAAGCATGTCCTCAAAAAGAACGTTTCGACAGCGCTGAAACTTACGAGCGTCGAATGCGTATTCCGTTGTTTTTACTGATGAGCGGCGTGAAGAACAGATAAATGAAACTTCGTTCACCCTAACTATAAAAAAATCCGAACGCGTTGGATTCCCTATCAAGAATCTCAATTCATCGTTCGGATTTCCCTTCAACTAAACTACTTTTGTCCCAGATTCTTTCCTAACTTTCTTCGTATAAAACCGTTTTTTGTTTAAACTTAGCGTATGTTATTTAGTCACGCTCACGTTATAAAATACAGGGCCTAAGTTAAAATCATAGCCTTTTACTTGTGTAGACACGGCGTTAATATTGACTTTATGGCCAATTAACGTAAACGGAAGCTCATCCCATACGTATTTTTGCGTAGCATCAATAGCTGGTCGTGCATCTTCTACAGAAGCAGCGGCTTTGATTTTATCTAAGTATTTCGTTGACTTTTCAACCGGAGCTCCTCCTGACGTCCAAAAGCCTTGGAAAATGGTTGAACGCGCCGCCCAGTCTACGGGATAAATATCCCATGCTTTAGGATCATTTACTTTATCAGTAAAAGTTGCCCAGTCATACACTTCCAGCTTTACTTTCACACCGATTTTTTCAAGCTCTTGCTGTACAATAACAGCCGTATTGTACTGATCTTGATAATCACGTGACGTTAAAAGACGCAGTTCCTGCCCGCTGTATCCAGCCTTTTTTAAATAGCTTTTTGCTTTCTTTTCATCATGCTGATTGTACTCTTCTTTTCCTGCTTCACTGTAATAGTTCGGAAATTTTTTATTCACAATCGATGAAGTCAGTTCATAATAATCGGAATCGCCATATGAACTTGATAAAATATCTTTTGCATTAATAGCGGCATTTACAGCTTTTCTAGCATTTAAATTGCTAAAGAACCCTTCTTGCGTGTTATAAAATAAACCAATAAATCCGCCTGGAGCCAGCTTGTTTTTAACATTTTGCGTACTTTCAATTTGAGCTGCATTGTCGCTTGAAATACCTAATGCAATGTCAAACTGTCCGGCTGTAATGCCTGAAATTCTAGTAGATTCATCGCTTAAAAAGCTAATTTTAGTTTCATCTACGTGAGGAGTCTTTTTGATTTTGCGTCCTTTCGAAGAATAATCTTTAAATCTTTCTAACGTGATATATTGATTCTTCTTCCATTCTTTCACTTTAAATGGACCTGTGCCAACGAACTCAGTAGCTCCTTCAGCAGGTGCTTTTTCGATGATTTCTTTTGGAAAAATAGCGGCCGCCGGAATCGGGTCTGCTAGCAGGGCCAGCGTATTCACATTCGGTGTGTTCAAATGAAGCTCAACCGTGTAGTCTCCCGTTTTTTTGACTTGTGCACCAACAAAGTTTGTTTTGCCAAGTGAAGACAGCTTAATCCAGCGGTTAATCGAAGCTTCTACATCGTCTGCTGTCATTTCTTTTCCATTATGAAACTTTACGCCTTTTCGCAGCTGAAACGTGTAGACTTTTTTATCATCGCTGATATCAATTTTTTCTGCTAAATCAGGCTCTACATTACCTTTACTATCAAAAATAACAAGTCCTTCGTAAATATTTCGCGCCGCATCTTTAACCGAAGAATTCCCAGTAATCTGAGGATCTAAAGTTGTTGGCTCGCTTTGAAACGCAATGTTTAGCGTACCTCCGTCTTTTCGAGCGGCACTGGTACTTTTATTCTCTGAGCTTGCTTGATTATTACTGCACCCGGCAGCAAATAAAGCAATCACAATAAATAATAACCATTTCAACTTAACCTTTTTCAACGTCATTCCCCCAATAGTTAAAATCGCTTTTTGAAAACCTACTATTTTCGTAAGGTTAGTAGGAATATAAACCATCCTACCACCTTTCCATTTGTTTGTGAAATTAGCAAAATTAAACTGTTTCTTTGCAATTACTGATTCAATTTATCTTGTTTCAATTCTTAATTCTTAGTATGTTTATAAGTAAAGTATTTTATCTAAAGGAGGATATTATGAACTCTGCCATCCGTCTTCATACTAAAGAACATATTGCAACGATTGAACACTACAAGCAAGCTTTATCTCTTCTATCATGGGACGCAAAAACATCCGCTCCTCTTAATAGCCAAAAGCAGCATGCAACCATTCAAGGCACGCTTTCAAAAGAGCTTTACCTGCTGCAAACAGATCCAGCCTTCGCAAAAGAATTGCAGCATCTTCAAGAACACAATCTAAATCAACTACAGCAAAAACAAGTACAGCACTATTGGAACATCTATCAAAAACTTTCCGCTGTACCACTGGAAGACTATCATCAATTTTCCGTTTTAAAAGCTTCTACTCATGCTCTTTGGTCACAGGCTAGAGAGCAAAATGAATTTAAGCTTGTCGAAGACAACCTGCAGCAGCTGATTCATACGCATAAAAGATTTGCGGATTACCGTAATCCTCACCTCGCTCCTTACGAACAGCTTTTAGAAGAATATGAGCCCGACGTTTCTAATGAAACCATCGATTCGCTTTTTCAACAAATTAAAGATGCTATTCTTCCTTTGCTGACAAAAATTAAACGCTCTTCGGTTACACATGATACATCATTTATCAGCAAGCCGTTTTCAATCGAAAATCAGCAGAAGCTCGGAAAACACCTTCTCACTGCTATTGGCTATAACTTTAAGTCTGGCCAAATCGGTATCACGACCCACCCGTTCAGTGCAGGCATTCACTCGCAAGACGCACGGCTTGCAGTAAGATACGACGAACACAATGTAAAACTGGCAGCTTTTATGTTTTTACATGAAGGCGGACATTCTATCTATAACCAGCAAATTAGCTCTGACTTGCTTGACACAGGGTTAGGCGCGTACACGTCTATGGGACTGCATGAATCTCAGTCTCTTTTTTGGGAACGTATCATTGGAAAACACGAAGGCTTCTGGAGAAATCACGCTCACTTATTCAAAGAGTTAGAACCTGCGATCTACGGTGATATTTCATTTGAAACTCTTTACTTTGCTTTAAATGAAGTCACACCTTCTCTCATTCGTTTGCAAGCAGATGATCTTACCTATCTGCTGCATATTATCATTCGCTACGAGCTAGAAAGAGATTTATTCGCTGACAAGCTTCGCGTCTCGGACCTTCCTTCCGCATGGAATGCAAAATATGAAGCGTACTTAGGAATCAAACCAAAAACAGACCGTGACGGGGTATTACAGGACGGTCCCTGGTACGGTGGAGCGTTTGGCTACTTCCCTTCCTACAATCTAGGCTTTATTTATGCAGCTCAGCTAAGAGAATCCATAATCAAAGACCATCCTGACTTTGATGAAATCATTTCGAGTCAAAATCTATCGCTTATAGCAGACTGGCAAAAACAGCATATCCACCAGTATGGAAAACTAAAAACGCCAAAAGAGATCTTAACGAGCCTTTCTATAGGTAGAATTGATGCTCAGCCGTTAATTAATTATTTGACGAAAAAATATGAAGGGTTATACAAACTTTAAATTTGCCATCAAAAAAAGCATCAAAGCCTTTTGTTAGAGAAACAAAAGCTTTGATGCTTTTTTAAAGAAAGATTTACTTAGCGTTTGTGCTAATATAATGTTTAATTACTTCATAAACATAGTCTTGGCAAGCTGCTGCTGTGTTTGGATTATATTTTCCACCGTTTACTTTGTTGTTAGATAGCACTCTGATACCTAAGAATGGAACGTCATAGCTTCCTGCGATTTGTGCTGCCGCCGCGCCTTCCATTTCTTCTACAGACGTGCCGTACTTAGTATGGAACCACTTAATTCGATCCACTTCGTTATTCCACGTGTCCGCTGATCCTATCGTTCCTTCAACCACTTTTCCTTTTTTATATGTATCTTTTACTGCATTTGCAGCCGCCAGTAACTTCTTATCTCCTTCATAATAGCGAGCTTTTTCAGCATCAGGATCTTCTCCAGCACTTCCTTCAGAAGCCATTAAATCCATGGGCTTCCAAGCAGCAGGGTCCATTCCTTCGCCTTCTTTTTTATCTTCTGTTTTTAAAGAGCCTATATTCGTTGTTCGCTTTCCTAACACAATATCAAACACGTTCAGATTTTCATCATGTCCGCCTGATGTTCCTTGATTGATAATTGCTCTAGGATGGTATTTTTCTATAGCTATCGCTGTAGCAGCTGCCGTGTTTTCCATTCCTTTTCCCGTTTTAACTACGATGACTGGATAATTATCAACAGTTCCTTTGTAAAAAACAAAATTCCCTGACTTTTCTTCTTTTACATTTTCTAATTTTTTAGCGAATTTCTGCGCTTCTATCGGCATCGGCCCTTGAACAATAATAGGCTTCTGCTTCTGTTTATCTCCGGCTTCCTTTTTTGAAGCTGAATTACACCCGGCAAGTACAGATAGTAATAGAATCATACTAATCCCCAATAAAATTCCTGATTTTAACACCTTGTTTTTCATAGATTATTACTTTCACTCCATTTCGTTTTGCTGTTTCATACACTCGATGATTGGACAAAAGAAAAAACCTAGAACACTTTTGATTTTCTAAGCTTTTTAGAGTCAAAGTATAAGAAGTTAAGCACGGAATAACATTTATATACTGATAAACCGAACATTTTTACACTTTAACCCGTAGTCCAGTTCTTTGAATGGGAACCAGGTAGAGACACTCAGACCATATTTCCAAGCATATACGAGCAATATTTTTCACTTTTTAAATGTATCAAATACAAAATGGTTATTCAATAAAAAACGAATATTTTAATTAAAAAATCGTTAAAATGTTCGTTTTTATGATTGAAAGCCACTTAATCTTTTGTCAATTTCTACCTCAATACAAAAAAAGTGTCTCAAAACCGAAACTTCGAGACACTTTTTATACTTACTGAAAACCCATATTTATCGTTCTGCCTTCACTTCACGTTAAGTGGAAGCGGTGCATGAGGAGCTACAAGCTTCTGTTCACGCATTTCTTCCCAGAAGGCTGCCGGAATTACTGTGTTTAATGCCGCTTTGTCTTCGGCAATACGCTCTGGACGACTAGCACCGGGAATAACAGCAGCAACCGCTGGATTAGCCAGTGAAAACTGGACAGCAGCAGCCTTAATGCTGATCTGATGACGATCTGCAATAGCTTTAATTTTTTCTACTTTTGCCATAATGTCCGAAGATGCTTTTTGATATTCAAAGTGCGTACCTCCAGCAAGAACGCCTGAGCTGTATGGTCCGCCGACAACAATGTCCATATTATGCTTTACGGCTTCGGGCATTACTCGCTGCAGCGCACGCTCATGATCTAATAACGTGTAACGGCCAGCTAGCAACGATACATCCGGCTTTGCTTCTTCCAGCTCCAGCATGATTTCAATTGGCTCTACTCGGTTTACTCCAAGTCCCCATCCTTTAATAACTCCTTCTTCACGCAAGCGTGTAAGCACACGAAATGCGCCCGTTCGAGCAGACTCAAATTGTCCTACCCACTCATCTCCATAAAAATCTTGCGCGACATCATGAATATACACGAAGTCCAAGCGATCTGTTTTTAAACGGTTTAAGCTTTGCTCGATCGAACGAAGAGTTGCATCCGCACTGTAGTCATTGATAATTTTATTTTTACGGCCAAATTCAAAAAGTCCGCCTTTTTCTCCCATATCACGTGAAGATGTGTCTTCTAGTTCATCTGAAATAACGCGACCTACTTTTGTACTTAGCACATACTCATCGCGATTTCTTTTTGATAGTGCTTCACCAAGGCGCATCTCCGCTAAACCAGCTCCGTAAAGAGGGGCTGCGTCAAAGTAGCGAATTCCGCTTTCCCAAGCAGCATCGACCGTTGCGATGGCCTCTTCTTCTGGAATATTACGATACATATTGCCCAGTGGTGCCGTTCCAAACCCTAGTTTTCCTTGCAGTATTTCTCTCATATTCATAAAACCTCCTGAAATTTGTGTTAACTCTATTTTAGAAATTTGTCAGTATGAGGGTAAACCCAATGACTGATCTATTCATTAAATGTGATTATTATCCCCTGACAAAATTTATTATGAAGCATATACACAATAAAAAAAAGTACGCACTTCAAAGTAATATGGGAACTAAAAAGTAACCTACTAAGGAGCAAATGAGCTTTTCAGACTCTCCTTTTATTTATGTACTTTCTACTTCTTACTCATGCAAACAAACATTGTGCATACAATAAGCAGAAAGCTACTTTATAAATGAGGTGAGATTCTTGAGAGATGAATACTTCAAAAAAATTGAAGATAAGCTCGATAAGCTTGATGAAATGGATGATTCCACAATGAAAGAAGAACAAAAAGATGAGTATTTTCAAAGTTTGCTAGATGATATGGATGATTTGTTAAAAGACATGCGCCAGAGAGAAAAAGACTCCGACCATCTTGTCAGTGAACATATGAAAACGGTTAATGACATATTTGATAACGCAATCAAAAACTTAAAAAAAGACAGAAATTAGCGTTACCATGCTTCTACTTCTTTTGAATATACTGATTTTTCTGTTTTTTAAATATAAAAACATAGTATTTCATATATAAAAATGGTATTTTCAGTATACGCAAACTGTAGGAGTGAAAAAAGGAATGGAAAACAGTCACTTTAAAGAACAAGTAAAAACGAAGGAAGAGCTTCGCCGTATAGTCGGAGCGCCTAACAAATTGGCGCATCAAAAAATAATTTCTTATTTAGATCGACACTGCCGGGAATTTATTAAACATTCCCCTTTTGTTATCATCGCTACAGCTGATTATAAAGGAATTTGCGACAGTTCTCCGCGGGGGGATCACCCTGGTTTTGTACAAGTCGTCGATGAGAAGAGACTATTGATTCCAGAGAGGCGCGGCAATCAAAAAGTAGATTCATTGGAAAATATTTTATCTAATCCTCAAATAGGGCTGCTTTTTTTAATTCCAGGCATAGAAGAAACGCTGCGGATTAACGGCAAAGCTTGCATTGTAAAAGAAAAAGCGCTGCTTGAAATAATGGCGGTTCACAATAAAACTCCGCTGCTCGCTATCGGCGTTGAAGTACAAGAATGCTTTCTCCACTGCAGCAAAGCATTCAAGCGATCAAAGCTGTGGGATCCAGAATCTTGGGAAAGAGTCGAAACGCTTCCTTCCGCAGCTAAAATTGTCGCAGAACACGCAGGCTTTTCCACCCTAGAAAGCCGCAACAATCCCGAAGAAAGCAAAACTCAGCACCTCTATGAAAAAAAGCCGCTATAATGCGGCTTTTGTCATTTTACCATCAGAAACAGTATACCTCCGGCAATGATTAGAACTGGTAACAAAGCAAGAAGCAGGCCTTTTTTCGAACTTCCTATGTATTCATGATCACCATAGGCGCGGCCTGTTCTAAAATCTACTTTCACCTGAGATTCTTCTTTTTTATGTTCTTTTTTCATCCTCTTTGCCTCCTAGCGGCAGTTGGGCGTCAATTTGCTTAATATGATGCTCTAAATGAGCAATATAATCTTTAGCCAACCACTGGAGCGAAACGAAGTTTCCATCTTCTAATTTGAATTGATACATATGCTTTTCTGTTGGTATATGCGAAAGAACGGAAGCAATTTGCTTATTTAAACTGCGCCATAGGGCAACTATTTCTTCCATGGGCGTAGCTTGATAGTGCTGCAGTTCTACCCATTCATCTTGTTTGTAAGGCGTCAGGACCAAAGGTATTTTTTCATGCTGCACATTGATAAACCGCTGCAAATTGTGAATGGCTGAGTCACATAAGTGCCCCACAATTTCTTTCGGTGACCACTTCTTAGGAGCAGGACGGTTTGACGCCGCTGCTTCAGAGAATACTTCAAGCTTTTTAGGAAGCTTTATCACCCATTCATTTAACTGAACAATCGTCGTTTCCATGTTCATTTCTCCTTTAAGCACGCTTTTTCAAAAACCTTCCCCATATAATATTCATCGACTGATTTTTCATCTACAACGAGTGAACATACTTTTTTCCCTTCTATTTCGAAACCCATTTTTTTATACAGCGAAATGGCCGGTTCATTGTGGGTCATCACCGTTAGCTCCACTCGTTTAATGCCGCTCTGCGCTGCCCATCTCTCCATTTCTTTAAACAACGAAGTGCCGATGCCCCGGTTTCCGTAAGATTGAAGCACGCCAACAGCTAAGTATGCGCTGTGTTTTTTTCGGTTAACGCTTCCGCCAATCACAGATAGATGTCCGACGAGCTGGCCGTCTTGTTCCGCCACTAATATGGTCGAGTTCGGCATCTTTAAAAAAGTTATAATCATTTTTTTCTGCTGTTCAAGCGTAGTCGCACGCTCATTTTCCTCGTACAGCATATATGCTGTTTCTTTATCAAGCTCTTTATTTAACGCTAAAAAAGCGGCTGCATCGGAAGCTGAAATTTCTCGAATCACGTTTACCCCTACTTTCGTCAAGAGTAGTTAACTAGAAAAGAACGTTAATAAACGGATGATATCCTTATACACGTGCTGAACGTTTTCCAAGAAAAGCAGTGAAGATAAAACATATACTAAAAGCGACGGCTGAAACGAAAAAGCCAAGCATCCACCCTAAAGCTCGCATAAACGTATCTTCATTGGGATACAGAGGCTTAACGCTTAGCCACTGGATCACCATAATCAATGCCACTATCAAGTAAAAGCTGCTTCCTGTTAAAGCCATTTTAAGACGGTTTTTAAATGACCCTGTCCATGCTGCACTAAAGGCGCTCCACGTGAAAATACTTACAATCGTCGCTAAAAACATAAGAACAATATGTAGATAAGGGATATTTGTAAACATAAGAAGATAGAGTAAAAATATTGTAGTACCAAAATATAAAGCATTAATGCCAAACAAATAGCCTCCGCTCAGCCAGTGATTTTGAAACCACTTTTTCTTGCTGAGACGTTCTACCACTCCGCTCGGCACCCACAGCGTACGTGAAAAAATAATCATCGCCAGCACAAGTATCATGCCGACCAAAAAGAGTGTTGACACTTTTTCATCAACCTTTCTATTCAAAGTAAATATGGTTAATTATACTATTAATAACAAAATTAAACTATCGTTTTCTTTACTAATGAAGAGGCTGAGACAAACGTATTTTAGTGGTAGGGAAATTTGAACGATGCATTGAGATTCTTGGTAGAGAATTAAATTCGTTCGGATTTTTTATGGATAGGCTGAATGTAAGTTTTATGTAGGTAGCTGCTTCTAGCTGTTGATTGGAGGGAAAGGCGAAGACTCCTGCGGGAAAAGCGGAATAGGTGAGACCCCGCAGAAGCGTAAGCGACGAGGAGGCTCACCGGCCGCCCGCGGAAAGCGAAGCCTTGCACGGAAATTAACAGCGGTGTCACAAGCAATTCATATGAGCTCATTTATCCTATTTGCTCGTCTTTCAATGGGATTAATTTAGATATGTCTTAATCTCTATTTACATTCTTCCTCCGGTAAACGGATTGATTTCCCCTGTTAAATCACGTCCTGCTTTCTTTTCTTCGTGTGCGATGCGCTTGCCAATCGCAATTTTATTCCAAATTAGCGGCACCCAAATACACGCTCCGAACAAAATCATTCAAAAAAGTTCTCCCATTTCTTCCATCCTTTCATTTTCTGCTTTTATTTTGAAGACAATAAGAAACGCGTATACGCCTTTTACTCTTTGTTTGAATCACTCATATCATATGAAAAGAAATAAACCAGGATTGATAAAGCCATTCCGTACACGGTCCAAGCCGCTAGTAAAATGACGTACTGATGATTGATAAAAAAGACTCCGCTTGAAATCAGCAGCAGGATAAAACTAATCCATTTTACTTTTTTCATTACTCTATCCCCTTTACTTAACCTTTTACAGTAAGTTTCTTATTATCTACTTGTTACTACGGACAAACTGTATAAAAGTTCCATATTTTTTTAAATAAACGGAAAATAATTTGATAAAACGTTCAACTATCGATTATCATATACCTTAAAGTAAGCTTTACGATTCATAAGTGGGAGTGAACAATCTTGTCTTATAGCATGAAAGAAATGAATGAAAAAACCGGGCTTTCCGCACCGACTTTACGCTACTATGAAAAAGAAGGAATTCTTCCTTTTGTAGAGCGTGATGAAAATGGAAAGCGCCTCTATAATGATACGAATATTGAATGGATCCGTTTTATTTTGGCTCTGCGCTCAACAGGCATGCCGCTTGCAGAAATCAAGCGCTATGTAGAGCTCTATAAACAAGGCGAAAGCACGATTAAAGAACGAAAAAACATGATGCTTCAGCACAAAGAAGCGGTGGAAGAAGAAATGGCCAAAACTTTTAAATACCTTGAACAAATCAACTATAAGCTCGCTTTGTACGACTCACTAGAAGCAAAATTAACGCAAAAGGAAATTAAAATTTAAACACAAAAATCCGCAGGTGCACCTGCGGACTTTTTATTAATACAGTGAATTCACGGTATTCAACAGCTCCTCTGACCATGTCCAATCGCTGATTTCAACCGCATCTGTTACGTGGTGCAATTTACTAGCTCCGATAATGCTTGATGTTACAGCGGGCTGATTCAATACCCATGAAAGAGCAAACTGAGACAAGCTTACTTCATTTGTTTCTGCTAACTTGCGATACTGCTCCACCAGCTGAAAGTTTTGGTCTGTAAAGTAGTTTCGCAGCAGCTTTTCACCATGCGCAGCGCGGCTTTCTGGCGGCACGTCATTTGATGTTTTATATTTTCCTCAAAGCATGCCGCGCGCTAACGGACTGTATACCATAACGCCTACACCTTCAGATTGACTAAACGGCAGCAGCTCTTGTTCAATTTCACGAGAGAGAAGATTGTACTGAGGCTGAGCGGAAATAAATTTTTCAAGATTCATTTTGTCACTAATATGATGAGACTTTGCAATTTGCCACGCGGCATAATTGGAGCAGCCAATATAACGAACTTTGCCTTGACGAACTAAATCATAGAGCGCGCGAAGCGTTTCTTCCATAGGTGTATGGTGATCAAAAAGATGAACTTGATAAAGATCAATGTAGTCCGTCTGCAGTCGTCGCAGCTGATTATCCACTTCTCTCATAATATGTGTGCGTGAAAGACCTTTATCATTTTTGCCTTTTCCTACGGCAATGCCGACTTTTGTTGCAAGCACAACATCATCTCGTTTTCCTTTTAACGCACGTCCAATAATTTCTTCCGATTCCCCTGTGCCATATCTAAACTCTTCATCCTGCCCTTTTCCGTAATAGTTGGCTGTGTCAATGAAGTTAATGCCGTTTTCAATGGCGCTATGTAAAATAGCTGCCGACGCTTTTTCGTCAATCCATCGTCCAAACGCCATTGTGCCTAGACATAAATTTGATACTTCCAGACCTGTTGTTCCAAGCTTTCGATATTGCATCGATACCCTCTCCTTTTTATGGCTGTCTTCACTCTCACTCTTTCTTATCATACATCTTAACGTCCACTTTAAGACAAGCCTTAAGCTTGCGTGCATACATAAAAAACTGCTAGGAACAGGCAGTGCTTCTAGCAGTTTTTGGGTTCATTTCCGCTTATTTTTTGTAATTCGCTTCTTAAGTAGACATAATATGGTAAGATAAATCATAGCTTACTCGTTATCGAAACTACATTAAGCTGACGCTGTTAAAATAACGGCGATTCCATTAAAACAAGCGTGAATGATCATACTTGGAAGCAGCGACTTTGTTTTTTCGTACACCCACGCGCACACGATACCTGATAAAAAGTTAACGGGCAAGGTATTGTACGTTGGAATATGCACCAGCATAAAGATAAACGAACTTCCCGCCAATGCAAACACAATTCCTCCTTTACGTTTCAGCCATGTATAAAAAAATCCTCGGTAGATAATCTCTTCATAAAAAGGTGAGATTACAGCGGCTGAAACAAAAGCAAGTATAAATGAAAACAGCGACAGGTCATGCTGTAAACTGGCTGTTTTTTTATTTTCATACGTCATACCAAACCATTCCATTAGCACAACAATTGCCACACTTCCTAAGATCAGCACAAAAAGCCAAAAAAGAATGCGCGGCCAGTGCCGTTTTGAAAACGATTGAAAACCAATTTTTCTATCACCAGTCTGAACCATCAGTCCATACAGAGCTGATAAAAACACAGCTGCCATAACAAACCCAGTAGCTGTTCCAGCATAAAGATCATTTTTAAACAGGGAATGCAAAGCATCCTGCAATATGCCTTCAATTAAAATAGGCACACCAACAAACGTGACGACCAGCATAATTACGAATGATTTTATGGTCCATAATCCTTGATTTTTTTGTTTCAATTTACTTCGCCTCCCTTTTACATATATTCAGTGTAAAAGGTGACGTAACGTTACCTGCAAGCATTTTTTTGGAGGGATTAAACATGATTTATTTTTCTACGGGGCAAGCCGCTAAAAAATTAGGCCTCACGGTGCGTACGCTTCGTTACTACGATCAAATTGGCTTGCTTCATCCATCGTCAAAATCAGAAAATGGAAAGCGCTCTTACTCAGAAACGGACTTAGTCACACTAGAGAAAATTACCCTTTTAAAAAACTTAGCCGTTCCTTTGCGAGATATTGAACTTATTCTTCATCAAGTAAGTATTGATAAACTTCTAGGGATTCATCAGCAAAAACTTCAGCAAAAAGCTTCAGAAATTCAGCGAGCTTTAGAACACACCCACACGCTTCGCAACAGTATAAAAATAGAAGGTGAATTAAACTGGAAGCAGCTCCTTCCTTTAGTTGACAATGAAACTAATGCCAAGAGCAGCTGGACTGATCTGCTTTCGCTTTCATTAGAAGAAAGCAAGATTCTGCAGCATGATTTGCCTAAAATGGAGAATGCGAGTGCCGATAAATGGATTAGCATGATAAAGCGAATTCAGCTTTGCTTAAAGCATCAGCGTGCACCTCAATCTGAAGATGGGCAGCTGATTGCAGCAGATATTCTGCTTTTATCAGCTGAACTATTTGGGCAGCATACCGCTTTAGAAGAAACTTTTTGGGATATTCGCAAATCTCCTGAGGCATCAAGTTCACTTAATCTCTACCCTATTGACAGCGAAGTCCTTCAATTTATTGAAGATGCGATTATTTTTTACGAACAACACGTAAAGGAATGAAGGTATTGAGAAAAGAAAAGCTGTTTGCTAATTTTTCTTATAAAAGATTATTTATTTCAAGCACCGCAGCAAGCTTCGGAGATTTATTTGATATGTTTGCGGTGATAACGCTTTTTACATACGTGTGGCACGCAAATTCCCTCTGGATTACGCTTATTCCTGTCGCGTACGCTTTGCCTAGCATCCTGCTAAGTCAAGCAGCAGGAAATTTAGCGGACCGCTATGATAAAGTACAGCTGATGTTTTTGTCTGAACTAGTCCGTCTTCTGTTCACATGTCTGTTATTTTTCACAAATGAACCGCTTTTGGCACTAACGGTGCTGACGCTGCGCTCGATGAGTTCTGTTATGAAAGTGCCTGCACAGCTGGCTTACGTTCGAGAAGTGGTCAAAGAAGAGCAGCTGCTGCAGGCCTCTACTTTACAAAACATTATGTTTCAAATTGCCAAAGTTGTGGGGCCGTTTCTCGGAGCCGCCGCGCTGACGTTCACAACGCCAAAAGCATGCATTTTAGTTAATGCCGCAGCTTGTATGATTTCTATTGGTGTGCTGTTTTCACTTAAAAAAGCAGGTAAAAACATTCAAGGGCAAGCTGCTCGTTCTTCCCATCAACTGAAAGAAACGTACTCAAACGGCTGGAAAATCGTTTTTCAGCACTCAATCCTTTTACGCGCCGTTATGTTGTTTCACCTTTCGTATTTTGTAGTCATGCTTGTTGACGCTCAAATCAGCATCTTCCTACGAGATGTGCTGCCTCACCATCCGGAAATGCTCGGCTGGCTGCTTTCTGGAATCGGGCTGGGAGCGCTAGTAACAGGAATGTATCTTAATAGAAAAAAACAGGTTCAACATCCATTTAGACTTTTATCACTCGGCCTGCTTCTATTTGGAAGTTCTTTATTTTTCATTAGCTGCTTTAATCCAGCCGTTATGTCACGCTATTTCATTTTGATTGCTGCACCTATTGGAGGGGCCGGAGTTGGGCTTAATTTACTGCTGTTTAACTATATCGTTCAAACCTACAGCGACAAGGAACACCTCGGAAAAGTGTACGGATTCATCAACACCTTAACGAGTGCCGTTTTACTTACTGCTCCTCTTCTTGGAGGCATGATCGTAAAGCTTGCAGGGGCTCAGACGACTTTTTTAACGGCGGCAATCATCGTAGTAGTCGTTGGATTTGTGAGTATGGTGATGCCTCTGCGTGATAAACGGGAAGGAAACGTTCAGATTGACGCATAAAAAAACAGCTTGAGGTTGTACCTCAAGCTGTTTTTTTAGACTTCTGTTCATCAACCACCGGCTACATAAATCAAAGCAGCTAATACGTTCGGTACCGCAACCGTTTTGCATCTTCAACTCGGCTCACCTTGCGCATCTTTTTGGCTGAAAAGAATGTGCCTGTACTTCCTAGCACGATACTGTCAATAAGGTATACCAAAGCTAAAACGAGCGATACTGCCCCCATTGTGCCTGACACAAAATAGAGATAGCTCCACTTCCCTGTAAAAGAAGCAAGAGCAAGAGCAACAACAATCCCGACCATCACGATTCCTGCTATAAATCCTTTTTTAATCAATGCATCCCTCTTCCCTTTCTACTCTTCAAATTTTACCATATACTTCTTTTTTTGTATGACACCTTACATTTTATTCTACTATACTCATATCTTATGGTAAAATTAGTAAGAGAGGTGGTACATATGAAAAAACGTCAAGGAATCACGCTGCTTTTATTTATACTCGGAGCAGCCTCTATTTCTTGTGGGATGGCTTTAAAAAATATCTTTCCTTATTCTCCTGCAGCCGGGTGGATTTTAGGGACACTGCTTTTGCTAGGAAACTCGTTTTATACGAGAAGATACTTACATAGAAGGTCAATTAAGAAGTAAATATCCGCCCCGAGCCGTATATACAAACCTTCATTCGGTTATGGTAAAATAGATAAGCAAAAACTGGATGTAAGGAGATTTTGAGTTTGAAAACAGGATTAATATCTGGCATTATATCTTTAATTATTGTGATTATCATTTCTATTACAGCAGGCAACTGGCAGTATATTTACTATATTTCAGGTCCTCTTGGCATATTACTTACAGCGATTGCACTCGTTACGCTTCTCGACGCATTTCGATTTGAAACAAGAGGTCCTTACTTTACACCCGTCCGGCAGCGAGAGGATACAGAGTGGATGAAACGTTTTATTATTGCAGCTGTTCCTCACTTAGTTGCTTCATGTATTTGTATTTTATTTTTATAGAAACCAAAAAGCCAATGAATGATATTCATTGGCTTTTCTCATTTCTTATATTAAATACCGCGCGACATACCGTAATAATCAATCCGGTAGTCCACAGCTCCTTCTGCAAATACATTTACAGCTGATTTGGAATCTTTTTTCGGGAAAACGCGGGAAGTGAAGACAATTTTGCCGCCGTTTATATAAATTTCGACGATGCTTTTGTCGACAAACACACAAACATCGACTTCATTTGACGCTGTCCATTTTTCAGAGCGAACCACACCGTATTCCGTTGCATATTGATGGTGGAATGAAGAACGGTCGAGTCGCACTTCTTGCTTTTCTGTATCAAACACGAGGCGAAGCTCTTCTTCTTTACTATTAAACAGCTCTAAACCAAACTGTTTGGCCGCTATCTCGCGGAACGTCATATTGATTTCATATGCATTGTTTGTTGCTTCATCAATAATCACTTCTTCATTTTTCAGCGTTCCTCTAAAATGAACCGCTTGATCTCGAAGCTTATTTAACTCTTCTACAGGCTTTTGAACAAGTTCATTTCCTTCAAGCGAAAGCTCACGAGGAAGCGTTAAGGCATGAGCCCATCCATATTCGTCTGACGGATAGTCAACGTCCGGGTTTCCAATCCATGCAAATAGCAAGCGACGTCCGCTTTCATCTTGGAACGTTTGCGGTGCATAAAAGTCAAACCCTTTATCAATTTCACGGTAATACTCCATTTCAAACGTTAAACTTTCCACATCGAATGTTCCCACCGCGTAAATCACATTATAAATATTATGAAAATCGTGGCCATCCGCTTTGATTCCTTGCGGTGAAAAGACAAACACATCTTTTCCGTCCAGTTTAAAGTAATCCGGGCACTCCCACATATAGCCAAAGTCAGGAAGCGATGTTTTAACTTCGCCTTTAAATGACCACTGAAGCGCATCGCTTGATTCATACACAATTAATGCGCCCGTCTCGTTTTCACGCTGAGCGCCTAGCAGCATATAATATGTATCATTTTCTTTCCATACTTTCGGATCGCGCACATGTCCTGTATACCCTTCAGGAACGCCTTGTACCGCTGGATTATTCGTGTATTTTTCTACACTTCCATCCCTGTTTAGCATCGCGATACATTGATTAGCTGAACGTGAGCCGTCTTCGTATTTTACATTCCCCGTATAAAACAGCAGCCCTTGACCATCTTTTTCAATCGCGCCGCCTGAGTATGCGCCGTGCGATTCATATTCTTCCGTTGGCGTTAGGGCAACCGGAAGGCGTTCCCACGTTACTAAATCCGTAGATTTCACATGAGCCCAGTGCTTCATTCCATGCATCGCACCGTACGGATACCACTGATAAAACACGTGATATTCGCCGTTTAATTGAATCAATCCGTTTGGATCATTCATCAGCCCGTACTGTGGATGAATATGATAAATCGGCTGCCAGCTGTCTTTGATTGCTTTGTCTTTTAATGCTTCTAACTCTCCAGATTTTGCTTCTAAAATCGTTCTGTACTTCGATTCGGCCATTTCTTCAATCCCTCCAGCATTTAAAAAAAGAGAACGTATTCTCCTTGCACTCTATGATATAAAATTTCAAGTGAAAATGCTACCAAAGAACGAATGTTGTCGTTTTCTTGTGTCGGATTTTATAGATAAGTTTTTTTCTGTTTTTATAGCAGAAAAGAAGGTTTTTCTGTCAGGTGGTTGAATACTATATACAATCAAATTTCACCAGCCTGTACGAGCGTCCGACGGCACTTGCACATTTTTTTAGCGAATCATTTGCGTTTTGCAGGAAGTATTCAACAAAATGGTAAACCCTTCATATTACATATTATAAAAGGAGGAAATGTCATGACAAAAGAAAACGTAAAAGAAACAGTGGGTAAAGAAACAAAAGGTGGAAGCAAAGAATTATTAGTCGGCACGTTAGTAGGTAGCGTAGTGGGTGTAACAACAGCTTTACTAGTAGCGCCAAAGTCAGGAAAAGAGCTGCGTGCTTCTATTCAAGACGGAGCGAATCAAGCACTTGCTAAAACAGGTCAAGTGAAAGAAACGGTATATGCAAAAGGCCAAGACCTCAAACAGCGCACAGCTCGTCTTTCACAAAAAGTCTCCGAACAGTCTTCGCAAGTTGTCAACAAAGTGAAATCTTTGCGCACGGCTAAAGAGGAGCCGCTTGCAGAAACGGCTGCAGCAGAAGAGCTTGAAACGACAGAAATCGTTCAAGATCCTGTTCTTGAAGCTGAAGCAGTGCAAGAAGAATTAAATACAATTACGCAAGAAGTAAGTGACTTAGAACAATCTGTCGATGAAACAAGACGTTAATAACGAGCTGTAGAGATATCTCTACAGCTTTTATGTATATTCGCTACCCTTCCTTCCACCCTTCAAAAAAATAGCCTCCGTACGGACACGGCTCTGATTCCGGCAGTTCTTCATAACGCTGTCCGCTGTAATACTTCGCCAGCACAATCTTAGGCTTAAAAGCCACTACCCCTTCACTGTCTTCTTTCTCCGCTCCGTCTTCTCTCATCAAACAAAAAATATCTATTCCTGCAAACTCTCCGTACCCTTGATAGCACGACTCATAATAAACTTTACCAGGTGTCACCAAATAACACTCCCGCTGCCACGACGGCTGCTTACTGTAGACACTTGCAATACTTATTCCACTCACCGCACACTTCCAGCTGCAAATTCCAACCATACAACGCCTCCAACGACTTGATAGTCTATTCATCTACAACTTTTGATAAAATCAAACATCCGTTGAAATGTACAAAATTCTCTCTTCAGTCTAAAAGCCACACTCCCAGATTCCCAGTCCCCTTAACTTCACCCCAAAAGGTTCATCTAAGCGTAAGTTGGCAGCCCGCAAGGGAGGCCAACTTACGCTTAGGTCTAGCGCTGTCTCCTTGGCTGCTCTTTAGCCAAGGAGACAGCGCTAGATCGATAAAAATAAAAAAGGTCTGATAAATCGACCATTTCTGGTGATTATCAGACCTCAAGTTTTTCTGCATTTGAGCGGCTTATTTGCTGTTCAAGCGATTTAGCCAGCAGTACGATTTCATGATCTACATATTTTGTTTTGATTTCTTCGATTTCCATTAATGTTTTAGAAAAGCTTTCTGCATTATTTCCCTGTCTGTGCTGCACATCTTTAAAGAAATCAAGCAGTGCCTCGTTAGACTGCGTTGGACGGCTAAAATCAATCGTGTACATTTTGTACCCCAGTGTTAAATTTGTTGTAGTTGTCATAATTATTTCCCCCATTCTTCCTATAGTGATATATCTTCTACTCTTTACCCTTTAATTCCTTCTTTTTAACCTAAATTAATTATTTTTTTCAAAAAAACTTCCCATTATAAGAAAAAACACCCTTATAACAAGGATGTTAGAGTATTCTTCCCTTCGGTACAATTCCAGATGCAAAGTCATCTTTGAACTTAAAGCTAGCAGAATTGTTTTCCGTTAGAAAATGTATTTCCCATTTAAAGACCGGATATTCGGGCTTGTACATTTCGACTTTCTGATGGGGATTTTCTTCTAATCTTGCAATTACTCGTTTGAACCCTTCATATGCAATCCACCAATCGCTTCCGGTTTCATCGGTAATAAAACAAATAGAACCGTCAATTAAATGAAGGTTTTGCTTGATATCATCAGCATTTGTAAAATACGCATTTCCAAACGTTTGCAGACAATGATCGCAATAACCTGCTTTGCCTCCATCTTTATAAATCCAGTGCGCGATTGGCTCACTGCAGTCTTTACACGTATTCGTCACTTCTTGGAGAAATGTTTTTCCGCTCCACTGTTCCTTTTCATCTTCAAAAACGGTCCATACTAAATAACTTTCCGTTTGTTCTGAAATAAAAAGGCGAAACGGCTCGTCTCGATGCCAAAAGTGAATATTTTGTTCGTCTGATTCTTCAAAGTCAATGACAAAATTATCTCGTTCTAGTATATGTCGAATAACGTTGGTTAAAAAGGTAACATCCATATAAGGACCTCCCGTACTAAGCGTGGCTTCTAGTAAAAATAGCGTTTATGAGTTAAAACATATCACGCGCGCTGAAATACCGTCAACGATTACCTCTTGCTTTCTCCGAAAACTGGAAAAGAAATGGTCAAACGCGTTATAATGGTAGTCATGTTGAAACGGAAAGGAGATTTTATGAAGTTTACCGTTCAATCAACTGCACTTTTTCTTTTCTTTTTTATTTGTTTAAGCGGCTGTTCTGATAACGCCGAGCAGTCAAAAAAGCCGGCCGGCTATTTAGTTCAAGGGCGAATTTTAGAAGTGAAACAGGATGAAATTCTTATTGCAAACGTCATTCCGCGAGATACCGCGCTTGACTATACAACAAAAGAAATACTTGGTTCTAGCGATGTACAGCCTATTTATGTAAAAGTTTCGGATGATCAAACATACAAAAAAGGACAGCTCGTTAAAGCATGGCTCAAAAAAGACAAAAGCGTTCAGTATTCCGTTCCGGCAAAAGGCGAAGCTGTTGAAGTCAACATTTTAAAACAGCCGTAGAAAAGCTCCTGTTACGGGAGCTTTCTTCTTGTCAGCTGCCGTCCGGTTCGATTCATTTTATGCTGTTCAAAATCCCACTTTTCTAAAAAGCGCTTTGCTGATATATAACCAGATTCATATAAAAATTCGATTTCTTCTTCCTTTAAGGCAAAATCCGTTGCCGTAATCACACCGGTTGGAATTTGCACCGTTCGTTCTTTTGTCTCCGCGTTCAAATACCGCAAATCATGAGCTTGCAGCATCGTCGTAAACATACTTTTAAATAAATGGACCGGCGTCGGAATAATAGCGGCTGTATCAATTTCTTCTTTGACAAATCGAAAACCAAATGTCGGGAAACGCGGATGCTCCGTATCAAACAGCCAAATCGGAAAATTGCTTAAAAGCGCTCCATCGACAATGTATGATCTCTTGAACCCTTTGGACTTCCAGATAACGGGACGAAAGAAAAAAGGAATGGACGCACTCATCATCACGGCTTGTGAAATCTTCATATCGCTTGGCTGCATTCCGTAGCGAGGCAAGTCGTCAGGCAGCACAAGCATCTGCCCGTTCGAAATGTCTGAGGCAATAATTTTCAGCTTATCTGCCGGCAAATCCGCAAACGTTTCGATTCCTTTTTCACGCAGCAAACCGTACACCCATATTTCCAAATAATCATTTTTATAAAAACCTAAATGAATCATCAGCTCAATCAAGTTTCCAATCAGAGGAATTCGGTTAATGATCGTTTTCCCGCGAAACTTAGCATAGTCCATGTTTTGAAGCTCCCTGCGAATTTCACTGCTTTTATAGCCACTCGCCAAAAGAGCCGCAATTAACGCGCCTGCTGACGTACCTGCTAGACGCTGCCATTCTACATTACTTTCTTCCATCGCTTCAATCGCACCCGTGAATGCAATTCCTCGAACGCCTCCCCCTTCAAATACAGCATCTGCTTTCACATTTTCCCCTCCAATACAACTCTCTACTTTTTATATACCCTTTTTTTATATTCAGGGTTTCATTACTCCATACCTTTTATTTCCCAACAAAAAAAGACTGTTTCTTTGATCGAAACAGTCTTTTCTTTACAGTCGCTTTATTACCATTCGGTAGTAATTCATTGTCAGCCAGTAGAAAAAGAAATAAATAATCCCGTATACTGCATCCGCTATTAAAACAGGGACTATCAGACTTTCACCGGTTAGATTCGTAATGACCTTCAGCGCAAATAGACTGTGCAAGATGCCAATTACTAAAGGCAAACCAAACGTAAACAGCTGCTGCTTTCGAACGGCACTCATCATTTGAGACACTGAAAACCCAAGTTTACGCAGAACTTCAAATCTTTTGCGCTCTTGTTCCGCTTCAGAGATTTGTTTAAAATAAATAATACTGCCCGTTGCCATCAAAAAGACAAGCCCTAAAAACCCTCCAATAAAAATAAACAATCCTTTACTCATTAAGCCTGCCTGAAACACATCATAGTATGAAGTACGGCTTTCGCCAGCTTCTTTTGCGATTTGATGATAGTTCTTAGCAAGTTCATTTTGTTTATTTCCATCATCGGTATTAAATACGTACACCGCTTGCTTTTGTCCAGCCTTTGAAAGTTTGTTAAATGTATCGTGGTTGACTACAAACTGATAGCCGGCACTGTCAGAGTCAAGAATAAGTGAAGGTTCTGATTTAACGACTTTTAAAGCAAGCTGTTCTGATTTGTTCAGCTGCACAGCTGCGGTTTTACCTGTACTAGGCTTAAACACTTTTCCTTTTGCCATTGAATCAAAAATAACGGTTTCGTTTGCGCTTAGCGCAGGAACCGAAACGCCATTTTTCCGCACTTCTTCTTCATCTAAAAAGCTGATTTGTTCCCTATCTTTATAGTAGCCCGATGTAATAAATCGAAAATCCGATAAATCAGCAGAGTGCTTCACGATATGATAGACATATCGATTTGATTGGATATCTAGCTCATCCAGTACATTCATAAATTCTTGCGCTGCTTTTTTGCTGTGCAGCGTATAGTCATAAGGCTGCATGCTTCTGGCGTCGGCTTTTGTGTTATAGTACGAGGAGTACGTCACACCAACTGCTACAAGTGTAGTAGCCGACAAGATTGTAATTAATGTTAAGACTCGTGCATTTGCTTTAATTCGATACATCATGGTAGAAACGCTTAGCATATTTGCAAACGAATAATATCGGCTTGCATGCTCTCGGTAAAGTCCCATCAGCCACTCAATTGTGGCTTTAAAAAGTAAAAATGTACCGAAAATGACCGAGAAAAGCACAACGACTACAATTAGAAAAAACTCAGGCGTCACAATGTTTCCCGATGAAAGGTAGTACCCATAGCCAACGAGTAAGATACCCAGTCCTCCCACTGCAATTGAGCGTTTCGAATTCATTTTATTTACGCGTTCACTTTTGCTTTCTGCTTGAAACAGATCTAATAGCGTATAGCGGTACATAATAAAATAGCCTTGAAACGATATAAAAATGGTAACAATCAAAAACACTACGGCTGTTTTTAAAACAGCTTGAAGAGAAAATGTGAGCGTAATAGAAAACGACAGTCCCATAAGCTTTAGTAAAAACAGCACAAACAGCCTTGAAAACACGGTACCTAGTAAAATACCGACCACCAAAGAAGCAATCCCCAGCAGCATATTCTCATAGAAAATCATTTTCCCAATCGTACGCTTTTCAATACCAACTAAATGATACAGCCCGAGCTCTCTCTTACGCTGCCTGATAAAAAATGAGTTTGTGTACCAAATAAAGACAACAATAAAGGTAAGCAGAACGTAGTTTGAAGCATTAAAAATGCCCTGCAGCCTCAGCTCTTCTCCAATAACCTTTGAAATCGATTGGTCGTACTGAAGCGTAGCAAACACATAGTACACAACAATACTAAAAATCATTGAAAAGAAATAAAGGCTGTACCGGCTAATATTTTTGCGCATATTCTTTTTAACAAGATCAAATACGGTCATAGCCTTCACCGCCTAATGCGCCTTGAATGTTCATAATTCGTTTAAAAAAAGCTTGTCTCGTTTGTTCGCCTTTAAACAGCTCCGTGTAAATTTGTCCGTCTTTAATAAACAGCACGCGGCTGCAGTAGCTTGAAGCCAGCGGATCATGCGTCACCATAATAATCGTGGCACGGTCTTCTTGATTTAATTGCGACAGCTTTTCAAGCAGGCTTGAAGCAGCTTTTGAATCAAGAGCTCCGGTAGGTTCATCGGCGAAAATAACAGCTGGATTCGTAATCATTGCTCTCGCTGCTGCAACGCGCTGTTTTTGTCCGCCAGAAATCTCATACGGATACTTATCCGCCAGCTCATAAATGCCTAGTCGCGTTGCGGTGTCTTTAAGCTTCGCTTCCATCTCTTTCTTAGACATTTTTGTAACCGTAAGCGGCAGAAGAATATTTTCTTTTACCGTTAACGTATCCAATAAATTATAATCTTGAAAAATAAACCCTAAATGATTGCGTCTGAAAGCAGACAGCTTCTTATCTTTCATGAGCGCCACGTTTTCTCCTTGAATCCATATCTCGCCGTCGGTAGGACGGTCAATCGTTGAAAGAATGTTCATCAGCGTCGTTTTTCCCGCTCCAGATGGTCCCATAATACCGACAAACTCTCCTTCTTCGATTGTAAAATCAATGCCTTTCAGCGCTTCGTATACATTTCCTCTTGATCCAAACGTTTTGGTTACATTTTTCCCTTCAAGAACAACGCTCACTTTTCCTCCTCCTTTCGTTCTTTTGTAGGCCACACGCTTTTCACTCGCTGTGGCAGCTCATTCTTTGTTATAATGTCATATTTCCGAACTTCATTGCCTCGAACAAAAAGGTCAATAACCGTTCCTTCTTTTAACTGTTTAATCGTTGTAAATGTTTGAAACGTTGTTTGTCCTTTTTCGTTTATCACTGAAATGGTATATTGAACTCGTCCATACTCATCCACTTTTTTTGCTTCTTTTGGGATAATCCCGTATTGATGCTCCGTTGCGGCTTTTTGATAAATCTTTATTCCTCCTATACCTGCTCCTACAACCAAAAGCAGAGCTAGGAGGCTAATCCACTTTCGCTTCATGTACGTTCCCTCCTTGTGTATAGCTCTATCTTACTTTGAAACAAGGAAAGATTCGTTTGAAGCAGATGACAATCTCAGCGTGCAATCTTACATTTTTGAAAGGTTATCAAAAGAATTCGGTTTGTAGAAGGTCAGGATCACCGTGGTGCCTTCGTGTAAAAGTGAATTCACTTCTATTCGATGGCCAAGAGCATCTGTAATTTTTTTTGAAAAATACAGCCCTAGCCCCGTAGCTCCCTTCGTTTTTCTTCCCGCATTTCCTGTGAATCCTTTTTCAAAAACCCGGGGAAGATCTTGAGTTGGAATCCCTTTTCCTTGGTCAGCGATAAATAGCTTTACGTACTTTGGAGTTTCTTCACTAAAAAAAGAAAGCTTTCCTTCTAGAGGACTATATTTAATGGCGTTAGACAGCACTTGCCTCACAACAAACTGCATCCACTTTGAATCAGTGTGTACCAGTATGTCTAGATTTTTTTCATCAATATCCAGCTTCTTTTCAATACACCATTTTGAGAAATACGCAACGTTTGGAAAAACAAGTTCACTTAGCGACACTGCCTGCACCTGATAATCTTTTTCTAAGTACTGCAGGCGTGCGGAATATAAATTCTGATCTACTAACCCGTCAATTTTCATCCACTCATCTTCAATATCCTTTAGCCAAGGCCATTTATAAAGCTCTGTACGATGAGCATTAATAAGCAGCTTCATCGCAGTAAGCGGCGTCTTGATCTCATGAACCCAAGTCGTCACATATTCCTGCTGCTCTCGCTGCTGTACGTGAAGAGCATGAGTTTGTCTGCGATACACACTATCTATATGCTGCAGCAAACTCAGCATGTCTTCATCTGCTTTTGTTCGAACGTATGAATGCATTTCTTGTAAATCGTACGCATCATTCCGCAGCATTAAGCTCAACTTTTTTAGAAATCTTCTTTCTTTTATTCCTCTCCATAAAAGAAACAGAATCAGCAGGCACAGCGTTAATAGATTTAAATACCAAAACGAAGTGGACGACACCTTAATATCATACTCAAGCAGCAGCAGAGCATCGATTACACTCAACCATATAAGAACAAATAAAATCCAGCTTAGTCTTTCTCTTAAAAAACTTTTCCACATCTTAATTCACCAAATATCCTTGGCCTTTTTTAGTCACAATTTTATCATTCAGCCCGATTTCTTCCAGCTTGGTGCGAATGCGTGTGATGTTGACAGAAAGCGTATTGTCACTTACAAATTTCTCATCTTCCCATAACCTTCGCATAAGCTCTTCTCGCGATACAATCTTGCCTCGTTCTTCCAAAAGAAGCCGTAAAATAAAAAATTCATTTTTCGTTAAATGAATTTCTTGATCGTTGTAATGCAAACTTCCTTTTTTTAAGTCCAGTACCGCGCCGTTCCACTCGATAACATCTGAAATCGTGTCTCCATATGAATACGTTCTGCGCAGAAGCGCCTGCACTTTAGCAACAAGAACATCTAAGTTAAACGGCTTTTGAATATAGTCATCCGCGCCAACATTCATTGCCATAACAATATCCATCGGGTGTTCACGAGAGGAAAGAAAGACGATAGGAGCTTTTGAAACCGTACGTATTTGCTGACACCAGTAAAACCCGTCATATACAGGCAAATTCACGTCTAAAATGACCAGCTCTGGGCTTTCTGCAATAAATACTTCCATTACTTTTTGAAAATCTTCTACTCCAGCCACTTCAAATGACCACTGTTCAAATTTCTCTTTTACTAATTCATATATTTTACCATCGTCTTCTACAATTAAAATTTTCATACATTCACCTCTATATTCTCCTATATATTATGTATACCCGGCCGTTGAGTATTTTCTTAAAAGCTCATCTAATTCATTAGCATGACAGCAATTTTCTTAAAAATAAACCATTTATTTCTGTAAAACGAAGAATGAACGAGTATTATCGTAGTGTAAACTTGTATATGTTACAAGTTTCTCTGTTTAAATACTACAAAATAATGACAATATCGTTAATAAGTAATCTTTAAACTCCATTAAGTGCTCATTTTTTGTTACTATAGTATATAAGATGAAAACTTAAACTAATTTGACATGTGGATATGTAAAAAGGAGCTAGTTATCAATGAGTGTACCCAACAAATTACGCGACAACGCAATGGTGATGTTAAAAGAGACAAGCCGAACATTTTTTATTCCAATTAGCCACTTGCCGGCAGAATTGCAGGATGCAGTAGGATCTGCTTACTTATGTATGAGGGCAATTGATGAAATTGAAGATCACCCTGAGCTAGAAGCCGGTGTAAAAAGCCGCTTGCTTTACGCCATTAGTGACCTGTTAAAAAAGTCTTTTAACGAAGACGAGTACATGGCATTAGTAGGTCCTTATCAAGCTGATTTACCTGACGTAACGCTTCAGCTCGGCAACTGGATTGCGCTTTGTCCGACTGGAGTTGCAGATCAAGTATTAGATGCAACTTCTATTATGGCCAAAGGAATGGCCGATTGGGTAGAAAAAGACTGGCATATTCAAAATGAAGCGGATTTAGATGACTATACGTTCTACGTAGCTGGTCTAGTAGGTGTGATGCTTAATGACATTTGGAAATGGTATGACGGCACGGAAACAGACAAAGAATTAGCTATTGCGTTTGGACGCGGCTTGCAGTCTGTTAATATCCTGCGTAATACCTCGGAAGATTCAGAGCGCGGAGTCAGCTTCTTTCCTAACAATTGGAGCAGAGAAGATATGTTTGCCTACGCTCGCCGCAATCTTTCACTAGGAAAGAAATATCTAGAAGATGTTAAATCGCTTCCGATCCTTCATTTCTGTAAAATTCCGTTAGCGCTTGCTGATGGAACATTAAACGCATTGATGAAAGGAAAAGAAAAAATGACGCGTGACGATGTAAATAAAACGGTAAATGAAGTTGTTGATATGTAAAAACAAAAGCACGGAGCCCCAGGGTTCCGTGCTTTTTATATTTCCACCTGCAGACTTTCATATAAAGCGACTATTTCTCCTTGAATAATTGGGTAGTGTTTCAGGGTCGGAACACTTGAAAGCTTTGGCGCTCGTTTTTGCTCAGCTGCTGCAGCTAGCTGAGCAAACGTTTCCTTAAGCTCTCGTTTCTCCGTTTCTGACAGCTTATATCCTTCATACGACGCAAGAAGCATATAACCTAACTGCTGGGTAGCGACAACTGCCGGCCACAGTCCTTCAAGCTTGACGGCCGTTTTAGAATATTCTCCAATCACATTATCGTACAGCGCCCGAAGATTAACGAGTTCCCCTTGAAGCTTATTTCTTTCTTGTTTAATTCTTTCTTCATCTTGTTCGGTGCTTAGCATTTCTAAAAATTGTCCTTCTTTTCGTATCACATCTCCAAGCAAATAAGGCAAACGAAGCGAAGAAGCTCGTTTAAAAACTAATACCGTACCGACCACTCCAATAACAGAACCAATAACAATATCAATCACCCGAGCGGACGTAAAGTAGCTAATCGCTTTGTCCGGATGACCGCTTTCAGCAATTAAAAGAGCATTCGGTGTGATAAAAAGCGTGCCGAGCGCGTAGTTTTTAACAATCACAATTTCAATCGTTGACTGAAGCACAAAGACAATGAGCGCAATGACGATTCCCGTTGGTTCAAGCATGAGAATCCCGGTTCCAATTAAAATACCTAAAATGGTTCCGACAGAGCGTTGAATACCTCGCTGAACCGTTGCACGAACGGTTGCGCCAAGCATCACTCCGGCACATGTGAGGGGAATCCAGTAAGACCTTGGAATATTTGTCGTATAGGCAACGGCTGCTGCGATGATCATAATAATTCCATAGCGCAAAGCATTTTTAAGCACATACGAACGTTTGTGAAAAGCAGCTTTTAACCGTGTTTTTACACTGCCTTGTGAAAATTGAATATACTCCGTTTCTTTTAATTCCTTCATTTGAAGAACGTCATTTACATCCAATAGCAATGTGCGCAGCTCTTCTTTGATGGACAGCTCTTCAATTTCTTCACGCACGTCTCGAATTTTTTTATGTTTTTTTAACGTGGCCATTTCAGATGCGAACGTTTCAATCACCGCTTGTGCTTTTTTAGAAACAGCCGGATTAAAATCATTCGCAGCGGCCATTACAAAGATAAACAGCCCTTCGGCTTTTTGATTTAATAAAAACAGGCGATGCGCAAACGATGATTTTTTTCGATTAATTTTCGCTTGTTTCATCGCCGTTTCCGCTGCTCGAAGCTCTACAACCGTTTTATGCTGCTCGGCGTGAAACGATTCCGTACCAAGAGACCCGACAAATGAAGCTAGCTGCCTGTACGCTTTCGCCACAGCGGCAGTTTCAGGTCCGCGCGGGTTAATAAGCCAGCCGCTCATGCTAATACACCAAGATAGTGCTCCCCCTAAAAAAACGAGTCCTGCATGCAAAAACACGGACTGCAAATTCGGAGCTGGAATGCTTGTGCTCACCGCAAATGACAGAACAAAAAACATGGCTGAAGGCCCCGGAATTTTTAATGCACCAAAGATATAAACTGATACAGCTCCAATCACACCAAATAAAATAGTTTTGATCCAAGCTACGTCAGCAAATAATGAGCCGAGTGTGAAACAGAGCGTAACGCCAAGCAAAGCTAAAAATAACTTAACGGCACGCTGCGCATAAGGCTCATCTTTTGTATATAAATATGTAAAGCCTCCAATACTTGCAATGAGTCCGTACTGCAAATGATCAAACAAAATTCCTATTAAAATCGGCAAACTTGAAGACAAGCCTGAGCTGATTCCTCTTACCCACGGAGAAGAAGCGTGGTTAAAGCGAAAAGCAGCTTTGATTCCCGGCGCTTTTGGAGAAGCCTCAATTTTATGATGAATTTCCGTATGGTTATATGTTGGTGACTTTTTGTCATCACTCATCTTGACCTCCTCCTTTCTCTCCATATATCTTTCCTGTTCTTAAAACGAGATAAACCTAAAAAACCGCTGTTCCTATCCGTATTGTGTTTAGGAACAGCGGTTTTTATCCTTATGAGCAGCGTACAGTGAAAACAAAAAGCAGATGAAACGAATGTCTCATCTGCTTTTTACTAACAGCTCTACTGCTTCTTTTACTAAGTTTTCCGTATTCTCGCCTTTTTCAATGCTTTCTCTTACGCATTGTTCAAGATTGGTGCTAACAATAACACCCATCGTGCGATCAATTGCGCTTCTCGCTGCTGAGAGCTGTGTCACAATGTCACGGCAGTCTTTTCCTTGTTCCATCATATTTAAGACACCTTTTAACTGACCTTCAATACGTTTCAAACGATTTTTAACTTGCTTATCATATTCCATCATACTACTACCTCCGCTCATGCATGATTGCGTTTCTTGCTTTTAAGCTGTACGCAAGAAGTAAATGTATACACAACTTTATACCTATTAGGGTATAATGTCAAGTAAAGGAAGTTGACTCTTTTTTTCACTGCTGAGATTTCTTTTCGTTACCTACCTCTTCACACTGCATTTAACCTGACTGATAAGCAGGTTCACAATAAAAAGTATAATTCCCGGAATATTACGCAGCTTTTTTACTCCTTACAGATAAGACAAAAAGATCATTTTTACATAAATGTTAATACTTGTTTACACCGTATTTATTGTCCTGTAATCTAAACTTAGCAATCTGAGAGTATAGTTAAGCTGTAAAAACGACTTACACTGGAGGTTTGAGATGGCTACATACGGGAAAAAATTAATGGCAAGTCTATTCATTATCATGGCATGTATTTTAGGGTTTATGGGACATGCGGCTTTTTTAGCTCCTGAAAAAACGGAAGCTGAAGTAAACTATGATGCGACGCTTTATTTTCCGTTAGACCGATATCCTGAAACGGGTGATCATATTCGTGACGCAATTGCCGCTGAGCACTCTTCCGTTTGCACAATTGATCGCGACGGTGCTGAAGCGAACCGAGAAGAATCCCTGAAAGGATATCCGACAAAAACAGGTTATGACCGTGATGAATGGCCAATGGCTATGTGCGAAGAAGGCGGAGCAGGAGCTGACATTCGCTATATTTCACCTTCTGATAACCGCGGAGCCAGCTCATGGGTTGGAAATCAGTTAGAACAGTATCCAGATGGTACACGCGTACAATTTATCGTGCAATAATAGCAGAACAAGCTTTATTTTGAAGAGGTGAAATCATGAAAACAAAATGGAAAGAACAAGAGCTAACCATGTCTTATCATCAGTTTACGCTATTTCAAAAAGGACAGCCAAAGCCCCATCACGACTGGAGTGATGAAGATATTCAAAAAGGATATGTCGCAGACGATAAAGCTATTTCATTTGAAGCAGTATCCAACACAAAAGCCATTATTGAAGTGTGGGTAAACGAAACTCCAGACGCATCACGGGCTGAAAAGACCACTCGCCTTCCTTTTCATGTTGAAAGCGATGGGATTGAAATCAAAAGTGTCCTATCTGAAACCTTAAGCTATGATATTCCAAACGGGTATTATTACGTCACATGCCTGACCATTCCTCTTCAAGAAAAAACAAACTCAGGCCTCTATTTAGTAAAGTATTTGCTGCATTTTGAAAGTCAATGAAAAGAAGGCGGCCTACTGTAAACATTTCAGGCAATATACAACAGTAATAACTCATAAAAAGCTCAGAGCGATATATAGCTCTGAGCTTTTTGGTGCAAGATGCTAAAATATCCATCCATTAAAGACCATACCTAAATTAATAATAAAATGAAAAACTATGGCTGGGTATATGCTTTTCGTCTTTAAAACGACAAATGCATAGAAAAGTCCACCAAAAGAAAAAAGTAAACTCATGATTACAGGAATTCCTATTGATATATGCAAAAGACCGAATCCAATACTCGTAATGAAAACAGCGTAAAAAGTCGATAGATTACTTTTTAAATGAGATAACATGATCCCTCTCCAAAGCAACTCTTCTAAAATAGCGTTTATAACGGAGAATACTATACCGTATATGACGAATGATTTTGTATAGCTTATATCTTCAACGAACAGTAACGGTACAAAGATTGTAGCCGACCCAATTAGACCAAACAGTAAAAAATACGTTAGCTTAATCGAATGATATGGCATCACTATACGTTTCTGCCAGTCTGGTAACGATGCAAAAAGAAATACCTTTTGTTTGGACAACAAAATGGAAAGCAATAGTCCACCTATGATAAACAGAAGTAAAACTCTGTTTACAATGATGTTCATCTTTTTAGATAGATCCCATTCAATGAAATAATTGCTTCCTACTTGAAACATACATATTCCTACTAAAAAGAATAGAAAGAGAGAAACCGTTGAACGATATTTAGAGGTTAAAGCATAGATAAAAAGTAGACCTATGATGAGCAACATTCCCCAAGCAAATAACTTATAAGAAAAAAGAATAATACCCGAGAAAAATAAACTTATTATAAGGACGAGTAATACATTTATTCGTAAATATTGGATATAAAACTCCTCCTTTCACTGTCCTTCTGATTCGCTTTATGGTAACTAGACTTTGACCAAACAATTTTTATTTAAGCAATGAAAATAAAAAATCGAGGGTAAAACCTTTGCGATTTCACCCTTGATTTTCCGTCTACTATTTCAAACACTCAAGATACTGACCGTTCTCTGTTTATTTACCATGGTATTCATAAGTTTCTTTATTTGATATAAACGGGCTGATTTCACCAAGTGAGAACAAGTGCAGCTCATGCATCGCTCTTGTGCATCCTGTATAAAATAAATTACGCTCGTATTCATCTTGGTAACATTCACTCGACGCATTGTAAATGATGACGGCATCAAATTCAATTCCTTTTGCTAAGTAAGCAGGCAGGACAAGCATGCCTTTTTCAAATGAACTTGTTTCTTTTGTCAGCAGCCTTGCAGACATCGAAGCAGGCAGTGCTTGGAATGCTTCTCGGCTTTCTTCAGCAGTTTTGGCAATCACAGCGATTGTTTTATAGTTTTGTTCCTTCAATTTATTAATTTTGTCTATGATCGCCTCATGCAGGTCTTGGACGTTATCTGCAGCCGTAACGGTTGGCTTCGCACCGTCTCGATTAAACGGCTCGATTAAATGACCGTTTGCTACCATATCCCTTGAAAACTCGACAATTTGACGTGTTGATCGGTAGCTTCTCGTAAGAGTCAGCGTTTCTGCTTCTTTCTCTTCGTACAGTTCGCTTGAAAGAATGGTCGGTGCGTTCAAGGCGTGCGCATAGATCGCTTGATTCAAGTCTCCAAGCAGCGTCATTCTGGCATGCGGAAACAGCTCTTTTAAAAACGCCAGCTGAAACGGTGAATAGTCCTGTGCTTCATCAATAAACAAATAGCGAATGACAGGATTGGCTTTGCGCCCTTCAATTTGATCTTTTATATATAAGTAAGGCGTTACGTCTTCATAAGACAGTTTCATGTTCATGACTCTGTGCACCGTGTTTTTAGCAGTGTCTTCCCATCCCTCCACGTAGGAAAAAAGGTGATTTCTTTCAAACAGCTGCATATAGATACGGCGAATGTCGATAAATTTAAGCTGCTTGATGGCCTGCTTAATAAATTTTATTTTCTTAGCTACAACCGCTTTAGCTAAATACGCTTGTTCCCGGTCGAAATCATCAAATGAGCTTTCCGTATAGCCTTCCTTTTTCTGCAGGTGCTGATAGGCCTCCACATAATCTTCTTTTTCTAAAAGCTGAATTTCTTCTTGAACCCAATCTTTTTTACGCTCCAGTTTTTCAAGCTGGTTGATGAGCTTAAGCGCCCACTCGGCTACGAGCTGCATCCTGTTAGGAATGGAAATTCCCGTATCAAGCGAATAGAAATAAGACAGCAAACGCCGAGCAGATAACACGATTTCGCCGCGAAACTTAATATTTTTAAAAATGATGTCTTTAGTAGACAGTTCTTCAATATACGCATCTACCTGCTTTTTAAATTCACGGCTTGCTTTGTAGCGAATTTCCTGCATTTTTTGTTTTTTTGCCGCAGCATCTTTTTCCGTTAGCAAATATTCGATTTGAACGAACAAGTCCTCCACTTCAAACTCGTTTCCTAACCGGCCATCGGCATATTGCTGAAACGTTGTTTGTTTCATATTGTCTTCTCCAAGCTCCGGAAGAACGGTTGAGACGTAGCTGTTAAAAAGCGGATTTGGTGAAAACAGCATCATGTTTTCTGCAGTCAGCTGCTTTCGGTGATGATAGAGAAGATAAGCCACGCGCTGAAGAGCCGCAGACGTTTTACCGCTCCCTGCTACCCCTTGAACGATCAGCACTTTATTTTTTTCATTTCGAATAATTTGGTTTTGTTCTTTTTGAATGGTCGCTACAATACTTTTCATTTGACTGCTTGCATTGTGTCCGAGCACTTCTTGAAGCAGCTCGTCTCGAATGGTAATCCCTGTATCAAACATGCTTTTAATTACGCTATTTTCGATAATAAACTGACGCTTTAGCTTCATCTCGCCTTTAATCGCTTCACCTGGCGTTTCATACTGCGCTTTTCCAGGCGAATAATCATAATACAGACTCGAAATAGGCGCACGCCAATCATAAATTAAAAACTCTTCATCTTTTTGATCCATTAAAGAGCCCACGCCCACATAAATAGCTTCCGCTTCTTTTTCACCATTTTCTATAAAATCAAAACGTCCAAAATAAGGGGATTGCGTTAGTTTTTTTAATGTTTTTAATTGATCATACGCTTGTCTATGGGTAATTTCACGTTCAGCTAAAAGTTCTGCCTGCTGCTTAATACTCGTAAATGTCTCAATCACGTCATCCGGCTCATCCATATTAACCGTGACATCGTCCCAAAACGTGCTTCGCAAATCGACAATTTCGCCCTTTACGTTTCCTACGCTTTGGCCTATTTTTTCAGCTTTTTGGCTGATTTCTTCTACTACCCAATCAACTCGCTGCTGTTCTTCTGTTAAATTTTTGTCTTTCACTTATCCACACCCCTTACACACGTTACCCGATAACAAAACTTGTTACCGGGTAAAAGCGATCGTTGTTTATTTTTTTTCAGAGTCTACATACTTCCCTACTGAATTCGTAAATCCCTGCTATGTAACCATATTATGTCTTAATTTCCACCGTTAGTATACTGAAAAATAATGAACTCCACAACAAAAAGGGCTGAGAAAGTCTCAAGCCCCTTATCTTTATAGGTCATTCCTCTACTTATTAGCTATTACTGTTTCCAAAAAGTTAGCATATGAATGATGGCTGACACCACTTCTACCCCTTGAAACGCCAGTAAACCTGCTGCTGCCGCTGTAAACAATCCGACTACCGCTTCTTTAAAAATGAATGGCATTGATACCAGCTCCTTTGCTTATTTAAAATAAGTAGATTTGTTATCATTCTACTCCTTTTTTCAGAATTTTCAATACCTTTTCATCAACAAAATAAAATAAAAACGCTTTCACTTTATAAAAATAAAGTGAAAGCGTTTTTTAAGCTTCTTTTTCTAATGCGTTCAGCGCAAGTGAATATTCTAATCCTTTTCCTTTTTGCACAACGTGCTGTACTTTGCCCATATTGCACGCTTCTTGCGCACTAACGGTCATGCCGTTTGTTAACTTGAGCTGCACAGGTTCTTCCGCAATTCGTACGTCGCATGCTAAAGCTAACTCATACCCTCCGCCAAACGTAAAGTTTGTAAGAAGCGCAATCGTTTGTTTGGAGCTGCATGAAATACGCTGAAAAATCGCTCGAGCTGTTACTGCATGAATTGGCTGATAAAGCCTTCCTGTTTCTTCACGTAGGAAAGAGGTTGTTCTATGATCTCCGTTCATTTTATAGTACTCTCCCATAAATACAATAGATCCAACCGACGCGTCGTGCTGCAGCTCATTCATCGTTTCTTGCAGCTCATACATAACTTCACTGTTCAAACGATTAAGCATCGACTGATTCATTCGTATAACCGCCACATGATTTCTTTTTTCTACTTTGATAAATCTTTTCATCGTTCCTCCGCCCTTTCCCCTGTTGTTCTTTATGAATAAAGCGCTTTCAAAATATTTCGCTTTTTAATAGAAAAGTTATTTTCATAGTTTCATCATACAACAAACTCATAATTATTTCCATTACTTTTTTAATTTTCCGTCAATAATTCCATAAATCATTTGCATGTTTTTATCGAATAAGACGTGCTATAGTATAAACAGCACAAATGCAGCTGAACTCACTGATAAAAGGAGTAATCACTATGAAATACGACTTAACAAAATGGGAGCCTCACGGCTATTCTTGCCCTGTGGAAGCAGCCGTTGATGTAGTCGGAGGCAAATGGAAAAGCGTCATTTTGTATCAATTATCGAAGGAACGCCGTCGCTTTAACGAACTGCGCAGACTCATTCCCGGCGTAACTCAGCGAATGCTCACGCTGCAGCTTCGCGAACTTGAGCGCGACGGAATTATTCACCGCGAAGTCTATAAACAAGTTCCGCCTAAAGTAGAATATTATTTAACACCCTTTGGAGAAACGCTCATCCCTATTATCGAGCTGATGTTTAAATGGGGATATGATCATACGGATAAAATTGCTGAAGCGAGAATTCAAGCAGAGAAAGAGTAAAAAGCACGCAAAGCGTGCTTTTTTTATACATGTTTACGAATCAATAATTCTTTTAACCCGTACACAAACGTGCTTTCAATCGGCTTTAACTCAAATGACGGGCTCCAGTCCATCTGCGGATAGCGGTCAATCAGCTCAGCGAGCATAATTTTTGCTTCTATTCGAGCAAGCGGTGCTCCTAAGCAAAAGTGAATGCCTCTTCCAAATGCCATGTGCACATTTGGCTTTCGATCGATTTTAAATACATTCGGGTCTTCAAAATACTGAGCGTCTCGATGCGCAGATCCCATCCATGGAACGACGTGTTCACCCGCTTTTAGTTTCTGACCTGCAAGAGTCACATCTTCTTTTACGATTCGGTGAAGAGCCTGAACGGGTGAACGATAGCGAAGAACTTCTTCAATCGCAGAAGGCAAAAGTTCTTTCTCTCGTTTGAGTCGTTCAAAAGAAGCTTTATCTTCCATTAAACAATAAATCGTATTTGAAATTAAATTTGTGGTTGTTTCGTTTCCTGCAATCAGCAGCAAAATAGAAAAACCGACGATTTCTTCATCCGTTAGCTGTTTCCCTTCTTCTTTTGCCTGAAGAAGCACGGAGATAATATCATCTCCTGGACACGTGCGTTTTTCTTCAATGATTCGATAAAAGTAAGTTTCTAGCTCATCATTTGCTTTCATTTTTTCTTGCTGCAATTTTTCGAGCGTTTCACGTTCATTATTAGAAGGACCGGCTACGATAATATCCGACCAATCTTTAAACTGACGCTGATCTTCTATCGGCACGCCTAAAATATCGGCAATTACCATAACCGGAAGCGGATAGGACAGATGCTCGACTATATCAATATCTTCAAGATGCTCCACTTCTTGTAATAATTCAGCTGTAATACGCGCAATTTTAGGCTCCCATGCTTTCATTGCTTTAGGCGTAAAAGCTTTATTAACAAGCGCTCTCATTTCAGCATGCTTGGGCGGATCAATATTAATTAGGCTCGTTCCTAGAGCAGTTTGTCTTTGGTTTTGTGGAGGTCTGCGATCAGAAGAAAAAATATTCTTTTGTTCTAGCACTTCTTTGACCCCGTCATAGTGAAAAACATCCCATACCTGCCTTTCTTCATCCCATTGCACAGGCGCGCTGTTTCTCATCTCTTCATACCATGAAAAGGGATTAAAGCGTTCTTCTTTTGTTTGAATTGTATTCACTTGACGGACAATTCCGTTTTCTCTTTCGGTTTTCATGTTAAAACCTCCCCGTATCGTTCAAATAGAATGACTGTGTAGTCATCTATGACCAAATAGTACCATATATACGAATTTTCTTAAAAATGATAGCTGTATATTTTAGTAAAAATGAATCGATAGAAGGATATTTTTTACAAAAAAGGGTAGGCGCATAGCGCCTACCTTTTTAAGAATAATGTTCTTCTGTTTTTTGTAATCGGTTGTCTAACGCGTACGCGCCGCTTCCTGCTAGAATCATATGAAGCGAAACGACAAAAAGGGCAACCTCGAGCTCATAGCCGCCTGTAAAACCAGCACCGCTTTTCGCTGTAAAAATAGCGCCAATCATCACAATCGCAAACAAGACACCGATTAAACGCGTTTGAAATCCAAGAATCATAGCGGCTCCCCCTACGAATTCAATAACCGCAACCGCATAAGCGAAAAACGCAGGAATGCCCATGCTGTGGAAGAAACCGACCGTATTATCAATACCGCTTTGGAATTTGCCAAGACCATGAATAAAAAACGTTAGCCCTAACATAAGGCGAAGTAAAAACGTTCCAAGCTGATAGCTTTTCATTTCTTTTCCTCCTTTTTTACTTTTGTCTGCACATGTAACAATTTTAGTTACAACTGTGAACAAATTCAAGGGGTTAGAACAGAAAAACAAGATATCAGCAAATTTCTTTATCCCATTTTAAACGTTTTTTTGGAAATAAGGTTATACTCTATGCTCAGTCACGCTGAAGATAAGAGAGAAAAGCAAAAATATGGTCGTGAATAATAAGTTCTGCCGTAGGAGAATGGCTCTTCAATGGCAGGTGCTCAGAATATCGAAACCGATTGAATTTATTTACGTCAACATGGTGAACGGCCTGCACATGCAAATCTTCTATTATCGCTTTTACTTGAGCAAAAGCCGGTATCACAAGAGATTCGGCTCCAATTTTTTGCAGACACTCTTTGCTTATAGCATGAGGAACAGCTGTCATCGAGCTCATTAATAAATCTTTTCTTCCTACCGTCTCATTTAACACGTACTTCCACCCCTGCACAACATGCGTGAGCTTCGCTTCATCTTCACATACGTTTAAAGCTACATCAACGCCGCTCGCTACCGCTGAAGCAAACGGATACAACTCTTGAGCTGAAAGAACAAAATCCCCGTCTATAAAGAGAAGTATATCTCCTGTTGCTGCAAGGGCCCCCGCAGCTCTTCCGCAATCATGCCCTAACCGCTCATCGTAGACGAGGGTTTTGACACCCTGTTCTTTAGCATACGCCTCCGACTGATCAGTAGAACCGTTAATCACGACAATGATTTCTAACGGCTCGAGTTTTCTTGCTTCTGCAATCACTTGTTTGATTGTTTGTTCTTCGTTGCAAACTGGAACAATAACAGACAGCTGTTTGCCTCCGTAAAAAGAAGATAATTTCCCCCAGCCGTGCTCCACAACTGGAATGGGCTGCGCAAGCATATCCACTCGCCTTTTACGATTTGACGCCTGCGTATAGTATGTTTGAAGAAGCTGCTGATAGGAGTGCATTCGTTCTTTGCTGCGCAGCGGGCGATCAAACGGACGAAAGCTTCCTTTCCCCTGTGTTTCAATCGACATAGACATACTTACGCGGTACTGTGTTAAAAATGTCACAAATAATGAAAGAGGAGACAGCTCCCAGTAGTTTTTCAACACACTTAACTGTACACCGTAAGGCGCTTTTAAATAAGCGTTGGCATGATGAGGCTTCCCAATGGCATGATGCAAAACCGTGCTCCACGCCAGCTCGCTGCGGTTAAAAGCATTCATTTTCGTTTTTCCCCATTTGTTTAGCACCACGTCGCTATGTGCAAATAACAGCGGCTGAACAAAACGCTCAAGCTCGGAAGCCGAAAGAATAATATCTCCGTCTACAAATAAGACGGCATCTCCTTTGGCAGTCTTTGCCCCTTCCATTCTCGCTTCATGTGGAGACATACGCTTTTCTATTACTTTTACCGTGCACCCCTCTTCTTTCGCTATCTTCACTGAAGCATCGGTACAGCCATTTGCGACCACAATAATCTCAAGCACATTCACTTTTTTAATTTGCTTGAGCACGTTTTTTAACATTTCTTCCTCATTGTAAACGGGCAGAACGACAGAAAGAGTTTTCATTGATATCCCCCTAAAAAAAGAACCACTGAACAATTCAGCGGCTTCATTCATTTAAAATACCTCTTGTATCCACAACTTTCTTTGCACATTTTACAACTGACCAATCGATTTGACTGTGGTCGGTTAACACAAGTACAACATCGCTTTTTTCAACTTCTTCTTTTGTCAGCGGGACAGAAAAATACGTTTGTTTATTTAATATAGCAGAGTCAATGTAAGGGTCATGATACGTCAGCGCATATCCTTTTGCTAAAAGACCTTCACATACCGTGAGCGCCGGCGATTCACGCATATCATTTACGTCTTTTTTATACGCCATGCCTACAACAAACACGCGTTTCTCATTTGCTGCGAGCTGCTTTTCAACACGTCTAATTACTTTATTTGGCATTTCTTCATTAATATGATGAGCAGCTTCAATAAGTTCGCTTGTTAACCCATTTTGCTTTAGTTTCCATAAAAAATAAAGCGGATCAACGGGTATGCAGTGTCCTCCAATTCCAGGGCCTGGATAATACGGTGTGAACCCAAACGGCTTAGTAGATGCCGCCTGTAAGACCTCATGAAAATCAATCCCTAATTCCTCGCACAGTTCATTTGTTTCATTCACCAACGAAATATTGACAAGGCGCTGAATGTTTTCAAACAGCTTGCACATTTCCGCTACTTTTGGAGAAGAAACAGGTACGACTTGCTGAAAAATACTTTCATAAAACGTCTGCACGTGATAAAGGCAGTCTTTGCTGTAGCCGCTAATCACTTTTGGAATATACTCAATGTCGTATGACTTGTTTGCTGGATCGACTCGCTCTGGAGAGTAAGCTAAATAAAAATCAACTCCCGCCTGCAAATCAGACTCCTTTAAAATAGGTAAAACGACTTCTTCAAGCGTGCCTGGATAGGTAGAGCTTTCATAAATAACGGTTTGTCCTTTTACCATATGTTCTTTCAAAAATGTAGATGCGCTAATAACGGGCCCTAAGTCTGGATTATGATTCTCTGTAATAGGAGTTGGCACGGTTACCACTACATAATCGCATGCTTGAAATGCGGAAATACCTTTTTTTAATTCATATGCTTGAAAGTTTTTCTCGCTTTGAATCGCATCATTACGTACATCTGGAATATAGCTTTTCCCTTGTTTTAGCGCTTCAATTTTCCGGACGTCAATATCAAGTCCAATCACGGTATAGTTTTTCTTAGCAAACAAAAGAGCAAGCGGCAGTCCCACATACCCTAGACCAATAACGGCAACTTTTTTATTCATTCTTCAACACCTCAAACAAAAGATCATGTCTTCGTATGTCCGGAAGAAATTCGCCTCTTTCACTAGTTTGGCTAATATAGTACGCCATGGCCTCTACATAATCTCCTAGAATTCTCTGAGTTGATGCTGCTAGACCTTTGACTTTCATGTGCTCCTTTCGAATACGATTTGTCCGCGCCACGTCAACAAAATGAACGGCCTGAACCGTAAAGCCGTACATGATACTTTTTAATTGAAATAAAGGGGGAATAATAAGAGAATCATAGCCCACTTTCTCCATTACATCTCGTTTAATGGCATGGGGAATAGCCGTCGTTGTATTAATTGTTAAATCAGGACGTTTACAGACAAGGTTCAGAAAATATTTGGCAGTACTTACCGAGTGAATAGGATGCACTTCGTCAAGCAGACACTCTAAATTATTAAGCGCTACATCAATTCCTTGATCAGCAGCTTCTAAATACCGACGTAAATCTTCCGCAGAAATCACAATGTCTCCATCTATGAACAGGCAAATCTCACCGCTGCTGTACATCGCACCGATTGCTCGAGGTACGTTATGCCCAAGCCGCTGCTTGTAATGAAGAACAGTAGCACCCGCTTCAATTGCTCGCTTAACCGTCACTTCGTCTGCTCCGTTAGCAACCACAATGATTTCTTCCACTCCGGCTTTTTGCACTTCTTGGATCACGCTTGCAATCGTTTCTTTTTCTTCACCTACTGGAATAACAGCGCTGTATTTAACGCCTGTTTTCCGTTTCACATTCGGTGTATAAGCCGAAACAACTTCCCGGTTTCGATTGCCGTCTGTTAGTCCGCCTCTTATTCCTTTTTCTTCAATAAGATGAGCTAATGCTTTAATGTGATCTCCAATGATATAGTTAGTGGAAATAGGAAAAGGGGAATTGGTAGGAATGGTTTTATGAGTGTTTCGAATCTTGTTTGTATAAATAACGTCTGAAGAACAAGGTGCAACAATTGACATTCCTTTTAAAAGAGCAATCGTATGAGCTAGGGGCGGATGAGCTAAGTTCTCGTACCCGATTTTAGCTGCTGATGTTTTTTTGATAGCATGAGGAATAGCTGTTAATGCTTGAACAGATAAATCTTCACGCTGTAAGCATAAGTTCAGCATGTATTTCGCAATGGAAACAGGATGAGGACGCACCTTTCGTTTCATAATCCACGTAAGATTATTCAAAGCGATATCATGACCGGTTTCTATAGCTTGCGTATATTTTATCAGCTCTTGATGAGGAACCGCGATATCTCCGTCCAAAAAAAGCAAAATGTCTCCTTTTGCTTTTTTAGCCCCAATGGCTCTTCCGATATTTATGCCAAGAGCTTCCTCATAATAAATGACGCGGCAGCCTGCATCCTCAGCTATTGCCTTAGTTGCATCACTAGATCCATTTACTACGACAATAATCTCAAACGGCTTTATTTTTTGAACTTCTTTAAGCACAGGTAATAATGAATCTTCTTCGTTACAGGCTGGAATAATCACTGATACTTTCAAACTCACTCAACTCCGCTGAAAATTCGAACATACGTGATGGCTACTAGTGGAATGGTTACGTCCGTTGGCTCACCATATGAGCTTGATGTACGTACAACAGCCGCTGCGTCCGTAACAGCAAGCAGTGTTCCATTAATAACGTCAATAGCTGTGATGACTTGCACAAATGAGCCAACATTTTCTCGTAATGTATCTTGAAACATACTTTTCTCTCCTTTCGTTTAAGCGCCTTGAATAGTAACAATGCTTGTAAATGGAAGTAATACCGTTGATGTTGGAGACTCTACTAATTCTAAATAATCATCTCCTACAAATGTTACAACACCTTCTAGTGGACCAGCAGTTGTTTCAATCAAAACTTCTTTTCCGATATACTGCTCGGCAATTTCTTTAAAAGGTGATTCTTGAGATTCTTTAATAATACTTATTACGTATTCTTTGAACGTGTCGGAATAAATAACGTCTTCTACTGCTTTTTTTGTGTTTTCCTGAATAAATTCAGCAAATCGATTTGAAAACAACAGACGTTTTATCTTTTCTATATAGCGACGGTAACAACAAAAAAACATAAAGTTTGTTCCTCCTTTTTATACTGCTATCTCTTCAAATTACCTATAACCATTGACGTAACCTAAGAGATTACTTTATCAATATATACAAGCTTTATCAGAAAGGTGACAGAACTTTCATTATATTTCCATACAAATACGCACATGACCAGCCCGTTTTGCATATGATTACTTCCTACTTCCTCCTACCTACTGAAACCCAAACAAAAAAAAAAGACAAAGCTCCTAAGCTTTGTCTTTTCTTATCTATTAAATGAAGAATCAGTTGGCTGCAATACGCTTTGCTCCTATATAGCGCTCTTTCCAATAGCTTGAATTTTTATCGCTAATTGTAACGCCTTTAGAAGACGATGCGTTAATAAATTTTCCGTCTCCAAGATAAATACCTGCATGAGAAGGGCCTTCTTTGTACGTTTCAAAGAACACAAGATCTCCTATCTGCGGTTCACTTACATTTTCACCTGCTTTATAGATATCTTCAACCGTTCTTGGAATATCAACGCCTACGCTTTCTTTATATACATACTGAAGATATCCGCTGCAGTCAAATCCTGAAGGTGTAGTGCCACCCCATTTGTACGGCGTGCCCATTAAAGATTTTGCTTTGCTGATTACTTTATCCGTATTCACTTCTGATTCGCCTTCTACAACGCCGCCTTTACCTAATGCATTGTATGTATTCTCTCCAACAACTCCATCTGCCTCTAGATTATGTTTCACTTGAAAAGCCATAACCGCTTTTTTTGTTTCATAATTAAAATAACGCGATACTTCGCCTTTTAAAAATCCTTTATCTTTTAACACCGTTTTAACTTGTTCAACATCATCATTTGTCATCCCTTGTTTTAAAACCGTGTCGCCAAACGCAGCGTGTCCCATTGCCGGACTTGCAAATAATGCTCCTCCTACAAGAAGCGCCGATAGCATTTTTTTCATTTCGTTTCCTCCCCGAATCATGTTTTAAGCACCGTACAACCATACCATCTGGGGATAACAATTCAATTAATAGAAGATAACAATTTGATAACAATCTTCTTAAACAGCCTCAACTCTTGGATGTAAAACGCCGAAATATAAGAAGAAGAGAAAACAACTATTCTAGCAAATAAAGGTGATAAACATGAATTGGTTTAAACGAAACAAAGCGCACCCCGAAGCAGCGGCTGTCGAATCCGTCACTGTAAAGCTTCATGTATCGGACCCGATGATAAAAAAACAGATTAACATGATTTCCTTAACAGCAGAGGATCTCGAACGGATTGCCAGATTTCAAGTTCACGCGCTGAATGCCATCGAAGAGATCGTGAACGATTTTTACAAAGCTATTGGCGAACAGGCTCATTTGGTTGCGATTATCGAAAAGCACAGCAGCGTCCATGCATTAAAGCAAACGTTAAAACGGCATATTTTAGAAATGTTTGATGGACAAATAGACGATGCTTTTGTGGTAAAACGTCAAAAAATTTCCAAGATGCACGTCAAAATTGGACTTGAGCCAAACTGGTATTTGTGCGCATTTCAAAATTTATTTACTTCGCTTCTTTCAGTATGTGAACGTACGATGGAATCAAAAGAAGAATGTCTGGCTTTTATTGCAAGTATGACAAAGCTTATTAGTCTAGAACAGCAAATTGTGTTAAAAGCCTATGAGCTTGAATATGACGAGCAGCGCGCTGGACTTCAGACTCAAAAAGAGAAAATTCAGCTAGAAATCTCGCGTACATCATCTATCCTTTCTTCGTTATCTGAAGAAACGAAGACGTTTATGAATCAAATGCACAGTCAGTCTTCTGACGTCGTTTCTTATGCAAACAAAAGCTCTGAACTAGCAGAAGTCATTGAGAAAGAATCTGTTACGAGTCAAGCAAAATTAAAAGAAGAACAAAACATGCTTGGAAGCATACAAAAAAATACGTCGCTCATTCAAAACAAAATGAAAACGCTCGAACATACATCACAGCAAATTCATCAAATCGTTTCGATTGTTACTTCTATTGCGGAGCAAACGAATTTATTAGCACTAAACGCTTCAATTGAGTCTGCTCGAGCGGGCGAGCATGGAAAAGGATTTGCAGTGGTGGCACAGGAAGTACGGAAGCTTGCAGAAGAAACGAAGAAATCTATTGCTAATATTTCCACTTTTATCGGAGACATTCAAAAACAAATCGAAAGCGTCTCGGCATTAGGCGGAGAAGTCGCTACATTAACAAAAGATACGGCTGACAATATGAACAACATTACTTCTTTTTTCACGAACGTTCTTAGCATAACAACCGAGAACAAACAGCAAACCGTTCTAACAAAAAAAGAGCTTGAAAAAATAGCCGACGTAATGAAGCAGCTGTCTCTGCGAATTGAAAAGATGGCCCATTCCTCAGAAGAACTTGAACGGTTAACTGAAAAAAGTTGATATACAAAAAAGCCTTCTCAGCTTGCACAAGAAGGCTTTTTTATTTTTTCAAGCTAGCGGGCTCTTGAGAAGAACGTTCGATAAACTGGACAAAATCCTCTCCGTATATACTTCGAATCAGAGCCGTCAGCTCCACAAAGTCAGGCAGCTCTCCGTAAACATCTCGAAGCGGCATCGCTCCTTGAAACAAAGGATTTTCAAGAGGGTTATAATCCTCAAGCGTTTTTAAAAACATCTTTTTTCCTTCTTCTGTGAGCTGTACGTATGTATTCCGCTTATCTTTCTCATTTTTAGAAAGGGTAAGATAGCCTCGCAAGTGCAATTTTTTTGCAAAGTTAAAAGCTGTGGATAAATGCATGACGCCTAGCTTTGAAATGTCGGTCATCGACGCAATTTCCAGCTGATAAGCAATCCCCAAAATGTGATGCTCATTAATGCTCAGATCGTACGGCTTAACCCACTGCTCCCAATCCTTTTCAGTAGACTTCCAAAGAGCTTTGCTTACTTGCATCACAAGCTGATTAAACAGCATGGCATCTTTAATTGTATCTTGATTTAACGTGCGTTTCACCTCTTCACTTCCTCTCTAGAAATGCAACCGTTCACATCATTTTCCCCTAAGACTTTATAAACAAAAAGAATGAAAATATATACAGAATATTATACATGATTGCTTATATATTTCAACTTATTTTGCATAAAAATAAATTTAAACGTTTCTTTATGTAAAAAAAACAGGCGTGAACGTTCAGCGTTCACGCCTGTTTTTTAATGAATATACCGTTTACCAACCAGAAGGTTTGAAATAACGTCCGTTGGAATTTCAAACTCAACGTTTCCCATATATCCTGGGGCGACTTTGTATTTATCAAATACAATTCTAAGCTTATGATCTTTCGTAATGTAGAAGCTTTGATTTTCATCAATCTCTTTAAAAGGATCCATACCTTCTTCAGTCAGCCAGTAGATTTTGCCTTCTTCATGTTTCATTTGATCTTTCATTTGCTGTTTAATATTTTCACTAATGACCTTTATATAGCTTTGATCTTTGAACAAACTTGGAAGCGTAACGAGCACTTCGTGTTTTTTATCAATCGTGTCGTACTGATTGACGCTCGACGTTGTTAATCGATTCTTGCACAATATCAAGCGCATCTTCTTGATTCTTTACATAGCTAAAAGCAAGCCGGTAAAAATCCGCTTTATGCTCGGTTACGCACGCTATGAGCACCTGATGTGCATCATGTTTTTTCATCGTCTTTCATACCCTTCTATTTTCTCTTGCTGAAGTACATCTATAAGGTAGACGGAATGAGTAGAAAAATAGTTTGGTTTTTTTAAAAAAAAGTAAAACTAAATGATGGTCTCATGCGTCTATTAGGTAGATATATACAAAAAGGGGAATATTACTACATGAAAACCATGGGCTACAAACGTATTTTGACACTGCTTGGATGCTGTATTTTGCTTCTTGGTACAGCAGGGTATATTGTCAAAGCAAACAGTACAGAGAAAAAAACGGCAAATATTCAAACAGATCAAACCTATCCAAACGTTGAAATTCAGACGCTAGTTAAGGACCTTACCGACGGAGGCTATGCCATTAGCTACCCTTCCTTTGGTAAAAAAGAAATCGATCAATCTATTCAAGCTTACGTAACAGATCAAGTTGCACACTATGAAAAAAAGCTGAAGAAGCAGTCAAAAAAGAAAAAAGCTGAGTTAACGATTACATATAAAATCGTCCATTACAGCAAGCAAACGCTAAGCGTTGTCTTTGATGAATATGAATCTGTAAATGGAGAGAAAGGAACGTCTTCTCTCAAAACCTTTACCTTCGACCTGCCTGCTCAAAAACAAATGACGTTAAAGGATTTATTTAAAGAAGATGCAAACTATTTAGATCGCCTTTCGGCTATTTCATATGCTGAATTAAAAAAACAAATGAAAACAGCTGATTTTGACCCGGACCTTCAAAAAGGCACTCAGGCAGCTAATCAAAATTTCAGTCAGTTTGCGCTGCTTGAAAACAGTATTGTGATCTATTTTAAGCCTTATCAGCTAGGTGCTGAACAAACGAAAACCAAAACAATCGCTATCCAAAAAGATTTATTTAAAGACATGCTGAGCGATGCTTACAAAGACGAAGCAGCAAATAAAAATAAAGTCAAAGAAACGCCTCCAAAACATATCGTTAACGAAATGCCGCGGCAAGGAGCGCCTATTGATCCAACTAAAAAAGTCGTTGCGATGACCTTTGATGATGGGCCTAACCCTTCATCTACCAATTTGATTTTAGATGGATTAAAAGAAGTGAACGGGCACGCTACCTTTTTTGTGTTAGGAAGCCGCGTTCAATATTATCCTGAAACAATCGAACGTATGGTCAAGGAAGGCAACGAAGTCGGAAATCACTCTTGGGATCACCCTCAGCTCACACGTTTGAACGAAGCGCAGGTCAAACACCAAATAGGCGATACCCAAGCGCTCATTAAACAAGTGAGCGGCTATGAACCGCTGCATGTACGCCCTCCCTATGGAGCCGTGAACGCAAATGTAAGACGTTATATCGGAAATGTTGGCGTGACTCTATGGGATATCGATCCCGAAGACTGGAAATATAGAAACGTTCCTCACTCCGTTCAAGCGGTTATGAGCCAAGTCGGAGACGGAAAAGTTATTTTAATGCATGATATTTATCAAACAAGTGCCGAAGCAGCGGTTGAAATTATGAAGCAGCTTCACGCACAAGGGTATCAGCTTGTTACGATTTCACAGCTAGAACAAGTAAAAAAAGAGCGGGAGCAGCTGCATGTGCAGTAGCAGATAGCAGACGAACGCGCTGCAGCCATCCTAATGGCTACAGCGCGTTTGCTTTTTTCATGCGATGTTTAATAAATGCTATACAGAGCAGCGTAAACGGAATCACTACGTGAAAAGGGATAAAAAGCAACACCGGCATAATCGTTAGCCCTTCTTTTAAATGCTCTTGAAAATTACTTGCAATCGTCAAAGAAAAAAATAAAATTACCGTGCCCACAGGATATGTGAGCGCAGAAGGTCGTTTCACCTTAAACAGTGTGGAAAGTCCAACAATCACGGCGTAAAAAAAGACGCTGATTTTAACAAATCCTCCGATGACTAAGGCAATCATAAAAAACACGTCCAGCCGTTCTAAAAAATCAGCTACCCTAATGCTCTCTACCGTACTTAAAAGCGGAAAGACTGACCTGTTAGTCAATCCTATCCCTAATACACTCACATTAATCGCCATTGTAATTGCTAAATTAATGCCGCTTAACACAATGCCGCAAAGGCCTACAAGCTTTACTTTTTTAGGATCTTTTACATATGGAAAAATCATCGTAAACACAACAGCTTCTCCGTACGGAATATACAGAGTCTGAGTAGCCACCGTTTTCAAAACTGGCCAAATCCCATCTTCGAGTATCGGTTTTAAAGAGCTAAAATCAATTAAGCCTGAAACAAAAATAAGCACAAATCCTGCTACAGCCAAGATATACATCAAAATAAACATTAGCTCTCCTGCCCGAGCCACTACTTCAAGTCCTTTGTGCACGGTATAAATAATCAACAGCATCAGCATCGCGTTCACCACAAACAAAGGGCTGTCGGGATAGCCAAATGTCAGCAGCATTTCTCCAAAATCTCGAAGTACGCGAGCGGCAGCATATGAAAAATGAAGCAAATATAAAAAAGCAAGTGCGGATCCCAAGACTTTTCCTAACAGCTTTTGCATGTATTCTGTCGGCAGCATGTTAGGGTAGTACCTATACAGCCGGTAGTAAATGAGGTAAAGCAACAAGCTCCCAAACATACCGAGTAAAATAGCAAGCCAGGCGTCTTGTTTTGCATCCATTGCAAGCGGAATGAGCAATGCGCTTCCATGTTCAAAAAGGACGATTAAAATAAAAAACTGCACAGAGCTAATTTTCACTTTTTCCACTCATTGCTCCCTCCTGTTTACTGTCGTTGTTTTACCGCATCAGACATAAACGACTTGTTTCGCAAACCTGCTCGTCTTACATACGCTTCTACTTTTACATCCATCTCCACTTCAGGAAAATACACATCGCTCCACTCGTGCTGAAGCCTTTTCCACTGCCTCGGATAATTTTCGTGCACGACTTCTCCAAATCCCACAACATCCGTCTGTTTCTTTTGAGCAAAAGCAAACGCTTCTTTTATTTCGTTTTCAATCGCTGCTTCTATTTTTTTTTCAATATCAAGAATCACAAATGGATTTTTAATATCTACAGGTACTTCCATTTCACCAATATCTCCTTCTACCCTAGTTCTTACAATCATCTTTGGTTTGCCGTTCACCATATTTGCACTCACGTTTGTTCGCTGACGGACGACTTGATAAGCAATAGCTTTCTTTTTATCTTTCCATGAAATATTCACATCTGTTCCCTGCACTTTATCCCGCAGCCACATTACGCCTCGCGCTTTTTTTCCATATAAAAATGTAATCAGCCTGCCATCTTTAAACATGCCGAGTCCTTCTGCACGAAGAGTCGATTCAGGAGCAGTTTGCTGCAGATTTTGCAGCGTTTGGGCTTTTTGAGCACTACCTCTTATTCCAAACCCTGACATCAGCGCTTGACTTCCAGGAGATTCGAGGTTTTTCATAACTTCTTGAGCCGATACTTTCATATGTTCTCCCCACTTTTGCTCTGTGAGCTCCAGCGTTTTAAGGACTTTATTAGCTGGAATTTTATCAATTGGCGTAAGAGATTTTACAAAGCTGGAAGCTTTTACGCCGTTTGCAATGACCATATCAGATGTAATTCGAAATTCCGGATCTCGGTCAATGGCATCAATAATAACATCAATGCCTTCGGTTCTCGCAAGACTTTCTCCGATAACAATTAAGTTTGTATGAGCGTAGTACAGTCTTCTTGATACAGTGCTCGATGCTCTTCTGCTTGCTTCCACTAAGTTTGCGCCTTTTGCTCCGTATACAGAAACAGACGGACTTTGTGTACCTCCGCCGCCTCCTTGAAGACCGCCGGCTACGTTGCCTGGATTAATAATTTGCAGCGTGATTTGATACTGACCATCTTTTGTTTTATCAATTCCCATCGCTGCGACAATCGCTAGATCGGTTAATTCCTTACTGCTCCAGCAGCTTGAAAGAAAGCAAATCGTAAACGCCATTACTGTACATAAGAGCCCTTTACGCATCATTTTGATCGCCTTCTTTCACCGTAGTGTTTGCCATTCCTCGGCTTTTAGGAGGCATTGGCCGCTGTCCGTCTCCTTCTCTCGTCATATTTCCACTGCTAATGAGCCTTGGTCTTTGTCTAAGCATCCACCACGGCATGCGAACAATGGTATCACCTGAGTTGCTCGGAATAAATGGAGCAAGAGGCGTCATATATGGAACGCCAAATGAACGAAGACTGCAGAGGTGAACAATCATCATTAAAAAGCACAGAATAATGCCATAAAATCCAAAAGTAGCTGCTGCAATCATAAAAACAAAACGAATGAGCCGTGCAGAAATCGCAATGGCAAAAGAAGGTGTAGCAAAGCTTGCAATTGCCGTCATCGCCACAACAATAACCATCGCTGGAGATACAATCCCCGCTTGAACCGATGCTTGCCCAATCACGAGCGCTCCTACAATTGAAACTGCAGAACCGATCGCCCTTGGAAGTCGAATACCGGCTTCTCGCAAAATTTCAAATGTGACTTCCATAATGAGCGCTTCAACCAAGGAAGGAAAGGGAACATCTTCCCGCTGTGCAGCAATGGCGATGAGCAGCTTTGTGGGAACCATTTCCTGATGAAACGTTGTGATCGCTACATACGTAGCGGGTGCAATTAGTGAAATAAAAAAAATAAGAATGCGTAAAAAACGAATCGATGTTGCAATATCAAAGCGCGAATAATAATCTTCAGGAGACTGAAAAAACTGAATGAAGACAGCCGGTGCAATCAGCACAAATGGCGTTCCGTCTACAAAAATCGCAATACGCCCTTCTAACAAATTTCCTGCAACGATATCGGGACGCTCCGTGTGATACATCGTAGGAAAAGTAGTGTACGTTTGGTCTTCAATAAGCTGCTCCACATAGCCTGATTCTAAGATGCTATCGATATTAATTTGGTTAAGACGCTGCTTCACTTCTTTTACGATTTTGTCATTGGCAATTCCATTAATATACATCATTGAAACATCTGTCTGCGTTACTTTCCCAATTTTCATCGTTTCTACCCATAAGTCGGGCGATTTGATAATTCGCCTAACCATGGGCATGTTTTTAGCAATCGATTCCGTGAACCCTTCCTTCGAACCCCGAACGACAAGCTGTGTAGTCGGCTCTTGAATCGAACGCCACTCTCCGCCTTTCGTACCTGCACTCATTGCATGGTTGTTTCCATCTATTAAAATAAGCGTGTCTCCTGACATCAAGGCTGGAAAAACTTCACTCCACGTATGTAAAATCGCAACGTCTCCAATTCCTACTACATCTTCTTTTAATAACGTAAAGGCGTTTTGAGGCGTTATTGGTTCAGAAAACACGTCATCTTTCATCATGGTGTCTACTAAAAGCTCTTGAATAGACTGATTGTCTACAATCCCGTCTATATAGATAACAGCCGCTTGAATGGATGCCCGTTCCCCGATTTTTATATAGCGGATCACCATATCCGAGCTGTTCCCCGTTCGCTTTTTTATGTTGGCTATATTACCTTCAAGCGACTGCTTCAGCAGTTCTTGTTCCTCCGGTAGCGAACCTTCTGTTTCCTTTTTATTGTCTTTGCTTTTTTTATTTTTAAATAAAGAAGGCACGATTAAAAACACCTTTCTTTTCTTTTTTTTAGCTTTTTCCAAATAAATGCTTTGTATGCAATTTTTAATAGAGCAATCAAAGCGTAAGACAAAAAAAACAACAAAAACTATCGGTAGAATGTTTTTAAGAAAAAAACAAAAACGGAGAGTGAGACGTATGAAAATCGTTTGGATATCAGCTTTGCTGTTAGGATGCTTAATGGGATTTTCGATCAGTGTGGATATGATGCAAGGGTTTAGTTTTTCAATGGCTCTTCAAAATGCCTACAGCCCGTTTCGCGTAATGGAGTTCGCCGAATTATTTGTTCTTTTTTTCCTTTTATTCTGTTTTGCAGCTGAAATATTTTACCGCTCATACAGAGTAAAAAAGGCAAAACAGCGCCAAAGATAAAACTCTGCGAAAAACACATATTTCTCCCTTTTACCACCTATTCTCCTTTTCATTTAAATGTTATAATTTTCATAATTGGAAAAACTTTTACACGCCTTTCTGCATGGAAAGCTGTACGCTTAAACTACAAAATAAACATTGACTTTGAACTAAAAGGTGAAGAAATGATGAAAAAAAAATTAGCCGTTATTAGTACAGCTTGCTTACTTATTCTTGCAAGTGATCCCATCCCTTCTTATGCTACTCCCGATTCCCCGGATTCCTCTTCCGATGTTTTGGACCAGTCAACAGACGTGGATACAACTGAAGATGTAAAAGCTATTTTTGACTCTCTCTATCAAGAAGGCTATTCGCTTGGAGAAGAAGATGGATACGCACAGAAAAAATTTGAACATTTTGATCAAACAACAGGGCTGGACAAATCTTCTGAAGAATTCACGTGGTTTATGATGGGGTATACGGTAGGATATAAAAAAGGTCAGCAGCAAAAAGAGGAAGAGCTTAAGACTGAACAAGAAAATGAAATGGCTGCCGGCGAAGAGGAAGGCTATCAGCAAGGCGTCCTTGATTACAAACATGCTACTATTCAATCAGAAATCGATCCTTTCCCTTCTAAGTCCTCCGACTGGAATAAAGGTTATGTTCAAGGCTACAAAAAAGCTATTTCTTTAATGGACTTATCTGTTAAAGCAAAAAAAGAAGGCTATGACCAAGGTCTTGAAAATGATTCAATGAGTGTTCCGAGCATGTATGATGATGAGGATGTCACACGTCAGGCTTTTACAGAAGGCTTTGAAACCGCTCAAGCCGAAGTGCTGGAGCAGCAAAAAAAGCAGTTTGAAAAGCAAGGCTACGTACAAGGTTATCATGACCTTCCACTCCAAGTACCTGCAGAAGCAGAAGGCGAATTGCAAACAGCCTTTGAGCAAGGATATGAAAAAGGACAGAAACAAAAACAAAAAGACGTAAAAGCAGACGGATACGACTCAGCTTTCACTTATCAGACCTATAGAGCGCCTAAAAGTCTTCAGGACAAGCCTGAGCTAGAAAAATGGTACAAAGCAGGTTTTTATTCGAATAAAGATGTGAAATCTTTACAGCAAAAAGCTTATAAAGACGGCTGGAAACTCGGAAAAGAAATGAGCGTTCCGAAAAAATACAAGCAAAATAAAGCTGCGGTGGCAATGTACAAGAAATATTTTGAACAAGGCCAAAAAAAGCAGGATAAAACAGTGAGTCATATCCTGCTGGGCAGCGGTATTGTTCTTACACTGGTTGCCCTTATCACACTATGGAGGCTCCGCCGACGTAAAAATGAAGACACAACACTAGATAGCTAAAAACGAGTACATAAAAAACCCGGAAAATCGTGCTTTTCCGGGTTTTTTATGTTAAATAATCATTCGTTTATTTTCCGCAAGCTGAACTTCTTGCTCTTGTTTTGACTGATTTTGTTTTCGAATTTTCAAATAATAATAAACATAGCAGCCTATAAAGAAAATACCTCCGCAGTATAACGCCATTCGCTGTTCAGGATCAAATGCAAGACTGATCATAACGATACAGTTCGTAATAAGCGCTACGATAGGAAGAACCGGATAAAGAGGTGTTCTAAATTTCAGATCTTCTACTTTTCCACCTTTAGCCACGTAAGCACGACGAAACGCAAGCAGTGAAGCTGTAATCGCAATCCAGCCAATTTGAGCGCCAAGTCCAGCTAGTGAAATCAGCCATACAAAAACGGTTTTAGCTGCCACTACGCTTGAAAGCAGCGAAAAACATGAAATTACAAGCGTAATTAATAGTGCATTAAACGGAACTCCTCTTTTGTTAACTTTTCCAAGCGCAGGACTTGCCATTCCTTCTCTTGAAAGAGAATAAAGCATACGTGTAGCCGCGTAAAATCCAGAGTTTGCGACTGAAAGAAGAGCAGTTAAAATGATAAAGTTCATAATATCCGCCGCGTAAGGTACACCTACACTGTCTAACACAACAACAAACGGACTTTCTACGACGCCTGCTTTTTCACGAGGAATCATGCTTGCTAGGACAAACACGGATAAGACGAAAAAGAAAAGCGTACGCCAAACCGTTTGCTTAATCGCTTTTGGAATTGTTTTTTCTGGATTTTCACTTTCCCCTGCCGCAATTCCAATCAATTCTGTTCCTTGGAACGAAAAATTCACCGTAATCATTGTAATTAGCAAAGCCGTTACGCCATTTGGAAACAGCCCTTCGGCAAAGAAGTTTGATAGAAGCGGTGCTTCCTGTCCGCTTTTCATATCAATGAGTCCAAACATTGCCGCTCCGCCTACAACAATAAACATAATGATGGCGAAAATTTTAACGCTTGAAAACCAAAATTCTGTTTCACCAAATGCTTTAGCTGAAAGTGCATTTAGTGAAAAAATTAACGCTCCAAAAATGGCGCACCATAACCAAACGGGCGAGTCTGGGAACCATCTTTGCATTAATTGCCCGGCAGCTAAAAACTCAAGTGCCACCGTTACTGCCCATCCTAGCCAGTACAGCCATCCAATCGCAAAACCGGTTGCAGGGCCGATAAATTTAGTGGAGTACGTTTGAAACGATCCTGCAACTGGCATAGCAACGGATAATTCTCCAAGACACAGCATCGTTAGATACATAATGATCCCTCCTACTAAGTAGGAAATCATTGCTCCCATCGGACCTGCTTCATTGATGGTATAACCTGAACCAAGAAAAAAACCGGTACCAATACATCCTCCTAGTGATATCATAAAAAGATGTCTTGTTTTCATCGTTCTTTTTAATTCTCCTGGCTGCCCCTGTGGAATATTCATCCCATTTCCTCCCTTTGCTGCATAAAAATGAAATCGCTTTCATTTTTTTAGGTTTATTTTGTTTTTCTAGCCGCTTACTAGGTAGCTCTTCATGGCTGAAGTCCATTAATGCCGGATGTTTTTCAAATGGCGCCAGCCCCGTAGCGAGGATGGCAGCCGATTAGCCCTGCATGACCGTTTATTGATCATAACAGATTTTCTTCTACACGATACCTATAAGTAGCTCTTTCTTATAAAAGCTTATCGCCAAACAATGAACTCATTAACGCAACCGCTACTTCTGCAGTTTTGTTATGCTGATCTAAAATAGGGTTCACTTCTACAAATTCAGCAGATGTCACCATATCTGCTTCCGCTAGCATTTCCATTGCTAAATGACTTTCTCGGTAGCTGATGCCGCCTTTTACAGGTGTACCTACGCCTGGTGCATCATCCGGATCTAAGCCGTCTAAGTCCAGCGACAGGTGCACGCCGTCTGTACCGCTTAAATAATCAATCGTTTCTTTCATCACTTGCGTCATACCTAAACGATCAATTTCATGCATGGTATACACTTTAATTCCTTTTTCTTTAATTAACTCTTTTTCACCATCATCCAATGAGCGTGCACCGATAATAACCAGATTTTCAGGTTTAATTTTTGGGGTATACCCTCCAATATTTAAAAGTACAGGATGTCCAATACCCAAGCTCACCGCTAACGGCATGCCGTGAATGTTGCCTGATGGGGATGTTTCAGCTGTGTTTAAATCACCGTGAGCATCATACCAAATAACGCCTAAATTTTCTGAACCTTTTGCGACTCCTGCAAGCGTTCCAATTGCAATGCTGTGGTCTCCGCCTAATATTAACGGAAAGCGGTCTTGCTCTCTCACCTCTTCAACTCTTGCAGCAAGCTGTTCATTTCCGCTGGCTACAGCCGCTAAGTTTTTCAAATTCGTATTTTTATCTACGTCTGCCCGCTCTTTAATTTCTACTTTAATATCGCCTTCATCGTGTACGGTATAGCCAAGAGCTTCTAAGCGTGTATTCATGCCTGCATAGCGGATCGCGCTCGGCCCCATGTCTACACCCCTTCTTGTTTGTCCGTAATCCATTGGTACACCGATAATTGAAATGTCTTTTTTCATTTTCTATACCTCCGTTGCATTTTATTCTGTGTGAAGTAAACATAGGTGTTTATGTAACTATGTATTTTTTTCATTGATACAGCCCCTCATCTATTTCTTATGCAAAAATGATGCCAACTTTGTTTGTAGCATTCTATCAGTCTTTTTATTACGGGTTTTCTTACACACGCCAAAAAAACTGTCAGTTTCTACAACTTTTTGGCAAAACACGCAAATTTTTTTGTCGTTCGGTTTAAAATCGCCAATTTTATTTGCTTTCATAAAAAAAGATTGCGACATAACAAAATCCATTCAATTTAAAGATGAACAAATGGAATAAAGGAGCGAGTATGGATCGCTCGTTACACCGCTGTTGATTTCCGTGCAACAGCTAGAAGTAACTACACACTGAAAACCTACGTTTGCCATACCAATAAAAAAATCCGAACGAGTTGGATTCTTCATCAAGAATCTCAATTCATCGTTCGGATTTTTCTTCACCTAAAATACTTTTGTCCCAGTTTCTTTTTTAATTTGTAATAACGTCTCCGTCTTCATCATCGCCGGCATCGTCTTCACCAGGATCTTTTTCTAATGAGACCACTTTCTTTTCGTCATCCCATTTCACTTTGTAGCCAAGTGATTTGGCTACTTTGATAACTGATAAATAAGAGTGATGATTTGGTGTATACAGCTTTAAGTCACTCGAATCAATGACGCCTAAGCCTAACAGCAGGCGATCAGACTGAACGTAAGGCTTTCCATCAATCAGCTTCACTTGCTTATCAGTAAATGGATAAACGGCACGGTTGACTTCAACTGTAAATTCTCCTTTTTTCTCTTCTTTAATTGGTTTTGGCTGTTTCGATACATATTTAATTGCGTCTACTCCTAATACCGTGCCCTGGCGCGTATTATCAGCGCCTCCGTACATTTTCCCCGTTTCATAGTCATAGATAACCGCTTGAACGTTTCCAATATGCTCAGGCTTTTCTTCAAACGCATGTCCTTTAGCCATCATTTCAAGAATTGTATCTTGGCTAAAGCCAGGTTCCCATCTTACGGTTGGATAGCCGCCTGAATAAATACGAGGTGTTAAAATCGCTTTTTGAATCGGCATCTTATGGTCAATAACATTCATAATCGTTTCTGCTACAGACGCAATAATGGTTGGGCCTCCCGGTGAACCAATTGCCATGAACGGCTTTCCGTCTTTTAACAGCATCGTTGGAGACATGCTGCTTCGAGGACGTTTTTTAGGCTCAACCTGGTTCACGCCTCCCGGAGTGGCATCAAAATCTGTCATTTCATTGTTGAGCATAAATCCGTAGTCAGGAACCATAATTCCTGAACCAAAAACTTGTTCAATGGTAGTCGTGTAAGAAACCATGTTTCCCCATTTGTCTACAACAGAGAAATGAGTCGTTTGGCCGATTGGATTTTCTTCCTTTACTGTTGCTTTATTTGGATTTTCTTTTCCTTCATATTTCCAAGGGTCTCCTTCTTTGACATTAGGCGTTGCTTTGTTTGGATTAATTAATTTACGACGTTCTTTAATATAATCTTCATCTAACAGTCCTTTTTTCGGCACTTCGTAAAAGTCTTCATCTGCCATATACGCCGCGCGGTCCGCGAAAGCTAAGTGCATCGCTTCCGTTAAATGCTGCAAATACTGAGGCGTATTGGAACCCATTTTTTCTACATCATAACCTTCCATTAGCTTTAAAATCTGCTGCACGGTTAATCCGCCGGAGCTAGGAGGAGCCGCACTAACCACATCGTAGCCTCGGTAAGTTGTTTTGACCGGCTCACGTTCTTTTACAACGTAATTTTTCAAATCATCCATGGTCATGTTTCCATCGCGTTTTTGAACTTCTTTAACAAGCGCTTTTCCAATTTCTCCTTTATAAAGAGCATCTGATCCTTCTTTTTGAATAAGCTTTAATGTTTTAGCAAGATCCGGCTGAACAAGCTTATCTCCTTCTTTCAACGGCTTGCCATTCGGCACAAATACATTACCGGCCGTTTGGTATCTTTCAAGCTTGTCTACATTTTCATCAATGTACTGAGCCATCGACCAATTTACTTTGATTCCTTGTTCTGCTTGAGTAATAGCTGGTTTAATAACATCTGATAAGTCCATTGTTCCATAATCTTTAAGGGCTGTTTCTACTCCTTTTAGCGTACCAGGAACTCCAACTGCCTTTCCTGTTATGTGACGCTTACTGAAAGGGATGACTTTTCCTTTTGAATCTAAAAACAGCTTAGGCGTAACATCAGTTGGTGCCATTTCACGGCTGTCTAGCATCGTAATTTTATCTTTCTTTTTTTCATAAATCATCATAAAGCCGCCGCCGCCGATACCTGACATCATCGGTTCCACAACGTTTAGAGATAATTGAATGGCAGCTGCCGCGTCCACAGCGTTTCCGCCTTCAGCTAAAACTTTCCTTCCCGCTTCAGCAGCCAGCGGGTGAGATGCCGCTACAATTCCTTGTGTAGCACCTCGTTTCATTGAATGGTCGACACCCGGAACTTCAGCAGCAGCTGGTGTGACAACTAAACTTAAACTACATAATGCAATAACCAACATCTTCATAACCTTCATCTGGGTCTCCTCCTTCAAATACATTATTTCACATCGCCTGAAACGATGGATTTCACAAAGAATAAATTGGTTTATTATAATATTTTTTACATATGTGTATAAATAAAAAGCAAAGTAAATCAGACCTTTGCTTTTTTAATTAGTCGCATGTTTAACTTTTTTCTCTATCCATTTACAATTATCTATATTTTCTAACAATTTATCCATAGGCTGATAGTTTCTTACTATTTTTGGAATTATGTAGACTGAACGCTCTAATAATGTAGAAAATCTAGCAGTTAAGAAGTCGTTGGACTTACATGCACTTCTTAAAATTTTTACAAATATTCTTATTGTTATATAAAAAGCAATTCTTTATGAAAATCAGCATATGTTTCCTTAAAACCAAAAATAAAACAGGACTTTTGATTCACCGTCCTGTTTGCAGCATGTTTTCGACTTTTTTAATATCTCCGTGAGTAGGATTGATTTCCCGGGCATAGGCGATTTGTTCTTTTGCTTTTTCCATTTCTTTTAATTGAATATAGGTTTTGGCGAGTTCGAGCGGCAGCATAATCCCTTCAAAACCAAGATCTCGCGCCCGCTGCAAATAAGATAGCGATTTTTCGTAATCCCCTCCAAACATAAGCGGAGTTTCCCGGTATTTTATTCCTCGAACGAAGTGCGCCAAGCTTGAAGATGGATTTAATGTTAGTGCCTGATGAAGAGCTCGGTCCATTTCTAAATTTAATACCATTTTTTCAAAAATAATTGATTCTTCGATTTGCTTTGCTAAACAAACCGCTAAGTAACAGTACAAATCAGATGCTTGAGGTTTTTTCTTCATTTCTTGTTGAATTTCACGTTTGATCTCTTTCCACTTACCCTCTTCTAGCTGATTCATGACGTATTCTACATGTATTCCCACCACTTTGCCCTCCTTTTCCTCTTTATCATAAAGGATTTCTGCACAAATGAAAAAAGTAAGTGTTCTTCAGTCTTCTCAAAAGATCGTTACCGTTAAAAAATAGGCAAATTTCTCAATCACTTAACCCAATTAGTACATAGGATATAGAGACTCTTACTAAAGGGGGTTACACATATGGGCGCAAAAGGCGGTTTTGGTTTTTCATTTATCGTTGTTTTATTTATTCTATTAGTAATCGTAGGATGTTCTTGCTACTACTAATTTTTTAGAGGGGATGAACATCATTCATCCTCTTATTTCAAAAAAAACCATGCTTTCGCATGGCTACATACCGATTAGATGAATGAGTAGAGGAACTCATTGTTCGGCAATATTGAAGAAATTTTTGTTTTTTACTTCCGCCTAGTATGCCCTTTTTGACGGGAGCTATGCGCAAATAAAGTTAACGTTTAAAAGCGAAAGCCAGATGCACCTACAATAACAAGTAAAACAAATAACACAACGATTAACGCAAAATTTTGTTTTCCCACGTACCATCCCTCACTTCCTGTTATCTGCTTTTAGTGTATGCAACAGCTTGGCAAAATGTTTAGGACAGGGGTGCGGATTTTTTTAACGAGAAAAACCTTCAAATTTCGTCAAAAAAGTGAATCATATTTTTGTTTCTTTCGTTATATATAGTAAGAGATTTTTTTACTATAAAAAAGGGGGATCTTTAATGCGCCGACATTCCAAATTGCCCAGTGTTCTTGTCTTTGCCTTCTTTTTATTCATCGCAACTGTTTTGTGCGTAACTTCTTATATGTCTTGAACGTATAAATAATATAAAAAATCGCCTCATCGAAGGCGATTTTTCTACCCTAGCATTATATCTTCATTTGGATAACGAACGGCTTCGCGCTTTTGCTTAGATAATGAAAACGCAAGCGTTAATGGCCCCACTTTTCCTAAAAACATGATAAAGATAATAATTACGCGTCCAAAGTACGAAAGCTCAGGAGTTGCTCCCATTGATAAACCTACTGTTCCAAACGCAGAAACAACTTCAAACATAATTTTTACAAACGGCAGGTTTTCCGAAATATTTAACAGGAAAATGGCCCCAAATACAAACATAATTGAAATCATCGTGATGGCTAGTGCCTTAAACACGTGAAGAGGAAGAAGTCGTCTCTTTAATAGCACAATATCTTCCCGGCTTCGTAAAAATGCCCATACAGAAAAAATAATCACCACAAACGTCGTGAGTTTGATACCGCCTCCTGTTGACGCACTTCCTGCACCAATAAACATTAATAAGACCATTAAAAAGACCGTTGCGTCATGCAGGTGAGCTAAATCGATTGTATTAAATCCAGCGGTTCTTGTCGTTACCGCTTGAAAATAAGAAGCCCATACTTTGTCTCCTAATGATAAACTTCCGAGCGTATGCGAATTGCTGTACTCTAAGAAAAAAATAAAAAGCATGGCAATCACATTAATGGCAAACGTGCTGACAATCATAATTTTTGAATGGAGCGTTAGTTTTTTATACGATTTTTTCACCCACATATCAGCAAGAACGGTAAACCCTAACCCGCCAATGATGAACAAAAAAGAAATCGTTATGTTAATAATAGGATCTCCAACATACTGCACTAAGTTATCCGACAGTAGTCCAAACCCTGCGTTATTAAAAGCTGAAATTGAATGAAACAAGCTAAAGAACAGCCCCTTAGACCATCCGAATTCCGGAACCCAGCGTATTGCTAAAAAGATAAGTGCAACAAATTCAATTAAAAATGAAAAGATAAACAGCCTTTTAACTAGCAGGACAACTCCGCCGACGCTCGTTTGATTTAATGCCTGCTGAACGAGCACGCGCTCTTTAAAGCCAATTTTTTTACCTAGCATTATAAAAATCAACACGGCAAATGACATAATGCCAAGACCGCCTATTTGAATTAGCAGCATAATAATCGTTTGACCGATGACGGTAAAACGCGTACCTGTATCTACGACGGCTAAGCCGGTCACTGTCATAGCGGAAGTAGATGTAAAAAGGGCGTCTACCCATCGGATTGGCTCGGTAGTAGAAAAAGGCATCATCAATAGAAGAGCACCAATAATAATTCCTCCGCCAAAAATGGAGACAAGCAGCTGCGGAGGAGTGAGTTTAATGATTTGTTTTTTCATGAGTTAAACTCCTTCTTCTTCAAAACGGTTCAAATCGCGGTTATGTCCGATAACAATCAGCATATCTCCTTGTTCAATTATTTCATGCGCGGTAGGCGAAATCACCATTTCCCCGTCTTTTCGCTGAAAGCCGATAATATTGCAGCCGTACTTGGCACGAATGTTTAAATCAAACAGCGTTTTATTATGAAGTTTCTTAGAAGCGACAATTTCGACAATACTATAATCCTTTGACAGTTCAATGTAATCAATGATTTTTTCTGACACCACGTGATGAGCAATACGCTTAGCAATATCGCGCTCAGGATGAATGACTTTGTCCGCTCCTATTTTCTCCAGTACCTTTTGATGATACATATTCACCGCTTTTACCCATACTTGCTTAACGCCCATATCTTTTAAAAGCATCGTTGCGAGCACGCTTGCTTCGATATCATCCCCAAACGAAATAAGCGCATGATCAACATTGCGGATACCTAGCCCCTTTAAGCTAGCTTCATCAATCGCGTTTGCTTGCACAACATATGTAGCTGAGTTGCTAAATTTATTTACTACCTCCTGATTGCGGTCAATAGCGAGCACATCCACATCCAGATTTGCAAACTCTTCAACCAAACTGCCTCCAAAACGACCTAATCCCAATACAGCAAACTGTTTTTTCATAATGTATTTATTCCTTTCTTCAACTGCTGTGTGTTCTCTTAGCTTATACTTTTTCTAAAAAATTACATCTTTTTCTTAAAAAAAGCGCAAAAAAACACAGGAAGGCTCCTGTGTTTTTTCACACTCTTCCCCCTCAAAACGCTTGCGAAGTTAGCTGTCGGGTTCGGGTTTTAAGAGTAACCCTACCTTTTTAAGGATTCACCCCGGAGCACAATATGTGCGTAAATAATGGGTCCTCCGCTCCGTAATGGATTAAGCGATTTTTATTCAAATGTCTTTGATCTATTTTTTAGAATAATCGATTCGATTCATGATACGTTTCACTTCACGAAAGCTATCTTACTCCTGTGAATTTTGTCTGTCAAGATATTTTTAGCGAAGGCCTCACTTGCGCTGCAAGCTGCAAAAATCATATAAATCTAAACTGACAATCATTTTGTGAAATTGATCAAATAAATTAATAACAGCCAAAAGCTCTAACAGCTGCGTATCACTGTAAAATTTTTTTAATTGATCCATGTCAGCATCGGTCAACTCCCTTGGACGCACTCGGTACACATCAATAAATCGAAACAGCAGTCGATCTTTTTCTTCCAGCTCTTTTTCTCTTAACACTTTTTGATTAAGCGTCTCATCGCCTACATATGACATGCTCATACACGTCTCACAGCCGTTAACACCTGCTAGATAAAGCCTCATTTTTTCCTTGGTCTCTCTCTCTACTATATCGCTGTTCCAAAGCGTGTCGTAAAGCTCATCATACAATCTTTTTACATGCGGAATTAAATTCAATGCTTTTTCAAAATTTGTTCCCTCTTCGTTTGCTAACAAAACTCTTGCCATTTTTTACTCACTCCTTTTTAATTATTATAGTAAGAAAAATGGGAATTTCAGATTACATATAAAACATCTTATCTATTATTACTAATCAAATGAAACGTTAATAAGAAAGAAGGTTTTCAATTGAAAATTGATGAAATTGATTTATCGATTTTGCAGGCGCTGCAGCAAAACAGCCGCCTTTCTTTACGAGAGCTAGGAAAACAAATTAATTTGTCTCCTCCTTCGGTGGCAGAGCGAGTACGCCAGCTAGAGAGCTTTGGCATTATAAAAGGATATACAATCGATATTGATTATGAAAAGCTACATTTGCCCGTGTCGTGTTTTATTGAAGTAACGATGAAAAACGGCGAGCACGAGCGTTTTAAACGATTTATTTCTCAGTATCCCTACGCTTTATTCTGTGAACGCATCGCCGGGCAAGCCTGCTTTATTACAAAGCTTCAGCTTCCTCACCTGAACGTACTCGAACAATTTATTAACGAAATTACACCTTATGCCAAAACGATTTCACATATCGCTCTTTCTCACGTGGAGATGGCTCCTGCATTATTGAGTCATTTAAAAGATGAAAAGTGATTGAAACGTAACGAAAGCAATCCAATCTAAAAGCGAACAATGGAATCAATAAGCTCGTATGAATCACTTTTGACACTGCTGTTGATTTCCGTTTCAGGCTTCGCTTTCCGCACAGGAGTCTTCGCCTTGCCCTCTAATCAACAGCCAGAAACAAATAAATAGATTAAACCTACGTTTACCCTGTCAATAAGAAAAAACCGAACGCGTTTGATTCTCCATCAAGAATCAAACGCGTTCGAATCTCCCTTTAACGAAACTACTTTTGTCCCAGCCTCTTTTATTCGTCCAACAGCATAAAAAATAACCCTCCAAAGCTGGAGGGTATAAATTTTCCGAATAATGAAAGTTTTACAACTTCATTTTATCAGGTGCCGACATTTCTGTCTACTTAAAAATGTAAAAGAGCTCTCTATTAATAGAAAGCTCTTTTACCTGCTTGTTTTTTGAAAACAATCAATCTATATAAAAGGGAACTACCTAAGGTTGAAAGTCACGTGAAACCTTGGCAGTTCATCCTGGATATACCGGTTGATATGATTCAAAACAAGTTCTTTCATCATTTCTTCTTTGACTTCTGATTCCGTTTTTTTATCTTTTTGTTTTAAAATAAGAATATAATAGACTTTACCCATTTTAATGGGCTCACTACTCTCTCCGATGTGCTGTTTTTTTAAAACATCTATAAAAGAGGAAGATAGACTTGAAAGCTTTAGGTTATCAGCATTCTCTATTTTGCTGATTGTCTGGACATCAGCAAATTTTTTTTGAACACTTTGAAGAGATGTTCCCTTTTGCAGTTCAGCCGCAGCGGCAGAGGCATCATGTAAAGTGGAAAAAGCCAGCTGCGTAAAAGATACGCGCGTTAGATCGTTTTCAATATGTTTATAGTAAGCAGTTAGTTCATCAGACGTAATTTGTTTACGGAAATATTCTTCTAATTTAAACTGATTTGTTAGCTGGTTGGTTACATCACTAGAACGAATATTTAACACTTCATAACCTTGTTTTCTTGTATCCTCGTCATATGAGCGTTTAATTTGCTTCCACATATCCTCGACTTGTTTTTGTACTTTATCGCTTGTCTTCAGATGCGAAATTAAAATTTTTTGCATAACAAGCTGCCGCAATAACTCTTTGCGGTAGCTTGTATCATTTAGCGGAGCATCTGGGTTTAAGAACCCTTCAACGGCTAAAAAACGGTTGAATTCAGCTCCTGTCACCTTGCCTCCCTCATACGCTGCCAGTTCTTTGGTAGAAGATAGCTGACTAATTTCTACAGAAGGAAACATCGTGTTTGAATGCTGCTCTCCGCAGCCGGTTAAAAATACGAACGCTGTTAATACTGCTAGCAGCAGCTTTAACGGTGTTGAACTCATCCATTGTTATCCTGCTGTTCTGAAAGCTTCAGAGAAATGGTTTGTTTTTTTCCATTTCGATACACGTCTAATTTTACCGTGTCTCCTACTTTGCGTTTTGTGTATAGATATTGACGTAAATCACTGGATGTTTTGACTTCGTTTCCATCAATGGCAACAATCACGTCTTTTGATTGTAAACCTGCATCAGAAGCAGAAGAGAATGGTTCAACCGTCGTTACGACAACTCCTTCAGACGTATCGCTTGTTAGGCCTAGCTGGTTTTGTTTTGTTGCAGCTGAAAGCTGACCTACATCTTGAAGACCTACCCCCATATATGGACGCGTTATTTTTCCGTTTTTCATCAGCTGTTCAATCGTCGGCTGCACTTCATCACTTGGAAGAGCAAAGCCGATGCCTTCTACATTGTCTTCTGAAATTTTCATACTGTTGATGCCCACTACTTCACCGGAAGAATTGATCAAGGCACCGCCGCTGTTTCCTGGATTAATCGCCGCATCCGTTTGAATTGCATCTACGTTCCAATTTTCTGAAATAGGGACAGAGCGTTTTGCTGCGCTCACGATACCTTGTGTGACCGTACGAGAAAATTGTTCACCAAGAGGATTTCCGATTGCAAGCACCGTTTCACCCGCTACTAAATCCGATGATTTCCCGAACTTCGCGACTTGCTCTACATTTTTGTCAGACATTTCAAGCACGGCTAAATCCGTTAGCGCGTCAGCTCCGACAATTTTAGCTTTTTCTTTTTGTCCGTTTGAAAGTGACACTTCTACTTCGCTTGCGCCGTCAATAACGTGGTTATTGGTCACAACGTATGCTTTTCCATTTTCTTTTTTGAAAATAACACCGGAACCCGTTCCTGCTTCTTGCGTTTGGGTATCTCCAGAAAATGGATTTGTTTGCTGTTGAATATTGTTCACGCCTACAACAGCAGCTGATACTTTATTTACAACTGAAACAAGATCTGACTGATTGACGGTTGTGCTTACTGTTCGAGGCGTTGTGCTCGTTGTTGTTGCCGTTTGAGTCTGCGTTGTTTGATTCGCTGTTTGCGTATCAGCTGAATCCATTAACCCCAGCTGGGGAGCACCGTATAGCACAATTCCTCCTCCAAGTACTGCTCCGGCGATAGAAGATGCAATCACTGGAAATAAGCGTTTTCTTGGAGGCTGTGATGATGACGCAGGCTGATACTGATCGTAGCGCTGCTGGCGATTTTCGTATTCTTCTTTTCGTTCTTGCTCTCTTTCATAATCACGTGGATCCATGAAAAACACTCCTTTTAACGTAGCAAATTTTATGTTATCTATACTATAAAATAAAAGTTTGGGATAAGTATCAAAACAATGTGTGAAATTGTGAAAAATTTCTTTATAACAGCAAACACGTAGTATAATAGCGGGTACATAGGCCTTTAAAGAAACGCGCATAGATGGCGTAATATGCTTTATTTACCTTAATTTTCATATATTCAGAGGGAGGTGTCAAATTTGAGCTTTACACTATATTTAGTAGAGGATGAACAAAATTTAAACGAAGTTTTAAGCCTTTACCTTCAAAAAGAAGGCTGGGACGTTCGCTCATTTTTTAACGGCACGGACGCCAAAGAAATGATTGCAACTCCTCCGCATCTGTGGATTTTAGATATTATGCTGCCTGACATTGACGGGTATCAGCTCATTCGCGAAATCAAGCAGCAAACACCACAAGTGCCTGTTATTTTTATCTCAGCCCGCGATGCCGATATTGACCGGGTTCTTGGGCTTGAAATGGGCAGCGACGACTATTTATCAAAGCCTTTTTTGCCTCGTGAACTAGTTATTCGAGCAAACAAACTGCTAAACCGCGTATATGGTTCCAATCAAAAGAAAACCGATACCATCACGCTGACTCCTTATGAGATCGATTTACATACCCGTACAGTCAGTGAAAATGGAAAGCCGATTGATTTAACGTCTAAAGAATTTGATTTTCTTGTCACTATCTCAAAAGACCTTGGACAGGCTTTTTCACGGGAGCAGTTGCTGAATCTCATTTGGGGAGAAGATTATTTTGGCACAGACCGAGTGGTGGATGATTTAGTAAGACGCGTGCGTAAAAAAATGCCGCAAGCACGAATTGAAACGATTTACGGATATGGATACCGGATGATGAAAGCATGAAAAACAAGTCGCTTGCATTTCAAATTTGGCTCGTCATCTCCGGTATTTTACTGCTTATTTCAATTTTGCTCGCTATTTTATTCCCAACGACGCTCAGGCAGTTCTTCACGAATGAAATTTATACCACTATTGAAAATGAACAGCATATTTTAAAAGAATACGGCCTGCCAAGCCGCTCAGGTGAATACTACTTTAGCAATGAAGACAGTGAACCAACACTTGGTAATCGAACCGTGGATCATATTTTATTGCCTGAACATGCGGATATCTCTTATTTTTCATCACGGGTGTTGCCTCAAGACTTTTTGAGAAAAGCACAGGAAGATGCAATCAATCAGCGAAAAATCGTCGCTCGCTATGAAAAAGATCTTGGCAACCGGACGCTTTTTTATGTAATTCGAAAAGTAAGTGTAAACGGACAGCCTGCTTTTTTACTTTCATTTTCGTGGGATACGTATCGCAACGCGCTCACTTCTACTCTGTTTAAACAGCTGCTTCTTGTAATTTCAATTGTATTTCTATTCAGCTGGCTTCCATCTATTTGGCTATCAAGATATTTAAGCAAGCCGCTTGTATCGCTTGAAAAAGATGTGAAAAAAATTGCCGAACAAAATTGGCATGAGCCCGTTACAGTGAACCGTTCAGATGAAATTGGCAAGCTAGGCGCGTCCATCGAGCAAATGCGCAAAAGGCTCGTATCTAAAGATGAAGCACAGCAAACGCTGCTTCAAAATATTTCACATGATTTAAAAACACCGGTTATGGTGATTCAAAGCTACGCTCAGTCGATTCAAGACGGCATTTATCCAAAAGGTGATTTATCGCAAACGGTAAAAGTTATTGAAGATGAATCCAAAAATCTCGAGAAAAAAATCCGCGATTTGCTTTACTTAACCAAGCTTGACTATATGTCCACTCATCAGCTTGCACAAGATGACTTTGATTTTACTGCACTACTTCATGAAGTAGTGGATCGCTTGCGGTGGAGGCGCCCTGAAATACAGTGGGAATTTGACGACGCAAACGCAACGATTAAAGGAGACAAAGAGCTGTGGACAAAAGTTCTTGAAAATGTACTCGACAATCAGCTGCGCTATGCCGAGACGAAGGTTTCACTTTCACTTGCTAAGCACCAAACGAACATTCAATGTACAATCAGCAACGATGGTCCGCCCATTGATCAAAGCGTGCTTCAACACTTGTTTGAACCGTTTAAAAAAGGAGCAAACGGTGAATTCGGTATCGGCTTAAGTATCGTAAAGCGTATTGTTACGATGCACGATGGAGCAATTACGGCTGAAAATACAGACACCGGAGTAACGTTTTCACTTACTATCCCTATATAAACTAAAAAAGCAAGGGAGCCAAATCCCTTGCTTTTTTATGAAAAAATTGATGTATAGGCATAAAGAGCCGGTGAACCGCCTGAGTGGACAAACACCACATTTTCATCCTTATTAAAGTAACCTTTTCGAATTAAATCAATTAGACCAGCCATCGCTTTTCCTGTATACACAGGATCCAATAAAATCCCTTCCGTACTGGCGACAAGTTTGACTGCTTCCACCATCTCTTCTGTCGGAACAGCATACCCCGGACCTACGTATTCATCCATACACACAATCTCTTCTTCTTTAAAAGGCGTTTTACTATGTAAATGATCATAAAGTTCACTCGTCAGCTTAGCAACTTTTGCTTCTTGTTCTTCTTTAGCACGACTAACATTCATTCCAATAACAGATACGTCACTTTGAAGACCTTGAAAGCCTGCCACTAATCCTGCGTGCATGCCTCCGCTGCCGCTTGTGCAAACCACGTGGCTAAGCTTTATTTGCTGCTCATAGCTTTGCATAAGCAGCTCTTGTGCACAGGCAGCGTATCCGGTTGCACCGATAACATTCGAACCTCCTACTGGAATTAAATACGGTTTATGACCTTTTTCAATTAGCTCTTGCTCTACTTTTTTCATTTCCGCTGTCAAATCAGAACCTTCAGCGACAAACCGCATGTCATGAGCGCCTAGTAAATGATAAAGAAAATAGTTCCCTGTCGGCTGATCACTTGCTTTATTTTCCCCTTCTTCTAATACGAGCACGCATTTCATCTGCTCTTTTACGGCAGCAGCGAGCGTCAAACGACAGTGATTGGATTGTATCGCACCGCACGTTACAAACACGTCTGCTCCTTGCGCTTTTGCATCAGCTACTAAATATTCAAGCTTGCGCGTCTTATTTCCTCCCCCTGTCAGTCCAAGCATATCATCTCGTTTCATATAAATTGAAGGTCCATTTAACTGCTGAGATAAAACCGATAGCTTTTCTAAAGGTGTAGGGGAATCCGTATATTTTCTTCTAGAAAATTGAGTTAAGTTCATGCTCTCATCCTCTCTTTCATATTTGTTCTATTTTACCATATAGAAGCTTTTGAAGAGCTTTTTACGAAAGGGCTTTCTATAACTTGTATACATAAGAACAAGTAGTCAACATACATTAAACCATATAAACAGTTTGAAGGAGTGTTTTCAATGAGTGAAAAAGCAGTACTTTGCAGCGTCTCACGAGTAGTCAAATCACAGCACATTTTTCCAAATGACCTAAACAATCACCACACCCTTTTTGGGGGAAAAATTGTCGCTGACATGGACATGACAGCTTCTCTTTCAGCAGCTAAACATTCCCGAAAGACGTGTGTTACGGCTTCCATTGATCACGTTGATTTTATCGAACCCGTCACCGAAGAAGATTTTATTTCATATGAAGCATTCGTTGTTGTTACAGGAAAAAGCTCCATGATTATTTTCGTTAAAGTGATTGCCGAAAATTTGTTAACGGGAATAAAACGTATTGCAGCTACTTCTTTTCTCACCTTTGTTGCATTAGAAAAAGGGAAACCTGCCCCTGTTCCTCAAGTTATTGCTCAAACTGAAGAAGAAAAAAGTCTTCAAAAAGTAGCTCTTGAACGAAAAGAGTCAAAAAAAACGCAGGTTGAGCACAGCAAAGCGATTGCGAGCATTTTATCTAAATCTTTGCGCAGCAGTAATTAAGCTCTTCATCTAAAAAGCAGCTGTCTGCTTTTTAGACGAAGTTTTTTTAGTTTTCACATTGTTATTTAATCTAATATGCGATATATTGGTTTTATGAAAAATAACATTCAACCTCTCAAACGACTTTCTTTAAGAGAAGAAGTCTATCAAACACTTAAACACAATATTGTCATGCTTGAATTTCAGCCGGAACAAAAGCTTCAGGATAAAGAACTGGCTGAGCAATTTGGAGTTAGCCGCACTCCTGTTCGAGAAGCATTAAAAAGACTTGAAGATGAAGGCCTTGTCCAAACGACACCCGGCTCTTCTACAAAAGTGGCTCCATTAAACCTTGAGGAGGCAAAACAATCTTTTATTGTCGTCGCAGCTCTTCATGCACTTGCTGCTAAGCTGGCTTGTACTTCGTTACAAGAAGAAGATATGGGCGAACTAATCAAGCACAATCAATCTCTAGAACATGCGATCAAAACAAGAAATGTCCTTAAAGCAATCGAAGCGGATGAAGCATTTCATTCCGTCTTTTTAAAACGGGCGAACAATATAGAGCTAGAACGTGTTGTAAAACAAACAAGCGCCAAAATTCAGCGTCTGGAAATCGCTCGTTTTTCGTCTCTTGCTAGCCTTGCTTCCGTTGATCAGCACAAAGAAATCATAAACGCTTGCGGTCAAAAAGATGCCGCACTGGCATCGCAGCTTGTCGAAACGAACTGGCTGACGTTAGGTGAAGCGCTGACAAGTGAGGAGGAATCCAAGTGAATCCTCTTTTATTAGGCATTGCTGCTTCATTCTTTTTTGCTTTTACATTCGTTTTAAATCGAGCAATGGATTTATCCGGAGGCAGCTGGGCGTGGAGCGCATCGCTGCGCTATTTTTTTATGATACCTCTTTTGCTTGTACTCGTTTATTTTTGGGGTGGTATTAAACCTGTGGTGGCAGAAATAAAAGCCCAGCCGCAAAAATGGCTGCTTTGGAGCACGGTTGGATTTGGGTTATTTTACGCTCCTCTTTGTTTTGCTTCAGCCTACGGTCCCGGCTGGCTTATTGCAGGAACTTGGCAAATCACAATTTTATCGGGGTCTCTCCTAGCTCCTTTGTTTTACAAGGAAGGAAAGAAGCGAGGAGGCATTCCTTTCAAGCAGCTAGGTTTTTCGTTTATTATTTTAATAGGAGTTGTGCTCATGCAGCTTGAACATGCGACTGAACTGTCCGCCGCTACTGCCTTGCTTTGTACCGTTCCCATTTTGATTGCCTCTTTTGCATACCCGCTTGGCAACCGTAAAATGATGGAAGTGTCGTCACTTAATACGTTTCAGCGTGTGCTTGGAATGACGCTTTCAAGCCTGCCGTTTTGGATCATTCTTTCTGTCTATGCCTACGTGACCGATGGATTACCAAAAACAACTCAAATTTATCAAAGCAGTTTAGTTGCGTTACTTTCAGGAGTATGTGCAACGGTCTTATTTTTTGCAGCAACCGACCTTGTTAAAAAAGATTCTCAAAAGTTAGGTGCAGTTGAAGCTACACAATCGATGGAAGTTTTATTTGCCCTGCTAGGAGAGGTCTTCCTTCTATCAAGCCCTTTGCCATCGATTCTTTCTTGGGTTGGAATGGGCGTTATCATAGCAGGCATGGTGCTTCACAGCTACCAAACGAGTCATAAAAAAGCTATACCGCAAAAAGAATTGACCTACTAATCAATAACAAAAAAGAGCGTCTCAGTCGGCGCTCTTTTTGTTTATACAACAGATCTTCTTTCTAAATTGAAGACATTCACCTGCTCAGCATCAAAGCGGCTTAGCAACGAATCTACTCCGTACTCAAGTGCAAAAGCACGTTCATTTTCTGAAATCGGAACGGCCTGCAGGAACGTTACTTTTTTATCAGATAGTTCAATCGTTGAAAAATTATCCCATAAAAACGGCGGAATCAGCAAAATGTGCTGCATATGAAAGCTGTCATCAAGGACTGCAATAACGTCTTTATAAATAGCTCCTGGGAAGATGGACACGTGAGATTTCATCATATGGAAAATACAGTTTGCTAAAATAGCAGAATAAATACCGAATTCCTCATGACAAGCCCCAACGATTTCAATTCGAAGCGGGATTCCTCCAACTGTGTAGCCTGTCGGACATTGATGACCACCGAGCGTTGCATACGCGGTTACGTCTTGACGCGGATGATTTTCGCACGCCACAACGTGAATACCATGCTTTTTTCTTTCATCTGAATAATCTTCAATTCGATCCTTTTGACCAAATACATCTATTGCTTTATGTATAATTAATTCTTCATCTTTTGTAAAATTACTCATAAAAAACCTCCTTGCTTGCGACCTTAAAAAGCTCCCTACTGTACAGCATATACTACTGCACTCGCTTACGATATAGTTTTTAGAAAATGTGATAGAAATGTTATCGTTTCGTAACATACTATGAAATTGTATCAAGAAGCAAACAAGAAACCTTAACCAATTTTTTCTTTTCCTATAAAAATAGAGCCTGCACCATGGCAGCCTCTATTTTTTATGACGTTATTATGAAATAATTTGTAATTCTTTTGGGTACTTCGTTAACGTTTCGTATCCATCTTTTGTAATGATTACATCATCTTCAATACGCACGCCTCCAAGTCCTGGAATATAGATACCCGGTTCAATTGTATATACCATGCCTTCTTGAAGCACATCATCATTGTTGCGGCTCATTGAAGGAAACTCATGCACGCTAATACCAAGACCATGACCAAGACGATGCAAGAAATACTCTCCATATCCTGCTTCTGTAATAATATTGCGTGCTACCATGTCCAAGTCGCCAATGCGAGTGCCGGGCTTGGAAGCTTCAAGAGCTGCCTGCTCAGCGCGCTGTACCGTTTCATAAATTTCTTTTTGCTTATCATTAATAGACTTGTAAGCGACTGTACGCGTAATATCTGAACAGTATCCGTCTAGCACTACACCTAAATCGAACAGAACCATATCTCCTGGCTTTAACGTGCGAAGACCTGGGTTCCCGTGCGCTTCTCCCGTTTTTTCACCAAATAAAACCATCGTTGAAAACGACATCTCACGAATTCCTTTTCGCTTTAACTCGTATTCAATTTTAGCCAAAACATCCATTTCCGTAACGCCTTCTTTTAAAGCAGATACGCCTACTTCTACACCAAAATCAGCTAAGGCAGCTGCCTTTTGCAGAATCTCAACTTCACGCTCATCTTTAATTAAACGCAGCTGATTTAACTTCTCTTCTGCTCCGACTAGCTCAGCATTTGGATATAAGCTAAGCAGTTCTTCGGCTCTCGCATACAGCAGCTGCTCTTTCTCTACAGCAACCTTTTTCACATCTATTACGTTTCGTTTATGTAAAGCTTCTTTAATAAGTTCCCAAGGATTTTGATGGTCTTCATATCCAATCACATCAAACTTCCACCCGGCTTCTTTTGCTTGTCCCACTTCCATTGATGGACAAACAAGCATTGGCTCTGCTTCGTTAAACACAAATAAGCCAAGTAAACGCTCATGCGGATCCGTATGAAATCCAGTTAAATAAAATACGTTTTCGGTTGACGAAATAAAGGCCGCTTCTACATTTTTTTCTTCCAGCCACGATACGACTTTTTGCAAACGTGCTTCCATTAAAAAAACCCCTTTCATTGTGCAATATTACTATTATAACATAGTTATTTAGCAATATTGTACAATGAATAGAGGTTAAGACAAAGCCGCGTGAAGAGTAGTAAGCTGCTCTTTAATCGCTTTTCGCTGAATGCTTACTTTCATCAGCCAGCCATTTTCTCCGTATCTATAAATAAATTCGTACGTACCTTTAGGAAAATATTCTTTTACCAGCATATCCCGGTTTTCAACAAATCCCGGATCGCCAATAAAATAGGTACCTTCTTCAAGCGGAAGCTCATGAACTTTTTTTTCTAGCTGCTTCTCTTCGTCTTCATCATCATCTATCACAATGTGCAGACCGCCTTCATCACGTACAACATCAAATTCACCGTTTTGTTCAAGCTCGAGCACCGGCACCACTTGTCCATTGACCGTTAGCAGCTGCTTCGTTCCTTCAAGGACCTGGGACCAGTGATCATCGTATAAAGTAGAAGAATAAAAAATATAGCCCTGAGATTTATATAGTAAAAGCAGCTGTTCAAAATGATTTTTCACTTGTTCTTTATCAAATAGAATAACAAAATGCTTTCGATAGAAAAAACTTGTAAAAGGCAGAATAGACGATTGATTAAGCTCTTTAATTATTTCAGCACTATCTTTACCTGAAATAATAGCTCCGGTCAATTCCCCCGTGCCATAAGGTTTCCAATGACTTAACGCCGCTTCTGGAATCAGCACAAGGTTCGAAGATGACACATATATACTCATTCGCTTCACTCCTTTTTTCTGCATTTAGACCTATATTTGATTCTCCGCAAACAGAGACTTTCCTCTTATTCCATTCTTAAAAGACAGAACTTTTTCCCTAACTATGATAGATTATAACAAATATCTTCGAAAAAAATAACCTTTATTTCCTCTTTCTTCTATTTATACACTTTTCTTATTTTAGCTGTCTTCGCAGATTTACTAGTGAACGTACTTGCTAATCTAATCCCTTAGTGTTAATTTTATTATGTTGTTTTATAATTTTTTGCATAATTGGTTTCAAACAAAAAGTATTAATATTTTTGAATGCGATGGTGAGACATTTGGAAGAACGTACAGAACGTAAACAACATAAAAGAAAAAAGCAAAGAAAAAAGAAACGCTTTAGAAAGCTACTTCTTTTCTTTCTCATTCTTGTAATCGCCGCTGGTGCGTATGTGTATTATCAATACCAACAAGGGTTAGCAGAAGCAGACGGAGCTTTTGGGAAAGATGGACAATTTGATTTTAATGGTGCAAGTGCCAATTTAGATAGCATGAATGTGCTGCTTCTTGGAATTGACTCTCGAGGTGAAGAACATTCGCGTGCCGATACAATCATGATTGCTCATTATGACAAAGACAGCAATCAGCCTAAAATTGTTTCTTTGATGCGTGATTCATATGTGGATATTCCTGGACATGGCAAAAACAAATTAAATTCAGCCTATGCATTTGGCGGGCCCGAATTAATGCGTAAGACAATTAAAGAAAATTTCGGCGTAGATGTAAACTATTATGCCGTTGTTGATTTTAAAGGTTTTTCTAAAGTTGCCGATACGATTGCCCCTGAGGGAATTACGGTTACCGTGCCGCACGAAATGTCATCAGGAATCGGCATGACGCTAAAACCTGGAAAACAAACTCTTCACGGAGATAAATTACTAGGATACGTGCGATTCCGACATGATAGCCAAAGTGATTTCGGGCGCGTGAAGCGTCAACAAGAAGTGATCGGTAAATTAATGGATGAAGCTCTTCAAGTAAAGACGCTGGCAAAAGCTCCTAAGCTATGGGGCGTCATTGATCCATATGTGGATACAAATATTCCTCCAAAAACATTTATCGTGATAGGAAAAGATTTCTTAGTTGGGAATCAGCCAGATTTAAAATCTCTTCGTTTACCGGTCGAAGGTTCCTATTCAAATGAACGAGTATCCGGTATTGGTGCTGTTTTAAGCATCGACCTTGAAGAAAACAAACAAGCGTTACAGTCATTTTTAAATTAGGAAAAGGTGTCCATTAGCGGACACCTTTTTTATACTATTCAAAAAAACTTCTGTTTTTCCTCCCTATCCTTCAAAAAAATTTGAGCTTCGACAAAAAATGAAGCCATTTTCCAGGAAACAGCTATTTCTTTGAAGTTCTATTTTTTCTACTACATGCGTATATGAAAGGAGAAGGACTTCTTTTTTATATTTTTGATTCAAGGAGATGAACGTATGAAATTATATGGTTTTCAATCTGAAGAAGAGCGTTCCTTTCTTCATTCCACCTATAAAGTGAACCCGCTGCTTTCTCATACTGGAGATGTTAAAATCAGCTTTTTATCTTTTCAAGAAAATGATTATACCCCCCGTCAAGAAGCTACGATTCCACAGCTTCTTTTAGTCGTTCACGGGGAAGGCTGGGTAGCTGGCGATAACGGACTGAAAATTTATATTAAACAAGGTGAATCCGCATTTTGGAGAGCCGGGGAATCGTTTGAAGTCGGGAGTCTAACGGCTATGACGGGATTACTCATTGAAGGATTAGATATCGCTCCTCAAAAGCTGCTTACTTCTTTTTCACGAACAAATGTAAATTAAAAAGCCGCGTTAACGCGGCTTTTTTTTATTATCTTAGTAATCGAGCGTAGCTTTCTGCACTATCTTGAATAACTTTGTCACTCAGGTCACCGCCTGCTCCTTGAAATAGAAATGGCGTTTGGAACTTCATGCCTGTTAAATTTGCCGTAGCTTGAAACGGAAGAAGCAGATGATTCATTGGATAGCGGTTGTATCCCCCTTCTTGATAAGCTTCTGGAGGGCCTCCTGTCGAAGTAGCTACGACAAACTCTTTTCCCTGAAGTTTAGTACCTTTGCTTCCATAAGCCCAGCCGTATGTTAAGACAACATCTTGCCACTCTTTTAAGAGTGCTGGTGAGCTGTACCAGTAAAATGGAAATTGAAAAACAATACGATCGAATTGAACAGCTAACTCCTGCTCTTTTTCTACATCAATTTTGAAATCGGGGTAGTTTGCGTATAAATCATGAACGTACACATTCTCTTCTTTTTTCACTCGCTCTGCCCACGCTTTATTAATACGAGAAGATGCTAAGTTTGGATGCGCTAAAATAACCAGTGTTTTCATTTTGATACTCTCCTTCTAATGTCTGTGCTTGCTTTTTCTTTTCTGTTTTTTACGCTTGCCTCTCACAGCTTGTTCAGTCATTCTTCCTTTTCCTTCAGGAAATACGAGTTAGTTTCCACTTATAAACTACCAGTATTATCATTTTGCTTCAATAAAATTGACTTTGGTTTTATCACCTTTAATTTTTTTATGTACCCAAAACGGCAAATAAAGGACAAGAAAGCTAAGAATCATAATTCCTTCAATCCATACTAAATACCAAGGATGAGGTCCAAGAACATCCAGCAAGGAAGCGTGCCCTGGTTTTTTCATCATGTATAAATAATTCGCCCCGAGTAAACGATTGATAGCATAGATAAAACCTCCGTACAGATTAACAAATACTACGCTTACCCACAAAGAACGAAACGTCGGCTCATATCTGCAAACAGCAATTAGCATACAGCAAGCAAGTACCACACCGCCATGCGATACATAAAACTGCACATAGCGAAACTGGGCATATGCATAGCCGCCAAGATCCGGGGTAATCATGGCTTGAACAGAGCTGCTGATTCCCGCGAAGTACACAAAATAAAAAAGAAACCTGCTTTTGGTTATCAGCATAATAGCAGCCAGCAGCACGACTATATCACTGAGCTGAAGCGGCAAGGAAGTTTCAGCAGACCACTGATGACATCCGATTTCCCAAGCCTGGTAGGCTGTTTCTGAAGCAATTAGAACGAGTGAAAGCAAAACGAACACAAACCTCTTTTGTCGTAGCTGCTTTCGACACAAAAAAATAAATGCTCCTATGATCACGATAATAGCTAAAGTTACAAGATGTTCAACTGAAAAAAGCTGAAAGGAATGTTGTACAGGATGGCACGTAAAAAATGAATTCATAAAACCGCCTCCCTTCCATCAGAAAACAAATTTGGTACCTTTAGCTTGTTCATAAGGCCTCATTTTCATTAATGCTTCTCTCGCATTAAAAAGAGATTGAGACATAACGAGATCACGCCAATCTAAAGACGGACGAATGGAGTAAATAATCGAGTATGGATAATCAACTGCTAGAAACAGCTAAAATAAAAAGATCCGAACGATTTATCATTCGGATCTTCTTTCAACGAACATACTGTTGTCCTAGCTTTTTTCTTCGTTTTTACTCTTTAATTAATCCTTTTTTCACTAAGAATTGATGAGCAACTTCTTCAGCTGTTTTTCCTTTTGCATTTACTTGATAGTTCATTTCACGCATTTCGTCATCACTGATTTTACCGCCCAGTTGATTTAAGATTTTTTTCAGTTCAGGATGCTCTTTTAGCATATCTTCACGAAGCACAGGCGCTCCTTGATACGGAGGGAAGAACTGCTGATCGTCTTTTAAGACTTTCAAACCAAACTGTTTGATTTCAGGATCTGTTGCGTAAGCATCCAGCATATTAATATCGCCTTTTTCTACAGCGCGATAGCGAAGCTTCGGCTCCATCGTTTTAATATTCGGGAAGGTAAGACCATATTCTTTTTGAATGCCTACATAGCCGTCTTCACGATCTTTAAACTCAAGCGTAAACCCTGCTTTTACTTTATCTGTTGCATTTGCCAAATCTGAAACGGTGGTTAGATTATTTTCTTTTGCAAATTCTTTTGTTACTGTCAATGTGTACGTATTATTAAACTTCATTGGATCTAAATAGACAAGGCCGAATTTCTTTTGAAATCCTTCTTTTGCCTGGTTGTACACCTCTGTTTCATCTTTGCTCTCCGGCTGTTCCTTTAGATGCGTCACAATGGCTGTACCCGTATATTCAGGGTACAAGTCAATTTCCTTGTTACGCAGAGCCTCAAATACAAATACTGTTTTTCCAAGCGACGATCGAAGATTTACTTTCATATCGGTTTGATCTTCAATTAATTCTTTGTACATATTAATTAAAATATCTTGTTCTGCACCAATTTTACCTCCGATAACAAGGTCTGGTTTTGTTGCGCTCATCGCTGCAAACGGAGAACCAAGAATGAGTATTAATACGATGATCATAATAAACGAGCGTTTTTTGGACCCTTTTTTAGCTGAATGTTCAATCGTTCGCAGAATTCCATCAAAAATAAGCGCTAATAATGCTGCTGGAATGGCTCCTAATAAAATCAAACTATTATCGCTTCGGTCAATACCAAGCAAAATTAAGCTTCCGAGTCCGCCCGCTCCGATAAGAGCCACGATTGTCGCTGTACCAATAATGAGTACCATCGCTGTGCGAATTCCGGCCATAATGACAGGAAGCGCTAGAGGAAGTTCTACTTTAATTAATCGTCTCCACGAGTTCATCCCCATGGCTTTGGATGCTTCAATTAAAGATGGGTCCACTTCTTTAATTCCGGTATATGTATTTCGTACAATAGGAAGAAGCGAATATAAAAACAGTGCAATAACCGCGGGAAAGGTTCCAATTCCGACAAGAGGAATCAGTAATCCTAATAAAGCGAGTGAAGGAATAGTTTGCAGTACGGCTGTTACGCCAATGATCGGTTCAGCAATGCGGTCATGTCTCGTTAAGTACAGTCCGAGCGGCACTGAAATTAATACGGCGATAACAAGGGCCAGTACTGAAATTTGAATGTGTTCAAGAAGAGCTTGAAACAGTGCGTCTCCTCGTTGATCTAGTAATGTGCTTAGTGCATTCATTACAGCGCTCCTCCTTCTTTCGTCTTATCAGAAAGAAACGCTAATAGAGTTTTGCGCGTTACAACGCCAATGCGTTTGCTCCCTTTTTTCACGGCTATTGCTTCATGGTCGTAAAGGGCGTCCATTGCCTGCTGAACAGTAGCGGTTGAAGCTAGCTCTTCAGTAGGTTCTACGTCTGGCTGTTCACTTTCTTTGAGAAACATATCCAATGTCTCAAATAAAGCATTTCCTTGATTTCCAATAAATGTTTTTACAAATTCATTCTTAGGCTTTTGAATGAATTCCTCCGGGGTTCCAACTTGAACAATTTCCCCGTCTTTCATTAGGCAGATACGATCTCCAAGCGTCATCGCTTCGCTCATATCATGCGTAACAAACACAAATGTTTTTTTGATTTTTTCTTTTAAGCTAATAACATCTTGCTGAAGCTGTTCGCGGCTTAACGGATCGAGGGCACTAAAGGGTTCGTCCATTAAAATAACGGGGGGATCAGCTGCGAGGGCACGCGCTACACCTACACGTTGCTGCTGGCCACCTGAGAGCTCAGACGGCTTTCGGTTTCGATACTGCTTTGGGTCTAGTCCTACCAAGGTAAGCAGTTCATCAATGCGCGTTTTGATTTTATTTTTCTTCCAATGCTTCATCTCGGGTACAATAGCTATATTTTCAGCAATGGTCATATGAGGAAAAAGAGCAATCTGCTGTAGGACATAACCAATGTTCCAGCGTAGCTCATGTATGTTGTGGTCCGATACGAGCTTATCTTTTATGTATAGTTCTCCTTCGGTAATATCATGAAGACGGTTAATCATTTTTAAGGTGGTTGTTTTCCCACACCCACTCGGACCAATTAAAACGAAAAACTCTCCTTCTTTAATTTCTAGATTAATATTTTTCACGGCGGTCGTACCGTCTGGATATTGCTTTGACACATTCTTAAACGTAATCAAATGATCGTTCACACTCCTTGTTGAAATTTAACCCCTAGTTTCGTGTACCCAATGCTTAGAGGCAATAAACATTCTTTTAAGAATATTTCTAAATATGATTCATAAGACATAGTGAAAAAGATATACATGTTTTCTCACAGCGTCCTAATAAGGCTATCAAACTGTTAAAGTTTTCACAAGACGGAGAAGAATTTTAAAGCCATCACAAATAAAAAAACCTTCTTTCAACAAGAAAGAAGGTTTTTTAGTATGCTAGCGACAGGGATCGAACCTGCGACCTCTTGCTTACCATGCAAGTGCTCTACCTACTGAGCTACACCAGCGTCTTGGAAAATTATATCACGTTTAAAATCATTTAGGAAGCGCTTTTTTAAATTTTTTTATTGGTATATTCTCTAATTTGCATCTTCTGAAATTCGCACTTTCTACAAAGTTCCATATTTTATGTTAGAACTCCTCACACAAATTGTGTGAATTTTCTTTTTTTATATTACCCTTAGTAAAAGAGCTTACAAAAGAAGGGAAGAAAATAGATGGAACAACAACCAACCATGACCAAATCAAAAACGGCAACTCCCTACCCAAGAGACTGCACGTTCAGCCTGGAAGATTGGACGACGCTCGCTAAGTATTGGTACCCCGTCGCACGCTGCAGTGATGTAACAGAGAAACCAACGTCCGTAAAACTGCTAGATGTAAATCTAGTTCTATACCGTACCACACACAAAGTAGTAGCGGCTCGTGATTTATGCGTTCACCGAGGCACCCCGCTTAGCATGGGCTGGGTGGAAGATGATGAAATTGTCTGTCCTTACCACGGCTTCCGCTATGCAACGGACGGCGCATGCACATCAATTCCAGCTCACCCTGATGCCAATATTTCTCCCCGCTTGTGTATGGCCGTCTATCCAGTTATTGAACGATTTGGATTAGTGTGGACTTCCCTGACAGGAGAACAAGATAACCTGCCTTACTTCGATGCGTGGGAGGACCCTGATTTTCAGCAAATTGTTTGTCCGAGCTTTGATATCATGGGTTCGGCCGGTCGTCAAATGGAAGGCTTTTTAGACGTAGCTCATTTTGCTTGGGTTCACACGGACACATTTGGTGATCGAAACAACGCCTTTGTGCCTAAGTATAAAGTAAGCGATACAGAGTATGGGCTTCATGTAGAATATACGAGCACCGTGAGCAATTATTCCAAAGAACAGCAGCATTTAAATCCACCTGATTTTAAATGGCTTCGTGTCTTTGATGTTTATCCACCGTTTACAGCTACGCTAAAAGTATACTTCCCAGAAGGCGCAGAGCTGTGGATTATGAATGCAGTCTCTCCTATTTCAGCCCGCGAAACACGTTTATTCGCACCAATCGCTCGAAACTTTGACAAAGATTCGAGCGTTGAAGGTGTGTATGACTTTAACCTTCGCGTCTTTGACGAAGACCGTGAAATGGTTGAAAATCAAAAACCTGAAGACTTGCCTTTAGACCTGCAGATGGAAGCGCACATTATGGCTGATCAAACGTCCATCGGCTACCGGAAACTATTAAAGAAAATGGGCTTAAGTTTTAGATATACAAGCTAAAAAAATCCCCGCTGTCTCAGCGGGGATTTCTTTTTCATTTAGCGAACTGCTCACGTCCTGCTTTTTCCTTTATCACTTCATCTTCACTTGCCGGCGTTGCGCGTTTCATAAATAATGAAAGAATTAAGGCAACCACCACTAGTACTACTGAGACGGCAAACGCATCGTTAATCCCTTGTACCATTGCCTGCATCCCAATCTGTTCTTTCATTTGAGCTGCCCCGGCTGCGGTTGCATTCGCTGCTCCCGCTCCGCTCATTGCATCTTGAGCGAGCTCTTTTGCATGCGTAGCTGTACGGTTTGACATCACCGTTACTAAAAGAGCCGAACCAATAGCTCCCGATACTTGTTGAAGCGTGTTATTCATCGCAGTACCATGCGGATTAAAGCGCTGCGGCAGCTGATTTAATCCGTTTGTCATAACCGGCATCATCACCATAGACATTCCGAACATGCGAAGTGTGTAAAGCGTAATGAGCGTTGTATACGTCGTATCAAGCTCTAAGTTACTGAAGAAATACGTCGTAACGGCTGTAATTGTCAGACCGGTTACAGCCAGTGCACGCGCTCCAAATTTATCAAATAATTTTCCGGTAATCGGTGACATCACACCCATTAATAGCGCACCCGGAAGCATTAGTAATCCTGAATGAAGCGGAGAAATGCCTCGTACCGTTTGAACATAAATTGGCATTAGCAGCATGGCTGAGAATAATGCCATTGTGATCACCATTGAAATCGTTGATGATAAAGCAAACATTGGATATTTAAAAATGCGGAATTCAAGCATAGGTGTTTTAAGCTTGAACTGACGCGTAATAAATAAAATCAGCGCCACAGCTCCTACGATAATGGTGCCGTATACTTCCACAGAATCCCAGCCTTTATCTCCTGCTGAGCTAAATCCGTATAGAAGTCCCCCAAATCCAATCGTAGATAACACAAGCGATAGGAAATCCAAATTGATTTCCACTTTTTCTTTTTTGTCTTTTAATAGGAAGAAAGAGCCTATTAATACAATTGCCGCGATTGGCGTAACAAGGTGGAACAGCATTCTCCACTCATAGTGTTCAATTAGCCACCCTGATAAAGTAGGACCAATTGCCGGAGCAAAAATCATAACTAAACCGAAAATCCCCATCGCAGCTCCGCGTTTTTCTAATGGAAAACTTGTGAGCAATACGTTCATTAAAAGCGGCATCATAATGGCTGCGCCTGATGCTTGAATAATACGAGCGGTTAACAAGACCGAAAATACGGGCGAAGCACCGGCAAGTATTGTTCCTGCTGTAAATAAAGTCATAGCCGTTAAAAATAAGCCTCTGACAGAATAGCGCTGAATTAAAAAAGCGGTAGTTGGAATCATAATACCATTCACTAACATATAACCAGTAGAAAGCCACTGGACAGTTGACGTTGTCACCTCTAAGTCTTTCATAATAGACGGCAGCGCCACGTTTAATAATGTTTCATTCAACAATGAGATAAAAGCGCCAATTAACAAAATAGCAATTATGCCATAAGGCGGCTTTTCCATTTGATTTATCGATTGACTCATTATTGTACCTCCTTATACTTTAAGTTCATTTTTTTAGACACATGTTCTACATAGAGTATATTATACTGTGAGTTCAATTTATGCAAGTGAAAAATCTTGCGTTCATACCCTTTATTTTATCGACTTTTTTAGTCCTATAATCCTTTTATATCAATGCATTTTCGCGGTATCGTCTATTTTTTCGAAAAGAACATTTGTGTAAACGCTTTAAATCATGTATCATAAAGTTGGATCATGAGTCTAATTTTATATTTAGGTGATAATAATGAATAACCGAAAACAGCAAGTTGTAAAAAATGCACACCATCTCTTCGTTGAGAAAGGATTTCAAGCTACTTCTATTCAAGACATCATTGATTATAGCGGCATTTCAAAAGGAACATTCTACAACTATTTTTCTTCAAAAAATGAATTATTAATCGCTGTTTTCACATGGCTTCATACGACCATTGAACAAGAGCGGAATCAGCTGCTGGTTGGTAAAAGTCTGACCGATGTAGATGTATTTGTTAAACAGATTGATGCACAGATGAAAAACCATCATAAACATAAATTTTTCACATTACTTGAAGAAGTATTTGTTTCCAATGATCCTGACTTAAAAGCGTACATAAAAAAAACCCAGTTTATCGAAGTAAACTGGGTTTACAAGCGGTTCATTGATTTATTTGGACAAGAAAAGAAACCGTACCTGCTAGATTGTGCAATTATGTTTCTTGGCATGCTTCATCGCAACTTTCACTATAATTTTATGGTTAATGGCACAAATACTGACCCACATGAGATCATAAGCTACAGTGTCAAACGCTTGCTTCCTCTTGTAGACGAAGTAGCAAATTCAGGAGACATTTTGCTCGATCCGCAAACGATTAAAGAATGGCTTCCATCTTGCCCGAATACTAAAAATCAAATAGAACAGGATATTTCTGCAGCACTTATCGATTTAAAAAAACAGGTTCACAAACAATTTACTGATGAATTCGAACGTCAAAAATGCACAGAGCTTATTAGTTTTATTGAAGAAGAGCTGTTTAAACAGTCAAATCCCCGGAAGTTTGTTGTTGATAGTGCTCTTCATTCGTTACAGCAGCTGTCTGTCAACAAAAGTAAGACAACGCTAGAGGATTTACAGACGATGATTGATCAGTATGTGAGTGAACTTCATTAAAAACAAATTAAGCCATAACGAAATCAATACAATCTAAAAACGAACAAATGAGATACATGAGCTGAACCTCTTGTTCCACCGCTGTTGATTTCCGTGCAAGGCTTCGCTTTCAGGGGGCAGTCTTGAACGGAAATCCACGGCTAGAAGCAGCTAAACATATAAAATTCACGTTCATCATAATAACAAAAAAACGAACGATTAATATTTTTTAATTAATCGTTCGTTTGTAATTCCAGCTAAAATACTTTTATCCCAGCCTCTTTTTTATTTTCCTCCAGTAAACGAGATTCCTTTAATGAAATATTTGTTAAAAAACGCATAAATGAGCAAAATTGGAAGGGTAAAAACCATGGAAGCTGCCATAATATAGTTCCAATAACTGATATACTGACCTTTAAATGTGTTAAGGCCTAAAGTCAACGTGAACATATTTTCATCAGACATCACAATTAAAGGCTTCATAAAGTCATTCCAAAAACCCATAAACACAAAAATTGTTTGTGCTGCTAGCGCAGGCTTTGCAAGTGGAAGGACTATTTTGAAGAATGTTCCAAACTTTGACAACCCATCTAACTCCGCTGCTTCTTCAAGTTCTTTTGGGAAATTGATAAAAAATTGACGCATCATAAATATAAAAGTCGCATTTACCATTCCTGGTACAATCATTCCCTGATAGGTATTTAACCAGCCTAACTCTTTCAAAATTAAAAAATTAGGGATCATGGTTACTTGCCCAGGAATCATAAGCACAGCTAAAATAATAATAAACAAACTTTTCTTTCCCGGGAAACTGAGGCGTGCAAGGGCATAACCAGCCATTGAGTTAAAGAGCAAATTCAGAGCTGTTCCTACTAAAGCAATAAATAAGCTATTAAACATCCAGCGCGGGAACAGCTTTTGTTCCACAAAAATTTGTTTATAGTTGTCTAGCGTAAAGTGTTTCGGAATAAAGTTCACCGTACCTGACACAATTTCTTCAAGCGTTTTAAAAGAAGCTGACAGCGCCCAAATAAATGGAATTAGCGTAATCAGTGCGTATATGCTTAAAATAGCATATAAAATGAGGACTCCCGTTTTTTTCTTCATCTTTTTCTTCCCCCCTTAGTACATACTTTCCTCTTTTGAAAACTTTCGCTGAATAACCGTTGCCACCAAAATCACGAGCGCCAACATAAAAGCTAGTGCTGCAGCATATCCCATGGTTCCTAAATTTTTAAATGCATATTGATAAATAAGAAGAACAACAGTTAGAGTTGAGTTATTAGGCCCCCCTGAACCTCCTGAAAAAATAAACGATTGATCAAACAGCTGAAACGTACCAATTAGTCCCATGATCACCACGAACGATGTAACCGGACGCAGATTCGGAACTGTAATATGCCAAAATCGTTGAAACACATTAGCACCATCTAACTGAGCTGCTTCATACAGCGAATCGGGTACGTCCTGCAAAGCAGCCAAATAAATAACCATAAAAAATGGTGCTGTTGCCCAAATGTTCATAATCATAATGGCAATCAAAGCGACCTGCGGATCTCCAAGCCAATTGTAAGTTGGGAGACCAACAAACTTTAAAAACTCGTTCACAATCCCATTTTGATTGTACATCCACATAAAAATAAGCGTTAACACGGCCGATGATGTAAGCGTTGGTAAAAAATAAATAATACGAAAAACTTTTTCTGCTTTTAGCCCTGCATTTAATGTGGCAGCCAGTATAAGTGCCAATGCGGTTTGTACCGGTACAACAATTACTACATACTTCACCGTATTCCAAAGAGCAATTTTAGCTTTGTCATCTTCAAGAACCTTCATGTAGTTCTCAAGCCCTCGAAAATGGAACTCAGTCCCACCCAGTAATTGAACTTTATGTAAAGATAAAAAGATGGCGTAAAAAATAGGTGCAATAACAAATAACAAAAGCACAAACAGTGTAGGTGACATAAAAGCATATCCTTGCCCAACATCACGAGGTTTGTACGTTCGTATTTTTCTGTTTTTCATTTCCTCCACTCCCCCGCCTAGTCTTATTGATAAATACTAATCTCTTGGTTTGCCTGCTTTTGTGCTTTTTTCAAAGCTGTTTCTAAATCACTTTGTCCTAAAAAGGCGCTTAAAAACTGGTTATTAAAGTTATTCATGATAATAGGTAAATACGGGCCGTCTTGCCAGACAGTAGCATAAGCAGCTCCTTTTACTAACGGACCTCGTTTTTCATCTTCAGCAAAACCAAGCTTATCCGCTACGGATTTTCTTGTTGGTAATGCGTAACCCTTGCTTGTCCAAGTTTCCATTCCTTCTTTTCCTGTTAAGTACTGAATGAGCTCCCAAGATGCTTTTTTCTTTTTTGAATCAGCATTCATTACATACGCGACCGTAAATGCCATTGTATTTTTATGACCGTTTATTGTCGGAACTTCCGCTGTACCGTAATCAAGTTTTGGGAAGGACTCTTGTAAAAACGGAATCATCCAATTCCCTTCAATTACCATAGCTACTTTTTGTTGTGCAAACATGTCCGTACCTGAACTTGCACCTACATCAGAGGGTTGTACAGACGTTTTATCTTTTAAATGCTGGTCGATGAGCGGCTGAAGAGCGTCTACCACTTCTTTCGTAGCAAAGTTTGCCTTATTGTTCTTTACCACGTCTCCTCCGTTTGCCTGCGCCATATAAAAGACACGCGCTAATTCCGGCGTGACCCCAAATGCTTGAATCCCTTTCTTTTTGAATACCTTTGAAACTGCTTCAAACTCATCCCATGTTTTTGGTACTTCTACTCCTGCTTCTTTAAACAGCTTTTTGTTGTAAAATAAGCCTAACGTGGAGTAATCTTTCGGAAAACCATACGTTTCTCCATCTTTTTGAAACGCTTTCAATAATGGTTTCTCAAAATCTTGAACATCAAAATTGGACTTTACATAAGACTTCAAAGGTTCTAAAACCCCTGTATTGATAAGACCAGGCGCTTCAAGTGCATCAAGGTAAAAAACATCTGGACCGTTTCCGCCAATTAAACGTGTTTTTAAAATATCCATGTATTGATCAGTGATTACTTCATGCTTCACATGAATGGAAGGATGAAGATTTTCAAAGTCTTGAATAGTTTGATTAAGCAGCTTCGTTTCTGTTGGGTTGCCTCCCCATCCGGCCAACACAATTTCGACTCGATCATTTTCCCCAGAAACTTCTTGTACGTTTGAACATCCAGTTAAAACTGCTCCGGTCACTGCCAGCAGCAGACATAAAGCAAGTATCCACTTCTTCATCGGTTGTCTCCTTTCATTTCATTGACCTGCGGCTTATTAAGTGACGCTTAATAAGCCGCCGTCGAATTAACCTACGTGAGCTCTTACTTTACATTGAGATAGAAGCTCGTATTTTGTCGTATTTTCCTTCACGTAAATAATAGTTTCGCTTTCTTCTTTTTTAACCGTTAATGACAGTTTTCCACTGCCAATCACAAGATTTTCTACAGAGAGTTCATTCATATCGTCTATGAGCAAAGGATTTATCTGTATAGTACCTGCTGTACTATCTGGAAACAGTCGCAGTATTGCCTGTACGAAAGCTAAAGGCGTGCCGGCTGCCCAAGCCTGAGGTGAGCAGGCAACGGGATATTTAACAGGCTTGTCAAGTTTACTTGAATAGCCGCAGAATAATTCTGGAAGGCGGTCGTATTCAAAATGCCCAGCTGCATCAACCAGCCCTTTTATAATTTTATTGGCTTCTGTTTGCTTGTTCGCTTTACTCAAACCAAGAACAATTAAACTATTATCGTGCGGCCAAATGCTCCCGTCATGATAACTCATTGGATTATAGCCTGCTTCTCCTTCTGCCATTGTGCGGATGCCGTATCCCGAAAACATAGCTTCTGATACTAGCCTTTCTGCTACTTTGTTCAGCTTCTCCTCATCCATTATCTCTGCTAAAAGTGCATGACCTGGATTTGACGTAACTGTTCCTACTTGATGTTTATGTTCATCGAGTGCGATTGCGTAGAATGATACGTCATCCATCCAAAAGGCTTCATTAAATTTTTTACGCAGTTGCTTTGCTTCTTCACGTAAATTATTTGCTTCGTTTGTTTTGTGTAACTTATCATATAAAGAAGCAATACCCATTTTTGCTTGATATACATAGCCTTGTACTTCCACTAAAGCAATGGGAGTTTTTGCATATTCACCGCTGCGATGGACAACGGAATCTCCTGAGTCTTTCCAGCCTTGGTTAGCAATTCCTTTACTTGACTCCTGATGATATTCAAGAAATAAATCGCCGTCTCGATCCCCATATTCATTGATCCATGTCAAAGCTCCATCAATAGTCATTTGCATTTCCTGTACAAACTCCAAGTCTCCCGTCCACTTTACATATTCCGTTAATAAAATTAAAAACAATGGCGTTGCGTCAATTGTTCCATAGTACGGCGTAAAAGGGATTTGATTGGTGTTGGCGAGTTCTCCGTAACGTATTTCATGCATAATTTTACCCGGCTGTTCATCACGCCATGGATCATTTGCCGTTCCTTGATACGCTGCCATCGTACGCAGCGTTCCTTTTGCTACTTCGGGATTAAAAGCCAGCATTTGAAGCGCTGCGATTAGACTATCCCTTCCAAACGGCACACCAAACCAAGGCAATCCTGCTACTGGAAAGACACCGAATCCTACGTCCGTTAGCAGTACGCGCAGGTCGTTAAGTCCTCTTGTAATAAGACGCTGCATTGTCGGATGATCAGTTGTTACTTTTGCAGAAGATTTTTCCCATTCTTTATATGACTGGCTTAGTAAACTAAATGCTTCACCGGCTGATAAAATATCCCCATTGGTGTCCTCTCCCATTTGCGGCTGAACCATTAAAGTAATTTCTTTTTCTTCTTGATGATTGAGTTCAAAAGAAAATGTAACCTCTCCTTGCTCATCCACATATGAAGCTTCTTTATCCCAGAGAATCCGTGTCGCCCGTTTGATATCATCTGCTCCTTTGTATGTATATGTTAGGCTGCTTTCTCCTTTTATTTGTCCCGTTCGTTTTCCGACATTTCCAGTTTGAAAACCTCTTACGATGAACATATCGTTAAAATCAACATCTGCTTGGATACTTAATGTAAAAGCAATTTTTTTAGGAAAATAGCTTTTTAACTTTATTTTTTCGTAGAAAACCCCTCCATATATAAAGCGCTTTCTTTCTATTTCTAAAGACTCTCGCCATAGTGCAAGCTCTCCTTCTTTTTCCATATGCGGATTAGTAAGAAGAATTGTGGCTAATAGATTCTCCTCTGCACTTGAGGCCAATAATACAGGATCTGCATCATTAATTTTCAAATGAAACTTGCTCAAAAAACGCGTATCTTTCATATATAATCCTAAACCATATTGATGGTTTTCGTTGATATTTCCTGCTGGATCAGTCAGTAAAAATAAGTCATTTTCTTTAATAACACGGTAATCCATTTCCATCCCCCTAATTTTTACCGAAACGTTTTGGAAAAAGCGCACAGCACCCGAAACGTTTCGGTTTTACATTATATAAAAACCACTATTTGTGGTTTTTAGCTGTTGATTCTCGAATAATCAGCTTTGTATCAAGATAACGCTTCGTATTTGTTTCTTTTCCTTCTAACATCTCAATTAGTAAATCTGCAGCTTGATAGCCAATTTGATATACTTCCTGTCCTACGGTCGTCAAATTTGGAGACGAGTAAGAGGCAAGAACAATATTATCGTATCCGACAATCGAAATATCTTTCGGTACATGAAGGCCAAGTTCTTTGCATGCTTTTAGCGCTCCAAGTGCCATTAAATCACTTGCACAAAAGATAGCCGTGACCTCTTTATGCCGATTTAAAAACTCGCGAGCAGCTTTCTCTGCTTTTTTTTCTTCAAAATTCCCACTTACAACCCACTCAGAACGAAACGACAAACCGCATTCTTTGAGCGCTTCTCTGTATCCATTGAGACGTTCTTGGCTGACAAATGCGTCTTCATGTCCATTAATCATCCCAATATGCTTATGGCCAAGACTCGCTAAGTGTTCAACTGCTTTTTTAGCTCCCAGGGCATTATCAGTGGTGACATAGCCCACTGAATTAGAATGAACGGGAATATCAACTAAAACACAAGGAATATCACTTTCTACTACTTCTTTTAAATAGGGATCTTCTTTTTTAATACCTTGAATAATTGCCCCGTCCACCCTTCGCTCTCGACAAAGCTGGGTATACGTTTTTTCTCGTTGCATCATCGTGTTTGTATTGAATAAAATCAAATCATACCCTAAAGTAGAGGCTCGCTCATTTACACCGCAGAGCACTTCAAATGTAAAATTATCTTTTACGCTTTCTCTACTGATGCCTGAAACCAATAGTCCAATTGTCTTTGACTTTTGCATAACCAGTCCTCGAGCTAACGTATTAGGGCTGTAATTCAGCTCTTTTGCTACGGCTGCAATCTTTTGCCGTGTTTTTTCATTTACATCTGAATAACCATTTAAAGCTCGAGACACCGTTGTTACAGATACGCCAGCAACTCGCGCTATATCTTTAATCGTTGTCACTCAAAATTCCTCCAAAACGTTTCGGATAACTTTAAATAGATTGTAACGCTTTCATTTATTAAATTCAATACTTTTTTTAATAATCAGTTTACTATTATCTATCTCTAAAACTTTTGCTTATAAAAAAGCAGCCCTAAGGCTGCTCTTTATTTACAAAGTGGAAACTCAAGTGAAAAGCACGTTTCTTTCCCTTTTATGCTAGACACACTCACTTTTCCCTTCATATAATGAATAATGCTGAAAGATACCATCGTTCCAAGTCCCGTACCTTTTTCTTTTGTTGTAAAATACGGTTCGCCTAGCCGGTTGATTTGTTCTTGCGTCATGCCGCAGCCCGTATCAATAATATCCACGATAACAGCTCCGCCTTCTTTTCCTACTTTAATAGTTAACGTGCCTCCGTTTTGCATCGCTTCAATACTATTTTTAAATAAATTGATTAAGCACTGCTGAAGCTTTCTTCTTTCTCCCATTACGAAGCACTTCACTTCTTCATCAAATGTAAAATCAATCGCGACTCCATTCATATTGGCAAGAGGCGTCATAATATGGGTGACGTGATGAATCTCTTCTGAAATATTCATTTTTTCATTTCGTTCTGGTGCAGAATTGGCAAACAGCAAGTAATCATCAATGATTTCTTTTGCGCGGTCTAGTTCATTAATCGCAATTGAAATGTAGCGTTTTTTAGTAGGTTCTTTTTCATCTTCTTGCAGCATTTGCATAAATCCTCTGCTTGCCGTTAGAGGATTTCGCACTTCATGAGAGATGCTGGCAGCTAAATGACTGACAATTTCTAGTTTCTCTGCTTTCATCAGGCGCTGCAGCACTAGTAAATTTGCCCGTATCGCTTCCCACAGTATGGTAATTACAAACATGCCTGCTACATCTAAAATCGCGAATTGAACCCACACGCTAATAGGAATGCTTGTTACGTGCAAGACAAAAATGGATACAAGCATAGCTAATAAAGAACCGATTATACTAAGACAGGTGCTCACGATAATTCTATTTTTTAATGAGAAATGTAAAAAGTATTTTGTTAGGAAAAATAAAGGAATGGATAAAATCGGAAGAGCAATTAATGTTGATAAAAACCCTACATCATACCCGCCAATTAGCAAGCGCAGCAGTAAAATAAAGACAAAAAGCAAGCTCCCTAGCGGCCAGCCTCCATATAACGTTCCTAAAATATAAGGAATTCTTCGTAGATCCATTCGATAGTCATCCGGGACATAAGCTCCGTTGACGGGAAACAAAAGGCAGAAGGTAATAGCTAAAATCGGAAATACTGCGATATAACGATCTTTCCACCAATGAATTTTTTTAGCATACTTGATTAAATAAAACATCTGAACTAAAAATAGCGCCAATAAAATAAATAGAAAATTAATTAACAAATCTTTTGTGACAAAACTCATGCATTCACCGGTCTTTCAAATGAGATAAAAATAAACTCTTTTATTGCATTTACATTTGTAACACAAATTAGAGCGTAATCATAGATAAATAAACGTATTCTATTTACTTTTTTACAACTTCCTATCACTTTATCGTCCGTTCCCTAAAATAGTGAAGGCTAAGAAAACCTTTTCAACTCCACTAAAAATATTCAGAATTTTATTTACATATGAGCTACAATGCTCTATAATCAGATCAATGTACTTGGTTTTGAGAGTAGGAGGACGAAATATGGAACTATCAATTACCTTAATGGGATTATTCGTTGGAACCCTTGTAGGCTTAACGGGGGTTGGAGGTGCCGCTTTATTAACACCTTTACTGATTGTACTCGGCATTAACCCTTCCATTGCCGTAGGAACAGATCTTGTCTACAATTCTATCACAAAATTATTCGGAGTCGCTCAGCACTACAAACAGCGAACCATTAACTTTAAATTAGCAAAATATTTAGCTTTCGGAAGTATTCCGAGCGCTGTGCTGGCTATTGTCACACTTCATGCATTTCCATCTTTTCACGAGCATCAAGAAACGATTATTAAGCACGCTCTTGGATATGTCATGACGCTGGTTGCCATTTCAATTATCTTTCGCGTCTTTTTTGATAAATTAATTCGCCCAAATCGGTTTCAGGAAATGGACTTAAATCAGAAAAAAGGATTAACAATCGGAATTGGCGTAGTCTTTGGATTTATTGTCGGACTAACATCGATTGGTTCGGGCTCATTATTTGCGATTGCGATGCTGTACTTATTTAAGCTTAAGACATCTGAGCTGGTTGGAACTGATATTGCACATGCATTTCTTCTCGTTACGGTGGCTGGTATTTTAAATGCAAGCTTTGGAAGCGTGGATTACATGTTGACTGCTAACCTATTAACTGGATCTATTCCAGGTGTGTTAATCGGAAGCCGTTTATCAACGAAAGTGCCTTCAAGACCGCTTCAAGCCATTATGGCAACCATCATTCTAATCAGCGGAATTAAATTAATTTAACAAATAAAAGCACATGCCTTTGCATGTGCTTTTTATTAGTTTTTTTAAAGATTTACATTAAAAATAATAATGTTTTAAACCACTCCCTTCCCTTCTTATACACTTCAACTAATATTTTTATTAAATTTTAGTCAAAGAGACCAATGACACCTCAAACAACCTTACGTTAAAATGTAAAAAAACATAACATCTATTGTGATATCTAAAAAATTGTACGACGAAGGGAGAACACATGACACAAACAGCGGCAAAAAGTAAGCAAAAACCTTTTTACAAAGGTCTTTTCTTTCAAATTATGATGGCAATTGTACTTGGCATAGCCGTAGGATATCTGTGGCCAAGCTTTGGAAATGCTGTGAAACCGATTGGAGACGGTTTTATTAAGCTTATCAAAATGCTGATTGCTCCTCTTATTTTTGGAGTAGTCGTTGTTGGAATTGCGAAGGTTGGAAACATTAAAACAGTTGGGCGTATCGGCGGAAAAACCATTCTTTACTTCGAAATTGTCACAACATTCGCTCTATTGATCGGTCTATTAGTAGCAAACATAATGAATCCCGGCACCGGTATGAATGTTGCCCCTTCAAGCTTAAGCACAAGCGAAGTGGACACGAAGACTAACGGCTCCGAACTTCCGAGTGAAGGTGATTTTTTTCTTAATATGATTCCAGACAGTGCAGTTGGTGCTTTTTCAAGCAACTCCATGCTTCAAGTGCTTTTAATTTCTTGTTTGTTTGGCATCGCGCTTGTCCATATAGGTGGAAAAACAGCAGAGACCCTTTTAAATGTATTGGAGAAAGTAAATGATGTATTGTTTAAAATTATGGGATACATTATGAAATTAACGGCTCTTGCCACGTTTAGTGCCATGGCATTTGCAGTTAGTCAGTACGGTCTTGGAACACTTGCTGCATTCGGAAAGCTATTTATCGCTATGACAATTGCTTGTCTAGCATTTGTTCTTGTTTTAGCTGTTATTTTACGAATCTATTTAAAATTAAGTTTGTGGAAAGTCATTCTATATATACGAGAAGAAATTATGCTGGCATTTGCTACGGGTTCCACTGAAGCCGTTATGCCGCAGCTCATGGATAAATTCGAACAAGCAGGATGCAACAAAGCAGTCGTTGGCCTTGTTGTGCCTACGGGCTATTCGTTTAATCTAGACGGTGCTTCCATTTACTTGTCTCTTGCCCTCGTCTTTTTGGCACAAGCAACGGGCGTAGATTTGAGCCTCACTGATCAGCTTTTAATGCTTGGTGTTCTTCTTCTTACATCTAAAGGAATGGCTGGCATTCCAGGCTCAGCCTTTGTTGCTCTCTCTGCTACAGCAGCAGCAACCGGAGCCATTCCGGTAGCAGCCGTTGCTCTGATGCTCGCTCCCGATCGCTTTATGGGTAATTACCGGACCACAGTTAATATTATTGGTTATGCGGTAGCTGCTTTTATTATCGCACGATGGGAAAATTTATTAGATCTACAAAAAGCAAATGATGTGCTGGACGGAAAAATTGCATATCAGCCCAAAAATGCTGAAATTTCTCTCCCAGAGAGTATTCCAGCTGCCAATGAAAAAGCATTTTAACAAAAAAAATTCCTGGCCGAGACAAGTCTATTTTGCTTGTTTTTCGGGCAGGAATTTAATTGTTACATGAAAGGCCTTTTGCTGAAACTTATTTTCTTCGAGTATTTTATATACCATTTGTTTAATCGTTTCTTGCGTTTTGGCATCAGATGAAACGGAAGGCTCCATATACACGTCCAGCTCTACTCTGTCCTTTGAGTAAAGGGAAGAATTCACGCCCCTTGATTCATAGCCCGCTTCAGTTAAACCTCCGCTGATTTTATGCCAAATATCCAGTTTGTCCATTTGTTTAATAACAGGTTTTGCCTCTTCGTATGCTTGTGCTTGTTCTGTTTTTGACACTTCTTCTTTTTTAATAAAAACTGCATATCCTGAACCTACTACTAAAAACGTCATAATAGCAAATGCTCGCATTCTTTTCATTCTCTCACCTCATTTAGAGATATAGATTATAAATATGCGATCAATTGCTGCAGTATGACGGCTTGTATCTCTACTTCTTTTCCACTATACTCAGCAGTCGTTTAGAACCGACTTCTACTTCTTCTATCATACTGTTAAAAAGCTCTTGCACCGTTGGGATACTATCAATCAGTCCAACGACTTGGCCTGCCCATCCATAGCCTTCATCGATTTTATTTTCATAAATATACCGGCAGTTTGCCCCTCCGCTAATGACGTCTTTTAACTCTTCGTACCGCTCTCCTTGCTGCTCACGCTCGATAATGTCAAGAGTGTAGTGGGACTTCAATACGCGTCCAGGTGCCCCGAACGAACGTTTAATAACCACAGTATCGGTTTCTTTTGCTTCTACAATAGCTTGTTTATACGCATCATGGGCATCTACACATTCTTTTGTCGCGATAAAACGTGTTCCCATTTCTATCCCTTCGGCGCCTAATGATAACGCTGCCAATAACCCTTGTCCGTTTCCAATCCCTCCGCTTGCTAGGACCGGAATTGACACAGCCGCAGCTACTCGAGGAATTAATACCATTGTGCCGAGATCCTCACGTCCGATATGTCCTCCTGCTTCTTGCCCCACTGCCATGACAGCATCTGCTCCTAGCTTCTCAGCTTTTTGAGCTTGACGCACGTTTGCCACCAGTACGAGCGTTTTAATTCCCGTTCCTTTTAATCTCTCAAAAATAGGTGCGGGATTTGCTCCTGTTATGGAAACAGCCGGAACGCTTTCTTCTACTGCTACGTCGAGAAGTTCTTTATAAGAACCTTCCGTTTGACCTCCAACAGCAAAATTAACGCCAAAAGGATGCTCAGTTAAGGAACGCACTTTCTTAATTTCAGCTCGAAGTTTCTCAGGGGTTCGGAGCGTCATAGCTGTAATTTGTCCAAGCCCTCCTGCATTTGAGACAGCAGCGGCAAGTTCTGCGTACGCTAAATACGCAAGACCTCCTTGTACAATTGGATATTGAATCCCTAATAAATCTGTTACCCGTGTTTTCATCTATGTATCCCCTCTCCTTTTATTTTTTAATTATGAATGCTTATTCATAATCATAACAAGAAAATAACGGATTTCCTACGAAAAAATTCCAACATTTCTGTTTGCTTCAACTTTTGATAGGGTACACATTTTGTAATGATTATTAACTGAAAATCAAGGAGGAAGACATGTATGACAAAAAAGCACCCTGTAAATGAAAAAAGCAAGCAAGAACAGCTTGAGCAGTTTAAAACAGATGATCGAAACCAAGCGCTCACAACCAATCAAGGGTTAAAGCTTTCCGAAGATGAATTTTCTTTAAAAGCAGGTGAACGCGGTCCAACCCTTATGGAAGACTTTCATTTCCGTGAAAAAATGACGCATTTTGACCACGAGCGCATTCCTGAACGCATCGTTCATGCACGCGGCTTCGCTGCTCACGGAGAATTTGAACTGTATGACTCTCTCGGTGAATATACAAAAGCTAAATTTTTACAGGATCCGTCTGTAAAAACACCTGTATTTGTCCGTTTCTCTACTGTAGCTGGTTCTAAAGGTTCAGCTGAAACGGTGCGCGACGCCCGTGGTTTTGCAACAAAATTTTATACAGAAGAAGGAAACTATGACTTAGTTGGAAATAACATTCCCGTGTTCTTTATCCAAGATGCGATCAAATTCCCAGATTTAATTCATGCTGTTAAGCCTGAGCCACACAACGAAATGCCGCAGGCGGCTTCAGCACATGATACGTTTTGGGATTTTGTCGCCAATAACCAAGAGTCTGCTCACATGGTCATGTGGTCAATGTCAGACCGTGCAATTCCACGCAGTTTGCGTATGATGGAAGGCTTCGGCGTACATACTTTTCGCTTAGTTAATGCAGAAGGAAAAGCTCATTTTGTCAAATTCCACTGGAAGCCTGTGCTCGGAACGCATTCCCTTGTTTGGGACGAGGCTCAAACAATTTCTGGGAAAGACCCTGATTTTCATCGCCGCGATTTATGGGAATCGATTGAAAACGGAGACTATCCTGAATATGAGCTAGGCATTCAAATCATAGATGAGGAAGATGAATTTAAGTTCGACTTTGACATTCTCGATCCAACTAAGCTTTGGCCAGAAGAAGACATTCCCGTCAAATTGGTTGGAAAAATGATCTTAAATCGAAATGTAGACAACGTATTTGCCGAAACGGAACAAGTCGCATTCCATCCGGGGCATGTGGTACCGGGAATTGATTTTTCCAATGACCCTCTCTTACAAGGAAGATTGTTTTCATACACGGATACCCAGCTTATTCGTCTTGGCGGTCCGAATTTTCATGAACTTCCGATCAACCGTCCAGTGTGCCCGTTTCATAACAATCAACGAGACGGTTACGGACGTCAAACGATTAACAAAGGGCCTGTCAGCTATCACAGAAACTCTCTTGCAGCCAATACCCCGGCTCCTGTCTCAGAGTCAGAGGGCGGTTATGCTCACTATCAAGAAAAAGTGGAAGGAAGAAAAGTTCGAAGTCGAAGCGAAAGTTTTAAAGACCACTTTTCACAGGCAACGCTATTTTGGAATAGCATGAGCGACCCTGAAAAGGAGCATATTATCAGTGCTTTCAGCTTCGAGCTTGGAAAGGTGAAAAGCAAATCTGTTCAGCAGCAGGTCGTTGATATGTTTGCCAACGTCAGTACAGTGCTAGCTAAACAAGTAGCACAAGCGATTGGTGCAACGCCTCCATCAGGAGAAGACGCGCCAGTGACCAAGTCATCTCCGGCTCTTAGTCAGGAACAGACGATTAAAAAGCCGAATACACGTAAAGTAGCTGTCATTGTAGCTGATGACTTTAGCAGTGACCTACCACAGGTGTTAAACAGTTTAAAACAACAGGGTATTCAGCCTGAAATTGTAAGCACAACCCTCCAAAACGTAAAAGGAACAGATGGGTCAGAACTTGAAGTACAGCACACGTTCTTAACAAGTGATTCTGTCTTATTCGATGCGGTTTATGTTGTCGGAAGTTCGTCGGCTGATGAAAAGTTTCGTAAAGAAGCACTGACGTTTGCTCAAGAAGCATTCGAGCATTTTAAACCAATTGGCGCGACGGATGAAGGTGTTAAGTGGCTAAAAGCTGCTGGATTAGATAATAGTCCCGGTGTCGTAACTGGAGAAACTACACGCTTTACAGATGAATTTATTGAAGCTATTTCAGCTCACCGCCACTGGAATCGTCACGTTATATAAATACAAAAGCCTTTGAAATCAATGATTTCAAAGGCTTTTTTTATTAAACTGATTTTCTAAATGCCATAACGTGCAAATCTTTTACCGGATAAAAATCGTTATCAGGAAAGCGAACGTAACCTCTTTTAGTGTACAGCTTAATGGCATGTTCCATTGAATGATCTGTATGTAAACCTAAATAAGAACATCCTAGCTCCCGAGATTTTTTTTCACACGCTTCAAGAAGCGCATTCGCGACTCCTTTTCGGCGATGAGACGGAGCAACTGCCAGCAGACGAATTTCAGCCCATGGAAACGGCTTTAACAATCCTCCGTATACGTCCGTATTCGGCGGATAAAACAAAACGCTTCCTGCCATTTCTCCATCAATTTCAGCTACAATGCACTCAAATTTCTTTTCTTCACTCAGGGTATGTAAAATTCCCTTTCGATATCTTTTCCAGTGTGCTTCTGATTTTACAGCTGCATATTGCTCATAAGCAGCAAGCGTCACTGTTTCAATGGATAATGTTTCTTCTTCTCTAGCTTTTCGAACGATCAACTTCTTCTCCTCCATTTACCTTCTTCGTTAGTTCTTATTGTCTATGGTGAACCATGTTTATGCAACACATTTGCATCTTAAAACAGCTTCCTTTGCATATATTTAATCCGTTCATTATGATTTCTGAAGCGGTCTTTGTGCTGAAACTCTGCTTGTCTTCATATACATATAAAGAGATTCATAGACAAGGATGAGACAGCATGTATAAAAAATTAATTGCAATTGGAATTGGCAGTGTGTTTGTTAGTATCGGAATTAACGTTTTTATTCTTCCGCTTCAGCTTGTAACAGGAGGCATTACGGGAATTAGCTTAATTCTTAATTATTTACTTGGCTATAAAGTAGGCGTGATGATTTTTTGCTTAAACTTGCCGATTTATCTTCTCGCCCTAGGTTTTAACCGTTCTTATTTTTTAAATGCTATCTATGGCATGGTTCTCTCAGCCGTTATGATTGATTTGCTGTTTCCGCTTCACGGGATTTTTCACCTTCCCATTATCTTAAGCGCTTGCCTTGGAGGTGTTTTTAACGGAATCGGAACCGGCATCATGCTCCGGCAGCACGCAAGTCAAGGTGGGGTCGACTTATTTTCTCTGATACTTGCGAAATGGTTATCTTTAAACCCCGGCATCATCATTTTAGTGATTGACGCATCTATTATTATTTCAGGTATTTTACTGCTTCAAAACGATACAGCTATTTATTCATTATTTATTGTTGTATGCTCCGGTATAGTGACCAGTATCATTACGTCATTCAAGCGCATCATCGTCTATGTGTAAGGAAAAAGCCTCGAGACATGCTCGAGGCTTTTCTTTATTTGTCATTTAAGAATTCTTGCAGCGCTTCTTTATTTTTATCTAAATCAATATCAAGCACCATACCAACACCGCTATACGTTTTGTTTTCAAACGATCCGTCTAACGGCAGTCGCAGGCTTTGAACATCTTTCATCTTTCCTGTTACCACATCTTTAGCTAGAAGCATCATGCTTTTTGTATCTAAATTTGTATCGATGTAAGGATCCATTACGCCGAGAAGCTTCGGTATTTTAAACACGCTGTTTAGGCTTGCTACTTCATCTTTAAGCTTTAAAACGACTTCTTGCTGCCGTTGAACGCGTCCAAAATCACTCATGTTATCATGGCGAAAACGTACGTAGCCAAGCAGTTGTTCACCGTGTAAAACTTGGGTACCTTTGTGAAGCGTCATACCAATTCCCGAAGACATGTCGTGAGGCACGGTTACTTCAATGCCATCAGGTGCAATCGTATCTACAATTTTTGAAAACCCTTCGAAGTCCACAACTGCATAATAGTTAATATCGATATCAAAATTTTGTTTGATTGTTTTACGCAGCAGCTCAGGACCTCCGAACGCGTAAGCAGCATTCAGCTTTTGCTTGCCGTGTCCTGGAATATCCACGTACATATCCCTCATAAGGGAAACAATTTTCGGGTGTTTGCTTTTAGAATCGTAGTGAGCAATTAAAATAGAATCTGTACGAGAATGCTTTTCCCCGCGCGAGTCACTTCCTAACAGCAGCATATTTACTTCTCCGTTATTTGGGAGACTGCCTTGAAACTGTTCAAATGTCGTGCCGTCATCCGCAAATTTACCATCGCTTGCCATCGATAGCCCTTGCTTATATTGGAAATAGCTGTATATGCCTCCAACGATAATAAAAAGAAACAACAAAGCAAAGAACACTCTGCCCCATCGAACTCTTCTTCTTCTTTTGCGTCTTGTTCGCTCCACGTTTCTGTCACCAGCTTTCTTTTCAATGAAGTTCTCATAAAACAAGCAAGTAGCTAAGCTTTTAAAAAGCTCCTCTACTTGCTTGTTTGGATTGTATGGTGTGAAAGCTTACATTACTTTTCTGTTTCCTGGTCTTTTCCATACATGTATTTTGATGGATCGACCGGTTTAAAGTCATCTAATTTATTAAATCGTAATAAATCACCGTATAACACTTTATCAGAAAGTTCTAGCTCTCTTCCAACTTTCTTTTTATAAGCTTTCGCTTCGTCTGTTGCTGTGATTCTTTCTCCCGTGTTTGTATCGTAATACTTGCCGTCAATTGACGTGTATTTCGGAGAAACATAGTCACCGTTTCTAAATGCTACTACCTGATCATGGTCTTTTGATAATAAATCTGTACCGAATTGAACATACTCTTTACTATCAATTCCCACTAAGTGAAGAAGCGTAGGTACTACGTCAATTTCACCGCCGTACGTATGGTTCACTCCACCTTTTACACCTGGTACATGAAGGAAGAACGGTACGCGTTGAAGCTGAGCGTTTTTATATGGCGTAATTTTCTCGCCAAGAACTTTTTCCATTGCTTTGTTATGATTTTCAGAAATACCGTAGTGGTCACCGTAAATCATAATAACTGAGTTGTCATATAAGCCTGAAGCTTTTAGCTCCGTAAAGAATTCTTGCAGTGATTCATCCAAATAACGAGCCGTTTGGAAATAACGGTCTACCGTTCCATCTCCTGTGTTTGCCGGCTCAATGCTAGCATCGCCTTTATCAAGGACAAATGGGAAATGGTTTGTTAATGTAATCATATGCGCATAGAAAGGCTGCTTCAATGACTGTAGCATTGGCATAGATTCTTTGAAGAATGGCTTATCTTTTAATCCATAGTTTACTTTGTTATCACCAGTCATATTGTAATAACTTGCGTCAAAAAATTTATCCACACCGAACTGTTTATAAATTTCATTACGGTTCCAGAACGTTTTATAGTCTCCGTGTAAAACGGCACTTGTATAGCCGCCCTCTTGATCTAAGATCGCTGGTGCTGCTTGGTAAGTATTGCGGCCTTTTAAGCTAAATGCTGATCCTTGAGGCAAGCCGTATAATGACGTATCCATCATAAGCTCTGCATCAGCTGTTTTACCTTGTCCTGTTTGATGGAAGAAGTTATCAAAATACATAAATTCATTTCCATTTGCTAATGAGTTTAAAAACGGCGTTACTTCTTGCCCGTTTAACCTGTAGTTAATCAGGAATGACTGAAATGATTCTAGATGAATTTTAATAATGTTTTTTCCTTTTGCTTTACCGGCATACTCAATATTTGGAGCTGCATAGTGACTTGTACTGAAGTTTTTCACTGTTGTTAAGTCATCACTGCTTGCGAATGCTCGCTGCTTTGAGTTTTTAAACGTTTGAACTGCATCATACACCGTGTAGTTGTATGCTCCTAAATATTTCACTAGGTAGTTGCGATCAAATGTTCTTGTTAATAATTCAGGGCGATCTTTTTCAGCATAGTGCAGGTTAATTGCAAAAGCGATAGCTCCTGCCGCTAATACCATGAACGTATAGCGGAATTTAAGGCGTGCTTTTGGCCATTCGATTTTTCTAACAAACAATAGCGCAATCAGTAAAATAATATCTACAAAGTAAAAAATATCGTGAGCTTTTACTAAATCAGCGATACTGCCTCCTAAATGACCCACATTGCTTGTTTGCGTTAAAGTAGGCAATGTCACAAAGTCATTGAAGAATCGATAATATAAAATATTGCTGTACAAAATGACCGTCATGATTGTACTAAGGATAAGCGTCCAAACGATGGCTCTTTTCCCTCTTGCAAACAATGCTAACCCTAAAAAGATCAAAGTTGAACTAATTGGATTAATAAACAATAACGTTTTTTGCATTGAGTCACTTATATCTAAGTTGAACTCCACTTTGTAAGACATGTAAGACTTGATCCACATGAATAAAACCGCTATAAAAAAGTAAAACAACGGCTTTGAAAATAGTTTTTTCATTTTCAAATTCCTTTCACTAAAAAGTAGAGATTTCATGTTCAGCTAACCTCAGGAAAATCCCCTACATTAAATCGTAACGGTTACGTCCTGCAAAAGATTACCTGAAAATGATTCAATTTGTCAAACAATATCATCTTCATCTCTTTTTTTAGTCATCTACAAAATTTACACTTTAACTTGTAATCTCTTATTTTTTTATCTTGATGTTAATATTACACAATTGTTAATTTGTAAATTTTGTTCTCCCTATATTGCATACATATTAATTTACCACATTTCTGCTCTGCAATAAAAGTATTTTTATTTTATTAGGCATAATATTTCACTTACTGAATGAAAAGGTACTATTGTACTGGACGGTATGCTTCGCTTACTGTTAGGACTAGTAAAAATAGACTGATCTATGCTTAGTCTTTATCTTCATCAACAGCTATGCGGTCTCCTTGTGCAAAGGGCTGTGAAATAACAAGAAACTCAATCTCTTCACTCAAACGATTCATCATTTGATGAGGAATGGATGGAAGCACTTCTATTCCTTCATGTGCTTTTACATCATAAATAATTCCGTCTACTTCTAGAGCAGCTGTTCCTTTTAGCACAAAGAAAAATTGCTGTGCTCTCGTATGATAATGCCTTACCTCTTTTGTATGAGGGGGCATGCGCTCATGAATAATACTTACGTCTTTATTTTTCACTAGGTGCCACCCATCGCATCTTCCTCCCCACACGTAGTGTTCTGCGTTTTGCTTACTGACTTTCATGACTAGCTCCCCTTTTTTAATAAATGAACACCTGCAGTTAAAATAGAAATTCTATGTGATCTTTTTAATCTTGCTATTGGAAATACTTTTTTTAGATGAAGGTTTTGGCTTCAAAGTAAAAAGCATTCCTAAAAAGATCAAAACAATGCCTGCCAGCTGAAAAAGCGTCGGGCGAAATCCCGTGAATGCTGTATCTAATAAAATAGCAACGGCCGGATCTAAAAATACCAGAACTGAAATCACTTGAGTTTTTAAGTAGCGCAGGCTATCGAAAAACAAATAATACACTAAGCCAGTATGTACAAAGCCCGTTACTAAAATAGCTGTCCAGTTGGCCGTTGTTAGGAAATGAAAATCACTGAAATGAACAAATGGCAATAATAAAAAAATCCCTAAAAAAGTCTGAAGAAATGTAACAGCGTAAGCACTCGTATGAATAATTCCTTTGCCAAGCAGCGTCGTGCATGCATAAAACAAAGCGGCTAAAAGCGCCCACAGTATTCCCGACGACATGAAGCCATCAATCGTAAGTTCCTTCACCCCAATAATCAGAAGTGTTCCTGCAAAACAAATGATGGTAGACATAACGCCAAGAACCGTTAATTTCTCCTTAAACATAAAGCTCCCCAGAAGCAATACTAAAACGGGTGCAAGATGATAAATAGAAATAGCTACCGTAACGGACATCATTTCAAATGCTTTAAATAGAAACACCCAGTTAAATACAAGGAATATCCCGCACAGTAAAATCTGCTTTATTTCTTTGGCATTCCATTTTTCTCTTTTATATTCACCCGTTACAAACCAGCACATTCCGAGAAAAAGCGTTGCACAAATACAGCGAACAAATACTAAATCAAAAGAAGGCAGTCCAGTTTGTGTGGAGAAAAAGCCAATTGAACCAAAAATACTCATTGAAACCATCATTTTTACTGTTGGGCCTGCTTTCATTTTTCTACCTCACTTTCAGAAAACTATTATTATTCAAACATAAAGAAGCCCATTTGTAAATTAATGGTTCAAAAGCTCTGTTCCATAAAAAAGCAAAAAAGCGCAAAGACATGGAGTCAGTCCCATCGTCTTTGCGCTTTTCTGTCTTTCTTTTAATCTTCAACCGGGAACCAGCCTGGTGTGTTAATAACGGCTTGCCACAGCGGGTCAGGAATCACAAGCTTTTCCTGATCTTTTTTGCTTAATGTTGTCACAATTTCATTTTCCCGGCCTTCTTTGACTTTTTGAACCCAGTCTGGATCCATAATTAATTCACGGCCAATCGCAAGCAGTGGAATGCCGGTTTCAAGAGCTGCTGCTGCTTCGTCTGCTGTATGAATAGAACCTACGCCCATCACAGGCACGCGGCTTCCTACGCGCTCTTGAATAATCTCAATACGTGAACGAGTATCTTCCACGCCTCGGCGCGGTTTTGACCAGAATTCTATTAGCGATACGTGAAGGTAATCAAGGTCTTTTTCTGCTAGTGCATCAACTAACTTCAATGTATCAGCCATTGTAATTCCAGGCGTTTCAGGCTCTTCTGGTGAGAAGCGATAACCTACTAAAAATGACTCTTTTGCATGTTTAGAAACGGCTTGCTTTACTTCGTCTACAATTGCTAGCGGGAATGTTAATCGTTTTTCTACGCTGCCTCCCCATTTATCTTCGCGGCGATTAGAATGCGGAGAAAAGAACTGCTGAATTAAATAGTTATTTGCTCCGTGGATTTCAACCCCGTCAAATCCTGCTTCAATGGCACGGCGCGTCATCTCACCAAAATCATGAATAATGCCTTCGATTTCTTCATTTGTTAACTCTCGAGGCACCGGTGCTCCTTCTTGTTCTGCAGCAACAGCACTTGCGCTAACAACCTCTCCATTTGGAACAAGCTCAGGCGGACACATGCGGCCTCCGTGGAAAATTTGAAGAACGGCTTTTGCTCCTTGATTTTTAATGGCTGTTGCTAAGCGGCGCAGGCTAGGAATCATTTCATCGCTGTCTGCAGCAAACTCTCCGTGAAATCCTTTGCCGTTCGGCGTTCCGTATGTACATGCTGTAATGACCATGCTAACACCTTTTGAACGTCGTACATAGTAGTCTACTTCTGCATTTGATACTGTTCCATCTTCATTTGATGAAAAATTTGTCATAGGCGCAAGAATAACGCGGTTATCTAATTTAATGCCATTTGAAAAAGTAAATGGCTGTAGAAGCGGCTCATACTTTTTATTTGTCATTTTATTTCCCTCCAAAAATGATACGGTCAAAAATAGTGGCATATTATAGGTAGAAACTATTTTCCTTCCTATAATATTAATATGTGCCATTTAAAACTGTAACTTTAAAATATACTGTGATTTTAATCTGTACAGTTTTTCCTGTCAAAGAATAAGACTTTCTCATATAAAAAAGCACTCATAGACTGAGTGCCTTTTTATCATTGCGAAAGAGGTTCCTGATTATACATAAATGCTTTTACTTTTACATATTGAGCTTCTAACTCTTGAAGTGTCAGTTCGTATAGATGCCGATTTCCTTTTTTATAAATACCAAAATTCAATAGCGCATTAATAAACCAATTTTTCTTATGTTCCGTTTCAGGCTGTGTGTGTTGTTTCACGATTTCCACCACCTAAGTTTATCTCATTTTAATTTTGCAAAGCATTCGCTTTTACATAATTCGCTTTTACATAAATGATTTTACTTCTGTACGATGAAAAAACAGTGAAATAGAAAGCTTTTTTATTTTAAATTCCTGCAGCCAGACCAGCCATTTTTTTGCGTCTTTTTACTCTTGTTAATATTTTTTCAATATAATAAATAATGATAATAAAAACCGACATAATAGCAAAATAAGTACCGATTACAACAAAAGGATTCGGACTTTCAAAACCGCCTTCTTTTCCTTTCATCCCTCTTTCCAAACCTTCGCCATCGTGATCAAAGTTCGGACGTTCGTGACCAGCAGATGCCGTCGCTGGAGATTTGTTCTCGCTAAATGAACGGCGATCAAAATCCGGCTTCCCACCGCTTTTTTGTGGCATATCTGAGGAACTTAAATTCAGCACTCTCGCTACTCCTCCAAGCTTTCCAAGAAAATCAGTCTCATTTATTTCGTATATGCCAACGACTAACAGTGCAACGGTTGCGAGCTTAGCTGCTATGCTCAAGCTTTTCTTTGATTTTTTGAATTTCGTCATATTTTTGCATACATTTATAACCCATTGCCAATGAAGACCTATGTGAGCGGCTACTAAAATTAACACTAAGAATGATACCGAAATATGCGAAACCTTAAACCACTGTTCGTTCCCAACATTAATATTTGGAAATACTACTCTTGAAATAAAAATACCGCTAATCATAATAAATGACATCGTAATCAACAGCATGATATTTAAAAAATAACCGAACTTTGTTCTGCGCGGAAGCTTACGATCAAATAATTTAACCGTAACTTTCTTTACCCACTGCCAGTTTAGTAGCACGTGGGTAAAAAAGGCGACGGCAATCGCCAACCCCGCAATTTCATGAAACGTTAACCCTCCCAATACTTGTTTGTTAAAAAATAAAACAAACGTAACGGCCATTAAAAGATCCAGTCCAAACCGGACGTACATCATCTTTTTCACTCTATTCATTCTCCTCACCTATGTATTTGTCAAAACAACCTCTTTTTCATATTTCTTAATGTAAGCAGAGTTGGTGAAAATTAGGTGAAATGACTGATTTTTTTACCAAAATAACCAGTCTTGAGTTCTATAAAAAACAGAGTTCAATCATTTTCACTTTTTCAAAAATAGCTGTTGACAAAGAAAAAGGAAGCACGTATAGTAATGGTTATTCATCAAGAACTTTCAGATTTCAATCAAAAACACAGCGATTGGGAGTAGTAGAAGCTTATTATTCGGTCAAGAGAGCTACGGGTTGGTGCAACGTAGTCCAATAATACTTTGAACTCGCCCAGGAGTGGTAAATCAGAAAGAATGCAGAAGTATTCTCTAAGTTTTAACGTCTAACCTTCGTTATCAGGTTTTAAGCAGGGTTCTTTAAGAGCCAACAAGAGTGGTACCGCGGTTAGCTAAAGCTTATCGTCTCTTCTCTCATTTGATAATGAGGTAGGAGACGATAAGCTTTTTTTATTTTATAAAAAAGTGGAGGGAAAAGTCATGAAGAAGGACAACCAAGGTTTGCAGCGAACAATGACTTCACGTCACATTATGATGATGGCGCTAGGTGGAGCAATTGGCGCTGGTTTATTTAAAGGAAGCAGCTCAGCTATTGATATGGCAGGACCATCAGTTATCATTGCTTATTTAATTGGCGGAATTATTTTACTATTCATTATGCAAGGTCTTGCTGAAATGGCGGTTCGAAACAGTGATGCACGAACGTTTCGTGATTTAGTTCAGTCGATTTTAGGAAGCTACCCCGCTTATTTTTTAGACTGGATTTACTGGAAAATGTGGGTGTTAAACATTGCAGCTGAAGCCGTTGTAGCAGCTATTTTTATTCAGTACTGGCTTCCTGATTATCCAATTTGGATGCTTGCTCTAGGCGTATCCGTTATTGTCACAGTTATTAACTTGCTTTCGGTTAAAGCATTTGCTGAAACGGAATACTGGTTAGCATTAATTAAAATTACGGTCATTGTGACCTTTATCATTGCTGGACTTCTGTTACTATTTGTATCATTTGGTCACCATACCGCAGCGGGCTTTTCGAACTTGAGCAATCACGGCGGTTTCTTTCCAAAAGGACCAACTGGGTTAATTACAGCGATGCTAGTTGTCATCTACTCTTACGGTGGAACTGAAATCATCGGGGTAACGCTAGCTGAAACAAAAAACCCTGAAAAAGTAGTACCAAAAGCCGTGCGCAGCACATTAACGCGCATCATTGCTTTTTATCTGTTCCCATTTTTTATCATCGTGAGCTTGATTCCTTGGAATGAAGTGAACGGCGTTTCTCAAAGCCCTTTTGTGATGGTATTTAAAATGATTGGAATTCCTGGAGCAGATCATATTATGAATGCCGTGATCTTGTTAGCCGTTATTTCTTCAATGAACTCAGGACTTTACGGTTCATCACGTATTTTGTATACGCAAGCAGTAGACGGTCGAGTGCCGAAGGTATTTTCGAAACTTTCTGTTAACAAAGTTCCTGTCTATGCAATCTTAATGTGTACATCATCCCTTTATGTGGGCGTGTTGATTTCCTTATTTGCAGGAAGTAAAACATTTGATTATTTGATGGGCTCCTTAGGATATACCGTGTTATTTATTTGGTTGATTATTGCGATCGCACACTTAAAGTCCCGCAAAGTTCAGCCAGAAGCATCGAGCAGCTACTCTGTTAAATGGTTTCCTTATACGACGTGGACTGCCCTAATTGCGCTAAGCGCTATTTTAATTGGTGTTATCTGCACAACATCCGTTGTCATTACGACTATTACACTAGCTATCTATTTATTTATTACAGCTACGTATATCTTTAAAGGTCGCTTTTATCAATCTTCAGCAGTCAAGCATGCTAAATAAAAAAACGCCTCCTCCGAGTCATCAGAGGAGGCGCTTTTTTATTTAAAATGTTAAGTACCAATAGCCAAGTGCAAAGCCGATATAGTTACCAATAATATAGCCAAGCGTTCCTACTACCAAGATAGGACCAACCAAACTTCCCCATCCTTTAGCAATCGCCATTGCGCTTGCTGTCGTAGGCCCTCCTACCGTTGCATTGCTCGCTAGTAAAATATGTTCTAAATCAATTTTAAATACTTTTCCTAGAATAAGTCCCACTATTAAATTACTCATTCCCACAATGAGCACAAATAGAATTAAAAGAGGTGCTTTTTCAACAATTAATGGAATAGACGCCGGTACTCCAATGACAACAAAGAAAATATAAATGAAGTACGTGCCGATTTCTTGGCTTCCGCTAATGTTTTTAAAATAAGAAGGAAACAGATAAATGACAAGAAACGTAAGTGTGGAAAGCAATAAGTATTTTTCGCTCAAAATAGTATGTAATAATGTTTGAATTACCGAAACATTTGGACCGGTTGGAATGATTGTTCCAAACCATTCGGCTAATTTAAACGATGCAACCACTAGAAAAAATGATGTACCAATTGAAGCCGCCACGTCTTTTAACGAAATTTCTTTTTTTGCCCAATATTTTTCTGCAAGCGTATGACGATCATTTTCTCCATATTGCCCAGCCTCTACTTCTTGAATATGAGGCGTCTTAAAATGTTTTCTAAAAAACTTCATAGAAGGAACAAACATATACACGGCAAACAGCAAAGCCATAACCATATTATCAGCAACTACCGTCGCCGAAACCATTTGACTTGATGGTTCAAATTTAGCCGTAACGGTAGCAAAGTTAACCCCTCCGCCTACATAAGAAGCGCCGATAGCAGCTGCAATTTTTGCTAGTTCAGGAATATAATCTTTTAATAACAAGAAGCCTGCTGTGCTCCCTATGACCGTTCCTACTGCACAGATTAAGAAAATAAAAAGCAGTTTCCGGCTTTCTTGAAATAATTCTTTCATATTGACTTGAAATAACAATAATGGAATGGCAAGCGGTACTAGATACGCCCAAACCGCATCATAGACCGGAGACTCTGTTGGAATAATTTTTAAATTTGATAGGATAAGCGCTCCTGCTAGCGCAATAATAGCTCCTGACAGAAAAGAAGCCCACTTATATTTTTGTTCGAGAAAAATACTAACAGAAGCCCAAATCGCTAGAATTCCCCATAGTGCCCACGTATCATCAGCTTGAATAATAGTAAAGATCACGAGCTACTCCTTTCTTTCTTTTTCAAGAAATAGAATTTTCAGAAAATATACCTTTAAATTTTATCAATATATGCCAAATTCCGTCAATCCATAAAAAAAGCTTTCCACTCTAAAAGTGAAAAGCTTTTTTTTATTTGCGAATCAGAACCGGAATCTGCTGCTGAATCTGCTGCAAAGGAGCGCTTGTTTTCTCTGTTAACGAACGCAAGATTCCTCCTTCGATCATACAGTTAATCACAACCGCGAGCTCTCCTGCCTGCTTCTCTTGAAATCCGCTCTCTATCATTTTTTCTCTAAAAAGTTTTTCCCAATCTTGAAACGCTGCGTAGCAGACTTCTCGCAGCGGTTCATTAATAAGCGCCGTTTCTCCAGCCAGCAGTCCAACAGGCATACCAGCAATACTTTCTTCGTGTTCAAACTGCTTGGACAATTCTTCAATAAAATACTGAATAGCCTGCGCTGCGTCAGAAGATTTATTTAAACTTTCTTTAATTTGGATTTGGACGTATTTATTCGTATATTGAACAGCGTGAATCGCCAGTTCTTCTTTCCCTTTTGGAAAATAATAATAAAGAGACCCTTTTGGCGACCCACTCTCTTTAATAATTTGATTTAATCCTGTTGCATGATAGCCTTGCAGCTGAAAAAGCCGCGATGCTGTTTCTAAAATCTTATCGCGCGCATTTGCTTTCTTCACAAAACGATGCCTCCCCTATATAATAAGTGGTTTCTATAACACTACTTATCATATAAGGAAATGAAATTTTTGTCAAAATAAAGTGAATATTTTACCATTTATTTTTTCTTTCTTTCATTCCTTATGACCTAATAATTGTTTTTCTTACTTCTTCCGCTAACGGTTGAAGAGGCGTAATAATACGGTCGCTTACCTCCGCCGCCGCTTCTACCATCGAGAGCTGCGCTACTGAAACAGCAGTATTATGCTCTTTTATTAGCTCATGTAAGACATGTTTCACCTTCTGTTTATACTTCTCTAGGTTTCCAGTCATTACTAGTTCAAAAGCACCTTCTATCACAACAGGGCGAACATTTATCTTTACATTTTGATAAAATACAAATTCGTCTAGACGCTTCATTGTTCCTTCTACGGTTTCCGGATTTGTAAACACGATAAGCTGCGGTTCTTCTATTTCACATATTCGGTGAAAATAAGGCTCATCGATTTTAATAATTGGAACATCGCTTGTAAATGCTTCTGGTAAAAGAGCAATGTAGTTCGTACACGTAAGTAAAATGGCATCCGTTGAACATTCTTCCATCCACTTTAACTGCTTCTCTACTTCTGCAGCTGCTGACTCCGCTGCAAACTTAGGGTCGGTTGTTACCCGATGTACAAGGCCTGGGTCTACGAAATGCATACAGTTCGCAAACGGCAGCGCTTTTTCTATATAAGAGATGTTCGAATGATGAGCGTGCAGGCAAGCAATTTTCTTCATCGTTTTCCTCCCGTATGATGGTCTTTGAAATACTGAATTAAAAATTCCTGGAACTTTTTCGCAACAGGAGTTAAATATTTATCCTTGTTCCACGCAATCCCAATTACCCTTGAAGCTGTGTCTTCTTTGAGCTTTATTTTCTTAATGCCTCGCAAGTCTACTCCCTTTATTTCAGGAAGCAAGGCAAACCCTAAATGAGCCGCTACAAAACCAAGCACCGTTAAAAATTCTTCTCCTTCAAACGTAATATTTGGAACAATCTCGGCCTCTTCAAACAGCTGATCAAAAATTGTTCGGCTTCCATATCCTTTTTTTAACGCGATAAACGATTCATGAGCCAACTCTGAAATCGAAAGCACTTGTCTTGAAGCAAAAGAATGCGTATCAGGGACATACGCGTACAGCTCGTCTTTCCATAAATATTCCCACTGAATTCCTGCCCTAGATTCCGTTACAGAAGACATACAAAAATCAATTTCCCCCGTTTGAAGCTGATCGAGCATGATGTTCGTGGCGTTCTCAAAAATTTGAAATTGAACGTTTGGATACTCTTGTAAAAAAGCATGAACTAGTTTTGGAACGGACGAAGCGCCTAATGATTTTAAAAAAGCAAACGAAATACTGCCGCGGTGAGGGTGAATCAAATCTGAAAGCTCACGTTTAGCTTCTTCCATTTCGTTTAATACTTTAGCCGTTCGTTCGTAAAAAAGCCGTCCGTATCGATTTAAAATAACTTGCCTTCCTTTTCTTTCAAATAGCGGCACGCCAAGCTCTGATTCTAATTTAGAAATTGAGCGGCTGAGCGTAGGCTGTGCGATTGATAATTTTTCTGCGGCCTTTGTGAAATGTTGCGTTTGAGCTACAACATTAAAATATTCGAGCTGCTGCCATTCCATTTTTTCACATCCTTTACTTATTACATAATACTATCAATTTCATATAAATTATACATTGGACGTCATAAAAAATTCATGTTTAAATGAAGAACGTAGCACTTTCTAAAAATGTTATGTGTCTGCATAGAATAAGTGTTGAAAGAAGGAATTAGTTTATGGATGTTTCAATTGTTTTAACAATGTTAGCCGTCGGACTGATCTTAGGATTTGTCGGAGCAGGCGGATCAGGTTTTATTATTTCGATTTTAACGCTGCTGTACGGCGTATCTGTACACGTTGCACTCGCAACGGCTCTTACCGCAATGATTTTCTCTTCTTTATCTGGCGCAGTCAGTCATTACCGCGAAGGTAACGTATCTTTAAAATCCGGTATCTCTGTTGGTATCCTCGGTGCATTAGGCGCTTGGATTGGGTCTAACCTTTCATCCTTTATTCCAGAAGGCGAGCTAAAATGGCTAACAGCCGGTATGCTTTTATTATCTGGTGTTTTACTTTGGGTGCGAATGTTTTTATTTTCCCGTCAGCAAAAAGAACGTACTGTGCCAACAGGAGCTAAATTTGTCGTCTACTCTTTACTAATTGGCTTAATTACCGGCGCTCTATCAGGAATGTTCGGAATTGGATCAACTCCATTTATCCAGCTTGGCCTTATGATGGTGTTAGGCTTGTCTATTCGTCAGTCAGCCGGAACGACAATGCTCGTTATTATTCCGATTGCCATCGGCGGAGGAATGGGCTATTATCAGCAGGGCTTTTTAGATATTCCACTGTTGATCCAAGTAGTAGTCGGCACAATGGTCGGTTCATATATTGGAGCAAAGTTTACAAATCGCGTCCCTGCTCCCGTATTAAAAACGTCCCTTGTAGCGCTGCCTATTTGCTCTAGCTTCCTACTTGTTATATAAGAAAAAAGCTTGAACTTTGGTTCAAGCTTTTTTTATGTCCATCTGATAAACAAACTGCTTTCCTTGGCTTCCAAAGATATGCCGGCCTGTGTTGATAAAGCCGCTTCTTTTGTACAGCTGCTGCGCGGCCGTGTTTTTATAGTTCACGCCTAGCACCACTTCATTTTTAGTCGGAAAGTGATGGTTGATAAAAGAAGGAAGAAGTTTCAATGACTTTTTGCCAACTCCCTTTCCTTGATAATCAGGATGAATGGAATACGACCGTATTAAAAGCGCGCCGGATCTTTTAGTATATTCTTTAACGGCTTCCCCTGCGTCGAGCACGAAAAAGCCGACTAGTTTGTTTTCTGCCAAAATCAAAACGGGCGTTCTGTCTCTTTCCTGCTCACACTTAGCTAAGGCTTCAGCGGGAAGTGCCGTATAAATGAGCTGCTCTTCAGGCAGCGTATAGCTATGTATAGACGAGTCGTAGGATTCACTATAACAAGCTAGCGCTACGTTTTTTGTATTCTTCATTTTCTGCTGTACTCCTTTTCTTTTTTCATAGTATATCACTCACAAAAAAAGCCGCATAAAGCGGCTTTTCCTTTATCTAGCGTCGGATACAACGGTAAAGCGTTCGTTTATATGCTCTCCTCGCTCAATTTCATCAATGACTGCAATGGCGTAATCAGCATAGCTGACATGGCTGTTTCCTTCTGAGTTTAAAATAACATGATCTTTTCCAGTTTTATAAGCATCCGTTCGTTTTCCTGAAGGATTAAAAAATGCTGCCGGGCTAATAAACGTCCAATTAATATCGCTTGTACTTTCTAAGTCTTTTAAATTTTGAGCTTGATTGTCAGCTGTCGCTTTATACTCTTTTGGAAAATCAGGCGTATCTGCTAGACGCGTCGTTTTCTCCTCATCAACAAACAAACTGCCTGCTCCTCCTACAACAAGAAGACGAACGTCCGGAGCATGTTTAAATACACGAATTAACGACTGTCCCGCTTCTACATGCAGATGTTCTTTTCCTTCAGGAGCTCCAAATGCATTCACTACTGCATCCAAGCCTTCGATATCTTTTGCTGTGATATCAAAGATGTCTTTTTCCAGTGTACGAACATCTCGTTCATCTACTTTGCTCGCATCACGTACGATTGCCGTTACATCATGTCCTCGATTTAAAGCTTCTTTCACGATAAAACTTCCTGCTTTTCCTGTAGCACCTACGACTCCAATTTTCATTTTATAACCTCCAGTAAAATTCTCTATATTTAGGTAATAGCCTTTTTTTGCTATGATAAAACACAGCAAAACGGTTTAAGCAAGATAGAGAGAACAAATTGGATAAATGAGTTAGTATGGATTACTTTTAACACCGCGGTTGATTTCCGTGCAGGGTTTCGCTTTCCGCGGGCGGCCGCTGAGCCTCCTCGTCGCTTACGCTCCTGCGGGGTCTCACCTGTTCCGCTTTTCCCGCAGGAGTCTTCGCCTTACCCTCCAATCAACCGCTAGAAGCACCTACATACACGAAATCTACGTCCTCCATTCATCGTTCGGCCCTGCTCTTCCTTCAACTAAAATATGTTTCTTCCAGTTTCTTTTGAAAAAATAAATAAGTGCTTATTCAATTTCAATAAATAATACATGAGCCATAGAGTGAATGGATTTAATCAATTCTACTTTATTCCCTTTCTTTTTTGCCTTTCCTTTTATTTCAACGAAATAAAGCAGTTCCCCTTGATGATGATCCTGCTGAATTTCATAGGATGAAATCATAATATTTTCCCTTTCAATCTTATCAAGGAGCTCATAAATATCCTCTTGATTCGCTGCACGAAACTTAATTAAAAGAGAATGAGTAGAAAGAGATGTAAACATCACGTTCAATATTTCTAAGCCAATCAGCACTAATATAGTTGCGCTAATGCCGACTGTATACATACCCGCCCCAATGGTTAAACCAATTCCCGACGTTGCCCATACGCCTGCGGCTGTTGTGAGCCCTCTAACATGCTGCTTTTGAATAATAATCATACCTGCTCCTAAAAAACCAATACCGCTTACTACTTGTGCGGCAACTCGGCTCGGATCAAGAGCCATATGATCTTGATGAAGCACATCTGAAAAGCCGTATTTCGAAATTAACATAATGAGCGTACTACCGACAGCAACTAAAAAATGAGTGCGAAAACCCGCTTCTTTTGCTCTAAACTCTCTTTCTAAACCAACCAAAGCTCCTAACAAACCTGATAGCGCGAGACGACTAATAAAAGCTGCGGTCATTTCCCCCCTCCTTTCTCTTCACTTTTTTATAAACGGACCTATTAACTATTCCTATTTTTGTTATAATTTACTATAACTAATTTTTGAAGTGGAGGCTAATTAAAGTGGATAAAGTTATCGATTATTACAGCAGGTTTGATGAGTGGGGAAGATTAGAACGGGAGCCTATTGAGTTTCAAGTAAACTGGCATTTTATAAAAAAACACCTTCCTCCCAGCGGACATATCTTAGATAACGGTGCTGGACCTGGAAGATATGCCTTAAAACTAGCAGAAAACGGCTACGAAGTAACTCTAACTGATTTGACGCCTCATTTAGTTCAAACAGCTAAGGAAAAGGCTTTAGAACGGCAAGTATACAATGCATTTCTTGATTTTCACGTGGCAGATGCTCGGAACCTTCAATGTTGCCTGGATGACCAATTTCATGCGGCACTAATGCTTGGACCAATGTATCATTTGCAGAAGAAACAAGATCGCATTCAAGCTGTACGAGAGCTGTATCGAGTCACAAAGCCAGGCGGAACTGTCTTTATTTCGTTTATGCCGCGCGTCCAGCACGTCATTTCTTCTTTAACATCCCCGGAGCGTTTAAAACCAAACAACACGGCAAAAGCGCTTCATGATTTTTATGAATCAGGCTGCTTTAATCATGCCGAAGAAGGCCGGTTTACTCACGCTTATTATGCTAATATTGAGGATATTATTCCTTTTTTAAAGAAGCATGGATTTCAATGCATTGAGCTGATTGCCTCTAACGTTGCTTCGTCCGTTAATTCTGAGGAATGGACTTACTGGAAAGAAAAGTCTCCTGAAGAAATGGACAGCATCGTTCAACTGCTTATCCAACAAGCATCAAGTTCTTATCACCTTGGACTTTCTTCTCATTTACTCTATATCGGACGGAAATACTAATAATCACCTCTACCTATCATAGGATAAATAGAGGTGATTATTGATGAACCGTTTATTCAAATGGAGTACGAGCACTTTGCTATGTTTGATGTACTGCTTTTTGATTCCCCTTCCCTCTTATGCAAGCGGTGACTCTTACTCTTCCTATGCAGAACTGCAACAGCACGAGATTCTCCATCAAGACTACGATATTCGCTACGAACAGCGCTTTAGCTACCTATCCATTATGGCCATTCACGGCGGAGGAATTGAACCGGGCACATCAGAAGTTGCCAAAGAACTTGCTGATCGCTTTTCCGCTTCTTATTATTTATTTGAAGGCATCAAGTCCACTAACAACGGAGTTCTACACATAACCTCAGAAAATTTTGATGAACCGATTGCTAGAGGAATGGCTCAGCAAAGTATGTCCGTGATGACGATTCACGGATACAGCGGCAGCCAGCCTATCGTATACATAGGCGGAAAAAATCAGCTTTATAAAGAGCTGGTGAATCAATCGCTGCGCAAACACGGCTTTACCGTCCGTGACGCTCCTTCTGACATTGCCGGAACAAGCGAACAAAATATTGTGAATGATAATTTGCTAAGAGCCGGAGTACAGCTTGAACTGACGGCCGAACTAAGAAAATCATTTTTCGCAAACCATGACTGGTCGAGAAACAACCGCATGAATGTAACGCCGCTTTTCCATACATTTATCACTTCCTTACAAGAAGCATCTTCTTCCTATCAAACTTTCCTTTACTTTCAAATTCACTAACTTATCAACTCTTGCCTGTTCCTTGATTTCCAGACAAAAAAGCCAGCGCAGTCTGTATAATCAAACGCGCTGGTTCTTATCTATTTCTCTTGCTAAAATAGACCGTTTAAATCTTTTCTGCTCAAAAAACTCCTTGATTTCACTTGGACTTTGATAGGAAAGCCTAATCACATAGTAGTTAATATATTCAAGCCAAGCAAACGCGTAAAGGCCCAGAAAAAAAGCAAGCCCCTTAATCCCTAACTGCACACAGTGATAAATGAGTACACCTACACCTAACACAAGAAGAATTTTATTCATTTTTTTAAAAAGCAGAAACAATTGAATGTAGCTAGAGGGCAAATGAGAATCTTCTTTTCGCCTCACTCGCTTCCATTTCATAAACCAGTACAAGCTTCCTTGAAACAAGATAAACTCAAGTATGATAAAAGCATACACACTAGAAAATGTTGTTAAGTAAAAACTTAGATGAGAAAACTCATTTAAGTACCCTACCCACAGCGCAGCAAACAGTATAGCTGCCGTAAGCTCTCCTGTCCATAAACCAAACAATTTCCGCTTTACTTTCATAGAAATCCCCCCAGCATATCTCTCAATCCTACCGTTCAAACCAAGCTTTAAACAGCAGGTTTACACCTGTTTTTATTTCTTCATCAGACAATCCCGCAAATCCAAGCAATACATAGGGCGTCTTGTTTTCATCGGCACTATGATAATAAATAGACGTTGGATAAATCGTTACCCCTTGCTCGGCAGCTGCTTCAATTAGTTTCTGTTCACTCATTCCGTTTTTTACCTTAAGAAGAATATGTAAGCCAGAATGTTCTCCAACAATATCTACACTTTCTCCCATAATAGTAGTCAAGCAATCTAGCAGCAGCGCTTGTTTTTTGCGGTATGCTGTTCTCATTTTATTTAAGTGACGTTCCCAGTGTCCTTCTTTCATAAAAAGAAAAAGCGTATGCTGATGAAGTCTTGAAACAGGCTGTTTAAACAGTCCACAGTGCTTCACATATCTTGTAAAAAGCTGGTGTGGCAGCACGGCATAGCTTATTCGAAGAGAAGGCATTAACGATTTTGAAAACGTCCCCGTATAAATAACGCGATCGTCTTGATCTAATCCTTGAAGCGCCGGAATCGGTTTTCCTTTGTAGCGAAATTCTCCGTCATAGTCATCTTCTATAATATAGCCATTCGTTTTTGCCGCCCACTCTAGTAGTTCAAGTCTTCTTGCTATCGGCATGACCATACCAATGGGAAATTGATGAGACGGCGTAATGTACACCGCATCCGCTCCGCTTTCTTTCAGTTCCTTGACTTGCAAGCCAGAATCATCAACAGAAATAGGGAGCACCGACATACCTTGTTCTTGAAAAACGTGCCTTGTTCGGTGAAAACCTGGGTTTTCGAACCCAATTATCTTTTCTTTTCCTAGAATGACAGAAAGCAGCCACATGAGGTACTGTGTACCTGCACCTATCACAATTTGCTCCGCTGTGCAGCGCACTCCTCTTGAGTGGTAAAGGTACGACGCAATTTCTTGGCGAAGAAGCAGTTCGCCCTGTGGATGTCCGCTGTAAAAAAGCTGGCTTTCATCATGATAAATAGCTTGCACCGTTAGCTTTTTCCACGTATTATACGGAAATTTTTCCACATCTATCTTTCCGTGGCTAAAATCAATAGCAGTCGATTTCCGTTCTTCTTGCGGTAAAGAGACATAGGCGGGAGGCTGTTTTTGAAGCACAACTTCATTTTTTATCTCTTTTACAAATGCTCCTTTTCTAGCTAGTATCTCGATATATCCCTCTGCTTCTAACTGTACATAAGCTGCTTCAACCGTATTTTGGCTAATGCTTAAATGAAGAGCTAACTTTCGTTTAGAAGGCAATTTTTCATGAGGCGGAATGGTACCTTTTTGAATTTGTTTTTTTATGTAGATATAAAGCTGCATGTACAAGGGATCTGCTTTTCTTTTATCAAGCAAAGGCATTAGCTCTAACATAGTGTTCTTTCCTTTCTAACTGATACTATTAAATTCGCTGTTTCTGACACTTACTCTCAGTTCAGTTTCTTCATATACTGGACTATATCTTATAAATTAAGGAGATGACGCAATGACTATCACTTATAAAACTAACGTCTTAATCCGTGCGGAACAAGCTGCTGAAGTATTTATACATTCCGGTATTAAACGTCCTGCACAAGATCTTGATCGCATTCAAAGAATGCTCGATCATGCTTCTCTTACCATTACCGCTTGGAACGACAGCGAACTCATTGGCATAGCCAGAGCGTTAACAGATTTTAGCTACTGCTGCTATTTATCGGATTTAGCTGTTGTAAAAGATTATCAAAAGCAAGGAATCGGTACACAGCTAATCAAACACGTTCAATCAGAAATCGGCGAAGAAACCGCGCTGATTTTACTTTCCGCTCCTTCTGCTATGAACTACTATCCAAAAGTCGGATTTCATCAAATTGATAATGGGTTTAAAATTGAGAGAATTCGATAGATAAAAAAGACAAAAAACTTCCTGCCCTACTAAACTATTATTATTTTACATCTTTTCAATATGATGGTACAATATTCAAAGATTAAGGCTATGATACTTCTTCCTTCTCATCCAACTCTTAGAATTTAGAGGTATCTCTTTCCTTAATCCATTAACATAACTATACATATATTCAAAGTCAGGAAGCACAGCGCCTGGCTTTTTCTGTGCAAATCATACATGGTGGTGTTTGAATGAAAAACGATATTTTTTTAAGAAGACAATTTAAAGTAATTATAAAGCAAGGATCAGATATATTAGCCCCTGCTTATGTAGCTTCCATGTTAAAAAACATTGAGGCATTAGGATTTACAGCTTCAGCTTCTTTAATTAATCGGTTACTCACTCTTTCGTTCTACGAATTTATGTCTTTTTATGAGCAGCTTCTCTTATCTTTAAAAAGACTCGTTGGCGCTCATGTCAAATATAAACCGATGTATCCTAACTTTCCAAATGAAGTCATGCAAGCGTCCGAAGCAGAACTATACATAAATGCCGTGGTTCACTATCTGACTGGGATTTTACCAAACAGTGAAAAACAAGATGTTTTTCCCCTGTTAGATACTACAGATTTGCGGATTATTGACCTCGGAACGGATGAAGAATTCGGTCTTATGATCCGTCAATTAATTGGTGCCAATACCTCATTATCGCAAACGGATCGAGCAGACATCGAATGGTCTCTTGTCAATTTACATGTATTAGACCTACTTCCAGAAGTCATTCCTCAAAAAGAAAATGCTGCATTTGTTAGCTCAGTTTTAATTAAAACAAAAAAACTACCTATTAATGTCTTGTCTTCTTATTTTAAAACAGCAACAGACGTTTTACGTTTGGCAACCGCTTTATCTGATGGCGATATTAGCCTTTCATCACCCACTTTATTTAAGAAGTTTAGTCGTTTTGAACGTCGAAGCTTGTTGCAGCTGCTAGAGAGCACTTCAAACGCGGAAGAAGATATGTTTCGCTATAAAGTAAAGTGGATTCGGTTAGGTGAAATTTTACATCCTGGGGAATACAAACATCGATTTCCTCACGCTGCTAAAGGGTTTAATGCTGTTCGAAATCATAAAAAACCATTGACCTTCTATAGTAAAGTAGAGAAAGCACTCGAGCAAAAAGACGTCTCAAAAGCAGTTTCACTTTTAGAAAAACGTCCAGGTGACTTTGCTAGACGAATTGACCATTTACTGCGCTTATCTACTGGGGAACAAGAAGCAGCTTCTATTATTACAGCATTTGCAACGGTCGCTCATTATGTCTCTACGCAAGTACTGCTTCAGCTCTATTCACATATGAAGCATCGACATCATAGACAAGATATGCGCGTAGTGTTTCCAAAAGGGAATGTGTCCAAAGTAATGGCGCTTGATAGTCCCTTACCTTCTCTTCGTAAAAATCTTTGTGATGGTGTAATAAATGCCTGCAAAGATGCTTTACATGACCGTTTTTCCAAGCTGCCACCTCTTGGAAATGTATGGGTTGATAAACGATTGCGTGAACAAACCATACCATTTTCACAGCGTTCAAGCAGCAAAACATTAAAAACGATTAGTAGAGGCAGTAAATTAACAATACCTGAAGGCGATACGCTTCGTTTTTTCATTTGGTGGAAAGAAGGCTTTGTAAATGGTGAGCACACCGGTAGTGTAGATATTGATTTGTCTGCCGGAATTTACGATGAAAACTGGCAGTATAAAGAGCATATTTCTTATACAAACTTATCTTCAGAAAGCTTCAAAGCTTTTCACAGCGGAGATATTACATCTGCTCCTAACGGGGCATGTGAATTTATTGACTTGCATATCCCTACGATTCTAAAAAAAGGCGGCCGTTATATATTGATGAACGTTTATTCATTTTCTGTTCAACCTTTTGTTATGCTTCCCGAATGCTTTGGAGGATGGATGATGAGACAGCACGTAGAGTCCGGCGAAATATTCGAACCTTCTACCGTACAAAATAAAGTAGATCTTGCTAGTGATTCCACCATCTCCATCCCTTTAATTTTTGATTTACAAGAGCGAAAATTAATCTGGACGGATATTTCGCTGCATCATCATGTTGAATTTCAAAATAATCTTGAACAAAACAATGGATCTGTCTCTCTTATGGGGAAAGCCATGACAAAGCTGTTGAAGCCAACGCTTTATGATCTTTTTTCATTTCACGCACAAGCTAGAGGAACACTTGTCCATGACAAACAAAAAGCTGACACTATTTATTCGCTTGATGAAGGTATTACTCCTTATGATATTGAAACAATTATTGAAACCTACCTAAACTAATTATTTATAGGAAATTAAGAACAAATATAATAAAAGAAAAGACCTCTTTTCAAGAAAGAGGTCTTTTCTTTTATTTCACTAGCTTTTGCTCAGCTGCAGCTGAACCTTGACTTCGTTTGTGGAATCCTTTTGCATAGTACGCGATAATAAGACCGATAAACCATAATGGTCCGATGACAACTGCAATTCTTGTATCTGGATTATATGCCATGAGAACCACTACCAGCGCTAGGAACGCAAGTGACACATAAGATGTTAACGGAAATAAAGGCATTTTATATTTCAGCTTTGCCTCTTCACCTGTTTTTAACGTTTTGCGATACTTAATTTGAGAAAGCAAAATAATTCCCCATGTCCAAATCGCACCGAATGTTGCAATGCTTGTTACCCACGTAAATACTTTGGCAGGCACAATGTAGTTTAACGCTACTCCGACTAATAGCGCACCCGCTGATGCTAAAACAGCTTTTCCCGGTACGCCGCCTTTTGTAAGCTGGCCGTATCCTTTTGGCGCTTCTCCGTGTTCTGCTAAGTTAAACAGCATACGGCCTGTACTAAAAATACCGCTGTTACAAGAAGAAAGAGCTGCTGTTAGTACAACAAAGTTAATAATGCCTGCTGCCGCTGGAATGCCGATTTTTTCGAACGTTAATACAAACGGACTTCCCTGTGCACCAATTTCTTGCCAAGGATAAATCGACATAATGACAAATAACGCACCGACGTAGAAAATAAGAATACGCCAAAAGACAGAATCAATCGCTCTTGCTAGAGATTTTTCCGGATTTTTCACTTCTCCCGCGGTAACGCCGATCATTTCAATTCCTAAATACGCAAACATGACCATTTGCAGCGACAGCAAAATACCTTTGAACCCGTTCGGGAACAGTCCGCCATTGTCCCACAAGTTTTTAATACCCGTCGCAACGCCGCCGTTGCCGATTCCAAACACAATCATTAATAATCCAACGGCAATCATTAATACAATCGCTAAAATTTTAATAAGTGCAAACCAAAATTCCAGTTCACCATATGCCTTAACAGCTAAGAAGTTAACCGTTGTCATGATGACAAGCGCCGATAACGCCCAAATCCAGTTTGGTACATCCGGATACCAATACCCCATATAAATACCAACGGCTGTAATTTCAGCCATACATGTTACAACCCATAAAAACCAGTAGTTCCAACCTGTTAAATAACCAGCAAGCGGCCCTAAATAGTCGCGTGCGTACTTGCTGAATGAACCTGCAACAGGCTTTTGAATCGCCATTTCTCCAAGTGCTCTCATAATAAAAAACATAATCATTCCGCTAAATCCGTACGCCAATAATATTCCTGGCCCTGCTAATTTAATAGCAGATGCAGATCCGAGAAACAGTCCTACCCCTATGGCTGCTCCTAAGGACATCAGCGTCACATGTCTTTCTTCTAACCCGCGTTTCAATTCTTTCCCCTGAGTTTTCCCCTGCATAAATGTCTCCCCTTTTTCCAATCTGTCAAAACGAGATGAACACAGCCTTTTTGTTAGCGCTTTCATATAAGTTTGTGCTAAAAGACAGCTAGGCTGTATATTTGTATTCTATCACCTTTCTCTCACTTTTCTTTTGTCGAAAAATAAAAAAATTATCTTATCATTTTGTTTAAACGCACAATTAGACATAGGCCCTGCTTTTTTACTATGTATTTATTATTGCACCTAAGTAATAGTATTTTAAAAAAATAGAAAAACGCCGACTCAACTCCGTCAGCGCATCGTTCATTTTATGCTTTTTTATAAAAACTAGCATTTATCTCGCGGGTTCAAAAGTTTTACAGCCAGGTTCTTCCGTTTCAGAAACATGGTGACTACTTTCAGGACTCACAACGTAAATGGACTCTGCACTGCATTTATTTCCGGATTTCCAATACATGCACTCATTCACTTCACATAATACACCTTGGGCCACTGTTATCCCTCCTTTGCTTGTCTTATCTATTTACTACCCGAAATATAACGATTCTAACATTTTCACGCAAAAAAACCGCTTGTTTCTCAAGCGGATCTTTTTATTGCGTGTGTTCAACATACTGTTTTTTAGCTAAATATAACTCACGGCTCAGCGTGATCCGCCGTTCTCTCAAGCGACTTAATTTAGCCTGAAATTGTTCGTTAGTTGGTTCTTCTTGAATTAAACGATACGTAAAAGAAATATCTTCATTTAACTGTTTAAAATCTTCCCATATCTCTTGAACGAGGGCGGATTGTTTTTCTTCAAATGAACGGTTTTGCTGCGTTTTTAGCGCGGCCAAAATTTCCTGCTGCCACGTTTCGTCTTTTATTTCTTTCGCTAATAAGTATAGATCTAAATAATCATCAGTGCTTAACGCTGTTTGTCTATTGTTCAATGTCATCACCTTTTCTATACGAAATGTTTCTTCCTAAGAAGAGGATTTCATCATAGAAAAAGATTCCTCTTCTTATCTGTCAGAGCTAGGCTATGCTGGAATTAGCACCATTCAATAATTGTGGTTGCTGAGGCTTCAAAGGGCCAGTCCCTCCACCTCTCTAGATAAGAATATTCCGTTTTTAAATTATTTCTGACTATTCTAATATGTTTTATAGGTTACGTCAATAGCTTTTCAATAAAAAGAAAAAAGAAGTAAAATATGGTATGCTTTCATAAAGGATGGTGAGCACATGAAACGATATATGTTATCTGCTTTTTTGGGAAGCTTGCTGCTGCTTCTCAGCATTGCCTTTTCATCTACTTTCCATATTGCAATTGTCAAAACAACCGGAAGCATTGGAGGAATTATTTTAGCAGCGGCGGCTTTGATTATGAACGCGCTTGAAGATCCCCCCCCTTCAGACAATACAGGTGGAGGCGCCGTTGAAGTACTAGATAAAGGCGCCGTTTGGGCTACTTATTTACTTTTACTTTCATTACCGAACCTCATCGCATGTATAACATCTTATGTTTTATGGACTCGCTGACATTCACCAACGTTACGGACGTTTTACCACCTGCAGGCTCATTGATATTTGTTTATCTATAAATCCAAGTTCGCGATACACGTGCTGTGCAAAATTCCCAGCATGAACGCTGAGTCTCATTTCAGGGTAGCCTTTGATAGACAATTCATCAATTGCTTTTTGCATTAACGGCTTGGCTAGACCTTGCCCGCGGTATTCTGGTAAAACATATAACTCGTAGATAAAGCCAATTTCTTCTTTTGAAAAGAAGTCGGCAGATGGTCCCGCAAGAACCCAGCCTGCGAGTTTATTTTCTTGTCTAGATACTAAATAATAACATCCTTTTTGAAGGGCATTATCAATTAATTCATTTACGCGTTCAGTTGACGGTTGAAACTGATGCGTTGTTCCTTCAAACAGTGCATCAGCAGATTTCGTCCGAATTTCCTGTATTTCTTCTTCAGTAGCTTTTACAATCATTACGACCTCTCCTTTCGTGTTCGTCTTCCACATGCAGAGATAAATTCCTGCAAAAAAAGTCTTCGCCTAAGCGAAGACTTTTATTTAAATTCAAAATGTTCTTGATGATTGCCTCGTTCATCCGTCCAGTTAATCATGATGTCTAAGCCTGCTGCTTTTCCAGGAACAGCAAAATTGGCATAGCGAAAACGCTGACCGCTTTTGCTTAAGTTAGACCTTTCAATAGGAGAAAACAAGCTGTATTTCGTCTTGTTTTTTCCTTCGTGCCGAAAAGCTTGGACCTGCACGCGCTCTACGTCTTTTCCAATGTTTTCAACGGTTAATCCATATGTATGATAGACATTATTTTTCCACTTTAGCTGATTATCTCCCGTCATGCTCGCTTTTGTCAGTTCAACCGACCATTGTTCAGATGATTTCTTCATTGGAAGCTTCTCAATCGAAAGAGCACTAACATGAATAGTTGCAAAAGCAAGCCAAACAAAACAAAAAGTGCTGGCTGTATAAAATAGTCTTTTCATAGATGTTAATCTCCTTAGAAATTTTAGTAGTAGCATTTCCTGTTCACTTAAAAATTATGATAAACGCTTTAACAAAAAAGCCTCTCCATTTAGGAGAAGCTTCTTATTAATGCATAAGCAAATCTTTTTGTGTGTCTAATGAGTGTTTTGTATATAAATCTCTTTCAATCGCATATTTAGGACGCTGTTTCACTTCGTTAAAAATCTTGCCAATGTATTCTCCGACAAGACCCATTCCCATTAGCTGCAGGCCGCCTACAAGCCAAATTGATAAAATAAGAGACGTCCAGCCGATTTGCGTATGATCTAAATATTTTTGAATCAGCGCATAAATACCAAACGCAATACTAAAGAGAAAAGAAGCTCCTCCAAGCAGCGTCAATAAGCGTATCGGCGCTACGCTAAAAGATGTAATTCCATCAAATGCAAAAGCAAGCATTTTCTTTAACGGATATTTTGATTCGCCCGCTGTCCGTTCTTTGCGGTCATATGTGACTTCCGTGGAGCGAAATCCTACTAATGGTACAAGGCCTCGTAAAAAGACGTTGCCTTCTTTATATTTCATAAGTTCACCAAGAGCACGTTTGCTCATGAGACGAAAATCAGCGTGATTTTGAACGAGCTGAATTCCTAGCTTATTCATAACACGGTAAAACCCTACTGCCGTGGTTCGTTTAAAAAATGTATCGGTTTCTCTGCTGTCTCGAACACCATATACGACTTCATACCCAAGCCAATATTTCTCTATAAAAGTACGAATAACGCTGATATCATCTTGCAAATCTGCGTCAATGGAAATGACGCAGTCAGATTGCTTATGGGCTGCTTCTAGTCCTGCGAGCAAAGCATTTTGATGTCCTACATTCCGCGCTAGCTTTAACCCTTTTACAAACAAATTGCTGCAGCTTTCTTTTTCAATAAGCGACCACGTGCTGTCTTTGCTTCCATCGTCTACAAATAAAATGGTACTTTCACTTGATACAAGACGTTCATTTATCAGTTCTTTTACTACAGTAGTTAATTGAAAAGATGTTTCTGTGAATACTTCTTCTTCGTTGTAACATGGAACAACAATCGTTAAAATAGGTCTGTTCATGTTATTGCCCCCTTACTTTGCTTCATATACATACACTTTCCAAGCGGACTGTTTATCGTTAAACGCTTTTAAAAAGTGCAAACCGTCACTTTCAGCATTTTCGATTGGCACAGCTGAAAAGATATAGCGACCGCCCATTTTTTTAAATTGGCTGATATTAAGCTGCAAATGACGGATTTTTTTCGTTGAGTCTTTTCGGTAATCATATTTTTTCCCTAGCTCGCTAACAAACACATAGCAGCGGTTCCCCCAGTGATCATAGTAGCTTTCTAACTTTTTATTTTTATCAAGCTCTTTGGCAATGATTTTGCGAAACTCATGTTTATACGTTAACGGATAGAAGTTGTTATACGTATCTAGCGTATAAAAGCCGTTATACTGAGCAATTGATGGATGAAGCCCGATGCTTGCTACCCGATAAGATGATTTAGGTTTCCCTATATATCTGCTGATTTCATCGAATTGATGGACAGCATAAAATTCTTTGACTGACGGCTCGTGATTGTAGCGATAATAAAGTTCAGGATTCGCTATAAACAACACAAGCAGCTGTAAAATCAAACACACCCACACAAACTTTTTCCACGCCTTGCTCCGTTTCCATAAAACATAGCTGCCAACTGCAAACATCAAATAAATAATGAGCGGGCGTAAAAAATGAAATCTAGCAAAGTTAAACGTATTAAAAAGCTGATATTTTTCTTTTAACGGCTCCCATCCTTTATAAAACCAAAACGCATACCAAATCGACAGTAGGAGATTAAAAATAAATAACTGCAAAAACGTTTTTTCAAGCTTTCCTTTCTGATTCCGAGCAACAATCCACAGTACAATAAAAGAAAGCGGTAAAATCACAAAGGTATGAAGCGTCATTACATGCGTATGCCCAAGCGTATAGTTCTTAAAAGCAAGGCGAACGGAATGTCCAAAGCTTAGAGTAGAGCTTAAAAATTCATTTCGACTCGTCGGGGCCTCTAGAAATAAAAGAGAATCAACAAGCCGGTATTCAATGAGCAGAAAGACAGCGGTCATCGCTGCAATACTGCTTAAAAAAGGAATGTTCCACGCTCGCTTTTTAACTGCATCTCTTAGCCACAGCATTCCCATCGCCGTTAAAAAGAAGAAAAATCCTAACACAAAGCTCGCGTAAAACGGAAGCAATAAAAGAGTAAGCCATTCCTTCCACGTTCCTTCGCGGTTTCGAATGGTTAAAAACGCCCACAGCGCCAGCGGCTGCCCTAATGTACTCAGCATGCCCGAAGGCCAAAAAGGCGTAAGTGCAAAAGCAAGTGATACAAGCACTCGAATCGCATAAGCATCCTCGCTTTTAATAAAATGCTTTTTTAGTAATAAATACATTCCAATTAAAGCAAATACACGCGTAATCGTTTGGCTGAGGCTGTACGCAAGCATGGTAGGAAACAAACCATACAGCCACTGAATACCGCTGAATTCTGTTCCAAACGTATTCCTCGGCAATCCGTTAATAATTTGAGGTAATACGGCATGCCTGGAGCCAAACAGCTCTCCGCTTCGATGCAGAACTTTATACCACGTAATATTTGAGTCTAAATTATCATGCACGCGTATATGTGAATTTTCCCCGAGCAAAAAAATTGGGGATACATACGCAAGCAGCAAAAGGAAAGCGATAATAAGCAATGTTTTTTCTTTATTCATAGCTGTTTCTTTCTTCATCTGTTAACACCTATTTCCATTTCATAATTACTAAAAGCTAATCGTGTACGACGACTGCTTCTTTTTTTGCATTAAATACAAAGTATTTTTGACCCGTATAATTTAAAAGCGTATACAGACCTGTTCCGATTAATATACCGACATCTTTTTTGAACGGATGCACAGCAGCAGGAAGTTGATGCAATAACCAGCTGGAAAACTGCAGTCCAATATAGTAAGACAAGCCGTAGCAAACGCCAATAACCAAAATAAAACGCAGTATGCTTTTGGATAAATGAACTCCGCTTTTAAACGTAAATATTCGATTTAACACGTAGCTGACGACTGCTCCTGCTGCGTTTCCGATAAACGTTGCTGCCCAGTAGTGATGAAAAATATGAAGCAGCACATACATAATGGAAAGACCTACTGCTGTATTGACCAGCCCTACTACTAAAAAACGTACAAAAGATCCTTTCATACAAACTCCTTTTGATTTTAATACTTTCATAAAAATTACATATTATGACTTTAAATACAGTTTCAGTGTAGCAACTCCACTTAAAAATCTAATGAAAATAACATTAAAAACAGATGAAAAAAAGCTAAAAGAATTAATAAAAATCAGGATTCTTTTAGCTATTTAGTAGAGCCTTCAATGATTAATTTTTGGTCGCTTTGATTGTCAAACGCATCCACTGCCGCTACTTCTATTTGATACGCAGTATGAGGCTGCAAACCCGATAATGGAAGACTTAGAACATCCGGAACAGGATCGCTGTAATATTGAGAAAATGCATTATATGTTTTGACCACTTCTCCAGTTTCTTTATTTTTGACGGTAATGCGATAAGAGTGAACCATCAGATTATCCACAGCTTGCGTAAACTGGATATAAAGCTGATTCGATGAAGCTTTTTCTTGTATAACAGAAATAGTAGAGCTTGGAAGAAAAATCGGTTTTACTAAATCTCGTTCATTCGTGTAGTGAAATTTTTTTGTATCTGCAGGTATGTCAATTTCCCACGCTTCTCCCGTCCACTTATTTGCATGAAAATCCCGCCTTTTAACGACTACTTTTCGATTATAAACCTCTACAAGAAGACCTTGACTCACATCTCGGTAGCCAGGAGGAAGTTCACCTTGTAAATATCCGGCACCAGGCCATATATACCGAACAGAAGACGTTGCAAGAGACGTAAAATCTCTTTGAAAAATAGTACGAGGGTCGTCCAACGGATGGTGGGTATGACCAGAAAACGTAATGACTTGCGGATAAGATTTTAACGCATTGTAAAGAAGCTGTTCATTCACTTCTATTCCCCATCTGTTTTTCCCGTACAGTGTATTGTTAATAGGCTGATGAATAAAGACAAAAATCGGTTTTTTAGGATCATCTCGCTTTGCTATTTTCAGCTGTTCAGCAAGCCAGTTAATTTGTTTGATTGAATAATCACCGGCGGTCAGACGGCTTTCTGTCCCAAGCATGATAAAATGATATCCTTTTATCACTTGGTGAAAATAAAGAGCTTTCATTTTAGTTTTAGATAAAAAACGCTGCTGCGCTTGCTGATTAGTTACGCTGTCCCGGTATTCATGATTACCAATCGTAAAAAGAGATACGGCCTGCGGCTGTTTATTTTGATTATAAATAGAAAAAAAGCGGTCGTATTCTTTTAACGCACCGGTATCAGCCAAATCTCCTACTACTACAAATGCATCTTGTTTCGGTGCCTGTTCATTTAACTGCGTTAACGCATGTTGAAAAGTACGCAAATCAAGCGTTCCTGTTTCTTTAATATGAACATCACTGATCACAGGAAAAACTAGCTTTGGTTCGATGTATCCGCTTCGTCCGCTCTTCTCTTCAGCTCGTACGTTTAAGGTAATACCGCATATAAGAACACTTATTAATACTAAAGCGAGCCAGTCTTTTTTCAGCGTTTCCATAAAACCGCCGAGCATGATGCTTCCTCCTTTCTTCACTGCTGCGTTTCAGTCATTTTCTCTACGTGTATGAGCTTTTATTTTATGTAATTTCAAAATATCTAATCGTATAGTTTCAATATTTCTTTTCGCGTTTGCACACACTATGTTCACAATCAATTCATTACACTTTTCCTAGTCATAGTGGTATGATTTTCGTATATTACAGACTAATTGTTGAACATGTAGGAGTGAATATTTTGAAAACAGTCGCTGTTATTGGAGGAGGAATTACGGGCTTAACCACTCTGTACTATTTGCAGAAACTAAAACGAGAACGTAATCTCCCGCTCAAATTATTATTACTAGAGAAACATGCCCATTTAGGAGGGAAAATCAATACGCGTGAAGCTGGGGAATTTATTATGGAAACAGGGGCAGATTCTATTGTGGCTCGAAAAGAAAACGTTATGCCTCTGCTAGAAGAGCTGTACTTAACAAACGATTTAGTCTATAACGAAACGGGCAAATCGTTTATTTACTCTGCTAATGAGCTGCTGCCAATTCCTGAAGATACCATGTTCGGTATTCCAACAAGCGTGGAATCTCTTTTTAAAAGCGAGCTGATTTCTTCAAAAGCTAAAATTACAGCTTTAAAAGACTTAATCACTAAAAATACAATGTTTACGAAAGACAGCTCAATTGGACTCTTTTTAAAACATTTTTTAGGAGAAGAGCTAGTAGAAAAACAAATTGCACCTATTTTATCCGGCGTCTACTCTGGCGATTTAGACAAACTCACGATTTCTTCGACTCTCCCGTATTTGCTCGACTACAAAAACACGTACGGCAGCATCATTAAAGGAATGGGCGCCAATGAAAAGAAATTTAAAACGGCAGGAAATAAAAAATTCATTTCGTTTAAACAAGGTTTATCAACGATTATTCACCGCTTAGAAGAAGAGCTTTCTGATGTAACGATTTTAAAAGATACGCCAACCACCAGCATAAAACGGAACGGTGAGCGCTACCAAATCAGTACGCCGGGGCAAGCCTATTCAGCAGATTACGTGGTGTTAGCTACACCGCACACGACTGCTCAGCACCTGTTGAACGATCGCGAATTAAACGAAGACTTTGAGCAGTTAAAAGATTCTTCTCTCATTAGCGTGTACATCGGCTATGACGTTCCAGACGAATACCTTCCCGCTGAAGGCACCGGGTTTATTGCTTCTCAATCAAGCAACTTAATCGCCAATGCCTGCACGTGGACGAGCAAAAAATGGGCTCACACCTCTAAGCGAGGGAATTTGTTAGTTCGCTTATTTTATAAAAGCACGAGTCACCACTTTGACAGCCTGCGGACGATGTCAAAAGCAGAGCTGCTAGCAGTGGCACAAAAGGACATTGAAAACAGCTTAGGAATCAAAGAGCAGCCCATTGAAAGCGACGTAACCAATTGGGATAAATTGATGCCTACCTATCACCTCAAACACGGTGAACTTGTACGCAGCTTGACTCAAAAATTGCATGACAAGCACCCCGCTATTACATTAGCCGGCTGTTCTTACTATGGAGTAGGCATTGCAGCGTGTATAACAAACGGCAAACAAACGGCTGAAGCTATCTCTCAACAGTTAACTTAAAAAAGTTTGAAAACAATAAAAGGCCTGAAAATAAATATATTATTTTCAGGCCTTTTATTACCTTTTCGTTAGCATATAAAGCTACTTTCCTTACTATTAACAACTCTTTTATCGCTTTTCTTTTTGCAAAGCAGCAGTAGCAAACAATACAAGATAGCGCTCGTCTGAAGTTAATCTAAGCCAATGTTTCACTTTATATCTCACAGGTTTCCGCTCCCTTCCTTCAAGGTTTTATATGAAAAGACTTTATATAAAGATTCAATAGCGATAAGAAATGATGCTAGATATGTATTTTATTCCCACGCCCGCTTGTTTACAAACTTTTTTAAGCATAAGACTCTTCGTTTATTTCCCTGAAAATAACACTATTTTCGCCATTATCATCTTGCTATTTGAGAAAAAAGTGTACATTTCTTTCCTATTTTGACGAACATTGCGATAAATAAAAGCTGCCAACTGCGGCAGCTTTTATGTTAAAGGACTAATCTAATTATATTGCCTGATGGATCTTTTGTGATGAAATCTTGGTTTTCTTTAGACACAGCTGCTCCAATTTCACGAAGCTGACTTATTGCATGCTCCCTTGCTTCTTCAGCTGGAAAAACAAGTGTAAATGACTCCAAACCAACGCTGCTTTCAAGAGGACTAGGCGCTCCAATTCCATTCCAAACGTTTAGTCCGATGTGATGATGATAGCGCCCAGTTGAAATAAACAGTGCTTGATTATGGTAATTGCTAACAACCTCAAAACCTAATCCATTTCGATAAAAGTTTTCCGTTTGCTCTAATTCAGAAACGTGAAGGTGAATATGTCCCATTAAGGTAGCTGAAGGTAATCCTGTCCATGGTTTACCGTTTCCTTCAGATAATATCGCTTCTGCATCTAAAGGCTTTGTAGCCATTACTACTTCACTGTCATTCCATTCCCATGTACTTGACGGACGATCTCGATAAATCTCTATGCCGTTTCCATCTGGATCTGCCAAGTACAGCGCTTCGCTCACTAGATGATCAGACGCCCCTTGAAGCGGATAACCGCTATTTAACAAATGCTGAAGAACATTTCCTAAATCAGAACGAGTCGGCAACAATAGAGCAAAATGATATAAGCCTGTTGTACGAGGCTGTTTTGCTGTAACATTTTCCGGCTGTTCAATCGATAAAAGCGCCGTGCGTCCATCAGCTGTTAGCAAGGCTTTGTTCTCTTTTCTCCCTAAAAGTTTAAACCCGATTATTTGCTGATAAAAAGCAAGTGAACGCTCTACATTTTCTACTTTTAAATTTACTTTCCCAACAAATACATGGGGTGCACGGTGAAAGTTCATGATTATTTCTCCTTTTGAATATATCATTTTTTAATTAACTTACTTTATGTAACTTATTATATTTTTATAACTTAGTTTCGTCAAGTTATTTATTTTACTATCATAACTTAAAGCTTATATCACAGCACAACCAATTGAATAAGCCCGCCTGCTCATAATATAGTATGAACAGGCGGGCTTATTTACCATTATGCATAAACTATCAAAACAGTTCTCTGCTTTTGCGTTTGACATTTCCATTAACAAAATACTGTATTCTCTCTTTTTGCTCATTTGTTGGCTTCTTATACGTTTCACATTCAAACTGAAAACATGCTTTTTCTAAATCGACTTCATTTCCTACAATTTCTCCAATCGCACTCAATTGGTTTAAATCTCGCCAAAGTTCCTCAGAAGTTTCAGGGTCAAAATGAGATGAGAGATAATACTGCGCATCATATTTTTTAAGTTCTCTTTGAATCCGCTCAAAGTCTTCTTTATCATAGCTCCAGTCACCGCTATAAAGATCTGGGCATAGACAATCACCTAAAAACAGGACTTTTTCTTGGGGTATGTAGACAATGGACGAGTCCTGCGCGTGTACTCCTCCAATATGCTGAATGCAACAAGTTATTCCACCTAGGTCAACTTCCATATGATGATGAAACGTTACGTCCGGCTCCTGTAAAATTAACGTCTCTCGACTCGGCATTTCTTTCTTTATCATGTCCCGGCAAAATTCGATTTCTTCACCTTCCCGAACACGTTTATCCAAGGCATCATCGTCCCAGCGCAGTGTCTTTAAATAAGCCAGCTTTTTCTTTGTTAGATGATGGCTGATTGTATACTTGTTCATGGCATGAATGCCAAATGTATGATCCCAGTGCCAATGCGTAATCGCTACTCCTTTGATTGGAGGGACGCCCATTTTTCCAACTTCTTCTAAAAATAATGATGCATGCGCAGGAGAATTCCCGGCATCTACGATGAAACTATACTTCTCCCCGCATATAAGCCCGAGCACCGGCCGATCCGTTTCTTCAGAATGAGGAAAGTAATAAACATGGTCCGTTAGTTTTTTCAGCATATTTACACCCGCTTTATGTAGTTTAATAAAAGCCTCTTTATCAAATGGTAAATAATGATAAATAAACTGTATCATACTCGGTGCTGCTTGCCTATCCAATTAGCTGATATTGGACTTTTCTTGAAGAGCCATGACTTTTTCTGGCTCTTCTGCTTTGTACTTTAAGAAGATCATCACACTAATCATCACAATCATCCCTCCCACTAGCTGAGAAACAGTTGTCATTTCTCCAAGCAAGAAATAAGCTAGAATGATGGCACCAATTGGCTCTCCTAAAATAGCCATTGAGATCGTTGTAGCACCTACGTAATTTAAAAGCCAGTTGAATAAGGCATGACCAAAAATATTAGGAATAAGCGCTAAAAGTAAAAAGATCCACCAATCTTTTGGGTCATACTGAGTCAACGATACGTTTGTACAAATATTGTAGACAAATAGAACCAGGCCACCGATTAAAAAAACGGCGAAGCTATAGATGATTGAAGGCATTTTTCTGCATAATTCTTGCCCTGCCAGCATATGAACAGAAACAACTACTGTACCTAAAATAGAAAGTAAGTCTCCGTAAAGAGCCGTTTTAGATACTCCGATATCTCCCGATGCAATAATTACCGAGCCGCTAACAGCAATTAAAATGCTGATGATTCCTACTTTGCTTGTTTTTTCTTTAAATAAAAAATAAGCTCCTATCACTACGAAGACCGGCTCAAGCGCAGTCAAAATCATAGCACTAGCAACTGTTGTATGTGAAAAAGACTCCATCCAAAACAGAAAGTGAAGCCCTAAAAACACGCCTGATACAGCTAGCATTAGCCATTCTTTTACCGTGCTGTTTTTAAAAAGAATTTTCATTTGCCTCCATGGTAAAAACGGTAAAAATAAAAGGACCGTAAACAGCAGTCTATACATTCCTAAAATAGAAGCAGGCGCGTCCGACCATTTAATTAAAACAGAAGAAAAAGAAACGGCTAATACACCGATTAAAAGAAAGACAGAAGGCGGTAAAGGAAGAGTTGATTTATTCATGCCATTACTCCTTTTAGAATCTCTTTTTTCATATTTACTACGGGAATATTCACTCCGTCTCTATGTACGATTTCTTTTTCCTCTATGTAAAAGCCGATTGATTCATACAAAGCTATATTACGAGAAACGCTCATTCTCACCTTGCATGATAAACTTTCCTTACCACACTCTTTGGCGTACGCTTCTAACCATTGAATAAGCTGCTTAGCCATTCCTTTTCCTTGAAAGGAGGGAATAACAGATAGACGGTAAAAATATAAACTCGCTTCTTCTAGCATAAAACGCGCCATCGCTACCGGCTTATTTTCGACGGATAAAATGACAGCTTCTTTTCCATGCTTTAACGATTGCATAATAGATTCCGTTGTTTCATCAAGAGCACTGGACGGTGGGACAGAATCACGATAGACGGAGAAGGCTTGTTGCATAAGATCGTGAACTGTAGCAGCGTCCTCCGGCTGTGCTAAACAGTACTTCATAAATTTTTACCCTCTTTCTATAAAAATTAAGTATATCGAATTATTATACAATACCACCTATTTTTTTCCTACACCTTTTATTGATTTTTATTAAGGAGAATAACCTCTTTTTACGCTTTTACACCTCCTTAACTTTACTCCATTAATCTATTAATTCATTAGCACACACTCTTGAGAACTTTTTGTCGAAATGGTTAAAATTCTGTTGGGAGGGAATCATCATGACATTTTCTTGGCTTATACCTTACATAGCTGTGTCACTTATCATTGTCTTAATACCAGGACAAGACATGATTTTCGTAATGACACAAAGTATTGCTTCAGGCGTCAAAGCAGGCATCAAAACCGTATTGGGATCTATCACGGGAACATTTGTACATACTCTTTTAGCCGCAGTGGGGCTATCAATTATCTTTCAAAAATCAATTATTGCCTTTACGATTCTAAAGGTTGTAGGTGTTCTGTACCTGCTGTTTTTAGCCTACCAATCGTTTCGCGAGAAAAGCGGTCCGTTGGAATTAACAGAAAACGTTCAGCAGCACCATCACTTTAGAAAAGGATTTGTTAGCAACTTAACCAATCCAAAAGTAGCTATTTTCTTCATTACGTTCTTACCGCAGTTTGTTAATTCGTCTCTTGGACATGTAAGTTTGCAGATGATTTTGTTCGGTATCATCTTTATCGCCGAAACGCTCATCATCTTTTCACTTATTGCGCTATTTGCTTCTGGCCTTGGGAAAAAAGTCAAAAAAAGCCGTATCTTTCAGCACACATTAAAATATGTAAAAGGAACGGTTTTTGGCGTACTTGGCCTAAAACTTTTATTTTCTAGCAACAATTAAGTAAAACAAAATGAAATTTCTTTCATCCCTGCTGTTATCGCCTTTTCATACCCGCTTCATTTGTCATATCACCCTATTTTTCCATGTGAGGTTAGTTGACAAAAGACCAAAATTATTATTTTATATATATATAAGGTTCAGATTTAGCAACAAGATTCGACAAGGATAATGAAGAAAAACAGCGGGGAAATAGGGAGATCTATCTAAATAGAGGGAAAATTCTATAAATTCACGTTTTTTATTATTATTCTACTATAATTCATGAAGAGGTGAAACTATGCAAGAAGTAGTTCAAGGTTTTGTTAGTTCAATCAACGAATTTCTTTGGTCCTACTTACTGATTGCGATGCTGATTGCATTTGGTTTGTTTTTTACATTCAGGTCAAAGTTTTTACAAATTCGGCTGTTAAAAGAAATGATTCGTGTATTAAAAGAAGGTGCAGATAGCTCTTCTAAAGACGGAATTTCGCCATTCCAAGCGTTTTGTATCAGTATGGCAGCCCGCGTTGGTACGGGGAACATTACAGGTATTGCGATTGCGATCGCTTTAGGGGGACCTGGTGCTGTATTTTGGATGTGGGTGCTTGCCGTTATTGGTTCAGCTTCAGCATTTATCGAGAGTACGTTAGCACAAATATACAAAGTAAAAGACAAAGACGGCGGCTTCCGAGGCGGACCGGCTTACTATATGGAAAAAGGGTTAAAAAAGCGCTGGATGGGCGGACTGTTTGCCATCTTAATCACTTTATCATTCGGCTTAATTTTTAATGCTGTACAATCAAACACGATTACCCTTGCGTTTGAAAATGCGTTCGGAACGAATCGTCTAGTGTTAGGAATTATTATGACAGTGGCTTTCGCTGCGATTATTTTTGGCGGAGTTAAGCGTATTGCAAAAATGTCAGAATACATTGTTGTGGTACTCGCTGTTGCTTATATTGGTGTAGCGTTCTTCATTATTATCATGAACATTCAAGAAATGCCTTCTCTTATCGCTCAAATCGTTAAGAATGCATTTGGTTTTGAGCAAGTTGCCGGAGGTTCTCTTGGAGCAGCTCTTATGCAAGGAATTAAACGCGGATTATTCTCAAATGAAGCGGGTATGGGTAGCGCGCCAAACGCCGCAGCCGCTGCAACAACAAGCCACCCGGTAAAACAAGGGTTGATTCAAGCCTTTGGTGTATTAACGGATACGCTTATTATTTGTAGTAGTACTGCCTTTATCATTTTACTTTCAGGTGCTTACACAAATAAAAACTTAAGCGGTATTGAGTTAACACAGGCTGCTTTAAGCACTCATATTGGTTCTTGGGCAGCAGGCGCTCTTGCGATTATGATTTTCCTATTTGCTTTTAGTACGTTAATTGGTAACTACTACTACGGAGAAACAAATATTGAGTTCTTGAACACAAATAAAGCTTGGCTGATGACTTATCGTGTTGCTGTACTTGCAATGATTGTGTTCGGTTCTATTTCTCAAATTCAGCTTGTATGGGACTTAGCAGACCTGTTTATGGGCTTTATGGTAGTAGTCAACTTAATTGCCATTCTCTTGCTTTCGAAAGTGGCCTTTTCTGCACTTAAAGATTATCTTGCCCAAAAGAAAGCTGGAAAAGACCCTGTCTTCTATCAAGACAGTATTTCTGGACTTGATAATATTGATGCATGGGATCATTCAGAAGATAAATCTAGCTCAAAAAAAGCAATTTAACAAAAAAGCCGTGAATATTCACGGCTTTTTTTAATGCGCATATTTACTTCTTTTTCTTCCTTCTAATGAAGCAGTCTAAGATTCACCAAATACCTATAGTACAAATAAATCACGCTGTACGGAATCCAGTAGGAAAAAAATGTCCAGCCGAGATTCCATCCGTTTCCGTATATCACTCTGTCCGTATACATATACGTTCCTTCTAAAAATGTTGTAAGCAGCGCAATAAGCAGAATAAAAAAATGAGGCTTTCCGATTCGCTGGATTAAAAAAATCATATAGCTGGCCAATACAGGATAGACACCTAAATTAAAAGGCAGCGCTTCTAATGCTTCATTTTCTAAAGAAGTCCGGAGTTTCCAAAAGCCATAATAGCTCCCTAATTCATTGATAACGATTGCTAAAATGCAAAAAGCAGTTCCTACTAAAGGCAGTAAACGACGATTTTTAGGATGTAAATAGAGGGTGCCGAAAACCCAAGGTAAAACAAACGCCAGCGCTATATTAATAAGCAAGAATATCCGACCTTTTTCTTTCTAGTATGTCACACCGTACCTTTTTCTAATCATCTCATTATATTGAACTGAGCAAGTGTAAAAGTACCTTATCTCTGATCGTTAAAGCAGAGTGCTTAATTTATGATTACTGTAGTTCGTCCCTTGCTTTTTCCATTTATTTTAACGAAACAAATTCAGCGTCTTTTTTCTCGTAATAGTTTTGAACTAAACGCCCTGATAAAGCAGCTAATACCTGCTGAAATAACATCCCTAATACGACGGGTACAGCAACGGGAGCTGGAAAATAAGATACGGCTAACACGGCTCCGGCGCTAATATTTCTCATGCCTCCGCAAAACGTAAGCGTCACAACTTTTGCTCGGTCCCATCTTAGCCATTTGCCAATCATCCAGCTGAAGAAATAACCAGCTGAACTCATTAAAAAGACAATCACGATAATAAACAGCAGTTTTTTATCAATATGTTTTAAATAAGGTGCAATCACTCCCCCATTTATCATAACCATCACACTTAGCCCTATTTTCGAAACAGGTGCCAGCTTTGGTCCTAATGTCTGCTTAATTGTTCCTTTTGTATATTGATTTAAGCACATGCCTAACAAAGATGGAAGGACAATCATAAAACATAAATCTTTGACTAACTTCAGCGCTTCCAAATGCACGGTGTCTCCAACCACCAATAAAAGCGTATAAGGAACGATAAGCGGCGCCAAAAGAGTATCAATTAAAATAATGGATAGCGCAAGAGGAATGCTTCCTTTGTAAATCGAGACCCATATAAAACTAGTCACTCCTGTTGGAATAATCGCTGCTAGCAAAAGACCCGTGCTTGTAAATACATCATGTGGAAAAATCACTTGGCCAACGCTCCAAGCCCACGCTGGCATAAAAATATGTAAAACAAACAGGGCCATAATGATTGGAAATGGGCGGTGTATCGTGGCATTTAACTGGTGAAAGTTTGAATTCAAACTTCCGGCAAACGTCATTAATGCAAAAAGCCAGGGAATTAAGAAGGTATACTGACTTAAGGACGAACCGATAAGAACTCCTATGAGCAAGCTGACAGGCGTAATAAACGGCATCAATTTTTCTAGCATTCTATTTAATTGACTTAACAAAGCTTCTCCCTCCAACGCATGTTTTAAATAAATAATAAGATAAATTAACGTTTATAATATCACCTATTTATTATACAACTTATTTTCAGACTATTGCCTGTCTCTTTTGCTAAAAAGAGATATATTCATAATTATCACTTAAATAGATTTACAGGTATTTTTGTGCTATTTTAATAGGGAAGAAGCTTTTAAAAAGCATGAATTTAGGGTAAAGAACACTCTACATAGGAATGCTTTCAATCGACGGATATAAATGGACTGTAGCACAGTTTTGGTAACTAGGAGGATTGTATGGATTTTTTGAAGTCTCTGTCATCGTTAGATGATTGGAAAAAAATCGTGATTGCGATTGGGATCTTTTTGATCTTTTTAATTCTTCGCAAGCTTTTCACGACTTATTTGTTTAAGTTTATTATTGGTTTTGTCAAAAATAAAAAAATCGATTTAATTACGAGCGTTTTAGAAGCTTTTGAAAAGCCGCTGCGCTGGATCTTTGTGATTATTGGTTTTAAGCTTGCTCTTCCCTATCTTCCCTTTGATGTTTTAACAGCTGACACGGAAAGGCATTTAGTTCGTTCAGCTTCTGTTGGCCTTGCAGGATGGGGCTTGTATAATTTAGCTGCTTCTACCAATTTATTTTTTGCAACGTTTGCCAAAAATTTTGATATCCAAGTGGATCGAATCATTATTCCTTTTATTGAAAAGTTCATCCGCATCGTTGTTGTTATGCTTTCTATCTCCATCATCGCAGAAGAATGGGGTTTTAACGTAAACGGCTTTGTAGCGGGTCTTGGCTTAGGTGGTCTTGCTTTTGCCCTAGCCGCAAAAGACACCGTTAGTAATTTATTCGGCGGAATTGTAATTATTACCGAAAAGCCTTTTACCATTGGAGATTGGATTAAAACACCTAGTGTTGAAGGCGTTGTAGAAGATATTACGTTTCGAAGCACCAAAGTCCGAACGTTCGCTCAAGCAGTCGTAACGGTTCCAAATGCTACTCTTTCTAATGAACCTATTATTAACTGGGCTAAAATGGGGAAACGCCAAATTGCCTTTCATTTAAACTTGAATTATAATACACCAAAAGAAAAGTTAGAAACCGTGGTGGCAAGAATTAAAAAAATGCTGACTGAGCACGAAGAAATTCACAATGAAACGATTCTTGTAAATTTTGACGGCTTCTATGAATCTAGTCTAAATATCTATCTGTATTTCTTTACAAATACAACCGTTTTTGCTGATTATCTAGATGTAAAAGAAAATATAAACTTCGAAATTATGGACATTCTTGAAGAAGAAGGCGTAGAATTTGCCTTCCCGACGCGCACACTCATCGTTGAGCAGGACGGAAAGCTTTCTGGCAATCCAAAAGAATTTCTAGAAAGTGCTCGAAGCTAAAAAAAAGCTGACTTAGTAGTCAGCTTTTTTTCCTTTCTTTTTTAGTTTGAAATGAACATTTGAGTCCAGTAATGGCCGTAGCTTCCGCCTTTAGCGTAACCTACTCCGATTTCGGTAAATTGACTCGATAGTATGTTTTTACGGTGACCTTCGCTATTCATCCATGCGTTAACCACTTCTTTTGGAGTTGCTTGTCCAGCAGCAATATTTTCACCTGCTGTACTGTATGTAATGCCAAAGTTTTTCATCATGTCGAACGGACTTCCATATGTAGGTGATGTATGACTGAAATAATTTTTATCAATCATATCCTGCGATTTATAGCGAGCAACGCGAGCTACTTCCCAATTAGACTTTAAAGGCTTAAGTCCTGCTTTAGCACGTTCTTGATTCACTAGCTGAACCACTTGCTCTTCGTATGAACTTCCTGCTTTATCGGTTGGAATAGTAATTTTCTGTCCCGGATAGATCGAATTAGGATTTTTAATAGCAGAATTCGCTTCAATCAGCTCGGAAACGCCAACCTGATATTTTACTGCTATTTTCCACATCGTATCTCCCGATTGAACGGTATGTACGGTTGCTGCTTGCGCAGTGTTATTAAGACCAAAAGCTAGAGTGACAGACAACAATGTTACTAATAAAAGTTTTGATAGAGTTTTCATACTTTTATTAAAGCAAATTGATTTTAAGATTCATAGCGGTAATATTATCCCTTAGTTCCATCATATGACTTTGTCTGACTTTGTCATCTTCCCTGCACACTTTTCTATAACAAAAAGACGCACTGCTCTTTCGCAATGCGCCTTCTTATTATGAAGACAAAGCTTGTGACTGGTTCATGTCCGACACATTAACCGCTTCATCTGTGATTTGATGCACCTGACGTTTTTTGATCACATCAATATATTGAATGTGATGGCCTTCCATTTTCGTAACGGTAAAGTCATACTGTTCAAAGCTAAGGCTTTCTCCTTGCTTGACGTCATATTTCTCCGTCAAGACCCAGCCTCCAATTGTATCAACATCCGTATCATCAATTGTTGTGCCAAGCAGCTCATTAAGCTCACTTACCAATAATTTTCCATCTACAATATAATGATCAGGTTTGACTTTCTGAATTAATGGAAGTTCATCTGCATCAAATTCATCACGAATTTCACCGACAATTTCCTCTAAAATATCCTCTACTGTTACAATCCCTGCTGTTCCACCGTATTCATCAATTAAAATAGCCATATGGATGCGTTCACGCTGCATCTTAAGCAATAAATCATGAATAGGAATCGATTCAATTACTTCAATAACAGGACGGATATACTGTTTTAAATCTATTTTTTCCTTGCTGTTATTCATGACAATCTCGGTTAAAATCTCTTTCATATTGACCATTCCAATAATATGGTCTTTATCTCCATCAATGACCGGATAGCGGGTAAACCGCTCTTCTTGGACCATCTCAAGGATGTATTCGACCGTATCTTCTTGGTCAATCGAAACGACTTCCGTACGCGGCACCATAATCTCCTTGGCAACGCGATCATCAAAGTCAAAAATTTTACTTACATATTTAAACTCCGATTGATTGATTTCACCGCTTTTATAGCTTTCTGATAACAAGATGCGAAGCTCTTCTTCACTGTGTGCAAGCTCATTTTCTGAAGCAGGCTTTAGACCAAATAACCCTGTTATTAAACGAGAAGAACTGTTTAATAGCCAAATGAAAGGATAGGTTACTTTATAAAAGAGTATAAGCGGACGAACAAATAATAAAGTGACTTTCTCTGCTTTTTGAATTGCAAATGTTTTCGGAGCAAGCTCTCCGACCACAACATTTATAAATGTAACAATCGCAAAAGAAATCGCAACAGATAGTACTTTTGTTAAAGCTCCGCTTATCCCTAGTTGATCAAGTAATGGGGAGAGGAGATGCGAAAGTGTAGGCTCTCCTAACCAACCAATTCCCAGCGCAGTAATCGTAATACCAAGCTGACACGCAGATAAGTATTCATCTAAATTTGAAATAACTTGCTTCGCAGCTTTTGCATTGCTGCTCCCTTCTGCTATAAGCTGATCCACTTTGGAACTCCTCACGCGAATAATCGCAAACTCGGTAGCAACGAAAAAAGCAGTTAATGCAATCAGTACCGCTAGTAAAATCAAGTTAAATATGTCCAATCAAGTTCCTTAGCTCGTTTAAAAACGAGTAAGGACTCACCTCCTAAAAAATAAAAAATTTGGATAAAGAACTCTATCCCTGTACTGATCACTTGGAAAAGTGCCTATAAGGAGGAATCACATGATAAATGTATAAACATTTTTATATGGAGCAAAACTGCCAGTCTTTCTTCCTTATCTCACGTTTCACTCGTTAATGTAGCAGGTCATTCTTTATTCAGCTGTTCTAGATGTGAAGCAATGGCTCACATCGCTTCATTTCATGATGTTGCTTCAGCGCTGATTCTCTCTTTCATTCATTTATAAAAAATTTAGTAGTTTCCAATCTTTATAAAGTTAAAGTCTGTTAACGTCTTAAAAGAGCGATTATGTGATAAAGAGCGATATGCGTGAAGCAAATGTTGGTTTGTATAATACTGTATTGTACGCTTTGACACTGGTGCATATAATGCTACTTCGCCAACGTGGTACACTGCCCCATCCAATCACCTCTATTTCCGTATATCTAAAAAGATTAAGGAATAATTATCCTATTTCTTTTTAAACTTATTGACTTTATTTTAAATGTTAAAAACTTTGCAGTCAAACGTTTTAGTTAGTCTCCTGCCCTTGCTATTTACTAGTGCGGCGATTTTTAGCAGGTAAATAAAAGCTTGCTGCTACACAAAAAAAACCAAAGACAAAACAGATAAGGGGGAGTTTCATACCTATTGCTTCAGCATAATATGCGAGACTCCTTCCATGAATAGGGACGAGATTCATTTCAAAAATCAAAGTCAAAACAGATGTCACTTTGAGTGCAATACCAACAATGAAGAGACAAACTCTCAAGCCTCCACTCATATACGCAAACATCCCTTCTATCCATTAGCGAATGGATGATGTACTACACCATATGATACATCCCTACACTTTATCACTAAATGCTAAAAAAGCGCTATGTCCATGCATAGACGCTTATAAATTTGCGACCACTTGTCCAATGGAATCATAGATAACCAAATCAAACAAATAATCGTAATGCGTAGGTTCTTTATTAATCATCACCATGTTTGTACGATTGTACCGGCTCACAAGCAGCGGAATCTGATTAATCGGTGCTACTTCAAGTGATGAACCAAGCACGATGAATAAATCAGATGACAGCGCTGCTGTAACTGCTTCATCGAACTGATGAATGGCATCTCCAAAAAGAACAACATTTGGCTTTAAAAGGCGCTCACACGCTGTACATTGTGGGAGCGCTGACTGATTTAAATACGCTAAGTCATACTCTTGTTTACAGCTCGGACAATGAGCTCTCTTAATGGACCCATGAATTTCAAAAACGTTCGTGCTTCCTGCATCTTGATGCAAGCCATCAATATTTTGCGTAATTACATGCACGGTTTTGGCTTCTTCTAATTCAGCAATAAAGCGATGGCCCGTATTTGCTTTATACTGATGCAGCATTTTAATATGAAAAATTTCTTTAAACAGCGGCCAAAATTCATGAGGATACTGTTCATAGAAGTCAGCAGCTACTACGTCCACAAAGCTTTTGTTTTGGCGATATAAGCCATTTTGGGAGCGAAAGTCAGGTATACCCGACTCTGTGCTCATTCCTGCTCCCGTAAAAAAACAAATGTGTTTAGCATCATCAATAAGCTGTTTTAACTCTTTGTACTGTTTTACCATTGCATTTCTCTCCTATTTAACAATTAGCACAGGAATCGTTACTTGCTGTGCAATCTTAGAACTAACGCTTCCAAGCAGCATGCCTTTTACAGGGTTTAACCCTCTGCTTCCTATTACTACAAGGTCAAATGAATTTTGATTAGCAAATTGAATTACTGTTTTAGCCGCGTCTCCGTGCATAAACGTAATCTCATACTCCACGTTTCCTTGCTTTAAAATTTCATCTGTTGTATGTATCCGACTTTCCCGTTCCTCATCGCGGCTAAGTGATTTTAATCTTGAATCACCCTCTACTGCATAAATAACTTGAATAAAACTGTTTTCCGTCAGCTGAGCCAGCTGAACGGCTTTTTCTGTTGCTTTAGCTGCATGCTCTGAGCCATCTGAGGCAAGTAAAATTCGTTTAAACATCACGCTTCCTCTCCTCTTTTGTAAAATGGTCTTCTCTCTTTACTATATCACTCGCTGTTCAAATGTAATCATTTTTTTGATTATTTCTATAATTTTTAAAATTATTTGTCTACTTTTATGATAAACTGAAAGAAAACTTGTACAGAGGGGATGGAACGATGTTTGGTTTTGAATTAATTTGCACTTTTTGCAAAGGACTCGGAAAGCTAGCCGTTATTCCTGGTATCGGTTACATGAAAACATGCAAACACTGCGAAGGGACAGGGATGCAATCAAAAAAAGACGAAACTCCTTCCATATAAGAAGTTTCGCCTCAGCAACACTGTGATTAGATTGAAAGTTCTTTAGATAAACGGTACATATCAGCATTGATATGGTGAGGTTCACCTAAAATTTCCATAATATCATAATCTACAATTTCATTTTTACGGATACCGATTGCACGGCCGCCTTTACCTTCTAGCAAAAGCTCCACTGCACGACCGCCGAAACGGCTTCCTAGCACGCGATCTTGAGCAGTTGGGGAACCACCGCGCTGAATGTGTCCTAATACTGTTACACGCGTTTCAATACCTGCAGCTTCATGAAGCTGCTTCGCTACTTCATTACCATTGGCTACACCTTCAGCTACTACGATAATGCTGTGCTTTTTACCGCGCTCTTGTCCTTTTCTCAAACGATCAACCATTTCTTGGAACTCATCTTTTGCTTCTGGGATAAGGATTGTTTCCGCACCGCCAGCAAGACCTGACCAAAGAGCAATGTCTCCTGCATTACGACCCATAACTTCAATAATAAACGTACGTTCATGAGAAGTCGCCGTGTCACGGATTTTATCAATGGCATCGATAACCGTATGAAGAGCCGTATCAAATCCTAATGTAAAATCTGTTCCTGGAATGTCGTTATCAATTGTTCCTGGGATACCAATACAAGGGAAACCAAGCTCTGTTAGTTTTACAGCTCCCATGTATGATCCGTCTCCACCAATAACTACTAAGCCTTCAATACCATGCTTCTTAAGGTTTTCAATACCTTTTAAACGCCCTTCTTCTGTTTTGAATTCTGGACATCTTGCAGAATAAAGCATAGTTCCACCGCGTTGAATGATGTCACCAACATCTCCAACTTCTAGCTTTTTAATATTTCCTTCTATTAACCCTTGATATCCTTGGTAGATACCGTAAACTTCCATACCTTCATGAATTGCTTTACGCACAACAGCACGAACCGCAGGATTCATACCTGGAGAATCTCCGCCGCTTGTTAATACACCTATTCTTTTCATTACTTTCACCTCATCAAAGTCACATACATGACTACTATATTATAGTTCTACATTTTACCCGAGTTCGAACTTTTTGTGTAGTAATTCACAACATATTTCTTTGTTAAATTTTAAATGTACATACTTTTTCATATCTTTTAGTTATTTACCGTCAAATATTCAAAGTTTTTCTAGCGATATTGCACATCTAAAGAACCCTTTTAGTTACAGCTTTTATAAGACTATATTCACCTTTATATTTCATTTTTTTCATATATGTAATGAAATTGTAACGCAGAACACTGTCGAAAGATGATATGATGAATTTACTCAAATCAGGAAAAATTTTCAGGGGGTACTGGTTTTATGAAAAAAGTAATAGCAGCTCTTACGCTTGCTGGCGTTATTGTTTCTACTAGCCCGATTGTCAGCCAAGCGGCTCTAGGCGACCAAACGCTTCGCAAAGGCATGAATCACCAAGATGTTAAACAACTACAACAAACGTTGAAAAATAAAGGTTATTTTAAAGGGAATACGACTACATACTTTGGGACTGTTACAACTTCTGCTGTAAAATCATTTCAGCGCAAAAATGGACTAGCAGCAGATGGTATTGTCGGAAAAGGAACGTATGCTAAACTAGGCGTTTCAGCAAAGGGCAAATCGCCTTCTAGCTCAGCGCGCTATAACCCTAACGCAGTGATTAACAAAGGAAAACAGTATATGGGCGTTCGATATCGCTGGGGCGGAACCACGCCAAGCGGCTTTGACTGCAGCGGTTTTATTGGCTATGCGTTCAAACACGGCGGCGGGGTTCAGCTTCCTCGAACAGTAGCTCAAATTTATCAAAAAGGAACGCGCGTCTCAAGTCCAAAAGCTGGAGATATTGTGTTCTTCCAAACTTATACAAAAGGGCCTTCTCATGCAGGAATTTATTTAGGAAATAACCAATTTCTTCACTGCTCTTCATCTAAAGGTGTGAGCATCTCTTCTCTAAAAGAGAGCTATTGGAGCAAACGCTATTTAGGTGCTAAAAGAATGTAGTTTCTATAAAAAGGGCAAGCTGTGCGATTTTGATGCGGCTTGCCCTTTTTCTGCATGTAAAAGATTTGGTATAGTAGAAGCAGCACATTACATTGCAAAACCAAGCGTGTAGATGAATACTGTAAAGGAAGTTGAATAAATGCACACCCTTTTAATTGACATGGATTCTGTCATTTGTGATCTTATGACGGATTGGCATAACCAATATAACAAAGATTATTGCGACAGCTTATCGGTTGAAAAGTTAAAATGCTGGGAATCAGAAAAGTATGTAAAGCCGGAATGTGGCACGAAAATTTATGACTACCTTGATCAGCCGGGGCTTTTTTTACATTTACAACCTCTCCCTCATGCTGTTGAGGTTCTTAAACGACTTTATGAAAGGTTTTCCATTTTAATTGTCACAAGCAGCCGTACCTATGCTTATACAGAAAAAGAGCAGTGGGTTGAGAAACACCTTCCGTTTATCGGAAAATACAATATCGTGTTTACACACCAAAAAGATAAAATATATGGAGACTTGCTATTTGATGATGCACCACATAATTTGAAGGCTTTTCAAGCTACAGGTCGCCATGCTGTTGCCATGAGCTACCCGTATAACGAAGAAGTAAATGTCCCTCGCGTGGACGATTGGCTTCAGTTTGAACAGTACGTAAATACTTATTTTAACGAATGTTGAGCTAAAAAACACGTGGACTTTGTCACCAGAGAATGAATGCAGTGCGTTTGTTAGCACAGCTACAAGCATAAAAAAACCGCCTTTTGGGCGGTTTTTGACGGATAGCCCCTAAGGGTTATCCGCTTTTTATTTAAAAAAGATATCGTTTTTCAGTACTTATCAGCTGATGAGAAAAAGTCCATAATGGCATGGATAATTTCAACGGACTGAAAAGAAAACAATGATATGGCTGTTAATGAAAAGAAACCAATCATGGCCATACGTACAAGTAACATAGACTAATCGCCTCCCTGTTTTGAACTAAATGAACGCACCCAAAACAATTCGCTATCTGTCTTTGTTTGTACGACGTTTTCGCCAAGCAAAGGCAGCTCATTCACTGCGTGTAATAATGACAATGAATCTTCATCTTTCTCTTAAAGATTAAGCGTATAGTTAGTATATCAAATGAAGCTCTTTCTTCAAGGCTATACTAGCGGTAAAAAAGGAAATAGTATGAAACGATGCGTTTTATCTTTATTTCATACTATTTAGTACCCTAATATTTATTATATTAAACCTTTTAGGAAAATTGCTACTATTATATCTTTTTTTATAAAAAAAGATAGTAAGACATAACTAAATCAATCCAACCTAAAGACGAACAAGTGAGATAAATGATCTCGACTGCTTGTTGCATCGCCGTTGATTTCCGTGTAAGACTTCGTTTTCCGTCAGCGGCCGATGAGCCTCCTCGTCTACCTACACGAAACCTACGTCCACCCTACCAATGAAAAAATCCGAACGCGTTAAATTCTCAAGCAAGAATCAAACTCATTCGGATCTTCTTTCAATTAAAATAATTTTGTCTCTTCACTTTATTTATCGACACGTACTGTAATACTCATTGACAATGTCTAAAATAGTTGGGTATTCTTCCACCCATGTAAAATTTGTTTTTTCGTTTTCTTTTTTCACTGTTTCTTGTTCTGCACCGATCTTTTCCATTGTTCAATCTCTCCCTTTAACTGTTATATAACATTTATATTAACTAAAATTTGTTTTATAACAACTTTAAAAAGAAAGTTGGACAATGAGTATGAAAAAAAGTTATTGTAGGGATAAAATTTTCACATAATACGTACGAGTCCTTGGTCCATCAAACTCGCAAAAATAAATTCCTTGCCACGTTCCTAGCAGCAGCTGCCCATCGTGAATGATTATATGCTGAGAGGAGCCGACCGTGCTCGCTTTGAGATGCGCAGCCGTATTTCCTTCCATATGAAGATCTAACTTACGTTCCCAAGGATATACTTCATCGAAACGTCGGATCATATCGGTTTTTACATCCGGATCCGCATTTTCATTAATAGTTATACCAGCGGTTGTATGAGGACAGTAAACAACTACAGCCCCCTCTTTTAATCCTTCTGTTCTTATTAATGCCTGTACCTGACTCGTCACGTCAATCATTTCGTCACGCTTATTCGTTTTTAACGTAAATGAATGTAGCATACCATCACCTCTTTTCTTTACCATAACATATCTTTTCTATTCTTCCACATTTTTCGCATAACTCGTTTTTACATCGTAAACACTAAGCTCATTAACACAACAGGCGGTGAGTTTATTTATGCTCGATTCAAAATTTCAGCCCAATGCAGACTACACCGTTCAAACGTTTCTAGATTTGGTGGGTCAAAATACAGATGTTGGTTCCAAAAAATTATGGCTGTCTCCCACAAAATATATATGTATTATTTATCTCCAAGGATTAGTAGACGGAGAAAAACTTGATAATCTTACTCAGCATGTTGTTGAGACAAAAGCAAAAAGTGAAACGCAAACACTCGATGACATCGATTCGTTTATTTCTGTCATTAAAGACAAAGAAGTTTATACATACAAGCAAGCGATCTCGTGTTTTTTTAAAGGTCAGCCCTTGCTGTTCATTAGCGAAAGCACCACGGCATACTCGCTGAATATGTCTATGACCAAACAGCGCTCTTTAAGTGAACCTACAACAGAAAAAGTAGTACGAGGCCCTAAAATTGCTCTTATCGAAAACTTAGATGAAAACCTAGGTCTTTTAAGGCAGCGTTCTACCGAAGAAGAAATGGTTATTGAAGACATTTATATTGGAAATGCAAAGGAACATCGAACAAGCATCATTTTTCATAATAAACACTGTCAAACTCACATTGTGAATCAAGTCCGAGAGAAATTGTTAGACATTCCTTTAGATAACATTCAAGATTCAGGAATGATTGAAGAATTTTTAGAAGAAGCACCTTACTCACCGTTCCCTCAAGTACAAAATACAGAAAGACCAGATCGTGTTCTCGCTGCGGTGAATGAAGGGCGAGTAGCCATTTTAGTAGATGGTTCTCCTTTTGCTCTTTTAGTGCCTACAACTTTCGATATGATTATGAAATCACCCGATGATTATTACGAAAGATGGATAGCGGGTTCATTGCTAAGATTACTAAGGTACTTGTCTATTTTTATTACCCTATTCTTTTCGGCTATTTATATTTCACTCGTTTCATTTAACCAAGGTCTGCTTCCAACGGAGCTAGCTATTACTATTGCGGCCACACGAGAAAACGTTCCTTTTTCTCCTTTTATCGAAGCAGTGGTTATGGAAGTGACGCTTGAATTATTGCGTGAAGCCGGACTGCGTCTCCCTACTCCAGTTGGACAAACAGTTGGACTTGTAGGCGGAGTTGTTATTGGTCAAGCTGCGGTGGAAGCCCATATCGTTAGCTCCGTTATGATTATTGTTGTATCCGTATCGGCAATTGCGTCCTTCACCGTTCCACAGTACGGAATTGGCCTTTCGTTTCGAATTTTGCGTTTCGTATCTATGATGATTGCAGCAATCTTTGGATTATACGGAGTTACCATGTTTTTTCTTGTACTCGTCATTCATCTAACCAAACTCGAAAGTTTTGGTATGGCTTACTTCAAACCGTTTTTTGCGTTAAATAAAAAAGCGTGGAAAGACTCTTATGTTCGTCTTCCAAACAAAAGTCTAAAACAGTCTAAAAATAAATCTCAACAAAACTGACAAAAGGAGGACCATATGGAACAATCACAGTCACAATCAAGCAAGCTTCTTTCAGACTTTTATGCCATTTCAATTATCTCTTCAACCATGCTGGGCGTCGGTTTATTAACACTGCCAAGCAGTATTACAAACCAGACAAACAATGCAGATGGATGGATTGTACTTATTATGGACGGCCTTTTGTTTATTGGAATTGTTCTTTTTTTAGTCTGGATGGTTAAGTATTTTAAGATTAGCTGTATGTTTGATTTCACGCAAGAAGTAACCGGCAAGCTGATTGGAAATATATTCAACTTTGCTATAGTCGTTTATTTCACATCTGTAGCAAGTTTCGAAGTAAGAGCTATGGCAGAAATGATTCATTTTTATTTACTGGAAACGATGCCCATTGAATTAATTATCCTTTCGTTTATTTTGACAGGCGTCTATTTAATCACTGGCGGTATCAATTCTATCGGAAAAGTAATGGCGCTATGTTTTCCTGTAACGGTCCTCATTCTTCTTATCTTATATCTTCTTAGTATCGGAATGGTGGATTTAAAAAACTTACAGCCTGTTTTAGCCGATGGATTTAGCCCGCTTCTTTCTGCTTTTACAACCGTCTCTGTTTCCTTTTTAGGGATTGAAACCATTGTATTTCTTCCAAAGCATATGAAAAACAAAAATCATTTACGAAAAGTTTCTATCATCGGATTTTCCATTCCTTTACTTTTGTATATTATCACTTACGTATTAGTTGTCGGCGCGTTATCCGTTCCGGAGGTAAAAACAACCGTTTGGCCTACAATTGAATTTGTTCAGACACATGAAGTAAAAGGAATTTTCTTTGAGAGGCTTGAATTATTTCTGCTTATTGTGTGGCTTCTTCAGTTTTTTTTAACCTTTGTAATGTATTTCTTTTTAGCTGTTTCAGGATTTAAAAAGATTTTCAAAAACAGATCAACTACTAATATTATCTTCCTTGTGCCCGTTTTATTTATGAGCTCTTTAGCGCCCAAAACAGCTAGCGACGTGTCGAATTATTCAACTGTTCTAGGATGGGCATTTTTAGTGACATTTTTAGTTATCCCTCTTTTCTTCAGCATGTTAATGAAAATAAAAAAGGTTGTGTTCAAATGACGAAAAAATGTCTTCCTGTCATAATGACCATTTTTTTATTGTGCGGCTGTACAAATCATCGAAACATTGAACAACTTGCTCTTGTTATAGGAGTGGCAATGGACATTACATCAAAAATCGAACCGAGAACAGGAAAAAATCAGCTGGTGCTGACTCATCAAACGTTAACCGAAACGGAATCCGGAAATATGTCTTCTTCCATTCCATACAAAAACATTACAACTGCTGGTCCTACCATTCATGAAATCACGCGAAATATTTCGCTGAAATCTGATCCTATATACAGCCAGCATCAGCGAGCGCTTTTAATAGGAGAAAAAGCGAGCAAAACGATCCCTCTTGATGCGCTTATTAATCAATTCGTTCGTGATAACGAGATACGGCGCAGCAGCCTTGCGTTTGTTACAAAAGGCGATGCTAAAAACGTTTTAACAATTCAAGGAATGTCTGTGCCGCCAGTCAACTTAATTTACGAGCTTGTTTACAATAAATTCAAAACGAATAAAATTCTAAACCCCCTAACAATGGGAGAGCTATCGGCTAAGTTAAAAACAGATCAAAGCTTTTTAATACAGCGGCTTTCTAAAATTAAAAATAGCGTTGAAATAGACGGTGCGGCAATCATAAAAAATAAAAAAGCAAAATTCATCTTAACTCAGCACCAAGTAGAGGATTTAACATGGTTAACGGGCAATATTAAAGGCGGAATTATTTACGGCAAACACGGGCCATATCCCTTTTCCTATGAAATTGGAGATGTTCAGCAAGATGTGAAGGCCCGTATTGATTCAAATCACTCCGTTCATTTTGACATCAACGTTCAAACAAGCGGCAGGCTATCAGAAGATTGGGAGACTTCAAAACAGGCTCTTGCCGCCTCTAATGTAAAGAACACCGAGAAAAAAATAGAAAAAATTATTCGAAAAGACGCAGAAAAAACACTTCGCTTATTACAAAATAATTACAAAGCGGATGTGATTGACCTGCATAATTACGTACGAATTCATCATCCTCATTTTTGGAAAAAACATCAGCATGAATGGGATGAAATATTTAGCCAGTCGACCATCGACTATCATGTCCATGTTCAAATTAAAGATTTTGGGACACAGGGCAGAGATTAGCTCTTATTACTCAACGCCAGCTTCAGTCAGCTCTTTTTTCTTTAATTCCATAATCGTGAACTTATCGGTATAGTTTTTGCTGACGAACAGCTGGCGTTCATTGTCGTTATTAAAATAAAACTTTTTATCATCTTGATATTGAAAATTCACTTTTTTCTTTTTCATTTGTTTAATAAACGTTAAGTAGTCATTTGAATGAATGAGATACCTCTTGGGCTTATCGGATATTTGAACAACATCTTCACCTGAAGACTTTAATTTCACAATACTCCATGCAATGGGAAGCGGATTACCTTCTTGAAAGATCGTTTTGTGAAAAATAAGCACAAAGAAAGCAGCTGTAACAATTGAAATAAGCACAAGCTGTTTTTTCACCGTATATCACCCTTTCTTCACGTCGTTACTACGTTAAGTAATACGACAGGCGTATGAAAAAACCTGTTCATCCGCAAAGGTTGTGTAAAGAAATAATGCAAAATCAACAAAATATAACAGTTTGGTTACCTTTTGATTAAATAACATTACTTCTTTACAAATTTAGCTAATCACATGATAGACTAAATTCAACATATTAAGTCAGGACTAAACTAAATGAGGTGTTGCGTATGACCACAATGCGGCTTCAATCATACTTAACAACAATGTTTCCAAATGTTCAAATGAAAAGACCTCTTTTTTATAACGCGCCCGCAGGTATCCGTTTTACGCTTACCAATCAAAAAGGCGTGTGGGAACGAGAATACATGAAAAATGTGTACGCACGCGCTTACGAAATTTTTGAGACACTCCATGAAAAAAATGATGAGCTGTTACTTGTTTTCAAAGCGAATGCTGCACAGGATGATTTACTGTTAAAAAAGAAAAAAGAAACAGCTATTAAAAAATTCATTCGCTCTCGCCTGAAGAAACAAGAAGTTCAATCCGTAGCATTATTAAATAACGCTGAATATATTATTGCCTGTAAAACAAATGATGTGAAAGAAAAGCTTCTTTTGCAATCGATTGCTAACCGAGATCTTCATATTCATCCGGCTATTGAAGAAGAGTGTTACATTGTGAATTTGAATAAAGAAACCATCTTCCACCTATACGACGAGCGCGGACTGGATATTGTATCGAACAATCAGTCTTCTCTTCAACTTCTTCAGCAAAAGTTTCACGACTGGATTCTAGATATTGATGCAGCTTGTTCAAAAAAAGTACAATAAAAAAGCAATCATTCAGTAAAGGAATGATTGCTTTTTTTATTAGGCTTGATGGACAGGAGACGCTTTTTTTAAAAACAGCCAGTTGATAAGAAAGAATAAGAAGCTTGTGATAACCATTGTTCCGAATGTAAGTAACAACGACCCGTTCGAAAAGCTTTTTATAAAATGAATAACCGGTTCTTTTGTCACTGGAATGGTAAATAGTAAAATTAAAACAGCACCGGTGATCATCCCTCCTGTTTGCCCGAATTTGTAAACGATGCTGCCGAGCAAACATGCTGCTGCTGTAATAAAAAAGATAAATACAGCGTCCGTTAAAAAGTGAATAGCGACAGTAGGGTCATGAAAGATAAAGTCACTCGCATAATAAAGCTGAACATTCATTAAATTCAAACTATTAATCACTTTTATTGAAATGCTCATGATGACAACATTGATAAGGGACATTACAGTTGCAAATAAAGCAAAAACACAGGTCATCGTTAAAAGATATGCTTTACGGGTAGCTCCTAACTTTAAGCAAAAGGAGAAACTTTTTCGAATGATAATAAAACTTACAATACCTGAAAAGATGTACTGCGGCATACTTGTTACTAATAGAAGATGCTCATTCACCTGACTGAACACTAAAATATCTACTACAACAAAAGCTAAGAGAATCGTCCAAAAGCGAATCATTAAATACTTTAGTTCAACGTAGAGCGAATAACTAATGGCGGCAAACTGTCCTTTCATTACGCTACACCTCCACGGTTTGCTGTAAGATAAATCATAATATCCTGTATGTGAACAGCTTCTACATGAAATGAACTGTCTATAAGCTCCTCAGCATAAATATCTTCGTTAAAGAGCACTATTTTTTTCTCTCCTCCGAATACTTGTTCATGGATTACTTGCTTTCCTTTTTCATATTCTTCAATTTGACTTTTAGGTCCTTTCACACTTACACAGCGCTGCTGCAAATTTTCTGCCGTATCCTGAAGAATCAGCTTTCCTTTTTGCATAATAAGTACTTCTTCAAATAAATTACTTACCTCATCAATTAAATGCGTTGAGATAATGAACGTACGTGGATATTCTTCATATTCATCCAATAAAAGCTCATAAAAACGCGCTCGCATCGCAGCATCAAGTCCAATATAAGGTTCATCAAAGATTGTGATGCTCGTTCGAGAAGATAGCCCAACAATAATTCCTAATGCTGATTCCATACCTTTAGATAATGCTTTCACTTTCATATTACCATCTGAATCGAACTCTTCCATCAGCCTCTCAGCAGCTTCTTGGCTCCAATAAGGATAAAAAAGTGACGCAATTTTTAGCACGTCTTTGACTTTTAATGTTTTTTTGAAATTTCCGCTTTCGTTAATTAAGCAGATATTTTGCAAAACAGAGCGGTTTTCAAATGGAGATTGATTTCCTACTTTTACCTCTCCTGTCGTAACTGGAATATGCCCGGCTACAATTTGCATCAGAGTCGTTTTGCCCGCTCCGTTTCTACCTAGCAACCCGTATATTTTATTTTGTGCTAGCGTAAGTGAAATGTCTTTTAACACTTGTTTAGATCCATAGCATTTATTTAATAGCTGCGCTTCTATATTCATTTTATTTCCCCCTTGTCTAACAGCTCTTTTAACTCGTTTACCGTAATTCCCAAATGCTGTGCTTCTTTTTTCATGGGAATGATAAAACGGTTATAAAATTCTTCTTTTCTTTGTGTAAGCAATACTTCTTTGGCGCCCGCACATACAAACATCCCTATCCCTCTCTTTTTATACAATATTCCGTGGTCAACTAGCTGATTAATTCCTTTAGCTGCTGTTGCAGGGTTAATGCGATACATTTTGGCAAATTCATTCGTAGACGGTACTCTTTCTTCTTCTGGAAAAGCATCATTCAAAATATTTTCTTCGATGGTTTCTTTGATTTGTTGAAAAATTGGTCGCTGATGATCTAATGATTGTTTCATTTTGACTACCTCACTTAAGTGGTTCATTACTCATGTAACTAACTATATAACTAACTGGTTATTTTTTCAAGTATTATTTCCAAAAAAAAAGAAAAAAGTCCGTCAGTTAGTTACTGGCGGACTTTTTCATTTGACTGTTTAACCACTTGACCGTTCTTTTTACTAGCTCATCCTGCTGTTCTTTAGGGGAAATACTGGCTTTGTTGTCGCCTTTTTGTTTCCCGTACATTCCAAACTGTGCGTGATTAGCTCCTTTTACTTGAACCAGCTCCGTATTTTTTGAAAGTAAATGCTTGGTTTCTTTAATTTTTTCAGGCGTCGACAAACCATCTTTTCCACCGGTTAAAGACAAAATAGGATAAGTGGAAGTTGAAAAATTATTTTTATTCATCGGATACGATGCTAAAAGAACTAAGCCTTTTATTGAGTTTTGATGATCATACGCATAAGAGGCTGCACTCACTCCTCCAAGGGAATGCCCTCCGATAAACCATGCGGAAATCTTCGGATAGCTCTTCACAATATCCGTCGCTTTGTTTTGACTAAAAAAACTCATATTAAACGGAGAATCTACAACAGCAACAAGATATCCTTCATTTGCAATTTGCTGAGCATAATAGCCATATGCTAACGGTTCTACTTTAGCACCTTGATAAATAATATAGCCGGCTTTTATCTCTTTGTTCGTTTGAGGCTTGAATACGTAATAATTGTCTTTCTTCACTACTTTTTTCTCATCTACTAGTGAGTGAAGCTGCTTTGAAGGTTCATAATCAAAACCTGACCATATAACAAAAAAAGCCACGGTTACCGCCACAAGAACGGCAAGACCGACTCCTACTATTTTTAACGTTTTTTTCATGTCACTCCCTCTTTCTGTTTTTTACTATGTACTCTTTTTATATCTTTTAGACATTTTACAAGTTTGTTTTAAAGATATACAAGAAAAAAGAGAGGTTCGATATGCCCAAAGCAGGATGCAGCAGAAGTGACATAAACCATTCCATATACTCGAAACAAAAAGAGAAAATTAAAAAGGCTGCTGCATGTAATAACGGGACAGCCTCATTAGCAGACAACCTTCACTAATGAATATCTCGTTTCTTAAACCTCCCTCCTCTAACTTCAGCAATAGCTGCTACAGCAAAAAAAGCAGATGGATCTATCTCATCGATAATCGCTTTTAGCTTTGCTTCTTCAAGCCTGGTAATCACACAAAAAATGACTTTTTTATCATCTCCCGTATATGCCCCTTCCCCATTTAAATACGTGACGCCTCTCCCTAAACGAGCAAGAATTGCTTCGCCAATTTGTTCATATTGTTCGCTGATAATCCAAGCTGACTTAGACTCATCTAACCCTTGAATCACAATATCAATCGTTTTAAAAGCAATGAAGTAAGCCATTAAAGAATACATAGCGCGATCCCAGCCAAATACAAAACCGGCACTTCCCAAAATAAATAAATTAAAAAACATAATCGTCTCACCTACGGAGAAAGGCGTACGCTTATTAAATAAAATAGCTAATATCTCGGTGCCATCTAGCGAACCTCCGTACCGAATAACAATTCCTACTCCCACACCGAGAACAATTCCGCCAAACACAGTGGCTAAAAGAGGGTCACCTGTTAAGACCGGCAAGTCGTGAAAAATAGAGGTAGCAATGGATAGAATGATAACACCTAAAAGCGTAGATAGCGCAAATGTTTTTCCAATTTGCTTGTATCCAATAAAGAAGAATGGAAGATTTAATACGAAGATATAAAAGCCGATTTGAACATCCGTTAAATGGGATAAAATAATAGATATACCTACAATTCCACCGTCAATAACCTCATTAGGGACAAGAAAAAATTCTAGCCCGACGGCCATTAAAAGGGCTCCCACTAAAATAAACAGCATGCGCTTTACAATCATTTTAGCTGATAGCGAACGATGAACAACCTTTTTTATTTCATGATTCGTTTGCAGCACATAACTTCCCCTCCTTTTGTAATAGAGACATCAACTACTAACCAAACCCTTATTTTAATATTATCACAAAATTCAAACTATTTACCTGGCCTTTTACAAAAATTTCATCTAATGAAATAAATTGTGCATATATTGGATAAAATTGTAGATGATAACAAGTGAATAAATGCCCGAGTACGTTCAAAAGTGAATGAATGCCCACCACTTTTCATACGGGACTAACAGGACAAACTTAGATTAAAAGGAGAGTAAAACGTTATGAACCGTGTAAAGATTATTGCTGCTTCTTTACTCGCAGTTTTATTGCTAGCTTTTTCAGATAATTTCACTTCTGCAGCTGTGCAGGAGGCGATGATACGAGTTGTGCATGCATCACCTGATGCACCTGAAGTAGATATATATGTGGACAATCAAAGCATCGTAGTCGGCGCATCGTTTAAAGATGTGACAGATTACCTTAAAGTACCTGCGGGGTCTCATAAAATAGAGGTATATGCCATAGGTACAAAAGGAAAAGAAAAACCTGTCATTTCCACTAATGTAACCGTCGAAGCAAACAAGGCCTATACTCTTGCTGCTATTAACCAAGTTGCACACTTGGAATTAAAAGTAGCTCAAGATGATATGAACGTAGCTAAAGGAAAGAGTAAAATTCGAATTGCTCACTTTTCTCCAGATGCTCCCGCTGTTAATGTAGGTATTAATCACGGCCCTACTTTGTTTAAAGACACTGCTTTTAAACAAATAACAAATTATTCTGAAGTAGATGCCGGAACCTATGATCTAACCATTGCAACTAGTCAAGACAATAAAAAAGTACTGGACATTCCAAACCTTAATTTAGAAGCTAACACGGTCTACACGGTGCTCGCTATTAACAAAGCCGACAGTCTTGAAACGCTTTTATTAAAAGATAATACGGCTATGCCTTCCGAAATGCCAAAAACAGGTATGGGCGGTGCTTCACAGGATAATTATAATTCAATTGTGCCAGTTCTTACTTTATTAGGAATTGGAGCAGTCGCTATATTTGTTGTTCGTCGTCACAGAGGATACGAAAGCGAATGAAATGGATAGGAGGGGTTTTCACCTTTTCTTTGATACTATTCATGAGCACCTGGTTTGCCCAATCAGCAATTGCAAACGGCTCGACGGATTTTGTTGTGAAGATGGCTGAAACAAAATCAGCTCAATCCTTGCAATCTTCAGGAACTGCTTCTACGCCTCTTCCATCTCAGCTTATTATTCCGAAGCTTCATATTAAGGCTTTTATAAAAGGAATGGGCCTTACTAACCAAGGTGAAATGAGCGTTCCTGATAATGGTCATGATGTAGCTTGGTTTAAGCTTGGAGCAAGACCTGGAGAGGAAGGAAATGCGGTCATTGCAGGACATGTTGATGATCAAAAAGGACCCGCTATCTTCTATCATCTCGACAAGCTCACAAAAGGAGACGAAATTTTTGTAACCGATCAGCAAGGGGATCAGCTGACCTTCGTTGTTACGAATAAAGCTTCTTATCCCCGAGATTCTGCTCCTATCAGAGAGATTTTTGGTCCAACTTTTCAACACCAGCTTAATTTAATCACCTGTACAGGAACGTTTGATCATAAACAGAAAACTCATGAGCGCAGGCTCGTTATTTATACAAGCCTCCGTCCGGAAAAAACAGCCGATGTTTCTCACTAAACATCGGCGTTTATTACTTTTAATTACATACTGGTTCGTTTTATTTAAATATTTACACAGCCTTAATATGAACACAACATCTCACTAGTAAACTAATGCACGACCCCTCAATAAAAAGGAGTTTTGATATGAGACGAAAATGGTGGTTTGTAAGCTCACTCACTCTTTGTTTATGCGGCATTTTTATGTTTATACATACGCAGGCAGCTTCTACTCAAGCAGAAAACGTAGCCATTATTGCTCATCGAGGCGCATCAGGATACGAGCCAGAGCATACGATGCAATCTTATCTCGCGGCCGTCCAGCAAAAAGCGGATTACATTGAACTTGATCTTCACATGTCTAAAGATCAGCAGCTTGTAGCAATTCATGACTACAAAGTTGATCGAACGACAAATGAAACAGGATATGTAAAACAGTATACAGTGAAGCAGCTTCAGCGTTTGAACGCAGGAAAAGGTAATAAAAAAGCCGTCATTCCAACTTTAGAAGAAATATTCCGTACGTTTGGCAATCGAACAAACTATTATATTGAAACAAAATCTCCTCATGAATATCTAGGTATGGAAAAGGAATTGTTGACGTTGATGGCTAAGTACAACATTCATACCAATCACGTCATTGTACAATCATTTAGTCCTGAAAGCTTAAAAACCGTCCATCGATACCGACCTACGATGAAACTAATTCAACTGATTCGTTCTAAGCAAACCAATATGTTAACAGATCAGCAGTTCAGACAAATCAAAAAGTACGCGAACGGGATTGGTCCTAATGCAAACACGCTGACAAAGTCATATGTACAAAAAGCTCGCTCATATGATTTAGACGTTCATCCTTATACAGTAAATGATGAAAAGCAAATGAGAATGCTTATCGAGTGGGGCGTAACCGGCATGTTTACTAATTACCCGGATCGTCTTTATAACGTACTTCATAATAAATAAACACTTGCCGCGGCAAGTGTTTATTCTTTATACATCTCTTCTATTCGCTCTCCACAAATACAGGCTAATTAATACTATGGCATAAAGCAAAGCCCAGCCAAACACCAAAAATTTGTTTAATCCTTCGTTAATAAATTGAATGATTGCAGATACGGGCGGCAATACATACAGCAGCAGTCCCCCTCCTTGATACGGAAATGAAACGCCTGCCGCTGCAAGCGTAACGATTAAAATAAATAGAGGTCCAAACCACGATAAGCTGCCTTCTCTTACAACATCTCTTGTGAAAACAAGGCCTATGCTCATACCAAGCAAACTAAACGTCCAGTGAATAATAAACCCAAACACCATTTGCTTAGTGGATATATCCACTTCAAACATATCAAGCAGCACGGGATAAGCAATGGAAACCGCTGATAAAAACGTAAACAGCAGCATACAGCTAATAAGCTTGCTTATAAAGTACTTGTTCTTTTTCCCTACATGAAGTTTTGTAATAACTTCTTGACTGGAATCTTCCGCGTGAAACAGCGACATTGTAAACCAAGTGGTTAGAAAAAAGAGGAAAAGCGCCGTATTAAAAAAGCTATCAAGCACCGGGTTCGGTCTATATGTATAGTTCATACACAGCGAAATAATATAAAGTGCAAGCGGCGGAATATATCGATACGATTTAATATATGTAATAAAATGATAGCGAATCAATGCACCCATCTTAAATTTCTTCCCTTTCCATATGATATAACTTTACAACTTCACCTTGAACAGCAAGTAATTCTGCAAGAAACTCGTTTACATATTTTTTATCTATATAAAAAATCCAGTAGTTTCCGTGCTGTTCAATTTTCGTGCACTTTTCTTTTAATAAACGAAGTGGCTTATTAAGAATGACATTTGCTTCAATAACCGTTAAATGCTCAATGAGTTGAACGCGCTCATTTTTTAAAATGCGCTGTGAGCCAATGGTGATAACACGATCCGCTACAGCATGAATGAGCCTTTCTTCATGACACGTAAATACAATGGTCATCCCTCGTTCTTTGAGCTTTGTAAAAATTCGTTCTACTTCTAGCTGAGCACGAGCATCTAATCCTGATAGAGGTTCATCAAGCAATAGCAGCTTAGAAGAACTCAGCAGCGCTTGCATCATGTTGACTTTTTGCTTCATTCCTTTTGAAAAAGAAATGATCTCTTCATGTCTAAACTCTACCATTTCGAAAGTTTCGAGCAGCTCTTCAATTCGAGAGGTGCGCTTTTTCTTAGACAATCCTTGAATTCGTCCCATGTGCTGTAAATAACCTGCTAGCGTAAAACGCAGCTCCTGAGGAAATTGTTCCACCACAAATCCAGGCGTACCGGTTTCTTTATGAAGGTTAATTGTCCCTTTAGTCGGTTTCGATAATCCGCCAATTAGCTTTAAAAACGTACTTTTTCCCGCACCGTTTTTTCCAACAATCGCGACAGTCTCTCCTTTATAAAGGGTCGTATGAATGTTTTCTAATACGGTATGTTTTTTGTATACTTTTGCAACATTTTTTAATTCAATCAGTTTTTCCATCTGCTGCCTCGCCTCTCCATAATCCTATATGTTAAATCATAGCATATTTATGGGGAATGTGCTTCCATCTCTATACGTTTCAGCTAAATTTTCCCGTATAAAAAAGCCTTTAATCTGGTCAAAGGCTTCTTATAGACAATACCATATGCTCTTCATCGATAAATTCACCATCTACTTGAAGAGCTCTTTTTTCATACGCATAAGAAGTAAAACCGAGGCTTTTGTATAGGGCTTTTGCTCCTTCATTTTTAGCAGCAACGGCCAGGTAGATTTGCAATACCTCGGTTTGGGAAAAAGCTTGTTCAACAGCGGTTTTTAACAGCTTCTTTCCAAGACCTTTCCCCCTTGCTTCAGGGGCTACGTACATCCCCCAAATATCTCCTTTATGCTGAACTTTTAAAGGCTTTTGCTGCTGAAACCCCACGATCCCCACAAGCTGTTTTTCCATAAAAGCTCCTACTACAAATTCTGATTGGCTGCTTGGAAAATAATTTCGGATATCAGCAATTTCTTTTTCATATTCTTCTTCATAACTTAAAATAAAACTTTCGGGATGATCTTTTAAAGCACGAAGACGGAGTTCAAAGTACACGTCAGCGTCTTCTTTTACCAACAATCGTATATTCATTTTTTCACCTTAGTTTCTTATGTTTTAATTAGCTATTAAGGGCTGTACACGCTAAATACTTCATTCCACCGATACAGCTCATAATAATTTCCCGGTAGGTCTAAGCCTGAAATAAGTACCTTATCATTTTTCGTATCTTTTACGCGTGTTAAAAGATTTGCTTGTTTTCGATTTGTACGAATCCACATCGTTTGATTCGTTGCTTTATGATAAACAGGCGCATAATCTCCTAATCCTTTTTGTGGAAATGTGAACTGACTTTGCTTATTGGTCTTTACGTTCATGCTATACAAAAAAGGCAGTGGCCTCTTTTTTTCATCATTCGACCACCCTGCTTCGGGCACACGTGAAATGATGATGTTATCTTTTTCTGCCCAAGTAAAATCCCAATCTGCGAAGCCTTTTGGAGTAAACACATGTTCTTTAAAAACCGGCATCTCTTTTAAAGTAAACTTTTTATTTTCAGTGGCAAACCTTCCTTCTCCATTAATGAATGCCAGTACTTGCTCTTCATTGCTCCACTTAAACCAATTAGGCACATTAAGCATATCTCCCACTACTTGAAAAGCTTTTCCTTCTTTTGTAATGATGCACAGCTTATTTGCATCTGCAGACATTGAAGCCGTTGGAATAGCGATAAAACTAATCCATTGCCCGTTAGGAGACCATTTAAAGCTGCTTGTTGTATACGCAAAAAACGAATCATTTTCTGCTGGGAGCGTCGTAAAAGCCTCCACTTTTTTTACGTCTAACCCTGCATATTTGCTCACTGTATATAGCTTTACCGGTCCCCATCCCGTGGGCGCCAGCGCAGCAGCTGACGTAATTAAAAATCGATCTCCTTCTGGAAACCATGAAAATTGATCAACTCCTACGGCTACACGCTTCTTTTCGTGCGTTTTAACGTTGTAATATACTAAGATTCCATTCGAAATATACGCAAGTTCCTCAGCAACCGGTGACCATTGATAATGAGTCACATCATGTTCAACCAGTAGCGGTTTTCCTTTTAACGGTGCAATCATTAAAGAATCATTTTCTGCATAAGCAACTATATCTCCATGTGATGACCATTGAGGCATAGAGGCATGATGGGCATAGGATAACTGCCTTTCGGTACCGTTATCATATACCCATAGGTTTCCTTGCCGTATAAAACTGACCTTCACTGTATTGGCAGCATTTATTTGCATAGGGAACAACATAAGAAAAAGCAGACATAACGCTATTTTTTTCACCATGTTCACTCCTGTCTTTTTTTATAGCGTTACACAAATCTCCTCATCTCATCACATTTTTGAAAAAATAAAAAAGCGCAGCGAATAGCTGCGCTTTTTGTATATTATGATTTTGACTTAGATTTTGGTGATGGCTTTGTTTTAGCTTGTGCTGCATTATTAGCCGCATCTTTTTCTTTTAATAAATTCATACGTTTTTTCAAGTAGTAACCTTGTCCAATTCCGAATAAGTTACCGATTACCCAGTACAATGCAAGAGCAGATGGAAGTGAAATTCCCGCTACTAAGATGAAGATTGGCATAATGTTCATCATCATTTTCATTGGAGGTTGAATTTCATCCGTCATACTTACACGAATTTGTAAGAATGTCGTAATCGCTGCAACTACCGGTAAAATAAAGAAAGGATCTGGTTTTCCTAAACTAAACCATAAGAATGAATGCTGCGCAATTTCATGCGTTCTTGCAATGGCATTATAAAATGCGATAATAATAGGCATTTGAATAAAGATTGGCAAACATCCGCCAACCGGATTAATTTTATGCGTTTGGTAAAGCTGCATCATTTCTTTTTGCTGCTTTTGCTGTGTTTCTGGATCTTTTTTACCAGCATATTTCTTTTGAATCTTTTCCATTTCTGGACGAAGTGCTTGCATAGCCATGGTGCTCTTTTGCTGTTTTAAAATAAGCGGCAATAGAACTAAACGAATGATAACCGTCGCAATGATAATAGAAAGACCATAGCTTCCGCCTGCCCATTCAGCAATTTTCGTTAATGCCATAGATAAAGGGTAAACAAAATAATGATCCCAGAACCCGCCGCTTGTTGCGGTTACGGGTGTTTTTGTGCTGCTACAGCCGGCTAGAGCTAAAAGAAGCGCTCCCATTAAACCAAGCAATAATAATTTTTTATTTCTTTTCATATTCTTTCCTCCTAATAATGACTAAATGTATGAAGTGTTTTTCAGAAGGAAAGGATCTTCTTCATCATTATTCTTCTCTTTAACTGGTGTTTTTCTATACACATGTATAAATACATTTCGTCTTTTCCATATTGTTAATACTGAAGGATCAATCCCTGCATTCACATGGTCGGTGACAGGTTCCGCATGAAAAGCCGTAAACCTAGCTTCACGAAGCATATAATAACAAAGGATATATAAAACGAAAGCAGATAAATACGGCGCATATAGAAAAAGATCGTGATAAAATTCCATGTGCCAGCTCTCTTTCTGACTATAATAGTACAATCCAATATATGTAGTGTAGCATTTACGTTCCTGTTACACAACATCAACTTATCTCTTTAACTGTCCTACGTATTACTTTTTAAAAAGTTTCATATTTAAGACACAAAATTTGCTCACCATAAAATATGATGAGCAAATCTAATACCATTCTCTATTCTCGTATGCTTACCGCTGGTTCTCAGTCTTCTTTTAGTTTCATGAACCACGTAACACCAAATGCAACACCTACAGAAATAATCATGCCAATAATATAGTGAATTAAATTGCTCATACCAAGCGGTGCAGCAATGGCCATCATTGGAATGCCTGTGAGTCCGTAGGCGTTGGCTACTACGTGCATAAGTACCACGTAGCCTCCCCCGGCTGCTCCGCCTATAGCCGCAGCAATAAATGGCTTGCGAAGTCGTAAGTTGACGCCGAAAATAATCGGTTCTGTAATTCCTAAGAAGGAAGAAATAGCCGCTGGAATCGCAATTTTTTTCGTTTTGGCATTTTTCGTTTTAAAATAAACAGCCAGCCCTGCTCCTCCTTGCGCCACATTCGCACATGCCCAAATAGGAAGTAAGAAGTTAACGCCAATCTTCGGATTAGCAAGCAGTCCTGCTTCAATAGCATGAAAACTATGCTGCAAGCCTGTTAATACAATGGTTGAATATAAGCCACCAAACAAAATTCCTGCAAACACTCCGGCTACATCGTATAGAGACTGAAGGCTAATCGAAATTAAATCTCCAATATAGCGGCCGAAAGGACCAATAAACACAAGTGACACAAAGCCCGTGATAATAACAGTTAAAAAAGGCGTAACAAGTAAATCAACCGAATTCGGCACAATTTTCCGCAGTCCCTTTTCAATTTTACTCATCACATAAATAGCTAATAAAATTGGAACGACCGTACCTTGATAGCCAATCAGCGGAATACTTAAGCCAAACAAATCCATATATTCTGGCTTAGCATCTGCTAATGTCCATGGATTTAATAACATCGGATGCGTCAAAATCCCTCCGATAACCGCTCCAAGATAAGGGTTTGAACCAAATTCTTTTGCAGCTGAAAACCCGATTAAAATCGGTAAAATGATAAATGCTGCGCCTGAGAACATGTCCAATAAGACAAATAACGCACTATCTTCTGAGACCCAGTGGAACGCTTTCATCATCCCGAGCAATCCCATTAATAAACCGCTTGCTACAATGGCTGGAATAATCGGAACAAAAATATTTGAAAGCATGCGAGCAAAGCGAGCAAATGGGTTCATCTTCTTCTTCATTTCTTCTTGGTGATCTACTGGGGCAGCAGCCTCTTCAGCGCCTAATTCTTTAACAAAAGCAGCGTGAATTTTATTAACGAGACCGGTTCCAAAAATGATTTGAAACTGTCCTGAATTTGAAAAAGCCCCTTTTACATCTTCTATTTCATCCAAACCTTTTTGATCGATTTTGCTTTCATCTCGAATAACGAGGCGCAAACGCGTAGCACAGTGCTGCGCACTAGCAATATTTTCTTTTCCTCCTAAAAGCGGAACAAGTTTTTTAGCAATTTCTTTTACATCCATCTTACTTCCTCCTTTTTGTATGTCATAAAAAAAGCAAGACCTAAAATACACTTATAAAAGACATAGTTGTCCTTCATGCGCATTCTAGGTCTTGCCTGCTTTACCAGTCACAATCCCGCTTATTCAATTAATACGCTTTCATTGTACTCAAAGCAGCAATATCCGTCAATGCTTTTTTCTACATTCTTTGCTCTATTCGGCAAATGTGAAGCGTGATGTAGCCTAACTCCGCTTCTGGAAAATTAATTTCGTACTCATCTTTGACAAATTGTTTTATCGTTTCAGCACATTGATACGATTTTTTATATTTGACTTTTAATACGTCGAGCATCTCTTCATCCATCTCATGAAAAGGTTCATTTTGCGCTAAACGATTTAACGCAAAGCGCAAGTGAGTCAGCAGACGCTGATAGGACATACTGTTTTCATCAATCTCCATATTCAGCTCTTTTTTTATAATCGTAACCATTTCATTAATAATCGTTGTATGCATCATGAGCTGCTGCATTCCCGGTGAATTCAGTTTCGCCGTATGAATATGAAGCGCAATATATCCCGCTTCATCAATCGGCATCGTGATGTCTAGCCTCTTTTTGATATGCTGAAGAGCCCACACTCCTATTGCATACTCAGGCTGATAGAGAGATTTAATTTCATTAAGCAATTTATTTTGGATGGAAATTCCACGGGCTATCCTTTCGACAGCAAAGGATAAATGATCGCTCAAAGCAATATGCACATGATGGCTTAGCGTAGCAGAAAGCTGCTGCTCCGCATACGAAATGATTTCTTCCGCCACTTGAATATGCTCTTCAGGAAGGTTTGTTAATAGTTCTTGAAACTTTTCCTGTTCTTCTTTCATGACAAAGACTTTCTCCACTTTCGCAGCATTAATAAGATCATTTTTACCTTTTTGAAAAGCGATGCCGGGACCCATCGCAATCTTTTCAACTCCGCCTTCCTTAAAGACAACGGCGTTGTTATTTAACACTTTTAAAATCTTCAAATGCGCTCTCCTTTCTTAAAGGAAAAGGCCTTGCTTATTACTTCATCGTTACTTTTGCACAAGCCGTTTCGCCTTTTTGAACCGTCCCTTGAGCCAAAATCTCGAAACTTTCACTTGCATCACTATTTGTAATAACAATTGGTGTGATAATGCTTTTCGCTTTTTCTTGAATAAGCGCTAAATCAAATGTGATAAGAGGTGTTCCTACACTTACTTTGTCACCTTGTGCCACGTGAGCTTCGAATCCTTCGCCTTCCATTGCCACTGTTTCAAGGCCGATATGTATTAATACTTCTGTACCGGCTTCTGTTTTTAAGCCTACCGCGTGTTTTGTATGGAAAAGCTGAACGACTTCCCCAGCAACAGGTGAAACAACTTGTCCTTCTGAAGGTTCGATTGCAAAACCGTCTCCCATCATCTTCTGTGCGAACACTGGATCTGGCACTTCGCTGATTGGCAGGATATTACCTGAAAGCGGAGCTAGAACGGTTGTTTCTTTTGATTTTGTCTTATTACCAAATAATTTTTTAAACATCTCAATCACCCTTTTTTAGATTGTACTTGTAGCATACCCCAATGATTCTGCAGAAAAACTTCCCCTGTCCCGTGTTACGTTAACATGGTCATTATTTAACCATGCTTTTTTTGTCTTGTAAATAAAAATATATGAGCGTTTTCATAAGAAGTGCGTTCTCTATGTCGCACTTCATGTAAACCTTTATACATCTTCTGAAGGGTGGATATTGAATTTTAAACCTAAAAAAGAGGTTGAGACATAAACAAATGAATCCAATCTAAAGATGAACAACTAGTATACATGAGCCGAACCGCTTTTGACACCGCAGTTGATTTCCGTGCAAGACTTCGCTTTCCGCGGGCGGATGCTGAGCCTCCTCGTCGCATACGCTCCTGTGGGGTCTCACCTATTCCGCTTTTCCCGCAGGAGTCTTCGGCTTGCCCTCCAATCAACTGCTAGAAAGACTTACAAACATGAAATCTACGTTCACCGTAACAAAAAAAAACGAACCACTAATCAAATATCTTGATCAGTAGTTCGTTTTTCACTTCATCAAATCCTTTTGTCCCAGCCTTTTGAGATTAGAACGTTGACGCAACTTCTTTTGCTTTTTCAGATGCTTTTGCTAGAATATTGTCTGCTTCTGCTGGTGTGTAAGCCATGCCTTCTGCAACAACCAGTTGGAAATCTTGGACCCCAATGAAGCCCATCACTGTACGTAAATAGCTTTGAGTAAATTCTAGCTCTGCTGCAGGGCCTTCTGAATAAACGCCTCCACGAGCTTCTAGTAACACTACTTTTTTATCTGAAGCTAATCCTACTGGACCATTTTCAGTATATTTAAACGTTTTTCCTGCAATTAAAATGTTATCAATATATGCTTTCATTAGTGGAGGGAAGCTTAAGTTCCACATTGGAGCTGAGAAAATAACTTTGTCAGCTTGTAAAAACTGCTCTACTAATTCACCCATACGCGTTACTTTTTCTAATTCAACAGCTGATAATTCTTCACCAGCTCCAGCTTTTCCCCATGCTGCTAAAACATCTCCATCAATGAACGGAACTGTTTCTTTATACAGATCAAGCGTTGTCACTGTATCAGTAGGATTTGCTGTTTTATACTCATCTAAGAAAACCTGTGCTAAACGAGTTGAAAATGATGCTTCATCAACCTGCGGATTTACTTTTACATATAATACATTTGCCATAAATGTCATCTCCTAAAAAGTGTCTATTATTATTAATTCGAGATATTACTAAATAAATTATCTTTAATTCGAGATTTATTATATAACGTCATTTTTTATGCGTCAACCTTTTCCCACAAAAAAAACTCCGCAAGCGGAGTTTTATATACATTGAAATTCTCGAATTTGATTTACATCTACCCCAGCATACACCCAGAAAAATCCTGTCCAGCGATATCCTGCAACTGAGCGTCTGCCTACAAAGGTTGGGTAAAACCAGTAAGGTCGACCATTTCTCGGCCATATATAGGTATATCGGTATAAGCATCCTGAAATAGCGCCTGGGTCAACAGCATAAAGTGATGGACCTCCTGAACCTAGCTTTGGTGCAGGTGTAAAAGCTGGCGGTGGACTTGAAGGCGGCTGCGCTCCTCCCTGCGGCGGAAACCCTTGGCCCCCTCCTCCAGGTGGCGGTGGTGGAAATCCTTGGCCTCCTCCTCCAGGTGGCGGCGGTGGAAATCCTTGACCTCCTCCTCCAGGTGGAAACGATGGAAACCCTTGGCCTCCTCCAGGTGGAAACAAATTTTGAAAACGTGGATCGTATTGATATGGATACATACGCACTCCCCCTTTATAATGCTTGCTACGTTACAATATGCATCATAATGAAGATAGGTGAATGTCTACTTTTACCTTCTATAGACTAATTGAACGATGTTAAACTTGGTAAACTTAAAGGGGAGTCTTATCGGAGGAAATAATAAATCCAACACGGAAACTACTTGCGTGTTGGATCTGCTTGCGGAAAATATTTTTCAATAAAATTATACAGCCAAAATACGGTAATCAAAATAGGAGCTATCACAAAAGGATGTTGAATCCACATTTTTACCAGTACCTTTTCAAATGACGGAATCGATTTTAACACTTGAAATAACGAGCTTCCGCTAAAAATAACGCTCGTTCCTATTAATAAAAAAGATAGCCAGTTAAATTGATCCATCCACATGCTCATAGAGATATAAAAACTAACACCCGTTCCTATGCCCCCCATTATTCCACTTAAAATACTTTTTACCGAAAAAGGAATCCCCACAAACCATCCGGCTCCTAGTCCTGCACATCCTGCTAAAATGCTAGAAAAAAGCAGCGGCTGCTCAAGCCAGAGACATGCATTCACTCCAACCACTAAGGTGACATGTATCCCTACGTGAAGGGAAATTCTTTTGCCAACAGGCTCTGAAACATAATGATAGTAGCGCCCGCTATAAAAAATTGTCCACCATAATAATAAAAATGCTGTCACACTTGCCCCTATAATCATAAACACACCTCTCTACGTTATGATTCTATTAATCTCTATCTATTATTTTCTTAATATCCTGTGTCTCTTATTCGGTAATTCATCCATATACCTTCCATACGTTCGTTCATCAGCAAGAAAGTAGAATATAACTATATTCTTGTCTCAACTGTTTACTTAGGATAGTGAAGTTGAATGTCTGCATGTAGAAAAAGATAGTGTAGAACACTTTCTCTTATCTTTACTATTATTCATATGTATAGCTTGCTAGATTTAGTCCTCGCAGTTTAGAATTTTTCAGTCGTTCATATGAAACTATTTGCCTTTTCTTTCGTTATATATATACACGTTTCTTTATCTTTTCACGTGCAAAAAAAGATAAATTCCTATAATATGTTTTCATATTAACCTTTAAGGAGATAAAGAAGATGAATTGAATAAGTCCCTCCAAATAGAGTTTTTAGAAAAAAGAAATTGTTATCATTTCTCCTATTTATGTTATAGAATAATTCATGTATAATAAAAGGCTGTATGGTAACGCAGCTTGCGACATATCTTTTCTTACTTTTAGCAAGTCTATATTCAAAGCAAAAACTGCAAAGTGGGGTTAGTGCGACTCTTCATTAATCGACTTTGCATTAAAAACCAGCATTTTTCTTTTATCATAAAGAAAGAATGAGATTTAATAGTGACAGGTGAATAATATGGGTGAAAATCAAAGAAATGTTAGTAGATTTGACTGGAACTTGGCTTTCCTAATCTTCCTATTGTTTTGCGTAAGCGTTGTGGCAATCCATAGTGCTGAAAAAATTGGGCAGTATGATAAGAACTTCGTAGCGCAACAAGTTGTTTTTTATATAATCGGAATGGTGATTATAGGGTTTGTCATGCGTTTTGACTCCGATCAGCTTCAAAAGCTAACGTGGGTTTTTTATGGATTTGGGAACTTTTTATTACTTCTTTTACTAGTGGCTCCGTCAAGCATTGCCAGAGAAATTAACGGGGCAAAAAGTTGGTTCACACTTCCCGGCTTTTCGTTACAGCCATCAGAGTTTATGAAAGTGTTTTTGATTATCACACTGAGTACGGTCATTGTGAAACACAATGAAAAATATCGTATCCGGACAGTAAGAGAAGACTTTTTACTGCTTGGTAAACTGGGTGCTGTACTTGCTTTACCTTTATTATTAATCATGCAGCAGCCTGACTTAGGTACCGCTCTTGTGTTCTTAGCAATCACGGTTGGACTTGTATTTGTTTCAGGCGTAAGCTGGAAAATCATCGCGCCTGCATTTTTAGGTATTACTGCGGTTGGTTCTGTCATTTTGGGACTTGTTGTTTATGCACCTAGCCTATTAGAAAAGTATCTAGGGGTTAAGCAATACCAATTTGGACGTATTTATTCTTGGCTTGATCCTGAGTCGTATAGTTCTGGAGAGGGTTATCATTTAAAGAAATCGTTAGATGCAATTGGATCAGGAATGGTAAACGGTAAAGGAATCGGTAATGGAGTTGTCTATTTGCCAGAGGGACAGACCGACTTTATTTTTGCCGTTATCGGAGAAGAGTTTGGCTTTATCGGCGCCAGCATTGTTATTAGTCTTTTCTTCGTACTCGTTTATTACTTGATCAAGCTAGGCCTTGAAACAAAAAATGAATTCAATTCTTACTTATGTGTAGGCGTTATTTCAATGCTTACGTTCCACGTATTTCAAAATATCGGTATGACCATTCAAGTCTTGCCTATTACCGGAATTCCACTTCCTTTTATTTCATATGGAGGTAGTTCACTGATGGGGAACATGTTTGCAATGGGTCTGATGTTTGGAATCTCATGGCACCACAAACGCTATATGTTTGGAAATGATTAAAGAGAGACGATGGTCTCTCTTTTTTCTTTTATCTCCCTATTAAGCATGCTACAATAAAGAAAACGCTTCCAAATCCTGTTTTAAAAGGAGTAGATATGCATGCTTGATTACCAATATCGGCGCAAAGCCTATGCTATTTTGTTAAAACAGACATCCGTATCTTCATCTACAACTTCTTTTTCCACCTGGCTCATACAGCTACTAAAACGAAACAAGTAAAAAAGGTGTGCTACTGCACACCTTTTATTTGTTCGACAGCGACGTTATGCCAATTTGCCTTACGATTTTTTTACTGTCTTTATTTAATCCTTTTACAATAACCTTTTTATTCAATCGCTCATACTTATCGATAATTTTTGAGATGCCGATTACGGCCGATTGATCCCATATATGAGAAGAACTAAAATCAATAATGATGGTATCCGGGTCTGTTTCATACTGAAATTCATCCATGAAGAAGCTGATGGTGGCAAAAAATAATTGCCCTGAAACCCTATATTGCTTCATATTCCCTTCTATTTGTGAAGTTGTTTTGATTTTAGCCATCTTCCAGCCAAATACAATCGTACTTAAAACAACACCTACCATTACGCCTAATGCTAAGTTATGTGTAAACAATACGATAACCACCGTAACAACCATTACAATGGCATCCGATAGTGGATATTTCGTTAAGTCTTTAAGGGACTGCCAATCAAATGTACCGGCGGCTACCATAAACATAACGCCTACAAGAGCAGCCATTGGAATTTGTTTAACAACATCGCCAAGCACCATAATTAAGAACAATAAAAAGACTCCGGCGACTAAGGTAGATAACCTTCCACGTCCCCCTGATTTTACATTAATCATAGATTGTCCAATCATGGCACAGCCAGCCATTCCTCCAAAGAAACCTGTTACAATATTAGCGATGCCTTGACCGCGCGCTTCTTTATTTTTATTCGAGGGCGTATCTGTAATTTCGTCCAGCACCGTTGCCGTTAGCATAGATTCAAGTAGGCCTACAATCGCTAAAGGAAGCGAATAAGGTAAAATGATAAGCAGTGTCTCCACTGATAAATCAACCTTTGGAAAGTGAAGAACCGGCAGTGAACGCGTAATATTCCCCATATCTCCTACCGTTTTTAAATCTAAATGAAAGACAATCGCTACAATCGTCATCAAGACAATGGCAACAAGCGGAGATGGTATTGCTTTGGTCATGAGCGGAAACAAATAGACGATGAGCAGCGTTCCGGCTACCATTGCGTACATCATCCAATTTGCTCCTTGAAAATGGGGAAGCTGTGCTGTGAAAATTAAAATACCTAGCGCATTTACAAAGCCAATCATAACTGTTTGAGGAAGAAATGATAAAAACCTTCCTACTTTCAAAACACCCAGTAAAATTTGAATCATTCCGGTTAAAACAGTAGCTGCAAATAAATACTCAATGCCGTGATCTTTGACTAAGTTAATCATCAATAAAGACATTGCTCCTGTTGCAGCTGAAATCATAGCTGGTCTTCCGCCTGTAAAAGCAATCACAATTGCCATACAAAAAGATGCATACAGGCCAACCATGGGATCGACACCGGCGATAATGGAAAAAGCAAGGGCTTCTGGAATAAGCGCAAGAGCAACTGTCATCCCAGACAAAATATCTGCTCGAACGTTTGAAAACCACTGCTGTTTAATACTTGCCATCATGATGGTTTATCACCTCTTATGAATTTTTTATACGATTTTCGACTTTCACGAAAATCAAAGCCGTTTTTAACGTATCAAATCGTACCATACAATTTCCCGTTTGGAAACAATTAATTTTCACAAATAAAAAGACGAGAAGCCTGATTGCTTCTCGTCTTTTTATTTGTTACGCCGCAGCATTTCGCTGCCATTCAGCAAATAAACGAAATGAAATTATATTCATTCATTAATTGCTGCTTCAAGCGCAACAACAATCATATCGTTAAACGTCGTTTGACGCTCTTCTGACGTTGTTTCTTCACCAGTGAAAATGTGATCACTTACTGTTAAAACAGATAAAGCATTACGTCCGTATTTAGCAGCTAGCGTATACAAAGCCGTTGTTTCCATTTCAACTGCCAATACGCCGTGAGCTGCCAATTTTTCTAGCTGGCCGTCTTCATTGTAGAATTGATCAGATGTAAATACACTTCCTACTTTTAACTGAAGGCCTTTTTCAACACCTGCATCGTAAGCGCGCTTTAATAAATCAAAGTTAGCTGTCGGTGCATAGTCAATAGGACCAAATTTAACGCGGTTCATTTGTGAATCACTTGACGAAGACATGGCTAAAATAACGTCGCGTACTTTTACATCTTTTTGAATTGCTCCGCATGTACCAACGCGAATTAGGTTTTGAACACCATATTCATTCATTAGTTCATTTACATAAATAGCAATTGATGGTACACCCATTCCTGTTCCTTGAACAGAAACGCGCTTTCCTTTATATGTTCCCGTAAATCCAAGCATACCGCGCACTTCGTTATAGCAAGTTACATCTTCTAAAAACGTTTCTGCAATGTATTTTGCACGAAGTGGATCACCTGGAAGTAAAATCGTTTCTGCAATATCACCTTGTTTTGCCCCAATATGTACGCTCATTTCGTACCTCCTATATGTAAAAAATCTTACGCTTTCACTATACCATATTGTATCCCTTGCTTGTCTATTTACTTCTAACATTATGCGACAAAAATAAAAAGACATACGGCCCAAAAAATGGCGTAGTATGTCTTTTTATATAAGGGTACGCTAATAGCGCAAGGGATTTACTAACGTTAGCTGAGGTGATATGTATGGGGAAAAAACATCGCAATCGAATAAATTCGCCTAAAAAGAATAATCATATTCCAAAGGAAGCAATTATAGCAGAACATGAAGCCCATGGAGATGAATATTCAGCAACAAACCGAAAAAATGGCCCTGGCCATCATACTCGTGATTACTAAGGGTCAACATATAAATAAAAAGCGGCCAGATAGGTCGCTTTTACCTTATGTTTAACGTACGTGCAGGCGATTCACTTTTTGCCAGCCGTCTGTCCATAGCTTGTAGTAATACTTCCCTCGAGTACCTTCATCAATTAATAAAATATCGCCTGTGCTGATAAACCTCGCATCACAATCTTTTGGCAAATTATCAGCAATATTAAACATCTGAAATACTTGTGTTGCTGCGTCTTGATGATCGAATGCTGTAATCGTTAGACGATGGACAGGCTTATATCCGCGCTTTTCGCCTTTTTCTTCTGTTTGCATAATGGTTACATCATATTCTGTGCTAATATTAAATTGTTTTTTTATTGTGGTCCACACACTCAACATTCTTCCCTCCACCCAAAAGCAAGTATTTACTCTTTTACGTCATGTATTCTTATATAATTAGTGATAAAATCCGAAAACCCTTTATCGAATCAAAACGTTTTTTGTCGAAATTACTAGTTTTTTCTTATTAAACATGTACATAAAATATTTGTTTCCCATTTTATCATTAGTTGTTTTTGAATGGATGAATCAATAGGCCTACTTAAACAAAATGAAATATTAACGAAAAAAATGTAACCATTGCTCCTATTTTTGGTTATATAGGCGCTTAGAAAGGAGGTAGACCCCTAAGGACCAAGCAAGTCCTAAACAATATCCTGCTAGTATATCCGTTAAAAAGTGTACACCTAAATACAAACGGCTAAATCCAATTAATAAAATAACAATAGCAATTACGCATGCAGCTGCCGTTTTGATAGACCTGCTTCTTGTATACATCCATATTAACAAAAGTACTCCGCTGTAAAACGCCATTGAGTTCATGGCATGTCCGCTCGGAAAACTATAGTGAGAGGCGGGAACGACTTGACTCCAATCAGGTCTTGGTCTTGCAAAAATCTCCTTCAATCCCCAATTTAAAGCGCGAACTCCCCAAAAAACAAGCGTGATATATAAAGCGAGCAACCCTTTTCGTTTATAAAGAAGAACTACTATAATCGCAAACCATATTGGCGCAGTAACATACCAAGATCCTACGGTTGTTATAAATATGATGATGGGTGTTAACGTGTCCGTCCTCCATCCTTCAATGGTATGAAGTACATTAAAGTCAAGCTGTTTCACCCAAGGTGTATTAAACGTAAATAAAATGAGTAAAAAGAAAGCTAAAAGCGATACAATAAATAGAGAATATTTTGTAGTGCGGTTTCCCATTTTTTATTTCCTCCAACCTATTAAAAGAAAAAGCATGTAACGTTCTACATGCTTTACTTATTCACACGTTTTGGCTGAATATAGTCTTCCGGCTTAGGAGCTTGATGAACGACAAATTCAGCCGAAAATTCCTCTTTTGCATTTATTTTTTTCGTTTGCTTTGATTGCGGCATATACCTCTCTCCTTTCTTTTTACTGTCTTTAATATACGAAAAAGAAAGGAGAGCTATGCACGTTAGCTATAGCGTGAAATAATACTGGTTAATATATTTTTTAACTGAGGAATTTCTTTTTCAGAAACATGAACATGAATGAGCGACTCATCTGCATCCAGCATTTCAGATAGAAAGCCGCCAAACCCTCTGGCACGTCGATCTACTTCTATAAATAAATCGTAATCATGTAAGCCGCTCGGCTGCACGATAATTTCAATTTCATCTACTTTCCCAGCGTAAACTCCACCGCTTGGAACAAATTCAAATTCTTGAACAAAAGGAAGTCTTTTTCTCATCCGGCGAGGGGCTTCTTCGCACTCAACTTGGCGCAAGCGAAAGCCAAGCTGTTCCATAGCTTCAATTGCGCTTGTTACCATAAGGTTAGGAAGCACTTTTACATGATCAATATCTGACGGATCAACGGCATCTTTAATATCAAGACTGGTCGCCACCCAAACCCGGGTTCTACCTAATGTAACAGGCGTATCATCAGGCAGCTGAAAGGTAAAAGGAATAGACTTCGTTTCAGATGGTTGAATCGTGAACGGGTCGTTAATCTTAAACGTATTAAGCTCAATATCCTGCTTGTATTTTTTATCGTCTCTTTCTTTTACATAAGTTGTGAATAGACGCAGATAGATGCTGTCAATTTTCTGCTCAACATTGCCTCCGTATACTTCAACAATCCCTTCAATCTTTTCACCAGCACGAAATTCATCATTGACAAGCTTAGCATCCACTCGCGCTGCACCAATTCCAATGCGGGCTAACGCTTTATTAAATAGCGCCATACTTTCCCCTCCCTGAGCTCTTACTATTTATATAGTCATAAATATCTTTTTGTAAACTTTTAATGCTTTCATAAGATTCATCTGCTCTCAGCATTTTTTGAATGATGGCCTTAATAGGCGCCGACAAATGTAGCTCTTGTTCCCAGCTTCTTTCTTGTTTTTCCGTCGGCTCATAACCAGAGTATAATAAAAATAAAAGAAAATGACCAAGTGCATAGATATCGCTTGCAGCAGATGTTTGTCTCATAAACTGCTGTTCTTCTATAAGGGTGCTTGTTTCTTCATGGTCTCCTAAAAATCTAGCAAGACCAAAGTCAATAACATAGATGGTTCCGTTAACATCAATAATATTTGGAATACGAAGATCACGGTGAACCATTCCTTGCTCATGAATAGCAGAAACTACGTCTAGAATATTAAGTAAAATGTCAAGCGCTTGTTCTTCCGTATACACGCACTTCTCTTCAAAAATTAAATCTTCAAACGTTTTCCCTTGAATCAACTCCATCACTACGAAACAACCTTCATCTGTTTCGATAGCTTCATACAGTGAAGGAATTTGAGGATGATTTAATTGAGACAGCAATTTCGCTTCATAATGATAAGACTTCAGCCCCTGAGACGTGCGCTGCTTTGTTTTACGGAGTTGCTTTACGACTACCTTTTTTTGTTGCACAATGTCGTTAGCAACATATGTTATACCATAGCTTCCCATTCCCAGTATATCTATGATTTCATAGCGCCCGGAAATGACTTTTCCTTTTTTAAAAGGGCGGTCAACTAGCCAGCGATGAAGGTGTTTGAACATTCGATTTTTCATCATAAATCAACTTGAGAAAAAGCTTGAGAAGAAGCTTCCACTTTTACGTTTGCGCTTGTAATGGTGGTGGCCATATTTTGAATGACTGTGGCTGTCATAATATTTGCTTCGTTTATAATCGCTACTGCTGCTATGGTGATGAGGACGTCTGTAGTGATGATCACTGCTGCTGTAGTGACGAGGACGTCGATAGTGTCGATCGCTGCTGCTGTAGCGTCGACGTTTAGATCCAGTTAATGATTCAAAAATTTTTCTGAACATAAAGAAAACCTCTTTTCTTAACATTTGTTACCCTTTATACGTACGAAATGTTATAAAGGTTTCAAAAAGTCCCTTACCCTTTTTTTATATAGTTAAACGTTTCAAAGGAGGCTTAACATGACTTCTACTGACACAAATCCCCTGATTAGATTGGAGGATGTTCTTCGCCTGCAGCAGATGATGCAGCTCAAACCTCCTGCTACCCTCCCGCTGTCTTTTATCGGAGAAGACGTAAAATTGATTAAAGAGATTCGAAAAAAAGTAAAAAAAGCTAATCAAAACAATGTTACACGTACCCAAGCATATTTAGACTATTACCAAAAACACCCCGAAATTCACTGGGCTTTTTTAGCACACTTGGTTTCGCGAAACGGCGGCTATTACATGACAGATCTTTCCACTACCTTAATAAAATCCCTGCTTTCTCCAGAAAAACAGCACGCGTACTTCTTGTTTTTAGAACATTCCAATTCCGCCATTTTTCATGATGCTTACGCTCAGCTCTTACTCTATGAAAAAAGCAAAGAGCAAAACAGCAATCTGTTTCATTTACTTCCCGCTTTTCACATATCTTCTTTTATGAAAGCTGTTTGGAATGACTTTTGGCAGCATAGAAACAAAACGCTCTTATCAATAGCCCTGATTGTGAACGAACAGTATCATATCGAAAAAAATGTTCTCTTTAAAAAAGAGTTTCAGCGGGATGTTCTTCACTCTTGGCAGTTTCACACTCAAAACTTTCTCGGTATGACTCAAATCGTCTTTCCCTATTATTCAGGTAATAACATTGATTTAAGTGGAACAAAAGTGTATCATTTCGAGTCTGTCTTAAAGCGGATTGAAGTGGGAAAAACTTTATACGTTCTTCTTTTTTATTCAAACTTGCATGATTCTATCTATACATTTAGCCTCAAACACCCCCACACAGGGTCTCGAAGCGATTATAATTCGGATATATTTACAAAGAATCGAAATCATTCCAAAAAGCTGTATAGCCCGACGTTAAATATGAGCTGGGGAGACCGCGTACACCTTTTTTTAAGAAAAGATGAGTGGTTTGAAGACGAAAGCATATTTTCTCTCCTTGAGTCTATTCCCGCTTCTTCAGTAAAAAAAATTCCTCTTCAGCATCATATAAAAGTGCAATCTGCTATTAAAGCTGCTAACCCTTTTTCATAGCCACTGTCTCATAAACAAAACGACGAGTTCCCCCGTCGTTACAGATGTATCTATCTTTTTATTCTTCATCTTGCTCATCAATAATACATTTATCAATGAGATAATCAAAAGTTATATCCGCTAATTCGCCTAGCTCTTCTTCAGCGGGAACATAGCCTCGCTTGACTAGTTCATTGTAAAAGAACTCCGCAATTTCTTCCGTATCAATGACCACTTCGATTTCTTTCACAATATCACTCCTTATCCCGTTTGAACGGATTAGCGTACCTTATTTTTCTTAAAAATAGGTTCACTCCATCTTCTGCTTGAAGTTTTACCTTATACACATTTATGAACAATTTGGCAATAGTATGTCTAAAATTTCAGCAGTTTAAACAGAAAGGTAATTATACCCATTTTTTTCATTACCATCGCCGTATACACAATAAAAGATAGCTAAGAGAGATGTAATAATCTATCTCGGCTATCTTTTATTTATTAGGCATCTACCTGCTATTTTCCTTGTTCGGATTTTGCTATCTTTTTTAAATGTTTCAGCACTAAGTTCATGACTTCAGCGTATTCTTCATCTTCAAAAAGCTCATACAAAAATTTATAATCATTGTACACATCTAAAAGACCATTTATAATCTCATGCTTTTCTTTAGTTAACCTCACTTCTTCTTTTTCAGAACCGTTTTGTTTTTTCATCTTTGGTAGCAACTCCGTCTTTTTAATTTCTTTACCTAAATACAACATATCAACACTTTGAGCGTAATTTTCTGTTTCCTCATGAGGAGTTACGAGAATGAGTTCTTCTTCACTAGCCTCAAGCCATTCTCCATCTGTTACACGTGACAATTCATAGACAATGTCTTCCCATGAATCCTCTTTATAACGCCATATTTCTGTTCGAATACCAATGATTTTAAATAACTCTTTTCCATAATTAAAAACCTGGACGATATCGCCGAAGAAAAATTTATATTCAAGCTCTACTCTTTCCTGTACTAATATTTGACCTTCATATTCTTCTAGAAGCTCAATTGTATCTTCTAAAAAAAGACCTTCACTATGGTTGATTTCGTATACAAAAATCCCATCCATCACTTTTATATCGGTAATAGTGCCAACGGTCCCGTATATTGTTACAACGACTGTTTCACCAATTCCGTATTTAGGTTTTTTCTTCCCTGCCATCGTCGCACCTCCTTAGTAAACATACACCTACTGAAAAGTTACAATATTATATGCAGTAACTAAAAAAGGGGAAGTATAACATCTTTAGAACCAAGCCTTTATTATCTATTGCTCTCTATCATTTTTACCTCTGCTTAGTACATGAGCTTAAGAAAATAAAAAAAGCAGGCTGATGGATATCCATCAGCCTGCTTTTTTATTTCTCACGCATTATTTTGATAAAGCTCCCATGCTTCATCAAATACGGTCATGCTTGATAAATAATGTCCGTTGAGCTCTAAATAAGAACTCAGTTCGTCATAATCTGTTGAAGATTTCGGGAAGCTGTGATCATCGTAAGCACTTCGCGCAAACTCTCCCATTCGATCATGTTTTTTATTTGATCGGAATTTCATTATATAGTGATAAAAGGATTTCATCGTACTCCCCCTCCAGCGGTATGTGTATCTTTTCTATCATTTTTTCAAGAAATCTACAACTTTCTTCTGCGATATGTAGATGTCGAACACTGCAATATAAGTGGTTTACCCGACAAAAAATATTAAATTCATGTTACAGTTACAAAACAAATTTCACTATTAGCGTAACGAATAAATATTGTTATATCAATATTTTTCTTTTTCCCAAAAGACATTTGTAACAAAAACACATCGTTTTTATAACAAAAGCATTGATTCGACAGGTTTCTCAAGCCTTTATGTAATTGCAAAAAAGAAGAATTCATGTTTTAATTCCGTAGTGAAAGGTTATTCTAACAATAATCGCCATTTAAATAAATCTTGTTGGTGGGAGGTTTACATCAGCATATGTTGAGGAAAAATAATACTATGAATACTCGAAATGCTTACTTTGATAACGCTAAATTCGTATTAATTTTTTTAGTTGTATTCGGACACATGATTTCTCCGTACCGAACAGATAGCAGCGGAATGCTGTCCATTTATCACTTTATCTTTATTTTCCATATGCCTGTCTTTATTTTACTAGCAGGTTATTTCTCGAAAAATTTTCATAAGAAAGGCTATTACAAAAAAATATTTACAAAGGTGGCTCTTCCTTATTTAGCTTTCCAAACTATCTATACCCTTTATTATAGTGTGCTTTATACAGATGAAACGTACACGCTTCAATATTTGGTTCCTAGATGGGCAATGTGGTTTCTACTGAGCTTAATTTTTTGGAAATTAATGCTTCCTTTCTTTGCGAAATTCCCGATGTGGATTAGCTTAACTGTCTCTATTTCGCTTGGACTTGCAATGGGATTCATTGATATTGACGGATTTGATAAAATTCTAAGCATTAGCCGAATGTTTGTCTTTTTCCCGTTTTTCCTTTTAGGCTACTATTTATCACAGCGACAAGAGCCTTTTACAAATCTTTTGACAGCGCGAAATCGAATCATTGCATCTATCGTATTATTAGTTACATTAATCGGAAGCTATTCTTTCTTAGACGACACGGCTTACACAGATATGCTGTATGGAACGAACACGTACGACAATGTGGCCGAATTTTTAATGCGCGTTTCTCACTATGGAATTGCCTTTCTTGTATCTTTTGCCTTTATGGCTTTAATTCCAACGCGCGGTTTTGCTTTAACAAGCATTGGACAGCGATCGCTATACGTGTATTTATTGCACGGCTTCATTTTAAAATGGTTCTTTACAACTGACTTCTCAAAAAGTCTAGAGCCAACGTCATGGGGTATTATCGTCTTAATCGCCCTGTCCATTTTAGTAACGATGCTTCTCGGCAGCCGTATTGTCGATTGGTTCATCACCGGTACCAAGCTCATCGTTCAGTTTGTTACACCTAAAAAAGCCCTTCAGAAATTTTCATTAGCATTCAAACGTACGTTTTCATAAAAGTCATACCCCTAAAGGAGTATGACTTTTTTCATTTTCTTCGAAGAAACCAAGTAAATAATTTCATTTTGCTGAATTTTATGTTAACGTTTTAATATCTAAAGGAAGGGAGTTTTTCAAGATGGAATTAGCATATTATGCTGGAGAGTTTAGAGATATTAAAGAGGCTGTTATTCCAATTGATGAACGCGGTCACCAGTTCGGAGACGGTGTTTATGAATTTATTCGCGTATACAAAGGGATTCCGTTTTCAATTGAACGTCACTTAGACCGCTTAGAAAGAAGTGCAAAAGCAATCTTTATCGAACTGCCGGTTTCAAGACAAGAGCTAAAGGACATCATTCACCAAGCAATGGAAAAATCAACGTTAAAAGACGCTGATATTTATATTCAAGTTACGCGCGGGATTGCTCCTCGAAATCATTTATTTCCCGATGTACCTGCACAATTAGCACTCACAATACGCCATCCTCGCCAAACACCTGAAGAAGCCTATGAAAAAGGCATTTCCACGCTTCTTTTGGAGGACGAACGATGGGCTAATTGCTATATCAAATCATTGAACCTACTTCCTAACCTTCTTGCCAAACAAGCTGCGGCTTCTAAAGGATGTAAAGAAGCTATTTTAGTAAAAGACGGATACATAACCGAAGGGTCGAGCAGCAATGTCTTTGCGATAAAAGACAACGTCTTGTTCACCACTCCTGCCACAAGAAAAATTCTATCGGGTATTACGCGCGCTAACGTACTGGAATGTGCTCAGGAACAAGCCATTCAAATTCGAGAACAAAATATGACTCCTTCCTTTTTAAAAGACGCTGATGAAGTTTTTATTACGAGCACATCTGTTGGTCTCTTGCCCGTTTCGAAAATAGACGAAGTCGAACTTCCAATTTTCCGTCCTGTTACAGTAGCTTTAAAACACGCCTACAGCCTGCGCACTGCTGGAACAAAGGCTTATCAATAAGCAAAGCCGCCCCTTACAAAATAAGGGGCGGCTTTTTAGAATTTAAAGTAGTTGCGCTTTAATAATCTTGGCACTTTTAATAGCTCATCATACCGAATTGATTCATCAAGTTTTTTTGTATCGACAAGAAGCAGCTGTGTTTCCACTTCTTCTATGATCTCTTCTTCTTGATATGACATCCCGCAACCTGAACAGCTGATACATGGCATATGAGTAATTTCAATACTTCTCGTTCCGTCTGGCAATTCCCAGTATGCGGTATTGGTTGTTTCTACCGCTTTTTCTTCTTCGCACCATGCGCATTGAACAGTCATATTACAGGACCTCCTTAAGATGATGGAGCATCGTCGCTTTTACCGTCTTTTTTCAATTGAGCTTTAAACTTTTTATCTTTTAATTCATCTCTTTTTTCACGTTTGTCTTTTAGGCTTTCGTGAGCACTGTCACTTTCATATGTTTTACGTCTTTTTACTCTCCCTAACCCTTCCGGTACAAGGTTGAATTGAGTATCATTCATAAGACCCGAGATGCCGATGGAAGAATCTTTAGCATCCGATGCTGGATAAACAGCTCGAAAATAATCATCTGCACGCCCAGGCACATAGCTTTCTGGCTCCGGATACGTCGTAATCACTCCTTCAAAGTTTCGCAGAACAACTTTACTTGCGCTTTGACTAATAATATAGTTTGGCTGAACCGCAATCTTTCCTCCTCCTCCTGGCGCATCAATAACAAACGTTGGAACAGCATAGCCAGACGTATGACCTCGCAGCCCTTCCATAATTTCAAGCCCTTTGGAAACAGGTGCGCGGAAATGCCCAATTCCTTCTGATAAATCACATTGATAAATATAGTAAGGACGAACGCGTATTTTCACTAAATCGTGCATAAGCTTTTTCATGATAGCTACGCTGTCATTAATCCCAGCTAAAATAACCGCTTGATTGCCAACTGGAACTCCTGCATCGACAAGCATTTCACATGCTTTTTTTGTCTCTTCCGTAATTTCAATGGATGTATTAAAGTGAGTATTTAACCATACTGGATGATATTTTCTTAAAATGGCACATAAATTTTCCGTTATTCGCTGCGGAAACACAACGGGGGCTCTTGTGCCAATTCGAATAATTTCCACATGGGGAATAGCTCGTAAATTCTTCAAAATATATTCTAAAATATTGTCATTAATCAGCAAGCCATCACCGCCTGAAATGAGTACATCTCGTACTTCAGGTGTTTTGGCAATATAAGCAATCGCAGCATCTAACTGCTTTTTTGGAACGCCCATTCCGATTTGTCCTGAAAACCTTCTTCGAGTACAGTACCTGCAGTACATGGAGCATTGATTGGTAACTAAGAACAAAACACGATCAGGATAGCGATGAGTCAACCCTGGCACTGGAGAATCTTCGTCTTCATCTAGGGGATCTTCTAGATCATATTTTGTTTTATGAAGTTCTTTGCCAACCGGAACAGACTGCATACGGACGGGGCAGCGGGGATCATCTGGATTCATTAAAGATGCATAGTAAGGCGTAATATTGAGCGGAATCGTTTTGGTTGAAATGCGTACTCCTTCTTCTTCTTCAGGAGTTAAGTTAATGACCTTTTTTAAATCATCTAACGTTCGAATTGTGTTTGTTAATTGCCAAATCCAGTCATTCCATTTTTCTTCAGGAACATCTTTCCATAACTCAATGTCTTTCCAATGTCGGGACGGCTTATATAAATCATATAACATACAATCGCTCCTTTATGAAGATTTACTATTGTTATATGTTACAGCCCATAAATTGGTTAATTATTTCTCACCCTTTACTTTTTGACAGATCCTTCACCCATACGTTCATATCTTCTAACGATTTATAAATGTAACAATTATTCGTTAACCGTCCCGTATAGGTATAGCCAAGCTGCTGAAAGGCGGCGTTCATCCCGAATGAAAGCGCTCTCGATATTGTGTATACACAAAAAATATGCCGCTGTTTGAGCTCCGCCTCTAGTGCGCTTAATAAATGCTTCATGAATCCATACTTTCGGTAAGCAGGGAGAGTCGCACAATCCGTTAGTTCAGCATTGTGATAGACATAGTCAATTTCAGCAGAAGCAGCGCTAACGATATCGTTCTTGTCAACTATGATATAAAACAAGCTATCTTCTTGAAGCAAACTAGAGAGATACTCTTCTTCGTAGAGGGGAGTAGGATACACTGTGAAGATTTGACGGTAGAGCTGAGAAAGTTGTTTAGCGTCAGATGAAATCGCTCGGCGCATGATCAGTTGATTCGATAAAGGAGAATAATGAGATGTCGGCAAATTCAAAACATCTTGAAGCAGCTCTGTTTCTTTTAACGTCTCCCCGCTGTTTCGGCGGGATTGAGACGTATAGTAGCATAAAAGATACGCGTCGCTTCCGTTAAAATAGTAGGGAACAGTTGCTTCTAAAGAAAATCCCAAGCTCATCCAGTCCAACAGATATTCAGCACGTGCTTTTATAATCCACTTTTCGTACGTTGCCTTATCAATTTCTTTATATATATAGCTGTAAATATCATTCACATTTCCCCGGTAATCATCTATTCTCAGACGCTTGTTATATTCATCTAAAAAAAGAGTCATAGCAAAGGTTGGTTGACAAATATTTTCTTGTTTCGCCATTTGTTTGTATCCTCTCCCTTTTTAGCTTAGTCCGCAATACTGCACCAGTCTGCTACCGTGAGAGCAATAATTTCTGCTGCGTCAAGCATCGTTTGAATACAAATATACTCATTCGGAAAGTGGGCCACTTCTGTTACTCCCGGTCCAAACACCACTGTTGGAATATCCCCTACTTGTGACAGTATCCCTCCATCGGTTCCCCAAGGAGATGCTTCAATGATCGGCTGATTCTGTTTCACTTGATAAAAAGAGGACGAAAGAGAGGTCATAAGCGGATGCTCTAATTCAATTTCACCGGGAAGCCAGTGGGCCCCAAACCATTCCAAGTCGGCAGGATGCTCAGCAAACCACTCATCACACTGAGGCAGAAGTTCAAGCCAGGATTTCATTTCTGCTCTGACATTTTTCATTTTTTCATGCGGAGCAACTCCTATCCTGCCTTCTAATATTACTTGATCAGCGACTGAAGAAGGCCACGTTCCTCCTTGTATATTTCCGATATTAATCGGCACGGGAATGGGAATTTTATTATAGAGCGGATCGGTAATTCGACTGTTTCTCTCTTTTTCAAGATCCTCAATATGTTTAAGCACCACAGCTGCTTTTTCAATCGCACTCACGCCTTCATACCGAGTCCCTCCATGTGCTGCTACTCCATGCACGGTGACTCGAAACCACATGGAGCCTTGCTGCTTAGGGAAGATCTTCATGTTGGTTGGTTCTGGAATAATGGCACCATCTGCTTTGTACCCTCTAAGTACACAGGAAAGTGTTCCTGCACCTCCGCTTTCCTCTTCTACTACGCTTTGAAAAATAACATCTCCTTTTAGTGAAATATCTAGCTCTTTCAACGCTTGAATAGCTAAAAGTAATGACACATTTCCTCCTTTCATATCCGTTGCTCCGCGTCCATATAAGTTTCCATCTTTTACAACAGCCGTATAAGGGTCTTCCGTCCACTGTGAAAGATCTCCGGGTGGCACTACATCAATGTGCCCATTCAAAATGATGGATTTGCCTCCGCCTTTCCCTTTTAACACGCCTACCACATTCGGGCTGTCTCGAAAAGTAGAACGGTTGGAGGCAAAAGCTTCATGGCTGCGAAGTATTTTTTCGTCGGGTTCCCATATATCAATATCTAACTGCAGCTGTCGAAGGCGTTCAATGACAATTGCCTGCGCATGCTTTTCAGAACCTTGTACGCTTGCTTCTTCTACGAAACGCTTGAGTAAACGCACTGCACTTTGACGATGCTCTGTCATCCAGTTATGAATAGATTGCTGTATGTTCATGTAATGGTCCTCCTTATGGTATCGTAATCAATTGATCACTCAGGCGAACTGTCGCTTCTGTTGAACTCAAAATATCCTCTACGGTATAAGGAGACATTAACTCTGTTAGAAGAAGCGCATCTTTTTCTACTTTAAAAACCGCCCGATCTGTAATAACTAATCCCACGCAGCCCGAAGCAGTCAAAGGTAAAGAACACGTCTTAACCAGCTTCGGTTCTCCTGTCTTGCTCGTATGATTCATCAGCACAATGACTTTTTTCGCTTTTTGAGCTAATTCCATCGCTCCTCCCATCCCAGGAACTCGCTTACCTGGCACAATCCAATTAGCTAAATCCCCTTTTTCACTCACTTCTAATGCACCAAGAATGGTCATATCGACGTATCCTTTTCGAATCATCGCGAAGGCTGTAGCACTATCACAGTATGAAGCTCCTTGAACGGTAGTTGTTGGATAGCCTGCTGCATTGCAAACATTCTCATCTTCTTCACCTAAAGGAGGGGAAGATCCTAACCCTAAAATCCCGTTTTCAGCATGAAACATCACATGAACAGCGCTTGGTACATAATTAGGAATAAGAGAAGGAATGCCAATACCTAAATTAACAATCATGCCGTTTTTGATTTCAGCCGCAGCACGTTTTGCAATACGATGACGAATATCTATTCCCAAACCCATTTCCAATTCACTCCTTTAGAAGGGACAATATAATCCACAAATACACCTGACGTCATCACGTTCTCTGGGTCAATGTCGCCAAGAGGAACAATTTCATCCACTTCAGCAATAGTGATACGACCTGCCATAGCCATTAATGGATTAGTGTTTCGAGCGCTTTTATCATAAAGCAAGTTGCCGAATGGATCTGCTTTTTTTGCATATACAAAAGCCACATCGGCTGTGAGCGGTTTTTCAACTAAAAATGTCTTGCCGTCCACTTCCACTTTTTCTTTTCCAAATTGAATAATGTCATTTTCAATTCCTACATCAATCAGTACTCCTCCGATTCCAACTCCTCCCGCTCGAATCCGTTCAGCAAGCGTTCCTTGAGGAGAAAACTCAACTTTTAGCTTTTCTTCCGTCATCAGCGTTCCAGCCACTGGGTTCGATCCAATATGAGAAGCGATCAGCTTTTGAATTCTTCCTTGGCTTACCAATTTTCCCGCACCAATATGAGGAAAGCCTGAATCATTACATATCAATGTAAAATTTGATTTTCCGCTTTCAATAAGACCGTCAATGAGAGAAGGCGGGCTGCCTACTCCTCCAAACCCTCCTATCATCAGCGTAGCCGCATGATCCACGTATTCAATCGCTTGTTCCACAGTTGTCATCTTTTGAAATGAGTTTTCGACCTTTGTCACTCATTCCACCTCATTTCCCTGTTTTTCATTTTGCACTTCATGCAATGTTTTCGAAAGCAGATCGACCGCTTCATCAAGCTGACGATGAGTAATCGTAAATGGTGGCGCAATAATAACACCGTCTCCTTCGACTCCGTCTGTTCCTGCTTGTGAAGGATAAAGGAGAAGACCATTTTTTTGGGCTTTACTTATTACGCGCGCCGTCATATTTTCCGAAGATGAAAAAGGCTCCTTCGTCTTTGGATTTTGCACAAGCTCAAGACCAACTAGTAAGCCTTTGCCACGTATATCACCAATGATAGGGTAAAGAAGTTGAAGCTTCTTCAATTCCCCTACTAAATAGTCTCCTTTCAGCGCTACTTCTTGAACAAGATCATGCTTTTCAATATAGGTTAAAACAGCTATTCCTACAGCGGATGACAGCGGATTAGCGCTTAGCGTATGTCCGCTCATAATTAATTTGGATCCGTTCATGATAGGTTCAATCGTTTTGCTGCTAGCCAACGTAACGGCTATTGGTGTATATCCTGCTCCCACTCCTTTTCCAAGCGTCATGATGTCTGGTTTAACTCCCCAGTGCTCATACGCAAACATCACGCCTGTACGCCCAACTCCCGTCATGACTTCATCCGCAATCCATAACACATCATATTTATCGCAAATTTCTCTTATCACTTCATAATAACCGGGAGGAGGTGTAAGCGCTGCTCCGGCTGCTCCTACAATGGGCTCTGTAATAAAAGCAGCAATATGTTCAGGGCCGGTTCGTTTGATAACTGTTTCCAATTCGTGTGCACAAGCAAGATTACAGGATGGATAGGTTTGATGAAACGGACATCGATAGCAATAAGGAGGTGAAACCGAAGGATAATCTTCAAGCAACGACGAGAAGCGTTTTCGTCTTCCAACGTGCCCTGACATAGACAGAGCTCCTATTGTAATACCGTGATAGCTCATCCAGCGTGACAAAACCTTTGTTTTGGTTGGCTTTCCTTGCTCTTGAAAATGCTGAATTGCCGTTTTCATAGCCGTTTCAGTCGCTTCTGTCCCGCTGTTAACAAAAAAGCTCCACTGGAAATGATTGCTGCTTAATTCACATAGTTTCTTAGCTAAGGCTTCTGTTGGATCACTTGTAAACTGCGACCGATATACAAACGCAACTTTCTGTGCCTGATCGGTCATCGCATCAATGATTTCTTTTACGCCGTGTCCGATACTTGCTGTAACTGCCCCCGACGAAGCATCTATGTACCTTTTTCCATCTTGGTCGTACAAATAAATTCCTTTTCCATATGAAATAACTGGGTAGTCGTCGTCGAGCAGCGGCTTTATTACATGAGTTTTATTCATTTCCGCACTCTCCTTTCAAACATACACTCTTATTAAACTGTATGCTGAAACGAAGAGTTTCTTGCCAATAAAAAAAGCCCTAGCATATAGCTAGAGCTTTTACGCTTATTAAGCTGATTGCGTTACAGATTTATCGATACGCTTTGCTTCTGACTCTGCCACAATAACGGCACACGCAGCGTCTCCCGTAATATTTACAGATGTACGAAGCATGTCAAGCAAGCGATCAATTCCAATAATCAATCCGATACCTGCTACAGGCAAGCCAACCGAACTCAATACCATTGCTAGCATAATGAGACCAACTCCCGGCACACCTGCTGTACCAATACTAGCAAGCACCGCTGTCAATACAACCGTCACAAGAGCGCCCAGCGACAGGTCAACGCCGTATACTTGTGCAATAAAAATAGTCGCTACACCTTGCATAATTGCCGTCCCATCCATGTTAATGGTAGCACCTAACGGCTGAACAAAACTGCTGATGGACTCTGGGACACGAAGGTTTTTTTGAGCCACATTCATTGAAATCGGAAGCGTTGCATTACTGCTTGATGTACTGAATCCAACTGTCATCGCAGGAGCAAAACCTTTAAAAAATTCAATAGGGTTACGTCTGGCCATAAGAGCGACTGATCCCCCATATGTTACGATCGAATGGATAAACAGTGCGAGCACGACTACAATCATGTACAGCCCCATCGCTTTAATTGCCTCCCAGCCTTGACTTCCAACCGCGGTTGCAAGAAGCCCAAACGTTCCGTAAGGAGCAAACTTCATCACTAGATTTACAAGATACATCATCAATTCATTGCCTTGCTCGAGTAAATTGTAAAGCCCTTTTGTTTTACTTCCAAGCATTGTAATACCAAAACCGATAAAGATAGAGAAAACGATAAGTTGAAGCATATTCCCTTCAGCCATCGCTTGAATTGGGTTGACTGGAATCATATTTAAGAATGTCTCTCCAACCGGCGGTGCTTTTTCGGCTTCAAAAGAAGCGTTTTTTGTATCAAAAGATCCAAACGTACCCGGTTTAATTGCATACGCTAAAATTAAACCAATAATAATAGCAACGGTTGTTGTAACTAGGAAGTAGGAAACTGTTTTAGCCCCGATTCTTCCTAGTTTTTTAGGATCTCCTAAACCTGCTACACCTAACGTGATAGAGAAAAACACAATTGGTACAACAAGCATTTTAATTAAGCTTAAGAAAATTTGGCCAAGCGGTGTAAACAAGTACTTGTCCAGCGGAGCAAAAGCACTTGGAGCAAAAGCATTGATCAACACTCCTACAACAGCACCAGCAATTAGCGCGATAATAATCTTTGTCGATAGCTTCATAGATTTACCTCCCGTAAATAAATTATATTAGAATGATTCTAACTACCATACTTATTTTACCATGCATTGAGAACGATAACACTCAAAATATACAATATATTATAAATTTTCAGATTAATAGTTTAGGAATATTTTTATCTATACAAAAAACCATGAGAATATCATGGTTTCATAGACCTGTTATTCCCTCACTGAATGCTGACGGAGTTAGCTGTCGGATTCGGGTACGTGAGTTACCCTACTTGATTCATTCAAGATTCACCCCAAGTACACTACGCACAAATATGGGTCCCCCGTTCTCTTATAAAACAAAAGAGATTAAGCAAATAATTTTCTTTAATATTTTTGCATGATAATAATTCTTACTTTAATTAAAATTCATTTTATATGTTTCTGTCAAGTTTTTATTCAAAAATAATGCATGATTTTATCATAAAAAGTTGAGAATTGTTATATTTTAAAATATTTACATCATATTTCAATAAACCACAAATAGTTATTTAACAAGACTTAAAATCTAATGGATAAAAAATTAATTCAAAAAATAGTTTGTAAAGTGAACTTTCTTCTCATTAAATTATATTCATAAACTCGCATAATTATTCTAACATCCACGTACTTTACTGCTTTCATAAATATTTTACTCATCAAAAAATAACTCTTTCCAACTGTTGATTTTATCCTTGTATTGCTTGATATAAATTCTCTAAAATTTCACTGAATTTGTTGATAGAAATAAATGGACATTGTCAATTCGCCTTATTCTATTTAATTCTGCTCACGATAGAAATATGGATCCCGTAATACCTTTTAAAAAAGGAGCGGGTAATTATCATATAAAACTATCGGATTTGGAGCGGTACAAGTTCTTTACTTTTTACTTATTCCCTCTCGTTATTTAACACATATAAAAAAAGAGGGCGTGACGGCCTCTTTTTCTTATACAGTAACAGGTTCAGAACTTGCTTTGCGATTCTTTAATTTTTCAACAATGTCACGCGCTACCCACACACCGCACGCACTTGCCTGCGCGAGTCCTCGCGTAATACCAGCTCCGTCTCCTCCCACGTATAAACCGGAAATTTCAGTTTCAAACTTATCATTTAACTTCGGGCGGGCTGAGTAAAATTTCGCTTCCACACCGTAAAACAGCGTATGTTCAGATGCTAACCCAGGCGTTACATGATCCAGTGCTTCTGTCATTTCAATTAAGCTTTTCATCGTATTGTAAGGAAGCACTAAGCCTAAGTCACCCGGTACAGCTTCTTTTAACGTTGGTTCTAAAAAGCCCTCTTTAATTCGAGTCGCTGTTGAACGACGGCCCTTTAAAATATCTCCATACTTTTGAACAACTAAGCCCCCGTTTGACAGCATATTAGCTAATCTTGATACTTCGTGCGCATATTCGTTCGGCTGATCAAATGGATCCGAAAATTTATGAGAAACAAGCAGCGCAAAGTTCGTATTTTGACTTCCAAGCTTCGGATCTTTGTATGCGTGTCCATTTGCTAACATAATACCTGAATGATTCTCTACTACCACATGTCCTGAAGGATTGCTGCAAAACGTTCTGACTCTTGTACCTACGGACGTATTGTAAATGAATTTCCCTTCGTACAAGTGCTTGTTGATTTCTTCCATAACAACGTTGGATGTTTCTACTCGAACGCCGATGTCCACTTGATTGTTAATCATTTTCAAACGACGTTTTTTTAGTAAGTCGCTCATCCACTTCGAGCCGTCTCGACCTGGTGAAACCACCACTTTATCAGCCGTAATTCTTTCACCATTTTTCAATTCAATACCGCGCACGATATGCTGACCATCTTCTTTTTCTGTTATTAAATCGGCTACTTCCGTTTTATACTGCATATCAATTTTTTCTTTTAAGTATTCATAAATGCTTTTTAAAATTTCTAAATTTTGCTCTGTTCCTAAATGACGCACCTGGGCACGCAAGAGCTTTAATCCTGCTGCGTATCCGCGTTTTTCAATTTCACGAACTTTATCAGTTAACGGATCCGTGATCGTATCGGTTGCTCCGTGTTTTAAATTAATTTCATCCACGTATTTAATTAAATCTACCACCTGTGATTCAGACAGATAATCCGTCATCCAGCCTCCAAATTCACTTGTGATATTAAATTTCCCATCTGAATATGCGCCGGCTCCACCGAAACCATTTGTGATAGAACAAGCAGGCAAACAGCCAGCAAACTCTTTTTTGCCAACCGCAGGCGGACATTTTTCAATTTTTTTCTGAAGAATCGGACAATTACGTCGATAGATATCGTGTCCTTTATCGATTAATAAAATAGTTGCTTCCGGTAATTTTAACGTTAACTCATAGCAAGTAAAAATCCCAGCGGGTCCTGCCCCTACCACAATAACATCATAATTTGAGTTCATTGTACATTCTCCCATCATCTTTTTTCTTTGGGTAAAAGATAAAAGTTATTGACCGAATTTTCTTTTTTTATTATCATTCGGTTATTTTCTAGCCATTTGATAATATATCAAAAACAAACCCTTTAGTCAACAATATACACGAACATTAAAATAAAAAAATAAAAAAATATTCGTTTTTATTCCAATCAAATAAAAACCAGTGAACGAATAGCAAGCGCTATGAAATGTTCACTGGTTCTTTAATATATGGAAGAGCAATTTCTACTTTTGTTCCTACTCCTACTTTGCTCGCAAATGAAATATGCCCTTGATGCTGTTCGATTATCCGGTAGCTAATCATTAACCCTAGCCCCGTTCCTGTTTGTTTCGTAGAATAAAACGGTTCACCTAGCCGCGCTAAAGATTGCTCATCAATTCCGCAGCCTTCATCCTCGATAATGACCACGCCGTATTCATTTCTTTTCTCAGCGGTGACTTTAACTGTACCTTTGCTCATTGACTCAAGCGCATTTTGAATCAAATTAATAAAAACTTGTTTAAGCGCATTTTCCTCACAAAAGATTGTAATCTCATCACTAATTTCATTAATAATACGACAGTTTTTATAATTGGCGTGTGTATCTAATAGTAATGTCACGTGACGGATGATTTGATTGAGACTTTTTGGGTGGTATGAATTTTCAATTTTAGGCTTGGCAAGCGTTAAAAATTCTTGAATAATGGATTCGACGCGATTCAATTCTTCAAGCATAATATCATTGTATTCTTCGTTATACTGTTTTGATGCTTTTAACAGCTGAATAAAACCTTTAATCGCCGTCATTGGATTACGAATTTCATGTGCTACTCCTGCCGCTAACTTGCTCACCATTGTAAGCTTTTCAGATTTGCTTGCCATTTCATCATATTTTTTTCGATCGGTTACGTCGCGAATAATATACTGAATGGCATCCTGTCCTTCAAACTTAATTTTGGTTGCCGAAGATTCAATAATGACGACTCCTTTTTTAGTCAATAGTTTCACATCAACACGCGGCCTCACTGACATTCCGTTCATTAGCTGAACCATTCGTTCTTTTACGATTTCTAAATGTTCGGGATGAATAAAATGAAGCCAAGGACGCCCGATATACTCTTCTTTTTTCTCGCCGCCAAGAAGTTTAACACCAGCGGGATTCAAATATTGAATTCTGCCTTCTCTTGTTACAATAAATGCATCTTGGCTTTGCTGGACAAACTGCTTATATTGCTTCATTTTCCGAATGACTTCCTCTTGCTTTTCAATACTTGAGGAAAACTCTTTCCACTGAACAACTAAGAGTGGAATATCCCCTTCCGTGCGCTGAATATGGATGTGCATCGGAAACTGCTGATCTACTTTTTTCTTAAGTAAAACAACTTCTTCCTCTTGCTTTCTTAACGGTCCCACTTCATGCTTTTCAATAAAAAAGCGATTGGGCTCTTCAAATACATTACAGGAAAGAAGTCGTTCCTCCGTCGTTTTAAAAAGGTGGCAGCACGCTTCATTTAAAATTTGGATATCTCCATCCATATTCATTACGAGCATTGGTGTAAATGACATTGAAAATAGCTGTTGAAATACTTTTTCCTTTTCCATATATTCACCTTCGCTTATTGAGTTACTAGCTATAGTATAATATGGTAAATGTTGATTTGGCAAAATTTTTTTATTATTTAAACAATTTATATGTAAGTTTGTCCTTTTCCATCTGTTATAAAAAGCTCGCACCTGCGAGCAAATGAGGCCTAATCAGCAAAAACAAGTACAGCCAATGATGATTAATAAAATAAATAGCACAACAATTAATGCAAATGACTGGCCCGATCCACAATGATGATAACCGCCAATTGGATAATGGCAAGTATCATATAAGTGGTGATAGCCTCCGTGATGGCATGGGTCGTAACAATCGTAGTTATACATAGCAATCTCTCCTCTTGTTTTTTTTCATTTCGTACACTGTACTTTATATGCGTTAGTTGATTGTCCTGTATGTGTATTCGCCCATTTTTCACTTTCTCTTACGCCATATTCGCCTTTTAGGCTGCAGCGTATACGAAAACAACAAAAGTAAAATACTTCCCATCACCAGTAACGTAGTAAAACTTTTCATAAACTCAATAATGACCCCTATATACGGGAGATGGTATGCGTAGCTTCCATTCACTTTAAAAGAAGCAGGCAAAGAATCTCTTTGAGCTGTAACCAGTACATCAAGCTCTTGATTATGGGCCAGTACAAGTTCATTTTTTGAAGAAGATGATTCGTCTCTAAAGACAACTATATCTCCGCGATGCAGGTGGTGATAATCCGTTTCTTGAACGGTCACGGTGAAACCAAATAGGCTTGGAACTGTACTAACAAATACAAATGTAAAGCAAATTGCATAAAGAACAAGTACATATCGAAACGCGGAAAACATACATTTATTGATCATAGGTAATCAGCTCAATTCGCTCGGTTACTTTATTTAGCACGGGGGTAATGTGATTAAATGAAGTAGAGCGCTCTGTAAATTGAATTAAAAGTAGCAGCAGTAAAAAACTTAACATAATTAACCGTAGCACCCGAGCATAAAAATCGCGCATGCTCTCACTCCTTTTTCCTATACTAAATTCGGTCGTACAATAAGCCTTCAGTCAATAATTTGATTCAGTATATGCACATAGAGGGCATTTGGCTCATTGTTTCTTCTTGGAGGTCTCGGGAGTGATCAGTGATCGGCATAAATTATGAGTTTTAGCATATGTTTGGTTACGTATGGAAATATTTTTATACTCCGACAATAAGGGAGCTGAACATATGGCTAATTATTCCTTTGATCAATATATTAAAAAAGCAATGAAATACGATTTTCTAGCTAACTACTATAAGTATAGTGATCCATCTAAGCATATTCATTATTATCAAAAGCATTTGTACTATATCCAGCAGGCCATCTTAACTTCTTCTGAAAATACGAATCTGCGCGTAAACCCGCCGCAAATTCGTATACTTCACGCTTCTCCAGATTCTCCATCTGTAGATATTTATATTAACAACAAACGAGTGATTCGCAATTTAACTTATAAACAAGAAACAGATTATATTGAATTACAAGAACCTGGAAGATATACAATTTCTATTTATCCCGCTGGAGAAACGGGAAGACCTGTTTTAACGGAATCATTTACATTTGAAGGAAACCGAAATTACACGGTAGCGGCGGTAGATGAGCTAAACAAGCTTGATTTATTATTTATCTATGACAATACGGATGTGCCAAGTGGAGAAACAAAGCTTCGATTTGTGCATCTTTCTCCTGATGCTCCTGCTGTGGATATTGCGGCTAGAGGCGGAGACGTCATTTTTTCTGGCGTGCAGTTTAAAGAAGTCACAAAATATTTGCCTTTGTCCCCCATGCATGTTCAACTTAGTGTGCGCATAGCAGGAACCAAAAATGTAGTACTCGAAATCCCGGCACTGAACCTTCGTCCGAATCGAACATATACGGTATATGCCGTCGGATTTACTAAGAACCGTCCTGCATTAGAAGCGCTGATTTCCCAAGATCGTTAACGAAAAAAACCTTCCAAATTGGAAGGTTTTTTTATTCACTGCGCGAAATTAAACGTACGCGAATATCATCATTTTTTAAATCAAATTTTTGTACTTTTACAGCAAAATCACTCTCTAACTTCATCTGCTGTAACGCTACGTATACTGATTCATTCTTTGGATCGATCGTTACCCATTCTGGTAGCGCAAAGTTATTATTTACGTATCGAAGCACTGTGCGGACAGGAAGCTGCAGCTTTCCAACAGAAAGCGACTGCTGTTCAAGCACAATATCTCCATTTTTTTGTACGATTGGATCAAATGTCATTCGAATATTAATATCATCGCCGAATACTTGAATCGTACCGTCTACTCTTACTACATCCGTAAGAGTAATTTTGTAGTTAAGCGGCTGATTCTTAAATTCTTTTTTTAAATATTTATCAATCAGTACATTTAAGTCCGCTTTTTTAGCCAAAATTGTTAGTTCTGCGTCTCCTTCTACTTTTTCAGAGGGAGTTGGATTGGCCTTATCAACCGGTTGAAAAATAAACGCAATAATAAGGATAGCCCCTAGAACATTAATCCCTAATAACGCGATAAATAGGGTTTTCCACTTCTTCATATAACAATCTCCTTACTCGTTCCCACTCTCTTTCGTGTTTTTCTCTTTTTCATCAGATGTAACTTCTTCTGCTGTTTCCTTTTTCTGGTCTCCAACGAGAGGATCTTCTTCCTCCAATGATTTACTAATGCGTTCAGCCATTAGTTTGTACCCTTTTTTATTAGGGTGAAACTCGTCTTTCCCTAATAAATTTACGTCAGAATCATAAAAAATATCATCAATTTTTACATAACTTACATTATCATATTGAGAAGCAATTTTCTCGCTTGCCGCATTCCATTCATTAATAACAACATTAATTTCTTTCACATCACTTAACGATTTAAAGAATGGATTATAAAAACCAATTAAATAAATATGAGCATTAGGGTTCAGCTTACGTATACGTGAAAACACGTCATTTAGACGTTTTTCATATTTTGACTGCTGTGATTCAAACGTCTTAATTGAGATATTGTAAAAGTAATCTCTTACCACTTTCATCACGTCATTGCCGCCAATCGTCAAGAAAACAATGTCTGCTCTTGATACTTCAGCTGCTACTCCCGGCTGATTTAACCTCGCTAATAGCTGATCCGTCCGATTTCCTCTTTTGCCTAGATTCTCTGTTCGTACATTTTGCACTTCATTTTGTTTAGAAAGGTATTTAGTTAAGTATGGTACATAACCGCCTTTTTTAGACTCATCTCCTACTCCTTCTGTTAATGAGTCACCAATGGCTACGATATCTAAATCTACAGGAAAAAACCCTTTCGGAATATGCTTTTTAGGTGTTAAATCCACTTCTTTCTGAACGGCTTCTTCTTTATTGTCCGTTGGCAAAAAAGTCGTCGTCGAACAGCTTGCTAACACCACCGCACTCATACTGCTTATTACTATACTTTTCCATTTTCTCATCATAACACCTACTAACTATGCTGTATTCTCGCTGTCACAAGCAATACTGCTTACCGCTCTGAATAACTATATCTTTATATCTTATCATACTATGTCAAGTTGATATTTTACTACGTTTCTTATATATAGTATATGTAAAAAAAAGGATAAGCATGTTTCTTTCATAAAAATATCCGCTAACACATCACTATAAAGATAGCTGTGTTTGACGGATAGTTTTGACGGATTTATAGCTCTTACTGAAGGGTTTTGATATCTTTTAACATATCTTCATAAGGAGGGTCAGTCACTCCCTGATAAGATTTTTGAACGACTCCATCTTTGTCAATTAGAAAAAAATCTGTACCGTGAATAACCTGCGGATTTTCTTGCGGCTTTTTCACAATCGTTTTAAATTGGTCCAGCGCAAACTTCTCAATTTCCGCTTGTTTATACCCCGTTAAGAAATTCCAATTCGAAAAATCAGCGCCAAATTTAGTCGCATAGTCCTTCATTTTTGGTGGAGTATCCACTTCAGGGTCTACGCTAAATGAAACAAAGCGAACGTCCAGCCCTTCATCCTTGGCCATTCTTTGTAATTTAGCCATATGAGCCGTCATTGGGGGACATACGGTTTCGCAGCTTGTGAAGATAAAGTTAGCTATCCAAACGTTCCCTTTCAGCTGACTTAGCCCTACTTTCTTTTGATCTTGGTTAACATAAGAAAAAGAGTTCATCTTCCAATTAAGCGGATTTTCTATTTTGGAACCACAGGCTGCTAACATCATACAACTAATGAGCAGTAAAAAAAACAATTTATAAGACCAGCTTTTCATATGTTCCTCCTGCACGGTTAAAGTTTAGTCATAGCTAGGGAAAATCAAGGTAAACGTTGAACCTTTTCCTGGTATGCTTTCCACTTCAATTCTTCCATTCATTTGTTCGACCAGCTGATAAGAAACCATTAGACCAATCCCTGTTCCTTTTTCTTTTAAAGAATAAAACGCTGTTCCCAGCCGGTTCACTTGTTCACTGGTCATGCCTATACCAGTATCTTCAATTTGAATATGTACATGCCCTTGTCGCTTGTAAAGTCCTACTCGAAGCGTTCCTCCAGCTCTCATAGCTTCAATTCCATTTTTCATAATATTAAGCAGAACTTGATTCAATTCGTTTCGGCTGCCGCGAACATACATCTCTTCTTTTGCGTCTAATTCTATGAGTATATTGTTTGTTAACAAAGCATAAGAAGATAATAAGTCTACTAAGCTTGTAACACACTCTAAGCAGTTAATAAAACGATGCTGATGAACATCCGGCTTGGCTAAAGATAAATAGTCATGAATAATCGCTTCTGCTCTGTCCATTTCGTTAATCATAAGATGAAGGTAACTTAATTCAGTGTTTGAAAGCTTTGTGTTATCTTGAAACAGCTGCAAAAACCCTTTTACCACCGTCATAGGATTTCGAATTTCATGCGCTACAGAAGCAGCTAATTGACCAATTGCATTCATTTTCTCTGCTCGCTGCAATTCCTTTTGCATCCTCGTTTTTTCCATAATAACTTCTAATTCATCAATCGCTTTAGCAATTCCATCTTTTGAATGACTGAAATTCGTTTCTACGTTCAGCTGTTCTTTTGTTGCTGACACTTGTTGAAAAAGCTGCTGAAGCCGCTCGGTCATTTCATTAAATCTTGTGTGTACATTCCCTAACTCAGAATCATTTTCATGTGTCAGCTTCACATCAAACTTCCCTTGACTTACCGCTTGAATTCCTTCTATTAATTCCCCTAGGGGCGACATTAATCGCCTTAGTCCCCAGTCTTGAATAACAATAATGAAGGTAAACAAAATCGTAAACGCAACGATCAAAGCCACAATTAAACGTTTTTGGTAGATATAGATAGCGCTTGCATCTATATCTACACCAAGAATAGCGACAACTTTTCCAGAGCTGTTTGTAATAGGCGATAAAACGGTTATCCACGTCCCGAATTCGTCTTTGTATGTAGATGTTACGATATTCTTCTTTTCTTGTTCTGCTTGCTTAAATGATTTGTAAAATTCTTTTCCTCCATAGTAAATCATGGACGGCTCTAGTGATTGCTTAATTTTCTTATTCGCTGTTACGATAATCTTATTTCCATGCGACTTGAATTTTTCGGTCGTCATAATATATCCCTGCAAGTACGACGGATGCAATTCATAAATCTTTCTAAACTGCTTTTCTAGCTCGTCTGTTTCAGGAGTCGTCCCGTTTCTTGAATCCACTGCTGCTATTACGTCTTGTTTAGATAAAGACTCCCTCCATAAATCAGCCATAATTAACGCGTGCTGCGTTAGTGTCTCTTTTGCCATCTTTTTTTGAACTTGATAGCTAATGGCTAAAGAAATGACTCCAAGGGCAACTACAATTAAAGTAGAAAATAAAACCGTTTTGTTAAACACACTCAAATTTCGAATATATTTTTTCATCGGTATACTCCGGATTCAAAAGAATAGTAACCAGCACAGCATTCGCTGGTAGAAAGTTGATTCTATTATATCATACGTTCGTCCACTTCTCTTTCCCCTTTTTCCAAAAAAGAGAAAGCCAAAAAAGTGACTTGCAAAAAGCAACCCACTTTATTCAGCAAAATACATAAAACCAATTGCACCAATACCTGTATGCGTCGAGATAATAGGCGTCGTATCTTCAATTGAAAATTGCGTATAGCCCCTTGCCTTCACAATTGATTCTTTTAATTTAGAGGCGAGTCCAAATCCATCTGCATGTACAAGCCCTACTCCTTTAATACTTTTTCCTTCTGTATGCTCTTCGAACTGTTTCGTTAAAAACTTAACAACTTGAGAATGGCTGCGCACTTTAGCAACAGGAGTATATACTCCGTCAGCTAGAGAAGCAATCGGCTTAATATTTAAAAGAGAACCGATCAATCCTTTTCCTCGTCCAATACGTCCACCTTTAACCAAATTTTCAAGCGTATCAACTACGACAAAAAGATTCGTATTTTGACGCACCTCTTCCAAGCGCGTGATAATTTCTTCTACTGTATGCCCATCTTCAATCATTTTCACCGCTTCAAAGACTTGAAACGAAAGAGCTTTTGTAATGTACATAGAATCAACAACGGTGATGTTTCCTTCTACCATTTGAGCCGCGCTTTCAGCTGCTCGAACAGTTCCGCTCATTCCCCCAGTCATATGAATCGAAATGACGTCATACCCTTCACTAACTAATCGTTCATATACTTCAACAAAAGAACCAATAGCTGGCTGAGAGCTTTTTGGTAATTCTTTTGAATTTTTCATTTTTTCAATAAAATCTGTCGGCGTTAATTCCACGCGATCTAAATACGTTTTATTATCAATGTTAATACATAAAGGTATCATCTCAATACCGTACTTTTCAGCTTCTTCCAACGTTAAATCAATTGTTGAATCCGTTACCACTTTAATTTTCGCCATGTGTTCACCCCTATAAGATGCATTGCAGACTAGTATAACATGAACGCTTTCAACAATATAGTTATAATAGAATGCAAGTTTTGCTAATTCGTAAAACGCAAGTTCAACCTTTTATATCAACAAAAAAAAGTTGACTCTGCTGAAATATTCAGAAAAGTCAACTTTTACGTTTATGCATTATGTTTTAATACATGAGACTTAAAGAGCTGTTCGTAATCTTTCCATTTCAACACGCGTTTTAAATATTCTTGAAACGAGTAGGTTTGCTTCGGAACTGATTCGTTCGTGATTTGTCTAATAAATAAATCAAGTTTTGCAGATAACATGAACCGAAACGTGCTATTTTCCTCTAAAACTGGAATTTCAGTAATTTTTACTCTTTGACCACTGACATGTTTAAATTCAAGGCTTTTTAATAGCAAGGCGATCAACCCTCTTTTTACCCGTTTATTTTATTATAATGCTTGAGGCACTTTCTGTCTTGATAAAATAAAAAGAAAATACAAATATTTTTTAAAATAAAAATGCTTCATCAACTTATTCGACAGTTGATGAAGCATTCCTTTTTAAAATGACCTTCTATTTAAATAAATAAGTGAAATAAGTTGCTTTCTTTATTAATTTCCGTATAAGGGAATCCTTTTTTATCCATACGATTAATCAATGGATAATAATCTTCTTTATGCTTAAGCTCGATTCCTACAAGTGCTGGTCCGCTGTCTTTGTTATTCTTTTTCGTATACTCAAAGCGCGAAATATCGTCTGTCGGTCCAAGCACTTCGTCAAGAAATTCACGAAGAGCTCCTGCGCGCTGAGGAAAATTAACGATAAAATAATGCTGTAATCCTTCATAAATCATCGAACGTTCTTTGATTTCTTGCATACGTCCAATGTCATTGTTTCCTCCGCTGATGACGCAAACAACCGTTTTCCCTTTAATTTGCTCACGGTATGAGTCAAGAGCAGCAATCGAAAGAGCGCCTGCTGGTTCTGCTACAATCGCATTTTCATTGTATAGAGATAAAATGGTTGTACAAACCTTGCCTTCAGGAACAACTACAATATCGTCCACAAGTTCTTTACTGATGTCATACGGAAGCGTTCCAACTGTTTTAACAGCTGCTCCGTCTACAAATGGATCGATTGCCGGTAGCGTCACTACATTTCCATTTGCTAAAGATGTCTGCATGCCAGGCGCGCCTGCTGGTTCTACCCCAATCACAGCTGTTTGAGGCGAGATGCTTTTTACGTATGTGCCGACACCGGAAATTAATCCGCCCCCGCCGATACCCGCAAATACGTAGTCAATTTCATCTTCACAGTCATTGAACATTTCAACGGCTACTGTACCCTGCCCTGCAATAACGTCTACATCATTAAATGGGTGAATAAATGTTCGATGTTCCTCTTCACTGCATGCAATAGCTTGTTCATAAGAATCATCAAACGTATCTCCGATTAGTACGACCTTTACGTTATCTTTGCCTAAAAATTTCACTTGATTAATTTTTTGGCGCGGTGTTGTGCTCGGCATGAAGATTTTACCATCGATATTTAAATGACGGCACGCATATGCTACACCTTGTGCGTGGTTTCCTGCACTTGCACAGGCAATTCCATTTTCTAATTCTTCTGGGGATAACTTTTTGATTCGATTGTAGGCACCGCGAATTTTAAATGAGCGCACCACCTGTAAATCCTCACGTTTTAAATAGATATTACATTCATATCGTTCAGACAAAACGTCATTACGCTGTAGTGGTGTATGCACAACAACATCTTTAATCAATTGATTTGCAATCATGATGTCCTCTAAATGTACGTGTTTTGTTCGATTATCTACTTGTTGTTTCATAACCAACTTCCTTCCTCTTCTACCATTATTAATTTGTACATTATATCACAAAAAATTTAGAAAAATCATTATTTTTTATTAATACTAACTAAAAAAACTTTTCCAACTATTTTACTGTCCACATACTTTACATATGTTTGGCAAACGCTAAATAGACTTGCAAAATTGCCCATACTTTCTACATGCAGCTGCGGCGATAACAGGTATAAATTAAGAAAGGTTGTGGAATAAATGGAGTTTTCTCTTCAAAGTCATGAAAGTGCCGTTCCGTGCGAAATAGTTGCAGATGAAGAAAACGGTAGATATATGCTTCGCAAAGCAGATACGAGCGGAGAAGTTTTTAATACACCAAGCGAACTGATTGAATGGATTGAAGCTAACTGGAGACCTGAACAGTTTGTGAGCCCAACGGCTTTTCACGAAATGATGAAGCAATTAAAATCAATATAAAAAGAGATTGAAACATAATGAAATCAACCTAAAGGCGAATAAATGGCATATAAGAGCTAGCTAGTAGGGGGCGCTTGTTACACCGCAGTTGATTTCCATACGAGACTTCGCTTCCCGCGGGCGGCCCGTGAGCCTCCAGTCACCTGCTAAGAGCACCTGCATACATAAAATCTACCTTCACCCTCATAATGAAAAGATCCGAACGATTCAACGTTCGGATTTTTCTTCAACTAACATACTTTTGTACCAGACTCGCGTTTTTTACAAACAAAAGAGATCAGCTTCGCTCGTATACGGTAAAATAATACGTGTAGGGATTTTTTTCATCTTTAATTCCTTGCTGCTTCGAAATAACTTTCCATTCGCTTAAATCAATCGCAGGAAAATGTGTATCTCCTTCAAAGGATTCTTCAATATGCGTAATATAAAGTCGGTTTGCAACGTCTAATGTTTGCTCATACAGAGTAGCTCCGCCAATCACGAAGAGCTCGTCTTCTTTTTCAGCATCTAATGCTTCTAGTTCCTCAACTGAATGAATAACGGTTGTTCCTTCTTGTTGATAATCTTTTTGACGCGTAAGAACCACATTTTCGCGATTAGGAAGCGGGCGTCCAATTGATTCAAATGTTTTTCTTCCCATTACAGTCGTATGACTCGTTGTGATGCGCTTGAAATACTTTAAATCTTCCGGAAGACGCCATGGCAAATCATTTTCTTTACCGATCAGCCTGTTTTGATCCATTGCGACAATGAGGGAAATCATACGCTCACAGCTCCTTTGATGTGAGGATGCGCATTATAGTCTACTAACTCAAAGTCTTCAAATTTAAAGTCAAAAATTGACTTTACGTCTGGATTGATTTTCATTTTTGGCAAAGCATGAGGCTCACGCGTTAACTGCAGGTTTACTTGTTCAATGTGATTGCTGTAAATATGCGCATCGCCAAACGTATGAACAAAATCACCTGGCTCTAAATCACACACTTGTGCCACCATCATTGTAAGCAGCGCATATGAAGCAATATTAAACGGTACGCCTAGGAAAATATCAGCTGAGCGCTGATACAATTGACAAGACAATTTGCCGTCCGCTACGTAAAACTGAAATAAGCAGTGACACGGCGGTAAAGCCATATTGTCTACATCAGACACATTCCAGGCGCTTACCATTAAGCGGCGAGAATCAGGGTTGTTTTTAATCTGATTGATAACATTTGTAATTTGATCAATTTTTTCTCCGTCCGGAGTTGGCCATGAACGCCACTGATGACCATACACAGGGCCAAGTTCCCCGTTTTCATCCGCCCATTCATTCCAAATGCGCACGCCGTTATCTTGTAAATACTTAACGTTTGTATCTCCTTGTAAAAACCAAAGCAGTTCATGAATAATTGATTTCAAATGAAGTTTTTTTGTCGTTAATACCGGGAAACCTTCTTGTAAATTAAAACGCATTTGATAGCCAAATGTGCTAATTGTACCTGTTCCTGTCCGATCTTCTTTTTTTGTTCCATTTGCTAACACATGCTCGCAAAGTTCAAGATATTGTTTCACTTCCGACACTTCCTTTATTAAAAAGTCCTTTTCTATTGTATAAGTGTTCACGAGCTAAGTAAACAACTAAATCTCAGCTCATGCAGAAAAGTTTTTTATCATTTAGATACGCGATTTCCCCGGAAAAAACGAGAATGAGACCTAACAAAATCAATTAAATAATCGCGTATGAATCGCTTATGACACCGCGGTTGATCTCCGTGCAAGGCTGGCGGCCGATGAGCCTCCTCTTCGCTTACACTTGGGGGCACTTGGGGGGTCTCTCATCTGTTCCGCTTTTCTCGCAGGAGTCCCTCCAATCAAACGCTAGAAGCAACTAAACAGATGAAATCTACGTTTACCATGACCATAAAAAAATCCGAACGAATTTCATTCTCTCTCAAGAATCTCGATTCATCGTTCGGATCTTCCTTCGGCTAAACTACTTTTTAATAGCTTAGTCTTTGTTAATTAAATACAATTGTGCGGTTTTCATGCACTAAAATGCGGTCTTCTAAATGCCATTTCACAGCACGTGCGAGCACCGTACGTTCAATTAAGCGGCCTTTTTTCTTTAAGTCATCCGCATCATCACGGTGGTTCACGCGTTCAATATCTTGTTCAATAATTGGACCTTCATCCAAGTCGTCCGTTACATAGTGAGACGTAGCACCAATTAATTTTACACCTCGTTGATATGCGCGTTCATATGGACGTGCTCCAATGAATGCCGGTAAGAATGAATGGTGAATATTAATGATACGATACGGATTTTCCGCCACAAAAGTTGGCGTTAAAATTTGCATATAACGCGCCAAAATAATCACGTCAATATTATAATCTTTTAATACCTGCAGCTGTTTGGCTTCTGCTTCTTGGCGAATGTCTTTTGTCGCCGGTATATGTTTAAACGGTATACCGAATGATTCAACCACTTCGCGCGCATCTTCGTGATTGCTCACAACGACAGCGATGTCTGTCATCAAATCTCCGCTTTCCCATGCCCACAGCAGTTCTAGTAGACAATGAGGCTCTTTTGACACAAAAATAGCTGTTTTTTTCAAATTATGAGCATATGTAAACTGCCAGTTCATTGAAAATGTATCGGCAATTTTTTTGAAGCTTTCTTCTAGTTTTGTTCCTTTAGCTAATAAATCCTCACATTCAAATTCGAAACGGATAAAAAACATACCCCCTTCATGGTTCGTTGAATGTTGACTTGATTCTACAATATTTGCACCGTGCTCATGTAAAAACGTAGACACAGCGGCTACAATACCCGGTTTGTCCGGACAGCTAATTAGCAGCCGACCTCGATTTTTATATTTCTCTTTATATGAAGTTAAATGTTTTTGAATATGCGATTTCATGTAATTCCCTCTCTTTTTTTAAATATACAGACAATTGTACCATTATCCTTGTAGCGATGCGACATTGAAATAGTGCTTTGACAAAAGAAAGCCGAAACGTTTGCATCGGCTTGTGTATTTGTTGTTCTAACATCTACTACATCAAATCGTTCATTTACTCACCTTTACATTCTACACATACATAAAGTGAGTGTTTCCTAAAGTGCTGCAGCTCATCCCCTTCGCTTCCTGCTTTTGAATTAACCATAAAAAAGCCGCCAGCACAACACCAGCGACTTTTCCTTATTATTGCACAGCTTTTTCACTCACTTCATGCAGAGCATTTTGTACCTTGCCATATTCGCTTGCGTGAGGACGATCTCCGTCATCTTCGTATCCGTAATCAAACATTCGATTTCGATTTAACGTTAATTTCGTAATGGTTGGACGTAATAAATTAAATAGTTCAAATCGTTTTTTTAAATGTGGAAATGATGCTTGATAATGTAAAATTTCTGCTCGTACACTTTTCCAAAAGTCCGCTTCTTCTACGCCTTCATGCTCTTCTAAAATAGTTGCTAAATAGCGGAAGTGACAAACAAATAACCCTGTTAAAATAAACTGCGTCAGTCCTTCCGGCTCTTCGCTGCGCAGCACTTCTTTCAATTCAAAAGATAGCTGCTGCAGTTCTTCAAACGGCTGATCGCTAATATTCACGTCATCTACAAAATCTTTCATAATAATTCGAACGGGCTTGTTATGTTTAAGCACCAATACCGTATTTTGACCGTGCGGGGAAAATACAGTACCGTATTGGTACAAGTAATGAAGAAGCGGGGGCAACACAGCGCTGGTTAACGCATCGATCCACCCGGCAGGAGTTAAGCCCGACTTTTCTATATACGACGAAACTAAAGCTTTCCCTTTACTGTCAACATGTAAAAGCGCAGCTAGCGTAATCGCATGCTCTCCTTCTTCTAACTCTTGATAGATGCTTTCACGCCAAACGACTCCCAGCATTTCTAAATACTGATAAGGCGCGTCTTTAATAGAAGCAAACGTCGGCTGAGTTACGTTTAACGTAGCCACTTCACCTAAAAGTCCTACTTTGCACGTATCTTTTAAAAACGCATCGCGATCTCGTATGCCTTTTATGTGCTGAGTTACTTGAGGAGCAATTACCGTCCGCTCACTTGGAAGACCTCTGTACACAAGCGTATTTAATATACTCATAGGAAGCTTTACATGATATTTATCTCGATTTGTTGTATTCACAAATGTACGAATCGACTGCTGAGGCAAGTATTGATCTTCACCTTCTCCTAACGGAACAATTAAATCATTTGCAATGTATTCAGCGAATAAAGGAACAATCACGTTCATCCACTGCCATTCATGAACGGGAATATAGTAATAGTCCGCCGCTAAAAGGTCTTGGCTTGTTAATTCTTTTTCAAATTCAGCTAGCCTCTCACTGCTTAGCTCCTGTTTCATAACATCGTCAAAGCCGAGGGTATCTAATGAATGAAAAGAAGCAATTTGCTTCGCTACAGCAATCCATGAAAGCTGAATTTTTTGTTTTTGCTCAGGTGCAAACCGCAGATAATCATCATAGCCAAATCCGATGCGGCCTTTGTTGTATGTAATCCAAGGATGTCCCGCCATTTCACCTTCTAGCTCCGCATAATCCATATCTGCTAATTCATCAGCTGATTTTCGATTTTGCAAATGCACGTCTGCTATTAACGTATGAAAATATTCTTTTGCTAAGTGACCTGCGGTTGAGCTAGACATTCCTTTGTCTTCAGATAGGCTAATTAACAGCTGCAATGCCTCAGAAAATGTAGGGATTGACGTTTTAGATGTCAGCTTAATACTTTCTGGCAGTACAGAAAAACTGTCAAACAATCGCTGTTTCGCTTGATATGTATACGTAACGCCCCGGTGGTCTTCCCACTGGTAGGTGGAAATCTCCCCCTGCTTTTGCAGTTCCTTCGGTGCAATAATATGTTCATACATAAATTCCTGCAGCATTTTAGCTAAAAGCTGTCGATTTGCTTTTTCCCATGATTGCTTATTAAATACGGAAAGATTCGTTTCTTTGATTTTCATCCTTCATTCTCCTTTACTTGTCTTAGAATAGGGATCGTTTTATTACGCAGCGGCATTACAGCGCTAGCAGCTAGCAAAGCAGCGGCACCAGCTGCTAAAGGAAGCGCTAAATTTACTTTGCTGATTTCTAGTGCTAAAAGCGGTGCAATCAGCAGGGCAATGTTTTGAACAGCAATAAGCCAGCTGTAATAGTAAGCAGCTCCTTCTTTGCTTTTTTGAAATAAATAGATATCAAGTATAACCATGCTGAGATAAAACCCGGCTCCATATAAAATTCGACTTATAATAAACATACTGAGATGATCGGCATATGCTTGCAAACATAGCAGTAAAGCACTAGTACCTGTTACGCCATAAAAAAGCGGTATAACTTTGCCATTAAATAGCTTTGTAGGTACCGTAAGCTTTAAGATGATCGCCATAATGCTCGGCATCACATATAACAAAGCGCTGCCTTGACTGCTCATGCCATATGTGTCACTTGTAAACAATGTAAAATAAGGGCGAATGACATTGTGTCCAAGGTGAAAAAAGAAAATAGCCAGCAAATAGAAAAAAATAGGCTCGTTTATACTTTGAATGTATGCTGATGTTTTTTCTTTTTTTAAAGATGAAGCTTTTCTTGTTATGAGCCATACGGCCAGTACCATATCAGCTAAAGCAAAGTACTGATATACTTTAAGCGGCATTTCCCATGCAATAATCGTACTTCCAAACAAGCTAGCGACAATAATAGCCGTATGAACAATAAATACATAGGTTGTTGCGGCACTTGCCTTTTTCTGTCCATTTTTTATGCCGCCTACTAAATATGGGTACAAAAGATATAAACTGCTTTGAAACACAAGTAATACTAACGAAGTGGCTAAAAATCCATAAAAAGTAGAAACTTCGCTCAGAATGACTTTAATTAAGGCTGTCATTAGAAGTGACGCTACGATTATATGTTTTATTTTCCACTTTTTAAGCAGCATTCCCCATAAAGGAGTCATAACAATGACCACAATCCGGCAGCAAATAATAAAAAAAGACGTCATTGCGACTCCATCTACATGGAAAGCATTTGTAAAATACTGTGGATAAAATGGTGATAATAATACCTCTGACGTCATGGTCATAAACAAACAGATAAAAACAAAGCGCGGAGAAATCATTTCTTAAAATCCAAACTTTTGGAAGACAGTATTTCCATATATTTTGTACACGTTTTTACCTGCAATTTGATTAATCAAAACAGCATTTCGATAAGCGCCTAAACCTAAGTCTGGTGCTCCAACCCCGTGTGTATGAAGCTCTCCGTTTTGAACAAATAGCGGAGCGCCTTTTTTCTTCATCTCAACTTGATAGAATTCGCTAATTTTCAGCTGTCCTTTTTCATCAAACAGCAAATGTTCTTTTAAACCTTCCATAAAAGCAGGCTCTTTTGCATGATAGCCAGTAGCCATAATGACAATTTCACTTTCTTCTTTTTCAAACGAGTCCTGCTCGTATTGGTGAAGAGTAAGAAGATGTGTATCGTTTGTCTTTTCAACGCCTGCAAGTTCCGTAAGCGCGCGCATTGTTAGCGGCACTTCTTTCCCGCCAATCGTTCGTTCGTAAATCAACTCATAAATATCACCGATCGTTTCAAAGCTTATTCCTTTGTATAAAAGAGCTTGATTTCGTAAAACGCTCTCTTTTTTCTCTTCGGGCAATCTGTAAAAATAGCGGGTATAATCCGGTGAAAAATGTTCAAGGCCAAGCTTTGAATACTCCATCGGATAAAACCCTTTTGAGCGCGTATACCAATTCAGCTTGTAATCAAATTCAGGCTGCTGTTGAAGTAAATCGTAGACAATTTCAGCTGCGCTTTGTCCAGAGCCAATTACGGTTATACTTTTAGCCTTCAGCGTTTGTTCACGATTCATTTTGTACTGAGCGGAGTGATAGAACGTATCGCTGGCTACTGATTGAAAGTCTCTTGGCACTACGGGCTGAGTACCTACTCCGGTTACAAGATGATAGCTGTAAAAGGTATGAAGCCTCCCTTCTTTTTCAACTATTACTTCGTAGTAAGGTTTAGCATCTTCATGCATTTTTACTTCTTTTACTGTGCTGTTAAATTCAAGCCCGCTCAGCTGGCTTGCTACCCAGCGGCAATAATGATTGTATTCATTTCTCGGAATGTGAAACTTCTCAAAGAAATAAAACTGATACAAACGCTCTTGCTCATGCAAATAATTTAAGAACGTGTACGGACTCTTCGGATCCACCATCGTGACCACGTCTGCCATAAACGGGACTTGAAGAGTGGTCCCTTCTAAAAGCATTCCTGGATGCCAATTAAACTCATTTTTTTGTTCAAAACATTTATATGTACAATCTGCTTTATCAATTAAAGCTGCTAATCCTAAATTAAATGGACCAACTCCTACTCCAATTACGTCTAAAATGTCCCGTTGTTCCATTCGCTCCACCTTCTTTCAAATACTTTTCTTTCACATTTCAGCAGTACACCTGTTTTATCAGGCAGCGACACTTCTTTCATAAATTGAAAGCCGCATTTTTTAAATACTGCAATCATCTTTTCATTTCGTATATCTGGTTCCGCTATTACTTTAGCAGTATCTGCTACCTCGAACTTGTGCTTTAGTAAACCAAGAAGGAGCGGATAAATATAGCCTTTTCCTAAAAAAGCAGGTTCTCCAATTAATAAATGAATCCCTTGATCTCCTTTTTCGTAAGGGTAATAGTTACTGATAATATCGCCGTCAACCGTATAAGATTCCCAATAGCTCATAGGTACACCGTCAATTTCTCCAATTAACAGTTTTTGATGGGAATCAGCTAGAAATGTTTTTAAATGCTGCTCATACGCCTGTCTTGAAATATTTAAATTCCAATACGGAATAACATGCGGTTCATGCATCCACTTGTACAGCCGTTCGAAATCTTTTGCAAAAGAAACAGAGCGAAAGGTGATGCTCTGCTCCTTTTGCTGAATCATAAATGGATACTGCGTTTGTAATCCCGATTTCATACCCGTACACCTGCAGATTCGTACAGAGGATTTTCAACATTTACATAAACAGACTGCGTTTCAAGAGAGCCTACCAGCTCATCCATATCATGAACGCGCGTTAAGAAATTGGCTTTGCAAGGAAGCACTTGCTCTTCTAACATCGATGAAACAAGCCTCGTATGATCTTTTTCTTTGTACATCTCTATTTCTTGTCGCAGAATCAATAGCAGATCTGACTCTTGAACGAGGCCAGCTGCACCAAAAGCATTAACTAATCCTAAAATATGATTAAATAATACGTAATAACGAAATCTTTCTTCTGCTACAGCATCATCACATACCGTATCGCTTTCTCCGTTTAAGGAAGGAAGCAATTTGCGAAGCTCTTGTTCCTTTGATTTCATAAAGTAATAGCCTTGGTTGTCACGGTAGTAAAACATCGATGGATATCCGTTTTCATCAAGTTTAATAACGGAATTTTGCTGATGAGCTTCCAGCGCAATTCCTTTTTTAGTGTAAAGCCACATCATAGGATGAAAAGAAACATCTAAATAGCGTTTAAACCAGCGCTTGCTTATGTCTTCATTCGTGCTATTTTCACTTGAAACAATATGATTAATAATATTTTCAATTTGAGAAGCTTTCCCAAACACGTGATCTTGACACAAACTTGCTAAGAGCGTTGTACGGTTCCCGTGCTCACCTTGAAAAGGGTTGCTTCGAATCATGACTTCAAACCCAAGCTCCTTTGTTCCAAGCGTGATGTAAGCAGGGTCTTCAATCACTTGAAAAGCCGGATGATTTTCTTGAAGCTCCGCCTGTAGTCCCTTTTGCAATAAACGACTCACTTCTACACCTCTGCTTAATTCTTTACGTTTATTCACTCTTAGCGAATTCGTAATCTTCACCGGAATAGAGAATTTGTACATTACATCTGCATCTTCGCTGTATACGGTTCTAACAGACGAAGTTGGGTAAAACGGCTGACCGTGTGGCCCTAGATAAGCAAGCCTGCCTTTTTGAATCCATTCACACACTTCTTCTTTTCCTAAAAGATAACGAGCTTGCAGCGGATGCATAGGTATAAGTGAATAGTCGTCCGCTTGGCAATACGACTGTATGAATTCGTCAGAAACCTTCTTATCTTTTTTCAGCTGCTCTTTAATAAGCTGTGATGCGGTTTGACTCCCGGCGGACTGTTCTGCAACAAGCGATTTATGTGCTTTAAAATAATGAAGCTGAAATTTGCCGTTCACTTCAGGCCCAAATACCTCTTCTTCTTCAGGTAATATCCCTTGGCGGCTTTTAGGTGTTGGATGAAGCTGGTGGCCAATAAGCAAGGACTGCTCAGATTCTAAGAACGTTTTGTCCCATTTATAGCACGCTTCTAACTCTTTCTGTCTTTTTTCAATGAACAATTTCATATTTTCATAGCTTAGTAGCACACGTACAATTAACTCATTCACCTGTAGTAAATGATCTGTTACTTCTTTTAAAAGAAAGGCTAAAAGAGTGACGACATCTAACTCCTTGATCTCCTCTTTCTGAATGCGATAATAAAAGACCGGAAAGAACAAGTGACGTCCGGTAGCTGAGCGGTACTTTACTGGAAAGTAAAGAGTTACCGGCTGTTTTTCTAGCCTAAGAACGAGCGTTTCCTCGCTTTTCATTTCTGAAACGGACTGCCATACTCCCTTACCTGTTTCTCGAATATAGCAATTAATAATATTTTGCATCGTAATAAAATTAGCCGATAACTGAGCGTTCACGTAATCGCTCCTCCTTTTTCTCCAACTCTTTTCCTAAAGCCACGACTTCCTCTAACTGAGTGGCAACAGAATCAACTGTAATCATAGGATTTAACATCGTTAGCTTTAAATAAGCTTGCTCTTTATGCTTTGTTTTTGCCATGATAAAAGTGCCTTTTTCATATAAATGCTGCTGAATACGCTGATTTAACTTATTTTCATAATGCTGCTGTTTTTGACAATCACCATATAAAGTGCCTGGCACATAGCGAAATACAACCGCGTTCATATAAGGATCATTTAACACCGCAATATTCCTTTGCTTTCGTAAATGTTCAGCTGTTTGCTTAGCCGTTTCAATCGTATGATCAACCATTTTTCCATACTCATTTGTACCTACTGCACGGAAAGTCAGCCATAGCTTCAAGGCGTCAAATCGTTTGGTCGTTTGAATACTGCGATCTACCAAATGTACATGCTCATCTTCTTCAGGATTTAGATAATCTGCATGAAGCTGAATGTGTTTGAACATAGCTGAATTCTTCAGCAAAAATGCCCCGCAGCTTACCGGCTGATAAAACCACTTATGAAAATCCATCGTAATAGAATCTGCTCGTTCAAGAGCTTTTAAGCGCTCACGATATTTATGTGAAAACAGCAGCGCTCCTCCATAAGCGGCGTCAGCATGAAGCCAAAGCCCTTCTTTTTTAGCTAGCTCACTTATTTGAAAAAGAGGATCCACACTGCCAAAATCCGTTGTGCCTGCCGTTGCTACAATAGCAAAAGGAAGGTTTCCCTGTGCTTTAACTTCCCGTATTGCTTCTTCTAAATTTTCTATATCCATCTCGTGCCTTTCATTGCACTTTACACTCACCACCGCATTCATGCCCAGTCCAAGCTGAGCTGCAGATTGCTGTACCGTAAAGTGGGCTTTTTCGGAGCAGAAAATTCGCAGTTTTTTAGCTTCAAACGGTAAGCCTTCTTCATTAACATCGATGGAAAATGCAGCATGACAATACTCATTACGAGCAAGCAGAAGTCCCATATAATTCGACTGAGTCCCTCCGCTTGTAAAAACGCCGGAAGAAGAGCTTGGATAACCAATTTGTTGTGTTAACTCATCAATCACTTGATCTTCTATATACGTAGCTGCCGGACTTTGATCCCACGAGTCCATAGATTGATTTAAAGCAGAAATCATCACTTCTGCAGCAAGGGCCGGTATAATCGGAGGACAATGCAAGTGCGCCATTGCCCCCGGATGCGAAATATGAAGCGAATGATCCATCACTACGGCTTGTACGTCATCAAACAGATCTTCTAGCGGCTGTTCATGCTCGTTAAAATAGACCGAGCGATTGACTAAGTTCGATAGTTCGTGAATGTCTTTGTGAGTATAAGGGGCTTTTAGTGTATGGTAGTGACGTTTAATCATCTCAGTCATTCCGCCTATCATCGCTTCATAATTCTCGAGGCTTTCTTTTGATGATGATAAAAACCACTTTTCAAACGGCGCCATTCTATTTATTCACCCACTTCTCTTCTGCTGCTTTTACCGCTTCTTCAAATCTCGTCAATATTTCATCCGTTTGTTGTTTCGTTAAAATTAATGGAGGAAGCAAACGAATAACAGCACCATGTCTTCCGCCCACTTCTAAAATGACGCCTCTGTCGAAACATTCTTTTTGAATCAGCTTAGCTAACTCACCGTTTGCAGGATGACTGCCGATTTTATTAGCCGGCTTTGTTGCGTCGATGATTTCAACGCCCAGCATTAAACCTCTTCCGCGTACGTCACCAATTGAGAATACTTGCTTTTGAATATGTTTTAGCTGACTCTGAATATAAGCTCCTAATTCATGAGCATGTGCAGGTAAGTTTTCTTGTTTTATAAATTGCAGAGTAGCTCGTCCTGTAGCCATCGCAAGCTGATTTCCTCTAAATGTGCCGATATGTGCACCTGCTTCCCATTGATCAAGCTTTTTATCATATAGAACAACGGATAAAGGCAGGCTTCCTCCAATTGCTTTAGATAGTACTAATACATCCGGTTCGATATCAGCGTGTTCGAATGCATACAGCTTTCCTGTTCGTCCAATTCCAGTTTGAACTTCATCTACAATAAGCGGAATATTTCGTTCTTTTGTGATTCGGCGAAGCTCTTTTAACCATGGAATCGGCGCTGGAACAGAACCTCCTTCTCCTTGTACGATTTCTACTACAACACCCGCTGGAGTCACAATTCCGCTTTCCGGGTCATCCAGCATATTTTCAATATATGTACTAATGTACGTGTGGCCTTCCGAACCTACGCCAAACGGGCAGCGGTATTCATATGGATAAGGTAAAAAATGTGTATCAGGTACTAGTGCATGAATGTGCTTTTTGGGACTCGTTGTACCGCTGATGCTTAACGTTCCGTGCGTGGAGCCGTGATATCCCCCTTGAAAAGATAAAATCGTTCGGTTGCCTGTTGCTGTTTTTACAAGCTTCAAAGCCGCTTCAATCGCGTCTCCTCCAGTTGGACCGCAAAATTGGATTTTCGCTTTATTTGCAAAGTTTTCTGGTAAACTAGCGAATACTTCATCAACAAAAGCTTCTTTCACAGGCGTTGTTAAATCTAATGTATGTAAAGGAATAGATTTTGCTAAAACGTCTTGAATTGCTTCATGAACTACGTAATGGTTATGACCTAGAGCAAGCGTACCGGCTCCGGCTAAACAATCAATATACTCTTTTCCATCCATATCCGTGATCACGGCGCCTTTTGCTTGCTTAATTGCAATAGGAAGGCGTCTCGGATAAGACCTTGCATTGGATTCTCGTTCATTTTGCATAGCAAGCAGCATTTCATTTGATGTAAGTTGTTTCGTTGACGTTGACATATCATATCCTCCTGTTTATTCAATTGATAATGATTTTCATTAACAATTACAACAATAAATGATAATGATTATCACTGTCAATGATTATTCTGAAAATATGAAATTATTCCTATTCCACTCTAGACGCTTAAAAATTTAGCATTCTTATACGTATCAAGGGTTTAATAGGCTTTGTGATGTTTTCCAATTTGGGAAAACTATGTCATAAGTCCTTTTTTATTTGCAAATAAAAAAGTGCTACAATTTCTTGTAGCACTTCTGTTACTTTTGTTTATTCATCGTCTCTTTTGCAGCTTTTACACTCCTTGGGTCAAGCGGTTTCGTATATTGACAATTCACTCGAACTCCTGAACCAATACGAATTTCTTTCACGGGAGTAACGGATAAGAACGCTTGAAGATTTTCAGGTTTCAGCCCTTTTGTCCCGATTAAAATAATATCTTTATCTTTCATTCTTCTTAACAGTTTTTTAATATGAGGAATACCGTTTAGTGCACTTTTATCCGCTCCTGAAGTCATGACACGCTGAATTTGCTTATAGCTTAAAAGCGTTTCAAGCGCCTTTTCTTGATCACTGATTTCATCAAATGCTAAGTGGAACGTTACATTCATTTCTCCTGCCGCATCCAGCAGTCGCTTTAAAGCTTGCTCATCAATAATTTTGTCTTCTGTTAAACAGCCCATTTCAATTCCATCAATGCCAATTTCTCTTGCATAGTGAATATCTTCAATCATTGTTTGCAAGTCATCTTCATCATATTGAAAAGATTGATTATGCGGACGAATCATCACAAATATTGGGATATGTATCGTTTCTTTCACTTTTTTCATCAAACCGTAGCTTGGGGTTAAGCCGCCTTCACCGATTCCAGTTACAAGGCTTATACGATCGGCACCATGTTCCTGGGCAACTTTAGCATCATGTAAGGTTGCAGCTGTGACTTCTAATATCATTCTAAAAACACCCTTTCCCCTTTAATATAGAGCTTTTGCCTTCTTTTCCCTGTATTTATACTTAAAAAACTCTACCAAACTCTCTTATGTAAGAAAACACCCAAAAGATGTGATTAATATTTTCAAAAAATTGAATGTCATGGAAAAAGAGTAAGAACTATTCTTTTTCTCATGACGTTTCAATTAATAAAATTCTATATTTATACTAAAGATTCAAAAATACATCCCTTTTATCTAGGGTAAAGGGTTTATTAAAAAGAACGTGGATTTGTTTGTTGCATGAACATCCAATCATTTAAAGAATGAGGCTGCTGATGATCAACTGGTGCTGATAAATCGCGGCATCCGCAATCATGCATCGGCATCTGACCCATTCCTCCGTGCATTGGCGGCATTCCACCTTGCATCGGCATTTGGCCCATTCCTCCGTGCATTGGCGGCATTCCACCTTGCATCGGCATTTGGCCCATTCCTCCGTGCATTGGCGGCATTTCACCTTGCATCGGCATTTGACCCATTCCTCCGTGCATTGGCGGCATTCCACCTTGCATCGGCATTTGACCCATTCCTCCGTGCATTGGCGGCATTCCACCTTGCATCGGCATTTGGCCCATTCCTCCGTGCATTGGCGGCATTCCACCTTGCATCGGCATTTGACCCATTCCTCCGTGCATTGGCGGCATTCCACCTTGCATCGGCATTTGACCCATTCCTTCGTGCATTGGCGGCATTCCACCTTGCATCGGCATTTGACCCATTCCTCCGTGCATTGGCATTCCGTCTTGCATCGACATTTGACCCATTCCTTCATGCATTGGCGGTAGCTCTCCGTACATTGGCATTTGATTCATTTCTTTTTGCATCGGCGGCATTTCTCCATGCATTGGCATTTGATTTGCGCCTTCTTGCATCGGCATTACCTGCATTTCTTTTGCAGAAGGCATAGGCGGCATTTTAGCAGGTTTAGGTGCTGCTTGCATATATGGATTGGATATCGGTTGTCCGGTTTGTTTCATTCCATACGAATTTCTCATTTTTAAGGGCTCCTTCCCATTCTCTTACTCTGTTTACGTTATTCTTTTTACCATCAATCTGAAATTCGTCCATAAGAAAATAGGCCTTCTACACATTCAAAATTGTAGAACGTATAAGAAAAAAGCTATAATCGAGGCAAATTGCAGATAGAAAGGTGGCACATGATGAATAAAACCATTATCGTATGGATTCGAAAAGATTTTCGGCTGGTTGATAACCCAGCTCTATTTCACGCAGCTAAAGAAGGAATAGTTGTACCTATTTATATCCATGACGACTATGAAGAAAGCTCAATGGGAAGTGCAAGTAAATGGTGGCTTCACCATGCGCTGAATGACTTTAAAACCTCGATTGAAAAAATAGAAGGAACGCTGATTGTACAAAAAGGAAACCCTAAAGATGTGTTGCAAAAATTACTCCATGAAACGAATGCACAAGATATTTATTGGAATAGATGCTATGAACCACATGCGCTAAAAAGAGATAAAGAGCTTCAAGCTTTTTTTTCAGAGCAACAAATAAATATTCGCACATTTGAGGGATTTCTCCTTCATGAACCTTGGAAAATCACAAAAGAAAATGGAGACCCTTATAAAGTATTTACAGCTTATTATAAAGCTTCTCAAAAACATTCCGTATCTTCTGCTGTAAAAAAAGTTACTTCCATACAGGCTTCCTCTAAACCTGTTGAGTCTCTTTCAGTCTCCGATCTCGATTTGCTTCCAAGCATACCGTGGGATGAAACGATTAGGTCAACGTGGGAAGCTACGGAAAAAGGCGCTGTGGATGTCTTCAAAACGTTTTTAAAGAATAAGCTGCTTCATTATGAAAAAGGACGGGATTTTCCTGCTGAAGCATTAAATTCGTTTCTATCTCCTTATTTTGCCACAGGACAGCTCTCAGCTCGAGTCCTTTATCATTATTTGAGAACTAAAGCTGAAAAAGTACGTTCTGATGCTTTTGAACAGCAAGCTGAAATGTTTATTCGTCAACTTATATGGAGAGATTTTGCTTATCAGCTGCTTTATCATTTCCCGCACACTACAACTGAACCGCTTAATGAAAAATTTAAGCAATTTCAGTGGGCTGACGGCAATGAAGAGCTTCAAGCTTGGAAAAATGGAAAAACCGGCTATCCCCTTGTCGATGCCGGAATGCGAGAGCTGTGGGAAACAGGTTTTATGCACAATCGAGTTCGAATGGTAGCTGCTTCCTTTTTAGTAAAGCACCTTTTAATTCATTGGAAACACGGAGCAAATTGGTTTTTTGATACCTTAGTAGACGCAGATTTAGCTAATAACACAATGGGCTGGCAGTGGGTTGCAGGCTCGGGTGCAGACGCCGCGCCATATTTTCGTATTTTTAATCCAATTACTCAATCAGAAAAATTTGATAAAGAAGGAGAATATATTAAAAAGTGGCTTCCAGAGCTTAAGGATATTCCTTCTTCTTATATTCATAAACCTTGGGAGGCCCCAGCAGACGTATTAGAAAAAGCAAACGTTACACTTAATAAAACATACCCGGCTCCAATTGTCGATCATAAAGCAGCTAGAGAGCGCGCGCTAGAGCATTATCAGCATATCAAATAAGAGGTAAATCACGCCTCTTATTTGATATGCTGAATTTTTTAAACGTGTAAAAAATTCCCTTTCTTATCTATTTGCAACTAAAAACATGTATTTGAAATCTCTATATAGGGTTTTCAAGCCCTATTCCCCTCCCTATAGCACATTTGATTTTTCATATTTTTTCCTATAATTTGAATATATAATAATGATTATATATGCTTGAGAACTCTCTCATTGCATAGATCTGATTGGAGTGATTCGATGTCCGTTTGTCCTTCTTGTAACTATAAGGAAGATTATAATTTTTGTAGAATGTGCGGCACTCAAGTTCGGCACACCTTCACCAACCAAGAAGATCAGCTTTTTTATCCATTAAAAGATCGAATCATTACAGATGACAATGAACCAAAGCATCAAGCTATTTTATCTCATACCCATGATTTAGTATGTGCTATTACTGAAGATGGGATTTATGAATACGCTTCTCCTTCTTACGCTAAAACGTTAGGCGTTTATCCCGATGAACTTATTGGACAACATGTGCTTATCAATGCGTATCCCGAAGACAAACACATAATCTCCACTATTTTAGCTAACATGAGCAAAACAAAAGAGGCCTCCACATTTGAATACCGAAAGTTTCATGTGAACGGCACCATCGTTTTATTAGAATGTAAAGGCGCTCCAATTATCACATCTACGGGAGAAATCGAAGGGTTTGTATTTGTCTCACGAGACGTAACAGAAAAAAGACAAGCAGAGAAAAAGATCCGAAATTCAGAAAAACTTTCTGTCATTGGTCACCTTGCTGCAAGTATCGCACACGAGGTTAGAAATCCTTTAACAACCATTAAAGGGTTTATACAACTGTTCAGTGAGACACAGCAACCGAAAAAAACAATGATTTATCGAGATCTCATTCAGCATGAACTTTCACAAATTGAACATATTATCACAGAGTTTATGAGTTTAGCTAAACAAGAGTACGTATATACAGACAACCTTGTTATTACCGACTTGTTAGATGAGGTATTAAAGCAATTTGAACCGGCTACTGGAGTCAAAAACATCCACATCATTCGCCATTATCCAAAAGAACATCCCCTGCTCATTAGTGGACAAAAAACACAGCTAACCCAAGTATTTATTCATGTTATACAAAATGCCATTGATTCGATGGAAAGCGGCGGCAAGCTGGCAGTATCAATTGAAAAATCAGCTAGAGAAACGCTGTGCATTGTGATAAAAGACAATGGATGTGGAATTGATTCAAAGCGTATCCCTCATATAGGAGAGCCTTTTTATACAACAAAAGAACGAGGAATAGGCCTAGGACTAACAATTTGCAACAAAATTATTAACGAACATAATGGTTTTTTTCATGTAGCCAGTGAAAAAAATGACGGCACAAGTATTACCATTACCCTTCCTATGAAAACGACTGAACTTTACGTAGTGGAAGCCTAAAAGAGAGATTGAGACATAACTAAATCACTTCCATTTAAAGACGAACAAATGAGATCGCACGGCTCGCTCGCTTATGACACTGCTGTTGATATCAGTACAAGGCTTCGCTTTCCGCGGGCGGCCGATGAGCCTTCTCGTCGCTAGGCTCCTTCGGGGTCGTATCTAGTCTTAGTCTACTTTCCCCGCAGGAGTCTTCGCCTTGCCCTCCAGTCAACCACTAGAAGCAACAAAACAGATAACACCCACGTTTACCATTCCAATAAAAAACGAACCACCGATCAAATATTTTGATCAATGGTTCGTCATTCACCTCAGCTAACATACTGTTGTCCCAGCCTCTTCTTCCTTTAAAACAGCTGAGTGTACAGCTGATACTTATAAAGCATATAAAAACTTCCTATCACTGCCAGGTAAAAGATGAGAGTCTCTGCTCCACCACCTGTTTCATATGTTAAAGGAGGCTTAAACTTCTTCTTGCTAAGAGGAGAGAAAAAAGGTACCCCTCGTTTAGAAAAGAAATCTCCAAGAATATGAAAAGCGTATCCATAGGCTATCCCTAATGTAAAATCGTTGTTATACATCGTATGTAAATAAAAAATAAGTCCACTTGCAAGAATAGAATGCGTAATACCTCGGTGTCCAAAAATAGATTTAATGACTTTTGCGAGACCAAGAGATCTTCTACCAATATATGAATTTGGTTCATCAATATCAGGAAGCAGCGCTCCAATCGCAATGCCTACAACATAAGGAAATGTAAACGAAGCGTCTCCTGTTATAGCCACACCGGCACCGGCAGCAATCGATGTTGCAATATGTGTGTGATATCTCAAATATGCCACCTTCTTTCTTTTTCAACTTAAGGCAAGCACTGTGAACAAAATCACACATATGTTCGCCCAACGTTAACTATAAGTGAAGGTGGTAAAAATGTCAAAATAATCTATGATTACGTAAGCTGCAGACCGACTAACCCAATAAGCATCACAAGAAAACTAATAAGAGTACCCTTTCCATTTTTCTTTGCTCTTCCATCTTTTTTGACAATAGAATAAATCCACGTACTCGAATACACAGCGAATCCAAGAAAACCAAATAACGTGATATATGTAAACATACCGAAACTCCTTTGCTTGTCATTACTATTAACTATACGAGATTTTATAAAAAAAACAAAGTAGTATGACGGCTTGTTTAATATCTCTTTCTTTTTCTTATACTAGGAAGAGGAGGGATGGCTATGCAACAGAAGCAGTTGGAAGATATATTCGACTTCTATGGGTTAAGTGAGGTTTATCGCGGCAATTTTGAGGATGTTGAACACCACTGGTTATTTAAAGACGTGGAGGCAACTATACTTGAAGATTTTTTTAACTCTCACGATTGCGAAGATCTTGAATGCTGTACTCTAGAAGAATTTTGTTTTTTATTCATGAATTTTCAATCAATCCATGCACAAATTCCCCACGTGTACTATTACTAAAAAAAGTGATTTCGCAGGAAAGCGAAATCACTTTTTGTTAAAAGCCTAAAGAAATATATTTTACTTCTAAGTATTCTTCAATTCCGTAATGTCCGCCTTCACGTCCAAGTCCACTTTCTTTAAAGCCGCCAAACGGCGCTTGTGGTGTAGAAGGTAGTCCATCATTTAGTCCTACAATACCATATTCTAAAGCTTCAGCAATACGAATAGCTTCTGAAATATTTTCAGTGAACACATAAGCTGCTAATCCGTAAGGCGAGTTATTTGCACGGCGAATAACTTCTTCTTCTGTTTGATACGTCGCAATTGGAGCAATTGGCCCGAATGTTTCTTCGTACATACAAAGCATATCGTCTGTTGCACCATTTACAACCGTAGGCTCAACAAAAAGTCCGCTTCCTTCTTCGCGTACAGCCCCTCCAGTTAAGACGTTTCCGCCTTTTGCTACAACATCATCTAAGTGGCGCTTTACTTTTTCTAACGCTTTTTCATCGATCAGAGGTCCGATATCCGTACCTTCTTCTAAGCCGTTTCCGACTTTCAGCTGACTAACAGCCGCTGCAAACTGCTCTGCGAACGGTTTAGCAACAGATTCGTGCACGTAGATGCGGTTTGTACATACGCATGTTTGACCAGCGTTACGGAATTTAGAAGCAATTGCATTTGTTACTGCTTTATCTAAATCAGCATTTGCTGTTACGATAAACGGAGCGTGTCCGCCTAATTCTAAAGACACTTTTTTAACCGTATCAGCTGCTCCGCGCATTAGCAGTTTACCTACTTCTGTAGAGCCCGTAAACGATAGTTTACGTACGCGTCCATCTTGAAGCCACGCTTCTCCAATCGCTTTTGCATCTCCCGTAACTACATTAATTACGCCTTTTGGAATACCCGCTTCTTGTGCCAGCTCTGCTAGTCGAAGAGCCGTTAGTGGCGTTTGTTCTGCCGGTTTAATAACCGCTGTACATCCAGCTGCTAAAGCTGGCGCTACTTTACGCGTAATCATAGCTGCCGGGAAGTTCCAAGGTGTAATAGCTGCCATGACTCCCACAGGCTGCTTATGAGCAAATAATCGTTTATTAGGAGAAGAAGCTGGGATTGTTTCTCCGTAAATGCGTTTTCCTTCTTCTGCGTACCATGAAACGAATCCGTTGGCATAGCCAATTTCACCTTTTGCTTCTTTAAGAGGCTTGCCTTGTTCGACTGTCATTATTTCAGCAAGTTCATCGGTATGTTCTTCAATCAGCTGATGCCATTTAAATAATAATTTACCGCGCTCTTCTGCTGTTTTTTTAGACCATGTTTGAAACGCTTCATAAGCAGCATCTGCTGCTAGCTTCGCTTCTTTTTCTCCACCTTTTGCAACAGTAGCCACTACTTCATTTGTTGCTGGATTTACCACTTCGTATGTATCATTTGCTGAAACAAATTCTCCGTTAATATATAAGTTTGCTTGCTTCATATTTCTTCACTCCCTGCTTAAATTTATCTACTCACTGTTCTGTGCTGTCCGAAACGTACTTTCGAATTTTACGACTCGCTTGTGATTGGCTAATACCAAGCTGTTCCGCTACTTTGTAAGACGACCTATGCTGTTCAAACGCCTTTATGACCATCTCTTTTTCCACATGTTCAATCATTTCAGGAAGCGTATGGACAGGTGGATCGACAGCAAACTCTTTTGCAAAAGGCAAATCTTTAAGCGTAATCATTTCTTCACCTGTAACAACCAGACGCTCAATGATATTTTCCACTTCACGAACGTTTCCTTTCCATTCTTGTCCTAAGAACGCATCTAACGCCTTTGGTGATAAACGTACATTACGTTCGTATACTGTATTAAAATGGTGAAGAAACTGATAGACAAGCGGCAGAATATCTTCTTTTCGCTCTCGTAAAGGAGGTATGATAATCGGCACTACGTTTAGCCGATAGTACAAATCACGTCTAAACTTTCCTTCTTCCACCATTTGTTCTAGATTTTGATTCGTAGCAGCAATGATTCGTACGTCTATTGATACTGCTCTTGTTGAGCCCACGGGACGAATGGTACGGTCTTGCAGCACGTGGAGCAACTTACTTTGTGCCGAAAGAGAAAGTTCACCAATCTCATCTAGAAAAAGCGTGCCTTCGTTGGAAAGCTCAATGATCCCTTTTTTCCCTTCTCGAAATGCTCCAGTGAACGTACCGCCTTCATAGCCAAATAGCTCTGATTCAATAAGCTGTTCGGGTAGCGCTGCACAGTTAAGTTCATGATACGGCTGCTGTTTTCTTGTACTAAGCTGGTGAAGCAGTTTTGCTACTCTGCTTTTTCCTACTCCTGTTTCTCCAAGTAAAAGAACGGTTGTATTTACAGAAGCAACTCGTTGAATGGTTGAAAAAACTTTTTTCATCGCTTCGCTTTTTGTCACGATGCCTTCTAAATCGACGGCTTCGTTTAACTCTTTTTTATAATTTTCAAGCTGTTCTTCCATCTCTTCTACTTTTCGTTTTAATTCCATCAAGTCTGTGAGATCTCGTGAATAGCTAATAACGCTTTTTAAATGACCGTCGTTTGTAAATACCGGCCTTGTCCGCACATGAAGATACCTGCCGGAGTTTGTTTTTTGAACCAATTCAATCGCTTGATTGGATTCAATCACTTTTAACGTGGCCGAAGGATAAAAAATACCCATTTCCTGCAGTTCTTTTACGTGCTTTCCAATAAAATCTTCCACTTTCAAAGCATAGTTTTTTTCACACTCTGAATTTACAACTAACACATATCCATTCGCATCAGTTACAAAGATTTCATCAAATGATGACTCAAATATATCGTAAAGTTCGTCGTTAATTTGCTGAATATGCCTTTTATGAATGGTCATTTGAATCACCTTTTCGTCAAAAAATAATTATTATTTTATTTTATCAGAAAATGAAAAATCTATAAATAGAGTGTCCAAACATACCCATTCTTTGTGATTCATGAAGAATGAGTGAAGAGCCCTCTCTTCACTCATGCCTCAGTTTCTCTTATACTTCAACCGTTTGCTGCACGCTTGCTTCTAGTGCTGCTTCAAAAATAGCTAAGCCTTCTTCTAGCTGCTCATCCGTAATAACAATTGGCATTAAGATACGAAGAACGTTTCCAAATACTCCTGCGCTAAGCAGTAATAATCCACGCTTGTTTGCTTCTTTTACGATACGCTGTGTAAGCTCCTTGTCCGCTTCTTTTGTTTCACGATCTTTTACAAGCTCGATAGCAGACATCGCTCCTAATCCGCGAATATCACCGATACAGTCATATTTTTCTGCTAGTTTTTCAAATCGTGATGTTACTACTTTTCCAAGGTACTCACCGCGTTCGTTTAGCTTTTCTTCTTCAATGATATCAAGTACAGCTAAGGCTGCTTCACATCCAAGAGGACTTCCGCAGTACGTTCCACCAAGCTCACCAGGATTAGATTCATCCATGATTTCAGCACGGCCAATGACACCGCTGATTGGTACGCCAGCTCCTAGGGATTTTGATACCGTAATTAAATCAGGCGCCACGTCAAAATGTTCAATACCGAAGTAGCGGCCCGTACGTGCAAATCCTGCTTGAATTTCATCTGATACAAATAAAATTCCGTGCTCTTTACATAATTGATACACTTCTTGCACAAAACGTTTACCTGGAACGATGAAGCCACCTTCACCTTGAATCGGCTCCATTACAACAGCTGCAATCGTTTCCGGTGCTACTTCTGTATTTAAGAAGTTTTTAAATTCTGTAATCATGAAATCTTCGTATGCTTCAACTGATAATCCTTGTGGACGGCGATACTCATAAGGATATGGAGCTTTGTATACTTCAGGAGCAAACGGTCCAAATTCATATTTATATGGTTTTACTTTACTTGTCATTGTCATTGTCATTAATGTACGGCCATGGAAACCGCGGTTAAAGGAAATAATTCCTTGACGCTTTGTATATTTACGAGCAATTTTCACTGCGTTTTCTACAGCTTCTGCTCCGCTATTTAAAAGTAATACTTTCTTGTCAAATTCACCAGGGGCAATTGCTGCTAATCTTTCTGCAAGCTCTACGTATGACTCATACATCATTACGTTAAATCCTGTGTGAATAAAACGGTCTACTTGTTTGTGAAGCGCTTCTTTTACTTTTGGATGACTGTGTCCTACATTGATTGTGCCAATTGCGCCTACGAAATCAATAAACGTATTGCCATCGACATCTTTAACGATCGCCCCTTCAGCCGTATCAGCAAATGTCGGAATGCCATAACTTACACCTTTCGGAATGGCACGGTGTCTTCTATCTAATAATTGCTTTGCATTTTCTCCCGGTAAATTTGTTGCTACTTTGCTAAAAGTTTGACTCATTTTTATCTTCCTCTCATATTAAATAATTCTTCAATTAGTTTATATGCAAAAAACGTGCCAACTTTTAAAAAGCTGAAAAATAAGCATTTTTAGACAATTCTAACGATAATTCACTCATTAATGAGTCTATATAAACTTATCGACGAGTCAAAAAAGACTTCCCTCTCGCACAAAGTACAGGAATTTTATATTGCCATAAAAGGAACAAGGCTTTTATAATAAATGTATAAATATAGTAATATTAGGAGTGACCTCTTTATAAAGGAGTGAAAAATATGCTAGAGGGCTGGTTTTTATGGGTTATTTTATTTTGGGTAGTCTTTTTAATGAGCATGTTTGCTATCGGCGGATTTTTTATGTTCAGGAAGTTTTTAAAGCGCTTACCAAAAGAAGACGGCATGTCTGAGCTTGATTGGCAAGATCACTATCTTTCCAAAACCGTCCACCTTTGGTCAGCTGATCAAAAGCAGCTATTAAACGTTCTTGTTGAACCAGTACCTGAACTGTTTCGCGATGTAGCCAAACAAAAAATCGCGGGGAAAATTGGGGAACTCGCAATTGAAGAACAAGCAGCCTCTATAACGGAAGACTTAATCGTACGTGGATACATTTTAGCTACGCCTAAACGTGATCATAAATTTTTATTAAAAACATTAAAAAAACAAAAAATAGATGCCGTCCCCTATCAGCATTTATTTTAAATCAAAAAAGGTGGCTGCGTAGCCACCTTTTTTAGTTTAATATTGTTGTATTAGCAAGACGATCATTATGCAGCTTTCGTTCGAGCTTTTTGTACGATGTGTACATCGCAATGCGCCAAGGTACAATCATACCAAATGCTAAAATCCAGAACATACCGCCAAGCTGGCCAACATCAATTGAAGAACTTAAATATATTTTCATTGCAATTCGAATAATAAGCAAACCAATAATAATGAATGCAAAAGCTTTTGAACGCTTCAAGTAAATATGATCGTCACGAATTTCAAATTTAGACGTTTTAATTAACAGGATTGAGAAAATCATGCCTGCTATTAACGCCTCAAGCAGTTCTGCACCCGTTACTCGAAACATTGGGAAAATAAACATTAACGCTCCCGTACTCATAAAAAAAGGCGGAAGTATAATTTTTTTTGCATTCGTTGGTTTATCAGCAGCTTTCATTCGAACAACTAATATGAAAGAAGCCATAAAAATTGCGACAAGTGTCGAAGCAATAACCAATGAAATCCTTCCTTTACTATAGTTTAGTGTTTACTTATATTATAATCCAAAAAACATCAGAAGTAAAAGTGCAACAAAAAAACAGAAGAGGATCTCTTCTGTTTTTATTTAGTAGAGGTGATATCTGCTTTTGCTTTTTGCTTTTGTTTTTGCTTTTTCATTGCTTTTAGTAAGAACCCGCCTTTAAATTTACGCGGCTCGTATGAAATAATGAAAGCACGAGGCTCATATTCTTCAATGAATGCTAATAGCTCTTCTTCTCTACTTCTTTTTGTTAAAATGTCTAATCTATAGCGTGCACTGTCTCTTCCTTCTCCTTGGTAAACAGTAACACCAAAACCTTCCTGTCGAAGGCGGTTAATCAACTCTTCATTTTTGGTCATAAGGTTAACTAAGAATGTTGTATATCCGATAGCAAGCCTAGATTCGATATAACTTCCAAGGATAATTCCCACTCCAAACCCAACTGCATATACAACCATAGCAAGCGTGCTTTGATCTCCTGAAAATACAAGAGATAAGCCGAATACATAAATTAACGCTTCAACAAATCCAAAAACTGAGGCATACATACTCATACCTTTGACTAAAAAAATTGTGCGCAGCGTCAAGATCGGTACATAGATCAGTTGCAAAAGCAAGATTAACAAAATATCTTTCAATTTACACACCTCTTTTTAACAATTAAAAATATGACGATTTCATTGTATCACTCCGTATTTATAGAAGATATAGTAAAAATAAATTTTTTCTATATATTTTTTTACCCCATATTCTTGTATATTTCCTAAGAGCGAAAGTAACTATTTTGTCTTTTGAAAAATAAAAAGAATCTGTCAATTATCAGATTCTTTTTTGTATCATTTTCCTTAAAAGCCCGTAAACCCTCCAAATACGCTCGTTGTATAAATAATAATTTTTGTCATCCAGTCAAAATACAAAACAAATCCCATGCCAATCATTGCGTATCCGCCAACTTTCATCATGGAATTCATATGTTTTTTTAACCAGTTCATTTTCCCAATAAAAAACGTCATGATAAAAAATGGAATAGAAAATCCAAGTGAATAAGCTATCATATACAAAAGGCCAGAGCCTGGGTTTGTCGCTGCAAGCGCCATAACCGATACTAAAATAGGGCCCGTGCACGGAGTCCAGCCCGCAGCAAACGCCATGCCTATGAAAGAAGAACCTAAGAGACCAGCCGGCTTATTTGCGAATCTAAGCTTATGTTCTTGCATAAGAATGCGAGGCTTAAAAATCCCTAGTACAACTAGACCAAAGAAAATAATAAGAATAGCGCCAATCTGCCGGATTAAATCCTTATAGTTAAAAAACCACTGACCAATAAAAGACGTCGCAAAACCAATCATAATAAAAATGACAGAAAACCCAAGCAAAAAGAAAGCTGTGTGAATAAAAGCTTTTCGCTGATGCGACTTAGCGCCTTCCTTTAGCTCGCTAACTGATACTCCCGTTATGTACGATAAAAAAGCTGGGTATAAAGGCAAACAGCAAGGTGAAATAAACGATAAAAAACCTGCGCCAAATGCCAAAAACAAATTTAAATCTCCCACATTTCACACTTCCCTTTTTTGTTCTTTTTGTTCTTTTTCGTTACCATTTTGTAACCAAATTGTCTTATCTCACTTCTTTCAAATAGTACCATTATCTTGTATAATTAGGTAAACGACTTGTTAGAAGGGATACATAGCATTGGCCAAAAAAGATATTCTATTAGCGATTGAAAAGAAACGAGAAGAACTCATCCGCATAGTCCGAGTAAGTGGATTAAACTCTCCACCTGCTATTAAACATAGTCAAGAATTAGATCATTTATTAAACGTTTACAATGAATTCCCTGCTCAAACGACAGAAACAACCTCTCCATGAAGGTTGTTTCTTTTTTTGCCTTCACTCTATCAATTCTGTATAAGTCTCTTTTACTCCTGTTTCTTTGCTGAAATTCTCCTCTTTTTCACTGTGCTGAAGCTGATACATATTATAGTACAAATCGCCTTTGTTTAGCAGTTCAGTATGTGTGCCTTTTTCGACGATTTTTCCTTTATGCAGTACTAAAATACAGTCGGCGTGTTGAATAGTGGATAAACGATGGGCAATCGCAATTGTTGTACGGCCTTTTCCCATATCTCTTAACACTTCTTGAATCGCTTCTTCTGTTTCTGTATCAATGTGTGCTGTTGCTTCATCAAGAATAAGGATTTTAGGATTCCGGATGACCGTTCTTGCAAATGCTAAGAGCTGACGCTGGCCGCTTGATAAAGTGGAACCTCTTTCGACTAGCACTTCATTATACTTATTAGGAAGTGCTTCGATAAATGCGTGAGCTTGCACAAATTCCGCCGCTGCTTTTACTTGTTCATCAGAAAAATGGTCTTCGTGCAGCGTAATATTTCGTTTTACGGTATCTGCAAATAAAAAGGCATCTTGAAGCACTAGCCCTACCTCATCTCGAAGCTGTTTATTTGAAAAAGACGATAGCAGTTTATTATCGATCAAAATGTCTCCTTTTTGCTGCTCATAAAAACGCATTAATAAATTAATGATGGAGCTTTTCCCGCTTCCCGTATGGCCTACTAAAGCCACTGTTTCTCCTTCATTTACCGTAAACGATATATCAGAAAGTACATCTCGAACACCATCATAGGAAAACGTTACGTTTCTGAATTCTACTGTTCCTTTTTGTACCCCCTGCTTTTGTTCTCCTGTCATGACTGGATTTTTTTCTTTTTCATCCATCACGTCAAATACCCGAGAGGCTGATACCATCGCTTGCTGATACATAGAAAGACGCTGCATCATTTCATTAACAGGCTCAAAAAAACGATCCAAGTAGTTGATAAACGCGTAAAGAACACCAATTTTAACAGGACTGTCAGCTACGGAAATACCAAAATAACTGAGCACAAGAATAACGGCTAAAATGTAAAGAATTTTGACTGCCGGCCTTAGCAGCAAACCATCCAACTTAATATTGCGCATCCCCGCTTTGTAATGTTCATCATTGATTTCTTCAAATTCCGAGCGCAGCCGCTTTTCTTGACGAAATAACTGAATAATAGACATGCCTTGCAAAGACTCATGAAGCTTGGCATTTAACTGGCTTAGTTTCTCTCGAAGCTGTCCGTAGTAAATAGCGCTGTAACGCTGATAAAGCTTCATAAGTCCCCAAATGAACGGGAGAAGAACTAAACAATAAAAAGCCAGCTTCACATCTAGCATAAACATGGCTATAAAAATACCGACCAAAAACACCCCATTTTGAATAAAAACCGCGATGACTTCCACAAACATTTCTTTCATGGCTTCCGTGTCATTTGTAATTCGAGATACCAGGCTTCCTGTGGGGGTGTTGTCAAAAAAGCGAAGAGCCAGGCGATGAACATGAGAAAAAACGTCAATTCGAATCTGCTGAATAATTTGAAGCGCAATTTTTTGGAACTGCAGAAGCTGAAAGTATTGAACGACAATTTTTAAAAGCTGTAAAAGCAAATAACTGCTTGCAAGCCACACAAGAGGCTGAAGAGGCAAATACTTAGGAGTTAAATAATCGTCAATGAAAATTTTAATCAAAATGGGCCCTAATAAATCCGCAGCCGTAGCAATTAATAATAGTGTGAACGCTAAAAAAAATGATTTTTTATGCGGAATTGTATAGCGAAACAGACGTTTATGTACCGAAGAATGCTCAATTTTCATTTTTCGTCTCTCCTTCTTCTACCGCACGTTCAAGCTGCTGTCTATCGTACATATCCTGGTACCAGCCGCTCACGCTAAGCAGCTCCTCATGAGTTCCTCGCTGAATAATTTTCCCTTTATCAAGTACAAGAATCAGGTCTGCATGAGTAACCGAGCTCAGCCGATGTGCTGTAATAATCGTTGTTCGATTTTGACGTTTCTGCTTCAGCGCTTGTAAAATACCCGCTTCCGTTTTTCCATCTACCGCTGATAGCGAGTCGTCTAAAATTAAAAGCTCAGGATCTAATAGAAGAGCTCTTGCAATCGAGATACGCTGTTTTTGTCCACCCGATAACGAAACGCCTTTTTCGCCTACTATTGTTTGATAGCCATCTGTAAAATCAAGGATGTCTCTATGTACATTGGCAACTTTAGCCGCTTCTTTAATCTCTTGATTGCTTGCTTCTCTTTTTCCAAAAGCGATATTATCAGCAACTGTTGTTGAAAACAAAAAGTGATCTTGAGGAACATATCCAAGGCTTTTGTACAATGAATCAAAAGCATAGTCTTTAATATCTTTTCCTCCCCATAAAACAGCTCCGTCTCTTACATCAAATTCACGAAGCAGCAGCTTCAAAAGCGTGGTCTTCCCAGCACCCGTCTTTCCGACAATACCTAACGTTTGACCGCGAGAAAGTGTAAAGTAAATGTCGTTTAACGTATATTCGTCTTCTTTACCATACGAAAACCTATGAATAACAGCTTCAATATTTCCTGTTGGCATTTCAACACTAGGATGCGCTGCTTCTTCAATCGAATTTTCTTCTTTTAATAAAGAAAATACCCTGTCATATGATGCTCTTCCACGTTCCACAATGTTAAATAGCCAGCCAAACGCGAGCATCGGCCAAATAAGAAGACCCAAATAAGTTGTAAAGGTAACAAGCTGCCCCAGTGTTAACTCTTCACTAATAACCATCTTGCTGCCAAAAATAAGAGCAAGTAAAAAAGAAAGTGCTACAATAATCGAAATGGTCGGATCAAACAATGCATCTACTCGGGCTACTTTCATGTTCTTTTGGACAACATCTGCAGACTTGATGCGAAATTCTTCGACATCAGCTGCTTCTTCCCCAAACGTCTTAATGACTTTAATTCCGCTAATGCTTTCTTGAACCTTATCATTTAAAGTAGAAAATGCTGCTTGTGCGTGATGAAACCGCGCATGAAGCAATGTACCATAGTAACTTGTTAAAACGGCCATAAGCGGCATAGGAATAAGGCAAATAAGCGTTAATTTCCAGCTGATTGTGAGGGCCATTGTGCATAGAACAAGCCCTCCTGTGACAATGGAATCCACGAGTGTCAAAACGCCCGAACCTGCAGTTTGTTGAATAGCTTGAATATCGTTTGTTGCATGGGCCATCAAATCCCCAATTCGCCGGCGTTGATAAAAGGCCTGATTCATCTTGGTAAAATGAGTGTAGAGGGTATTTCTCAGCTGCTTGGCTAGTTTAACAGATGAACCAAATATCATAATACGCCATATGTATCTCGTGAAATAGGCCACAACAGCAGCTCCTAGCAAAATGCAAACCATCTGCATTAAGCGCTTTCCATTCAGCGTCCCTTCTTTAATGCCATCTACCGTTAAACCAATAATTTTAGGCGGGAGAAGTTCTAATGCTGCCACGATCATGAGCAGCGCTACCCCCGTTATGTAAGACTTTTTTTCCTGTTTGAAAAACCACCATAACTCTCGAAAAATTTTCATTGTATCCCCCTAGCCCCACAACCATTTTCTTATCTCTATCATAAAACAAAAGACACCCTTCTGAATAGAGAGTGTCTGTCCAATTAACCATTATTTAATTTGGCCGTTCATTGCTTTCATCATTTGGTTAATTTTTTTCTGCGATGGTTTCATGCCCATTTGCATCATCATCATTTTTAACATTTGTTCATTAATTGGTGGATTTTTCTTCAGATAGCTCATCATATACTTACGAGCAATGAAAAATCCTAGCGCTATCCCAACAATTAATGCTAGAACACCAACTAGAATATACATTCCCATGGTATTACTTCCTCCTTCGTGTTGTCTAACTTACAGTGTACTAGACCATACGCTATTATACAATATTTCCGTTCCAATTTCCTTAAATAATTACACAAATTTTCTTGTTTTCACAGGCCTCAGCCAGCCGTATTCATCCGTTCCATAATTCACTGCTAAAAAACAAGGATCTAGCTTGCGTAATACTTCAAAAAAAGCTGTCTCAGCATCAACATTGCCATCTCCTTCAATTGTTATACAGCGATTCGTTAATTTTATAGATGCTCGACTTTTTTTATGAGGATATTCCAGCACAAACGTCTCTTGATGAGTAAAAAAATGAGGATAATGAGAAAACGCCTGAAGCAATTCTCGTTGAATAAATGAAATGGGCAGTTGGCGAGTAATGTAATGAACTTGTTTTTGTAAGTGCGTTTCCTGCAAGTGACGTTTCATTCTATATTCAATCAGCAGCTGATAAATGAGCTTTTCTCTTCGAAAATAGGATGATGCAACTTCTTCCTCCATTAAATATACTTCATACGTTCTCACGATTCATCCTCCCTTTCGGCTCGTTCTTTTTTGTACCATTATACCGAATGGTGTACGCAATGCTTGTCTATCGATGAAAAAATTCCTTTGTTTTTTTGTCGAAAAAAAAGAGCAGACCACAGGAGTCTGCTCTTTCTTATGAAAAAGAATTATGCATTAAGCAAGCTTTTCACTTTTGCTACTACATTTTCAACTGTAAAACCAAATTCTTTCATGATTGTTTCACCAGGAGCAGATGCACCAAAGTGATTAATACCAAGAACTTGTCCTTCGTCTCCAACATAACGTTCCCAGCCAAGTGTAGAAGCCATTTCAATACCTAAACGTTTTTTCACTGATTTAGGGATAACACTTTCTTTGTACTCAGCAGATTGCTCTTCGAAACGATCCCATGCAGGCATACTTACTACAGATACGTCAATGCCTTCCGCAGCTAATGCTTTTTGTGCTTCTACTGCTAGGCTTACTTCAGAGCCTGTTGCAAGTATTAATGCATCCGCTTGGTCTTTACCAGCTTTAGATACAACATATGCACCTTTAGACACGCCTTCGTATGCATTTTCTTTTGTACCTTCAAGCGTTGGCAAGTTTTGACGAGTCAATACAAGCGCCGTTGGGCGGTCAGTTGACTCTAATGCTAAGCGCCATGCAGCAGCTGTTTCATTTGCATCTGCAGGACGAACCACTGAAAGACCTGGCATTGCACGAAGTGATGGCAATTGTTCAATTGGCTCATGTGTTGGGCCGTCTTCTCCAACTGCGATACTGTCATGTGTGAATACATATGTTACAGGAAGCTTCATTAAAGCTGCTAAGCGAATTGCTGGGCGAAGATAATCAGAGAATACAAAGAATGTTCCTCCGAATACTTTTACACCGCCGTGTAGAGCCATACCGTTTAATGCAGCTCCCATTGCAAATTCACGTACACCGAACCAGATATTACGTCCGCTGTAATCAGCTGCAGTGAAGTCTTCTGAACCTTTAATCATTGTTTTATTTGAGCCAGCTAAGTCAGCTGAACCGCCGAAGAATTGAGGTACAGCTTGTGCTACTGCGTTTAATACTTCTCCAGAAGAAGCACGGCTAGCTAAGCTTGAACCCGTTTCGTATGCTGGAAGCGTTTCTTCCCAGCCTTCCGGTAACTTTCCTTCTACTGCTAGTTCAAATTGACGACCTAGTTCAGGATATTTTTCTTTATACTGTGCAAATACATCGTTCCATTCGTTTTCTTTCTTTTGGCCATCTTCAGCAATTGTAGCTTTGAAGTGAGCATACACTTCTTCTGGCACATAGAAATCTTCTTCAAATGTCCATGCATAAGCTTCTTTTGTTAATTTTGTTTCATCGGAACCTAATGGAGAACCGTGCACGCCAGAAGTACCCGCGTGGTTTGGGGAACCAAATCCGATTGTTGTTTTTACTTCAATTAGCGTTGGGCGTGTTAAATCGCCTTTTGCTTCTTCAATTGCGTTTGCAATCGCTGTCAAGTCATTGCCGTCTTCAACGCGGATTACTTGCCATCCGTAAGCTTTGAAACGATCTTCTACGTTCTCAGAGAACGAGCGATCTAAATCTCCGTCTAAAGAAATATCATTTGAATCGTATAAAACAACTAAACGTCCTAATTTTAAGTGTGCCGCTAATGAAGCTGCTTCAGCAGATACACCTTCCATTAAGTCTCCGTCACCACAAATACCATACGTAAAGTGGTCTACAATTTCTAAACCTTCTTTGTTGTATGTTTCAGCTAAATGACGTTCTGCCATTGCTTTACCAACAGCCATTGCAATACCTTGTCCTAGTGGACCAGTTGTTGCATCAACACCTGCTGTATGACCGAACTCTGGATGACCTGGTGTTTTACTTCCCCATTGACGGAAGTTTTTAAGGTCTTCAATTGATAAGTCATATCCAGCTAAATGAAGCAAGCTGTATAATAGTGCCGATCCATGTCCTGCTGATAATACAAAGCGGTCACGGTTGAACCAGTTTGGATTCTTTGGATTGATGTTCATGAATTTTGTCCACAATGTATATGCCATTGGAGCAGCTCCCATTGGCATACCTGGGTGACCTGAATTTGCTTTTTCAATCGCATCGATTGATAAAGTACGAATTGTTGCAATCGAAAGATCTTCAATACGTTGTGTCATACTCTTCATTCCTTTCAAAACTATGTACATATGTTATCATACTAATGATTTGCTTATTTGTACAATACTTGAACCAAAAAAATTTCCACTTTTACAGTTTTTGTGCCCCTTATTAAAAATATACAAAAAACTAGAGGGAACACTCCCTCTAGTTTTACTAGAACGTCTTAGTGAAGACGCTTCTTTTTACTCTCTTTTAACTTCTTAGGCGTAACATCTTTACCTTCTTCGTCCACAACTTTAATCGTATGAAGGTGATTTGTCATAGATTGTCGGAAAACTTTTAAATATTCCTGACGTAGCTCTTGCTGTTCTTTCGCTTCAGATTCTGTCAGCCCTTCAGCCTTTGCCTTTTTTGAAAGAGCATTAATACGAGCAAGTTTATCTTTTGATAGCATATAAAACCTATCTCCTTATAATCAATAATTAAAATTACCGAACCGCTCCGGCAACATGTAGTCATCTTACTAAATCTCTTTCGTTTTATCAAGAGATTGAGCACTCTCTTGGTACTCTTGATAGCGGCGATGTACCGTCGCTTTTGAAATATTATAACCAAAACCTTTTAGCGTAACTGAAATTTCAGCAAAGGTTAAGCCGTTATGACGAAGGCGGACAATTTCTTCAATCGGCGCTTCTTTTTTTTCTCTTCCCGAGTTAACTCCTTGATTTTTTAAATTTTTCTGCGGACGATAACCGTTTTCTACGGCTCTTTTCATTCCTCTTTTAATTTTAGCATTATGTAATTTCCGCTGATGCTCTTCCACTAAGCTAATAATATCTAACACCATTGAATCAGATTCTGAAAGCTGAAGCTGACCTTGATGACTAATCGTATAGATGGTAGCATTTTCTTTATGAAAAGCATGAAGCAGCGCAATTCGGGCATTTCCTCTGCCTAATCGTGTTTCGTCTTGAATGAGCAGCACGGATATTTTCTCTTCTTTCATTGTATGAAGAACATCCAAAATACCCTCTCTGTCTACATCATATCCGCTTGCTTTTTCCATCACGACTTTTTTCACCTCTAGATGATGAAGATTAGCAAGCTTTTTTAATTCTTCTTGCTGGCGCTGTAAAGATGTTTCTTGGGTTTTTTTATCCGTACTGACACGGCAATAAATAATGGCGTCCACTTTTATCACGACCTTTTCGGCTTCTAACAATATTCAGGAACGGCCGTTACACACTACTGTTCAATTGCCACTTGATTATGTAACTCATTTTTTAAAACAGGAATATATAATTTATCTCCAGGAGATAAAGACTGGGCAGTATCTGAGTTTAAATCATTAACGTCTTCAACCCATTTGACAAATTCATTGGTGGTCAAATGATGGTGATTATGATACTTGTTGGACAAGTCCCAAAGCGTATCTCCTTTTGTAATAGTAACCGTTGAATATTTGTCTAAATCTACTTTATCCGCTCCTAAAACCAGCGTCAATACATATGTAAGTGCAGCGATAACTGCAAAAAAAATAGCGTAATGTTTCATAGAATGTAAGAATTGTTGCATATTATGATCCCCCTATCAGAATATATGTTCTTATTTTATTGAGAACATTTGTTTCTGTCAATGGAATTCTTCGAACTTATGTTTGTATATTGACACACCACGTGGTATAATTCACCTAAAGAATAGCTAAAATCGAGGTGAAAAATATGAAGCTATCAAAACGTCAACAAGACATACTAGATTTTATTAAGCACGAAGTAAAATTAAAAGGCTATCCGCCTTCTGTTCGCGAGATTGGGGAAGCGGTAGGATTAGCCTCTAGCTCCACTGTACACGGGCATTTAGCTCGTTTAGAAAGCAAAGGGTTAATTCGCAGAGATCCAACAAAACCAAGAGCAATCGAAGTTCTTCAGCTAGATGAAGTAAACATCCCTAAAAGCAATGTCATTAATGTTCCTGTCATCGGTAAAGTAACAGCGGGTCTTCCTATAACAGCCGTTGAAAATGTGGAAGAATATTTCCCTCTTCCAGATAAATTCGTTTCTCCAGATGATCATGTATTTATGCTTGAAATTATGGGAGAAAGTATGATTGAAGCTGGTATTCTAGATGGCGATATGGTAATCGTACGTCAGCAGCAAACAGCTAATAATGGAGATATTGTGGTCGCTATGACCGAGGACAACGAAGCAACGGTAAAACGTTTCTTTAAAGAAGAAAATTTCGTTCGTTTACAGCCTGAAAATTCAACGATGGCGCCTATTATTCTTCGCCACGTAACGATTTTAGGAAAAGTAACTGGTGTATATCGCACGATTCACTAATCAGACACTGTATGTAAAACCAACTAATCATGATGTTAGTTGGTTTTTTTTACGTTTGTTTTCTAAAAAAATTGGCATATTATAAATGATACGTTGAATCACCGCAGGCAGGTAGAACGGTTTTTGTAAAGCTTGTTTCACCTTTTACTTTCTATCTGCATTTCCGCGACTCTTACAAGGAAATACAACCGACCATAAGAAGGATGTAGTTTATGACCAATACACCAAGGAAAACAGAACCATTTCAAACCATTGTACCTACCAAAGCAATGAACATGTTTCTTTTTCCTTTTTCCTTTGATCGAAAAAATAAAGAGCAGCTTGTTCATGCACTGAAAGAAAATTTGTTCGATTTTTTTTCCATTCAAAACAAACATTTAGAAAAAGAATACTACGGAGAACAGTATTACGTATCTCATGATAGCCTGGATCAATATTTTCTTCCTTACATTGAATGTATTCTATTCCCTGACTCGTGCGAAAAAGAAGGGCTGCTTCGATTTTCAAAAAAAATAGACCATACCATTACGTTACACACTTCCTCCACCACCGTGTCTAGCAACGTGCTGTCTGTGGATGTTTTTTTATGTCCTTTTGAAATTGGCGTCATGACCATTCGCACTGAGATGAGCCATAATCATTACACCTATGATGATATTTTAGAATTCATGAATCATTTTCGTGTATTAGAACCGAAGCTTGCTGAAGAGCACGGATCCACCATTACCTATGAACATCATCGCTATAGCAAAGTGCAAGATTATATTTTTTCACAGCTTGCGCCATTTTTGAACGAACACATCAAGAAAGAAGCCACGCGTGAACAGCACGTTGGGAGCCTTCCTTATTTTATCGATGAACGGATGTTTGTGTTAAGTTATGTAACGGTAAATCAAGAGCAAGAAATTAATTCCACAACTTTATTTCGTACTGGGCAGCTAAATAGCTATACGCCTGACGGGAAAGCGTTTATTTCTGCACACAATCATGAGTATATTAAAACGTATAATACTAAACACGTGTATGAAAGGTGGGCTCCTGAAACCTATTACGTCATAACAGACCATGTGTTTTCATGTATTTCTAAATCGACAGACTCTAAAACGGATCAGCTTTTGATGAATCATCTATTTGGCCAGCATTACTATAATTTATTTTTACATTTTTTCTATAAAATCGTGTTGCTAAAACTATCTTATGAGTATTCTCAGCTCACGTTTCATAAAAATTCAGAGGGCATTGAACGACTAATCCGCTCTATTACCGTATTTTCAGGTAAATATTTATTTTTAGAAATTAGCTCGCGCACAGAAGGTCAAGAGTTTTCTGAGCTTTTTAAAAAAATCTTTCACATCAATTCTCTTTATCAAGAAGTCAAAGAAACCCTTGGCACTTTGTACCAAAATCAAGAGAAAATCGCAGCCAAACGTCACAATTACTTATTATTAATTTTAACGATTTATACGGTTCTTTCCGGTATTTACGGAATGAATTTAGTTATTAGCAAACTAAAGGGAAACATCAATTGGGATAGCATGAAGCAGTTTTCTATCTTTGAATATATCGCTTTAATAGTAGCTCTATCAGGAATTCTGATCAGCATTAGTCTCGGAGTGAGTTCCCTATGGAATTTATTAAAAGATCGGTTTAAAACATAAAAGCTGTTCGCATCAGAAAACACATGATAAAAAAGAAGAGATTGAGACATAACTAAATCAAGCGAATCTATAGGAGAACAAATGGAATAAATAAGCTAGTAGGGATTGCTTGTTACACCGCAGTTGATTTCCGTGCAAGACTTCGCTTTCCGCGGGAGTCTTCGTCTTGCCCTCCAATCAACTGCTGGAAGGAACTAAACAAATGAAACTACGTTCACCATAACGAACCACTAATCAAACATGGTGATTAATGGTTCGTTTTTCACTTCGACTAAAATCCTTTTTTCTCAACCTCTTTTATCTATTACTAAATCACTGCCTACTCCGCTTACCCTTTTATCAAACGTTATGCCGCTGTTGTAATTTCAGAACAGTCTAATATTATACTCTATAAGAAAAATATATACAAAATAATAAAATATGGTATCATAGGGTAGGAATTTTGTACCTTATCTTTGAAATAATTTGCAGGAGGTAATATGCTTAACTCATTTTTATCCAAAAGCCTGATCTTTTTATGTGTCATTATTCTCACGTGGTCTCTATGGGGCAGTTATAATGCGATGACAAATTCATTGGAATTAAAGGGCTTGGCTTTAAGTAATTCATTTATTATTGAAGGAATATTTATCACTTTCCTTGTCATTTTTCTAATAGCTATTGCAAGTAGATACATGAACAAAACTGTTTTTTTTATTTCACTGATCGTTTTGACCTTAGGTATTCGACTAGCATGGATGCTTTCTGTTCAAACGCCTGTAAAATCTGACTTTCTTGTCATGTTAGATGCCGCGCGTAATATCGCAAAAGGAAATTATGACTTTAACCAAAGCGTTTATTTTACTACATGGGTATATCAGCTAGGCTTTTCATTCTATGAATCTGTTATTATTCGCTGTTTTGGAGATAATATTTTTATATTAAAATTGTTAAATATTTTTTATTCCACTGGCACCGTTATTTTTATTTATTTAATTGGCGCAAAAGTATTTAATGAACTTGCTGGGAGAATGGCAGCTTTTCTATATGCGTTCTACATTCCGAACATTCTCTATAGCTCAGTGTTAACTAACCAGCATTTAGCTACTTTTTTATTTTATACAGCTTTTTACCTTATTATAAAAAGATATGCTCATAACAAGTTTAGCTGGCTTTATATTGGCCTTCTATTGTCGTTAGGAAATTTAATGCGCCCTCTAGGACCCATTATTATCGTCGCTGTTTTCATTTATTTCATCTTGCAAATTCTTCAACCTTACATTAAAACGAAGAATGCTGCTGAGTTAAAAGCTCGTCGAAAGAAAATAGGAAAAAACCTCGTAGGCATACTGGCTACTTTTTTTATTGCAAATGCGCTGATCAACTATTCTTTTGTAGCCAGCGGTATTTCTAAATATCCTTTAAGTAACAGAGATCCTTTATGGAAGTTCGTCATTGGCTTTAATTATGAAACAAGCGGTTCTTATTCTTCAGAGGATGCTAGTCGTTTTATGGGTATGCCAATTGGAGAAAAACGAGCTGAAGCAGAAAAAGAGGTAATTAAAGAACGGGTAGCAGATAAAGAGCAGCTTTTAGATCTCTTTCACATTAAATTCCTAAATATGTGGGGCGGAACGGATGCATCTACATTTTGGAGCATTTCATTAACTCCTCAAGAAGATGTACCTTTTAATAAAGAGAAATTAATTAGTGCTGCTCAAAGTTATGAAAGAATCATTTATGTTTCAACTACTATTCTTTCCATTATTGTCCTTATATGTTTATTCCTGAGGAAGCAGGATAAATATCCGTATACACTGTTTTTATTACTAATCATAGGATACGTTCTTATTCACTTGCTTATTGAAATTCAAACTCGCTATCGATTCTTTATTTTTCCAAGCTTTATGCTGCTCGAAGGATTTGGTATTTCAGTGATTCTATCCTATTTAATAGTACGATTTACTAAAAATGAACCCAAGACAAAATGTGAAGAGATAAATTAAATAGAAGGGATTATACAACCGTGATAAAATTCCTGAAATTCGGATTTGTAGGGATAATGAATACCCTGCTCACTATTATCAGTTACTTAGCACTCATTCATTTTGATATGAATTATATATTGGCTAACGTGCTATCTTATTTCATTGGCGTCATAAACAGCTACTATTGGAACAAATCGTGGGTGTTTCAAGCAACTGTACATAAATGGATGTTAGCTCAATTTTTCATCGTAAACCTTATTACTTTAGCAATTAATACAAGCTGCTTATTCCTTCTTGTACACTATACACCTGCTAATCCAATAATTGGACAACTGTTGTCTACTTGTATAGGAATGTTTATCAATTTTTTCCTTAATAAAATATGGACGTTTAAGCACACAAACCATCACTCGCTAGGAGGTAAAGCATGAGAGAACTAATTTCAATTGTGGTACCTATGTATTTTGAAGAAGAAGTAGCTAATGAATGCTACAATCGCTTGCTTTCCGTCATGCATAAAAATCATATTAACTATGAATTCATTTTCGTCAATGACGGCAGCACCGACCGAACAATTGAAATCTTGAAAGACGTAGCGGCTATGGATTCTAACGTAAAAGTTATTGATTTTGCTCGTAATTTCGGGCACCAAACTGCCGTAACAGCAGGCATTGATTATGCTCAAGGTGATGCTATCGTTATTATTGATGCGGACTTACAAGATCCGCCAGAAATGATTCCCGAATTAATTGCTAAATGGCAGCAAGGCTATGAAATTGTATATGCAAAGCGCAAGAAACGAAGCGGAGAGACCTTTTTTAAATTAGCCACGGCTAAGTATTTTTATCGCTTTTTAAATTATATGTCTGATATCGAAATCCCTAAAGACACGGGAGATTTTCGTATTATCGACCGAAAAGTAGCGGATGTATTCAAAAAAATGACTGAACGCAATCGTTTTGTACGAGGAATGATGTCTTGGATTGGCTTCAGGCAAACATATGTAGAATATGAGCGTGATGAACGCTTTGCTGGTGAAACAAAATATCCTTTAAAAAAGATGATCAAGTTTGCTTCAGATGGAATTATTGGGTTTTCAACGAAGCCTTTGCGTTTAGTAATGGTTATTGGCTTATTATCGGTTTTTGTATCACTTTTAGTTTTAAGTTATTCGATTGTTGTTTGGCTGATAGGGAAAAATATTCAGCCTGGCTGGACTTCCATTATGGTAGCTATCACCTTCTTTAGCGGTATTCAGCTACTTGGTTTAGGTCTAGTCGGACAATACATCGCAAGAATTTACGATGAAAGTAAAAATAGACCTATTTACGTTGTACGTGAAACCATTAACTTTTCGAAAGCTTCAACAGATTCTCCAAACGTACGTGAAAAAGTATATAGCTAAAAACAAGGAAGAAAACAGTTGTTTTCTTCCTTGTTTTTATTCTTTTTGAAGCTGTAAATCACTTGGCGCCCAGTCCGGAATTCCATCATCTTCATCAAATTCAATAATAACATCCGTTACTCCTTTTTCCTGTAAAATACGATTTTCCAGACGATCTTTAATATCATCAGCTTCGGCCACTGTTAAAGAAGGATCAATTTCTACTTTTAATTCAACGTGAAGCTCTTCTCCTTCTTTCATCACCATTAACGTTTGAATATCCCGCACTTGTACATCTTGCATGACAATCGCGGCAATTTTTATTTCCATTTCTTTATCTGCTTCACCAAGGGCTCCAGCAGCATTATCTAAAAATACTCGTCCTACTACGAAAAACATCATAAGCCCAATTAAAATAGAAGCAATTCCTTCAGCTTGGTGAAAAGGTGTAAACCGTGAAATGAAAACGGCTATTAACGCCAATACGCCTCCTCCAGTAGCTACCAGATCTTCCATAAAGACCAGCTTGGTTGCTGGCTTTGCTTTCTTTAAATGAACAAAGCTTTGCGTAAAAACATTGACCTCTGCGGTATTCATTCCGACATCGTGCAAAATTTCTTTCATTGCCTTAAATAAGACAAACATCTCAAGCAATACCGAGATGCCAAGTACTGTAATATTTAAAATAAAGCCTGAAGACTTCGTTGGATGAAGAATATGGTGATATCCTTCTTTAATCGTTTCAAACGCCATAATCCCTACTACAAGAACCGCTCCTAATAGAACAAGATTAACCAATCGGCCGAAACCATTTGGAAAGCGTTTGGTCGGGGCTTTTTTACTTAATGCCGAACCTATAAAGACAAAAAACTGATTAGCTGCATCTCCTAAGCTGTGCATCGTTTCAGCAAACATCGCTACATTCCCTGTTAAAGCGAAAGCAATTCCTTTAATAATGGAAATAATGGTATTCACTATAGCGGCCATCATGGCCGATTTATTTCCTTTTCGCAACAATTTAATTAATTCACTCATACAATCCCTCCGTTTGCGCCTTTGATGAGATTCGATTACGGTTAGTGTATGTGAATTTAAAAATTAAAAACCTCCAACATACAAGTTGGAGGTTTTTAGTCATGTTTCATTATTTTTTAAAACGGTACGGTACAGTTGTAACAATTACATTTTTACGGTAAAGCAAATGTGCTTTTAACAACAGACTGGACTGATTGTGAAGGATATTTTGCCAGCTTTTTTTCGTAATGAATTGCGGAATAACGACCGTAATAGCCATATTGTTTTCCCGCGCTTTTTCCTCGGCCATATCGATGAATCGAAACAGCGGCCGCACTAAGCTGCGGTATTGAGAATGAAACGTAACAATACGAATATCAGGCTGCCACTTCTCCCACTTCTCTTCCATTCTCTTTTCGCTTTCTCGATCAAAGGCCACGTGCACTGCAATAACGGTATCGCCAATCGTTCGTGCATAATTTAATGAATTTTCTACTACCTTTGTCATTCCTGCTACAGGAACAATGACCACATTTCCTTCAAGCTTTCCAATCTTTTCTCCTTGCTTAATGCGAAGCTGCTCTCCTACCGCTTCATAATGCGTATGAATGCGATGAAAAATATAGACAATAACCGGCAAGAAAATGAGCACGGACCATACTTGTGAAAACTTCGTTGTAAACAAAATGATTAGCACCGTTAAGGTAATGAGGGCCCCAATTAAGTTAATAGCTAGCTTCCCTTGCCAGCCGGCGGGCTTTTCTCTGACCCATTTGACAATCATCCCTGTTTGAGAAAGCGTAAATGGAATAAACACCCCGACTGCATAAAGAGGAATTAATTGTTCAGTCGCTCCTTTAAAAGCTACAATTAAGACAATAGAAGCAATTCCAAGGGTCACAATTCCATTTGAATAGCCTAATCGATCGCCACGAATTTGAAACATTCTTGGCATGTATTTATCAGACGATAAGTTGACAGCCAGCAAAGGGAAAGCTGAAAACCCCGTATTCGCCGCTAGCACTAGAATTAGAGCTGTTGTGCCTTGAATAAAATAATAAAATCCATTTCGTCCAAACACACTCGATGCAATTTGTGATACAACCGTTTCATCTGCTTTTGGAGAAATGCCAAGCCAATAAGCTAAAAACGTGATGCCAGAAAATAAAACGGCTAAAATACCGCCCATCAGCATTAATGTATGAACAGCATTTTTTGCACCTGGCTCTTTAAAGTTAGGCACTGCATTTGAAATGGCTTCTACACCTGTCAATGCCGAACAGCCTGACGAAAAAGCTTTTAATAATAAAAACAAACTAATACCTGGCACTACTGTACCGAGAGAGGGATGCAGCTCAGGTGAAACTTGACCTGTCGCTATTTTAAACAAGCCTACCGCTATTAACAAAATAAGAGCAATAACAAATAAATAAACCGGATAAGCTAATACAGAAGCGGATTCTGTTACACCACGTAAGTTTAAGACGGTAATAAAAATCACCAGCAAACACGCAATTACTACATTGTAATGATGCAGCGTTGGAAAAGCCGAAGTTAAAGCATCGGTTCCTGCTGAAACACTCACAGCAACTGTTAAAATATAATCTACCAACAGTGATCCCCCAGCGATAAGCCCGGGATTTTCTCCTAAATTGGTTTTGGAAACAATATAAGCTCCTCCGCCTTGCGGATACGCATAAATAATTTGACGGTATGAAAGAATTAAAGCCGTCAGCAGCACCAATACCCCAATCGCAATTGGAATCGAATACCAATAGGCAAGAACGCCGACTGTTGCAAGTACAATCAAAATTTGTTCTGTTCCATAAGCCACTGAAGATAAGGCATCTGATGATAAAATAGCCAGTGCTTTAAGCTTACTAAGCTTTTGATCGCCTAACTCTTTTGTTTTGAGCGGCTTTCCAATCAATAATCTTTTGAGAACTGAATAGTTCACGTAATTTCCCTCCGATGATCGCTTAGCTACTATTTACTGTCCATTGCTAAGCGCCGTTACAAGTTCATGAATAAGTGCTATTATTCCTAAAAAATACCTTTTTATGTTAAAAAAGCGCACAAAAAAAACACTAAGGGTTCTCAGCGTTTTTACACAGCTTAAACCTCCTCTCCAAAACGCTTATGGGGTTAGCTGTCGGATTCGGGCTATGAGAGTAGCCCTACCTTTAAAAAAGGATTCACCCCAAGTGACAATGCACAAATTTGGGTCCCCCACTTCTGACGAATTAAGCGATAACAGGTCAATATAATTTTCGGTTAAAGGGTATGATCAATAACATGTTTCTTTCATAACTATCCTTTGTTCTTAGATAATATACTCCCGTACAAATGGTTTGTAAAGCATTATTTTACGTAAACCATAAAATAGTACTTAAGGCGCTTTTAACAGCAAAACAAAAGGCCTTCTGCCCGCTTTCAGAAGACCTTTTTGCTTTAACTTTTTGCTTTTAAAACGGCTGCTAGCTTGTTTTTTGTTTGAGGACCATAAATGCCATCCACATCATAAGGAAGATACACAAGCTGAAAACGCCTTACTGCATCTTTCGTTTGAACTCCATATATTCCGTCTACTGATCCTACTTTAAAATTCACCGCGTTTAATGCTTTTTGGAGCTGCTTCACAGCTTCTCCAGAATCACCTTGTTTTAAAATTCCATTTGGAAGCGGATATTGTTCCGAAGGTGGAGTTGGTGACGGTGTTGGAGATGGGTTTGGTGAAGTCCCTGAAGGAATAACAATTGTTTTTCCAACCTGTAGTGTGAGAGGATCAGAAAGCCCTGTATTGGCTTCTTGAAGCGCTTGCACTGTTATGCTGTACTTCTGTGCAATACTGTAAAGCGTATCTCCTTGCTTGATCGTATACGTTTTTGTACCCGGTTCAGAAGGCGATGGATTCGGTGTTGGTGTTGGATTTGGGTTTGGAACTGCACGACGAGGTAAATTCAAATAGACGGCAATTCCTTTTGCATACGATTCACCCATACTTTTTAAAAAAGCTTCATTTTGAAGAAGTGCTGCATCTGTGCGGTTATCAATAAAGGCTATTTCAGTGAGTACTGCCGGCATATTTGTTAAGCGAAGCACCGCATAATTGGCTGATTTCCGACCGCGATTCGGATGATTATACGCCAGCAGCGCTGGCTGTACTTGGCCGTGGACAATCGATTGAAACGTTTTGCTGGCATTGCTAGCGCTTCTATAAACATAATCTTCGTACCCCGTTCCTCCACCAGCATTTACGTGAATAGACATAAATGCATCTGCGCCCCACGAATTAGCTTGAGAAGCGCGCTGAGATAACGATAAAAAAACATCTGTGGTACGAGTGGTTTTAATCGTAAAATCACTGTACGTGCTATTTAAATAGCTTATTAAATATTGTTGAATTTTTAAAACTAAGTTTTTTTCATACAGTCCGTTCGCTCCAACTGCTCCTGCATCTGCCCCACCATGTCCTGCGTCAAGATAGATTTTTTTCATATTACTTGTCCCTCCTTATTGCTAACATATGCATGAGGTCAATAAGTGCTACGTATACTAGCCTACTAAGTAGAAAATTACTAAAAAAAAGAACCGCTACTCAAAGGCAGCGGTTTATTCTGCGTTGTAGACAGAATATTAAATAAATAGGGATAGCTCTCAAGGAGTGACAGCTATATGCAGAGTGTTGATTCGTTGATTAAATGATAATAATTATCATTTTCATTTGAAGTATACACTAAAAGGAAAGTTTTGTCTATTCTATTATGAGAACGGGCCTATTTAAAAAGCAGAACGCCTATAACAATGAGAATAATCCAAATTGGAATGCTTATTAATATGCCTATTACTAAACCTTTAAAAAAATTTCCTTCTTGCATTTTCATTCCATTCCTCTCCAACAGTATTTTCTAATGACACTACGACTGGCTGAAAATTCTCTGAAGTTATACTGAAGTGCAGAGTGAACACATAAACAATCTCTCTATCTGTTATACACTACTTTTACATATAGATTCAATGAGACAAAAAGCTTATCCTTTTTAATTCATATAACCAAATTCTTTCCTGTATATAACAAAACAACAAAAAGCCTTCCGTAAATTGTACGACAGGCAGCTATACTTATTTTATGAACAGTTTAGTTCAATATTTAATATGCGCAATGTTATTCATTTTGAAAACAAAAAAGTCCGAGAGAACGTATAAACGATCTCTCGGACCTTTAAGAATTAATATTGGCTCATGTATTGGTCACGTTCCCAAGGATGAACTTGTGTACGGAACATATCCCATTCGATTTCTTTCGCTTCAACGAAGTGCTCTGCTAAGTGTTCACCTAATGCAGAAACCATAACTTCGTTTGATTGGAAGCTATCTAAAGCTTGAGCTAATGTTGCAGGTAAATCTACGATACCTTCTTCAACACGCTCTTCTTTTGTCATTACATAGATATTACGATCGATAGGTTTTGGAGCTTCAAGGTTGTTCTTGATTCCATCTAAACCAGCTTTTAATAGAACAGCCATTGCTAAATATGGATTAGCAGCTGGGTCTACGCTACGTACTTCAACACGAGTTCCTACGCCGCGAGAAGCTGGGATACGGATTAATGGGCTACGGTTACGAGCAGACCATGCAACATAACAAGGAGCCTCATATCCAGGCACTAGACGCTTATAAGAGTTTACAGTAGGATTTGTTACTGCTGTAAAGCTGTGTGCGTGCTTGATGATACCTGCGATAAATTGACGAGCAGTATCACTTAGCTCTAGATTACCGTTTTCATCATAAAATGCGTTTTGACCATCTTTAAATAATGAAACGTTACAGTGCATACCTGAACCATTCACACCAAATAATGGTTTTGGCATAAATGTAGCATGTAAGCCATGTTTACGTGCAATTGTTTTTACAACAAGTTTGAACGTTTGGATATCATCACAAGCTTTTAATGCAGCAGCATATTTGAAGTCAATCTCGTGTTGTCCAGGAGCTACCTCATGGTGAGATGCTTCAATTTCAAAGCCCATTTCTTCAAGCTCTAATACGATGTCACGACGGCAGTTTTCACCAAGGTCAGTTGGCGCTAAGTCGAAGTAGCCACCTTTATCATTTAATTCTAATGTAGGTTCGCCTTTTTCGTCTAATTTGAATAAGAAGAACTCTGGCTCAGGTCCAAGGTTAAAATCAGTAAATCCTAACTCTTCCATCTCTTTTAACACACGTTTTAAGTTATTACGTGGATCGCCATCAAACGGAGTTCTATCTGCATTGTAGATGTCACAAATAAAACGTGCTACTTTACCTTTTTCAGATGTCCAAGGGAAAATAACAAATGTATCAATGTCCGGGAATAGGTACATATCTGATTCTTCAATACGTACAAACCCTTCAATAGAAGAACCGTCAAACATCATTTTGTTGTCTAACGCTTTTTCTAATTGACTTACTGGAATTTCAACGTTTTTAATTGTTCCTAAAATGTCAGTGAACTGAAGACGAATATATTTTACATTCTCTTCTTGAACTTTGCGGAAAATATCTTCTTTTGTGTACTTTGCCATCGTGTGATCCTCCCCTAAATCTCTATATAATATTTATAATCTATACCCCTCATATACGAACGGCATAAATATTGATAACTTTATTAATGAAAGAACCTGGACATATCTCCTTGATTTAAAGTTGCTCGATTAAAACGGCCTGCTTGCATAAGTTCTGCACGAAGCATTTTTCGCAATTCATCATCCGTTAATTCTGGCTTTGCTGTTGCTGCCACAACTTTTTCTTCTTGCTTATGCCCTTTTTGCTCCTTTTGAAGATGAAACAGCTGTTTTACACCTGCTAAGTTTACACCTTGTTCAATAAGATCACGGATTTCAAGCAGCTTATCAACATCGTTAAATGAGAATAATCGTCGATTTCCCTCTGTTCTTACTGGTGCAACTAATTCATGTTCTTCATAGTAGCGAATTTGGCGAGCCGACAACTCAGTTAACTGCATCACAATTCCAATTGGGAAAAGTGGCGTATTTCTTCGAATGTTGTCACTCATTTCAGTTCCTCCTTTGGATTAACTATTTACATTGTATGCTATGTTAGTTCACCTGTCAACCGAATGTTAGTAATTCTAACATAAATTTTTCTGAACATTTCTTCTATACAAATAAATAGCACTTGGTTTATTTTTATAAGCCTATCTTTTCTTTCTTAGCGGGGAGAAAATAGTCTTTCTATCTTATATTTTATGAAAGTTCTTTCGTCAGCATTTGATCTACTGCCATACATATTGCTACTTTTACGTGAGCATATGTTAACCCGCCCTGCACGTAAGCGACATAAGGGGGCCTGATAGGTCCATCTGCCGTCAGCTCGAGGCTTGCTCCTTGTATAAACGTTCCAGCTGCCATAATCACATCATCTTCGTACCCTGGCATATAAGCAGGATAGGCCGTTACGTGTGAATTAATTGGCGAGGCGAATTGAATAGCCTGACAAAAAGAAACCATTTTATCACGGTCATCGAACTGCACGGATTGAATTAAATCCGTTCGTTCACTGTTCCACTTCGGCTCACTTTGCATCCCTAGCTCTTCGAACATAGCGGATGAGAAAACCGCTCCTTTTAATGCTTGACCGACTACGTGCGGCGCCAAGAAGAACCCTTGATACATTTCTTGTAAGCTATACAGCGTCGCTCCAGCTTCTGCACCGATTCCAGGAGTTGTCATTCGGTATGAACAAGCTTCCACTAGGTCTTTTCGTCCTGCAATATAACCGCCGATTTTAGCAAGGCCTCCACCGGGGTTCTTAATAAGCGACCCTGCCATCAAATCTGCTCCTACATGCGTTGGCTCGATTGTTTCTACAAATTCACCGTAGCAGTTATCGACAAATACTATAACGTCAGGCTTAATACTCTTTACAAAAGAAATCATTTCTTTTATTTGCGCGACTGTAAAAGAAGGGCGAATGCCGTAACCTTTTGAGCGCTGAATGCCTATCATCTTTGTGTGCTCATGAATAGACGCTTTCACTTCTTCAAAATCCACTTGACCTTGCGCTGTTAAATCTACTGATTTATAGCTAATATTATATTCTTTTAAAGAGCCTACGCCGCTTCCTCGTATACCAACAATTTCTTCAAGAGTGTCATAAGGCTTTCCAGTTATATATAATAGTTCATCTCCAGGACGCAGTACGCCAAACAGCGAAATGCCAATTGCGTGCGTACCTGAAATAATTTGCGGACGCACCAGGCAAGCTTCTGTTCCAAAAACATCCGCGTATACTTTCTCCAACGTATCGCGGCCTAGATCGTCATATCCATACCCCGTTGTCGGATTAAAATGTGAATCACTCACTCGATTTTGCTGAAAGCTTTGCAGCACCCGAAATTGATTTGCTTCAATGCGCTCGTCAATTTTCTCATGTACGGGCTTAATTTGTTTTTCTACTTTTGCAGCAAGTTCCCGAATGCGTGCCCCGTTTTTTAACTGATCAAACATCATTTCTTTGTTCCTCAACTTTCTTCAAGCGTTTGTAGCTTTTTGTAAAGGGGATGCTCTTTTGCAATATACCCTTTGCACTGATACTTCTCAGTTTCTTCATTGAATTTTAACGACTCAAGAATAGAGACCGTTTTGAGTTCAGCGAGCATTTTTCCTTCATAAGCCGGCAGCAGCACATGAAAAAATGCCATTTCTTTTTTCATTTCTTCTTGAATTCTTTCCCCAAGCTTCACTAAATCAGTAGCTTTAAAAGCGCTCATTGATAAAGATGTCGAAGCGGATGGGACAAATAGTTCATGCTGCATATCTTCTTTATTGTAAACTGTCAGCATCGGAATGTCCGTTACGTTCAGCTCTTCTAGTAAGCGATGCACTGTTTTTTCGTGGTTGTTGTAATCTGGATTAGATGAATCTACCACGTGCAGAACAAGGTCAGCTTCGGTTACTTCTTCAAGTGTTGAACGGAACGCGGCTACTAACGTTGTTGGAAGATCTTGAATAAATCCAACCGTATCCGTTAACAGAGCGGTTAGTCCTGACGGAAGCGTATACTGTCTTGTCGTTGGATCAAGAGTTGCAAACAGCTGATTTTCTTCAAAAATACCCGCCTCTGTTAAGCGGTTAAAGATCGTCGATTTACCAGCGTTCGTATAGCCCACAATTGCAATTTGATAGACATGATTACGCTTACGTCTTTCTCGATAACGTTCGCGGTGACTTACCACTGTCTTTAACTGACGCTTAATTTCATCAATTTTACGGCGAATATGTCTGCGGTCACTTTCAAGTTTCGTTTCACCAGGACCTCTTGTTCCAATTCCGCCTCCAAGACGTGACAAAGCGGTACCTTGTCCTACTAACCTAGGCAGCAGATAATTTAATTGAGCAAGTTCCACCTGCATTTTTCCTTCTCGCGTTTGAGCACGCTGTGCGAAGATATCCAAAATCAGCTGCGTACGGTCAATAACACGCGCAGATAATCCTGCTGACAAATTGCGGATTTGACTCGGTGACAATTCATCATTAAATACAATTAAATCAGGCTCTAACTCTTCTTCAAGAGCCACAAGTTCTTCTACTTTCCCTTTTCCAATATAAGTAGCTGGATGAATGCGATCGCGCTTTTGCGTTAACCTTACCAGTACTTCGCCTTTTGCAGTCTCAGTTAAAGATGCTAGCTCATCCATTGAATATTCAAAACGTTCGTCATCGTCATGAAGCTGACATCCGACTAAAATTACGCGTTCAAGTTCAGTATTCATTTCTGCTGTCAAAGATTTTTCCTTCCCTTACTATTAAATTGACAAATCATTCATATCATATCAAAAAAATGTCCATTTCTCCATCTTTGCAAAAGAGACAGAATACATTGTCTTTTACTAGTTTAACACCCTTTTTAAAATCTATAAAACGATGATTAAAAAAACATTGAAATATCACGAAATTCTGTATACAATTTGAATTGGTTTACTTATCGAAATTTGAATCAGGCTGCCTGATTTTAAAATACTAGTCGCTACTTGGTGAAAACAGAATAAAGGGGATAGCATCATGACTTGGGACGTACTTAGCATTATTGGAACGATTGCTTTTGCAATCAGCGGAGCTTTCATTGCCATGGAAGAGGAATATGATATTTTAGGCGTTTACATATTGGGAATCGTAACGGCTTTTGGCGGAGGAGCCATTCGAAACCTGCTTATCGGTGTACCCGTGTCTGCCCTTTGGGAACAAGGACTCTTTTTTCAGATTGCTTTATTATCTATTACTGCCACTTTTTTATTTCCAAACAATATCTTAAAACATTGGAAGCGATGGGGAAACTTTTCGGACGCCATCGGCCTTGCAGCATTCGCGATTCAAGGAGCGCTTTATGCCACTCATATGAACCATCCGCTTAGCGCGGTTATTGTAGCTGCGGTCTTAACAGGAAGCGGCGGCGGGATTATCCGAGATTTATTAGCACGCCGAAAGCCTACTGTTCTTAAAGATGAAATTTATGCGGTATGGGCGATTATCGCAGGATTTAGCGTAGGGCTACATATTACAAATACGCCTATAGAACTTTATACGTTATTTATCTTACTTGTAGGTCTTCGGATGTGTTCATATATTTACAAATGGCGCCTGCCGATCAAAACGATTCGACAACCAAATATGTAGAAAAAAAGCCTTTCGTGACGAAAGGCTTTTTTTCTACAGCTGAATATCGCTTGACGTTAAAGTTAGAAGCTCGTTGCGCTCAAAGCTTTCTTCTTCTAAAAGCCTCATGGATTGAGTACGTATGGAACGTTCGATAATGTTTCGCACATATCGACCGTTACTAAAATCCCTAGGCGTCTGATTGTACTTCACGTCCATGAAATGATCTTTTAGCTTTTTATAGGCCTCTGTACTAAACTGATACTGCCTGTCATTCATCATGTGACCGGCAATGTCCATCAGTTCATTTACATCATAATCCGGAAAATCAAAAATAAACGGAAACCTAGAGCGCAGCCCTGGATTAAGACTTAAAAAATTTTCCATTTCTCTTGGATAACCAGCTAAAATCAATACAAACTTATCATTTGAATCTTCCATATGTTTGACCAATGTATCAATCGCTTCTTTGCCAAAATCTTTTTCTCCCCCTCTTGCAAGAGAATAAGCCTCATCAATAAATAAAATACCTCCAAGCGCTTTTTTTACAAGATCTCTCGTTTTCTGAGCGGTATGGCCAATGTATTCTCCAACTAAATCTGCCCGCTCTGCTTCAATTAAATGTCCTTTAGACAAGATGTTCATATTCAAAAATAATTTACCTAACAGGCGGGCTACCGTCGTTTTCCCTGTTCCTGGATTTCCTTTAAACATCATATGCAGCGCCTGCTTTCCCGCTTTTAAGCCCTGTTCCTCTCTTTTTTTGTTAATATATAACCACGCATATATTTCTTTTATCATTTTTTTCAATTCTTCCATTCCAACCAGTCCGCTCATTTCTCGTTCAATTTCCCGAAGCGGCTCATGATTTATGACAGCTTTTTTGGCAGGACGCGGAATTGATGTCGTGTACGATTTTTCCTTTTTTGTTTCATTATTTAAAATGATATTAATTTGCCCATTATTTTTAAGAGTTATCGGCTGCTCCACCATGTTCACCTCTCGTTTCATCCCACTTCTCTGTATCGCATAGCTGCATGCGATGAACGATACGAAGACAATGATCTCTTATTACCGAAGAAATAATCGTCTATTATAAGGTTTATGTTCGATGAGTAAAAACAATGTTAAGAAACTTTTTTAAGCCTTTATTTGCATAAAAAAAGCATCCGAATATGCGGATGCTTCTCTTTAATCTCTATTCAAGTTCTACTGTAATATTTTTATTTGGTACAAATGTCGAAATCGCATGTTTATAAATCAGCTGCTGTTTTCCCTCAGATTCAATTAAGACAGTAAAGTTATCAAATCCTTTAATTAGTCCTCTTAATTGAAAACCATTTAAAAGAAATACCGTCACATAGATATTTTCTTTACGTAATTGATTTAAAAATTGGTCTTGAATATTAACTGATTGTTTCATTATTCGGCCTCCTCGTTTCTCTATCTGTTTACTTAATTCGCTTCTTTCTTCAGCTTTCCTGCAATATATGTAAAAATTTCAGCAAACTTTTCGGGAAATTTGTCAACTTCCATCTCTATCCATTTTACAGGCATTTTATTTCGAAACCACGTTAACTGACGCTTAGCATATCTGCGTGAATTTTGTTTCAACTGTTCAACGGCTTCTTCGAGCGTGCAGCGTCCTTCAAAATAAGCATACAGCTCTTTATAGCCGATAGCTTGAATTGATTGTACATCATGCAGACCACTTTCGTACAATGATTTGACTTCATCAAGCAGTCCAGCCTGCATCATCATATCGACTCGGTGATTAATTCTCTCATATAATACGTCTCTATCCATTGTAAGTCCAATAATGCTTACGTCATATAATAACTCTTGCGACTGTTCTTTTGTATAGTCACTGAATTTTTTGCCGGTTACTTCATAAACTTCAAGCGCTCTGATTACACGGCGATGGTTGTTTTTATGGATAGCAGCTGCACTGTCTGGGTCAATTTCTTTTAGCTTTTCATACAGGGGATCAATGCCATGAGCTTTAATAAATACTTCCATTCGTTCACGAACTTTTTCATCACTAGGAGTTTCTGTGAACTGATAATCATAAATAACGGATTGAATATAAAGACCCGTCCCTCCAACAATCATCGGCATTTTTCCTCTAGCGTGAATATCATCGATTTGTTTTCTTACAATCTCTTGAAATTCTGCCACAGAAAACGATTCATCCGGCTCCTTAATATCGATCAGGTAATGGGGAATACCCTGCATCTCTTCTTCTGATACCTTTGCTGTTCCGATATCCATCCCTTTATAAATTTGCATGGAATCACCTGAAATAATTTCTCCGTCTAACTGTTTGGCAAGTTCAATGCTCAATTTTGTTTTACCAACCGCAGTTGGTCCAATAATGACAATAAGTTTTGGTTTCTCTCCCGTCATAACAACACTACTTTCATCTATAGGCATTCACATCATTCCATTTTATCCAAATGGTCATGATTTATTCAACAAAACGGCCAGCTGCAGCTAGCCGCATTGCCTACATCACTCGCTTAAACATTTTTTCCATTTCATACGTCGAATGATGGATAATAATTGGTCGTCCGTGCGGACACGTAAATGGATCTGTTGTTTTTCTCAACGTTTCAAGTAAAGCAAAAATCTCATCGTTTCGCAAATGATGATTCGCTTTAATCGATCCTTTACAGCTCATCATAATAGCCGCTTCTTCTCGTAACTTTTCGATATTGACTCGTTTCATCGTAAAGATTTGCTGAATCATTTCTTCAATGGTTTCCTGTTCCTCTCCTTTTGGAAACCACTGCGGATGCGAACGAACTATATAGGAGTTTTGTCCAAACGGTTCTAAAAAGACTCCTACTTCAGCAAGCATATCTTTGTACTCGTCTAAAATCAAGGCTTCATTTCCCGAGAACTCTAGCGTAAGCGGCATAAGCAGTTCTTGAACTTCTGAATCTACTTCTCCAAGCTTTCGCTTAAAATATTCGTACTTAATTCTCTCCTGTGCCGCGTGCTGATCAATAATAAATAATCCTTTTTCATTTTGTGCCAAAATATACGTTCCGTGCATTTGGCCAATTGGGTACATCGCAGGAACACGGGGTTCTGGCTGCTCTTTGGCTGAATGGTTTGGTTCTGGAATAGGGGCGTTTTCTCCCACCGATTCTTCATATTGTTCTATTTCTCGAAACGTTGGTTCAAGTTCTTCATCTTGACGTATGACCTCTGTTTTAACAGGCGGCATGATCTCGTCTACACGAGCAGGAGCCTCCTTAAAGCTAGGCTCGCGAACCGTATTAGACGGCTGATAGCCAGACGGTTTAGACTGATGATCAAATGTAAAGGTCTGCTGCTCAGTTGGCTGCACAGCTGCTTTTGACTTAGTTGGCACTACAGCATCTGGAATTAACTGCTGCTTTTTAAAAGCAGCTTTCACTCCTTGTTCAATAAGCTCAAACAGCTCCGCTTCTTTACTTAACCGTACTTCTAATTTTGCTGGATGAACATTCACGTCCACTAATAAAGGGTCCATTGTAATGGTTAAAAACACAATCGGAAAACGACCGATAGGTAAAAGCGTATGATAGCCCTGCTGTACCGCTTTTAACAACCCGTAGTTTTTAACAAACCGACCGTTAATAATGGTGGACATATAGTTGCGAGAAGCTCTTGTGATTTCAGGAAGAGCGACGTAACCATTCACTTCATAATCAAGTGACTGAACGTTAATCGGAATCATTTTTTTGGCTACTGCCATTCCATAAATAGCGGCAAGCACTTGGCGCACATCTCCGCTTCCGTTCGTATACAGAAGCTGTCTTCCTTGATGCATCAGCCTAATTGAAACTTCAGGATGAGACATTGCAAGACGATTGACGACATCCGTTACGTTACCAAGCTCCGTGTTTACCGTCTTCATATATTTTAAACGTGCAGGTGTGTTGAAAAATAAGTTTTCAATAACAAGTTCGGTACCTTTTCGGCTTGACGTTAATTCGTGATGAACGATTTCTCCGCCTCTAAGTTTAAGATGAGTGCCGGCTTCTTCTCCCGTACTCGTTTTGAGTTCAAGCATTGAAACCGAAGCAATACTTGGCAAAGCTTCACCGCGAAATCCTAACGTTCGAATTCGAAATAAATCTTGTTCTGTTTTGATCTTACTTGTCGCATGTCTTTTAAAAGCGGTCAAGCAGTCTTCAGAAGCAATGCCGTCTCCATTATCCAATATACGAATTTTTGAAAGCCCAGCTTCTTCTAGCTCAATTTCAATAACTGTACTGTTTGCATCAATAGCATTTTCGACTAGTTCTTTCACCACCGAAGCAGGTCGTTCAACAACCTCTCCGGCAGCAATTTTATTTGAAAGTTCGTCTGAAAGCTGCACAATTTTACCCACAGACTCACTCCTCTCACTCTATTTCTTCTTTAATGATTTTTGCAGTTCATACATCGCATTCATTGCGTCTAAAGGCGTCATTTCTAAAATATCCAGCTCTTTTAAACGATCTATAATTGCTTTTTCACGTTTCGAAAGCGCAGGCTTTTCTTTTTTCTTTTCTATTTCAAAGAACGAAAGCTGATTGGCTTCATCTGCTTTTTTACTATCTGCACGTTCTTCTTGAACCAAAGAAGCACCTTCTTGTGGAACTTGCTGTGTCATCTCTTCTCTTTTTGGAGCCTGACGTACAGGTTCACGCTCAGAAGATTGTTCTAAGTCATGTAAGATGACGCGAGCTCGCTCTAGAAGCGGATCTGGAAGTTCCGCTAGTTCCGCTACGTGAATACCATAACTTTTATCTGCGGCACCATCTTTGATTTTGTGTAAAAAGACGACTTTTCCATTTTTTTCAACCGCGCTTACATGAACATTTTTAAGCGCAGGAAGCGACTCATCGAGGACGGTTAATTCATGATAATGAGTAGAAAATAGGGTCTTACAGCCAATATGTTCATGAACGTATTCAATAATTGCTTGAGCAAGAGCCATTCCGTCATACGTAGACGTACCTCGTCCAATTTCATCTAACAGAATTAGACTCGACTGAGTGGCATTTGTCACTGCATTTTTCGTTTCTAGCATCTCGACCATAAACGTACTTTGCCCTGAAATTAAGTCATCGGCTGCTCCGATACGTGTAAACACTTGATCAAAAATCGGCAGAACCGCTTCGTCCGCTGGCACAAAACAGCCAATTTGAGCTAGTATCGCCGTTAAAGCAACCTGACGCATATACGTACTTTTACCAGACATATTGGGTCCTGTAATCAGTAAAATTGAACTATCATCCTTCATTTGACAGTCGTTTGGCACATATTCCTGTGAATTCATTACTTTTTCTACTACGGGATGGCGTCCATTTTGAATCGAAATATCTTCACTTGAAAAAATAGGCTTCGTGTAATGACGTTCTTCACTGATTTTTGCAAAGCACTGCAGTACGTCAAGCTCACTTACTTTTTTAGCGAGTTCTTGCAGCCTTGGGATATATGCTTTTACTTCCTCACGAATTTGTAAAAACAATTCATATTCCAGCTCTACAATTTTCTCTTCCGCTTCTAAAATCAGCGCTTCTTTTTCTTTCAGCTCAGGCGTAATAAAACGTTCTGCATTGGTTAACGTCTGCTTTCGTTCATACATTCCTTCAGGCAAAAGATGCAGATTTGCCCGCGTTACTTCTATATAATAGCCGAACACGCGATTATAACCAATTTTCAGTGAGCGGATCCCTGTTTTCTCACGCTCTTGCTGTTCAAGTGACGCAATCCACGTTTTTCCGTTTCGGCTTGCATCTCGGTATTGATCAAGCTGTTCATGATAGCCGTCATTAATAATGTCTCCTTCTTTAATTGACAAAGGAGGGTGCTCTTTTAATCCTCTTTCAAGAAGATTAGCTAATCGCTCACAAGGATCAATGTCTTCAACAAGCTTTGTCGCATAAGGATGATTCAAACGATTCACAACCTCTTGGATATGAGGCACATTTTGCAATGATTTTTTTAATTGAATTAAATCACGAGCATTTACATTACCAAAAGCGACTCGACCAGCTAAGCGTTCTAAATCATATACGTCTTTTAGCAACTCACGCAGTTCTTCTCGTTCAAAAAACTGTTTCATTAAGACATCTACCATATTCAAACGATTATCAATATCCGCTTGTTTTAAAAGCGGACGGTCAATCCAATTTTTTAATAAACGGCCGCCCATTGCCGTAACGGTCTGGTCTAATAACCATAGAAGCGAGCCTTTCTTTCCTTTTGAACGTATCGTTTCGGTTAACTCTAAGTTTCGCTTAGAGAACAAATCAATTTTCATATATTCATTGATTTGATAAAACTGCACGGGCTGTAAGTGTTCAAGCGAACGCTTCTGCGTGCGAGTTAAATACTGAAGAATACGCGCAAACGTTGCGATAAGCTTTTGCTGCTGAAGCGACTCTACTAAATAATCTAGTCCTTCTACTTGCTCTGTACTATTCTCATAAGAAATGGTAATCGTCATGCGCTCTTTTAGTGTTTGTAATAAGTCAGCAGGAAACTCAGAGCTTACAACGACTTCTTTTGCTTCTTTTGCATAAATCTCTGAGACTATATCGTGGAACGAACTAACAAGCGTTACGCTGTTTTCTCCTGTAGACAAATCAGAAAGAGCAAGACCAAACGTTTGATCCTCGAACGCAGTAACAGAACAAATATAGTTATTTTCCTTTTCATGCAGTCCGCGTTCGTTCATCAGTGTTCCGGGTGAAATCACCTGCACCACTTCTCGCTTTACAACACCTTTTGCATGCTTAGGGTCTTCTACTTGTTCACAAATAGCTACTTTAAATCCCTTTTCAATTAAACGCTCGATATACGTAGGAGCAGAGTGATACGGAACCCCGCACATCGGAATTCTCTCTTGTCCTCCTCCGTCTCGGCTTGTTAATGTTATTTCAAGTTCTTGAGAAGCTGTCGTAGCATCTTCGAAGAACATTTCATAAAAATCACCTAATCTAAAAAATAAAAAGGCATCTTGATACTCTGCCTTAATTCTCAAATATTGCTGTATCATTGGCGTATACGCTGCCATACTATTCCTCCATACCACATCTAGTTGTGCGTTTTTGCTACACGTATTATAACATAAGTCTTTCTTAAACTTAATTTATTCAAATAGAACAATCTTCAATTTCTTTTTATAAAACAAATAAAAAAGCTTCGGACGAAGGAAGAAGCTTGTCCGAAGCTTTTCATTATTTACTGCTGTTCAAATGACTATGCTTACGTCCGTATAAGAAGTAAACCACTAGCCCTAGTACAAGCCAAATTACGAAACTAATCCATGTTAATTTTGGAAGCTGAAGTGCTAAGTATAAACAGAACACAAAAGCTAAAATTGGAATCACCGGCACGAACGGTACGCGGAAACCAGTGGATTCTGAAGTTTGTTTTGATTTACGTAAATATAAAATTCCAATTGATACGGTCATGAAAGCAAAAAGAGTACCAATGTTTGTTAACTCTGCTAATCTTCCTAATGGTACTAAACCAGAGAAGATGGATACTAGTAAACATGTAATCCACGTATTTACTACTGGTGTTTGTTTTTTCTCACTGATTTTTGAAAAAGGCTTCGGCAATAGACCATCTCGACTGATCGCATAAAATAAACGAGTTTGTCCATACATCATAACGAGTAATACTGTTGTAATACCCACAATTGCGCCTAATGAAATAAAGCCTGCTACCCAGTCTTGGTTAATGTAGCTTAAAGCAAATGCTACAGGGTTTTTAACATTTAATTCTGTATAAGGTACGATTCCTGTTAAGATAAGCGATACGACGATATAAAGAACTGTACAAATCGCAAGAGATGCAATGATTCCGATTGGCATATCCCGCTGAGGCTTGCGTACTTCCTCGGCCGCTGTTGCTACAGCATCAAAACCAATGTAGGCGAAGAATACAGTTGCTGCTCCTGTCGCTACTCCCGAGAAACCAAACGGCATAAACGGCGTCCAGTTTTCTGGTTTAACATAGCTAACTCCTACCCCGATAAACAGAAGTACAACAGCCAGTTTAATAATAACCATGATAGCATTAAAACGTGAAGATTTTTTTACTCCTTGCGTTAAAAGCAATGTGATTAAAAACACGATCATAATTGCTGGAATATCAATATACGTGCCGTTTGCAGGATTGTATGCACTTGTTAAAGCTTTTGGAAAATGTATGCCAAACCCTGCTAACAATCCTTGGAAATACCCGGACCATCCGCTGGCTACAGCAGAAGATGCAAGACCGTATTCCAAGATAAGATCCCACCCTAAAATCCAAGCGATTAATTCACCAAATGTTGCATAACTGTAAGTGTATGCGCTTCCTGAAACAGGAACTGTTGAGGCAAACTCTGCATAACAAAGAGCTGCAAACACACACGCAAGTCCTGACATGATGAAAGATATAACTAAAGCTGGACCGGCATGTTCAGCGGCGGCTACGCCCGTCAATACAAAAATTCCGGTTCCGATAATGGCACCAATTCCTAACATCGTTAAATCGAAAGCGCCTAAATCCTTTTTTAATTTAACACCTTTAGAGTTGGTTTCACTAATTAACGTTTGAATTGATTTTTTACGAAATAAGCTCATAGTAAACCCCCAAAAATACTTATCTGATATAACTAAATTTTCTGAAAATTAATGCATTATTTTCTTTAGATTTACTATACACTGCGCATTCGACAAAAAGCAATATATTTTTTTATTTTTATAAGAATTTTCTTAAAATAGTAAAAATAAAAAAACTAGGAAGAACTTCTTCCTAGTTACTCATCGTCCCCTAATATAAAATCAGGATCCAAATCCTCAAATTCATCGTCATCTACGTCTAAATCAAACTCGTCTTCATCATCGCATCCTTTCGGATTTACTGCAACACAAACCTTGGTTTCGCCAATCACTTCCGCCAACAATTCTCTCTCTACTTGAACAATCGTTTTATTGCCATTTGGTGAAATTGTGCACTCTAGACAATTTGGCTGCTGCAGCACGCGAACAATTACTTCGTAATCGTCTCCAATCGAATCTTCGTCTTTATAGCGCAGCTTAATATTATCTTTGTATGATACGGTTTCCGTCCAAACTTCGGTTTTTGTATTATTATTGTACGAATACCAGATGTTAATATCATATCTTCCGTCAACTTCTACATTGCTGCCGCTTTTCTTTGCTTTGTACTCATGGTTAATCACCCAGCACCCTAAGATGCTTGTTGGTCGATTTTTCGGTGCAAGCGTATGAGACGATTGTGTAAACTTGCGACCTTTACCTACGACTGCTTTTGTAATAATTTCTCTATAGTGTTGTGACATGTGAGCATACCCTCCTCAAACTATCTTCATTTCATCCTATGCAGGCTCATTCACTTGTTTGCACATTATTTTTAAGAAACTAGGTTTAAGGCATAAAAAACCTATGTTCCATTGTATGCAAGGATATAGAAAAACGTGACAATTATTAGAGAGAAAATCTGCCCAATTTTCATGCCACGGGATGCACAAAAAAATGCCTCAGCAAATTGCTGAGGTATTTTTTCTTTATGAGCAGCTAGATCCAGGGCTGTTCCGCACCTGTGAACCTGTTTCACCGCGCAGTAAATCACCATCTGTTGACACAATAATTTCATCCGTTACTGTGTTTGAAATAGTGTTAGCAACAAGTTGAAGCAAATCATTCACGTTTATTTGAGACTCTTGAAACTGCTGAATAATCGGCAGTTCATCCAGCTCTTCCTGTAAACGATCGATTTTTGCCTCCACTTGTTTTAACGCTTCTGTTTTACCATAATGTTGGAAATTAACAGCTTGTTTTTGCAAACTTTTAATGCTTGCAATGGTTTCACGCACTTTTTGATTTTCGTTAAGCTGAGCTTCGGCACGCTTGAAGAAATCTACTTCTTCCGTTTCAGCAATCATTTTTGCCAGCTCTTGAGCACGTTTAATTACGTCACTCTTGTTATACTGCGCCATATTACTTCACCTCTGCTGTTTCTTCTACCATTTCCCCGTTTAGCGTCCATGTTTTGGCTTTTGTAACTTTTACTTTTACAAGTTGCCCAATCACTGACTTAGGTGCTTTGAAGTTTACAAGCTTACTTTTTTCCGTGTAGCCTGCTAATACTTCCGGATTATTTTTACTTTCACCTTCTACTAATACTTCGACAACTTTACCTTCATATTCCTTCAATTTCTTTGCAGAAATTTCATTTACAAGAGCATTTAAGCGCTGAAGGCGCTCTTTTTTCACTTCCATTGGTACATTGTCTTGCATCTTAGCAGCTGGCGTACCTTCACGAGGTGAATAGATAAATGTATAAGCACTATCGAATTCAACCTCACGATATAGTGACATTGTTTCTTCAAACTGCTCATCCGTTTCATTTGGGAAACCAACAATAATATCAGTTGTTAATGATGCTGTTGGAATGGCTTCTTTAATTTTACGAACAAGCTCTAAATAATGTTCACGAGAATATTTTCGTGCCATAATTTTTAAGATATCGCTGCTTCCTGATTGAACAGGCAAGTGAATGTGGTCGACAAGATTTCCGCCTTTAGCAAGAACTTCAATTAAACGGTCATCAAAGTCACGAGGATGACTTGTTGTAAAACGGATACGAGCAACGTCAATTTTACGGATTTCGTCCATTAAGTCGCCTAAGCCGTACGTGATGTCTTCAAAATCTTTTCCGTACGCATTAACATTTTGACCTAAAAGCGTAATTTCTTTGTAGCCTTGAGCAGCTAAATGACGTACTTCTTGGATAATGTCTTCTGGACGGCGGCTTCGTTCTTTTCCTCGCGTATACGGAACGATACAGTACGTACAGAACTTGTCACAGCCGTACATGATGTTAACCCATGCTTTGACGCTGCCTTTACGTGCTCTTGGAAGGTTTTCAATAACGTCCCCTTCTTTAGACCATACTTCAATCACCATTTCTTTTGCTAAGTATGCTTCGTTTAAAATGTGAGGCAAACGGTGAATGTTGTGTGTACCAAAAATCATATCCACGTGCTGATGTTTTTGTAAAATTTTATTTACAACTGACTCTTCTTGAGACATACATCCGCAGACGCCGATCAATAGCTCAGGGCGCTCGCGCTTTAAGGCCTTCAAGTGTCCTAATTCACCAAACACTTTATTTTCCGCATTTTCACGGATCGCACACGTATTCAATAAAATAACATGAGCATCTTCAACAGAGTCAGTTGGCTCGTAGCCAAGGCCTAGAAAAATACCAGCCATTACTTCTGTATCGTGCTCATTCATTTGACAGCCGTACGTACGGATATAAAACTTGCGTCCCTGTCCCATTCCGTGAAACTGTTCATCGATTGCAAAATCATTGTGATAGGAAACTTCTTCTTTTCCTCGTTTTTTCGCATCTTTTAAAGAAGGTGGCATGTATACTGTTTGAAAATATTTGCTGTAATCCTTTTCGGATTTTTTGTCCGCTGGATTAACTTGGTTGCTTTCTAAACGTTGTTTTTCGTTCATAAAAAAATCTCCTTTCGCCATGACAATTGTCACGTTGCACCTGTAAATCGCAAAAAAATGTGACAGCTTTATGCTTATGCATAAAACTCATCACATTAACATAGTATATAACTTTCAAGTAGCGAACACAATCATATACCTATTTTCTATACCTGTTTCGTTAAAATTTCATTCGACTTTCGAAACATTTATTAAATCACAAAAAGAGATTGATACATAACTCAATTAATCTATTTTAGAGACGAACAAATGGTATAAAAGAGTTCATGTAAATCGCTCATTCCACCCCTGTTGATTTCCGTGCAAGCCTTCGCTTTCCGCGAGCAGCCGATGAGCTTCCTTGTCGCTCCCGCGAGTTCTCACCTATTTCCCTTTTCCCGCAAGAGCCTTCACCTTACTCTCCACTCAACAGCCAGAAGCCACCACCTATATGAAACCTACGTTCGCTATTACTATGAAAAAATCCGAACGAGTTGGATTCTCCATCAAGAATCTCAGTTCACCGTTCGGATTTTCCCTCTACTAAACTGCTTTTATTGCAGCCTCTTTTACATAAATTCAGCTACTAGCTCATCAAATTTTTCCTCAGTCATACCTAAGTCTGCTTTTGACAGCGGCTCTTCACTATAACCATGAACAAGCTGCTGATACGACGGCTGATGCGCATTTTGATAAATAAGCCCTGTTACTAACCCTTTATGCTCCATTAACGTCTGCATAGCTTGCATACGATTGTTTGCATCATAACCTTCAATTGTGCTAAGACTAGTTAGGTTTTCTTTAAACCAATCATACGTGTTCACTTTGTTATACGTTACGCACGGGCTAAATACGTTAATTAAAGAAAAACCTTTATGCTGGATGCCTTGTTCAATTAAGCTTGTTAACTCTTTTAAATTCGTTGAAAAGCTTTGCGCCACAAACGTTGCTCCAGAAGTTAACGCAAGCTCCATAACAGATAAAGACGACTCGATTGATCCTTCAGGCGTACTTTTTGTCTTGAATCCTACTTCACTGCGAGGAGATGTTTGTCCTTTTGTTAAACCGTAGATTTGGTTATCCATTACGATATACGTTACATCGATGTTTCGGCGAATCGCATGTACCGTGTGTCCCATACCGATAGCAAACCCATCTCCATCACCGCCAGATGCGATAACGGTTAAGTCACGATTAGCCATTTTTACACCTTGAGCGATTGGAAGCGCACGTCCGTGAATACCGTGAAAACCATATGAATTAATATAACCAGAGATACGTCCAGAACATCCAATACCTGAAATAACAGCAAGCTCATGAGGTTCTAAACCTACGTTAGCAGATGCGCGTTGAATAGCTGCTTGTACGGAGAAATCTCCACACCCCGGACACCAGTTAGGTTTTACACTGTTACGAAAATCTTTAAACGTTGCCATTTAACACAAACATCTCCTTACTTTTTGCGTATACTTCTTGCGGAAGAAATGGATTTCCATCATACTTCAATACGCTTTGAATTTTATCATGACTTGCAATATTCATTTTTAAAATATTAGCAAGCTGTCCAGTAGCATTGTTTTCAACGACGACTACTTTTTTAGCTCCTTGCACGTAAGGAAGCAGTTCGTCAGCTGGGAAAGGATGAATCAAACGAATGTGAGCGTGATTTACTTTTATACCGTCCTGCTCCAAACGTTCCATTGCCTCTTCAATGACTCCACGCGTCGAATTAAATCCAACAAATAAAATATCAGACTCTTTTTCATGAGAGTGAACATGAATTGGCGTATTAAAACGAATTCCTTTTGTTTTACGAAGACGCTTATTCATTTGATCATCGCGGTTCACCGGAGATTCAGATGGCTTTCCTGTCTCATCATGTTCTACTCCCGTCACGTGATGAATACCATGCTTCATTCCTGGAATGACGCGTGGTGATACGCCGTCTTCTGTTACGCGGTAGCGCTTGTAATATTGTTTTTCTTCCAGCTCTTCTAGCTCTTCTTGCTGAAGCTTACCGCGGCGGATTTCAACGCGGTTATAGTCAAGCGGTTCTACTGATTGCTTCCCAAGTGAAAGCTGTAAATCCGTTAGCATAATAACTGGACACTGATATTCTTCTGCTAAGTTAAACGCTTCAATCGTATCGTAGAATGCTTCTTCAACCGTACTTGGCGCCATGACAATCTTCGGAATTTCACCGTGCGTACCGTAAATCATGGCCATTAAATCAGACTGTTCTTGCTTAGTTGGAAGCCCTGTACTTGGACCGCCGCGCTGCGTATCGATAATCACAACAGGCTGCTCAGTGATGCCCGCTAATCCAATCGACTCCATCATTAATGATAGGCCAGGTCCAGCTGATGCTGTCAGCGCACGTACGCCTGCATAGTTAGCTCCGATAGCCATCGTACATGCTGCGATTTCATCTTCTGTTTGAATAACGGTTCCACCGAATTGAGGAAGCTTTTTAATTAAGTATTCCATGATTTCCGAAGCAGGGGTAATTGGATATGCTGGCATAAAACGAGCCCCACCGGCTAAAGCGCCTAGCGCAATCGCATCGTTTCCAATCATAAACATACGTTTTTTACCATCCGCTGGATTTAGTTTCATGGTTTCTAACTGTTCGCCTAGCTGTTCACGAATGTAATCTGCACCTTTTTTAATAGCTTCCATGTTTTTTTGTACAACTTTTTGGCCCTTTTTACCGAAGATTTCAAGCACTACTTCTTCAAATACTTCTGTGTCAATATGAAGCACAGCACTTGAAGCGCCTACAGCAACCATGTTCTTCATTAGCGACGTTCCTAATTCCGTTGCAATTTCCGTAAACGGAACAGCATATAGCGTAGCAGTTGTACATGTTTCGGGCAGACTTGGGTTGAATTTCGCATCTGCAATTACAACGCCTCCTACGCGCAGCTCATGGACGTTTACATCGATTGTTTCCTGATCGAACGCAACTAAAATATCCAAATCATCTGACACAGATCGAACCTGAGTTGTACTCACTCGAATCTTATTATTTGTATGTCCACCTTTGATACGAGAAGAAAAATGACGATAGCCGTATAAGTAATAACCTAATCGATTTAAAGCGGTTGAAAAGATTTCTCCCGTACTTTCGATTCCCTCACCCTGCTGTCCGCCAACTTTCCATGAAAGTTGCTGTACCATAAATCAACGCCACTCCTTTAATTGCTCATAATATAGAAATCTATTTTATTGATAAAAACTGAAAAAAGTAAATTAGCAAACGATTTCATTTGCTTCTGCATTTCACCAACCAAAATCATCTGCAAAACTCCCACAGCACCTTGTCGCTGTGCAGGATACGTTTCTGCTTGAGCAGCTCCATAATCCGTTTTCAATTTTATTCCGATTGCCAGAAAAATGCAACCCTTTCCATTGAATTCTCAATCGTTTTAATTATATTTATATTTAATGAATAAGATGAAGTTTTTTAATGATCTTTTCTGCCTTCACATGAGGCATTATTATATAAATAATTTCTATAAAAAAGAGCTTTTCCAAGAAGAAAAAGCTCTTTTTTTATTAGCTGCATACACGATCAGCAAAGTTTTGAAACAGAAAGCGTTTTACCTGCTCTTCAGTGTAATGCTTAAGGAGTTCTTCGATTAAATTCGTATACTGTTCATATCTTCCGAGACGATGAACCGTTTTGTCAATGCCATCAAAGTCCGAACCAAAACCAACGGCGTATTCGCCTCCCCTTTCACACATGTAATCAAGATGACGAATCACATCCGTTATTTGTGCTTTGGCAGAACTCGTTAAAAATTCAGGCACAAACGTAATGCCAATCACGCCGTTTCGCTTTATTAAAGCATGAATTTGATCGTCTCTTAAATTCCGGGGATGAGAACACAATACGTGCGAATTGGAATGAGTAGCCACTACATATTGCGCTAGCTCAATCACATCCCAAAAACCTCTTACCGATAAATGAGAGACATCCGTCCACACTTTATGTTCATTATTCAATTCAACAACTTCTCTTCCAAAAGAAGATAACCCCGCGCCTCGAGGTTCTAAAATCCCGTCACACACGGCATTGCTGTAATTCCATGTCAAACCTACTGAGCGCACACCCAGTGAAAAAAGCGTCTTTAAGCGAACTAAACTTGTATCAATGGCATCGCAGCCTTCAAGCGTCAGCATTGCTCCTATTTCACCTTTTTTCAAGCTATCTATATCGCGTTTTGAACGAACCCATTTCACATCGGGAAGCGATAAAATATGACTCTGAAACAGCTGGATCATTTCTAACGCAACATCAAAGCGCTGAGCTGCGGGAACCGCTTCTGGAATATAAATAGCGAATAGCTGAACTTTCCCTTTTGCTTTCTTTATTCCTTCTAACGTCACATGCAGCGCTGAATCATATGTAAAAGATAAACGTTTATTTAACCAGAGTTTCATCAATACATCACAATGAGCATCAAATACCACAACCCACACCCCTTTAACTCTATACAAAAAGGACCTGTTTGGCTTCTATGCTTTACAGGTCCGTGGTTTTTATAATTATCGCGGCTCTACAATTAATTTAATGGCTGTTCGCTCTTCTCCATCAATTTGAATATCTGTAAAAGCTGGGATGCAGATTAAATCAACCCCACTTGGTGCAACGAACCCTCTTGCGATTGCTACAGCTTTTACTGCTTGATTAAGCGCCCCGGCCCCAATGGCTTGAATTTCTGCTGCGCCGCGTTCGCGCAGTACGCCTGCTAAGGCACCAGCAACTGAATTTGGATTAGACTTTGCTGAAACTTTTAATATTTCCATATCTAGCTCCTCCTTATTCTTTACAATGTATGATGAGAGATCATTAGACCAATGACTTAATTGATTTCAATGTTACTATATTCACGATATGTCAAACGTATTCCTGCTTGTTTTTCCTAAATATTCAAAAACTTATATTTCTACACCTTTCTTTTTTCTTTTTACGTTTTTGACAAAATAAAAAAGCCAACGTATCGTCTTTCGACACATTGACTTTTTCCCTTTATTCAAAAAACGGATGGTCTTCGTTAATTAAAATCCGCTCTGTTTTTGTTGCTTTCCCCGTCTTTTGATCAATATCAATAACGATTCCACTAAGCTGCGTTCTTCCTTCTTTTGGCACTTCAAATCGAACAGGAAGAGACGTTAAAAAACGCTTAATAACAGCTTCGCGCTCCATCCCTAAAATGCCGTCATATGGTCCCGTCATTCCTACGTCAGAGATGTAAGCTGTTCCTTTTGGCAATATACGATTGTCAGCTGTTTGAACGTGCGTGTGAGTGCCGACAACAGCGCTGACACGACCGTCCACATACCAGCTAATCGCTTGCTTTTCACTTGTTGTTTCAGCATGAAAATCAATAAAAATAAGCGAAGTGCGCTGACGTGCTTCTTCAATCAGTTCATCTGCTTTTTGAAATGGACAATCAAGCGGGGCCATAAACGTGCGCCCTTGTAAATTAATCACGGCTACCTCAAGCTGATTATACGTAAAATACGTAATTCCCTTGCCCGGTGTACCTTCAGGAAAATTAGCAGGACGAACAAGATTTTTTGCATCGTCAATAAAATCAAAAATTTCACGTTTGTCCCACGCGTGGTTACCAAGGGTAATAATGTTAGCCCCTGCTTGCAAGAACTGACGATAAATCTTTTCAGTAATGCCTTTTCCTGAAGCTGCATTTTCTCCATTCACAATTGTAAGTCCCGGAGAGTACTTTCTTTTTAATCTTGGTAAATATTCTTCAACCATTTCACGGCCTGGAGAACCAACTACGTCTCCAATAAATAAAATTCTCATGTAAAAGCTCCTATACTTCATTCTTAATCTGCATCTTCATCTCTACGAAAAAAAATAAAGTGGCGAAACGCCACTTCATTTTTATTTTGCATACTCTACTGCTCTTGTTTCACGAATAACGGTTACTTTGATGTGGCCAGGATAATCCAGCTCATCTTCAATTCGTTTTCGGATATCTCGAGCAAGTCGATGCGCTTCTAGATCACCAATCGTATCTGGTTTAACCATAATACGAACTTCACGCCCTGCTTGAATCGCAAATGATTTTTCAACGCCTTCATAAGACTCTGAAATTTCTTCTAACTTTTCAAGACGACGAATGTAGTTTTCTAACGTCTCACTACGAGCACCTGGTCTTGCAGCAGATAATGCATCCGCTGCTGCAACTAGTACAGCAATGATTGATGTTGGTTCTGTATCTCCATGGTGAGAAGCAATCGCGTTAATAACAACCGGATGTTCTTTATACTTTGTAGCTAATTCAACACCGATTTCTACGTGACTTCCTTCTACCTCATGATCAATCGCTTTACCAATATCATGTAACAATCCTGCTCGTTTGGCTAACGTTTCATCTTCACCTAATTCAGCAGCCATAAGTCCTGATAAATGCGCTACTTCCATCGAATGTTTCAGCACATTTTGACCATAGCTTGTTCTGAATTTTAAGCGACCAAGAATTTTCATCAAGTCTGGGTGCAACCCGTGAACACCGACTTCAAACGTCGTTTGTTCACCAACTTCACGAATATATTCGTCCACTTCACGGCGAGATTTTTCAACCATTTCTTCAATACGCGCGGGATGGATACGACCATCTTGAACGAGTTTATCAAGTGCAATTCTTGCTGTCTCACGACGAATTGGGTCAAATCCTGATAAAATAACTGCTTCTGGCGTATCATCAATAATAAGATCAATTCCTGTCAAAGTTTCAAGCGTACGGATGTTTCGACCTTCTCGACCGATAATTCGGCCTTTCATTTCGTCATTTGGCAAGTTAACAACTGAGACAGTCGTTTCAGCAACATGATCTGCTGCGCAACGCTGAATAGCAAGTGAAAGAATTTCTTTCGCCTTTTTATCGGCGTCTTCTTTTGCACGGTTTTCTGTTTCTTTTACCATTATTGCAATGTCGTGGGAAAGTTCATTTTCAACACGATCTAAAATAATCGCTCTTGCATCTTCTCTTGTTAAGCTTGAAATGCGCTCTAGCTCTGTTTGCTGTGCACGTACTACTTCTTCAACTTTGCTTTCCATCTCTTCAATATGCTGTTGTTTAACAGTAAGAGAATCATCTTTCTTTTCAAGTAACGCTTCACGTTTATCAAGTGATTCGTCTTTACGATCAAGATTTTCCTCTTTTTGCATTAATCGATTTTCTTGTTTTTGAAGTTCTGCTCGACGATCACGAATATCTTGTTCTGCCTCTGTACGAAGCTGATGGATTTCATCCTTCGCTTCTAGTAAAGCTTCTTTTTTCAAAGCTTCCGCCTCGCGGGTTCCTTCATCAATAATTTGTTCTGCACTAGACTTTGCTCCCGCAATTTTAGCTTCAGCAATCGATTTACAAACAAAAAAGCCAACAACTGCACCGACGATTAGGCCAAGCAAAGCGAAGATGATTGTATTAGTATCCATCATTTCACCTCCCCTTGCTATAAACTTGTAAGTTTTAAATTTCATGTCGGCATGTACATCGTATTCACCTTTCAATATACACACAAAGGCTTTTAAACGCTAAAATGTTTTAAAAAGGGAAAATATACATCTTAATTGTAAATCTGTGCATTTTTATTGTCAAGCCTGCCTCTACAGTATATATTGAAATTTCGTATGTTACTTTTCTAGCATTAACAATTTTTACAAAAAAAAGACCCCTTCTTTGAAATAGAGGAGTCTTTTTTTATCTCGCAGCAAATTAAATATTTAAATCGCCTTGATCGTCATCCTCAGGAGCTGGCTCTCCATCTTGATCTAAACCATGATGTTCACGCACTTGTCCGGCAATTTCCTGACGAATATCAGTATTTTCTTTTAAGAATTGTTTTGCATTTTCACGACCTTGACCTAGACGCTCGTCATTATATGAATACCAAGATCCACTTTTTTGAACAATATCTAGTTCAGAAGCGATATCCAAAATTTCGCCCTCTTTTGAAATACCTTCTCCGTACATAATATCTACTTCAGCAGCACGGAAAGGCGGAGCTACTTTGTTTTTCACAACTTTAATTCTTGTTTTGTTACCTACAATATCGTTTCCTTGCTTTAACTGCTCTGCACGACGCACTTCTAGACGCACTGAAGAATAGAATTTAAGCGCACGTCCACCAGGAGTTGTTTCAGGGTTACCAAACATAACGCCGACTTTTTCACGAATTTGGTTAATAAAGATAGCGATTGTTTTAGACTTGTTGATAGCTCCAGATAGTTTACGCAATGCTTGAGACATTAAACGAGCTTGTAGACCCACGTGAGAGTCTCCCATTTCTCCTTCAATTTCCGCTTTTGGCACTAATGCTGCTACTGAGTCAACAACAATAATATCTACTGCACCGCTTCGAACTAAAGCTTCAGCGATTTCTAAAGCTTGTTCTCCCGTATCAGGCTGAGATAATAATAGCTCATCAATATTCACACCTAATTTTTGAGCATATACAGGATCTAACGCGTGCTCCGCATCGATAAATGCAGCCTGTCCGCCCTGCTGTTGAACTTCTGCAATCGCATGAAGAGCAACTGTTGTTTTACCTGAGCTTTCTGGACCGTATACTTCAACTACACGTCCACGTGGATATCCACCTACACCTAAAGCTATATCTAACGCTAATGAACCACTTGGAATCGTAGAAATTCTTTTTTCCGTTTGTTCACCTAGTTTCATAATTGAACCTTTACCAAATTGCTTTTCAATTTGTTTTAAAGCCATATCAAGGGCTGCTTGACGATCGTTCACTCAATTTCCTCCTCTATCTCTTTGAAATCATCTATAAACTGCAAACTTACTACGATGTAGTAGCAATGTCGAATTAACAACTTTCTATAACTTACTATACTAGTTTTTGAGTCGTTTGACAAGCAAAAAGCGAATAAATGTTCGTTTATTATTTTATAAAAAAAAGGCTGTTTTGGAAAAACCAAACAGCCTTTTTTCTTTATTTCTTTATCATCTTTAATACGTAATGACAGCCATAATTAACCGTTCGTGAACGAATCCCCTGGCGGCTTCCGGATAGCTGCAGGCTGTAAACTTGAGGAGCTTGATCTTTATAGGCTACCCCTATATATACTGTTCCTACAGGATGTCCTTCTTGTTTGGAGGGCCCAGCTACACCTGTAAACCCGATGCCAATATCCGTTTTGTATAACTGTTGAATACGCTGAGCCATTTCAGCCGCGCACTGCTCGCTAACGGCTCCGTACTGATTCAACGTGTGTTCGCTCACTCCGAGAATATTTTGCTTGATTTCATAATGATAGGCGACCAGGCTGCCTTTTACAACTTCTCCAGCACCTGAAACAGTTGTTAAACGTTCGCTGAATAAACCGCCGGTTAAACTTTCGGCTGAAGCAATCGTTAATCCTTGTGCCGTTAATTCTTTTACCAATTCATTATGTAAAGAAGTTGCCTCGTATCCATATAAATACTCGCCTACGCGCTCTGAAATGGTTTTTTCCACTTCGTCTAACATGCGCTGTGCTTCAGCAGCATCAGCGTGCTTAGCAGTTAAGCGAAGCGTCACTTCCCCATCTCCTGCTAGCGGCGCAATCGTCGGGTTGGTTTGTGCATCAAGCAAATCTTCAATTTCCGTCTCAAGCTGCGATTCTCCTATTCCGAAAAAGCGAAGAACGCGTGATTCAATACTTTCTTTTAATTCAAGCTTTTGAGCTAAAAATTCTTGGCCATACGATTCATACATTGGATAAAGCTCTTTTGGAGGCCCTGGAAATAGCATATAGTGTTTTCCCTCTACTGTAAGCCCCATACCTGGAGCCATTCCGTAATCGTTAGGGAGCACTGCCGAACCTTCTAGCACAATTGCCTGTTTTTTATTGTTAGGTGTCATGATACGATTTGACTGTTTGAAATAGGCTTCAATGCTTTCAAGCGCTTCTGCATTTGTTGTCAGCTCTACTCCTAGCACACTCGCAATTGTTTCTTTTGTTAAATCATCTTTTGTAGGACCAAGCCCGCCTGTGAAAATAATTAACTCCGCACGCGTTTGAGCTGTAGCAATCACTTCTTTTAAGCGCTGTGCATTATCTCCTACTACCGTATGATAGTAAACATTAATTCCAAGTTCGGCTAATTTTTTCGATAAATACTGAGCGTTTGTATTGGCAATTTGTCCAAGCAGCAGCTCAGAGCCGACTCCAATAATTTCAGCGTTCATCATATCATCTCCATCTTACTTATTTTGAGTTAACAAAAGCCTGTTTGTTTTTAGCAAAGTAGTCCCAGCCTGAAATAACCGTAAAAATCACTGAGATCCAAAGCATTACGCTAGCAAATGGAATGGAAACCCATTCAAAAGGCAAGTTATACAACAGAATAGCTGAGATAGCTAAAATTTGAGTCCATGTTTTAATTTTACCTAACATATTTGCTGCTACAACTTCCCCTTCCCCTGCTAGTACAAGTCTTAAACCTGTGATAGCAAATTCACGGCTAATAATGATGATAGCAGCCCATCCTGCACCTGCAATTAAATCTAAGTCAACAATAGCTACAAGCGCAGCTGAAACCAATAGCTTGTCTGCTAGTGGATCTAAAAATTTGCCCAAGTTCGTGACTAAATCGTACTTTCGAGCATAGTATCCGTCTATCCAGTCTGTTGTAGATGCAATAATAAATAATGCTGCCCCTAATAGGTGAGCGATTGGAATTTCTTTTCCTGCTGCCTCCACTGTACCGAATGGTAGCGGCACCATCATAAAAATGAGGAATACGGGAATTAGAAAAATTCGCGAAATGGTAATCTTGTTTGGTAAATTCACTTCTTCTGCCTCCAATTACTGTTACAAACTGAAAGCGTGCAAACGAAGTTGTTTGCACGGCTTTGGTTTTATTATAGCGTGAATGAGTAATTAATTCACATATTATCTTTATTTACACCCTGATCACTTTTTAAAACAGGCTGTTTACTGTGCTTCTGCCGGCTGATATTGAATCGTTACAACTTGTCGAACTTGCTTGGATGAATCAAACGGCAAGTCAACCGCTTTTCCATTTACTTTTAACTCTACTCCAGGTGAATAACCGATGTTGACACGTGCTTCAGTTTCTTTCGTCAAATCAAATTCTTTTGTTTCACCTTTTTTTAGAATGGAGCTAAAGAAAGCATTTCCTTTTCCATTTTTCACATCTAACCAAGTATCTGCTTGAGTGGATGTTACTTCTAGATTAAATGCATCTGTACCGGAAAGAGCATACGTAGCACTTCTGCCTGTTTTTTGAACTTCCTTGTATTCTTGTTTACCGCTGTCTTTCTTTTCTTTTTCCGCTTTTTCTTTTGCGGCTTTTTCTTTTTCAGCTTTTTCTTTTTCTTTTTCTTGTTCTTTCTTATCAGCAGCACTTTGTTCATCTTCTGACTTGCTATTGTCATTTTTTGCAGTAGTTTCATTCGTTTCTTCCTGCGTGTTAGACTGCTGAACTTCGCTGTTTGGAGCTTCTTGGTTAGCCTGCTCCTTGTTTTTATCCGAGACGATATTTTGAGCGATTACCCAAATAATAATCCCAACAACTACAACTCCCGCCACCACTAGAACAGTTGGAAGGTAGTCATATGCTTTTGAAACTCCTTTTGTATGCTGAGGAATTTCTTTGCGGCTGCGAACGCGCGAAAGCTGCTGCGGCATGTCTTCTGTTTGAGTTGAAGGAATGTCTGATTTGTATTCTTCAAAAATAGCATCTGTGTCCAACCCAATTGCTTCGCAGTATTGCTTAATAAACGCTCGTACGTAAAATTTCCCAGGCATAACCTCATAATTGCCTTCTTCAATGCCAAGTAAATAGCGTTTTTGAATTTTCGTTAGTTTTTGTAAATCCTCTAACGACAATCCTTTGCTTTCTCGTTCTTGTCTTAACCTTTGTCCTAACTCTGTCAATGCTAACACCTACCAATTATGCTAAAAATCAAACATCGATAATCCACCGTCTTGAAACATTTGAGGACCTTCCATTATTTCATATGTAATTTTCTCATTGGGGTCGTTTCTTATTTCAATAATGTAGGCAAAATCATCTAACGAATACTCGGTATTTTGTACAAATACATCCGGATGCTCCACAATTTTTGTCGCGGGTACATTCATTACTTCTCGAACAAGCTGCCAGTGCTTTTCATTCGCTCGTTTTGTCGATACAATCCCGTCAATAATAAAAATATTATCAGCGTTGTATTCGTCAGCAATAAGCTGACTGCGAATCGTTTGTTTTAAGAGTGTAGAAGACACAAAAAGCCACCTTTTGTTCGCGCATACGCTAGCTGCTACAATGGATTCGGTTTTGCCTACTCGCGGCATACCTCGAATGCCGATAAGCTTATGACCGTCTTGTTTAAACAGTTCCGCCATAAAATCTACGAGCAAACCTAATTCATCTCTTACGAAACGGAACGTCTTTTTATCATCTGCGTCCCGCTGAATATAGCGACCGTGACGCACTGCTAACTTATCACGCAATTTAGGCGGTCTCATTTTTGTCACAATGATATTATCCATTGTTTTCAAAATAGATTCAAGCCTGTCTATTTGCTCATGTGAATCACAGCGCAGCAATAACCCACGGCGAATATCATCCACTCCATTAATTGTGACAATGTTAATTGACAACATTCCAAGAAGCGATGAAATATCACCTAAAAGACCCGGACGATTTTTTTGTATTTGATATTCTAAATACCACTCAATTTTCTCCATCAAACCCCTCCCATTTCTTGGCTGGCCTTCGAGAGGTGCCCCCTTTTTTTCACCTAGTTTAACTATAAATGATTTCCATTATATTATAAACCCTAAAGACAAGTAGTTCTACATTTGTTATGTATGTAAGCGCTTATTTATTTGTACTATTTAATTCTAAGAAAAAAGGAGCTTTCACACGCGGTGAATTAGCTCCTTTTTAGAAACGATAACTTATTTTACTGATCCGTTATTTTGAACTAATTTCACCATGCTGCTCGCAATCGCATGCTGCTCTTCTTTAGAAGCAACGCTCCAAAGGTCTGCTAAAATTCGCTCTTGATCATTTTTTGCATCAACTTGGTTTGCTAAATATCCACCAATTTGATAAGCAAGATCATGAATAACTTCCTCTTGCATTCCTTCGTTTTGCGCATGATGTAAACGGTCGCCTAAAAAATCTTTCCAGCTATCCCAGTTTTCTAATACTGACATGAGTAGCCCTCCTTAAGGTTTATTCATATCATAGTTTGTACCGTGTTTTTGATTTTATGCACACTTTATATGTACCAACCGCCATTAACCGATAATATTTGTCCCGTTATGTAGGAAGCTCGTGAAGATATTAAATATGAAACGGCATCTGCCACTTCTTTTGGATATCCTATTCTTCCTAAAGGGATCTCTTCAGCCAGCTCTTTAACCTCTTCTTTTGAATAGCTAGCCATCATATCCGTTTCAATCGCTCCGGGCGCAACTCCATTTACTCGAATCCCACTTAGTGCAACCTCTTTTGCCAAAGCTTTTACAAACGTATTTTGTGCACCTTTTACCATGGAATAAAGGACTTCAAATGAAGCTCCTGTAAGTCCCCAAATGGAAGAAATCATGATGATTTGTCCGCTTTTAGCACTAATCATTTTAGGTAATAAAGCTTTGGTAATAACAAAGGGCGCCGTGATGTGAAGATAGATCATTTCTTCAGTTTCTTTTGCCGGAGTATCTGTCATTAACCCGCTAACGCTTCGTCCGCTGTTATGAATAATAACCTCTACCGGAACAATAATTTCCTCTAAAAACTTCTCCACTCCCTCTTTGCATGATAAATCCGCTTGTACCGTAAACACGGTTTTTACCTTTTCCGCAAGCTCATGTGCAAGCGCCTCTATTCTGTCTCTTCGTTGATGGTAATGCAAAATAAGCGAATATCCTTCCTCAGCCAATTGCTTAGCAATCGCTGTGCCAATTCCTCCGCTTGCACCTGTCACAAGGGCAAATTTCTCCATAACCTTCTCTCCTTTACATGCAAAAAAGCTGATGAACATCAGCTTTTTTGGCAACAATCATCTTTATTTAGGTACTACTTCACAAACCGTAAAGTTCTTTTCATCAATAATCTCGTTTAGCACATCTTTTATTTCGTTCACCTTCAGTTTTTCCAGCGTTTCAACAATATCAAATAAATTCATATCATTAAATGCATAGCGTGTAAACTGATTAGCAATAAACTCAGGTGAGTTTAATGAACGTAAAAATCCGCCGATTTTCTTTTTACGGATACGCTCAAGCTCTTCTTCTGTTAGTGATTTTGTTTTCATTTCAAGTAAAATTTGTTTAACTCGATCATACAGCTGTTCGGGTTGGTCCGTATCTCCTCCGATAAGAGCAAAACCAAATCCTCTTTCCTCCGTATAATCATAAGCAAATGTTTCATCAATGAGCCCGTCTGCATATAACTCCTCATAGTACGAAGAACTTTTTCCAAATGCGTAATCTAAAATAATATTCATTGCTAACTCATATTTAAGCATTTCTCCACCTGAACGCTGCGGATTTTTCGCTTTTAGACCCACCATACATTTAGAAGACTGCACCGGCATTTTTAGTACTTGTTTTTCTTGATCCACCGTTTCAGGCTCTTCGTCAAAATGACGCTGTATGTCAGAGATTTCTTTATAATCTTTTTTCTGCTGATTGTCTCGAACTTGCTTCATTACCTTTTCCGCATCAACAGGACCTACAATGAACAACAGCATGTTGCTTGGATGGTAGAACGTTTCATAGCATGTATACAGCAAATCTTTATTAATATGTGAAATCGATTCAATCGTGCCGGCAATATCAATTTTAACAGGGTGGTTTTTGTACATATTTTGAATGGTGCCAAAATACAAGCGCCAGTCCGGATTGTCGTCATACATTGTAATTTCTTGACCGATAATGCCTTTTTCTTTTTCGACCGTTTTTTCTGAGAAGTACGGCTCTTGTACAAAATCCACTAATGTTTCAAGATTTTCTTCAAAATTTGACGTACAGCTGAATAAATAAGCTGTGCGCGTAAAAGAAGTAAATGCATTGGCCGAAGCACCTTGTTTACTAAACTGCTGAAAGACATCCCCGTCTTCTTTTTCAAATAATTTATGCTCTAAAAAGTGTGCGATTCCGTCCGGAACTTTTGTCATTTCATTTTCATTTAGCGGTACGAATTGATTGTCAATCGATCCATAGTTCGTTGTAAAGGTAGCAAACGTTTTGTTAAACTCCGGCTTTGGCAAAATATATACCTGCAGCCCATTGTCCATTTTTTCATGATACAGCTGTTCCTGAAGCTGCGAGAATTCAATTTTCTCCATTTTCTTCACCGCCCGTTCCTGTTAAGAAATAAATTGTATCCATTTCAATTTTCTCAGCCACTTTAATAATTTCCTGCTTAGATACCGCATCAATATGCTTTAAGTATTCGTCAATTGAAATGTCTTTGCCTGTTAATTCATTATGATACATAACCTCTACTAGTCCCCGTGGAGTATCCACCGTTTCAAGCAGCTGATTGTGAATGACGGCTTTTGTTTGAGCGATTTCGCCGTCTGTGAACGACCCTTGCTTCATCTCCTGCATTTGTTCTTTAATAATGGTAACGGCTTGGTCGTAATTTTTAGCATCAATACCCGACATGACCATCAGTAATCCCTTATGACTTTCTACCCTTGAAGCGGCATAATAGGCTAAGCTTGCTTTTTCACGCACATTGATAAATAGCTTAGAATGTGAGAAACCTCCGAATATACCGTTAAATACTTGCAGAGCAAAATACTGTCTATCTCCGTATACAACATTTGTGCGGTAGCCAATATTTAATTTCCCTTGTTTTACTTCTTGTTTTTCCACTACTTCATTTACTTTTGAGATATCTTTAGAGGTAATAGAATCTTCAATGTCTTTTTGCTCGCGCTTTGGTAAAGTAAATGTTTCTTTTACTGTTTGTAAAACCTCTTCGACTTGCAAATCTCCAATAGCATAAAGGTGAATGGCATCTTCTTTTAACACCTGCTGATAATAGGCGTACAAACTTTCACCTGTAATTTCTTCCACGTCGTCAATTTGACCGTTTACATGTAAAGAGTAAGGTTCTTCCTTACACATTTCTTCGACTAGTCTTAAATTAGCATAGCGCATTTTATCATCAAATACGGCTTGAATTCTCTGACGAAGCGAACGCTTTTCTTTTGTCATAATATCCTTTAAAAAAGAGTCCCCTTCAACTGCTGGCTTTAATAAAATATCGCCAAGAAGCGCTAACGCTTTTTGCAAAAGCGGAGTTGAATCTTTCAAATATTTTTCATTCGCTATATCAATGCGAACCGTAATATCGTGGTTATCACCTTTTTTTGTTAAGTCTACTTGTAAAGTAGCACCATAAAGCTCATCTAAATATGTACGAAGCTTTGTCGTAGACGGCAGCGACTCGGTAGCGCTTTGAAGCACATAAGGTAAAAGGGCACGCATTGTCACCGTTTTCTTATCTAAAGGGGCATTTAGTTTTAAAATGAACGTGTTTGTTTTGTACTTAGCTGTTTGAATGGTATGAACAGTCAATCCTTCTAGTTCATGTTTTTGTTCAGTCAATAATTTCATATATAAACCTCCTTTTAAATTTTGATGTATTAACTAGACAATACTTCTATTTTGAATCTTTAACGCTAATTTTAGTCTTATAACCACTATATCGAATTCAAGGAAACATTTTCAAGTAACTTGCCGCGCGCTTCCTCATTTCTTTTCATATTCTTTCTCTCAATGAAAAAAAGGCGGAGAAAAGAATATGATTTCTTTGTCTCCACCTTCTATATTTATCCAACTTTAGTCATTGTTAGACCTCGTATAGAGGATTTATTAGCGGCGGCCTTTTTCATAAGGAACGCCTAGCGCTTTAGGAGCCTCGGCACGTCCTACAAAACCAGTGAGTGCTAAGATTGTTAATACGTACGGTGCAATGGTTAAAAGGACGGATGGGATATCTTGAATAACCGGAATCTGAGCTCCCGTGATACTCAAAGACTGTGCTAATCCGAAAAACATCGCTGCACCTAAAGCACCAATAGGATGCCATTTTCCAAAAATCATAGCTGCAATAGCAAGGAACCCTTGTCCAGCAATCGTTCCCGCTGCAAAGTTTGTAGCGATAGACGTAGCATACACCGCTCCGCCGATTCCAGCGAACATGCCGGAAATCATAACGCCAACGTACCGCATTCTCACAACTTTGATCCCCATCGTGTCTGCTGCCATTGGGTGTTCACCAACTGAACGAAGACGAAGACCAAACGGCGTTTTATAAATGATGTACCATACAGCAAAAGCTAGCGCAATTGCAATATAAGACGTAATAGGAACATTCGAAAACAAAATTTTGCCGATTACTGGAATGTCTGATAGACCTGGAATACTTACTTTATCGATACGGAATTGGATAAAATCTGTTTGTCCTTTCCCAAAAATCTTTTTGATTAAAAAGATTGAAAGACCCGCAGCTAGAAAATTCAGCGCTACACCACTTACAGTTTGATCTGCTTTTAATGTAATACTTGCAACAGCATGAATCAGCGAAAACACAGCGCAAACAACAGCCGCAATTACTATCGCTACCCACGGGGCCCAAGCACCTAATGAATCCTGAAGTAAAAGGGTTGAAACAATACCTGTGAACGCGCCAAACATCATCAGCCCTTCTAATCCGATGTTCACGACCCCGGAACGTTCACTAAATATCCCTCCGAGCGCGGTAAAGATAAGCGGTGCAGCTGAATAAAGCGCCGCTGGAATAATAATGGCTAACACCTCTAAGAAGTTCATTTTGCTCCCCCCTTGCCTGCACGGCCAAGCACCCAGCGAATTAAATAACTAGATGCAACAAAAAAGATAATAAGCGCAATGACAATTTGAATTAATTCAGACGGTACACCTGTCATAAAGTTCATTTGAGGAGCCGCCGTTTGCATTCCTCCGAAAAAGAATGAAGCTAATAAAATTCCAATTGCGCTGTTAGCTCCTAAAAGGGCTACGGCGATACCGTCAAACCCCGTACCCGTAAACGCAGTGAATGTGCCCATATACTGAAATGTTCCAAGCCCTTCCATTGCCCCGGCAAGCCCGGCAAAAGCGCCTGAAATCGCCATGGATAAAACAATGTTTCGGCCTACATTCATTCCTGCATACTGTGAAGCATGTTGATTAAAACCAACAGCTCTTAGCTCGAAGCCCTTAGCTGTTTTATTCAAAATAAACCACATTACGACGGCTGCAGCGATGGTAATAAGAATGCCGTAATGAAGGCGAGAGTTATTGGTTAACTGTGCTAAAAAGCTTGATGCTAAAGATGCCGATTCTTTAATATCATACGATTTTTCATTACCCGCATATAAATACGTACGGATTAAGCTGCTCGTTGTATAAAGAGCAATATAGTTCATCATAATGGAAACAATTACTTCATGAACATGAAATTTTGCTTTCAAAAATCCTGGAATAAACGCCCAAACTGCTCCAGCTGCAGCTGCTGCTAATACAGCTAAAGGAATATGAATGACTGCTGGTAAATCAAACGCATACCCAACCCATACTGAAGCCAACCAGCCAACTAAAAGCTGTCCTTCTACTCCAATGTTAAAGAGACCGGTTTTATAAGCAAACGCAACCGCAATACCAGCCAGAGCAAGAGGAGTCATGGCACGAATCGTTTCGCCAATGGCTTTTGGCGTTCCAAACATCCCGTCAAAAAGAGATTGATAGCCAAGCATTGGATCATAGCCGCCTAGTAACATAATAACCGCTCCGGCAATGAGTCCTAATATGGCCGATACAACAGGGATCAAAATCATCATTACACGTTCATTTTTCACAAGTTTATTCATGCTGTTCCACCCGCTTTCTCACGCGTACCGCCTGCCATTAATAAGCCTAACTCTTGTTCATTCGTTTCTTTTGAATCTACAATGTCAACTATTTTCCCTTCATAAATAACCGCAATGCGATCGCTTAAATTTATTACTTCATCCAGTTCTAGCGAAACGAGCAGCACTGCCCGTCCTTTATCTCGTTCTTCAATCAGCTTTTTATGAATAAATTCAATGGCTCCTACATCCAGCCCCCTCGTTGGCTGAGCTGCAATTAATAGTTCCGGACTGCGGTCTACTTCACGGGCAATAATGGCTTTTTGCTGATTTCCGCCCGATAGCGATCGCGCTTGCGTATATTCACTAGGCGTTCGCACATCATATTCTGCAATTAACTCTTTTGCCTTTTTATACATCTCTTTATAATTCAAAATACCTGATTTAGACATCGGCTTTTGATAATACGTTTGAAGACCGATATTTTCACCAATTGTATAATCTAATACCAGTCCGTGCTTATGACGATCCTGCGGAATATGTCCTATTCCTGACTCCGTAATTTTACGAGTGGATAACGTAGACAGTTCTTGATGTTTTAATGTGATCGAACCCGACTTTATTTTTCTCAGACCCGTAATTGCCTCAATCAGCTCTGTTTGACCATTCCCATCTACACCCGCGATGCCTACAATTTCGCCTGCTCGAACGCTTAGATTAAGTGAACTTACAGCCTCTACTCCTCGGCTGTCTTCTACTACTAATTCCTTTATTGTTAACACAGCTTCTTTTGGAGTCGCTGTTTTCTTTTCAGTTTTAAAATGAACTTCTCTTCCTACCATTAAAGCAGCAAGTTCATCAGGGTTCGTTTCTTGCACATTTACCGTGCCAACTCCGACACCTTTTCGAATAATTGTACAGCGGTCGCACACTGACATAATTTCTTTTAATTTATGCGTAATTAAAATAATTGACTTTCCTTCTTGAATTAATTTTTTCATAATTTGAATTAATTCCGTAATTTCTTGAGGTGTTAAGGCAGCAGTAGGTTCATCAAAAATAAGAATATCGGCTCCTCTGTAAAGCGTCTTTAAAATTTCCACTCGTTGCTGCATGCCAACTGAGATATCTTGAATCTTCGCATATGGATCTACCGATAATCCATATTGATTTGAAAGCTCTTGAATATCTTGAGCTGCTTTTTTAATGTTGATTTTCCCCGTTCGCGTCGGTTCGTTCCCAAGAATAATATTTTCTGTTACTGTAAAGTTTTGAACGAGCATAAAATGCTGATGAACCATCCCAATCCCTAAGTCGTTCGCTACGTTAGGGTCCGTGATTTTGACTTCTTGGCCGTTTACACGAATCTGCCCTTTTTCAGGCTGATAAAGTCCAAATAAAACGTTCATCAGCGTTGACTTACCCGCACCATTTTCTCCTAACAAAGCATGAATTTCTCCCTTTTTCACTTGGAGTGTAATATTGTCATTAGCGACAATACCGGGAAACTCTTTGCGAATATCTAGCATTTCAATAACATATTCCACTGCTTTCACTCCCTATTCCTGCCTGTTACAGGATTCTGTCTTCGGTTTTTTGGCTATGAAAAAGGCTAGTTTTCACTAGCCTTTTATACTCATATAATCATTGCTTAACAGACGTCAGCTTATTTTTTAAGCGTTTTTTCAAACTCTTTAAATTCTTTATCCGTTTGAGGCACTGTAATGTCACCGTCTAGAATTTTTTGCTTATACTCATCAACTGCTTTTAACGCATCTTTGCTTACATTATCTTGTGATGGAGCAATTCCTACTCCGTCTTCTTTTAAGCCAAACACAACTTCTTTACCACCTGGGAATTTGTCGTCCATTGCTTTTTTAGCAACATCTTCTACAGCCAAGTCAACGCGTTTAACCATCGAAGTTAACGTTACGTTTTCAGGCATACCTTCTTCATGCTGATCGCGGTCAACTCCAATTACCCAAACCTTTTTGTCTTTCCCGCCTTTTGAACGGTTTTTAGCTTCTGTAAATACGCCGTTTCCAGTACCGCCAGCCGCTTGATAAATAATATCAGCGCCTTTGCTGTAAATAGTAGAAGCAATAGCCGAACCTTTTTCTGGAGAGTTAAAACTTTCTGCGTATTGAGAGATAACTTCAGCATCTGGGTTTACAGATTTAACACCTGCTTTAAATCCGTTTTCAAACTTCTTGATTAATGGAGATTCAACGCCTCCGATAAAGCCGATTTTGTTTGTTTTCGTTTGTTTAGCTGCCACTACACCTACTAAGAAAGAGCCTTGCTCTTCTTTAAATAGAATGCTTGCCACGTTATCTAAGTTCTCTGACTTTAGCGTATCGTCTACTAATGCAAAGTTAGCGTCTGGATACTGCTTTGCTGCTTTTTTAATATCTTCTTTTAACAAAAAGCCAATTCCATACGTCAAGTTGTAGCCACTCTCAGCAAATTTAGAAAGATTGCTCTCGTATTCAGACGCTTTTGTAGACTGCAAATACTTATATCCAGTCCCTTCATCAAGTCCGTTATCTTTCCCAAACTTTGTCAGACCTTCCCAAGCAGATTGGTTAAACGATTTATCATCTACCCCGCCCGTATCTGTTACCATTCCCACTTTAAAATCCGCCGCTTTTTTATCTCCGCCGCTCTTACCTGCGTCGTCTGAGCCACACGCACTTAAAAGTGTTCCTGCCGCTAATACTAGTGATAATGCAAGTCCCGTTTTACGTTTTAACATGTTTTAACCCCCTGAATAGTTTTAAAAGTATAAAGCCAATTTTCTATTTCGTCCTTGTGACCTACATTTGACACCTCCTTAAAAGGACAATGTTAAACAGTTGGAAATTTTCTGACATTTAACTACAAAAAAACTAGACGCGTTTACGCAGTACTTGGAAACTGAATTGATCTGCTTTAAAATAATTGATGGAATATAAAATGGGTTCATCATGCTGGTCATAATGCATTTGTTTCAGTACAAGCAAAGCGGTTTCTGGCTCGCATTGTAAAATAGGAGAAACTTTTTCATGATAGCCAAGAGGCTCAATGTTTGCCACGGCGTATGCAATGTGCTTTCCTGCTTGTTTTTCAAGAATTTCTAGCAAAGACTCTTGTTTATATTCGAAATTTTCAGGCAATATTCTTTGAGGAACCTTGTCCATGCAATATACAACCGGCTCTCCGTTTGCCGTTCTCACCCGTTCAACAAATAAAATCTGTTCGTCTTCCCCGCATGCAAAACGTGCTAAATCATTTTCAGACAACTCTTGTATTTGAGAAGATAAGAAGATTGTTCCAGCCTTCATACCGGCTTGTTCGATCATATGTGTTATACTATTTAATTGTTCAATCCCTGACAAAAAAGTAGGCTTCGTGTTGACAAATGTTCCCACGCCGTGTCTGCGAACAATAATATTCTCTTCTTCTAATATGCGAAGTGCCTCACGTAGCGTTGCGCGGCTAACCCCTAGCTGCTTTGATAAATCAAACTCTGAAGGGAGTCTTTCCTTTTCTTTAAAAATTCCTTTTTCTATATTTTGTTTAATTTTATCAATCACTTGTAAATACAAGTGCCGATTATCCGCACGTATAGACATCACTCTTCCTCCATATTAAAAAGTCATCAGACCTCTGATGTTCGACTACTTAATCGAAAATAATATATCATTTTTCGACAGATAAATAAATAGGTTATATTAATTTTTTATTAAAATTTTTAATATTTTTTTAAAAAAATGAATTTTTGTTATTTTTTAATGTCAGCATACCTAACAACCTGCTTTTCTTCTAATATTAGATAAAAACCAAACATTTTAGTCATTAAATTTTTTAATATTCGTTTTTATTTCATTTATTTAGCATGACATATTTTTGTATGATACTATTATTCCTCTCTTTCGTTTCATAAAAAAGATGACTTGCACATACGCAAGTCATCTTTTCTAGTAACATTATTAAGATCCAACATCCTCATTTTGCTGAGAAATCAGGACGGAACGCGGCTTACTTCCTTCATAAGGTCCCACCACTCCACGCTCTTCCATTGCATCGATTAAGCGTGCAGCCCGGTTATAGCCAATTCGAAAGCGTCGCTGCAGCATAGAAACAGAAGCTGTTTGCATTTCTGCTACAAGCTGTACCGCTTCGTCATATAGCTCATCTGCAAAATCATCAACTTGTTCAGGAGCATCGGTTGGAATCATTTCTTCTTGATACTGCGCTTTTTGCTGTGCAATTACAAAATCAACAATCTCTTCTACTTCTTCATCTGATAAAAAGGCACCTTGCACACGTACAGGTTTTGAAGCTCCAACAGGCATGAACAGCATATCTCCTCTTCCTAGAAGCTTTTCAGCTCCTCCCATATCTAAGATCGTACGAGAGTCAGTTTGTGAAGATACACTAAAAGCGATTCGGGAAGGAATGTTAGCTTTAATAACTCCCGTAATAACATCTACTGATGGTCGCTGTGTAGCAATAATCAAATGAATGCCGGCAGCACGAGCCATTTGAGCAAGACGTGTGATCGAATCTTCGACATCAGATGAAGCAACCATCATCAAGTCAGCCAACTCATCGACAATCACCACAATATAAGGAAGAGTCGGCTGTTTTGCATCCGCGTCTCCATCGTCATTCATACGTTTTACTAAATCGTTATATCCTTCAATGTTTCTCGTTCCGCTGTGTGAAAACAGCTCATAACGTCGCTCCATTTCATTTACAACTTTCTTTAAGGCTTGAGAAGCTTTTTTCGGATCCGTTACAACAGGAGCCAATAAATGCGGAATACCATTGTACATATTGAGCTCAACCATTTTAGGGTCGATCATCATTAATTTTACTTCATGAGGCTTTGTTCTCATTAAAATACTAATAATAATACCGTTGATACACACACTTTTTCCGCTTCCTGTTGCCCCTGCTACAAGCATATGAGGCATTTTATTAAGCTCTGCTAGCACCGCTTCGCCTGAAATATCTCTTCCTAAACCAACTAATAGCTTTTTATCCGGTCGGTTATTTTCAGTTGCTTCAAGTACTTCTCTAAGTGAAACCATCGCTACTTCTTCATTCGGCACTTCAATTCCTACCGCTGATTTCCCGGGAATTGGAGCTTCAATCCGAATATCTTTGGCAGCTAATGCAAGTGCTAGATCATCACTTAAATTAACAATCTTACTTACTTTTACTCCTACATCAGGATATACTTCATATTTTGTAACAGCTGGTCCAAGGTGAACTTTTGCCACTTTTGCTTTTACGCCGAAACTTTGAAACGTTTTTTCAAGTTTTTCGGCATTTTTATAAATGTTTTTATGCTCTTTTGCCTGGTTGCTTTTCTTTGGCATCGTTAATAGCTTGATAGGAGGAAGCTCATACTCTTTATTTTCCGTTTCAGTAAATGTAATCATAGGAGCTTTTTCTTCTTCCTGTTCCTTTTGCGGCCTTGGCTGTTGCGGTGCAGCAGCTACAGGCTTCGCTTCCACAACCGGCGGCACTGGAGTCATAGGAGCAGCAGGAGGTTGACTAGACTCTTCCTCTCCGTAGTCAAAGTGTTCAATAATTGGAGGCGAAGGTGCTTCTACTTCTATGTCCATGCTTTCTTCAGGTTCTTGAACAGCTTTTTCTTGGCGTCTCTTTTTTGTTGTTTTGGGAGCTTTTTTCTTTTTATGTTTCCACGTCTGAATATCTTGCCAACCTTCTTTTAACTCCGTTGTTAAAAAATTCACTAGAGGTGACAAAAGTTTTAATACCGTTTCGTGAAGCGAACGTCCGGTAATAAGCAGTACCCCAATCACAATAAGCAAGGCAGCGATAAGTTCTGTTCCTAAGCTATCAAATAGATAGTAGAACATAGCAAACATAATAGCTCCTATCATCCCTCCGCCTAAATCACTGTGATTCGATTGGCCCGTTGCTTCGAGCATATACAAATCCCACGTGTTCATAATGACAGACGGATCTGTAAACGTTCCGTTTTTTGATAAATTTTCAAATAACGTAACATGACTAAACAGTAAAATAGATAAAATAATGAGATATGTACCAATAAGCTGCCGCGTCACTAAAGGAGGCATTTCTCTTTTCCAAATAATATAAACAGATAAAATAGCCATTCCGATTAAACACAGCATATACCATTCGCCAATAAATAAGCGGACCACTAGTACAAGGGCCTGTCCTACAGCACCAAGTCCTGCCATGGAAATTAGTGTTAATGCTAATAAAAATAAGCCAATAAGCTCAAAGCGCAATATGCGTTTCCATTCATCCTTTTTTATTTGACCTCTTCGTTTTTTCTTTGCCATTTTTCCACTCCAATCAACGTCCAACACTCTATGTTGATTTTGTTTCTTTTATCAGTTGAATAAAAAAGCAGCCAATACAGCGGCTGCCTTCTTCATCATATTCATTATACCATATTCACCATAATTATACTGAAATCCTTACGACAAAATTTGACCAGGATAATAATTTTCATTCAAATAATCTTGAGGATTCGTACTTAAAATCCTCACAATTTGCTGTTGCTTTTGTTCATTTTCTTCAACAATAACCGGGATTCCATTATGGCTAATAAGCTTTGGCTGAGATTGTTCTTGTTGATAAGACTGCTGAAAGATTAGTTCTTGCGGCATCATTGTATACAAAATCATTGCAGTAGCTGCTCCTCATTCTGACGTCCTTGCTCAATCAATTCATTCAACTTTTTGATCGCTTGAGCAACTCCGCCTACTTCGTTAATTAACCCGTATGAAACAGCATCTCCGCCAACTACATTTGTCCCGATATCACGCGTTAAGTTCCCTTTTGAAAACATAAGTTCTTTAAACTTTTCTTCTGAAATATGAGAGTGTTCTCTCACAAAGTTAATCACGCGCTCTTGCATTTTATCTAAGTATTCAAATGTTTGCGGTACACCAATAACAAGACCTGTTAAGCGAATAGGATGAATGGTCATGGTCGCTGTACCGGCAATATACGAATAATCAGTTGAAACTGCAATTGGAACACCGATTGAATGTCCGCCCCCTAACACAATGGACACAGAGGGCTTGGATAATGAAGCAATCATTTCAGCAATTGCAAGACCGGCTTCTACATCTCCACCTACTGTATTCAAGATAATAAGCAATCCTTCAATTTTTGGATTTTGTTCGATCGCCACAATTTGCGGGATGACATGCTCATATTTTGTCGTTTTGTTTTGAGGAGGCAGCTGCATGTGCCCTTCGATTTGTCCTACAATCGTTAAACAGTGAATATTAGAATCCTGAGGAAGCTGAGCCACGTTGGTCTGTCCTAATTGTTGAATTTTATCTAATATTCCGCCCTTGCTTTCTTCATTTTTATTAGGCTGCTGAGGCGCTTCATCAGAATGTAATCTTTCGTTATTTTCAAACATATTCTAGCTCCTTTCACTTATTGATAGTAGTAGTATGAACTTCTCATAGTTATTACATCCGCATCAGCTGCAAATAAAAAGCCTTCCCAGCGGGAAGGCTTCACATTAGATTTCCATGATAATCGGTAAAATCATCGGTTTACGACGGGTTTTTTCATATAAAAATTGATTTAAACTTTCTCTCATTTTTAATTTTAATGAAGACCACTCGATCACTTTGTCTTCCATACACTTTTCTAAAATTTGCTGAACAATCTTCGTTGCTTCTTCTAAAAGCTTTTCTGATTCTCTTACATAGACGAATCCGCGGGAGATAATTTCTGGCCCCGCTACTACCGTTTTTTGGCGTTTATTAATCGTAACTACTACCGTTAAGATTCCGTCCTGTGACAGCAGCCTGCGGTCTCTCAGAACGATATTTCCAATATCACCTACGCCTAGTCCATCAATGAGCGTATTTCCTGCTTGAATAGAACCGCTAGGGTACATGCGAGCATCTTTAAACTCAACTCGCTCACCTTTTTCAAGCAAACAAATATGATCTTCTGATATTCCTAATTGACCGGCCAGCTTTGCATAAGCTTTTTGTTTTCGATACTCTCCATTCACAGGTATGACATATTTCGGCTTTGTTAAGTTAATCATAAATTTTAATTCTTCTTGACTTCCGTGTCCGGAAGCCTGCACTTTCTTCTGAGCAAACACTACGCTTGCTCCTAAACGAAAGATGACGTCAATTGTTTTTGAAAAGGTCGTTTCGTGCCCCGCCACAGGTGTAGCAGCCAGCAGGACCGTATCATCTTGTTTGATTTGAATCAATTTATGGGACTGTTTAGCCATTCGAGTAAGACCTAAAATCGGCTCTCCGTGATGGCCTGTTGTTAAAATAACCGTTTCATGTTCTGGAAGATCTTTTAGCTTTTGCACAGGAACAATTAAATCCTCAGGCAGCTGTAAATGTCCAAGTTTTGCTGCAATATCAATGATTTTCAGCATACTTTTTTCCATAACGATCAGGTTACGGCCGTGCTGATATGCGGCATGAATGATTTGCTGAATGCGGTGCAGATTGGAACTGTATGCAGCCACAATGATTCGACCTTTGCTTTTATAAAAAGCGTCGGTAATATTTTGTCCGATAACCGCTTCGGAAACTGTATAGCCCGGCTTATCCGCATTTGTACTGTCTGAAAGCAAACACAGGACGCCTTTTTCCCCAATGGCAGCCATTTTTCCAATATCCGCGCTTTGAATGCTGACTGAATTTTGATCAAATTTAAAATCACCTGTATATACAATCGCACCTTGATTTGTTTGTAAACAAATGCCGACTGAATCTTGTATGCTGTGCTGCGTTCTGAAAAATGAAATATCCACTCCTTCAAACGATAAAACCGTTGACGAAGTGATAGGATGTAAAGCTTCATATTTTTTAATTCCATACTCTTTTAACTTTTCTTTGATGAGTGCTAGCGTTAATTCTGTACCATATACAGGCACATCCAATTTTTGAAGTATAAAGGGAATAGCGCCAATTTGCTCTTCGTGTCCATGAGTAACAAATATGCCTTTTACGTTCTGCTGATTTTCTACTAAATATGTAATGTCCGGAATGACAATATCAATCCCCAACATTTCTCCTCCCGGAAACTTTGATCCTGCATCTAACACATATATGTTTCCATTTATCTCCACAACATACATGTTTTTTCCAATCTCTCCGACTCCACCCAAGGCTGAAATTTTAATATTTTCTGTCTTTTCTAGTACCATAAGCTCCTCCTACTTACTTTCACCCGTACAATTTCATTTGCTTACATTATAACTGAAGTAAGAATTGGAATACAAGAAATTTCATTCGTCTATTTCCGTCATCTGCTCTTCTATTATCTTATAAGAAAAAAACGTCTCTTCATCGACTCGTATATACGGTCAATGAAGAGACGTTTAAAAAACATACTTATAGAGCTTATATCGTATTTAATGTGCTGACTAACGTTTGGCGTTCTTCTTCCGTTAACGGAACTAAAGGTAATCGTACAGATCCTACGTCTAACCCTTTTAGCTGTAAAGCCGTTTTAACAGGCGTTGGACTTGGAGCTGCAAAAAGAGATTTCATAACGGGTACAATACGCTGATGAATTTTTGCTGCTTCTTTCGGATTTCCCGAATCATACAGCTTAACCATCTCTTGCATTTCATTTCCAATAACGTGAGAGGCAACAGAAATAATGCCAGTTCCTCCAATTGCTAATACCGGTAGTGTTAAGCCATCATCACCGCTGTATAAAGCAAAATCATCGCTTGTTTGTGCGATAATAGCTGTCATTGCGTCAAGGTCTCCGCTTGCATCTTTTAACGCTACAACATTTGGCAGTTCAGCTAGGCGTACAATTGTATCAACAGACATATTGATCACAGATCGCCCTGGAATATTGTATAACATGACAGGAAGCTCTGTACTTTCAGCAATTGTTTTAAAGTGCTGATATAAGCCTTCCTGATTCGGCTTGTTGTAATAAGGTGCTACAATCATAATCGCATCTACGCCGATTTCTTCTGCCTTTTTTGTTAATTCAATTGATGCATACGTATTGTTGCTTCCTGTACCAGCAACAACAGGTACACGGCCATCTACTACCTTTACTGAGTGGCGGAACAGCGCCAGCTTTTCTTCTGTTGAAAGCGTAGGAGATTCACCCGTTGTTCCTGCAATAACCAACGCATCCGAACCGTTGCTGATTAAATAGTTAATAAGCTGCGTTGTTTTTTCAAAATCAATATTTCCTTTATGATCAAAAGGCGTTACCATCGCTGTTGCGACTTTCCCAAAATCAATCATGTTTTCACTCCTTGAAATTGCATTATCCCTATTCATGTAATGAACCGTTAGCTTATAGCTAACGGAACATGTAGTTTATCTCTTTTGCGGTGCTTTTGACAAGTCAAAGGCACCATGAAGAGCATTAACGGCTTTCTTTAAATCCTCTTCTTTTACAAGCACCCAAATCGTCGTATGGCTGTCAGCAGATTGTAAAATCTGAATACCTTCGCCAGAAAGGGCTGTAACAATTTTAGATGTAACACCAGGCACCCCTGCAATTCCTGCTCCAACCGTTGACACTTTGGCACAGTTGCGAATAACAGCCGGCTCATACCCTAGCGCATGAAGCACATCAATCGCTTTGTCAGTTGCTTCATCTGTTACCGTATATACAACACCCTTCGGTGAAATATTGATAAAATCTACGCTGATTTTTTCTTGTGCCATTGCTTTGAATACTTCTGCTTGCGTATCATAATGGCCTTCTTTACTAAAAACTTTAATTTGAGTGACGTTGGATACGTGCGCGATACCTGTTACAAGGCGTTCTTGCACATCGCTTCCACGCTGCTGTGCTTCACCTTGAGATGTAACGAGCGTACCTGTTGAATCAGCATACGTGGAACGGACGCGCATCGGCACTTTTGCTTGCATGGCAATTTCTACGGCACGTGGGTGAACTACTTTTGCACCTTGATAAGCCATGTTGCATATTTCGTTATATGTGACAACGGATAGCGGTCTTGCATCTTCTACAATACGCGGGTCCGCTGTCATCACACCTTCTACATCTGTGAAAATGTCAATGTAATCAGCCATAAGGGCTGCACCTAAAGCTGAAGCAGATGTATCGCTGCCTCCGCGTCCAAGCGTTGTTGTATCACCTTCAGTAGTTGCCCCTTGAAAGCCTGTTACAACAACGACATCATATTCTTCTAATTCTTTTAACAAACGATCGCATTTCATTTCTAGTATCTTGGCATTGGTAAAATCATCATTCGTCACAAACCCGGCCTGTGCACCGTTTAACGCTGTAGCTTTAATACCATTTTCGTTTAATAAATTCGTAAACACAACCGATGAAATTAATTCTCCGCATGCCATAAGCATATCAAGCTCACGTTTATTAAGAGACGCTTTATTTCCATCAACAAGTGAAAGCAATGTATCCGTTGCATACGGCTCACCTTTTCGTCCCATTGCCGATACAACAACGACTACTTTGTAACCCTCACTTAATGCATTATTTAAATGATAGATTGCTCTCGCTCTTCCTTCTTCGTTACGAACGGAAGTTCCTCCAAATTTTTGGACGATTATTTTCATACTTACACCTCATCATGTTCCGAGACACTCTGGTTGCGCTTATTTTACTAAGCTAAGCTTAATAAGTGATTCTGCAATTTGTACAGAATTCCAAGCTGCACCTTTTAACAAGTTATCAGAAACGATCCACATATGGAAACCGTTATCGCGATCTAAATCTTTACGAATACGGCCGACAAACACATCTCGTTTACCTACACAATCTGCTGGCATTGGATATACTTGATTTTCTGGATCATCTTGCAATACGATACCAGGTGCATCAGCCAATAAATTTTTCACATCAGCTACCGTTACACCGTCTTTTTCAATTTCAATGTACACTGACTCTGAATGACCTGTTACAACCGGTAGACGAACACAAGTAGCAGCTACTGGCAATTCAGGCATGCTCATAATTTTCTTCGTTTCATTAATCATTTTCATTTCTTCAAATGTAAAACCGTTATCTTGAAATTTATCAATTTGCGGAATGGCATTAAAAGCAATTTGATAATGTTTTTTATCTCCACCAACCGGTAAAATTTCCGGTGTAAACTCTTTTTCTTCTAAAATAGCTTTAGCTTGTTCTTTTAATTCATTAATTGCAGCAGCGCCTGCTCCAGAAACGGCTTGATACGTTGATACTAGTACTTTAGATAAGCCGTATGTTTCGCGCAACGGCTGTAATGCTGCAACCATTTGAATTGTAGAGCAGTTTGGATTAGCAATGATTCCGTTATGTGCGTGTAATGCGTCTTCATTCACTTCCGGCACAACTAACGGGACATTTTCATCCATTCGATAAGCGCTTGTGTTGTCTACAACGATTGCTCCGCGTTTTACTGCCTCTGGTGCAAGTGCTTTTGAAATACTCCCGCCTGCACTGAATAAAGCAATATCTACGCCTTCAAAGCTATCAGGAGTTGCTTCTTGCACAACAACTTCTTCTCCGTTAAACAACACTTTTTTACCAGCTGAACGAGCTGAAGATAATAACGTTAATTTACCAACTGGAAAATTACGCTCCTGTAGGGTTTTAATCATTTGTTGTCCTACTGCACCTGTTGCTCCTACTACTGCTACATGTAATTCTCTTGTCATTTTAATACCGCCTCCAACAATTTTCAACTACTCAACATTTATCTGCATATACTGACTATTTTAACATATTATTATGCTTCATTGCGTCAAAGAAGAGAAGATTTTTAAAATCTTCTCTTCTTTGAGATTGAGAGTTCTCTTACAGCCGCAGTATTGAATAGATTCATGCAACAGCAAGAGGCATATATGTCCTATGACTCTTGACCGTCGCGGAACCTTTCGACAATAACAGGCTGAATCTGTTTATCTTCAAGCGCTGCGTACACCGTGTCTGATAACATCGTCATACGCGCTACCATTGAATTTGGCTTAAGCACCGGGTCATCTTGACCAAATGGAATAAAATAAATATTTTTAGTCGCCATTAGCCTCATTAAGTTTACACCATTTAGCCCTAGTGCGTCATTAGTCGAAATTCCCAGTACCACCGGCTTATTATTACGAAGCGTTGCTTTAGCTGCCATGAGTACCGGAGATTCAGTCATTGCATTTGCAAACTTACTCATCGTATTCCCAGTGATTGGGGCAACCACCATACAATCAAGCGGAATTTTCGGTCCTAAAGGCTCTGCTTTTACAATTGTATTGATGACGGCGTGACCCGTTAATTCCTCAATTTTTTTCACCCAGTCTTCTCCATCTCCAAAACGAGTATTTGTGGATTGTACAGTGTAAGAAACGACCGGTAACACTTCTGCTCCCAAATTAACGAGCTTTTCAATTTCCGGCATAACCGCATCATACGTACAGTGAGATCCGGTCAAGCCGAATCCTATTCTTTTACCTTTTAATGACATTATTTTTTCTCCTCTCTCGCATCCGCAGCGTCTTTTAATAAATTCACTAATACATTAGCGACAATCTGACCTGCTGTTTTTGGAGCCACAATTCCTGGAAGACCTGGTGCTAAAATAGCTTTAATTCCTCGTTTTTCCGCATAGCGGAAATCGGTTCCTCCAGGCTTTGAAGCTAAATCAATAATGAGTGCATGGGTCGGGACATTAGATAATGTCTTAGCCGTTAAGATGGGGTATGGAATGGTGTTAATACATATATCACTATCAGCAATTTCTTTATCGAGTTCAGAAAGATAGAAAGGTTGCAAACCCATTTCAGCAATACGTGCTAAATGTTCAGATTTTCTAGCTCCTACTTTTACATTGGCACCGAGTGCAGCAAAGGACCTCGCCACGCTCATTCCTACTCTTCCTAAACCTAGAACAGAAATATTTGAACCGTGAATGGTAAAATCCGTATGTTGAATAACAAGCATGATGGTACCTTCAACAGTAGGAATAGAGTTATAAATTGCTACATCATCACGCTCAAATAGCTGAACGAGTTTACGGTTTGTCGTTTTGACTAATTCGTTTAAATACCCATTGCTAATACCAGAATAAATAATGCAGTGCTCAGGCGTTTTTTTAAGTATTTCTTCAGTCAGCACTACTTTTTCATTTGAAAAAATAGTATCTACTTGCCCTTCGTGATTTGTTCCAGGCACTGGAAGGATGATGGCGTCAACATCTGAAAAATCCAGCTCCTCTATCTGATATTTCGTCGCACCTGTAAAACCATGATCTAGCTGATCAAAACCAATAAGAGAGGTTTTTGCATCTAATTGAATTAATTTTCGAATGACTTCAAGCTGCCTAGCATCACCGCCAATTACAGCTATGTGCAAATCCGTTAACATGTTTCATTTTCACCTTCTTTAACATTAAATAGATGTATCTTTCGCTTAAACCATCGAGATGTAAAGTGCTATCATTACGCCCTAGAATGCCTATTGCTTTTCTTCAACATACTATGTAAACACACAGGAATCGGTGAATCTTTATCCCTGAAAATAAAAGAAACGAGATGCAGGAAGCATCTCGTTTCTTATTTTGTTGACTGATTGTTTATGTCTTCTAGCTGCTGGACATTTACAATCACCATATCTGTACCAATTTTTTCGATATTCCCCCACGGCACTCGCACTTCATCTCCTTGCTTTCGAAACCCAAACCACTTCACAGATGGAATAATCAGCGCATTAATTTGTCCCGTATGTTCATTAATTTCAAGATCCGTTTGCCCTAAAATACCCAAACGCTCTGCTCGCTTAACATCTACAATTTCTTTTCCACTCAGTTCGCTTAATCTCATAGTATCCCTCCTTTTCTCTAATTTATTGAACAACCATACAAAAAATGACAAAAAAATAAGGCTGGCTCAATTATTTTAGCCAACCTTACTTTTACTGTTTACTTTCCTTTAAAACCTTTAGGCAAATCTCCACTCGGGCTTATTAATGAAAGAGCAAATTCATCTTTGAAAATATCTCGCGCAAGACCATTTACACTATCTTTAGTCACGGCATTAACAAGGTCTAGAATCTCATCTAATGAACGATGATAGCCTAGCATTAACTCATTTTTTCCGTTTCTGCTCATACGGCTATTTGTACTTTCAAGACTCAGCATTAAGTTTCCTTTAAGCTGCTCTTTGCTGTTAGAAAGTTCTTTATCTGTAATACCTTTGTCTTTCAGATCATAAAGCGTTTCTTGAACCGTATCATATAATACGCCGAGCTGATGGCTTCCCGTCCCCCCATAAATCGTTACAAGACCGCTGTCTCGATAAGAAGAATGATAAGAGAAAACAGAATAAGCCAAGCCGCGCTGTTCGCGGACTTCTTGGAACAAACGACTGCTCATACTTCCGCCAAGCACGTTATTTAATACAATTAAGCTATATACATCTTCTCCGCCGATTGGCAAACCTTTAAAGCCAAGGCAAAGATGAGCTTGTTCTGTTTCCTTTTTGCGCGCAATATGATTTGTATGGAACTCTGGCTGAACATATTGATGAGCGGAATGACTTGACGTATATGTACCAAAATAGTTTTCCACCTGCTGAATAAAACTTTCATCAATGTTTCCAGCTACTGAAATAACGATGTTTTCGGGAATATACATTTGCTCCATATACTGACGAAGCGAATCACCGTTAAATGTTTTTAACGTATCTTCCGTTCCTAAAATTGGATAGCCTAATGGATGATTGCCATATACGGCTTTGCCTAATAAATCGTGTACAATATCATCAGGTGTATCTTCATACATTTTAATTTCTTCATATACAACATTTTTTTCACGAGCTAATTCCTCTTCATCAAATGAAGAATTAAAGAACATATCCGCCAGCACATCTAGTGCTTGATCTGCGTGTTCATCTAATACTTTTGCATAGTAGCACGTGTATTCTTTAGAAGTGAATGCATTTACTTGTCCCCCAATGCGGTCGAAGCTTTCTGCAATTTCACGAGCAGATCTTGTTTTTGTTCCTTTAAAAAACATATGTTCAAGAAAATGTGATACACCATTAATTTCAGGGTGTTCACTTCGAGAACCCGTTCCGATCCAAACCCCAATGGCCACAGATCGAACAGTTGGGATATTTTCCAATACAATTCTTACACCATTTTTGCACGTATATCGTTTTATCAAGCTAGTGCCTCCCTTTTGCTTATCTCACTTACTTCTTAGTAGAAGAAGGTATTTTCATCATTCGTTCTTCATCTAGCATTGTTGACACATCGCTAACTTTCAGGCCTTTGCGTTCAATATCGGTTAACAATTGGTCAAGCGATTCGGCCGTTGATTCAGTCGGGTGCATCAGTACAATAGCCCCTGGGTGAATCTTTTTCATTACTCGATTAATTAACACTTCTGAACTTGGCTTTTGCCAATCGATTGTATCAACTGTCCACATGATGGTACTCATTTTTAACTGAGAAGCAAGCGTTACTACTTCGGGGCGAAAACTGCCGCTCGGCGGAGCAAACCATTTTACTTTTTGTCCCGTAGTAGACGTAATAATATCATTCGTTTTTTTTAGCTGCTGATTGATTTGACTAGCCGATAAAGTGGCCATATCAGGATGAGAATAAGAGTGGTTTCCGACTTCATGCCCTGCGTCTACAATCATTTTTGCCATATCTGGATTATTTTTAACCCATTTTCCTTCTAAAAAGAAAGTTGCTTTAGCATGGTGCTTTTTTAGCACTTCTAACATTTTAGGCAAATACTCGTTCCCCCATGCTACGTTCACTGTAAACGATACCATAGGCTTTTCATCGTGTCCACGGTAGATAGGTTCCTGTGGTAAATCACTCAAGTGAACCTTTGGTCTAACCTGTTTGTACACTAGTTTTTTTTCATCAAATTTACCCGCAGGTTTCATATTTTTATAAGAAGCAGCAAGATCAACTTTTATGCCGTTATAGCCAGGAACCCGTTTCCATACGGGATCGATTCGTGCATTCGCTGCCGGCTTTTCATAATCTTTTGCTTTTTCTTCAATCTTTTGATATAACGCATCATGCTGAGCTGATACAAGTTGTACATCGGATTTAAGTGCTTCTATATATGCTTCAGCAAAAGGATTATAAATAGATTTATATGTAATTGCCAGTAAAAATAGAAATGCTGTAAATTGCACAATGGTTCTCTTCACTTATCCTTCCCCCTTTACCATTTAAAATATGTATAAAGAGGACAAGGTAGAACAAACATCTACAAACGATAAAATCGCCCTACACATGGATTTTCTTCATGTATGGACGATTTCACAATATCTATATAGTAGTAAAAGAAGATTATTTTGTTTCTTTTGCTTTTTCTTCTTTTTCTTTTTGTTCTTTTAAAATTGCTTTACGAGATAAGTTAACGCGACCTTGTTTATCAATTTCCATGACTTTAACTAAAAGCTCGTCACCAATCGCTACAACGTCTTCTACTTTTCCAATACGCTCTTCTGCAAGCTCAGAAATGTGAACAAGCCCATCTTTTCCGCTGAAGATTTCTACAAATGCACCGAATTTTTCAATTCGTTTTACTTTTCCTAAGTACATTTGGCCGACTTCAACTTCGCGTACAAGATCTTCAATAATTTTCTTCGCTTTTTCATTCATTGGCTGATCAATAGAAGAAATGAAGATTGTACCATCTTGTTCGATATCAATTTTAACGCCTGTTTCTTCGATGATTTTATTGATTTGCTTACCGCTTGGTCCAATAACATCACGAATTTTATCAGGGTTAATAGCCATTGTAAGGATCTTAGGCGCATATTGAGAAAGCTCTTGACGAGGCGTAGCAATCGTTGACATCATATGATTTAAGATTTGCATACGGCCTTTTTTCGCTTGTTGAAGGGCTTCGTCTAAAATTTCACGAGATAACCCGTCAATTTTAATATCCATTTGAAGCGCAGTTACGCCATTTTCCGTACCTGCTACTTTAAAGTCCATGTCTCCTAGGTGATCTTCCATTCCTTGAATGTCCGTTAGAATCGAGTAGTGTTCACCTGATTTGATCAGACCCATGGCAATCCCTGCTACAGGTGCTTTAATTGGAACCCCAGCATCCATCATTGCAAGCGTACTTGCACAAATACTTGCTTGTGAAGTAGAACCGTTTGATTCTAATACTTCAGATACAAGACGAATTGTATATGGGAAATCTTTTTCATTTGGAATAACCGGCTCAAGTGCACGTTCGCCTAGCGCACCATGTCCAATTTCACGACGACCTGGTCCGCGCATCGGTCTAGTTTCACCAACACTAAATGAAGGGAAGTTATAGTGATGCATGAAGCGTTTAGATTCTTCTACACTTAAACCATCTAAAATTTGCACATCGCCAAGTGCACCTAATGTACAGATGCTAAGCGCTTGAGTTTGTCCACGCGTAAATAATCCAGATCCGTGTGTACGAGGAAGCAAGTTTGTTTCAGAAGAAAGTGGACGAATTTCGTCAATACTACGGCCATCAGGACGCACTTTTTCTTCTGTGATCAAGCGACGCACTTCACTTTTAACAAGCTTCGATAAAATTTCATTCACTTGATTTAGTACTTCTTCTTCTACATCTTGCTCTTCAAATTTTGCAGCTACTGCGCTTTTCACTTCTTTAATCGCATTTTCGCGCGCATGCTTTTCTTGAACTTGAACAGCACGGTTCATGTCACCTTCTGCAATTTCGCGAACTTGACGCTCAAGATCAGCATCCACAGTATAAAGCGCAACTTCTACTTTTTCTTTGCCTACTGCTGCTACAATTTCTTCTTGGAATGCAATTAATTTTTTAATTTGCTCGTGTCCAAACATAATTGCTTCTAGCATTACTTCTTCCGGTACTTCATCAGCGCCTGCTTCAACCATGTTGATCGCGTCTTTTGTACCAGCAACCGTCAGATGAATATCGCTTTTTTCAAGCTCATCTACCGTTGGGTTTACAACAAATTCATTGTCTACACGGCCTACGATTACGCCTGCAATAGGACCTTCAAATGGAATATCAGATACTGATAATGCTAATGAAGAACCGAACATTGCCGCGATTTCTGAAGAACAGTTTTGATCTACGCTCATTACAACGCTGACAACTTGAACTTCGTTTCGGAAACCATCTGCGAATAAAGGACGAATCGGACGGTCGATTAAACGGCTAGCCAAGATTGCTTTTTCACTTGGTCTGCCTTCACGCTTAATGAATCCACCTGGGATTTTACCGACTGCATATAAACGCTCTTCATAGTTTACTGTTAACGGGAAGAAATCTACATTTTTAGGCTCTTTTGAAGCCGTTGCTGTACTTAATACAACTGTGTCTCCATAGCGGATTAATGCTGCGCCATTTGCTTGTTTTGCCAACTGGCCAACTTCAACTTCTAGCTTTCGTCCAGCTAGATCTACGGAGAACACTCGTTTTTCTTGTTCCATATCGACGAGTACCCCTCTCTACATATAAAATATGTATGTAATCAAATGTGATAGTTTTATTATAAACGAAATATCCAAAAACAATAGCTTTTTTCACATTATGTAGCATCTTTAATGTTTCTTAAATGTACATACTAAAAAAGCGGGAATGCTCCCGCTTTCTTCTTATTATCGACGTAAACCAAGTTTGTTGATTAACTCACGATAACGAGTAACGTCTTTGTTACGTAGGTAGTTAAGTAAGTTACGACGTCGACCTACCATTTTTAAAAGACCACGACGTGAATGGTGATCCTTTTTATGAGTACGTAAGTGACCGTTTAGATTGTTAATTTGCTCTGTTAGGACAGCGATTTGAACTTCTGGAGAACCAGTGTCGTTCGCATGAGTTTTGTACTCACTAATGATTTCATTTTTACGCTCTTGTGTGATAGCCATCCTATTCACCTCCTTATTATTAAACCCCAGTTACCGAGCAAAACGTTGGTGAATCGTAATGCCAAGCAATGGTTGTTTTACATACAAGTGTTATGTTACTACTTATTGAAGCAAAAAGCAAGTCGTAGCAACTATTTATATATATTTTTTTATTTCTTATGCTTTTGAATTCCTTCAAAATAAGCAAGGGCTTCTTCCTTGTCCTTTGAGATCTGACCGACAAGCTCTTCGATGCCGCTGAACTTTTTTTCTGACCGAATCATTCGGTGCCATTTCACCGTTACGTGCTGATCGTAGATTTGTTCGTCAAATGATAATAAGTGGACTTCGATTGTTGGCTTTTCTAAATTATCGTGAAAAGTCGGCTTATAGCCCACGTTGCATACTCCTGCATACCACTTGCCGTGGAGCTGAAGCTCAACAGCATACACGCCGATGCGCGGAAGTAAATACTCATCGTCTAAAGCGATGTTAGCGGTTGGAAAACCTATTTGCCTGCCTCGCTTTTCTCCATGAGTTACTGTGCCTGACACTTCATAATAGCGCCCAAGCAGCTCTTTTACTCGATGCATGTCTCCATTTGCTAAATTTTCGCGAATAAGCGTTGAACTAATTTTTTCTTCGCCATTTGTTAACTTATCAATTGTTGTTTGCGTGAATTTTGATCGAGAATGAAATGGTAGTATTTCCATTGTTCCTTTACCTAACTTTCCATACGTATAGTCAAATCCAGCTACCACATGCTGCACATTCAGGCCAATAATATACTGATCAACAAACTCTTGAGGCAATAGTGCTGCAAACTGTTTATCAAAATGAACGATATATAAAAAGTCAATTCCCATTTCCTCAATGAGTTTCTTTTTTTCTTGAAGTGGTGTGATCATATCAACGTGCTGCACGTTGCGCCCGAGCACCACAGAAGGGTGAGGAGTAAACGTCATAACAGCACTAGCTATGCCTTTTTCATCCGCTAACTGTTTCGCTGAATTTATCACTTGCTGATGCCCTAAATGCACACCATCAAAATAACCAAGCGCTAACACTGATTGTTGAACAGCTTCTCGTTGAAAGTGGTGTGGATGTCGAATTTCAATCGTTTCCAAAACACAGTTCACCTTTTCCCTAACCGGTCTAGTCGATTGCCAACACTTTAACCGGCTTCATTAAATGTTTTTTTGTTGGGTGCTGAGCATAAATCGCTAAGCACTTGCCTGCAGAATTTATCATTAAAAAGAATGGTTCTTTTTTTAACTCTTCATCTTCCGTACACGGCAATACCGCGCCGTTTTTCACTTTCTCTGCTAATGTATCACTAATTTGAAGTTTCGGCAAATGATTAAGAGCTTCTTCGATGGAATGCAGTTTCTCATTGATCGTTTCTTCTTCGACCGCTCGTTCAATATCTTCAAATGTCATACAATCTTCCAGTGAAAACTGCCCGGAACCCGTTCGCTGCAAATAAGACATATGAGACGGATAGCCCAGAGCTTCTCCAATCATCACAGCAAGCGTTCGCACATATGTACCTTTGCTGCACGTTACGCGGAATTTGAAGGAAATTTGTTCTCCCTCAAATGTAGCGCGATTATCCAGCAGTTCAAAGTTGTAAATATGAATGGTTCTCACAGGGCGCTCTACTTCGATTCCTTGCCTTGCATATTCATATAGCTTTTTACCTTTGACTTTTACCGCGGAGTACATTGGAGGCACTTGCTGAAGTTCTCCCGTCATCGAAGACAGCACTTCTTCGATTTGAGCACGCGAAAAAGAATCTGCTACTTTCTTTTCTTCTACAACCTCTCCCGAAGAATCTTCTGTTGTTGTAGAAAATCCGAGTGTCACTTCTCCTTCATAGGTTTTAGTAGCTCCTGTTAGATACTCTACAATTTTGGTAGCTCTACCGATACAAATAGGTAATACCCCTGTAACGTCTGGGTCTAATGTGCCTGTATGCCCTACTTTTTTAGTGCGAAGCAGCTTTCGGACTTTAAACACACAGTCGTGCGAAGTCAGGCCAGCTGGTTTATGTAAAACTAAAACACCGTCCACTCATTCTTCATCTCCTTTTCATTTAAAAAAGGGTGTCTCAGAAGCAAAAACCACTTTTGAGACACCCTTTTTTGTTTCTACATTCACTGATCTTATTCGTTCTCTTGATGGTCATCGCTTTCTTTTTTAATTTCATGAAGCAATGATTCAATTCGATTACCATAATCAATTGATTCATCAAACTCAAACGTAATTTCAGGTGTTTTACGTAAGCGAATGCGCTGACCGATTTCTGAGCGGATAAATCCTTTTGCTTTCGCAAGGCCTTTTAACGTATTCTCACGCTGTTCAGCATCTCCTAAAACAGAGATATAAACTTTCGCTTGCTGTAAATCGCCTGATACTTGAACATCTGTTACAGTCACAAAACCGATGCGCGGATCCTTGATTTTACGATTTAAAATCTCGCCCATCTCTTTTTTCATTTGTTCTCCGACTCTAGTTGCTCTTATGTTCATCTGTGTCACCCCTTTTATAACCAATCAAAAGTTGTAATGGTACGTTCAATCTCTGGAAAAGAATCAATTAAGCTTAGCGCTCTTTGCAGTTCTTGTTCCGTTGTGACACGGCTAGATGAGACTGCGACAATGCTAATTTTTGTTCGTTGCCACACATCTTGAAAATCAGTTTCTGAAACTGATACGTTAAACCGCTGCTTCAAGCGCATCAAGATGCGCTGAAGCACGGCACGTTTTTCTTTAAGAGAAGCAGCATCGTAAATTAAGCATTCACACTCCACTAGTCCAATCATTTAGGATCAATTTGCTCCATTACATATGCTTCAATAATATCTCCTTCTTTAATATCATTGAAGTTTTTAATTGTAATACCACACTCATATCCTTGAGCAACTTCTTTTGCATCGTCTTTAAAGCGTTTTAGCACATCTACTTCACCTTCAAAGATAACAATTCCGTCACGGATTAAACGAATTCCACTATTACGCGTAATTTTACCGTCTGTTACGTAACTTCCTGCGATTGTACCAACTTTTGATACTTTGAATGTTTGACGTACTTCCACTTGACCGATGATTTTTTCAGCAAACTCAGGATCAAGCATTCCTTTCATCGCAGATTCAATTTCTTCAATTACTTTATAAATAATGCGGTGAAGACGAATATCTACGTTTTCTACGTCAGCTGTACGTTTTGCTCCAGCATCTGGACGCACGTTAAAGCCGATAACGATTGCGTTAGAAGCCGTTGCAAGAATGATATCAGATTCTGTAATCGCACCTACACCCGTATGGATAATACGAACATTTACACCCTCTACATCAATCTTTTGAAGAGCAGCAGCCAATGCTTCTACAGAACCTTGTACGTCTGCTTTTACGATAAGATTTAAGTCTTTCATTTCACCTTGTTTAATTTTTTCAAATAAATCATCTAAGCTTACGCGAGATTTTTCACCGCGCTGTTGTTCAAGCTGCTTTTGAGCACGAGCTTCTCCGATTTGACGAGCTGTTTTCTCATCTTCAAACACTAAGAAACGATCTCCAGCTAACGGAACTTCGTTTAAGCCAGTAATCTCAACCGGAGTAGATGGTCCTACTTCCTTCACACGGCGGCCGATATCATTTACCATTGCGCGAACGCGGCCAAACGTATTTCCGACTACGATTGGATCACCTACGCGTAGTGTACCAGTTTGAACAAGAAGCGTTGCTACAGACCCACGGCCTTTATCTAACTGTGCTTCTACAACTGTACCTGCTGCACGACGGTTCGGATTTGCTTTTAACTCTTCTACTTCACTTACAAGTAAAATCATTTCAAGCAATTGATCGATCCCTTCACCCGAAATGGCTGAAAGCTTACAGAAGATTGTTTCTCCGCCCCACTCTTCAGCTACAAGGCCGTGCTCCATTAGTTCTTGCATCACGCGATCTGGATTTGCTGCTTCTTTATCCATTTTGTTAACCGCAACAATAATTGGCACTTCTGCCGCTTTTGCATGGTTAATCGCTTCAATTGTTTGAGGCATTACACCATCGTCTGCTGCAACAACAAGGATTGTAATATCCGTTACTTGCGCACCGCGAGCACGCATCGTTGTAAATGCAGCATGCCCTGGTGTATCAAGGAATGTAATTTTCTTTTCATCAACCACAACTTGATAAGCACCGATATGCTGCGTGATACCGCCTGCTTCTGCAGCCGTTACTTTTGTGTTACGGATAGAGTCAAGAAGCGTCGTTTTACCGTGGTCAACGTGACCCATGATTGTAACAACTGGAGGACGCACTTGAAGATCTTTTTCGTCATCAATGATTTCTAATGAGTCAAAAGCAGTGTCATCTACCACTACTTCTTCTTCAACTTCTACACCGTATTCTCCGGCAATTAGTTCGATAGAATCTTTATCTAACTCTTGGTTAATTGTTGCCATTACACCAAGCATAAATAGTTTTTTAATAATTTCAGAAGGCTCTTTGCCTAATTCTTTTGCTAACTCAGAAACCGTTAAGCTTCCGACAAACGTTACTTTTTCCGGTAACTCTTTTGCAGCTGCTGGAGCTGGTCTACCTTTTGGTGCCTGTGACTTTTGTCCCTGCGGCTTTTTGTTACCTTTATTGTTTCCTTTGTTAGCTGTTGATTTTGTATTTTTATTCAATACTTTCACCCCCATAAAATTAACCGAGCATCGTTGCTAGCTTTTTAGCAAATCCCTCGTCCATCACGGCTACTACAACTCGAGCATCTTTACCAATCGCTTGACCTAGCGTGTAGCGATCGGGAACGATTTTAACCGAAACGTTGTAGTAAGAACATTTATCCGTTACTTTTTTCTTTGTGTTTTCAGACGCATCGCTTGCTAAAAGTACTAACTTTGCTTTTTGTTTCCGAACTTCTCTAACCACAAGTTCTTCTCCAGAAATCAATTTGCGTGCACGGTTTGCAAGCCCTAAAAAGGAGATCCATTGTTCATTCATTAGCGTGACTGTTTCTCCTTTTCTACAAGCGCTAGCAACTCTTCATAAACCGCTTCATCTATTGACGCGCCTAAATGTGTCGAAAGCACATTTTTCTTTTTTGCCAATAAAATTGCTTCTTTATCCTTGCTTACATAAGCTCCGCGCCCGGACTTTTTACCCGTTACATCAACTGAAACGTCGCCTTCTTTTGAGCGTACAACGCGTACTAGCTCTTTTTTAGGCTTCATTTCTCCAGTGGCCACACATTTTCGCATCGGGACTTTTTTACGATTGTTCACCTTGGCTCACCTCTTATTCCATATCTTCATCTGAATCAAATGCATGTTGACTTACTAGCATATCATCGCTGTTTTTTACAACCATACCTTCTTGTTCAGCTTCTGATTGACTTTTAATATCAATTTTCCAGCCTGTCAGCTTAGCAGCTAGACGTGCATTTTGTCCACGTTTACCAATTGCAAGTGACAGCTGATAGTCAGGAACGATAACAGTTGTTGCTTTTTCATTTTCATCTACAATCACATCTACTACCTTAGATGGACTTAGGGCATTGGCAACAAATTCAACTGGGTCATTTGACCAGCGAACGATGTCAATTTTTTCACCTTTTAGTTCATTTACAACAGCCTGTACGCGCTGACCTTTTGGCCCTACACAAGAACCGACAGGATCTACTTCAGCATACTCAGAATGAACAGAGATTTTTGAACGGTCTCCAGCTTCGCGAGCTACTGATTTTAATTCAACTGTACCGTCATAGATTTCCGGTACTTCTTTTTCGAAAAGACGTTTTAAAAGACCTGGGTGCGTACGTGAAACATAGATTTGTGGGCCTTTTGTTGTTTTTTCTACTTTCGTAATATACACTTTAATACGATCATGAGGTTTATACTGCTCATTTGGCATTTGCTCGCTTTGAGGAAGCAATGCTTCAATTTTGCCAAGGCTCACATAGATGAAGCGAGAATCTTGACGCTGAACAATACCTGTCATAATATCTTCTTCGCGATCGCTGAACTCTGAATAGATAACGCCTCGTTCCGCCTCACGAACACGCTGTGTAACAACTTGTTTTGCCGTTTGAGCCGCGATGCGTCCAAAGTCTTTTGGCGTTACTTCGATTTCAACCACATCGTCTAGCTGAAAGTTAGGGTTGATTGTTTGTGCTTCTTCAACCGAAATTTCCAGGCGTGGATCATATACTTCATCAACCACATCTTTGCGAGCAAACACGCGCATTGAACCTCTTTCTAAATTTAAATCAACGCGTACGTTTTGCGCTTGGTTAAAGTTGCGTTTGTAAGCAGAAATTAGCGCTGCTTCAATTGCTTCAATAATTACATCTTTGCTAATGCCTTTCTCTTTTTCAAGAATGACTAAGGCATCAAATAACTCACTGCTCATCGTTGGATAATCCCCCTTTAATATTGGCCCCTACACATTAAAATACAATCGCTAATCGAGCAAAAGCGACTTTGTCATATGGTAAAACCACCGTTTTTGTGCGTGTTTTGATACGAATAGATAATGTGACAGTTTCTCCGTCAAATGATTGTAATTCGCCTTCAAATTCTTTTGCGCCTTCAATTGGTTCATATGTTTTTATGTATACATGCTTACCAATTGCACGTTCAAAATCTTTATCTTTTTTTAATGGGCGTTCCGCACCAGGCGATGATACTTCTAAAAAATAGTTATGAGGGATTGGATCTACTGCATCCATTTTCTCACTCAATTTTTCACTTACTGCTCCGCAGTCTTCGATATCCACGCCGGTATCAGAGTCGATAAACACACGTAAAAACCAATCTTTTCCTTCTTTTACGTATTCAATTTCAACAAGCTCTAAATTCATTTCCTCTAAGATAGGGGAAACCATTTCTTCCACTGTTTGTTTTACATTTTTACTCATTCTAATCCTCCCTTCGAGACATTGCATGGTATGTTTAGGTTACGCGTTTTTTATGTCTCTTATATCAAAAAAGAGTGGTTTATTTGCTATTTTTATTTTGCACTCTATAAGAGGTCTAACCTACTAGAGTGGAAATGTTGTCATTTGTATTGCAGGATTTTAAACGTCGCATAATAAATCAATCATGGTGATTGAAAATCTACAGAAAAAACGAATCATGCTAGAAGCCGATTCGTTCTCCATACTACTTACTATGTCAGTAAGTTCATATCAATAAGAAAGAGCGGGTTTCCCCACTCTTTCTCGTCCGTATCCTTAGCATTTCCACAATTACTATATCATAACCGCTTATTTTATGCAAATGTTAGAAAAGAGAAAGCTGGTTCTGATCAGGTAATGATTCAAGGCATCCATGGTTGTCTAGATACTCTAAAATCGTCTTCGATACTTTGCCTCGCTGCTGCAAGTCTTCTTTCGATAAAAACTCTCCTGTTTCACGAGCTTTTACAATGTTCAGCGCTGCATTTGTCCCAAGACCGGGAATGGCATTAAACGGTGGAACTAAAGACGTGCCGTCAATTAAAAATTCGTCTGCGCTAGATTCATATAAATCTACTTTTTTAAATGAATAGCCTCGTTCGCACATTTCTAAAGAAAGCTCAAGCACCGTTAATAAGTTTTTCTCTTTAGGAGATGCATCTAAACCTTTGGCATTGATTTCTTCCATCTTCGCTCGAATAGCAGTTGAGCCTTTGATCATCGTATCAATATCAAAGTCATCTGCACGAACCGTAAAGTATGCTGCGTAATAAAGAAGCGCATGGTGCACTTTGAAATAAGCAATACGCACGGCCATCAATACATAAGCAGCCGCATGGGCTTTAGGGAACATATACTTAATCTTTTTACAAGAATCAATATACCAGTCCGGAACACCATTTTTGATCATTTCTTCTTCAAATTCAGGTGTTAGCCCTTTTCCTTTACGTACAGACTCCATAATTTTAAAGGCAAGTGAAGGTTCAAGACCTTGATAAATCAGATAAACCATGATGTCATCACGACAGCCGATTACTTCACTTAAGTTGCAAATATCATTGCGAATTAGCTCCTGTGCATTACCAAGCCATACGTCCGTCCCGTGCGACAGTCCCGAGATTTGAACAAGCTCTGAAAACGTCGTTGGCTTCGTATCTTCTAACATTTGACGCACAAAGCGCGTTCCAAATTCAGGTATGCCAAGCGTTCCTGTTTTACACATAATTTGCTCTTCTGTTACGCCAAGTGATTCCGTTCCGCTGAAAATTTTCATCACTTCAGGATCATCCGTCGGAATCGTTTTTGGATCAATTCCACTTAAATCTTGAAGCATGCGAATCACGGTCGGATCATCGTGTCCGAGTATATCAAGTTTTAATAAATTATCATGAATCGAATGGAAGTCAAAATGAGTTGTTCTCCATTCGGAATTACGGTCATCAGCTGGAAACTGGATCGGTGAAAAATCGAAGATATCCATATAGTCCGGCACAACGATAATCCCCCCTGGATGCTGACCAGTTGTACGTTTTACGCCCGTACATCCTGCTACTAAACGATCCACTTCTGCGTTTCGCAAATGTAAATCACGGTCACCGGCATAGCCTTTTACATAGCCATAAGCTGTTTTTTCGGCTACTGTACCGATTGTTCCCGCGCGGTATACATTATCTTCTCCAAACAGTACTTTTGTATAGTTGTGAGCTCGCGGCTGATACTCTCCGGAGAAGTTCAAATCGATATCGGGAACTTTGTCTCCTTTGAATCCTAAGAACGTTTCAAACGGAATATCGTGTCCATCTTTAATAAATGGTACGCCACAATCGTCGCAGCTTTTGTCCGGCAAGTCGAATCCGGAACCAACGGAACCGTCATTAAAAAACTCGGATTTCTTACATTTTGGACAAACATAATGCGGCGGCAGTGGGTTTACTTCTGTAATTTCCGTCATCGTGGCAACGAATGAAGACCCTACGGAACCACGTGAACCAACTAAGTAACCATCATTCAAGGATTTTTTAACGAGTTTATGCGAGATCAAGTAAATAACGGCAAACCCGTGGCCGATAATACTTTTCAACTCTTTCTCTAGACGAGCTTCTACTACTTCAGGCAGCTCTTCACCGTAGATGCTGCGTGCCATCGCATAGCTCATTTCACGCATTTCTTCGTCTGCACCTTCAATTTTTGGCGTATATAAATCATCTTTAATTGGTTTAATATCGTCAATCATATCCGCTATTTTTTGCGTATTATGAACAACAATTTCTTTCGCTTTGTCCCCGTCTAAAAATGAAAAACAATTCAGCATCTCATCCGTTGATCTAAAATGAACATCCGGCAGCTGATGACGGTTTAACGGGTTAGCCCCGCCTTGTGAACCAATTAAAATTTTTCGGTAAATTTTGTCTTCCGGATTGAGATAGTGAACATTTCCTGTTGCTACAACCGGCTTTCCAATCTTTTCACCGAGCTTCACAATATTGCTGATAATATCTTTTAAAGCTTTCTCATCTCGCACTAAATCCAGTTCAATTAAGTGCTTGTAGTTGTCAGGAGGCTGTACTTCGATGTAATCATAAAATTCAGCTGCTCCTTCTACTTCATCGATTCCTTTTTGCATCATGCCTTCGAATACTTCGCCTCGGTCACATGCGGTTCCAATCAAGATGCCTTCCCGATATTTGTCGAGCTGAGATCTTGGAATTCGCGGAACTCGATAAAAGTAATTTAAATGAGAAATCGAAACGAGTTTAAATAGATTTTTTAAACCTACGTTGTTTTGTGCTAAAAGCGTCGCATGATAAGGACGGGCCCGCTGATATGCATTACCTTCTCCCATATAATCATTTAAGCGATCGTGCATTGTAATTTCGCGTTCAAATGCATCTTTCAACATTTTATTTAACAAATAGCCGGTTGTTTCCGCATCATAAATCGCGCGGTGATGCTGCACAAGTTCAATATCAAACTTTTTAGCAAGAGTATTTAAACGATGGTTTTTCATATGCGGATACAAAAATCTTCCGAGTTCAAGCGTATCAATAACGCCGTTAGCTGCTTTTTCTAATCCGATTTTTTGCAGTCCCATATTTAAAAATCCCATATCAAAGCTTGCATTATGAGCAACTAAAATACTGTCGCCCATCCACTCATGAAAATCACGAAGTACTTCTGAGATTTCAGGCGCATTTTGGACCATATCATCTGTAATACCCGTCAGTTCAATTGTTGTTGCAGACAGAGGATGATGAGGATTTGCAAACCGTTCAAACCGATCGATGATTTCGCCTTCTTTCATCTTCACGGCAGCAAGTTCAATAATCGTATCGTATACAGCTGACAAACCGGTTGTTTCGACGTCAAATACTACGTAAGTTGCTTCTGTCAAATCCACATGCTGCGGGTTATAGGCAATTGGCACGCCGTCGTCTACTAAATTGACTTCCACTCCGTACAGTATTTTAATGCCGTTCTTCTTCCCGGCTCCATACGCTTCAGGAAACGACTGTGCAACCGCGTGATCAGTTATCGCTACAGCTGGATGTCCCCATTTTTTGGCTTGTCCGACTAAAGCTCCAACAGATGAAACAGCATCCATTTGACTCATTGGCGTATGCAAGTGAAGTTCCACACGCTTTTCATCTTCAGGCGCTGTATCCTGTCTAGCGGGACCGGTAATCTCGTTAACATCATTTCCAATCATAACTAGATCACGGACAAATGTATCGTTTTGTACACTTCCGCGAACCTTCACCCACATTCCTTTTTTAATCGCTTGAAGTAAAGGAATATCTTCTTTGTCACGCGAAAACATTTTAACCATAATAGAGTTTGTATAATCTGTCACTTTAAAAATAAGAAGCGTACGTCCGCTTCGTAATTCTCTCGTTTCTGCATCAAATACGTATCCTTCAACGGCAATTCGCTTTTCTTCATCCACAATGGAATCCAGGCGAACCGTCTCGTCTTTAATCGTATATCCAATTGTAAGCGGACCTTTTGGTAGGTCTGGCCCATCACTTTTTTCATTTTCTTTATTTTGCATTTCTGTGATGGCTTGTAATACTTTTTCTGTATCTTCTTGTTTTCGTTGCTCTACAAACTGCTGAAATGCTTCTTCTGAATGTACAACTTCCGTCATTAGCTGAAGGTTCGGAAACCCATAGGACGCATACTGATCAGCAATTAACTGACTATACTTTTTACGTAAAGCCGTTCCTTCTGCATCATGTCGTGCGTTCACAATCAATTTGGCACCGTTCAATCTCGGCATTTGATCTTGTAAAAGCGACTGTAAAAGGGGAGATATGCCCTGCATTTCTCCAATACAATGCTTCCAATATGACTGTACATGCTCTTCCGTACATTGTTTATTAACGGTTTGAATAGAAAAAGAAACACTCGCAATATGAGAAAAAGCTGAAGACATGCGAGCATGGAATAACTCATAAATCTCAAAAGGTAATAACCCTTCTAAAGAAAAATGGAAATGCCATTTTTTTTGTTCTTTCTGAATGACGAGCTTTTCAATCGCTGCGTTTTCAAAGTAAGGAACAATTTGATCACTCGTCAGCTCTAACTGCTGCAGCAGCAACTTAAAACGCTCTTTTTTTCCTAGCGTTTGTGCTTCCAAGTTTTCTGCCTCCTTTTATAAATGAGTGCAATCTATTTTAACATAAATGACTTCTATTCTGTCATATGTTCTGTTTATAAACATAAAAACAGCAGGGATACAAATCCCCGCTGCTTCATTACTTCGCTAGCAGTTCTTTCACTGTTGAAACAAGATTGTCAACTGACACTTCTAATGACTCCCCAGTTTTGCGTACTTTTACTTCTACAATTCCTTCAGATGCACGTTTACCAACTGTTACTCGAACAGGAAGACCAATTAGATCTGAATCTGCAAATTTTACTCCTGCACGCTCTTGGCGGTCATCTAACAGCACTTCAAAGCGATTATCTAATAACTCATTATATAATTTCTCACCTAGTTCACGCTGTTCATCATTTTTCACGTTAACTGGAATAACGTGCACTTGATAAGGCGTAACAGCTTCTGGCCATAGAAGACCGTTTTCATCATTAAATTGTTCTGCAATCGCAGCTACTGTACGAGAAACACCGATACCATAGCAGCCCATAATCATTGGCTGGCTGCGTCCGTTCTCATCTAGATACGTTGCTCCCATCGCTTCACTGTAGCGAGTTCCTAGTTTAAAGACGTGGCCCACTTCAATACCTTTAGCGAACTTGATAACGCCTTGTCCATCCGGTGACTGATCCCCTTCTTGGATGAAGCGGAAATCTTCGTAAGTTGCATTAAAGTTACGTTCATTCACATTTGTGTAGTGATAACCTTCTTCATTTGCTCCGCATACACCGTTAGCAATTGCTTTTACCGCATGATCAGCTACCACTTCTACTGAATCACTTACACCAATCGGTCCTACTGAACCAACTGCGCATTTTAATACTTCTTTTGTTTCTTCTGGAGTTGCCAGTTCAACAACGGAAGCTTCAAAATAATTTTTCACTTTAATATCGTTTACTTCGTGGTCCCCGCGAACAAGTACAAGCACAAAACGATCATCTACTTTAAATAAAAGTGACTTGATACAAGAAGTCGCTTCAACATTTAAGAAAGCAGCTACGTCTTCAATGCTATGCTGATTTGGTGTTTCCACTTTTATTAATTCTTTTTCAGCTTCACCTGATTTTTCATACGTATTTACAACCGGTGCCATTTCAACATTTGCTGCATAAGAAGATGTATCTGAATAAGCAATTGTATCTTCCCCGATTTCAGAAAGAACCATAAATTCATGCGTATCTTTTCCGCCCATTGCACCTGAATCAGCGATAACCGCACGGAAATTCAATCCGCAGCGCTCAAAGATGCGGCTGTAGGCAGCAAACATTTTGTCATATACTTCATCTAAACTTTCTTGAGAAGCATGGAACGAATATGCATCTTTCATAATAAATTCACGACCGCGTAATAAGCCAAAGCGTGGACGTTTTTCATCGCGGAACTTCGTTTGAATTTGATATAAATTTAGCGGTAAACGTTTGTATGACTTCACTTCGTCACGAAGCAAGCTTGTGATAACTTCTTCGTGTGTTGCTCCCAAAGCAAATTCACGGCCGTGACGATCTTTCATACGCATTAACTCAGGTCCGTATGAATACCAGCGGCCAGACTCTTGCCACAATTCAGCTTGTTGTAAAGCAGGCATTAATAATTCGACAGAACCTGCACGGTCCATCTCTTCACGAACAATTTGTTCAACTTTTTGCAATACGCGCTTACCAAGCGGTAAAAAGCTGTACACACCGCTTGCATTTTGGCGCATGTAACCTGCGCGCAATAGAAGCTGATGGCTTTTTATATCCGCATCAGCTGGCACTTCTCTTAATGTAGGAATCAATGTAGAACTTTGTCTCATAACCTCGCACCTCTTTGCTTACTTCTCTATCTTATTTTTTAAGGCGGACCATGCCGCAATTTTCATATAATCAGCGAGGGAATATCCCTCGCTGAGCGTATGTCTTATAAAAAGAACTTTTGAATATCGTTCCACGTTACAACGAGCATCAGCAGCATTAATAAAGCAAAACCGATAAAATGAACAATACCTTCTTTTTGACGATCAATTGGCTTACCGCGAATTCCTTCTACAGCGAAGAACAATAGTCGTCCTCCATCTAAAGCAGGAAGTGGAAGCAAATTGACAATCCCTAAGTTAATACTTAAAACGGCTGCCCATTTCATTAGATAATAAATGCCTGACTGTGCTACTTGATCGGTTGCTGCGTAAATACCTACAGGACCAGAAAGCATATCCAGTTTGAACTGTCCTGTCACAAGCTTCCCTAGACCCGTTAAGATTTCTTTCATCCACGTATATGTTTCAGTAGCCCCGTGCGTGATCGAACCAATGAATGACTTTTCAACCGGTGCATATACGCCAATTAGTCCAATTGTCTGTTCCCCAACTTTGCGACTTTCAGGTGTAATCGGAATATCTAGCGTTTTGCTGCCGCGCTGAACCGTGAATGTAATTTGCTGTTCAGGATGTTTTTGAATTACTTTTACGACATCATCCCACGTTGAAACACTTTGTCCATCAATTGCTTGAACTTTATCTCCTTGTTTAAGTCCCGCATCAACGGCTACTCCATCTGATGTTAATTTGCCCATCACAGGTTTGTCAACAACATATCCTTGAGAAATCCCAAGAACGATAAAAATAACAAAGGCTAATATAAAGTTCATTAGCGGACCAGCGAAAATGGCTAGCGCACGCTGACCAAGAGTTTTGGAAGCAAACTGACGGCTGTAAGGTGCAATTTGAATTTCTTCTCCGTCCATAACGAAGTAAGATTCTTCTGCTACCTCGAATTTTTGCAGACGTTCATCTTCACCTTCTTCATAACCTGAAATAAATAGATTATGCTCTAAGTCTGCTTGCTCTACCTCAATAACTTTTGCATTTGGATGCTGTTCCTTGTTATTAATAATGACTTTATTTACTTTGCCTTCCTTATCAAACATGAGGCCCACCATTTGACCAGGCTTTACTTCGATCATTTCTGGATCTTCTCCAGCCATTCGAACAAATCCACCTAGAGGCAGCAAGCGAATGGTATAAACTGTTTCATTTCGTTTAAATGAAAAGATTTTGGGACCAAACCCAATGGCAAACTCACGGCATAAGATGCCTGCACGCTTTGCAAAAACTAAATGACCAAGCTCATGAAAGAATACAAGAGCTCCAAAAATGACGACAAACGCAATGACTGTGTTCAATGGGTATTACCCCCTTCATGTAATAGAGTCAAACCTCCACCCACCAGAAATAAGTGGGTGGCTTCTCTCGCACGCACATTATCGAGAGATGGCGGATCTAACAAACTCTCTTGCTTCTAAATCTACTTCTTTAATAGTAGATAAACAAGGTTTCTGTATTACAGTATGTTCATTCATTGCTTTTTCAATCACATCTTCAATTTGCAAAAATGTAATGTGACCATCTAAAAAGGCTTGAACAGCTTCTTCATTAGCTGCATTTAAAACAGTCGGAAGTGTTCCACCCGCTTTGCCAGCCTCAAATGCAAAAGCTAAACAGCGAAAACGCTCTTCATCCATTTTAGCAAAGTGAAGCTGACCAATATCCGCCAAACTTAAACGCTTGGTGTTAGGTAAAGACATGCGTTTTGGATACGTTAACGCGTATTGAATTGGCACGCGCATATCAGGCGTTCCAAGCTGAGCAATAACGCTTGTATCAGAATACTCTACCATAGAATGAATGATGCTTTCTTTATGTAACAATACATCAATTTTCTCATAGGGAAGATCAAAAAGCCAATGTGCTTCAATCACTTCTAGTCCCTTATTCATCATCGTTGCCGAATCAATTGTAATTTTAGCTCCCATCGACCAGTTTGGATGATTTAATGCATCTTCAACCGTTACTCCCTGTAGTTCTGCTCTCGTTTTATCTCGAAAGCTCCCTCCAGAAGCCGTTAAAATTAAACGGTCTATTGCTTTTTGATCTTGCCCTTGCAAACTTTGAAAAATAGCTGAGTGCTCACTGTCTACCGGTAAAATATCAGCGCCATATTCCTTGGCTGCTTCCATGACAAGGTGACCAGCGGTAACAAGTGTCTCCTTATTTGCAATAGCAATCGTTTTTCTCATTTTGATTGCTTCTAGCGTAGGAGTCAACCCTACACTTCCAAGAACAGCATTTACTAAAACTTCTGTGGATGGATGAGTTGCCACTTCCACAAGCCCTTCTTCTCCATAAACAAATCGAATAGAAGGGAATTCTGCTTGCAGTGACAGACAATCTTCTTTCTTCATCACAGAAACAAGGGCTGGCTTACACTGCTGAATAATCTTTCTTGCTTCATTAATATTTCGACCTACAGAGATTGCTGAGAGCTCAAAATGCTCCGGATGCGCTCGAACAATATCAACGGTTTGAGTACCGATTGAACCTGTAGCTCCTAACAAGGAAATTTTCTTCAAGTATATTCACTCCTATTAAAACAAAGACATCTTTTTTATAGAGATAATAAAAAAGCTAAAATTGGCATGATGAACATCAAACTGTCAAAACGGTCTAAAACCCCACCATGACCCGGTAAAATCTTTCCTGAATCTTTTACGCCATAGTGACGTTTGAACGCTGATTGTACAAGATCACCCATCTGTCCAAATAACGATACAATAATACCAATTACGAGTAGTTCAATCATAGTTTGATCAATATTTGCTAACAGCTTAAATACAATGGCTACTACGATAGCGCATACGACGCCACCAACAAAACCTTCAATTGTTTTATTGGGACTGATTTCCGGCCATAGCTTTCGTTTCCCCATTGCTCGTCCAATAAAATAAGCTCCGGAATCCGTCGCCCAAATAATAAGAAAAGCAAAGAACAAATAAGCTAACCCAAACTCTTGACGAACCTCGATAAAATAATGAAAGCCAAAGCCAACATATACTGTCGTTAATAAAATAAACCCAACGTCATCGAAGGTAAATTTATTTTTAACTACAACCGTGTACATTAATAAAAGAAGGACAGCAGCAAGCGCTACTTCTATCTTATGTTCACTTAAGAATTGAAATGCAACATCTCTTCCATTTGGTAGTAAAAACACCCAGGTTAGCAATAAACTAATGATACTTGGAAAAGACATTGCTTTCAAATGTTTCATTTTTAAAAGCTCAATTACACCAACTGTTCCGATTACATACATAATAAGGGTAAAAGGTAACCCTCCAATTAAAACAATCGGCACAAATACCGCAAGTGCTACAATCGCGGTGATAATGCGCTGTTTCATCTTGTTTTCCACACCTTCTTATACACCACCAAAGCGGCGACCGCGCTTTTGAAACGCCTCGACTGCTTCGATTAAATGATTTTCTTTAAAATCTGGCCATAATACTTCTGTAAACCAAAACTCTGTGTAAGCTAGCTGCCAAAGCATAAAATTACTTAAGCGAAGCTCACCGCTTGTACGAATAAGCAAATCCGGATCTGGAAGGCTTTTGCTCATTAAATAGGAAGAAAATAAATTTTCTGAAATAGAAGAGGAAGCTACTTTTCCCTGTTCTACATCTTCTACCAATGACTGAATAGCGCCCATGATTTCGTGACGGCTACCGTAATTGAGCGCGAAGTTTAAAATCAGCCCTGTGTTATGCTTTGTTTTTTCAATTGCGTTATCCACGGCTCGAATCGTATGGGCAGGGAGCTCACTTTTATCCCCCATAATACGAACTTGCACATTTTTTTCAATTAGCTCAGGCAGAAAGGTTGTTAAAAATTCCTCTGGCAGTTTCATTAAAAACTCGACTTCAATTTTGGGGCGCTTCCAATTTTCAGTGGAAAATGCATATAAAGTTAATACTTTAACACCTAATTCATTGGCCGATCTGGTCACATGACGCACTACCTTCATTCCTTCATGATGGCCCATCATGCGAGGAAGAGCTCGTTTTTGCGCCCAACGACCGTTCCCATCCATAATAATTGCAATATGTTCAGGAACAGGGTGCTGTTTCACTTGATCTTTTCGTTCTGACAAAGACAGTGTATTTAAATCTTGACTTTTCTTCCATGCTTGAAATTTTCTTAACATGCAAAGGTCCCCCGTTGTACGCTCTCACATAAACGTGTGGCTTATGTGAGTTTTTTCTTACTACACATTATTAACAAAAAAACCCCCTGTAAACAATAGAGGGTCTTTTACAATATATTTTACCTTGAAATGACTTAAACTGCCATAATTTCTTCTTCTTTATCTTTCGCCACTTTATCCACTTTTACGATATGATCATCCGTTAGTTTTTGAATGTCATCACTGTAGCCGCGTAAATCGTCTTCAGTAATTTCACCTTTTTTCTCTAACTTTTTGAAATCATCGTTTGCATCACGGCGTACGTTACGAACCGCAACTTTTGCTTCTTCAGCATATTTTTTCACCATTTTCACTAACTCACGACGACGCTCTTCCGTTAAAGCAGGAATCGATAAACGGATAATAGTTCCATCGCTTGTAGGTGTTAACCCTAAGTCAGATTTTAAAATAGCTTTTTCAACTTCACCAATTTGTGATTTGTCATAAGGCTGAATAACAAGCATACGAGCTTCAGGCACGCTTACTTGCGCCAATTGGTTAATTGGTGTTGGTGCACCGTAGTATTCTACCGTTACGCGGTCAAGAAGTGACGCGCTTGCACGTCCAGCACGAATTGATGCTAGTTCGCGGCTAAATGATTGAATTGCTTTTTCCATTCTTTCTTTTGCGTTTTGCAACACTTGTTTTGGCATGTTTATTTCCCCTTTACAATTGTTCCAATGTTTTCGCCTGTAACGGCACGTTTAATATTGCCTTCTTCCGTAATTGAAAAAACAATTAGCGGAATATCATTGTCCATACATAATGAAGAAGCTGTAGAATCCATAACAGCTAGTCCATCTTTTAAAACATCAATATACGTTAATGTTTCGTATTTTACAGCATCAGGTACAAGCTTAGGATCTGCATTATAAACGCCATCTACGTTGTTTTTAGCCATTAAGATCACGTCAGCTTCGATTTCAGCTGCACGCAAAGCTGCTGTTGTATCTGTAGAGAAATAAGGGTTTCCTGTACCCGCGGCGAAAATAACAACGCGTTTTTTCTCAAGATGACGAACAGCTTTTCTTCTAATATAAGGCTCTGCTACTTGTCTCATCTCGATAGAAGTCTGAACTCGTGTTTGCACACCGATGTTCTCTAAGCTATCTTGAAGAGCCAAAGAGTTCATTACTGTTGCTAGCATTCCCATATAATCAGCAGCGGCACGATCCATACCCATTTCACTGCCAATTTTACCACGCCAAATGTTTCCACCACCAACGACTACAGCAATTTCCACACCTAATTCATAAACGGCTTTTACTTGTTCAGCAACAGATTTGATGATGGATGGGTTAATACCAAAACCCTCTTCACCAGCTAATGCTTCTCCACTTAACTTTAATACAATACGATTATATTTTGCTTGACTCATGCTTACCTCCATCGTTAACGGTGAGATCTCTTTTGTAAAAAAGGGAACACACAGTGTTCCCTATACGGTCAAACCCTTACTTTTTAACTTGGTTCATTACTTCTTCAGCGAAGTTGTCTTGACGTTTCTCAATACCTTCTCCTACTTCAAAACGAACGAAGCTTTCAACAGTAGCGCCTTTGCTCTCAACGAACTGACGTACTTTTTGATCAGGATTTTTAACAAATGTTTGATCTAGTAAGCAAATATCTTCGAAGAATTTGCCAAGGCGACCTTCAACCATTTTTGCAACGATTTTTTCTGGTTTGCCTTCGTTTAATGCTTGTTGAGTTAATACTTCGCGCTCACGCTCAGTTTCTTCAGCAGAAACTTGGTCACGAGAGATGTATTTAGGGTTGATTGCAGCGATGTGCATAGCAACGTCTTTTGCAACAGCTTCTTCAGTTGTACCAGATAATACTGTTAACACACCGATACGTCCGCCAGCATGTAGGTAAGCACCGAATGCATCAGCATCAGTTTTTGTTGCTACAGCGAAACGACGTAGAGATAATTTTTCTCCGATTGTAGCGATTGCAGAGTTGATGTGTTCTTCAACAGTTGCACCGTTTTCCATTTTTTGAGTAGCAGCTTCAGCAGCGTCAGCTGGTTTGTTAGCTAAGATGTGAGCAGCTAATTCTTTTGTTAATTTTTGGAAACCTTCGTTTTTCGCAACGAAATCAGTTTCAGAGTTAACTTCTAAGATAACAGCTTCGTTACCTTGAGTTTCGATGTAAGTTAGACCTTCAGCAGCAATACGGTCTGATTTTTTAGCAGCTTTTGCAATACCTTTTTCACGTAAGAAATCGATTGCTTGCTCCATATCACCGTTAGTTTCAGTTAACGCTTTTTTACAATCCATCATACCAGCGCCAGTTTTTTCACGTAATTCTTTTACCATTTGAGCAGTAATTGCCATAATGTGTAGCCTCCTTGTTTGGGTATGTAATTAATGTATATAAATGGGTTAAATCTTTTCAAAAAAAGGTGATAAAAGGCTATTCCCTCTTATCACCTTTCACGGAATTAAGCAGTAGTTGTTTCAGTTTCAACTGCTGTTTCTTCACCTTGTTTAGCTTCTAGAATAGCATCAGCAACTTTAGAAGTTAAAAGTTTAACAGCACGAATTGCATCATCGTTTGCAGGGATTACATAGTCAATTTCGTCTGGATCACAGTTAGTGTCTACGATACCAACGATTGGAATGTGTAATTTTTTAGCTTCCGCTACTGCAATACGCTCTTTACGAGGATCAATGATGAATAATGCATCTGGAAGTTGTTTCATATCTTTAATGCCGCCTAAGAATTTTTCAAGACGCTCTAACTCTTTTTTAAGTTGAACTACTTCTTTCTTAGGTAGTACTTCGAAAGTACCGTCTTCTTGCATTTTTTCGATATCTTTTAAACGTTTGATACGTTTTTGGATAGTTGAGAAGTTAGTTAATGTACCACCTAACCAACGTTGGTTAACAAAGTACATACCAGCGCGAGCTGCTTCTTCTTTAACAGAATCTTGAGCTTGTTTTTTCGTACCTACGAATAAAACAGTACCGCCGTCTGCAGCTAATTCTTTAACGAATTTGTACGCTTCTTCTACTTTCTTAACTGTTTTTTGAAGATCGATAATGTAGATGCCGTTACGCTCAGTGAAGATGTATTTCTTCATCTTTGGGTTCCAACGGCGAGTTTGGTGACCGAAATGTACACCAGCTTCTAGTAATTGTTTCATTGAAATTACTGACATGTGTTTTTCCTCCTAATGGTTTTAAGTCTCCTCCGCTCATTTCATCTTCAGCCGAAACTACAAAAAGTAGCACCATCAACCGAATCAACAAGCGTGTGTAATAACACCAAAAACAAATATAGCACACTCCTTTTTCACAAGCAAGCGTTTCATTAAGTTTATTGATGAAATTTCAATAATAATTCAATTTCAGTTTTCCCTCTGTGTAAATGTTTTGCAATTTCTTCGATTGTTAAACCTTTTTCCTTTAAATAAACGGAAAATTCTTTTATCTCTTCACCTGACAAATCTTGAATTTGGTCTGTAGTTAATTCATCAAAAGGTGTGCGTATATGCTTCTGATTTTCTTCTATAGAAAGAAGTTCATGCAGCGACTGGGAAGGCTCACTTTTTAGATCCACCCTTTGAACAGGCACGTCTTCTTCATCTACCAAAGGTGATTTTACGCTGCTTTTTTCCACTTCCGAAGAAAGCGAAGTGGAACGCTCTCGAAGCTGCCTTAAAAACTGCTCGTTTTGTTCCTGAAATTCAGCAAGATACGAACTCATTGCAGCTTCCATTTTATTTATATTTTGCTGGTGCAAGCGTTCAATCCTTTTCACTTTGGTCACTTGCATATATAAAAGAATAATGCAAAACAGTGATAGACCATGAATTAAAAAACTAACTGTGAGTAAAAACCCCATCCTTCTACCTCTTCACTAAATTATTTTGCTTAAACTCGTACGCATTTTAAACAGCGCTTTCGAATGAATTTGAGAAATACGTGAAGTAGATAGCCCTAACAGCTGTGCGATTTCTGTAAAAGTCAGCTCTTCTTTATAGAATAATGAAACAACGAGCTGCTCTTTTTCATTTAGCTGCTCGATAACTTCAGCAAGCTCTTGATATCGTTCGTCGTTAATTAGCTCCTCTTCAGGAGAGAGCGTTTTTTCATCTTTAATCGTATATTTTTGCTCTCCATCTTCATACTCTTTCGGCTGTTCTTCCATTGATAACACGTTAGCTAAAAAGCCTTCGTTCATTGTATGAACAACGTCTGCTTCTGTCATGCCTACTTCTTTTGCAACCTCACTTGGTGCAACTCTGCGCAAGTATCTTTGTTCAAGTGCTTCTGTTGCTTGCTCAATCCTTTTCGTCTTTTCCCTTGCGCTTCTTGATAACCAATCTTCTTTGCGAAGCCCGTCTATTATCGCCCCTCGAATTCGAAAAGACGCATATGTATCAAACTTTAAGTCTCTACCGTAATCAAACTTTTCCAAAGCATCGTAAAGGCCGATTAACCCTAAACTACGAAGCTCTTCTTTATGAATATTCTTCGGCAGCCCCACGCTAATCCGCTGAACGTGATAGTTAACGAGCGGCATGTACTTTTTAACAAGCATGTTTCCTGCATGTGAGTCTCTCGTCTCTATCCATTCCTGCCAAATTTTATGTTCTTCAACTTCTTGTATACTTTTCAAGGGTCTTTCAACTCCTTTTTATAGCGCTATTAAACCGTCAGAGCGCGCTTTATATCGTTTTTATCCCTTCGTTAATCGTACGAACCTTTAAAATAGCCGTTTGAGGATCAAATTCAATTGTGCGTCCATTGTGTCCTCCTGTAGCTTTTGCTGCAATGTCTACACTGTTTCTATGCAGCTCTCTCTCTACTGCTTGAACATTTCGAAGGCCAATTCGCATGACATCATTTCTTGGTTCAAATTGAAACATCTGCGCGCCTCCTGCTATTTTTGCTTTTAACAATTTTCTATGTGCGCCTTGTTTAATCAACATATTTATCAAATCAAAAATGGCTGTATCTGCATATTTAGCTCTATTAAAAGGACATTTAGCCCCGCTTGAATCCGGAAGCATCACATGAGCGAGCCCAGCTACTGAGTGAACAGAGTCATAAACGACAACTCCTACACATGATCCTAATCCCGCTGTTCGAAGCACTGCAGGTGCATGTGTAACATTCATTTCGGCAATTCCTACCTTAATCACTTGTTTATCATCTCTCACGATTCTTCAACTCCTAGAACCTTCAGCGTGATATCCATTATTCGTTTGGCTCACTGGAGGTGGTCTTCTAAAGAGAGCACTTTAGGTAAATTTAGAAGAACAATTAAACGACTATCTACTTTAACGACTCCGTTTAAATATTCTACAGCTGTTCCTTCAACTGTTTCAGGCACTGAAGCAATTGTTTTTTCATCAATATCCACTACATCATTTGCCGCATCGACAATCAAACCTGCTTCTACATCATTAAGACGAACCATAATAATACGTGTCAGCTCATGGTTAAGCTTTTCTTGCAAGTTAAAACGAGTGCGCAAATCAATAATCGGTGTAATAACGCCGCGAAGATTAATAACACCTTTTACATATTCTTTCACTCCAGGAACGCGTGTTATGTGCTGAATCTTTTCAATCGACTGCACTTCTTCTACTGAGATTCCGTACTCCTCGTCTCCCAATTGAAACACAATAATTTTCATGCCTTTCTCCCTTTCTTTTTACAGCATTTGTTATTTGATCAAAGCGTTGCAATCAATGATAAGTGCTACTTGTCCATCGCCTAAAATCGTGGCTCCTGAAATAGCAAACACACCCGGCAGATAATGCCCTAAAGATTTTAAAACAATTTCCTGCTGACCGATAAAAGAATCAACAATTAGCCCGGCAGTCTTTTCTCCTTTTTTCACGATGACTACTGAATAATGATCGCCTTGTACTGAGTTAGGCACAGTGAATAGTTCTTTTAAATCAATAAGAGGAATAATGGCTCCTCGAAAGTCAATAACCTTTTGACCGTTTACATGCATGACCTCTTTCGGCTGAACAATAGCTGTTTCAATAATCGAAGAAAGCGGCAAGGCATAGCGCTCTTCACTCATTTGCACGAGTAAAGCAGAAATGATAGAAAGAGTGAGCGGCAGTTGAATAGAAAAACGCGAACCGTATCCTTCGTTAGAATCGATCGTTACAGAACCCCCTAACGATTCAATCGTGTTTTTCACAACATCTAAACCTACTCCTCGTCCGGAAACATCTGAAATTTGCTCAGCCGTCGAAAAGCCTGAAGCGAAAATGAGCTCATACACTTGTTTATCCGTCAGCGTTTCAGCTGTTTTTCCATCAATAATTCCTCTATCTAACGCTTTTTGCAGTACCTTTTCACGATTGATGCCCGCCCCGTCATCTTCTAAATCAATAAAGACATGATTTCCGCTATGATAAGCTTTAAGGCGAATCGTTCCCTTTTCATTCTTTCCGCTCTCTAAGCGTGCTTGAGGCATCTCAATTCCGTGGTCAACGGCATTTCTTAATAAGTGAACAAGCGGATCTCCAATTTCATCAATGACGGTTCGGTCCAGCTCTGTATCAGCTCCGACAATTTGAAGTTCAATTTGTTTCCCTAAATCTTTTGAAAGCTGTCTCACCATACGGGGAAAACGATTAAAAACGGTTTCTACAGGCACCATACGCATATTTAAAATAATCGTTTGCAAATCTCCAGAAATACGAGACATCCGCTCTACCGTTTCGTCTAATTCGCTATTATTCAATTCTTTTGATATTTGTTCTAACCTGCCTCTATCAATAACTAGCTCTTCAAACAAGTTCATGAGGCTGTCCAAACGGTCAATATTAACTCGAATCGTCTTGTTATTTGAGGGCTGTCTTTTCTCTTCAACAGGCGATTTAGAAGGTGCTGATACAGTAACTTCCTGTATGGCTGCTGCTACTTCTGCTGAAACAAGCTCCTCCATTTCTGTCTCCTTTTTTACGGGGACCGCAGCAATTTTCACACTTTCTACTTCAGAGACTTCCATAATGCTCGCCTGCAGCTTTTCTTGTGATTCATTTGTTACTAATATAACGATAAAAGATGATTCGAATTTTTCTTGTTCGATATCTTGAACAGTTGGCGCTGACTTAATAACGTCTCCTGCTTGCTCTAACACATCAAACACCATATACGCGCGTGCAGCTTTTAATAAGCAGGTGCGTTCAAGCTGTACGGTTATTTCAAACGCGTTAAATCCTTGGTCTGCCGTTTGGCTGAGCAGCGTTTGTACTAATTCATCGTACTCAATGGAAGAAGCTGCATGCTGTGCTACGGGTTCCTCTGCTACAATACGCTGCAGCTTTTGAACAAGCAATTTGACATCAAGCTGACCATCGCCGCCTTCAGAAATAGATTGAACCATTATTTCTAGCGCATCGACTGATTCAAACAAAGCATCAAGAACTTCCGTATGAACGTCGAGTTGGTGATTTCGAACAGCATCTAACACGTTTTCCATTTTGTGAGTTAATTGTGCTAAATCATCAAATCCCATTGTTGCAGACATACCTTTTAACGTATGAGCAGATCGAAAAATTTCGTTTACATAGCCAAGATCATCGGTATTTTTTTCAAAACGCATTAGCTGGTCATTAACGTTTTGAAGATGTTCCCTGCTTTCTTCAATAAACACTTCTAGATATTGATTCATATCCATCGTAACTTTCCCTCCTATTTCTGTGCGTAGCGAGAAATAAAGCTTCCAACGTTTCGCAGCGGTTCAATATAATCAACAAGTTTTGTAGAAACGGCTGATTTGGGCATCCCATAAATGACAGCTGTTTCTTCAGATTCAGCTAATATAAGCGCGTCTTTATTTTTCTTTAAATCAATAACACCTTCCGTCCCATCCGCCCCCATTCCTGTCAACACAATAGCAAGTTTTTGATAACCTGAAATTTTACTAATCGACTGAAACAAACGATCCACTGAGGGGCGATGTCCCTTTACAGGTGAAGAAGTGTCTAAACAAATGCTGAGCTGTCCTTTTTTCTCTACAACCGTCATGTGAAAACCTCCAGGCGCAATATAAGCACATCCTGAGCGAACGATTTCATTGTCTTTTGCTTCTTTCACTTCAATATCAGCTAGCTGATTTAGCCTAACCGCTAATGATTTTGTGAAATTTGGAGGCATATGCTGCACAATAAAAATAGGTGCGTTTATGTCTTTTGAAACAGTTGATAATACTTCTTGCAGCGCACGCGGTCCTCCAGTAGAAGTACCAATACAAATCATTTTGTTCACTTTCGTCCCCATCGGGAGGTTATATACACTGCTGTTTTGCACGTGCTGATGACTGCTTGAAAATATGTTGGCTTTACTAGCAAGCAAAAGTTTAGAGATAAGCTCGTCTTTCACTTTATGTAGGTCCAGCGAAATAGCTCCCGAAGGTTTAGCAACAAAATCAACTGCGCCGTACTGCATAGCGGTCAGCGTATTTTCAGCACCTTTTATTGTTGTACTCGATAACATGACAACAGGAAGGGGCTTCACATGCATGAGCTGTTTTAACATATCTAAGCCATTCATTTTGGGCATTTCGATATCCAGTGTCACAATATCTGGCGACAGCTCGAGCGCTTTTTTCAACCCTTCTTCACCGTTACGCGCGGTACCCACAACGTGAAAACGACTGTCACATGCTAAAAAATCGCCGATTAGCTTTCGCATAAATGCAGAATCATCTACAATAAGCACCTTTATTTCATTCACTCTAATTTCCTACCTTTCAAGAAAAAATCGTTTGAGGCGCCGAATAAACATTCCCTCGTTTTTAGCCGTTACCCTATTGTCTTGAGGAATAAGAATACTCACCATTTCTATTAGTGATATACTCGCTTTAGATGCTGGATTTTGAAGCAAAAAAGGCATTTGGCGATTGACCGCTTTCTGAACAGCTTGATCGTTTGGGACAATACCTAATAGAGAAATAGATATGTTCAAAAACTGCTGAACAGCTCGGTTAAATCGTTCATACGTCTCATTTCCTTCTTTGTCAGAAAGCGTTTTGTTAATAATAAGACGAACCGGTGCTGATACAGAATAGGAAGCTGCTAGCTTAATAGCAGCGTAGGCATCTGTTATAGATGTAGGTTCTGGTGTTGTAACCACGATCATTTCATCTACAGCTTTTAAAAGCTTAAGCACACTCTCTGACATGCCGGCTCCCATATCAAAAATCATATAATCATATTGATTTGTTAACGAATTCAATTCTTGTATTAAATGAGCAAGGTCTGATGGAGACCATTCAAATACAGAGGAAATTCCTGTTCCACCAGCCACATAAGCTAAATTCTGAGGACCTTTTTTAATAATTTGCTGGATGGAAAGCTTTTTTTCTAGCAAATCGACCATCGTATATGAAGCAGTTTGCCCAATCAAAATATCAATATTTCCCATCCCTATATCCATGTCAAAAAGAAGAACTCTTTGCTTTTGCTTCGTTAACGCAAGAGATAAGTTTAACGATAGATTTGACTTTCCAACCCCTCCTTTTCCGCTTAAAACGGCTATTGTTTTGCAATCTTTTAAAGAGTTTTGATTCTTTTTTAACACTTTTTCTCTTAAAACTGCTGCTTGATCATTCATCTTTCCAATCTCCAAACACATCGTCGATAAACATTTCTATTGTAAAAGGCGAAATATCTTCCGGTACATCCTGCCCATTTGTTGTAAAAGCAGCTCGCTGGCCGTAATGATACAGCATATTTAAAAGCGATCCTTTCCGCGTTGTTTCATCTCGCTTCGTAAAAATTAATTGGTCAACAGGTAGACTAGCAAAACGTTCGTAAACAGCTTTCATATCTGATACTTTTGACGTTAGTGCTAACACAAGAAACGTTTGCAAATCTTCTTGAAACGTAATAATTTTCTTTAAATCATTTACATATTGCTGTTCCAAAAAGTTACGGCCTGCTGTGTCAATAAAAATCACATCGTATGCTTCTGTTTCTAGCAAAGCTTTTTTAAAATCTGGTCCGTTATAACAAATCGTTAAAGGCGCATTCAAGATCGAAGCGTATGTCTTGAGCTGCTCAATCGCTGAAATTCTATACGTGTCAGTTGTAATAAATGCTATTTTTTGATTGTGTTCCAGGACACATTTTGCAGCCAATTTAGCAAGAGTTGTTGTTTTACCGACACCTGTTGGTCCTACTACACTTACATATTTTTTGAAAGGACCGCTCCATTCACTTACTTTAAACTGATTGACAAACCAGCTCTTCGTCCACTCCATAAGTTGGTTTGAGTTTGGGCGATGTAAGTAGTAGTACTCCAGCATAGGAGCCTCTATGCTTTTTAAAATAGCTTCGTCTATTTCTTGCAAATGCAAATAGGCAAACACATCCTCCGCTGCTTTTGGATATGAACCTGAAGAAACCTTTGGCATTTGATTCATTTGTGAGACAAGAGTATTTAACTCACTGAGCTGCTGCTTCATAAAAGATTGATTATCTTCCATACTGGGTTCTGGCGGCGACGAATTCTTCTTTACGCTCAGCTTTTCTACGGAATCGACAGCTGCCAATACTTCTATTTTTGCCTTAGTAAATAAGCCAAGAAACCCTCCTGTTCGAATTTGTTTTGAATGTAAAATAACCGCTTCCTCACCTAAATCTGAACGAATGGCTTTCATAGCTTGCGGCATAGATGCTACTACGTATTTTTTTACTTTCATCAGATATCCACCACTCCAACACTTTGAACTTCAACATTTGCTTCTAGCTCGTTATATGATAAAACTGCCATATGGGAAAAATACCGCTCAGTGATTTGGCGCACGTACATCCTCACCGCAGGAGAACATAACACAATTGGAGACTGTTCTTGAAAAGAAAGTGTTTCTGTTTGCTTGGCTATACTTTCTACGATAGCTTGTGAAACGTTAGGGTCTAGTGATAAATAATTCCCATGCTCTGTTTGTTGAACAGCTTCCGCCATCGTTTTTTCAACTTTTCCTGAAAGGGTAAGAACTCGAAGCAGACCTTCTTGGACCGTATATTGACTGGTAATTTGTCTTGCGAGCCCTTGCCGGACATATTCAGTTAACAAATCAGTGTCTGACGTCATTTTTCCGTAGTCGGCCAGCACCTCAAAAATAATGGGTAAATTTCGAATTGAGACGCTTTCTTTTAAAAGCTTTGCCAGTACCCTTTGAATGTCTCCAACGGAAAGAGGATTAGGCGTTACTTCCTCAATTAAAATAGGATACGTTTCTTTTGTGTGATCGATTAGTTGCTTTGTCTCCTGCCTTCCAATCAGCTCATGTGCATACGATTTTATAACTTCTGTTATGTGCGTAGACACAACCGAGGGTGGGTCAACAACGGTATACCCGAACATCTCAGCCTGCTCCTTCACCGACTCACTAATCCATTTTGCAGGCATCTTAAAAGCTGGCTCTAACGTATCAATTCCTTCAATCAAATCATCATCCATTCCCGGACTGATTGCTAAATAGTGATCGAGCAGCAGCTCCCCTTTTGCCACTTCATTGCCCTTTATTTTAAGACAGTATTCGTTGGGCTGAAGCTGAATGTTATCTCTGATGCGAACAACCGGAATGACTAATCCTAGCTCAAGTGCCAGCTGTCGCCTAATCATCACAATTCGATCGAGCAGATCGCCTCCTTGATTCGTATCAGCAAGCGGAATTAATGCATACCCAAATTCAAATTCAATTGGATCAACGCTTAATAGATTGACAACACTCTCCGGACTTTTCATTTCATTGTCTTCCATCTCTTCTTCAGTAGGCGCCATTTCTTCACGAACCGCCTGATGCTTAGCCCGAGACAAATAATAGCCTCCCACTCCTAACAAAATAGCAATAGGCATTGTAATAACATCATTAATTGGCGTAATTAAACCAAGAGCCGCAATCGTTCCTCCGGTTACATAAAGCATAACTGGAAAAGCAAACAGCTGCTGTGTAATATCTTCGCTCAAATTACCTGTTGAAGCAGCTCTAGTGACGATAATACCTGTCGCTGTTGAAATCATAAGGGCTGGAATTTGACTCACTAACCCATCGCCTACTGTTAACAAAGTAAAGGTTTGGGATGCTTCAGTGATGGACATTCCCATTTGCAGCATGCCGATAATAATCCCAAATAAGATATTAATAAGGGTAATGACAATCCCTGCAATGGCGTCACCTTTGACGAATTTACTGGCTCCATCCATTGCTCCATAAAAATCTGCTTCGCGCTGAATTTTTTCACGGCGGTCAATTGCTTGCTTTTCTGAAATCATACCTGCATTTAAATCTGCATCAATACTCATTTGTTTACCCGGCATCGCATCCAAGGTAAAGCGGGCGGCTACTTCAGAAACACGCTCCGCTCCTTTTGTAATAACGAGAAACTGAATGATAATTAAAATAATGAAGACAACAAAGCCCACTAAAGGATTGCCTCCAATAACGAAGTGGCCAAATGTTTCCACCACTCCGCCTGCTTCTCCTGTTCCTAAGATTGAACGTGTCGTCGATACATTCAAACCTAATCGAAACAGCGTAAGAACCAGCAGCAAAGACGGAAATACCGATAGCTCTAAAGGTTCTTTCATATTCATGGAAACGAGCAGTACAAGCAGCGCAAGAGAAATGTTAATCATGATTAAAATACTTAATAACCATGAAGGCAACGGAATAACAAGCATAACGATAATGAGTACAACACCTATAACAACTGGCAGTTCTCTTGCAGACATTAATTTTTCTCTCCTTACAATAGCGTAACGTTACATTTTATTTTGAATGCGGTATACGTAAGCTAATATTTCAGCGACCGCTTTAAAAAATTCTTCCGGCACCGCATCTCCTACTTTGGTTTGATCAAAAAGTGCTCTTGCTAGCGGGCGATTTTCTACCATGATGATTTCATGGCTTTTGGCAATTCCTTTAATCTTCTGAGCAATAAAATCTACGCCGCTGGCTACAACATAGGGAGCATCCATTTTTTCTTCATCATATTTTAAAGCAATGGCATAATGAGTGGGGTTTGTAATGATGACATCTGCTTTTGGAACTTCTTGCATCATGCGAGACATTGCCATTTCCCGCTGCTTTTGCTTTATTTTTGATTTGATTAGAGGATCCCCTTCAATGTTTTTATGCTCATCTTTGATATCTTGCTTTGACATTCGAATATTTTTCTCGAAATCAAACTTTTGGTACAAATAATCAAGCAGCGATAAAAATAAAAGCATAAGCGAGGCTGCAAGTCCCATTTGAAAAACAAGCTTAGACAGAACAATCAGCGAGTCCCCTATACTTTTTTGAGATAAATTTAATACATCTTCTATGTGAATCCATAAGATAAAAAACGTGACGGCTCCGATACACATAATTTTCAGCGTTGACTTGATTAGTTCTACCAGCGCTCTCATGGCAAAAATCCGTTTGGCTCCGCTAATAGGGTTAATCTTTTCTAACTTAGGCTGAAGAGCCTCCGTGGAAAAAAGAATACCAACCTGCATATAATTCGCTCCGAGCGCAGCAATAAAAGCTGCGAGCATCACAGGACCTGCTGCAAGAGCTATTGAAGGAAGAAGGTGCTTAAACATCGCAAATACGCGCTCTGCCGTCACTTCCTCAAGCATATACGTTTGAAAAGCTTCTCTTAACAACTTCATCATTTGCTGTAAAAACTGTTTGGCTCCAAACAAAAAATAAAGAAAAACCATTAAAAGGATGAGCGCAGTTGTAACGTCTTGACTTTTAGCTACCTGTCCTTTTTTTCTAGAGTCTTGCTTTTTTTTAGGTGTAGCTTTTTCCGTTTTTTCTCCCGCGAAAAATTGCAAATCAACTTTTACTAAAAACAAAGCTACACCCCTCCTAATATGCGAATCATCGCGCGCATCGCTTCTATCATTTGTTCAAATATGATTTGCATCATATAAAACATGCTCCCCATCACGACAATCAGCAAAATAAAGGCAACAATAATTTTTACCGGAAACCCCACTACGAAAATATTTAACTGCGGAACGGTTCTCGCGACAATTCCGAGCGCAATATCGACTAAAAATAATGAGCCTACCAAAGGCAAAGACATTTGAACAGCTACTAAAAACATCGATGAAAAAACAGTTATGATGTGTGTAGCAAATGCTTGGCTTCCCACAGGGAAAGCTACTTTGTCTAACGGAATAATTAAATAACTATTATAGATGCCGTCTATTAATAAATGATGTCCATTGGTCGATAATAAAAAGAGGAGAGCAAATACATATAAATATTGACCTAGTATCGGACTTTGCGCCCCTGTCTGCGGATCTATTACGTTGGCAATCGCAAACCCAACTTGAAAATCAATGAGACCTCCCGCAATTTGAATAGCCATAATAAATACATACGCAGTCAAACCAATAAACAACCCAACAGCACATTCTTTTACTACTAAAAGTACAAACTGTGCATCTAACGAAACGACGGGTAAATCAATCGTTGTCGCAATAATGACGGATAGCGTGGCAGACAAACCTACCTTATGAACTGCGGGAATCGTTTTGTATGAAAATAGCGGAACCGTAATAAAAAAAGACGTTACCCGCACTAGCACTAGTAAAAACGCGGGATAGGATAAGATCAACTGACTCATAGCTATCCTACGTACCGATACAGATTTGAAAAAATTTCATATGTAAATGAAATCATTTTTGATAACATCCACGGACCAAAAAATACAATCCCTACTAAGACCGCTACAATCTTAGGAACAAAAGCAAGAGTTTGCTCTTGAATTTGGGTAGTTGCTTGAAAAATACTAATAATGAGCCCAACTACAAGGGCCAGCAGCAATAAAGGACCAGATACAATTAGGATTGTATACACGCCTTTTTCTGCTAACGAAATGACAAATTCTCCATTCATTGTCTATCACCTATTGAAAACTTATTAATAATGATTTAACAACTAAATTCCAGCCGTCAACCAGTACAAATAGTAAAATTTTAAACGGGAGCGAAATCATAACGGGAGGAAGCATCATCATTCCCATAGACATCAGCACGCTTGCTATAATCATATCGATAATGAGAAAAGGAATAAAAATCATAAATCCAATTTGAAATGCTGTCTTTAGCTCACTGATTGCATAAGCCGGAACGAGCGCAGTTAAGGGAATATCTTGAACAGAGGATGGTTTATCTATATCCGCATATTCTAAAAAAAGAGCTAAATCTTTTTGTCTTGTATGAGCACTCATAAATTCTTTCATTGGTTCAGCTGCTTTTTCATAGGCTTGATTCAGCGTGATTTTTTCTTTTAAAAGCGGCTGAAGCGCCTGTTCATTTACCTGAGAAAAAGTTGGCGCCATAATAAAAAACGTTAAAAACAGCGATAAACCAACTAATATTTGATTAGGAGGCATTTGCTGTGTCCCGAGCGATGTACGTACAAATGACAGCACAATGACAATGCGTGTAAAGCAGGTCATCATAATTAAAATTCCAGGAGCTACCGAAAACACCGTCAGCAGCAACAAAAGCTGAACAGACGTGGAAATATTTGTAGGACTGCTCGAGTTAAAGAGGTTCATCACTTCATTCATCGTTCTTTTTGTTCCTTTCTAACTCTTTTAGTACGTTTTGCCTTTTTATTTTCATTTCATTCATTTCTCGCTGAAAAAGCTGTTGAAAAGAATGACTGGATTTCTCTTCTTTTTTAGAAGTCAATTTTTCTAAAAAAGACGGTAGTACGACTTTATATTCGCTCTCGTTTTTCTGTTGTTCCTCATACTGCGTGAGCAGCTGCTGTTTCTCTTGCCCCGTAATTTCTGAAAGAAGCTGCACATTTTCACCTACTCCAATGATTAAAAGCTGATCTCCAACTTTGACTACTTGTACAGATTTGCTGCTTCCAACATTTGTACCCCCCAGGTTTTGTACTATTTTATTTTTTTGCAGCAGCCTTCCTTTTTTATTGACAAATTTTAAGAGTGCAAAAAGCAGCCCAATTACAAGTAAAAACGCGAATATCATCTTCATAATATCTCCAGCTGAGAGCGTAGGCGTCCCCTGGAGTGCAGTTTTTTCTTTTGAATCAGCACTCTCACTTTCTAAACACTTCTCCGTTTTTTCCAAACATTCTTTTACCGATGCAGATCCACTTTCTGCATAGACGATTTGATTTGATCCTGCTAATACGCTTATTAACAGCGCAGCAATTACGAACTTTCGCAGCAATGTCTGCCACCTCTTACTTCAACATAGTATAAGATTAGCGGGAAAGCCCCGCCAATCTGTTGTTTATCCAATTGCTTTTGAAATTGCCTCTAATACACGATCTGCTTGAAAAGGCTTAACGATAAAATCTTTTGCCCCTGCTTGAATCGCATCAATCACCATTGCCTGCTGGCCCATGGCTGAACACATAATCACCTTAGCATCACTTTTTATGCTTTTAATTTCTTTTAAGGCCGTAATTCCATCCATTTCAGGCATTGTAATATCCATTGTGACAAGGTCCGGTGCATGCTCTTTAAATAACTCCACAGCCTGCTGGCCGTCTGCCGCTTCCGCTACTACTTCATATCCATTTTTCGTTAAAATATCTTTGATCATCATGCGCATGAATGCAGCATCATCTACAATTAAAATTCGGTTTCCCATCTCTACTCCTCCTAAAAATCATTACTTTAGTTTGTTAATACGGTCTTTTTGACTAATAATATCGGTTACGCGAACGCCAAAATTCTCGTCAATGACGACCACTTCACCTTTTGCAATTAATTTGCTATTAATCAAGATATCTACTGGTTCGCCTGCTAGTTTATCAAGTTCAATGATTGCACCAGAAGATAATGCTAAAATCTCTTGAACCGTTCGCTTAGTCCTTCCAAGCTCCACGGTAACTTGAAGCGGGATGTCAAGCAGCATGTCTAAATTTCGTGAATCGCCTTGAGGAGAAGACACGTGCTCGAACTCTGAAAACGATGCGGGCTGAACATCAACTGGTACATGAACAGGTTCTGCCTGCTGTGTTTCTTCATGCTGTATGTATTCAGCTACCGGCGGTTCTGTTTGCTTTTCGTTAAGATCTGATTCTTTTTCAATAGAAGCTGCCGTATCTTCTGCGCTTGGAACTAAGAGCTCTTCCACCAAGCTTTTGGCAAAAGATATCGATAAAAGCTGCATAATATTCGAATCGATTAATGTGCCTACCTTCAAATTAAAAGAGACCTTTACAAAGACGTCATCTTGGGGAATAAGCTCTGTGCCTTCCCCTTTTTGAATATTTAAAATATCTAAGCTCGGCGGAGAGATATCAATTTTCTTTTGAAATACCGTAGACATAGACGTCGCTGCTGAACCCATCATTTGATTCATCGCTTCCTGCACTGCACTCAGCTTAATTTCATCCATGATTTCCGTCGGATTCTCACCCGTTCCACCAAGCATCAAATCTGAAATAACAGCTGCATCTTCATGTTTAATAACTAACAAATTCGTACCAGAAAAGCCTTCTGTGTACTGAACTTGCACAGCGACATGAGGATTTGGAAATTCATCCGTCAGCTCTTCTTTATGTATAAGCGATACAAACGGTGTAGTAATATCGACTTTTTGATTCAATAAAGCGGATAGCGCTGTTGCTGAACTGCCAAACGAAATATTTCCAATTTCGCCAAGCGCGTCTTTTTCCATTTCCGTAAAGTAATCATCTACTTGACTTGACTTATTCGGCTCTGAAAACCCGTCAAGTGAAGAAGTTCCTTTTAACAACGCATCAATTTCATCTTGCGAAAGCATGTCATCGTTCATTCCTTTCGTTCCTCCTCTTAACATCATCTAGAATTTGCACAGCGACTTTCCGACTGACTTTTCCAGGCTGTGCAATAAATTTAGGTTGTTCTCCGACGTAAATAGTTAACGGATTATGAACGCTTGTTTGCAGTCGAATAACATCTCCCGCATCTAATGCTAGGAAATCTTCAATTGAAATATCCGCTTTTCCTAGCTCGGCTACAACCTGCAATTCCGCATCATTGATTTGTTCCTTTAGCTGCTCAACCTCTTGTACGTTAGGTTCTTTTTTCGAAGATTGCATCCAGTAATGAACGGACAGTTTGGACACAATCGGCTCAAGCGTCACGTGCGGAATACATAGATTGATCATGCCCGTTTCATCTCCAATTTGTACGTTTAATGAAATGACGATGACAATTTCATTTGGTGAAATGACCTGCAAAAACTGAGGATTCACTTCAAACTCTGATGTTTCAGGTTCAATTTCCGCAATAGAACTCCAAGCTTCTCTCATACTGTCTAACGTTTTCTCTAACAAGTTTCGAACCAAGCTCGTTTCAATCTCCGTTAAGTTACTAATTTTTCCACCGCTCTCGCCTTGTCCCCCGAGCAAGCGGTCAAGCATCGCATAGGCAATGTTCGGATTGACTTCCATAATGATATGCCCTTCTAAAGGAGGGACGGCTATCACGTTTAAGATGGTTACTTTCGGAACAGAGCGAATGAACTCCTCATACGGAATTTGATCTACTGATACAACGGACACTTGTACAACGTTACGAAGCTGCGCCGAAAAGACGTTGATTAACATGCGCGCATAATTTTCATGAATTCGCGTCAAACTGCGAATCTGATCTTTTGAAAAACGCAGGGCGCGTTTAAAATCATATGTACGAATACGCTGTTTTTTATTTTCCTTTTTTAGCTCATCCGCATCCATCTCTCCGGTTGATAACGCGGATAATAGGGCGTCAATTTCATTTTGTGATAATACATCCCCTGCCACTAGCTTCCCTCCCTTTTTCTTTACTGCAACACTTTAGACGTTGTATAAATTTTAACAACATGTCCGTTTTCCATTAATTGATCAATTTGCTTTGCAATATCTGTTTCTAACGTGCTGAGTCCTTGCGTTCCTTCAAAATCTTGAGCACTCATATCTGAGAGCCTTTTGATAATAATGTCCCTTACTTGAAAATCTCTTTTTTGAAGCTCTGCCGCTGCTTTTTTACTATCCATTTGAATTTTAAAAGAAATGCTGATGTAGTTATTGCTTTTTAAATTTGTTTTAATATCCGTTACATCCACAGAAGCTTTAATCACATCGTCAATAGATGGACCCTTTTCAGTACTTGCCTGCTCTGTATACTTTAACGTCACGATAACAGCAACGCTTCCTATTAACGTAAAAGAAAGCAGAATAATAATCATCTTACTAACTAGCTTATTTTTAAACACACTTTATTCCTCCGTCGTTTGCTGCAGCCCTAACACGTTAATTCGCTGATAATAACTCGTCACTTTCTCATTCACTTCTTCAACTGAATCCTTTACCACCAGCTTTTTGTTATTCGTTAGCGTAATGGTCGTATCAGGAAATGCCTCAAGCTGCTCGATGTAGAGCGCATTTAACGTAAATGTTTTGCCGTTTAGCCTTGTTAAAGTGATCATAATTAACCGGAGTAATACCTACTCCTTCCTCCCGCCTATCGTTTTAGGTTCACTAGCTCTTGCAGTATTTCATCGGATGTTGTAATAATTCTTGTGTTCGCCTGAAATCCGCGCTGTGCAACAATCATATCCGTGAATTCTTCCGATAAATCAACGTTGGACATTTCAAGGGCGCTTGAGACGAGCGTTCCTGTACCACTGTTTCCGGGAGTAATGTTTGCAGGAGTTGTAACCAGCCCCGCATTTGGAGTGTCTGCAAACAAGTTTCCTCCTACTTTTTGAAGTCCTTCATTGTTAGCAAACTTCGCAAGTTTAATAGTACCTGCAACCCTCGATACACCAGTATTGTCTATATAATTCACTGAGCCATCCGATCCAATGCCATAGCTTTGACTATTTGGAGGAATAACGATTTTCTGATTGGTGGAACTTTGCAAATAAAGGCCACTTCCTGTTACCAAGGCTCCATTTCTATCTAAATAAAAGTTTCCCGCCCTCGTATACATGGGGTTTGTGACCGTTCCATTGTTTTGTGTACCACTATTTCCGACAATAAAATATCCATCCCCAGAAATAGCTAAATCAAGCGGCCGTCCCGTTGACTGAATACTCCCTGCTGTTTGAACTGTATCAACCGTACCAATTTGTGAACCTAACCCGACTTGTTTAGCATTGACTCCTCCACGGTTAGCTCCAGGTGCTGTTGCTCCTGCTACTTGCTGACTTACTAAATCTTGAAACGTTGTACGTCCTTTTTTATAGCCGTACGTATTAACATTGGCAATGTTATTTCCTAGGACATCTAATTTAGTTTGAAAATTTTTCATGCCGCTGATTCCTGAATACATCGAACGTAACATAAAATCACTCCTTAAATTTGGTTGGTTAACTGCTTACTTCTAAGATATCGTTTAGCGAAAGTACCGTATGATTTTCATCGTTGATCCTAAACGATACCTCATTGTTTTTGACGGACGCTGTCGAAATGACTCCTTGCTTCTTATTTCCTTCTTCATCTAACCATGCAGCAGTTTTACCAATTAATTCGCTCCCTTTTAAAATAGGAGAAGCCTGAGACTGCGTTAAAAACGTATTGAGCGATGTGCTCATATTTGTCATTTGTTCAAGGGATGAAAACTGAGCCATTTGAGCAATAAAGTCTTTGTCTTCCATTGGATTCATTGGATCTTGATTTTGAAGCTGAGCAATCAAAAGCTTCAAAAAATCATCTTTGCCAAGCGAGCTGTTTCCCGTTTGCTTCACTGGTGTGTCTCTATTGCTTAAATACAAGTCAGACGTAATTTCATTTGTCATTGTTATCACCTATACGTTGTAGTTAATAAGCGCTGTTTCAAAAGAAGATAGAAAAGAAGCCGATTCTTCCAGTTGTTGTGAATCTTGATCTTCTTCTTTTTTAAACGCTTCTTTTTCCTGTCTTTCTTTTTGCTGGTCGTTTTCATTGTTGTACGACACCGCTTGTTCCGACAGTAGCACATCGATTTTATCAATTGACACATGCTGAGACGCGAGACCGTGCCGCAAAGTTGAAAGATTGGAGTCCAATAACTCTTTTGTTTTTGCTGACGATACGACAATTCGCGCAACCGTTTCGCTGTCTTTCTGAAGCATTTCAATTGAAATCGCACCTAGCTGTTTTGGAAATAACTTAATGAGAAGCTTGGGTGTTCCCTCTTCGGTACTAAACGAAGCTTTACTCCATATTTTTTGCAGCTCGTTTACCAAATTGCTAGACTGTTGATAGTCAGGTTTTGCTTGCCCTAGATAAATAGAGAACTGCTGAAGCTTAGGCATTTCTCCACTTCCAAAGGATGATGGCTGATTCTCTACTGGCGCCCCGATTGTGTGTGTACCTGCCGGACTTTCGCTATTTTTCAAAAAGCTATTGGTATCTATACTTCCGCCGGGTACAACCACATCTTTTTTCCATGGAAGCTGATTAAAAAACGGTACTTTTTCTTCTTTAGGAAAAGCAGTCATATTTTTCACAGAACTTTCTGAAGCTGTATGAACAGCGTCCACACCAACTTGATCAACGGATACATGGTGAGACGTGAGAGCTTGCCGTAATCTAAAAAGGCTGGCGTCTAACAGCTCTTTTGTTTTCGCTGACGATACAACTACTTGCGCAGTCGTTTTATTGTCTTGTTGAAGCATTTCAATTGAAATCGTACCTAGCTGCTTTGGAAATAACGTAACGAAAAGCTTGGATGCTCCCTCTTTAATACTGAACGAAGCTTTACTCCATATTTTTTGCAGCTCGTTTACCAGATCAATAGACTGTTGATGATCTAATTTCACTTGCCTTAAATCAATAGAAAACTGCGGCACTTTTTCTTCTTTAGCAAAAGCGTTCATATCTTTTACAGAACTTTCTAGAGCTGCTTGAACAGCAACCACATCGACTTGATCAACCGATACATGCTGAGACGTGAGAGCTTGTCGTAATCTAAAAAGGTTGGCGTCTAACAGCTCTTTTGTTTTCGCTGACGATACAACCACTTGCGCAGTCGTTTTATTGTCTTGTTGACGCACTTCAATTGAAATTGTCCCTAGCTGGTCTGGCCATAACTTAATAGAAAGATTAGATGCTCCCTCTTCCTTACTGATTGAAGCTTTACTCCATATTTTTTGCAGCCCGTTTACCAGATCGCTAGACTGTTGGTACTCAGATGTTGCTTGCCTTAAATCAATAGAAAACTGCGGCACTTTTTCTTCTTTAGCAAAAGCGTTCATATCTTTTACAGAACTTTCTAAAGCTGCTTGAACAGCGGCCCCATCGACTTGATCAACCGATACATGCTGAGAAGCCAGAACTTGCCGTAAAGTCGAAAGATTGGCTTCTAATAGCTCTTTTGTTTTCGCCGACGATACAACCACTTGCGTAATCGGTTCATTTTTTTGCTGAAGCACTTCAATTAAAATCGTACCTAGCTGCTTTGGCAATAATGTAATAGAAAGCTTAGATGCTCCTTCTTCAGTACTGAGCGAAGCTTTACTCCATACCTTTTGCAGCTCGTTTACCAGATTGCTAGACTGTTGATACTCAGATGTGACTGGTCCTAAATCAATAGAAACGTTCGGTATTTCTCTAGATACAAAAGATGATGGCTGATTTTCTGATACCACCGTGGTTATGCTTTTTCCCAAAGAACCTTCACTATTTTTTGAGAAGCTATCTGTATCTATACTTTCGCTGTGTAATACCACATCTTTTTTCCATGGAAGCTGATTCAAAAGCGGCCCTTTTTCCTCTTTATGAACAGCTTCCATATCTCTTACAGAACTTTTTGGAGCCGCATGAACAGCGGCGAAGAAACCAGCAGAGCGCTTTTCATGTAAGGTATCGGTTAATACACGTGGTTGTTTATGAATTTTCTTTATTTTTTCAGCAGCAGCTTTCTGCAAGCCTTGAAGCTGCGAATCCGAAAGCTTCACTGACTGCAGCTGCGGTTTTTGTAGTTCTTCCATCAGCTGAGCGAACTCTGTTTGAAACGCAGATGATGTATTTTTACAAATGGTCAACAAGGTAGAAATAGAAGACAAATATTGTTCTTGACTGTCTGTTTCAGATGAAACAGGTGCCCGCTGCATGTCTGTTAACACGTGCTGCAGCTTTAGAAGCGGCTGTTCCAAATCTAGACTACTTGGAATACTACTGAGCATCTCGGCTAGATGTTTGTACAAGACAGACGATTCATCTTCTTCATCTTCTGCTTCGCTTAACTGAATCGCCATTAACCCGACCGCCTTGAAGACGTCTTGATCTATCGCTTGTTCATCCGATGATTTCTCGCCGCGCGTTAAAGGCTGCACATCTAGCTGCTTAAGCTGCTGAACAATTTCTTCAAAAAAACCCTGAGTCTGACTAGCAGCTGCTTTTTCATCGCAGTTTACCTTTGATACAGCTGCTGGACGTAGTGAAATTTCCACTGTTTTCACCTCTGCTTTTATTCATCAATCTGATCTGTTAACAATGTCGTATAGCGTGCAGCTACTTTCGGATCCATTTTTTCTAAGATTGCCGTTCTTGTACTCGCTTTGAACTGCTTAAGCATCGCGACTGCTTTGTCTTCTTTTAATTCGGCAAAGATGAGCGCTGCATTTTTAGGAGACATGTTTTCATAGGTAGCAATGACATCTTTTTTTGCCAGCTGATTGTTTTTTTGTTTTTTCGCTTCATCGTCGGCTTTTTCTTCCATATCGCGCATTTCGATTTTTAGTTCATCCATTTGACGGTCTTTTGTAGTGATCGTTTTCTCGTAAGCTGCGATTTGCTTTTCTTTTGCGCTCAGCTTCTTTTGAAGACTTTCAACCTGCTTTTGTATCTCTTCATTGCTTTGTTGAATATTTTCATTTTTTTGCGACTGTTCACTTGATACAAACGGAATGGCGTGTGTAATAGCTGAAACTTTATCATTTACATTAACGCCTAAAAGCGTCAGAACAATATAAGCCGCCAAGATAAGGAACACTGCTGGAATAAAGATTAAAAATAAAAACACTTGGCTTTTACTGTAAGACTTTTCTTCTTCGTACTCTTCTCTTAACTCTTTTTGATTAGCCATGTTTTCCACCTAATTCCTATGTAGCATATACTGCTGTAGCGACAGCTCATCCATTTGCTTCGCTTCTAACTGTTTTTCCGCGGTTATATAAGAATCGTAGTCTCTCTTTTTTAACTTTTCATACTTCTTTACTTCTATGTTCTTTTCTTCTAGCTTCAGTTTCTTTAAGTTCATTTGCTGTCTTGCAAACATGACCTCTTGTTGCAGCCTTTCAATCACTCGTTCGGCACTTGTTAAAAACTGCTGAAACGATGTAATTTCTAAAATAGAAAGCCCTTGCTTCATTTTGCCCGTATGCTGTTCAATCAGCGTTTCTTTTTCTTTTAGCTTTTTATAAAGCTTTTCACCCGCTGTTTCAAACTGCTGCAAGGATTGATTATATTGAGATAGCAGTTCATCCTTTTCATTTGACTTGATTGCCATTATTTTAGATAACCTAAATTCATATGCCATATTTACTCACCTTTCACAAACAGTTCACAGAGCTTTGTTACACTTGTTTCAAATGATGGATGTTCGTTCGTTTTTTGCTTTAAAAATTCATCAATGACAGGATGATAGTGGATGGCCTCATCAATGTAAGCAGAAGATCCTCTTTTGTAGGCACCTATGTTAATTAAGTCTTCAGAATTAGCATAGGTAGCCATTAATGAACGCAGTTTTTCAGCTGCTTCTTTATGCCGTTCACTTACGATATGGTTCATCACGCGACTAACGCTTTTTAAGACATTGATGGCCGGATATTGACCTTTATTGGCCAGCTCCCGGTCTAGTACAATATGTCCGTCTATAATGCCTCGCACCGTATCCGAAATAGGTTCGTTCATATCATCACCATCTACTAATACAGTATAAAAAGCAGTAATAGATCCATGTTGATTAGTTCCTGTACGTTCAAGCAGCCTTGGCAAGCTAGCAAAAACAGATGGTGTATAACCTTTAGTAGTCGGAGGTTCACCTACAGCTAATCCAATTTCTCTTTGAGCCATTGCTACACGGGTAACAGAATCCATCATCATCATGACGCTCATCCCCTCATCTCGAAAGTATTCAGCAATAGAAGTAGCTGTATATGCTGCTTTCATTCGAAGCAGAGCAGGCTGATCCGAGGTAGCAACTACTACAACGGAGCGCTTTAACCCTTCCTCTCCAAGATCTCGTTCAATAAACTCTCTAACTTCTCTTCCTCGCTCGCCTACAAGGGCAATGACATTGATATCTGCTTTTGTATTGCGTGCAATCATCCCGAGCAGCGTACTTTTACCAACACCGCTTCCTGCAAAAATACCTATGCGCTGCCCTTGACCTACTGTTAGCAAACTATCAATTGTTCGTACCCCTACTTCAATCGGCTGTTCAATAGGCGGACGCTCTAAGGGATTAGGGGGGTCTTGATCGGTTAAAACAAACGGCAAATATTGAGAAAGTTCAGACCCGTCTAAAGGGTTCCCTAACGAATCAAGCACTTGACCTATTAACTCTTTCCCCACGCTTACCTGCAGAGGTTTTTCTGTCGTTTCCACTAGGCAGCCAGGTCCGATATATCGAACAGACGTATAAGGCATTAAAACGACGTGCTCACCGTTAAAACCAACAACTTCTGCACGAATTTTATCTCCTCGTTCACTAAGATGAATAAAGCAAACATCTCCTATTGACGTTCTAGGTCCTTTAGATTCAATCATCATTCCTACTACTCGGCTGACTTTCCCGTACCGTTTAAAAGAAGATGTGCGCGGGATTTCATGAATGAGTTGTGCGACTTTCATTTTTACTCTCCTCTAACAAACGTTCTTTTAATTTTTTCTTCATTTCCGTTAACTGGCTATCAAAAGACGCAACAAGACGCCCATAAGAGGAATCGATGACACAATCCATTTCCTGAAGATTTTCATCCGCATAAATAAATAGCCCGGTTTCTCCGTTTAATAAATCGAACAGTTCTCGTTTATGTTCACATACATATGCATATTTTTTCGGGGAAACAAAAAGCTGGATTTCTTTATGTTCTCTAACTTCTTTTAAAGACCTTGCAACAAGTGGTAAAAATGATTTATCTCTTTGAAGCTGCTCATTTAAAATCGTTTCAGCTAGGGTGAAACCTAATTCAAAGATGACTTCTTCAGATTGATTTATATATTCGTAGTACTGATTCTTTGTTTCGTCAACAATGTTTCGCGACATGGCTAATACATGCTCATACTCTTGTTTTCCTTGAAGCAGCCCTTCTTCGTATCCTTCTTCATAGCCCCGCTTTTGTTCTTGTTGAAACAGCAGCACCTTCTCTTCTTCCCACTGCTTTTTCAAACGTTCAATTTCGTTTTGAGCTTGTTTTCGGTAAGCGTCTGCCTCGGCCTTTATTATTTCAGCTTCACTGTGCGCTTGTTCAATAACGTGCTGTGCGTTTTCTTGCTGAAGATGTTCTTCTGTGGGCTCATCTTGTATCGGAAAACCAAATGGAATGACTTGAATGTGCTTCGCATTTTCGTCTGAAAGTTTATTCGTATAAGTTGATTTAATGATATTAGACAATAATATCGTCTCCTCCACCTCGAGCTAGTACAATTTCACCAGCATCTTCTAAACGTCTAATTGCAGCAACGATACGTGACTGAGCTTCCTCTACATCTTTCAAACGCACAGGACCCATAAATTCCATTTCTTCTTTAAACGTTTCCACCATACGGCTAGACATATTTTTAAAAATAATAGATTTCACTTCTTCACTTGCTACTTTTAAGCTCAACAATAAATCATCATTTTCTACATCTCGTATCACACGCTGAATAGAACGGTTATCGAGCGTTACGATATCCTCAAATACAAACATTCGCTGTTTGATTTCTTCTGCTAATGCCGGATCTTGAATTTCAAGCGTATCAATAATAATTTTTTCAGTTGCTCGGTCTACTCCATTTAATACTTCAACTACTGCTTCTAAACCACCTGTTTGGGTATAGTCTTGGGTAACAGTAGCAGAAAGCTTTCTCTCTAAAATTTGCTCAACTTCATTAATGACTTCCGGAGACGTACTTCCCATCGTTGCAATCCGTCTTGCAATATCCGCTTGCCTTTCCTGAGGCAGTGATGATAAGATTTGTCCTGCCTGCGGCGGCTCTAAGTAAGATAAAATAAGGGCAATCGTCTGAGGATGCTCATGCTGAATGAAATTTAACAGCTGCATAGGATCAGCTTTTCTGGCAAAGTCAAACGGACGAACTTGCAAAGAAGAAGTTAATCGATTGATAATCATCATAGCCTGCTCCGGTCCAAGTGCTTTTTCTAACACCTGTTTCGCATAGCTTACTCCTCCTTTTTCAAGGTAGTTTTGAGCAAGCGTTATTTGTTCAAACTCATGAAGAACAGCTTCTTTTAGAGACGGCTCTATTTTTCTCACTGAAGAAATTTCAAGCGTTAGTTGCTCAATTTCATCTTCACTGAGATGTTTATAGATAGAAGCTGATACATCGGGACCGAGAGAAATTAACAAAATTGCTGCTTTTTGCTTTCCAGTTAACTCATTTTTTTGCATAGCCTTTACCATTAGCTTTCCTCCTAATCCTCACTAATCCATGTTCGCAGCAGTTTTGCAAACTCTTCCGGGTCTTGCTTCGCTAACGTTTCAAGATTGCTTTTTGTTTGCTGTTCAGCACTTAAAACAGGGGCTTTTTGTGCCGCTTCATATGCTTCAAAAGTTTCATCATACTCTTCATCATATTCCTCTTCATCTAAGTCTTGACGTCTTTTCCTAACCAACAGCACAATAAGAACAACAATAATAAGCAGCAGTGCACCTCCGATTATATACATCCACAATGGAATTGAACTTGCTGTGTTGTCAGCTGTTTCTTGTCCATTAAACGGCTGAACGGAAACGGTAATCTTATCGCTGACCGCGTTATCCGAGAGAGCTTTCGTATTTGCATCTTTTGAAATAGAAGTACGGACAATTGTACCTAACATTTTTTGAACATCTGACTCAAGCGTATCGGAAACTTGTGATTTCCCTTTTGCATTGGACGGATCTATCATTACTTGAATGCCAAGGTCTTGAATTTTGTATGGACTTTCGACGATTTCTTTATGAATTCGGTTCACTTCATAATTAATTCGTTCTTCGTTTTTTTCGTAGTCTCCGTCTCCACTTGTTGTACTGGATGAGTAATTTGTTGTATCTTCTTCTCCTGTTCCAGCAACGCCTCCATCTTGAGCATTTTTACCAGAAAATGTTTCATTAATTTTTTCAGCGCTAACGGCAATTCCTTGCATATTATTTTTATCAACAGGCTCTACTAGCTTTTCTTCGCGATTTTCCTGTGTAAAATCAAGATCTGCTGTAACAGAGACCATTACTTTGTCTTGACCGACCAGTCTTCCTAGCATTTGCTGTACTTGACGCTGAATATCTCGCTCAACTTCTTTTTTCGCTTCGTTCTGCGAAGCAAATGAGCTAGAAGCTGAATTCGTTTCGTTACCTTTTAAATCAAAGTACTCAAAATATTGGTTCATGATGACGATATTATCTGTAGGAAGGTTTGGCACACTTTTGGATACTAAATGATAAAGAGATTTAATTTGCTGATCATCAAATTTATAACCAGCCTTTGTATTAAGCACAATCGATGCTGATGCTTCTCCCTGCTTTTCATTCGCCCATACGCTTCCATTTGGAAGGGTAATCATCACTTTTGCATCGTTGACTCCTTGAATGTTTTTCATTAAGTTAGCCAATTCAGTTTGCATCGCATCGAGTTTTAACACATCAAATTCATTATCTGTCATACCAAAGCTCGCATTTTTCCCAAAAAATGAATAGTCGATACTTCCGCTATCAGGAATTCCTTGTGCAGCTAAATCAACTTTTAGCGAGTCAACGCTTTGTTCAGGCACCGAAATGGTTGTTCCGTTATCAGAGATTTCTGAAGGAACGCTTCTAGCATCAAGCTCTGCTTTGATTTGTCCTGTTTCCTGAGCCGATAGATTGCTATAAAGAGGGACAAATTTATCCTTGTTTAAAAAAACAGATGCTAAACTAATGACTAGAATAGCCGCAAGAGGAGCAGCGATAAGGGCTATTTTCTGTCCTTTTTTGCGGTTATTCCAAAAGACTTTCATCTTATCTCGATAAAGAGCTATTCTTTCATTCATGGTATTCCTCCGGTTATTACTATTTTCATTTTCTTTAATAACCGCTCAATTACATTTGCATTCTCATCATTTCCTGATAGGCTTCAACAGCTTTATTGCGTATTTCAAGAGCCGTTTGCATCGTAATACTTGCTTTTTGAGCAGTAATCATTACATCTTGGAGTTCGACGTTTTCTCCTTTAGCAAGCTTTTCAGTCGCTATATCCGAAGCGCGTTGAGTATTGTTTAACTCATTGATTGAGTCTTTTAAAAACGTTGAAAACTGTTGAGTTGTTTGTCCAGTGCCAGTCGAAGCGGCTGTTTTTGCTATTGCTATTTGATTGCTGATACCATTAATCATTTTATCGCTCCTTTATTTTCCAATTTCTAACGTCTTTGTTAATATACTTTTGTTTGTATTAAAGACCGTCACGTTTGCTTCGTAAGATCGAGTAGCACTAATTAAATCCGTCATTTCCTTTAAAGGGTCTACGTTCGGCATCTGCACGTACCCTTGGTCATTCGCATCTGGATGTGTCGGGTTATATACTAAATTAAAAGGAGTATTATCTTCTGCGATATCTGTGACTTTTACACCATTGTTTTGATTTTTATTAATTTCGGAGTGTAAGACGGACGAAAAAGAAGGCGAACGATCAGACTGCATGACAACCATTTTTCTTTTGTAAGGCTGCCACTCACCATTAACGTACGTCCCTCTTGTCGTTTCAGCATTCGCCATATTAGATGAAACAACGTCCATCCTTAAACGATTGGCAGTTAAAGCTGAAGATGTAATATTCATATTTTGAAAAATAGTCAAACTTATTTACCTCCTCTAATGACTGTTTGAAGAGAATTAAATTTTCCATTTAAACGATCTACTAGCGCCTCATAGTAAATTTGATTTTCAGCCATATCCGCCATCTCTTTATCCATATCCACATTGTTTCCGTTTGCTTGATAGGAAGTGTTTTCTTGCTGGGTAATCACTCGATGGGATGAACCGGAAAATGGGATATGTTTTGAATCAGTCTGATATGCTTCTAACTCGTTATGTAATAAATCTCGAAATTCACTCGTACGCGATACTGTTTTCGATTTATAATTTGGAGTATCAACGTTTGCGATATTTTGTGCAATCGTCTGCTGCTTTTGTGCCGCGTAGCTAATTCCATTTTCAATTGTTTGAAAAGTAGTTGAAAACAAACTCAATTCTTACACCTGCTTACCTATTCTATTTTTCTCAAAAATGAGACAAATTTCGACTTTAGTACCATAGAACTTATTGTAAGAAAAACTTCATGCAATGTCTATCCTTTTTTAAGAACTTTTGGACTATAAACCAAAATTTTCATTCGATTTCCAAGCATATTTTAACATCAATGCTATACTTTAGCTCTATTTTTTTAATTTAAAATCAAAATACATACCATAAGTCCTGAACAATATGTAATAAAAGTAACGATTTGTAATCAACTAGTATCTTTTTACTATTTAAAGATTCTATAATATAATTTTTAGATTTTTATATGAAGTTTGTTAAAGATTTATAAAAATAGTGAACGAATCCTCTTAACCCAGAGCGAACCTTTTCATACTGAGAGCATATAAAAAAAGCACACGGGCTTTGCCCGTGTGCTTTTTGGTTCATAAACTTAGTTAGATTTTAATTTTTCAAGCTCTACTAAGAATTTGTTGTTAAGAACTTTAATGTAAGTTCCTTTCATTCCTAAAGAACGTGATTCGATAACGCCAGCACTTTCTAATTTACGTAGCGCATTTACGATTACTGAACGTGTAATTCCAACGCGGTCAGCAATTTTACTTGCGACTAATAGTCCTTCATTTCCATTTAGCTCTTCAAAGATATGCTCAATAGCTTCTAACTCACTGTATGATAATGAGCTAATTGCCATTTGTACAACAGCTTTGCTACGCGCTTCTTCTTCAATCTCTTCTGCTTTTTCACGAAGAATTTCCATACCTACTACCGTTGCACCGTATTCAGCAAGGATTAAATCATCGTCTTCGAACTGACGGTCTAAACGAGATAGTACAAGCGTACCTAGACGCTCTCCGCCTCCGATAATTGGAACGATTGTTGTTAGTCCTGCATCAAATAAGTCTTTATTTTCAACTGGGAAAGCTGTATATTGACTTTCAATGTTTAAGTTAGAAGATGTTTCTTGAATGTTAAATAGGCTTTGAGTATATTCTTCTGGAAACTGGCGTGCTTCTAACATATCTTTCATACGCGCATTCTCAATTTGCTGCTTAACAGCGATTCCTAATAATTTACCGCGACGGCTTACTACGAATACGTTTGATTCGATCACTTCGCAAAGTGTTTCAGCCATTTCTTTAAAGTTTACTGGTTTACCAGCTGCTTTTTGTAGCATTGCATTAATCTTTCTAGTTTTCCCTAATAAATCCATTAGTACTCTTCCTCCTGCGATTTCAGTTCTATAAAATAAATTGACTCAAATCTTTGTTTTTAGCGATTTTTTCTAATTTTTCTTCCACGTACTGCGGAGTAATCACAATTTTCTCTAATGTTACTTCCGGTGCTTCAAACGATAAATCCTCTAGCAAACGTTCTAAAATCGTATGAAGCCTTCTTGCACCAATATTATCTGTATCTTGATTTACCTGATATGCAATTTCTGCAATCTTACGTATAGCATCGTCAGAAAATTCAATTTGTATACCTTCAGTTTCCAATAATGCCGCATATTGCTTTAATAACGCATTATCTGGCTCTACTAAAATGTTTATAAAATCTTCAACGGTTAGCTTCGTTAATTCAACGCGAATTGGGAATCGCCCCTGCAATTCTGGAATTAAATCCGACGGTTTTGATACATGGAAAGCACCGGCTGCTACAAATAAAACATGATCAGTTTTGACTGCGCCATATTTTGTAACAATCGTTGACCCTTCTACAATTGGTAAAATATCTCGCTGCACGCCTTCACGTGAAACATCAGCGGAAGATGAATTACCACTTTTCTGAGCAATTTTATCAATTTCGTCAATAAAAATAATTCCATATTGTTCCGCACGATTCACAGCTTCTTGCGTCACTTCATCCATATCAATCAATTTTTGCGCTTCTTCATTTGTTAATACTTTTCGTGCATCTTTAACAGTAAGCTTGCGCTTTTTTTGTTTTTTGGGCATAAAATTGCTTAAGGCATCCTGCATGTTCATGCCCATTTGTTCCATACCCGAACCTTGTAACATATCAAACATAGAAGGCTGTTGCTCTTCTACTTCAATTGTGACATAATGATTTTCAAGCTCTCCTAAAGCAAGCTGATGAGCAATCTGCTTGCGCTTCGTTGCAATATTCGTTTCCTCGTCTTGATCAGGATCCGCATCGCTTGACTGTGTACCGTTTGAAAAAATCATTTCAAACGGATTTTTAAACGATTGCTGCTTCTTTTTGCTTGGAACAAGAAGCTCTACTATCCGCTTGTTTGCATTTTCTTCTGCGCGATCACGCACGCCGTTCATTTTTTCTTCTTTCACAAGTCGAACTGACGTTTCCACTAAATCACGAACCATTGATTCTACATCGCGTCCTACATATCCAACTTCCGTAAATTTTGTTGCCTCAACCTTAATGAAAGGTGCACCGACAAGCTTAGCTAAGCGGCGTGCAATCTCGGTTTTACCCACACCTGTAGGACCAATCATTAAAATGTTTTTCGGCACAACTTCATCACGTAAAGATTCGTCTAGCAGACCGCGTCGATAGCGATTTCGCAGCGCCACAGCGACCGCTTTCTTTGCCTTCGTTTGACCAATAATATACTGATCGAGCTTTTCTACAATTTGTCGAGGTGTTAAATGAGAATTCATAAAAAAATCCCCTTTCCTACAGTTCTTCTACAATAATATGATCATTTGTATAAACACATATCTCACTTGCTACATCTAAAGCTGCTTTTGCAATTTCTTTAGCTGTTAAATGTTCGCCTGCATGTTGTTTTAATGCACGTCCCGCTGATAAAGCATAATTTCCGCCTGATCCAATTGCTAAAATGCCGTCGTCCGGTTCAATAACTTCACCCGTTCCTGATACTAACAGTAAGTTATCTTTGTTCATAACAATAAGCATTGCTTCTAACTTTCGCAATACTTTGTCACTTCTCCATTGTTTAGCAAGCTCAACGGCTGCACGCTGAAGATTTCCGTTATACTCTTCAAGCTTCGTTTCAAATAATTCAAAAAGAGTGAATGCATCAGCTACTGAACCTGCAAAGCCGGCAAGAACTTGCCCTTGAAATAGACGTCTTACTTTTCGAGCAGTATGTTTCATCACAACAGCATTACCGAACGTTACTTGTCCGTCTCCAGACATGGCACATTGACCGTTATGCTGAACCGCAAAAATCGTAGTAGCATGGAAAGTAGACAAATTAACTCCTCCTTTTATGCGCGAGGATGGTGATTCATATAAACTGCCTTTAAACGATCCTTCGTCACATGTGTGTATATTTGAGTGGTTGATAAATGTTCATGACCTAGCATTTCTTGAACTGTACGTAAATCTGCCCCTTCATTTAACATATGAGTCGCAAAAGTATGCCGCAAAACGTGTGGACTAATATGTATATTCTCAGCGGTCTTCTTTACTAACTGATCAATGACTAAGCGTATGCCTCGGTCTGTCAACGGTGTCCCCTTATAATTTAAAAAGAGCGAATGAGTATCAGAAGGAGCCTTTTTTAAAAGAAGCTTTCTTCCATTATCTATATATACTCTAAGAGCGTCCTTGGCATAACAGCCAAATGGCACGTACCGTTGTTTTTTTCCTTTGCCATATACGAGCAAAGTTTGAAGTGAAAAATCTATATCGCTAAGCTTAATAGATGCACATTCACTCACTCGTATTCCGGTGGCATACAGCAATTCTAATAGAGACTGATTACGCTGCCCTAACGGAGTTGTTAAGTCATTCATTTGAAATAATTTCACAATCTCCTCTTCATACAGGAAGCGCGGATTTCGCTCTTCCTTTTTAGGAAGGGTAACGAGCGCAAATGGATTATCTTCTACTAATTCTTCTCTATTTAAGTAACGATAAAACGTTCTCAAACAAGAAATTTTGCGTGACATCGATCTTTTTGAATACTGCTTTTCATATAGGCGTGTTAAAAACAGCCTTGCATCAGCATATGTAACACTTTGTAGGTTTTGTATTTGCTCTTCCTGCATAAAAGACATAAAGATAAAGATGTCTTTTTCATAGCAGTCAACTGTATATTTTGAATAATTTTTCTCAATTTGTAAATATTCTAGAAAGGAATTTAATACATCTTTAACAAATTCCAATGTTATCACCTCACAAGGGCTACTAAATATTATCACAATTAAGTAGCCCTTGCAAACAATTTTGATTATTTTGTTGTAAAATTCTGAATAGTTTCCAATGCTCGTTTAGCAAGCGTTTCATTTCGTTCTTGTTTGTTTTTGATTCGCACTTCCAATTCTTTGAATAAGCCAAAGTTGGCATTCATCGGCTGGAAATTTTTTGCGTTTGTATGTGTGATATAGTGAGCCATACTGCCAATCGCTGTTTCCTGCGGCAATACAACCAATTCTTCACCAAGTACAAGTCGAGCCGCGTTCATTCCTGCCATTAGTCCGCTCGCCGCTGATTCTACATATCCTTCTACTCCCGTCATTTGTCCAGCAAAGAATAAGTCATCACGCTCACGATATTGATACGTAGGCTTTAACAATTTAGGAGAATTAATAAACGTATTTCTATGCATAACTCCGTAGCGTACTACTTCTGCATTTTCTAAACCTGGGATTAAGCTCAATACTTCTTTTTGTGCTCCCCATTTTAAATGTGTTTGGAAACCTACGATATTATATAGTGTACCTGCTGCATCATCTTGACGAAGCTGAACAACTGCATAAGGTCGCTTTCCTGTTTTCGGATCTTCTAACCCAACTGGTTTCATTGGTCCAAAGAGCATTGTTTTTTCTCCGCGTGAAGCCATTACTTCAATTGGCATACATCCTTCAAAATAAATTTCTTTCTCAAATTCTTTTAAAGGAACCGTCTCTGCATTGATTAATGCTTCATGAAAACGCTGGAATTCTTCTTTTGTCATCGGACAGTTTAAATAGGCAGCTTCCCCTTTGTCATAGCGAGATTTCAGATATACTTTATCCATATCAATGCTGTCTTTTTCAATAATAGGTGCAGCCGCATCATAAAAATATAAATAATCTTCACTTGTTAACGCGCGCAGCTGTTCCGATAAATCTTTGGACGTTAACGGACCTGTTGCAATAACAGTTGGTCCTTGTGGAATTTCTGTAATCTCTTCATTAACAACTGTTACGTTTGGATGGTTTTTAACACTTTCCGTCACACGAGCGGCAAATTCGTGACGATCAACAGCCAGTGCTCCACCTGCTGGAACCGCACATTCGTCTGCTGAACGAATAATTACAGAGTCTAATAATCGCATTTCTTCTTTTAAAACACCCACTGCATTTGTTAATGTATTCGCACGCAGTGAATTACTACATACTAATTCAGCAAATTTGTCCGTATGATGAGCAGGTGTTTGCTTCACTGGTCTCATCTCATAAAGACGGACTTTCAAACCGCGCTTTGCGATTTGCCAAGCTGCTTCACTTCCAGCAAGACCTGCTCCGATAACATTAATTACTTGTTCATTCATTGTAAATCCTCCAACTTCATTTCTATCTTTTCTATCATTTTCCTTATTCATTCACTGGTTTGTTCCTTTTTTAACGGGACAAAGAAAATGCGACATTACTCAATGTCGCTAATAACGTTTCCATTTTAGCACATGAAGCAATGTCGCCGCATCTTATATAACTGCTATTTTTAAATTTAAAGTGTGGGAATTCATCCCATTCTCTTTTACTGCTGAGCTTCCTCTTTATAATCACAACTTGTACAGACGACTTGAGTTCCTTTTTTCTGTTTCTTCTCCACAAGCAGATTTTCACATTTCGGACATTTTCTTGCAATCGGCTTATCCCAAGATACGAAGTCACAGCCCGGGAATCGATCACAGCCATAAAATGTACGCTTTTTCTTCGATTTTCGCTCAACGATATTTCCTTCTTCACATTTCGGACACTTTACGCCAATCTCTTTTACAATTGGCTTTGTGTTGCGGCAGTCAGGGAAATTAGAGCATGCCATAAATTTTCCGTAGCGTCCCATTTTGTATACCATAGGTGAACCGCATTCCCCGCAATCTTCTCCGGCAGGTTCATCTTTAATCTCCACTTCGCGCATTTCTTTTTCAGCATGTTCTAAGCGTTTTTCAAAATCACTGTAAAATTCGTCAATAACACGCACCCATTGAACATTACCATCTTCCACTTCATCCAAATCGTTTTCCATTTTAGCTGTAAACTCTACATCTAAAATTTCCGGGAAAAACTCCAATACAAGCTCTAGTACAATTTCTCCAAGTTCTGTTGGAACAAAACGCTTGTTATCGAGCGCTACGTACCCGCGCTTTTGAATCGTGTCAAGTGTTGGAGCATATGTAGACGGTCGGCCAATGCCTAGCTCTTCTAATGTCTTGACTAAACGAGCTTCAGTATATCTTGGCGGCGGCTGTGTGAAGTGCTGCTTTTCATCGATGTCTTTAGAATAAGCTACTTCTCCTTCTTCTAAGTCTGGAAGAAGATTTTCTTTTTCCTCCACTTGATCATCATTGCCTTCAACATACACTTTCATAAAGCCTGGAAATTTAACTTTGGAGCCGTTTGCTCTAAATGTTACGTCTCCATTTTTCAAATCTACAGCCATTGTATCCATAATTGCAGGTGCCATTTGACTAGCAACGAAGCGCTCCCATACTAGCTTATACAGTCGATACTGATCACGCGATAAGAACTCTTTTACCTCTCCTGGTTTACGAAGAGCTGAAGTTGGACGAATCGCTTCGTGGGCATCTTGCGCGTTCGAATTTTTCTTTTCTTTACGCTTTTCCGTTGCCACAAACTGATTTCCGTATGCGTTCGTAATGTAATCTCTAGCTTCCGTTTGAGCTGTTTCTGAAATACGAGTAGAATCGGTACGCATATACGTGATAAGACCTACTGTGCCTTCTTTTCCTAAATCAATTCCTTCATATAATTGCTGCGCAATCATCATTGTTTTTTTCGCTCGGAAGTTCAGTTTCCGCGCTGCCTCTTGCTGTAATGAAGACGTGGTAAAAGAAGGAGCCGCATTACGCTTTCGCTCACGTTTTGTTACTTTAGAAATTGAAAATTCATTTCCATCTAATTGTTTAACAATGTTGGTTACATCATTTTCATTCGATAGCTCTACTTTTTTTCCTTGATATTCGATCAACTGGCCTTCAAATTGGTCGTTCCCTTTTTGAAAAGTTGCTTTTACCGTCCAGTATTCTTCTGGGATAAACTTTGCAATTTCTTTTTCACGATCAATAATTAAACGCACTGCAATTGATTGAACCCTTCCGGCACTTAATCCTTTTTTTACTTTTTTCCACAGCAATGGACTGATGTTGTAGCCAACCAGCCTGTCAAGAATACGGCGTGCTTGTTGAGCATCTACTAAATCCATATTAATTGCTCGTGGATGTTTAAAAGATTCTTTAATCGCTTCTTTTGTAATCTCATTAAATACTACGCGACAGTCCGATGCAATGTCTACATCCAAACTGTGCGCCAAGTGCCATGCAATCGCTTCTCCTTCACGGTCTGGATCGGCTGCTAGGTAAATCTTTTTTGCTTTTTTAGCCGCTGTTTTTAGTTCTTTTAAAACCGGGCCTTTCCCGCGAATTGTAATATATTTCGGATTGTAATCCTGTTCAATATCAATTCCCATTTGACTTTTAGGTAAATCGCGAACATGTCCCATCGATGCTTTTACTTTATATTTCTTTCCTAAATAACGTTCAATTGTTTTAGCCTTTGCAGGCGATTCTACAATTACTAGGTAGTCAGACATCTATTTGTTCCTCCTCAAGAGGTAGAATAAAATCTTCATTATTATTAAATATTTGGTTCTTGTTTGTCAAATGTCCAAAAGATAAGTCATACGATTTTACTACGTATCTCACTAGTATTTCGTACCATGCAAGAATATGACTACTTTGAAACATTCATCTTATATACATCATTTCATCTGTAATATCAGCAGCGCTTTGCACAAGTTTTGCCCCTAATTGGATTAACTTATTCGTTCCACATGATGTTTCTTCAAAAATAGAACCCGGTATGGCAAATACTTCTCTTCCTTGCTGAAGCGCCTGGTCGGCGGTAATAAAAGATCCACTTCTTTCTTTTGCTTGCACCACCAACGTGCCTCCTGTTAATCCGCTAATGATTCTGTTTCTGCGAGGGAAAAACCATTTTGTCGGCTTCATAAACGGGGCATATTCAGAAAGCAGCAAATGATGCTGCGCAATTTCTCTTGCTAAATTTTGGTTTCCTCTTGGGTAAATATTATAAAACCCTCCGCCTAAAACTGCAATCGTTTTAGCTTTTTCAGCGATAGCCAGTTCATGAGCAGCCTGGTCAATCCCTAAGGCTAGTCCACTTACAACGACAAATTCTTCATGCAGCATCGGCTTAACAATATGAGTCAGAGCTGCAGTTCCATATGAAGTGGGATTCCTTGTTCCTACAACGCTTAAGCTTTCTGGAGCGTGTAGAAGAGAAATCTTTCCTCTTGCAAATAATACCCAAGGCGGATCATAAATATGGCGCAAAAGTTCAGGATATTCATCATCTAGGATGGTGACACATTGAATATTCTCAGCGTCATATTTATCTAGAATATCTCGTATTGGAATAGTTTGCAAATCTTTTTTTATTTGATTAGCACGTTCAATCGAGAGAGTCAATAGTTTTTGAAGCTGTGATGGAGAGTACTCGTAGAGATTTTGTAATGAAGAATTCTGTTGAAGTAGCGTAAAAATTTGTTTCCAATTAACAGATGGACAATGTGCTAAATGAATTAATTTTTCCCGTAAATCAGACATTCTACAATCTCCTTTTTAAATGGACAAAATAGCCCCCGGTCAAAGGAGGCTATATGTCTTCTATTAATGAGTCTTACACTGCTCGTAAATGCCTTGTTCTTTTAACACTTTAATAAGTGTTTCTCCCATAACAGATGGTGTTTCAGCTACTTGGATACCGCACTCATTCATTGTTTTAATTTTTTCAGATGCTGTCCCTTTACCACCTGAAATAATAGCACCAGCATGGCCCATACGTTTTCCTGGAGGTGCTGTTTGACCGCCAATGAAGCCAACCACAGGTTTTGTCATGTTTGCTTTTACCCATTCTGCCGCTTCTTCTTCTGCCGTACCGCCGATTTCACCAATCATAATTACTGCATACGTATCTTCATCTTCATTAAACGCTTTTAATACATCGATAAAGTTCGTGCCGTTCACTGGGTCACCACCGATACCAACAGCTGTTGATTGGCCAATGCCAGCTTCAGAAAGTTGATGAACAGCTTCATATGTTAATGTACCAGAACGTGAAACTACACCTACATGACCTTTTTTGTGAATGTACCCTGGCATAATTCCAATTTTACATTCTTCCGGTGTAATAACACCTGGGCAGTTAGGTCCCACAAGGCGCGTACGCTTTCCTTCCATATAACGCTTTACTTTTACCATATCTAATACTGGAATACCTTCCGTAATACAAATAACTAAATCTAAATCTGCGTCAACTGCTTCAATAATGGAGTCAGCTGCGAATGCTGGCGGAACGTATACAACAGAAGCCGTTGCGCCTGTTTTTTCTTTTGCCTCGGCAACCGTATTAAATACCGGAACACCTTCTACTTCTAAGCCGCCTTTACCTGGTGTTACGCCACCAACAATTTTCGTTCCATATTCTAACATTTGCTGTGTATGAAAAAGGCCAACTCCGCCTGTAATTCCTTGTACAATTACTTTTGTATCTTGATTAATAAATACGCTCATTCCTATCCCCCAGCCTTTCTATTTCACTAGTGAAACGATTTTTTGTGCGCCGTCTGCCATAGATTCAGCAGCTGTGATATTTAAGCCTGATTTTTGTAAAATTTCTTTTCCAAGTTCAACGTTTGTTCCTTCTAAGCGAACAACTAATGGAAGGCTTAATCCAACTTGTTTCGTTGCTTCAACAACACCTGTTGCAATAACATCACATTTCATAATCCCGCCGAAAATATTAACGAAAATACCTTTTACATTTTGGTCAGATAAAATAATTTTGAATGCTTCTGTTACTTTTTCAGCAGTTGCGCCGCCCCCAACATCCAGGAAGTTAGCAGGGTCGCCTCCGTAATGTTTAATAATATCCATCGTTGCCATTGCTAAACCTGCACCGTTTACCATACAACCGATATTACCATCTAGTGAAATGTAGCTTAAGTCGTATTTAGATGCTTCAATTTCTTTAGCATCTTCCTCTTCAAGGTCACGATATTCAAGAATATCTTTTTGACGATACAGCGCATTTGAATCAAAGTTTAACTTCGCATCCAATGCCATAACGTCTCCGTCACCTGTTACAACTAGAGGATTAATCTCTGCAATTGAGCAGTCTTTTTCAACAAATACTGTATATAAACCTGTCATGAACTTAACTGCTTTTCCAACTAGTTCTTTTGGAATATTAATATTAAATGCAAGTCTGCGAGCTTGGAATGCTTGTAAACCAATCGCAGGATCTACATATTCTTTAAAGATTTTTTCAGGCGTTTTTTCCGCCACTTCTTCAATTTCAGTTCCACCTTCTTCAGAACCCATCAATACAACTTGAGACGTTGCACGATCAAGAACTAAACCGATGTAATATTCTTTCTTAATATCGCATCCCTCTTCAACTAACAAGCGCTTAACTTCTTTTCCTTCAGGGCCTGTTTGGTGTGTTACGAGGGTCTTTCCTAAAATATCTTGTGCATATGTACGAACTTCATCTAAGTTTTTTGCTACTTTGACACCGCCCGCTTTACCGCGTCCACCAGCATGGATTTGTGCTTTCACCACTGATACTTGTGAACCTAATTCCTTTGCTGCTTCAACTGCTTCTTCAACAGTAAAAGCTACTCGACCGTTTGGTACTGCAACCCCATATTTTCTGAGTAGTTCTTTTCCTTGATACTCATGGATATTCATTTCCCATCCTCCTAACATAATCAACCACAAAACTATACTGCACAAAATAGACTGCGCTTTCATTGTATAAAAATAATTGTCTAATTGTCTACTATTCTAGTGAAAAATATTGAAATAATAAGAAAATTGATATTTTTATGGAGATAGTACTTAACCATACCTTATGAGGTCAATGAGACTCTGCGGACGTTAAACGTACGGTTGATCATGTAAATCAACCTTCACAACTGAAGCGAACTGAGAGGAAAATAATTTACGAACTTCACCCTCTGCAATATCTCCACTTAAATAAGCTATATCCTTTTTGAGCCTAAAATCCCGCATGTGAAACATGCAAAGCAGAGATATGCTCGGGTATCATGTTCTAGTTTACTTGGTTTTTTATTGGTGCAAAAGATCGGCGGTGTTCTGGCAAAATTCCATATTGTTCGATTGCTTCTAAATGTTGTTTTGTTCCATATCCCATATGTTTTTCGAATCCGTATGCAGGATAGCGTTCACCAAGTTCTTTCATCATTCGATCTCGCGTCACTTTTGCAATAACAGAACTTGCAGCAATGGAAATGCTTGTAGCATCGCCTTTGATGATTGACTGCTGCGAAATAGGCACCGGCAGCTTCATCGCATCAATAAGCAGTTCATCAGGCTGAACAGCTAGAAGTTCAATTGCTTCAGTCATTGCCTTTTTTGTTGCTTCATAAATATTAATAGAATCAATGACCTCTGCGTCTATAATACCTATACCGATAGCGACAGCGCTTTTACAGATTTCTTCATAAAACGCTTCTCGCTTTGCTTCTGATAACTTCTTTGAATCCGTCAAACCAGGGAGAAAAAAATCCGGCGGCAAAATAACAGCAGCAGCTACTACCGGTCCTGCTAACGGTCCTCTTCCTACTTCATCTACTCCGGCAATATAGGTTGCTCCTTGATTGTATAATTCGTTTTCATATGCCATCATTTCATCAAACTGTTTCTTCAAGCGCTCAGCGGCTTCAAATTGCCTTTGTTTTTGAATAATAACCTGCTGCACACCTTTACGCTCATCTTGCGCATATGCCTTAAATAAAGCATCTTCCGGGCTTCTCACTTGCTTTAGTTCTTCTTTTATTTTCTTAATACTCTTTTTCATTAGCTCCACCTTCTTTATATCAACATTTTCATGCGGCACTTTTACATAAAAAACGCCTCATGCTAAAAAGGCAGAGGCGTTTTTTGTTTCAGTTCGCAATGTATTGCTTACAGCTGCTTTTCAGCTTCACTTGGATCATCAAATGTAAAGGTGCCAATTTTATCCGTTCGAATTTCTCGAAGAACAAGCTCAGCCGTTTTATCGTAATCCACCATGCCGCCACCCATTAAACAGCCGCGGCGCGACCCAATTGCATCAAAAAGCTCTACAATGTCTTCAGGGATTTCATTTAAATCATAACGCTGCTTTAATTGTTCTGGGTAATGGCTAGTTAAGAAGCGCAGCGCATAAACAGCAACATCTTGCATATTTAAAATGGTATCTTTAATAGCACCCGTTGTCGCAAGCTTATATCCAACTGTTTCATCTTCAAACTTAGGCCACAAAATACCTGGCGTATCAAGTAGCTCCAGCTCATTTCCTACCTTAATCCACTGCTGTGCTTGCGTCACACCTGGACGATCTCCGGTCTTGGCGATTTTTTTGCTGGCAAGGCGATTAATCAGCGTTGATTTACCAACGTTAGGAATCCCTACAATCATCGCTCGAATAGCGCGGGGTTTTTTGACTCCTTTTGCGCGCATACGGTCAAACTTCTCTTGAAGAAGTTCTTTGGAAGACGAAACAATTTGTTTCATTCCTTTACCTGCTTGTGCGTCAATAGCTAAGGCATAAATACCTTGTTGTTTATAATAATCTAGCCACTGCTGAGTAACGCGCGGATCAGCTTTGTCCACTTTATTCAGCAATACGATTCTCGGCTTGTTCACAATAATCTCATCAATCATTGGATTTCGCGATGATTGCGGAATGCGTGCATCAACCAGTTCGTATACAATATCAATCAATTTTAGCTTTTCAGTTACTTGTCTTCTGGCCTTGGCCATGTGGCCAGGAAACCATTGAATTGTCATATTTTACTCACCTTTTATATTTTACTTTGCAAAACGCGCTTCTTTAATCGGCCAGTATACGGCACTCGTTTTACCAAGCACCTTGTCCATGCTCACAAAGCCAATCTGACGGCTGTCTTTACTGTAGCGTCGATTGTCTCCCATCACGAACAAATAGCCTTCTGGCACGGTCTTTTTACCCGTTACGTCTTCTAGTTTAAAATCTTCGGTTAAATTACCGTCAATCACTTCTTTTTTATACTGATCTAAATAGGGCTCTTTATAAGCTTTTCCATTTACATATAGCGTATCATTTCGATACTCAATATGATCACCCGGCAGTCCGATAATACGTTTTATGTAATCTTTTTCCGCTGTAGCATGAAAAACAATAATATCAAAGCGATCAGGATCACCAATCTTATAGGAGAACTTATTTACAATCATTCGATTTTGGTCATGCAGCGTAGGCATCATAGAAAGTCCATCTACTACAATCGGTGCAAACAAAAAATAGCGAATTACAACAGCTAACAGTACGGCAATGGCGATTGCTTTTATCCATTCCCACAGTTCATTTTTCTTTCGAGCCATCTTCAGTCCTCCAACTCTTATGTCATACCTTTATTTTAAACGATAATGTTTGAAACGCCTAATAAATAAATAGAATAAAAAAATGATGACTTGTACGTCTATTTTTTACTGTCAGAGAACGAATCGTTCTAAAAAAACATTTGAAAAAAGGAGCTTGTATAAACAAGCTCCCCTTTACTATTATCGAATTTCTTTAATACGCGCAGCTTTACCACGTAATTCACGTAGGTAATAAAGTTTCGCACGGCGTACTTTACCGCGGCGCATTACTTCGATTTTTGCAATTTTTGGCGTATGAAGTGGGAATGTACGCTCTACACCTACACCGTAAGAAATCTTACGTACTGTAAATGTTTCGCTGATACCACCGCCACGACGCTTAATAACAACACCTTCAAATACCTGAACACGTTCACGAGTACCCTCAACGATATTTACGTGTACACGTACAGTATCACCAGGACGGAACGTAGGAAGATCTGTTTTTAATTGTTCTTTTGTAATCTCTTCGATTAATTTTTGCATCGCGTGTTTCAACTCCTTCCAACAGACGCTCATACCAATGCTTTTCAATCATTGCAGCGGAACATCGTTATAGGTGACCAGACATCTGCCCAAGCCACAAAATCTATCTTAGCACACTCTTATACCGTATGCAACAGAGTTTATGCATAAATTTTATGGATTTATGAAAGGTTGTTTTCCTCTTTTAATTGAGCTACTAGTTTCTTTTGCTCTTCCGTTAGCTCCATTTTTTCAAGCATATCCGGTCTTCGAAGCAACGTGCGCTTTAAAGACTCTTTTTGGCGCCACTGTTCAATTTTTTTATGATTTCCTGACATAAGTACTTCAGGAACTGTTAAGCCTCTAAAATCAGCAGGACGCGTATAGTGCGGGTGCTCTAGTAAACCTGTACTGTGTGAGTCTTGTACAGCTGAATGATTATTGCCAAGCACATCAGGAAGCAGGCGAACAACGCTATCGATCACAACCATTGCACCAAGCTCTCCCCCAGTTAATACATAGTCACCAATTGAAATTTCATCAGTTACCAGCTGCTCACGAATCCGTTCATCATACCCTTCGTAATGACCACAAATAAAAATTAAATGCTCTTCCGCTGCTAGCTCTTCTGCTTTTGCCTGCGTATAGCGTTCGCCCTGGGGACAAAGCAAAACTACCCGGGGCTTCTTAGCTGTTTCAGTCAGCTTTTCTACAGCGTCAAAAATAGGCTGAGGTGTCAATACCATTCCAGCACCTCCGCCGTAAGGATAATCGTCCACATTTTGATGTTTGTTCGTAGAGTATTCTCGGAAATTAACTACATTCAGTTCAACCGCATTTTTTTCCTGTGCTTTTTTCAAAATTGATTCACCAAAAACACCGTCAAACATAGAAGGAAATAGCGACAGTACATCAATTTTCATTAGTCCAATAACCCTTCCATTACCGTAATAACAATCTCTTTTTCATCTATATCAATAGATTGTACAACGTCGTCGATGTAAGGAATAAGAACTTCTTTTCCGCCTTTTTTAACAACCCACACATCATTAGCTCCCGGCGTTAAAATTTCTTTGACCGTTCCTACCTCTACCCCGTCTTCTGTTTTTACTGTACACCCAATAATTTCGTGGAAATAGAATTCACCGTCTTCTAAATCCGTTAGCTGCTCCTCAGGGATTTTCACTTCACAGTTTTTATACTGCTCAACATCATTTACGTTGTGGTAGCCTTCGAATGTAAGCAGATCAAAATTTTTATGCCTGCGGTGGCTTGCTACCGTTACTTCTACCGGCTCGCTTTGCTTTTCTTTGAAGATATAAAGTTTATTTCCTTTTTCATAGCGCTCATCAGCAAAATCCGTAGTTGATACAATACGAACTTCTCCTTTTACACCGTGGGTATTCACAATTTTTCCAACCTTAAACCATTCCATGCTTCTTCACCTCTATCTAATCTCAACAACTTTGCTATCTTTTATAATAATTGTTTTACTTTCTTTTATCTTTTCCCAATCATCGCCGATTTTTACCTCTACTAAGGCATCCAGTTCCGTTTCAACGAGTTCGCTCCCTAAAGGAAGCTTTTCTAATTGCGTCAGCTGAAAGTTCAACACTTCAATTTTTTCAAGGCGAGCGGATTTTTCTTTTTCAAACTGACTATGTAATAAAGAAGAACCTTTATTGGCTTTTTCCATGTGCTTTAACTGAAATTTCAGCTGTTCCATCTCTTTTTCAAGCGCCTGCTTGCGGTTTATAAAACGATTTTCAAGATCTTGTTTGCTTGCTTCAGTTAACACTTGTTTCACAACCACTTTTTGAATAATGTTCAAAACGTTCCCTCCGCTCTCAAGATAGTGACCTTGTGCTTTTTACATGCATATTGAAATAGCTGCTTCTTGCTCGCAAAAGACTTACTGTGATCAAAACGTTCATCTTATCATAACATAAAAAAAGGGCGAGGTTATCCCTCTCCCTTTTTGATTACTCTTGAATTTTCACATACACTTTTTTACCTTGCTGTGATGCTGCTGCATTCACAACAGTTCGAATCGCTTTTGCAACGCGGCCTTGTTTGCCAATTACTTTGCCGACATCTTCTTGGTGAACAGTAAGGATGTACGTCACTTGACGTTCATCTTCTTGTTCCTCCACTTTAACATCAGCTGGGTAATCAACAAGCGGCTTTACAATTGTTTCGATTAGTGATGTCATCTCGAGTGAAATTATTTTCCTAATTTAGCATTATGGAATTTTTCCATGATGCCTTCGTTAGAGAAAAGGTTACGAACTGTATCAGATGGTTTAGCACCATTTTGTAACCATTTAAGAGCTAGCTCTTCATCGATTTTAACTTCAGCTGGTTGAACTACAGGATTGTAAGTTCCAACTACTTCGATGTAACGTCCATCACGTGGTGAACGAGAGTCTGCTGCTACGATACGATAGAAAGGAGATTTTTTAGCTCCCATACGTTTTAAACGAATTTTTACTGCCATTTTATAAAGCACCTCCGAATATGTTTCAACAAGATAATATAATATCAAATAGGTAAAATGTTTGTAAAGGTTTTTTTCTTAACACTAGAAAAATATTTTATTTTCTTTGGTTTTTCAGTCCAAATCAAGCGTTTTATCATGAAAAGAATGGAAGTTTCATACCCTTTTTCTTGCCTTTTGACATATTTGTCATTTGTTTCATCATTTTTTTCATGTCTTCAAATTGTTTAAGCAAACGGTTAACTTCTTGTACAGAACGTCCGCTTCCTTTTGCAATACGCTTTCTTCGACTTGCATTAATGATTTCAGGGTTTGTTTTTTCCGCTTTCGTCATAGAACGAATAATTGCTTCTACATGATTAATTTGCTTTTCATCAACCTGCAGGTTTTTGAGCCCCTTTACTTTATTGGCGCCCGGAAGCATACCAATCAGCTCATCAAGCGGTCCCATTTGACGCACCTGAGCAAGTTGATCTAAAAAGTCATCAAATGTAAATGACTGCGTGCGCAGCTTAGCTTCAAGCTCTTTTGCTTTTTCAGCATCTACATTGGCCTGAGCCTTTTCGATAAGCGTCAGCACATCACCCATACCTAAGATACGGGAAGCCATACGCTCTGGATGGAATGCTTCAATAGCATCCATTTTTTCTCCAAGACCGACAAACTTAATTGGTGTATCGGTTACTGCACGAATAGAAAGCGCTGCACCACCGCGCGTATCGCCGTCTAGTTTCGTTAATACAACTCCAGTTAATCCTAATTGCTTATTAAAGCTATCCGCAACGTTTACTGCATCTTGACCCGTCATCGCATCGACAACAAGGAAAATTTCGTCTGGGTTAGAAAGCTCTTTGATCTGTTCTAACTCCTCCATTAAATTTTCATCAACATGCAAACGTCCCGCTGTATCAATTAATACATAATCGTGATGCTCTTCTTTCGCATGAGCAATAGCTTGTTTCGCAATCTCCACAGGACTTACTTGATCACCTAATGAAAAAACAGACATGCTAAGCTGTTTTCCTAGTGTTTCAAGCTGTTTAATAGCTGCCGGACGATAAATATCTGCTGCTACAAGCAATGGATTACGGTTATATTTTTTACGTAATAAATTGGCAAGTTTACCGGTTGTTGTTGTTTTACCTGCACCTTGAAGTCCAACCATCATAATTACAGTTGGAGCTTTCGGAGCTACCGCAATCTTGCTTTGCTCTCCGCCCATAAGTGCAGTTAATTCTTCTTGTACAACCTTAATAACTTGTTGTCCAGGCGTTAAGCTCTTAAGAACGTCTTGACCTACAGCACGTTCGCTTACGCGCTTAACAAAGTCTTTTACTACTTTAAAGTTTACATCGGCTTCTAAAAGGGCAAGTCTAACTTCACGCATCATTTCTTTAACGTCAGCTTCGTTAACTTTTCCTTTTCCTTTTAACTTTTGCAGTGTGCTTTGCAAACGGTCGGCTAATCCTTCAAATGCCATATACGCCGCCCCCTAATCTAATTTCTCGAGCGAATCAAGAAGAGAAGAAAGCTTACTATTCTTGTGTAAGTCGGCTGCAAGTTCGTCTTTCAGTTGTTGAACAATTGATTGACGCTCTTGAAACCGTTGAAATAACAATAGCTTTTCCTCATATTGTTCAAGCATTTGCTCTGTACGTTTTATATTATCATAAACTGCTTGACGACTCACATCAAATTCTTCCGCTATTTCACCGAGGGAATAATCATCCAAGTAATAAAGTGACATATAACTTCTTTGTTTGGGCGTCAACAACGCCTGGTAGAAGTCAAATAAGTAATTCATTCTTGTTGTTTTTTCGAGCATATGCACGCTCTTTTCAACCATCTGACCGCCCCCTTGTTAAGTGAAAAGCCTTTACATGTTATTAGTTTAACTAGGCGAGGTTTGAATGTCAAGTTTTTTCCTTAACACCTCACATTTTCCCACTTAAAAGAGATGGAGACATAACTAAATTACTTCAATTTAAAGACGAATAAATATGAAACCTGCGTCCATCCTACTAATAAAAAATCCGAACGATGAACCGTTCGGATCTTCCTTCAACTAAGATACTTATATCCTAGCCTCTTTTTAGATTACGCCTCTTTTTCTGTTTCTTCTTCTACAGCATTGGCAAATAATCCATAAATATATTGCTCCGTGTCAAACGGCTGAAGATCGTCCACTTTTTCTCCAAGTCCAACGAATTTAACAGGAAGCTTCAGTTCGTTTCGAATGGCAAGAACAATTCCGCCTTTAGCCGTACCATCTAGTTTTGTCAACACAATTCCCGTCACGTTCGTTGCTTCTGAGAATGTTTTAGCCTGACTTAAAGCGTTTTGACCCGTCGTCGCATCAAGTACAAGCAGTACTTCATGAGGAGCACCAGGAATTTCTCGCTCAATAACACGCTTTACTTTCTCTAATTCTTTCATTAAATTCACTTTATTTTGAAGGCGGCCTGCTGTATCACATAGTAAAACATCTGCTTTTCGAGCCTTGGCTGACTGAACAGCGTCATACATGACAGCGGCAGGGTCAGAACCTGCAGATTGCTTAATAACATCAACACCAACGCGTTCTCCCCATACTTCTAACTGCTCAATCGCACCAGCACGGAACGTATCACCTGCTGCCATTACAACTTTTTTGCCTTCTTGTTTGAATTTATGCGCAATTTTCCCAATTGTTGTTGTTTTCCCAACGCCGTTTACCCCTACAAACAAGATCACTGTTAAATCATTTTGCTGCATATTCAGTTCACCAATCTGCTCTTCACCAGACTCATAAATGTCAATTAATTTCTCAGAGATAACAGCCTGCACATCTTGAGGATCCTTAATATTACGGCGTTTCACTTCCGATTTTAAGTCATCAATTAAATCCAACACGGTAGCCACACCGACATCAGCACTAATTAAAATTTCTTCTAATTCCTCAAAAAACTCTTCGTCTACTTGACGATAGCGAGACACTAGATCATTCACGCGTTCTGAAAAAGAATTGCGCGTTTTTGATAGTCCATCTTTAAATTTTTGTGTAACAGAATCGGTTTGCATTGTAATTTTTTCTTTTAGTTTCTTAAAAAAGCTCATTCGTACCACCCTTTCATTCTATGAGTTAAACATATTGCTTTGATTCTTCTAAACGAACAGAGACTAATTTCGATACGCCAGATTCTTGCATTGTCACACCGTACAGTACATCAGCTTCTTCCATTGTACCTTTTCGGTGAGTAATAACAATGAACTGTGTTTGATTACTAAATTTGCGTAAATACGTAGCGAAGCGATGAACGTTTGCTTCATCAAGCGCCGCTTCCACCTCATCTAGCACACAAAACGGCACCGGACGTACTTTCAAAATAGAAAACAGGAGGGCAATGGCTGTTAACGAACGCTCGCCGCCTGACAGCAACCCTAGATTCTGCAGTTTTTTCCCAGGAGGCTGGGCAACAATTTCTACACCTGTATTTAATAAATCTTTCGGATCTGTTAATTTCAAATCCGCCTTTCCTCCTCCGAATAGGGAAGAGAACACTGTACCAAATTCATTGCGGATACGAGTGAACGTATCAGAAAAACGTTTCTTCATTTCCTCGTCCATTTCTTCAATCACTTGATACAGCGTATTTTTCGCTTCGTCAAGGTCCGCTCGCTGCGTATTTAAAAATTCATAGCGCTCTGAAACGCGTTCGTATTGTTCAATAGAACCTAAGTTTACGGTTCCTAATTCATCAATTGCCAGCTTAATGAGCTTGATTTTTTTCCTCGCTTCTTGAATATCTAATGTTAAAGGATATTTTTCTTTTGCTGCTTCAAAGCTAATTTCGTACTCTTCTGTCAGCTGCTGCAGACGGCTGTCTAGCTCTACGTCAATTCGATTGATTTTGACTTCTTCATCTTTTAAAGCATCCGTAATTTGTTTGTACTGACGCTGCAGCTCTTTTACAACCCTCTCTTCGTCTTCAAGTTTATTCTGGGCTTTCAACCGCTCTGATCTGCAGTCATCCATCAATTGTAACGTTTCTGTCTTTTCTTTTATTCGCTCATGCGCCGCTTCTTCGAGCTTAAGTTCACCCGAGTCATTGCTCGTGATTTCACTCGTTAAAAGAGAAAGATCATCTGTAGCTTCAGACAAACGCTGAATGGTTTGATCAAGCTCAAAGCACACTCTTTCATATTTTTCTTGCTGATTTGTGAGGAACTGTTCTTTTTTCGCAAGAAGCACTTTTACTTCTGTAAGCTCATGTTGAACCGTTTCTTTAGACGTTTGCTGTGTATGCTTGCGTGCAGCTAACTCTTCAATGTTTTTCTCTAATACATTTGCCTGCTGCTGATTTCCTTGCAAACTCGTATGCAGCTCATCAATTCGAGCGGACAAGCTTGTTTGATCTTGTCTAAAGCTAGCAATATCATGATCGTACATGGTTAAACGGTCATTCACTGCTTTTTCTTCGATGTCAATTTGCTTTACTTCTCGGTCAGATTCCTGCTCTTTGTCTTTCAAGCGTTCCACAAATGCCTGCTGTTTATTAATTTCCTGTTGAAGCTCTTCAATCTGTGACTTTTTATCTTTTACATCTTGCTCGAGCACAAGCGTCTTTTGTTCCATCTCTTCTATTTTTGCCGTAATGGCTTCCACTTCACGCTGACGGCCTAATAAAGAGTTGGACTTTTGCTTCATGGAACCCCCTGTCATCGAACCACCGGGGTTGACGACATCTCCTTTAACGGTCACAAAACGATAGCGATGCTGCACAAGACGGGCAAGTTCATTTGCACCTTTTAAATCATTGACAACAATAACGGTTCCAAGCAAATTTTTAATAACTCGGTCGTAGGTAGCTTCGTATTTAACAAGAGATGAAGCGATCCCTACATACGCTTCGTGACTCTCTAGCATAGAAATAGTTTGAGCCGGAACATAACGGTCTTTTACAGACGTCAGTGGTAAAAATGTAGCTCTCCCGTAACCATTTTGTTTCAAAAAGCCAATTGCCTGACGTGCACTTTGTTCGTCTTGAACGACAATATGCTGAGCTGCTCCTCCAAGCGCAATTTCAAGCGCTGTTTCATACTCTTTTGGAACATTGATTAACTCAGCAATGGCGCCTTTGATACCTGCAAGCTTCTCATCACGCGCTTTTAACACTTCTTTTACACCGTGAAAATAACCTTCATAGTCTTCTTGCATCTCTTCAAGCATTTCTTTTCGTGATTTTGTCTGCTGCACGTACTGATAAGCTTGATAAAGCGTAGACTCTTGTTTACGATAGGCTTGCCTTAATGACTCAAGCTTCTCTCCTTGTTGCTTATACACGTGTACAGCCTGCTGAAGCTCTTGACGAAACTGAGCAAGCCTTTTGATCGCCGCTTCTTTTCGCTGCGTTAATTCACGGCGCTGTTCTACGTATTGCTCGTTGGATTTTGTTAAACGCTGCTCTTTTTCAAACGTTTGCATTTTTTGCTGCTCTAAAAATGAAATTTCATTTCGAGCGGATGTTTGAGCGTTCGCTAATTCAAAATACTCGCTTTTCATCTGTTCAAGTTTTTCTTCTAGATTCTCGCTGTACTGCCTGAACAGCTGTTCCTGCTCAGTAAGCTTTAGACGTATCTCTTGTACTTCTTTTTGAGATTGCTCAAGATCTTTTCCTTCGCTGTCTTTTGCTTTACTTAGCTCTTGATGCTTATGAGTATACTCTTTTACTAAACGTTCCAGCTGCTCTTTATTTTGAAAGGCGTTTTTCTTACGCTCTTTTAATACTTCTTTTTTGCCTTCTAGCTTTTCTACTTCTTCACTTACATATAGTAGTTTTTTATGTAAAGAGTCTAGTTGTTCATCTATTTGCTGAATGTGCAAACGAAGGGTCTGGATTTCTCCTTCACGCGTGCGAATATTCGTCGCGAGAGATTCTTCGAGCTGCTCGTGCTGAGCCATTTCAGCCTTTAATTTTTCCCATTTCTGATGAAGATCTTCAACTTCAAATACCGTAACAGCCACATCAATGTGCTCTAATTCTTCTTTTTTCTGCAAATAATCTTTTGCAATAGACGATTGAATCTGTAAAGGCTCTAACTGACCTTCAATTTCATGAAGAATATCTACCACTCGATTTAAATTTTCTTGCGTTTCGAGAAGTCGAAGCTCCGCTTTTCGTTTACGCGTTTTGTATTTTAATACACCTGCTGCTTCTTCAAAAATTTTACGGCGCTCGTCAGATTTACTGCTTAGTACTTCTTCTACTTTTCCTTGACTAATAATCGAAAAAGCTTCTCTTCCAAGTCCTGAATCCATAAATAAATCGACAATATCTTTCAAGCGGCACGGCTGGTTGTTAATAAAAAATTCACTGTCTCCTGAGCGGTACACGCGCCTTGTAATACTAACTTCATGGTAGTCAAGCGGGAGAAACTGGTCATCATTTTCTAACGTAAGCGTTACGTCAGCAACATTTACTGCACGGCGCGATTCGCTTCCTGCAAAAATAATGTCCTCCATTTTCCCTCCACGAAGCGATTTGGCTGACTGTTCTCCAAGCACCCAGCGTATGGCATCTGTAATGTTGCTTTTTCCGCTTCCATTCGGTCCTACTACCGCCGTTACACCTGGCACAAAATCTATCGATACTTTTTCTGCAAACGATTTGAACCCTGCAATATCTAATCGTTTGAGGAACATAGAAATCCCCCCTCACACATGTAATTTTTTCATAGCAAATCCCCCTTTATAACGAATACGTTAAGAGGGGGATCATTTTATTTCGTTTGACTTGCTCTAATTTTCGTAATAGCTACTTGAGCTGCTTTTTGCTCTGCTTCTTTTTTCGAACGCCCTACACCAACGCCGAGCTCTTCACCATTTAACGATACGCGAGATAAGAATTCGCGATTATGCGCTGGACCTTTTTCTTGCAAAACTTTGTATTCTAAGTGTCCAACTCCATCACGTTGAATCACTTCTTGAAGCTGGCTTTTGAAATCCATCACATGAGAAAAAGCACCTTCATTAATTTTTGGAAAGACAACTTTTTTTAGAATCGTTACTACCGTATCAAGCCCTTGGTCTAAATAAAGAGCTCCGATAAATGCTTCAAACACATCGGCCAGTAAAGCCGGTCTAGATCGGCCGCCTGTCATCTCTTCACCTTTTCCAAGTAACACTAGTTTACCAAAATCCATTTCATTTGCAAAAGTAACAAGCGACGGTTCGCACACAACTGCTGCACGAAGCTTCGTTAACTCACCTTCACTCATCGTTGGATATTTTTTAAATAAAAATTGTGATACGGTTAGTTCTAATACAGCATCTCCTAAAAACTCAAGACGCTCGTTGTCTTCATACGGTCTTCTGCGATGCTCATTCACATAGGATGAATGTGTAAATGCTTGAAAAAGAAGCGCTTCATTTGTAAACTGAATACCAATTTCCTTTTGAAACTCTGCAAAATTTTGCTTGAATTTCACGTTTATCTTTCGATCTCGATTTGAATATTGTTTAGGCATAAAATACCTCCGCTTACCTGCTTCAATTGTTTCGTAGTTTTTTCCTAACATCTCTCATTATAAAACGAGGTATCCTAAAAGATACACTACCTTTTCAAAAAAAGAGGTCTTTTTTTGAAATTCTTAAAAAGAAGAGAAAGCCCCGCTGTTTAACGGGGCTTTTCATACATATACTACAGATTAAATTTGGCTCTGTATGTAATTAACTGCATCTCCTACAGTTGAAATTTTTTCAGCTTCTTCGTCAGAAATTTCGATATCGAATTCCTCTTCAAGCTCCATTACAAATTCAACTACGTCTAGAGAGTCAGCACCTAAGTCTTCTTTGAAACTAGATTCTAGTTTCACTTCACTTTTGTCTACACCAAGACGATCAACAATGATTGTTGTTACGCGTTCTAGTACCTCTGCCATTGTTCTTCACCTCCCCTCAAGTCATTATAGATGATTTCCATCTAAAATACTATGGTTGAATAATAAAGTTTATCGGTCGCCTAGTAAACGTCCCTTTGTACTTTATCACCAAATTACACTTTTCGTAAAGTGCCTTTTTTACATCACCATTCCGCCGTCAACGTGAATCGTTTGACCCGTAATATAGCGGCTTGCATCTGATGCTAAAAACGCAACTGCGTTCGCAACATCCTCAGGCTGGCCGAAGCTTGCAAGAGGAATTTGCTTTAACATTTCCGCCTGCACTTCTTCATTCAATTTATCCGTCATGTCTGTTGCAATGAAACCAGGAGCAACTGCATTCACTGTAATATTGCGGCTTGCTAATTCTTTAGCAGTTGTTTTTGTTAAACCAATCACGCCTGATTTTGCTGCTACATAATTTGCTTGTCCAGCATTACCGCTGACGCCGACAATTGATGAAATATTAATGATACGTCCTGCGCGCTGCTTCATCATTTGACGAGTAACCGCTTTTGTACACAAAAATACGCCTTTTAAGTTTGTATTAATAACATCATCCCATTCGTCTTCTTTCATACGCATAAGAAGATTATCACGTGTGATGCCCGCATTGTTCACTAAAATATCTACTGAACCAAATGTAGAAATCGCTTCTTTTATCATTGCTTGTACAGAATCACTTTCCGCCACATTTGCTTGTACAGCAATTGCATCCGTTCCTAATCCTTTAATTTCATCCACTACTTCAAGAGCTTTCGCTTCACTGCCAGAATAGTTTACAACTACTTTAGCACCAAGCTTTCCGAGCTCAATTGCAACGGCACGACCAATTCCGCGAGAAGCGCCTGTTACAACCGCAACTTTCCCTTGTAACATGTTATTCTCCCCCTTTTAGTGCGTCAATCGTTGATTTTAATGATGTAAGATCATTAACAGCATAAACAGCCGCACGGCGATTTACTTTTTTCACAAGACCTGATAATACTTTTCCTGGTCCAATTTCAACAAATGTATCTACACCTTCTGCAAGAAGTGTCTCAACTGTTTCTTCCCATCTCACCGGAGAATACAGCTGTTCCACTAGCTTGTTTTGAATATCTTGACTGTCAGTAACCGGCTTTGCTGTTACGTTTGCTATGACTGGAACTTTCGCATCGCTAAAGCCCACTGTTTCTAGCGTATCACGTAGTTTTTCAGCGGCTGGCTTCATTAAACTAGAGTGGAACGGACCGCTTACCACTAGAGGAATCACGCGTTTTGCACCTTTTTCTTTGGCAAGAGCTCCAGCTTTTTCTACGCCATTTACCGTACCTGAAATAACAATTTGACCCGGACAGTTAATATTTGCAAGCTGGACAGCGTCGCCTTCGCTTGTAATTTGAGCGGTAACAGCTTCTAGATCTTCTGCTGACATGCCAAGCACTGCTGACATTGTACCTTGACCTGCTGGTACAGCTTCGTCCATATAGCGACCTCTTTTGTGAACAGCAACAACGGCATCTTCAAACGATAAAACCTCAGCAGCCACAAGCGCACTGTATTCTCCTAGACTGTGACCCGCAACAAAATCGGGTGTAATTCCGCTCGTTTTAAATGCTTCAAGCAGCATTGTACTCGTTGCTAAAAGAGCAGGTTGAGCATGATAAGTTAACGTCAATTCTTCTTGAGGCCCTTCAAAAATAATGTTTGAAAGACTGAATCCTAAAGCTTCGTCAGCCGTATGAATCAGCTTTTTCGCTTCCTCTGTTCCATCATATAAATCTTTTCCCATACCAACAGTTTGTGACCCTTGGCCTGGAAAGATAAATGCAATTTTCCCCATTTCTTATCTCTCCTTTTCTTCATTAGCAGTTTGTTCGATTGCTTTTTGAATAGTGGAAGACACATTGTTTTCCACCATATTCACAGCTTGCTTAATCGCGCTAAACACTGCATTCGCATCCGACGAACCGTGCGCTTTGATAACAGGCGCATGCAATCCAAACAGCCCTGCGCCTCCATATTCACTGTAATCCATTTTCGCTTTCAACCCCTGCAGCTGAGGTTTTAGCACCGCTGCGGCTAACTTGCTTTTTAACGTGCTCATTAATTCTTGTTTAATCATAGAAAACAAGGAAAGCGCCGTTCCTTCAATGCTCTTAAGAGTCATATTCCCTGTAAAACCATCTGTTACAACCACATCCGCTACGCCGTTTAGCAAATCACGGGATTCCACGTTGCCTACAAAATTAAGATCAGCATTTTTTAGCAGCTGAAAGGCTTGCTTTGTTAAATCATTTCCTTTTTTATCCTCAGTTCCAATGTTCAGCAGCCCCACTCTAGGAGCTTGAATGCCGCGTACTTTTTCGGCATACACAGACCCCATCACAGCGTACTGGAGCAAATGTTCAGGCTTGGCATCAACGTTTGCACCAACGTCTAGCATCAAAAAGCCTTTTCCATCTAGTGTCGGAAGCGTCGGAGCAAGTGCTGGACGTTCAATGCCTTTGATACGACCTACAATAAAAAGTCCCGCTGTCATTAGCGCACCTGTGTTTCCTGCTGAAATACAAGCATCCGCACGACCTTCGGCTACTTCATTTGCCATTAATACCATAGATGCTTGTTTTTTACGGCGCACAGCTCGCACTGGCTCATCAGTTGCATCAATGGTTTCTTCTGTATGAATAATCGAAATACGATCTGAATTTGTTAAATACTTTTTTATTTCTGATTCGTTTCCAATTAACGTAATATGTAATTCTTTAAATTGAGCAGTAGCTTTTTCTACACCTTCAATAATGGCTTTCGGTGCATGATCTCCGCCCATTGCATCAATAGCTAGTTTCATGTTGCGTCTCATCCTTTTTATTATTTATCCTTTGTAGAACGATACATTTTAAAAGTGCCAGAGAACACTTGCTCTTGCCCTACATAGCTGTTTACCTCAACGGTGGTTCGCACTTCACTAGTTGACAGAACTTTCGCTTTTGCTATCACTCGTTCATGAAGCTTAACAGGGCGATGATAACGGATCGACGCATCTGCTGTGAGCGCTAGTTCGTTGTTAATAACAGCGACAGCTAACGAATTAGCTTGCGCAAAAAGGTGGTGACCACGAGCAATTTGATTACGCTGAAACACATGCTCTGTTTTCACATCAAAAATAGATATCGCTGATTGATCTAGTTCAATGTCGATAACTTCTCCAATTACTTCTTCAATCGGAAGCGAACGCACTTCCTCGTCTAGTTGTTTTGAAGCTACATGCTTAATACGTTCTCGCAGTTCAGGAATCGACAACTCTAGGCGGTCTAATCGAATTGTTTGAACGCTCACTGAAAAACGGTCTGCTAGTTCTTCATCCGTAATAAATGGGTTTTCTTCAATTGTCGTTTTTAATAGCTGCTGTCTTTCTTTTTTACTGCGCTTCATTGTCCACCATCCGAACTTTTAATACTAGGTACTAATAGCAGTATATAATCATTGCCTTCTAATTGCAACATTTTTCACATGCTGTATTCTGTGCATTGACGTCGTAATAATGGCCACCAGCGGCTAACTCTTTCACTCTAAGCCGCTTTTTATCTTTATAGACGAAAAGAGATTGAGACATAACTACATCACTCCAATCTAAAGATGAACAAATGGGGTAAAGGAGCTCGTATAGATTGCTTGTTACACCGCTGCTGATTTCCGTGCAAGACTTCGCTTTCCCCGCAGGAGTGCCATGCCCTTTACTTAACAGTTAGAAGCACCTACATACCCATCACCTACATGAAATCTACGTTCATCATCACAATGAAAAAAATCCGAACGATTGATCGTTCGGATTTTCCTTCAACTAAACTACTTTGTTTCAGTCTCTTTTACTAATCAAATTTTTCTCCAGTCAATACGCCCGTTGCTTCTAGTTGTATTCTCAGCAGTGCAAACTGATCTTCTGTCCAAAAGCTGTCGGAATTTACAAGCTTAGCAGCATCTTCTCGAGCTACTTCAAGCGCACGGTAATCGTGCACCATATCGGCTACTTTAAACTCAGGCATACCGCTTTGTTTTCTACCAAAGAAATCACCAGGTCCACGAAGCTCTAAGTCTCTTTCTGATAATACAAATCCATCGTTTGTTTCCGTCATAATGGTCATTCGTTCTTTTCCAACTTCTGATTTCGGATCCGCGAGCAGAATACAATACGACTGTGCATCTCCTCGTCCTACGCGTCCTCTTAGCTGATGAAGCTGAGATAACCCAAAGCGCTCTGCATCATAAATGACCATAACGGTTGCATTCGGAACGTTCACTCCTACTTCTACAACCGTTGTTGATACTAAAATCTGCACGTCATTTACGCTAAACTGTTTCATCACTTCTTCTTTTTCATCAGGTGACAACCTTCCGTGCATGAGACCAACGCTTGCTTTTCCATTAAAATAGTGAGTGAGTGTTGCATGTACATCAATTGCATTTTGAACATCCAGCTTGTCCGATTCTTCAATCAACGGACAAATAACGTAAGCTTGTCTGCCGTCATGTATTTCTTTTTCAACAAAATGTAAAATACGTTCAAGCATATCATGTTTTACCCAGTATGTTTCAATTGCCTTACGTCCTGCTGGCATTTCATCAATAATGGACACATCCATTTCTCCAAACACCGTAATAGCAAGAGTTCTTGGAATAGGAGTCGCCGTCATAAACAGTACATCGGGACTCTCTCCTTTTTCACGTAAAACCCGGCGCTGCCCGACTCCAAAGCGGTGCTGTTCATCCGTAATGACGAGCCCTAAGCTATTATATATAACTTCGTCTTGAATTAAAGCATGTGTACCTACTAATACATGAACATCTCCGTCTTTCACTCGCTGAAGCAGCTCTCTTCTTGCTTTTCCTTTAACAGACCCTGTTAGCAAGCCTACGCTGATGCCTACCTTTTCAAGCATCGCAGTCAATGACTCAGCATGCTGTTCAGCTAAAATTTCAGTCGGTACCATTAAAGCCCCTTGGTGCCCTGCTAAAACAGTCGCGTATAAAGCAACCGCTGCTACGACTGTTTTACCTGACCCTACATCACCTTGCAGCAAGCGATTCATGCGATAAGGCGATTTCATATCGTGCGTAATTTCATTTACTACACGTTTTTGAGCGTTTGTTAACGGAAACGGCAGCAAGTTCGTGAAATTTACCAGCTCAGTTGAATCAAACGCTTGCTTCATTCCAGGCGTTTCTTCTCTTTCGCGCTTTCTAAGCGCCTGCATTTTTAATTGAAAAAGTAGAAATTCTTCATAGACAAATCGACGTCTTGCTTGTTTTAAATCTTCATGATTACGAGGCAAGTGAATGCTTCTAACCGCTTCTTCACGCGTTACTAGTTTGTATCTAGAACGAATAGAAGTCGGGAGCATATCCTGAATGCTACTGCCATAATTCTTCAACGCAAGAGAGACGAACTTCCGCATTCCTTTGACCGTTAAGCTGCCTTTAACCGAGTAAACAGGCTCAATCGTTTGATTTTTAACAAACGGAGAAAATTGAAGCTCCTGCAAGTTAATCGTTTGCCGATGCTGATCCCATTTCCCCGTAACCGTAACAGTTTGATCGATTTCTAACTTTGACTTATAGTAAGGGCGATTAAAACAAGTAACCGTAATCAAATAGCGGTTTACTAGCAGTCGAAATGTCAGGCGCGAACGTTTTTTTCCGTAATACGTAAGCGAGGGGACGCTGTGAACCTTTCCTTCTACGGTGACCTTTTCGTCGTGCTTTGCTTCAGCCAAATCTTTTAACTCATAATCTTCATAGCGGTATGGGAAATGTTCTAATAAGTCATGCACACTGTGAATATGCATATCCTCTAATGCTTGTGCTGTTTCCTCTCCAATACCTTTAATGGTTTTAATTGAAATAGTTGTTAGTTCATTCACTTTTGTTTAATGCAATACCAAAGATCTTCGCTTCAAGCTCGCGACCTGTTGGTGTTGCCGCTAAGCCTCCTTGTGCAGTTTCTCGTAATGCAACCGGCATTGTTTGACCAATTTTATACATAGCATCAATGACTTCATCACATGGAATACGACTTGTAATGCCTGCCAAGGCCATATCTGCTGCAATCATTGCATTCGCCGCTCCCATTGCGTTTCGTTTCACACATGGAACTTCTACTAGCCCCGCTACTGGGTCACATACTAATCCTAGCATATTTTTGAGAGTAATTGCCATTGCTTCAGCTGCCTGACTAGGTGTACCTCCTGCCATTTCAACAATCGCTGCTGCTGCCATACCTGAAGCTGAACCAACTTCTGCTTGACATCCGCCTGCTGCTCCTGAAATAGACGCATTATTGGCTACAACAAACCCAAAAGCACCTGATGTAAATAAAAATTCAATCATTTCTTTACGAGTTGGGTTTAGCTTATGTTGCACTGCAAACAGCGTTCCTGGCACTACCCCCGCAGATCCAGCAGTAGGCGTTGCACAGATTGTCCCCATTGCCGCATTTACTTCGTTTGTCGCTACAGCTTTGCTGACTGCATCTAAAATTAAATTTCCAGATAAAGATTTTCCACTTTGAATATAGTTTTGAAGCAGCACTGCATCTCCGCCTGTTAAACCTGTAACAGACTGTACCCCTTTTAAACCTCGTTCAACCGCTTCTTCCATAACCGTTAAGTTCCGGTCCATTTTTTCCATAATTTCTTCACGAGTAACTCCCGTGATATCTATTTCCTGTTGAATCATAATCTCTGCAATTTTTACATTTTGACTTTCTGCTAATTCTACTAGTTCTGCTACGTTTCGAAACATAGTAACCTCCGCTATTATTCTGTCTTATTTTCACTTCAGAACCATCTATAACCACTCGGCTCCAGTTATTCTCTCAAGCCGTTCCTATTCGCTCTATCCTACTCCACCATTCTTGTTACTTGAATAATGTGAGGTAATGTTTTTAACTCTTCAATTACATCATCTTCAATATTCGTATCCATTTCAATTGCCATGAGCGCTACTTCTCCGCGCTCTTTGCGAGATACTTCCATATGTCCGATATTAATTAAATGTTTCATCAAAATATTCGTAACGGTCGCAATGGCACCAAATCGATCATTATGCACAACGAGAATAGCTGGATTCATGCCTGATAAATTTAATTCAAATCCGTTCAGCTCCGTAATTTGAATTTTTCCTCCGCCAATTGAAATTCCAACAACTTCAATTTCCTTTAATCCGTCGCTCATTTTGATGCGAGCAGTATTCGGATGATCTGTGATTGCCGCTTCCTCAACAAATGTGACGTCCATTCCTTCTTTTTTAGCTAAGTCCAAAGATTGCGGAATACGCTGGTCGAACGTATCAAAATCTAAAATACCGCCAATTAGCGCTACGTCTGTTCCGTGCCCTTTATACGTTTGAGCAAAAGAACCGTACAGTGAAACCACAACTTTTGTGGGCTGCTTGCCAAAAAGCGTTCGGGCAACGCGTCCAATACGCGCTGCACCAGCTGTATGCGAGCTGGATGGTCCAATCATTACCGGACCAATAATATCAAAGACAGATTTATATTTCATAAGGATTTTCCCCCTGCTATTTAGACATTGTTATTACTTATATGTTACTTGAGCTTTTGACTTTTTGGAAGCTTTGTTTCACGCTCTTAAAAAATTTAAAAATTCTCATTTTTATTAGGGATTCACGCACAAAAAAAGCAGTGTATTTATCCATAAAAATAAGATAAGCACACCGCTTTTTTTGCTATATTATGCAGGAAAAGATAAATTACTTAAGCTGCTTCTTGCTCGGAAGCTACATCGTCTACTGTTTTAATTTTAAAGTTTTTAAAAACAACTGAACCTATAAATCCAGCTAATGCTCCCGCTAGTGCGCAAAGCACTGCACAAATTGTGACCTTCATAGGGTCATTAAACCCAAACATCACTGCAAGTCCTGCGATGGGCGTTGCCGTGCCTGCAGCATCATTTACCAATCCGAACAGAGCCACAACCACACCGGCCATTGCACCTCCAACAAAGTTTGTAATGTAAATAGGAATTGGATTTGCTGAAATAATATTCGCTTGCGTTAAAGGTTCAACTGCAACTGAAATGGTTGTACGACGATCCCCAATTTTTAATCGATCAAACAGCACATAGTTCATGAAAGAAGAACCAAACACAGCAAGAGCTCCAATCGCCATAGGCAATCCCGTTAACCCTAGCATAGCCGTTAAAGCCATTGAGCTAAGCGGAGCCGTTGCTACTACTGTAATAACTCCCCCTAAAATAATTCCCATCAAAATAGGGCTAGCACTTGTTGTATCTTTGATAATTCCTCCAATATTTAAAAGAGTCGCATCTACAATAGGTGAGAATGCATTACCAATTAATCTTGTTAAAGGTGCCGCAATTAAGATGTTGCCTAATAAGTCTAGACCAGCAGGTGCCTTTTTCTCAATAAATTTCACGACAAATGCCATGAGGTATCCCGCAAAAAATCCAGGGAGCAAGCCTAGCCCTGAACACACCACTCCCATCATAAGAGCATATACAGGAGATACTCCTAACGCCAAAGCAACTAGTGCTGCCGCTGCAACTCCTCCCATTCCTCCTGCAGCCTTTCCAACTTCACCCAGGAATGAAATACCTAGTAAATCTCCTCCTACATATGACTGAAAGGCCTCTACGAGAAACGCAGCTACCGCTCCGCTTGCCAGAGCCCCCATTGCTTTCATGCCGTAAGGTGCCTTGTTGCTAAACAACCAAAATAAAAATAAAACTAATAATAATAAACCTGTTCCTTTTAAAATATCCACTGTTGTCTCTCCTCTCATGCTGTTTTCTTTCACATTTGACTTAATCAGTTTTCAAAACTACCATATAAACGGGTTCTTTTCAACTAATATACCTAACATGCCGAACGATTACAACACTTAAAAATAAAATAGTTCGTATTTAACTTAAAAAAACACCAAAAAAGAAGCGCCCCTCGGGAGGGATGCTTCTTTTTTGGTTATTCAATTGCAAAAATGTAAGAATATAAAGGTTGATCTCCTTTATGAAGCTCTACTTCAACTTCTTCAAACGTTTCTTCTACAAACGATGTTAGCGCTTCAGCTTCATCGTCTGAGACGTCCTCGCCTTGAAGAATCGTAAGGATTTCCGCTTCCTCATCCATCATATAAGTCAAAAGCTTTTTTGCTGCTTCTAATTTCTCTGAATCTTTTACGACGATTTTCTTTTCGGCAATACCCATAAAATCGCCTTTAGCTAATTCAAGGCCATCAATATTTGTATCGCGAACTGCATACGTTACTTGTCCTGTTTTCACGTGCTGTAGAGCTTCTGTCATTACTTCCTCATTTTCTTTTAAGCTTTGCTGAGGATTAAATGATAGCAGCGCTGTCATTCCTTGAGGAACCGTTTTAGACGGGACAACCGAAACGTGACTGCCGGCAACAGCAGCCGCTTGGTTAGCAGCCATCACAATATTTCCGTTATTAGGTAAAATCAGTACCTGTTCAGCATTTGTTTCTTCAATCGCTTTGACAATATCCTCCGTACTTGGATTCATTGTTTGTCCGCCTTCAATGACAACCGTTGCCCCAAGGCTCTTGAACAATTCAGCAATTCCTTTTCCCATTGACACAGTAACAATGCCAAAGGGCTGTTTTTCAGCATTTTTTACTGCAGGCTTTTCTTCACCTGAAACAATGCTGCTATGCTGTTCTCTCATGTTTTCAATCTTCATTTTAATTAAACTTCCGTACTGCTGCCCGTAGTTTAACACTTCTCCAGGATGCTCGGCGTGAATATGAACTTTCACGATTTCATCATCAGATACTACAAGCAATGAGTCGCCCCATTTACTTAAGTCTTGACGAAACGTTTCTTCAGAAAATGTTTTAGCTGCAGGCTTATCCTCTTCCAGCCTTACCATAAATTCTGTACAATAGCCAAATTCAATATCTTCTGTATTCATATGGCTTTGCGCATGCTTATGATGCTCAGCATTTACGAGTTCATTCATTGAAGGGGCTGACATGGGTACACCCGGAAGTTTTTCACCTTTTAATTCAGCTAAAAAGCCTTCATAAATTAAAACAAGCCCTTGACCTCCGCTATCCACTACGCCTACTTCTTTTAACACGGGTAAAAGATCTGGCGTGCGATTTAACGAAGCATTAGCTTCCTTAAGTACTTCTTCCATGAACAGAATCATATCAGATTGCTTTTTAGCAACAGCCGCTGCTTTTTTAGCAGTATCCTTAGCTACTGTTAAAATGGTTCCTTCGATTGGTTTCATAACAGCTTTATAAGCAGTTTCTACACCAAGCTCAAGGGCTTCAGCAAACTCTACTGTTGTAATCGCTGACTTTTGCTCAACCGATTTCGCAAAACCGCGGAATAATTGAGATAAAATAACTCCTGAATTACCGCGCGCGCCCATCAATAAGCCCTTAGACAAAGCTTGACTCACTTGGCCGATGTGATCAGATAGTTTATTTTTCACTTCTTTAGCACCAGACGTAATCGATAAGTTCATATTTGTTCCAGTATCGCCATCTGGTACGGGAAAAACGTTCAGCGCATCTACATAATCTGCATTGTTAGATAGATGCTGGGCTCCTTGAAGCACCATTTCTCTAAACCGCTTTCCGTCTAACGTTGTCATTGACACGAATCTTCCTCCTTAATTAAACGTTCGTTACACGAACACCCTGCACATAAATATTTACTGAATCAACCGTTAAACCAACCGTTTGTTCCAGTGTGTATTTTACTTTTGTTTGCACATTATGAGCAATTTCAGAAATTTTTGTTCCATAGCTTACGATAATGTACATGTCGATATGTACGTCATCCTCTTCTTGTCTTACCACAATACCTCGTGTAAAGTTTTCTTTGCGAAGAATTTCTGTAAGACCATCTTTAAGCTGATTTTTTGAAGCCATTCCGACAATCCCGTAACAATCAACAGCTGCTCCTCCAGCAATTGTTGCAATTACATCTGTAGAGATATCAATTTGACCATACTTCGTTTTCATTTCGATGGACATACTCGTTCCCCTTTCTACTTTCATAGGTTATAAATATTCTACTATAATCAATCTCGTTTTAAAAGAGGCGTCCAGCTTGTCCCTTTTAAAGATGACAGTATTAGGTATCAACTTGTCTTAAAATAAGTAATAGCCCAAGTTATACCTATTTCTACTCTCTATATTATTGAACATAGATTCATTTTATATGTCAAGGAAAATTTCTTGAAAGCTTTTCTCCAGAACTATTGCATTCTCTGTAAGGCTATGATAAATTAATATAGTATTTCTCAAAACAGAATTGAGTAGTTTTTTTGGTGTTAGGAGGGAAAATCATGGCACGCAAATGTGTAGTAACTGGTAGAAAAGCTCGTTCAGGTAACGCACGTTCTCACGCAATGAACGCTACTAAGCGTAAATGGGGTGCTAACGTTCAAAAAGTACGTATCTTAGTGAACGGTAAACCAAAACGTGTGTACGTTTCAGCTAGAGCCCTTAAGTCTGGTAAAGTTCAACGCGTTTAATCTTTATAATGAAAAAGCACCATATTTTATGGTGCTTCTTTTATTATTCCGGCGTTGTTAATCTTTTTTGAACGAATTAAGCATGACCTTTACGATCCCACCTAAAAACTTTGGAAGTTTGATTGTATAGAATTTCATACTGTCCCTCCTAACCGTCTCCACACTTTATCTCCTTTTAAAGAAAGCCCTATGTCCTGCTCTCATTTTCCATACTTCATCACAAGCAACGTTTATCATTGCTTCTTACCATCATTAATATGCCTTTTGCAAATGAAAAAGTACCTCTTTGTTGAATAAGTTCATTGCTAATACATAAAGTTGAGCCGAGTTCTACTTCATGCTTATTGAGCGGATATTTGAAACCTTCTAGCGTAAGCTCTTTTACACTGCCTGCAAATGGAACGAATGAAATATAGTGAAATTCCTTGAAATGATCTACATGATAAGTGCCTGGTTCAAACAATTGAATGATATTTTGATTGTCAATCATTTGTACATTCGCTTTCTTTTTTAACCCTTTGTACAGGAGCTGAATGCTTCCAAACATGTGGTCAAGCCTTCCACCTGTTGCTCCAAAGATACAAATACTGTCCGGTTTTTGCTCTATTGCCCACTCAAAGGCAAGCTCCAAATCCGTTGCATCTTTTTCTGCAGGATACAGTTCAACATCTTGTAATGCTTCTCTCACTAGCTTAAGCTGCGCATTTGTAATGGAATCAAAATCTCCGAATGCTTTTACGGGCAAAATGTCTTGCTGAAGAAGAAGGAATACGCCGCGGTCTACTCCTACCCACTTTACATCATTTGATTGGTGCAAGGGCGGCATATGTTCATCCGGTCCCCCTGCTAGAATATGAATTTTCATTATGTATATGCTCCTTTTCTATTAAAAAATGAACGAAATAACTATGTTTTCTTTATCCTAAAAGAAAAAGCTGCTGTGTACAAGTTCTACTCGTTGTACACAGCAGCTTTTATTACTTACGCTTGAACAGTTGTGCGAATTTGACTAATTGCGCCAGCTCGGTCTTCTTGGTTATAAATAGCTGAGCCAGCCACTAAGACATTTGCTCCTGCTTCCACACATTTTCTTGCTGTTTCTTCATTAATTCCTCCATCAACCTCTACTTCAATAGAAAGGTGACGAATTTCAATAAGCTGAGAGATTTGCTCAATTTTCGGCAGTACACTCGGAATAAAGTTTTGTCCTCCAAAGCCTGGGTTCACCGTCATTAATAAAATAAGATCGATATCTTCTAAGATATGCTTTACCACATCAATTGGCGTTGCAGGATTTAAAGCAACGCCTGCTTTCATGCCGTGCTCTTTGATTAATTGAATGGTGCGGTGCAAATGAGTACACGCTTCAGCATGTACCGTTAAAATATCAGCACCTGCCTTTGCAAACATTGGAACGTATTGATCTGGGTTTTCAATCATTAAATGCACATCTAATGGCAGTGTTGTGACAGGGCGTACAGCCTCAACGATAAGCGGTCCAATTGTAATATTAGGAACAAAATGGCCATCCATAACGTCTATATGGATGTAGTCTGCTCCACCTGCTTCAACTTCACGAATTTCTTCAGCAAGCTTTGAAAAATTGGCAGATAAAATGGAAGGTGCGATTTTTGTCATTTTTAATACCTCGGCTTTCTTTGCTTAATTTCCTCAATAAATTGCAAGTAATGTTCGTAGCGATAACTCGGAATTTCTTTTTGTTCGTATGCTTCTTTCACCGCACATTTTGGTTCTTTCACATGCAAACAACCTCGAAATTTACACTGTTCACTCAAACGCGACATTTCAGGAAAACAATGGGTTAACTCTTCTACTTCTAACGTTAAAAATTCCAGTGAGCTAAAGCCTGGCGTATCGGCTACTAAACCTTCACCAAACGAAATCAGTTCTACATGACGTGTTGTATGCTTTCCTCTTCCAAGCGACATTGAAATATCATTTGTCTTTAACTCAAGCTCTGGTTTAAGTGTATTTAACAGTGAAGATTTACCTACACCTGACTGTCCGGCAATAACCGTTACGCGATCTTCAAATAACGGCTGAATTTGTTCCATGCCTTTTTCTGTGACTGTCGACGTTAAAATGACCTCATATCCTATTTTACGATATTCTTCGGCATATTGCTCGATTTCTTGCTTTTGCTGCTGTGATAAAAGATCTACTTTTGAAATACAAATAATAGGTTCAATATGATTAGACTCCACTAACACTAAAAATCGGTCAAGAAGCATCGTGCTAAAATCAGGTTCAATCGCTGAAAAAACAAGCAGCGCCTGATCAACATTTGAAATTGGGGGACGAACTAATTCATTTTTACGTTCTTTAATTTCAAGTATATATCCTTCAAGCTTATTTTCTGCCTGAAATACTACATTGTCACCGACTAAAGGCGTTACCTTCTTTTTACGAAAAACACCTCGTCCTCGACATTGCGTTACTTGTCCGTCATGAAGAACATAATAAAATCCGCTAAGGGATTTAATAATTCTTCCTTCTGGCATAACCTCACTCCTATCACTCTGGATATTCAACGTCTTTTTCTTCAATAACTTCCCCGTCTCGGACAATTTTATAAGACGCTTTTTCATTTTCATCAACTAAAACATCGAACGATTCTTTTGTTGTTTCAGTAATCGTTAGTTCTTTAGCAGGAACGGACATATCGTTATCTGCATCTTCGATATAAATTTGTACTTTTTGCGGCTTTGGCTTTTCCTCTTCTGTTCCGGTGGCATCGCCTGTTTCCGTTGCGTCGCCTTGTTCCGTGCTTGCTTCGGTGTCAGTCTCTTCTTTATACGGAATAGTCACATCCACTGACACCGTTTGAGGAGCTTTTGGCTCCTTGCCCATTGAGACCGTAATGGTGAGCTTATCACCTTGCTCGATACTCTGCTCCGCTGCAGGCTTTTGAGACATCACAAGACCTTTTTCAACAGTGTCGGAATACGCTGTTTTTACGTCCACTTCAATATCTTCATCTGACGCATAATCTTTTACGCTTTTTTCCGTCCAGCCCGAGAAATCCTTTAATGTAATCTTCGGCGGACCCTTACTTACCCATAGCGTAACCGTTGTATCTTCGGGCACGACTTGTTCGGTTTCTTTAGGCGTCTGATCTGTAATATTGCCTTTTGGTTCTGTGCTTTCAACTTCGATGGATTGGATATCTTTATAATTCTGCTTTTCTAACAGACTTTTTACTTCCGTAAAGCTTCTTCCAATGTACCGATTAAATGCTTCTTTTTTCTTTCCTGTACTTCGATAAATAATGACATTAGATCCTTCTTTGATAACGTCTCCCGCTTCTGGCATCGTTTTAACCACGTCGCCTTCTTCCACCTCATTATCAGATATATCTTTAGGATTCTTCACTTTAAAGCCTAAAGAAACTAAATCGGTTACTGCTGATTCATAATCTTGATTATGTAAATCAGGAACCTTTACGTCTTTTGGCAGTAATAAAGCCGGAATAAATGTAACGGCGGCTACGCTAGCAGCTGCCAGCAGCAAAAAAATTAAAACAAGCGTTACAATCAGCTTGCTCTTGCCTTTTTTCTTTTTCTTCTTTTTTTTCTTCGGCTTTAACTCTTCTTCCTCTTGTTCTTCGCGCTCTAAGTGAGGCGGTTTTCTCACAGGTACGTGCGTTTCTTCGGATTCAACAAAATCCTCCTTAATAACTGGAATGGCTTTTGTCACTTCTTCATCATCAGGCACCGTAAACCTTTGTTCATTATAACGATTTGGATGAACAGCAGACTGTAAATCCGCTTCGAGTTCTTCGACGGAACTGTATCGGTAAAATGGATCTTTAGTTGTTGCTTTTAATACAACATTCTCCACGCTTTGAGGGATAGATGGATTCCATCTTTTAGGAGAAGGTGTTTCTGTCTGTAAATGTTTTAAGGCAATTGACACAGCCGATTCCCCAGAAAAAGGAACTCGACCCGTTAGCAATTCAAATAGGACGATGCCAAGCGAATAAATATCAGAACGCTTATTCGCAAGCCCTCCCCTTGCCTGTTCAGGAGATAGATAATGAACAGAGCCCAAAACAGAATTAGTATGCGTAATGGTTGTAGAACTTAGTGCTACGGCAATGCCGAAGTCAGTAACTTTAATGGTATCATCATGATCAATTAAAATATTTTGAGGCTTAATATCCCGGTGAATAATTCCGTACTGATGAGCATGGGCAATAGCTGATGTAATCTGCGTCATAATATGTATGGCTTTATCAAGAGATAGTGGTGATTCTTGCAGAATGTATTGCTTTAATGTCATACCCGGTACATATTCCATGATGATATAGTAAATATCTTCTTCTTCTCCAACATCATAAATGCTGACGATATTAGGATGAGCAATACTCGTAGCAGATTGTGCTTCTCGATGGAAACGCTTTATAAACGCATCGTCACTTGCAAAGTCTAAACGAAGCACTTTAATTGCCACATCACGATCCAAAATCATGTCGCGACCTAAATAGACGTTTGCCATTCCGCCTCCACCAATTACTTGCAATACCTTATAACGGTCGTTTAGCCGTCTACCTATTAGCAACACTCTCACCCACTTTCAGATGTAAAGTCCACAATTGCAAGTGTAATATTGTCTTCTCCACCAAGCTCATTTGCTAATTGAATCAGGCTCGTACCCTTTTCGTGAAGTGATGAACTTGTTGATAACGTTTCGTTCAGCTTTTGTTCCGTTACCTTATTTGTCAGTCCATCTGAACATAATAATAATCGATCTTCTTTTTCCACTTCAATTGTTTTTACATCTAAACTAACATTTTCTTCGGTACCTAGTGCTCGCAATAAGATATTTTTTCGTGGATGATGCTCGGCATCTTCTTTGGTAATTTGACCATTTTTTACGAGTTCATTCACAAGAGAATGATCTTCTGTTACTTGTTGAAATCCATATTCATTTGAAATATAGCATCTGCTGTCTCCTATATTACCAATCGCACAAAACGTATCGGCGCATAAAGCAAGTACAACTGTTGTACCCATTCCTTTACACTCTTCATGCTCCTGAGCATACTGATAAATATCTTGATTAATTTGCGAAACATGCGTACGAATCCACTGCGTCGCCTCATCAGGAGACGTTACTTTGTCCGCTTCTTCCCACGCTATTTGCAATTTTTGAACCGCCATCTCACTGGCGACGTCGCCAGCTCGATGACCTCCCATACCATCAGCCACAATTGCAAGCAGCTGATTGTATTGGTTCAAAAATACCCCTCCGTTATCTTCATTATGTTGTCTAACTCTCCCTCGGTCTGTCATGAAGACAGTTGCCATACAATCACCTCGTCTCTTCTTTACGCTCCTTCGCACGTAATTGGCCACAAGCTGCATCGATGTCATGACCTTGCTCACGTCGAATAGTCACGTTAACGCCACGCTTTTTAAGCGTACGTTCAAATGCAAAAATCTGTTCACGCGGTGTACGAACATAATCACGCTCAGGCACATAGTTTACGGGAATCAAGTTCACGTGACATTTAACGTCTTTAATCAAATCCGCTAATTCCTCCGCATGCTCTACTTGATCGTTTACTCCTCCGAATAGACCATACTCAAAGCTAATACGTCTTCCCGTTTTATCCGTATAGTATTTAATGGCTTCCATCAAATCAGGAAGTTTGTACGCACGGTTAATCGGCATTAAGCGTGAGCGGATGTCATTGTTTGGAGCGTGAAGTGAAATCGCAAAATTGATTTGCATTTTTTCATCAGCAAACTTATAGATTTTCGGAATGATTCCACTTGTCGATACTGTGATATGACGTGCACCAATATTTAATCCATCATCACTGTTAATTGTTTTTAAGAAGCGCATCATTTCATCGTAGTTATCAAATGGCTCCCCAATACCCATAATTACGACAGAGCTCACGCGTTCTCCTTGTTCATCTAGCGCTTTTTGTACTTTTACTACTTGTGCTACGATTTCTCCAGCTTCTAAGTTACGCTTTAAACCTCCAAGAGTAGACGCACAGAATGTACAGCCGATGCGACAGCCAACTTGAGTTGTTACACAGACAGAATTTCCGTATTCATGACGCATAAGCACCGTTTCAATTGTATAACCGTCATGGAGTTCGAATAAAAACTTCATCGTGCCGTCCCCAGACGTTTGCTGGACAACTGTTTTTAATGTCGTTAATGCAAATTTGTCTTTTAACTGTTCACGTAATCCTTTAGATAAGTTTGACATATCGTCAAAGTCCGTTACGCGTTTAACATATAACCAGTCAAAAATTTGTTTAGCACGGAACTTCTTATCTCCGTGTTCCACTAACCAATTTTCTAGGTCGTGCATTTCTAATGAATAAATAGATGGTTTTTGCGCTTTTTCTTCTGCTTTTGCTTTTCTTTTAGCTACTTCTTCCATTTTTACACCTTCTTCTGTAAACATGCAATATAAAACCCATCGCTTTGTGCATCTGGCAGCAATTGAATTTCACCATGTTTTACGTTTTGTTTAAGCTTTTGCGGCATGCGTGCAGCGAGTGTTTCATCTTTTTGAAAATCAGCATGATCTGCTAAAAATGCTGCTACAACATCCCCATTTTCATCCCGGTCAATTGTACATGTACTATATACAAGGGTCCCACCTTTTTTTAATAAAGGCGCAACCGCATTTAAAATATCTTGTTGAATACGCGCCAGCTGCTTTACATCTTGCTCAGTTTTTGTATATTTCAAATCAGGTTTACGTCTCATTACACCAAAACCTGAGCACGGAGCATCTACTAAGATGCGATCAAACATTTCTTTATCAAACTGTTCGCCCGCTTTGCGGCTGTCTTGAACCGTCGGCTCAATATTGGTAAGATGCAGACGCTCTGCCTGCTGGGCAATCAGCTTTACTTTATGGTCATGAATGTCCAAGGAAATAACTTTACCACTGTTTTTAAGCTGCTCTGCAATATGAGTTGATTTTCCTCCCGGTGCAGCACAGCTATCTAAAATTAGCTCTTCTGCCTCCGCACCGAGCGCATGAGCCACTAACATAGAGCTTTCATCTTGAACGGTAAACATTCCTTCACGAAATGCTTGTGTATGAGCTGCATTTCCTTTTTGAACTTCTAGCGCTTCTTCTACAAAATGGCCTGGTTCTACAACAATACCTTCTTTTTCAAGCGCTTCTTTTACTTCATTTTGCGTAAAGCGTGCACTGTTTACTCGGATTGTTTGTTTAGGGGCCATTAAATTAGCTAAACAGATTCCGCGTGTTTTGTCCAATCCATATTGTTCCACCCAGCGTTTTACAAGCCACAATGGATGACTCGTTTCAATTGCCAACCGCTCCACAGGATTTTGTATTTCTTCTAAAGAAGGCGTGCCGCTGCGCTGAATATTTCGTAAAACGCCGTTTACCATTGAGGCAATTCCTTTGTGGCCGCGTTTTTTGGCAATTTCTACTGCTTCATGAAGGATTGCCCGGTCCGGCACTCGGTCTAAATATACCATTTGGTAAAGCGATAAACGAAGCAGCACTCGCACCCAAGGCTGCAGTTTTTTTGGATTTTTCAAGAAAGGCGCTAACCCGTAATCTAACGTATCGCGTCTTTGAATCGTTCCATACACAATTTCCGTTAACAACCCTGCATCTTTTCCTTGAATACCACGTTTTTGTATACTGTTATTTAACAATAGATTGCTGAATGCCTGATTTTTTTCAATAGCTAGTAAAATATCTAAAGCTATGTCTCGAACGTTGTACTTACTCATTGACATCCCCTAATACTGTTCCGACTTCAACGGATGTACCTCGTAAATACTGCGCTGCATCCATACGTTTTTTTCCAGCCGGCTGAAGTTCCGTCACTTTAATAGCTGTTTCATTTCCAGTTGCTACTATAAATCCATCCTCTTCAAGTGATAAAACGGTACCCGGTTTTCCTGATGCAGATACTTTCTCTCCCCACCAAATTTTCATGACCTGACCGTCTGCTGTTGTATAAGCAACCGGCCAAGGGTGAAGTCCGCGGATATGGTTATAAATTTCTTCTCCTGTACGGGCCCAATCAATTTTCTCTTGTTCCCGCTTAATGTTAGAAGCAAATGTCGCTTCGTCATCGTTTTGTTTAACCGGCGTAATTTCACCTTTTACAAGAGAAGGAATGGTTTCTGAAAGCAGTTTTGCACCAGCAGCGCTGAGTTTATCATGAAGCGTGCCAACGTGATCACGTTCTTCAATCGGAACTTCTACCTGTGTTAAGATATCACCTGCATCTAATTTTTCTACCATATACATAATTGTAACACCAGTTTTCGGCTTACCTTGTAGAATTGAATAATGAATCGGCGCGCCTCCGCGCAGTTCAGGTAACAGAGAAGCATGCACATTAATACAGCCGTATTTAGGCGCTTCTAAAATAGGGGTTGGTAAAATTTGACCAAAAGCCGCTGTTACAATTAGGTCAGGCTCATACGCTAATACTTTCTGATATTCTTCTTCTAAACGAATCTTTTCTGGCTGCAGTACAGGTATTTCATGCTTTAACGCCTCAACTTTTACTGGAGGAGGTGTTAATACGCGCTTGCGCCCTTTTGGTCGGTCCGGCTGTGTAACCACTGCGACCACTTCATATCCATCTTTAAGTAATGTTTGTAAAACCGGCACTGAAAAATCCGGCGTTCCCATAAATACGACTTTCATCGTGTAAAACCTACCCTTCTAGTTCATCCTCTTCGTAATACTTTGTTACTTTTTCCGTGAACAATACACCGTGTAAATGATCAATTTCATGTTGAATTGCTCGTGCTAAAAAACCTTTTGCTTCTATAAAATAAGGTTTTCCTTTACGATTTTGCGCACGTACTTTCACATAATCAGCTCGAGCCACGTCACCAAAAAGGCCCGGAAAACTTAGGCAGCCTTCTGGACCGATTTGTTCGCCTCGTTGCTCAATAATTACCGGATTAATTAACTCAATTTTACCGTGTCGGTCATCCACGTCTACCACTGCCACTTGCTGCAGAACTCCTACTTGAGGAGCAGCTAGACCCACACCGTCTGCTTCAAGCATTAAATCATACATGCCGTTTAGTAATTTCGCTAATTTATTATCAAAGTTTTTAACGACTTCACACTCTTGTTCAAGTACTTCATTAGGATGGTAAACAAGCTTAAGCTTAGCCAAATAGGCACCTCCTTTATTCTTTCTATTTATATCCAAAAACCTTCTTCTTTAACGCCATCAAGACGACTGGTTACATCATCGAGTATGGATTCAAATCAATAGTGATCGTTAAATTCTCCTTCTGCATTTCCGCTTGATAACGTTCTAATATATATTTCAACAGCGGAATCAGGCTTGGTTCCAGCTTGTATTTTAACATGCATTGATAGCGATATCTATCTTTTATCTTAGCAATCGGAGATGCGACTGGCCCTAAGATCGTTGTTTGCGGCGAAAGTTTCTGACGCAGATACTGCGAAATTTTGTCTGTAACAGACACCACTTTTGCAATATTTTCATGAGATACCGTTACAAGCGCCAAGTAAAAGAAAGGCGGATATTTATGCATTTTACGAATTTCCATCTCCTGCTTATAAAACGCATCGTAATCATGCTGACTCGCAAGTTGAATGCTGTAGTGTTCAGGCGTGTACGTCTGAATCACTACTTCTCCTGGAAGTTTGTGGCGTCCTGCTCTTCCGCTTACTTGTGTTAAAAGCTGAAACGTTTTTTCAGATGCACGAAAGTCAGGTAAATTCAGCATCGTATCTGCTGTTAAAACGCCTACAAGCGTGACGTTTGGAAAGTCAAGCCCTTTCGCAATCATCTGCGTCCCTAGTAAAATTTGTGCTTCTCCACTTGCAAACTTGTTCAGGAGCTTTTCATGCGCGCCTTTTCTGCTTGTCGTATCAACATCCATTCGAACGACTCTAGCCTCAGGCAGCACTTTTGTTAATTCTTCTTCCACTTTTTGTGTACCAGATCCGAAAAAGCGGATATGTTCGCTGTGGCATTCTGGGCACTCAGTGTGCACTTGTTCTTCGTGTCCGCAGTAATGGCATTTTAATTTATTTTGATAGCGGTGATACGTTAGTGAAATTTCACAGTGCTCACATGTCGGAACGTAACCGCAGTCCCTGCACATGACAAAAGAAGAATGACCTCTTTTATTTAAAAATAAAACGATTTGCTCCCCTTTTTCCAAACGGTCTTTCATCTTTTCAAACAGCATAGTTGAAAACATAGAGCGATTGCCGCTGCGAAGCTCTTCTCTCATATCAATGATATCCACCGACGGCATTGATGACTTATTCATTCTTTGCTTTAACGTCAGCAGCTTATACACACCTTTTTGCGCTCTTGCAAAGGACTCAAGCGTTGGTGTTGCACTTCCTAAAATGACTGGACACTGATGATGCTGACCTCGGTAAATAGCTACATCTCTGGCATGATAACGGGGGTTTTCTTCTTGTTTATAACTCGTCTCATGTTCTTCATCGATAATGAGAAGGCCCAAATTTTCAAATGGAGCAAATACAGCAGAGCGGGCCCCTACTACAACGGATACTTCTTTTCGCTGAATTTTTCGCCATTCATCGTATTTCTCTCCAGTAGACAAGCCGCTATGAAGCACAGCAACTTTTGAGCCGAACCGCTCTTTAAACCGCTTGACCATCTGAGGGGTAAGTGAAATCTCCGGAACAAGCATAATCGCTTCTTTTCCTTTTTTCAGCACTTGATCAATTGATTGGAGATATACTTCTGTTTTTCCACTTCCGGTTACTCCGTACATTAAAAACACATCGTGAAGATTTTCTTCGATGTCCCGCAGAATCGGTGCAATTACCTCAGCTTGTTCATCCGTCAATTGAAATGGCTTTGATGGTGTAAAGTATCGATCTTGATAAGGATCACGGTATATTTCAATTTCCGTTTCCGCTAAGAGTCCTTTGTTAATCAGCGCTTTTATAGGAGCGGAGGTAATCTGCAAATCTTCCGCTATTTCTTTTATGGCTACTTCTTCATTTCGCTCGAGCATAAAAGACAGCACTTGTTTTTGCTTTTCTGCCTGCTTATTTAACTCGCTCATAAACTGCTGAATTTCTTCAAACCTTTGATTGAGTTTTACGCCTTTTGCCGTTTTTTTGTTTCCTTTGTTTTTCACCACGTAGACAACTTCGATTAGACCTTTTTGAATATCACGGTGAAAAGCTGGAGCAGCGGCTGTCTTTTCTACTTCACTCCACTTCAGCGAGGATCTTGACTGAAAAAACGGCTTTACTTGCTCATGGAGCTGTTCGTATGCCTCTTTTGAAAGGAGTGACAGTTCTTTATCATATTTTGCTTTCATCGCCGCAGGCAGCATGACTTGAAAAGCCGATATCATAAAACAAAGCGTTTTTTCGGTTAGCCAGTGCCCAATCTCTAACAGTTCGGGAGTCAGAACCGGCGTTAAATCAAGCAGGTCAGCAATTGGTTTAACACGCTTAACTTCGGCCTCTTCTTTAAGAGCCACCACAAACCCTTGAACTTTTCTAGGACCAAACGGAACGACAACTCGCATACCCGGAACAATAATTCCTTTCCATTTGTCAGGAACAGCGTAGTCAAAAGCTCGATCTGTTTGCTTAGCAGCCACGTCCACAATTACACTAGCTACACTCATTTTTTCAGCCCTTCTAACATTTCCTTCACTTCTTTTAACACCTCGGTAGCTACATCGTGTTTTGAAAGAATGGGAAGTTTCCTAGACTCTCCGCTTCGCTTATAGAGCGTTACAATATTTGTGTCCGTTCCAAAACCTGCTCCCTCTGTCGTTACGTTATTGGCTACAATCATATCCAAGTTTTTAGATAAAAGTTTCTTTTGTGCATATTCATCCACTTGTTCTGTTTCTGCTGCAAAGCCGACTAAAAGCTGGTGTTCTTTTCGCTCTCCAAGCGTGCGTAAAATATCTGTTGTTCTCTCTAGCTCTAATACTGCTGCACCAGGCTGCTTTTTCATCTTTTGATCAAACACATGCTTTGGTCGGTAATCTGCCACTGCGGCTGATTTGATAACAACATCTGCTTCATGATAGCGCTGCATAACAGCTTCAAGCATCTGCTGCGCACTTTCAATTTGAACAACCTGCACTCCTTTTGGATACTCTAAATTCGTCGGTCCCGTTACAAGTGTTACCGATGCGCCTAACTTAGCAGCTTGTTCTGCAAGAGCATAGCCCATTTTCCCGGTAGAACGATTGGTGAAGAATCGTACGGGATCGATGCGTTCTACCGTAGGTCCTGCTGTAACCAATACATTCACACCTTCAAGGATCTTTTGTGTACCTGATGCTTGTGAGAAATGAGATCCGATTAGTGAAACAATTGTTTCTGGCTCTTCAAGACGGCCTTTTCCTACATAACCGCATGCCAAATACCCTTCTCCAGGTTCTACAAAAGAGTAACCAAATGATGAAAGAGTGCTCATATTTTTTTTAACAGCTGGATGATCGTACATATGAACATTCATTGCAGGTGCAATCCACACAGGTCCAGTAGCAGCGAGCAGCGTTGTGGAAATCATATCATCCGCAAGACCATTTGCTATTTTCCCTATCATATTTGCCGTAGCAGGAGCTACTAAAATTAAATCAGGCCAATCTGCTAAATCAATATGTGCAATCACAGATGGATCTTTTTCATCAAACGTATCTGTATAAACTGGGTTTCGAGACAGAGCTTGAAACGTAAGCGGCGTTACGAACTCGCATGCCGAAGCAGTCATCATTACTTTAACTTCCGCTTCCGCTTGTACTAATTTACTTGCTAAAGCTGCGGCTTTATATACGGCGATCCCGCCGCTAACACATAATAAAATTCGTTTTCCCTTCATCATTATGCCCCCATCTATTTATCCCGCTCAACCAGCATCCGCTTGTTTACTCGGGTAACTATCTAAAGCTTTTCAATTTAATTATTATACCATTTTTGTAATGAGACATTCACTATCCTGCTTGAATACAAACAAAAGCATCAAAAAAATAACAACCTATAAAGTAGGTTGTTATTTTTTCACTTACTGATGTTTAGAATCTTCTTCTGCTACACCTTGCTTATAGCTTAATTGTTCAGCATTAATTTCTTCTAAAGCACAGCCTACAAATTTATAAGAAACCGGCTTTTCAATCGGCGTATCATTGTGAAGCTGTAATTGACGTGCACGTTTTGCAGCTACTGTCACAAGCGTGTACTTAGAATCTAATTTTTCCATTAGGGAATCAATTGATGGATAAAGCATGTTTATTCTACCTCCAGCATTCTTTTATAGCGCGCAGAAATACGATCACGACGGCAGTGTTCAGCCGTTACGATAGCACGGATGCGAGCACAAGCATTTTCTACTTTGTCATTTTCTACAACATAATCGTAGGCGTCCATAAGTTCAATTTCTTCTTTTGCCACGCGCATACGGTTATTGATTAAATCTTCTGTTTCAGTACCGCGGTTTACGATACGACTTTTAAGCTCTGACAAACTCGGCGGTGCCAAGAAGATGAACAAACCTTCTGGAAACGCTTCTTTCACTTGAAGAGCACCTTGCACTTCAATTTCTAGAAATACGTCTTTGCCTTCAGATAACGTTTGTTCTACATAATCAACCGGGGTACCGTAGTAGTTGCCTACGTATTCAGCCCACTCTAATAATTTCTTGTTTTCAATCATGCGCTCAAACTCTTCGCGTGGTTTGAAGAAATAGTCAACACCGTCTACTTCACCTTCGCGGGGCTTTCTTGTTGTTGCAGAGATAGAATACTGCAATTTAATGTCTTCTTGCTCAAACAATGCTTTTCGTACCGTTCCTTTTCCAACACCTGATGGTCCGGAAAGAACAATTAATAAACCTCTTTCAATCATCGGTTCAAGTGACCTACCCTTCTAATAATTCTTCTTTGTTTATAAGTCGCTGTGACACAGTTTCTGGCTGTACAGGAGCTAAAATAACATGATCGCTATCCATAACAATAACAGATCGTGTTTTACGTCCTTGCGTTGCATCTATTAAAGAGCCTCGATCTTTTGCATCTTGAATAATGCGTTTGATTGGAGCTGATTCAGGATGAACGACAGAGATTATACGATTAGAAGAAATAAAATTTCCAAATCCAACGTTCACTAATTTACCGCTCATAAGAAGCCTCCCGCTATACCAATATAATCTTTATCTTACACGAAGGCTATTCAATATTTTGAACCTGCTCTTTTATGCGTTCTAATTGTGCTTTCATACTAATAACATACTGAGCAATAGTACCATTATTTGCCTTCGCACCGATTGTATTCATTTCACGATTCAGCTCTTGAACAAGGAAATCCAGCTTGCGTCCTACTGAATCAGGTGTATTTAATGCTTGAATAAATTGTGAAACATGACTTTGAATTCGCGTAAGTTCTTCGCTAATATCTGCTTTTTCAGCAAAAATAGCTACTTCAGTCAGCACTCGCTGCTCATCGAAAGTACCTTCTAAATAATCGCTCAGCTTTCTTTTAATACGCTCGCGATATTGTTCAGCAACTTCAGGAGCAAGCTGTGTAATTTTTTCGCGAATGTCTTGAATATCCTGTAAGTACCCCATCAAATCGTGATACAGCTCTGATCCCTCTCGTTTCCGCATATCCACTAACTGATGCACAGCAGCGTCAACGGCTTCAAAGATTGCACCATGAATACTCGTCTGATCAGCTTCTTCTTCATAAGTTGTCATCACTTCAGGCATGTGTAAAATGTCTTGAATTTGAACAGATTGTGACAGCCCATGCTTTTCTTGTACTTGCTGCAACGCATTCATGTATTCCTCAAGCAGCTGCCAATCCGTCTGCAGTTTCTTTTTTGCCATTTCTTCACCTGAAATAGTAACAAATACTTCTACTCTACCACGTTTTATGTATGTTTGAACGATTTTTTTTATTTTATCTTCAATTTCAATTAATTGTCTTGGCATACGAATAACAATTTCACAAAAACGATGATTAACAGACTTCATTTCCACTGTTACTGATCGATTTTCCACTTCCGCTTTTCCGCGGCCAAAACCCGTCATACTTTTTATCATTATCATCACATCCACTATGTACATCTTACATAAAAAGTATCATAAAAGAAAGTGTTAGCAAAAAAAAGAAATCTCTCTTCTTTATTCAACCTGTAAAGGCTGCCTTCATGAGTTTTCTCATTTAGGACAGCCTGTATTAAAGTATAGCACAATTTATGAAGCTTTTCTTGTTAAAAGTGAACCGGCAAGTAAAAAAGTTGGAAGGCTTGCAAGTCCTAGAATAACGAGCCATTCCCGCGGTGCAATAGCCATTGTATGGAAAATAGGCTGCAGGGGCGGATAGTAAATGGCCACCAGCATAAGGATAATAGATGAAATAACGGCTCCTACAAGATATAAGTTTTGAAATGGATTGCGATCAAAGATTGATTTTTCGCTCCGGCAGTCAAATACGTGAATAAGCTGTGCCATGACAAGTGTGGCAAATGCAATCGTCTGTGCATACTGCAGCCGATCTGGGTCATTGTCGTAAACAATCATGAATGCAGCAAGTGTAGCAGCTCCAATTAAAAATCCGCGGCTGACTACTTTCCACCCTAATCCTCTTGCAAAGATACCTTCACGCGGATGCCTTGGATGGCGCTTCATCACGTTGTCCTCTGGCTGGTCTAAGCCAAGAGCCATCGCAGGCAAACCGTCTGTTACTAAGTTTACCCATAGTATTTGAATGGGCACTAGCGGAAGCGGAAGTGCTAAAATCATCGCAAAGAGCATAACTAAGATTTCTCCTACATTTGATGCAAGCAAGTAACGGATAAACTTTCGAATATTTTCATAGATGTTTCGTCCTTCTTTGATCGCTGATTTAATAGTAGCAAAATTATCATCAAGCAAAACGAGTGAAGACGCTTCTTTTGCTACGTCTGTCCCGGTGATGCCCATCGCGATGCCTATGTCTGCTGCTTTAATAGCCGGTGCATCATTTACGCCGTCGCCCGTCATGGCTACAATGTGATCTTTTGCTTGAAGAGCCTTAACAATTTTAAGCTTATGCTCAGGTGATACCCTGGCATATACGTAAACATCATCCACTACTTCTTCTAGCTCTTCCTGCGTCATTTTGGATAAATCCGTTCCTTCCAAGACTTGACCGTTTTTCGGTAGAATGCCTAGCTGTTTTGCAATCGCCTGTGCTGTAATGACGTGATCACCTGTAATCATAACGGTTTTGATTCCTGCGTCTCGGCATTCTTTGACCGCTTGCTTGACTTCTGGTCTTGGCGGATCAATCATTCCTTGAAGCCCGAGGAAAGTCAGGTCTTTTTCCGCTTCCTTCTCTGTATGAACGCTCTCATGGTCTTCTAACGGCCGATAAGCAATCGCAATAGTTCGAAGCGCTTGGCTAGCTAACTGATCAATCGCTCCTTTTACTTCATTATGAACTGTTACCGACAGCGTTTGTTGTCTGCTTTCCCATAAAATATTTTTGCTGTTTACAAGCAGCACATCCGGAGCACCTTTTGTTATAACATAGCGCTTATTAGATGCGTCTTCAATGACTACACTCATCATTTTACGCGTTGAATCAAATGGAAACTCTTCAATAATCGTAAACTGCTTTTGAATGTTTTCTTTTGTCAGCCCCGCTTTCATTGCGGCAACAAGCAAAGCCGCTTCAGTAGGATCTCCGTCGATGACATATTCTTTATCTTTTCTCGAAATGGACGTTTGATTGCAAAGCAGACCAAACACTAAAAGCTGCTGAAGCGGTTTTTCATTCCGTGTATCAACTTCTCTTTCCTCTCGCGAAAATACGCCCGTAGGTTCATACCCTGTCCCTGATACCCTCCACGTCATTCCTCCTGACCAGAGGTGAGTAACCGTCATTTTATTTTGCGTTAATGTGCCCGTTTTGTCTGAGCAAATGACTGATGCGCATCCTAGTGTCTCAACAGCAGGAAGTTTGCGAACAATGGATCTTTGCTTAATCATGCGCTGTACACCAAGAGATAGCGCCACGGTTACGATGGCAGGAAGACCTTCGGGTATGGCAGCAACAGCTAACGAAACTCCTGCTAAGAACATACTGTATAAATCATGGCCTTGTAGTACCCCAATCCCGACAACTAATACAGTAAGTGCAAGCGCTACAACTATTAAAATTTTACCTAATTGCTCTAACTTCCGTTGAAGAGGAGTAATCATGGCTTCAGCATTTTGAAGCAAATCAGCAATTTGTCCCATCGCTGTTTTCATTCCAATCCCTACAACGATACCTGTTCCGCTTCCTCGCGTCACAAGTGTACCCATAAACGCCATATTGTCCTGATCTCCAAGTGGCACTTCATCTCCGGGCAAAGCTTTTATTTGCTTGGCAACTGGCAAAGACTCTCCCGTAAGCGCTGATTCTTCAATTTCTAGACTTTTGGCTTCCATAATCCGAAGGTCAGCCCCGATGCGGTCTCCGCTCGAAAACTTTACAATGTCTCCTACTACCAGCTCTTTAGATGGCAACTTAACCCATTTCCCTTCACGCATAGCTGCTACTTGAGGAGCAGAAAGCTCTTTTAATGCATGAAGAGATTTCTCTGCTTTTCTTTCTTGAAAAAAACCTAGAAATCCATTAATTACTACAATGGCAATAATAGCAATCGCATCGATGTATTCGCCTAAAAGACCTGAAATAAGCGTAGCAGCTAGTAAAACCAGCACCATAAAATCTTTAAACTGCTCTAGAAACACAAGAATGGCCGGTTTTTTCTCTCCTTCAGTCAATTCATTAAATCCTTGCTGCTGCTGACGTGCTTTTACTTCTTTGTGTGTAAGACCATGCTGTCTGTCTGTTTTTGTTACTTCCACTATTGCTTTTTCACCTAATTCATACCATTTCATTGCATCTTTTCACACCCTTTTATTTGTAAATGCACCTATTAGATTGTTACAATCTTATATCGTATGCTTATTCAGACTCGTCCTAAAAAATGCTATACTTTTCTATAGGACAATTTTCAATTACTTAAGGATGTGAGCACTATGTCATTTGATGGTATTTTTACATATGGCATTTTACAAGAATTATCTGAGACCTTGGTTTCAGGACGAATTTCAAAAATATATCAGCCGTTTCCAAACGAGTTGATTTTACAAGTGCGCGCTAAAGGTGAAAACCGCAAACTTTTAATCTCAGCTCACCCTAACTATTCACGCGTTCATTTCACAAATGAGCCCTATGAAAATCCATCTGAGCCTCCTATGTTTTGTATGCTTCTTCGCAAACATTTAGAAGGAAGCATTATTGAACAAGTGTATCAGCTTGGATTAGACCGCATTTTAGTCATTGAAACAAAAGGACGAAATGAAATTGGCGACGTGACGTACAAGCAGCTTATTATTGAAATCATGGGAAGACATAGTAATGTTGTGCTTGTAGATAAAGAAAAACAAACGATTATCGACAGCATCAAACACGTTCCAATGGCCTTGAACAGGCACCGTACGCTTCTGCCCGGAGCTCCTTACGTACTGCCTCCTAGCCAAGATAAGCTTCATCCATTTGAAGCGGATGAAGAAACCGTGGTTAAAAAAATTGATTTTAATAGCGGAAAGTTAGCGACTCAGCTAGTGCAAACCTTCTCGGGGCTTTCTCCTTTAATTGCAAATGAAGTGGTGTTTCGCTCAGGCTTAGCGAATCGTTCTACCCTTCCAAAATCATTCGTCGAAACGATGACGCTGATCAAAGAAGGTCAGTTTACACCGACTCTGACAACCGTTAATCAAAAAGACTACTTTTATTTACTGGAATTAACGCATTTAGAGGGTACGAAAAAAACGTATGCAACCATCAGCGAGCTTCTTGACCGATATTACTACGGGAAAGCAGAGCGAGATCGTGTAAAGCAGCAAGCGCATGATTTAGTACAGTTTATCTCTACCGAGAAAAAGAAAAATGAGAAAAAAATAAAAAAACTTGAGCAAACGCTGCAAAATGCAGAAAAAGCATCTGATTACCAGCTAGCCGGTGAACTCCTTACCGCAAATTTACACCTTGTCAAAAAAGGAGATGCGAAAGTGGACGTGATTAATTATTACGACGAAAATAGTGGTACGCTCACCATTTCATTAGATCCACAAAAATCACCGTCTCAAAATGCTCAAAGCTATTTTACAAAGTATCAAAAAGCGAAAAATTCCGTTTCGATTGTAATCGAACAAATTGAAAAAGCAAACGAAGAAGTTCAGTATTTTGAATCACTTATTCAGCAAATGGATACTGCTACTCACAAAGACATTGCCGAGATTCGTGAAGAGCTTGTGGAAGAAGGATATTTGCGCAACCGTCAGCAAAAACAAGCAAAAAAACAAAAAAACACCACGCCTACACTTGAACAATACGTTTCAAGCGACGGCACGACGATTTTAGTTGGAAAAAACAATAAGCAAAATGAGTATTTAACAAATCGCCTTGCTGCTCGTGATGACATTTGGTTTCATACAAAAGATATACCGGGTTCTCACGTTGTTATCCGCAGCCAAGAGCCTTCAGAAGAAACAATTTTAGAAGCGGCTCATCTTGCTGCTTACTTTAGTAAAGCCAAGAATTCAAGTTCAGTACCCGTGGACTATACAAAAATTCGCCACGTCAAGAAACCAAGCGGTGCTAAACCTGGTTTTGTGACGTACGATAACCAGCAAACGGTGTACGTAACGCCTAGCGAAGAACTTGTACTGAAGCTGCGTCAGTCATAATAAAACCCCCTTTCTATATAGAAAGGGGGTTTTATTATATAGATCTAGTTTAGTTCATCCATGAAGGGTCTGAAGGATTTTCACGCCATTTAAATAGCTTGTCCATCGCTTCTTCTTCAATGTATCCCGCTTCGTTTGCTGCTTCTACTAGCGTAGAGTAGTCTGTTAGCGAATAAACTTGAAGTTCTTTTTCTTTAAACAGCTGACGCGCTTTTTCCAGCTCATATGTAAAGATAGACACAACTCCCAGTACTTCACACCCCTGCGCTTTTAATGCATCGACTGCGGTAAACACACTTCCGCCAGTTGAAATCAAATCTTCAATCACAACAACTTTTTGACCTTTTGTTACTTTTCCTTCGATTTGATTTCCTTGGCCATGTTCTTTTGCTTTGCTTCGCACATAGCACATTGGAAGCTCTAGCGCTTCGCTTACCCATGCTGCATGAGGAATACCAGCTGTAGCGGTACCAGCAATCACTTCTGCATTGGCAAAATACGTTTTAATTAAATGCTGCAGACCTTTTGCAATTTCTTTTCGCACTTTCGGGTAGCTAAGCGTTAGACGGTTGTCACAATAAATAGGTGACTTAATTCCAGAGGCCCACGTAAACGGCTCGTTTGGTTGAAGGCTTACTGCCTCAATATCAATTAATTGTTTTGCAATTTCTTTTCGTAGTTTTGTCATCGCGTAATACGCTCCCCTTTCCACTGCTGTAACATCTCATAATATGCTTTAAGCGGGTCTTTTGCTTTAGTAATAGAACGTCCAACGACAATGGCACTTGAGCCATATTCTCTCGCTAGCTGAGGGATTGCCACACGGACTTGGTCATCTACCGAATCTGTGCCCATACGAATACCCGGCGTTACGGTCAAAAAGTCCTCTCCTGCTGCTTTTCGAATCGAAGGCACTTCATGAGTAGAACATACCACGCCGTCAAGTCCACTTTTTTTAGCAAGCGCTGCATAATGCGTAACCACTTCTTGCATCGAATGTGTAATAAGCTGCTGCTCTTTTAGCATTTCATCAGATGTACTCGTTAGCTGAGTAACCGCAATACAATCCGGGCGCTTTTTGCCGGCAGCGGTTCCTAAGTCAAGTCCTTCAACGGCTGCTTGCATCATGTTCATTCCGCCCGCTGCGTGAACGTTAACCAAATCTACTTCAAGAGAAGCTAAAGACTTCATCCCTTGCTTTACCGTATTGGGAATATCATGAAGCTTTAAGTCTAAAAAGATTTGGTGATTTTGCTCTTTTAATGCAGAAATAATGGATAACCCTTCTTTATAAAACAGTTCCATGCCTACTTTCACAAATAATGACTCTTGTTGAAAAGGCATTAAAAACTGCTGTACATCGTTAATTGATGAAAAATCAAGAGCAATGATTAACGGTTGCTTCACGCTTTTTCCAGCTCCTTCCGATACATTCTGAAACATGCTCGTATCCTAATGATGTTAATAGCCTTGGCAGTTCGTCAATGATGGTTGGACATACATACGGGTCAACAAAGTTTGCTGTACCAATCGCCACTGCACTTGCACCTGCATATAGGAACTCGAGTGCATCTTCAGCAGTTGTCACTCCGCCCATACCGATAATTGGAATGTTCACTTTTTGGCTCACTTCATATACCATTCGAATCGCTACAGGTTTAATGGATGGACCTGACAGTCCGCCTGTGCCGTTCGCTAAAACCGGCTGAGCTGTTTTCAAATCCAGACGCATCCCGAGAAGCGTATTGATCATCGTTAAGCCATCCGCGCCGGCTTCTTCAACAGCCATCGCCATGTCTACAATATTGGATACGTTTGGTGATAGTTTAACATAAACTGGAACATTTGAAACATCTTTTACTGCTTTTGTTAAACGAGCAGCAATGACAGGATCTACGCCAAACGCAATTCCGCCTTCTTTTACGTTAGGGCATGAAATATTCAATTCAAGTGCTTTTACATTTGATACGGTTGAAATTTCTTTTGCCACGTGCACATATTCTTCAATTGAAGCACCGGCTACGTTCGCGATAATCGGCACATCATATTGCTGAAGCCAAACGAGCTCTTCATTCATTACTTTCTCTAACCCAGGATTTTGTAATCCGATCGCATTTAACATTCCTGCAGATGTTTCCGCTACGCGAGGAGTTGGATTGCCAAAACGAGTTTCAGCAGTAGTCGCTTTAATCATAATGGCTCCAAGTGCATCAAGTGAATAAAATTGAGCATACTCACGTCCAAATCCAAAACAGCCGGATGCTGGCATAATTGGATTTTTTAAATCTAATCCTGGCAATGTCGTTTTTAGCATACTCATAGAAGCACCTCCCCTGCTTGAAAGACGGGACCGTCGCTGCAGATTTTTTTATAAGCCGTAGAATCTTCACTTTCCCTGCATACACATGCAAAACAAGCGCCGATTCCACAGCCCATTCTTTCTTCTAAAGAAATGTAAAGCGGCTTGTTTGTATAATTATTTTCTAATGCTTTTAACATTGGAGTTGGACCGCATGAAAACATAACGTCATATGAAAACTGCTGCTCGTCAATCACCGTTGTGACAAACCCTTTTGTTCCATAAGAGCCGTCTACCGTTGCAATATATGTTTCTCCTAAAGCTAAAAACTCTCGCTCGTAAAATACGTCTGCCTTTGATTGAAAGCCTAAGACGTGAATAACCTGCACGCCTTTTTCACGAAGTCTTTTTGAAAGCTCATAGAGCGGAGGCACTCCAATGCCTCCCCCTACTAATAAAGCCGTTTGACCTGACTCTATCGCTTCTAATGGAAAACCGTGGCCAAGCGGACCTAACACGTCAATCGACTGTCCGGCTTGTTTTTCGGCCAGCAGCGATGTTCCCGCCCCTTCTGCACGGTAAATCATCGTAAACTGTTCGTGCGTTTGGTCAATTTCTGCAATACTGATTGGTCTGCGAAGCAGTGGCAAATAGTCGTTGTTGACGCGGATATGCACAAACTGCCCCGGCTCATTCATGAAACGAACAAGCTCGCCTTGAAGGGTTAATTCATATACATTGTGTGTTAACGGTCGCTGACTGACGACTTGCATCATTTCATGTTTGATCATACGGTTGTCACCTCTTTAGTTGGACGAACTTTTTTCATTGGTGTTGTATGGAAGCTGATCGTTTCAAGCACTCGTAAAATCGCTTCTGCTGTATCAAGTGATGTTAAGCAAGGTACACCATTTTCAACTGCTTCACGGCGAATTTTAAATCCGTCACGCGCAGGCTGTTTTCCTTTTGTTAGCGTGTTGATGACAAGCTGCGCTTCACCTTTTCGTATCACATCTAAAAGATTGTGATCTTCATGATGAATTTTATTTACTACTTTTACGCGAATGTCTTCTTTTGTAAACGTTGAAGCTGTTCCTTCCGTTGCAATCACCTGGTAGCCGATGTTAGCAAAACGCTTCGCCAGCGCTGTTGCCTCTTCTTTGTCTTTATCCGCTACTGTCATAAGTACTGAACCGTACGGCTTAATGGACATACCTGACGCAATTAGTCCTTTATATAATGCTTTTTCGTACGTTGAATCTTGCCCCATTACTTCTCCAGTAGATTTCATTTCAGGTCCAAGCGTAATATCTACGCGGCGCAGCTTTGCAAATGAGAAGACCGGCACTTTTACGTAGACACCTTCTTCTTCAGGGTGCATGCCTGATTCATAGCCAAGCTCTCGCAAACTTGTTCCTAAAATAACTTTTGTTGCGACATTCGCCATCGGAATACGCGTGATTTTACTTAAGAACGGCACCGTACGGCTTGAACGAGGATTTACTTCAAGAACAAACACTTCTCCTTTTGATAAGACGAACTGAATGTTGAGCAGTCCAATAATGTTTAAGCCTTTGGCAATACGTGTTGTGTAATCAATGATTGTATCTTTCACGTCCTGTGACAGAGTTTGCGGTGGATATACAGCAATGGAGTCACCTGAGTGTACACCCGCGCGCTCTACATGTTCCATAATCCCTGGAATAACCACTGTTTCACCGTCTGAAATGGCATCGACTTCAATTTCTTTTCCAGTTAAGTAGCGGTCGATTAACACAGGGTGATCTGCGTGTACTTTTACCGCGTGTTTCATATAGTGAAGCAGTTCTTCTTCTTTATACACAATTTCCATTGCGCGTCCACCTAGTACATATGAAGGTCGTACAAGCACCGGATAACCAATTTCTTTTGCCACAACCACTGCTTCTTCTACGGATGTAACCGTCTTTCCAAGAGGCTGAGGTACTTCTAAACGCGCTAGCGTCGCTTCGAATTTTTTACGGTCTTCCGCTGCATCTAAGCTTTCAAGCGACGTTCCTAAAATCTTGACCCCTCTTGCTTCTAGCTCGTCTGCTAAGTTGATTGCTGTTTGACCACCGAACTGTACAACCACACCTTCTGGTTTTTCTAAATCGATGATATGCATCACATCTTCAATCGTCAGCGGCTCAAAGTATAATTTATCTGAAATACTGAAGTCGGTAGATACTGTTTCTGGATTGTTATTGACAATAATCGCCTCGTATCCAGCTTCTTTAATCGCCCATACGGAGTGAACTGTTGCATAGTCAAACTCAATTCCTTGTCCGATGCGGATCGGACCAGACCCTAACACTACAACGCTTTTACGATCTGTAACAATCGATTCATTTTCATCTTCAAACGTGCCGTAAAAATATGGTGTTGTAGATTCAAATTCTGCTGCACATGTATCTACCGTTTTGTATACTGGCATCACGCCATTTTGTTTGCGGAAGTCATATACTTCACGCTCTGTTTGATTCCATAGCTTAGCAATCGTGCAGTCTGCAAATCCCATTTCTTTTGCTTCCTGTAAAACTTCTACGTTATGAATCTCTTCTTTTAACACATTTTCAAAAGCAATCACTTTTTCAAGTTTTACTAAGAAGAAGAGATCGATTTTGCTCCAGTCATGAATTTGCTGAATCGTTACGCCGCGGCGAATGGCTTCTGCGATGTAGAATAATCGCTCATCGCCAGCTTTGCGAATACGTTTTTCAATAATGGCATCATCAAATTCATGCGCATCTTTCAGCTCTAAGTGATGAACGTTTGACTCTAGTGAGCGTACGGCTTTTAAAATTGACTCTTCGAACGTGCGGCCAATTGCCATTACTTCACCTGTTGCTTTCATCTGTGTACCGAGTTTACGGTTGGCTGATTCAAATTTATCAAACGGCCAGCGTGGAATTTTAGATACGATGTAATCTAGTGCCGGTTCGAAACATGCGTATGTCTTCCCAGTTACCGGGTTCATCATTTCATCTAATGTTAAGCCTACCGCAATTTTTGCTGCTAATTTTGCAATTGGATACCCTGTTGCTTTTGATGCTAAAGCCGACGAGCGGCTTACACGAGGGTTTACTTCAATTACGTAATACTGGAAGCTTTCTGGGTCTAGTGCTAGCTGAACGTTACATCCGCCTTCGATTTTAAGCGCTCGGATAATTGTTAGTGACGCATTTCTAAGCAGCTGATACTCACGGTCGCTTAGCGTTTGGCTTGGTGCTACAACAATTGAATCTCCCGTATGAATACCGACCGGATCAAAGTTTTCCATATTACATACTACGATCGCATTATCGTTTGCATCGCGCATTACTTCATATTCAATTTCTTTAAAGCCTGCAATGCTTTTCTCAAGTAAGCACTGTGTTACAGGACTATGTTTTAATCCACTTGTTACAATTTCAATCAACTCTTGCTCGTTGTTACAAATTCCGCCTCCCGTACCGCCAAGCGTATAAGCAGGACGCACGATTACCGGATAGTTTACTTGTTCAACAAACGCATACGCTTCGTCTAGCGAATGAATGATTTCACTTGCTGGGACAGGCTGATTTAGTTCATTCATTAGTGAACGGAATTGTTCACGGTCTTCAGCTTGTTCAATCGCCGATAATTTTGTCCCGAGAATTTCTACATTCAATTCTTCTAAAATACCCGTTTCGTGTAATTCTACCGCTAAGTTCAGTCCCGTTTGACCGCCAAGCGTTGGAAGCAGTGCATCCGGGCGTTCTTTACGAATAATTGAGCTTACAAATTCAACCGTTAGAGGTTCAATATATACTTTATCTGCCATTTCTGAGTCTGTCATGATTGTTGCAGGATTGGAGTTCACAAGAATAACTTTGTATCCTTCTTCTTTTAGCGCAATACACGCTTGCGCTCCTGCATAGTCAAACTCTGCCGCCTGTCCGATGACGATTGGTCCTGATCCGATTACGAGAATTGTGTTAATATCTTGACGTTTTGGCATTAGCAATTACCTACTTTCTGATTGTTTTTCATAAGATCCATAAATTCGTTGAACAATCCGTTTGCATCTTCAGGTCCCGGTGATGCTTCAGGGTGATATTGAACCGTAAATGCCGGATATTCTTTATGCTTTACTCCTTCAACTGTTCCATCGTTAAGCGCAACGTGCGTCACTTCTAATGGCGTGTTGACAAGAGATGGCTCACATACTGTATAGCCGTGATTTTGAGATGTAAGAGCTACTTTATTGGTTTTTAGATCCTTTACAGGATGGTTGGATCCACGATGACCAAATTTCATTTTTTCTGTATCTGCTCCGCATGCTAGCGCAAACAGCTGATGTCCTAAGCAAATTCCGAAAAGAGGAACCTTTCCTAAAACCCCTTGAATCATCTCGATTGCTTCAGGTACGTCTTTTGGGTCTCCAGGTCCGTTGCTCAACATGATGCCATCTGGATTTAATTGAAGAATTTCTTGCGCAGTTACGTTATAAGGAACCACAATCACGTCGCATTGACGAGCTGTTAATTCGCGTAAAATTCCGTGTTTCATTCCAAAGTCAACGAGTACCACTTTTTTACCTCTGCCTGGGCTTGGGTAAGGCTTCACTGTTGATACTTTTTTAACTGAATCAGTCGGAAGTTCATGATTTTGAAGCTGTGCTACCACTTCTTCTACATTGACTTCCATGTTGCACACGCGTCCGCGAAGCGCACCGTGCTGACGAATTTTTCGCGTTAATTTTCTCGTGTCGATTCCAGCTAATCCTGGAATATCTTTTTGTTTTAAAAATTCATCTACTGATAGTTCGCTTCTGAAGTTTGAAGGAGCATCACAAACTTCTTTTACAATCAAACCGTGTACAGCTGGTTCAATCGACTCAAAGTCATCGCGGTTAATACCGTAGTTTCCGATTAAAGGATATGTTAATGTCACAATTTGTGCACAGTATGATGGATCAGATAGAATTTCTTGATATCCTGTCATTCCCGTGTTGAAAACAACTTCTCCTGTCATTTCTTTGTCGCTGCCGAATCCTTTTCCGATAAATACTGTTCCATCTTCTAAAATTAGTTGACGTTGCATGCTTTAACATCCTCCCATACTCGTTTACCTTCTACTAATGTCATTACCGGCCAACCTTTGCATACCCAGTTAGCAAACGGCGTATTTTTACCTTTTGATACAAATTCTTCTGAATTAATTGCTTTTTCTGTTTCAAGATCAATGATAGTCAAATCTGCTGGTTTCCCTACTTCGATGGTGCCATAAGGAAGGTTGAACGTGTCAGCAGGCTTGTTTGTTAAATATGATACTAGCTGCTCTAGCGTTATTACTTCTTTTAATACCAAGTTTGTATAAAGAAGCGGGAAAGCTGTTTCAAGTCCTACAATCCCAAACGGCGCAAGCTCCATGCCTTCTGCTTTTTCGTCCGCTGTATGGGGTGCGTGATCAGTGGCGATAAAATCAAGCGTTCCGTCTAATAAAGCTTCAATTAATGCCTGTTGATCATCTTTTCCTCGAAGCGGCGGATTCATTTTAAAGTTTGAATCAAGCCCAGGGATGTCTTCCTCATTTAACAGTAAATGATGAGGCGTTACTTCTGCGGTTACGCGAATGCCTGCTTTTTTCGCATCCCGAATGGCGCGAATGGATTCTTTTGTACTTACGTGACACACATGGTAGTGACAGTTTGCTGCTTCAGCAAGCAGGACATCTCGTGCAATTTGAACGGCTTCGCAGATAGAAGGAATACCGTTTAGTCCATGTTCTTTTGCAAATTTTCCGTCGTGGACGCAGCCTTTGTTGATTAAATCATTATCTTCACAGTGTGCAACGATTGCTTTATTTAATGAAGCGGCTTTCTTCATCGCTTCCAGCATCATTCCTGTTGACTGAATGCCTACTCCATCATCTGTAAAAGCAAATGCGCCCGCTTCTTTTAAGCCTTCAAAGTCCGTTAGTTCTTTTCCTAATTGGCGAGTGGTAATCGATGCGTATGGTAATACGCGAACATGTGCTGTTTCTTCAATACGCTTGTTTACCCACTCCATTTGTTCAACAGTATCCGGAACTGGACGGGTGTTTGGCATTGCAGCAATTGCTGTAAAACCGCCCTTTGCCGCTGCTAAAGTACCCGTTTCAATCGTTTCTTTCTTTTCTCCTCCAGGCTCGCGCAAGTGAACGTGGACATCGATTAAACCCGGTGATAAGAAGTTCCCGCCTGCATCAATGACTTCTTCATTCTGTACGTCGATGTGTGAAGCTATTTCAGCAATTAAACCATTTTCAATTTTCAGTTCGACTTTTTCAATTTTCCCTTTATTTAACCATGTAGCATTTTTGATAATTGTTGTCATTATTAAGTCCCCTTTCAATTGGTTGTAGCGCTCTTGCTAATACTGCCATACGAATATATACGCCATTTTGCATTTGTTTAAAAATTCTTGAGCGTTCACATTCAACGAGCTCATCTGCAATTTCGACTCCTCTGTTTACAGGAGCTGGATGAAGGATAATGCTATGTGATTTCATTTTCCGCTCTCGTTCAACGGTTAATCCGAAGCGGCTGTGGTAGTTCTGTGCAAGCTCTGAAGTGCTCTCTTCATGCCTTTCAAATTGAATACGCAGCAGCATCACAACATCGACCGTTTCGATTGCTTCATCGATATCAAGATATGTACCGTGTCTGTTCTCTTCATCTTTCCATTCTTCAGGTCCCGCAAAATATACGGTCGCCCCTAGTTTTGTCAGCATTTCAGCATTCGATCTCGCTACGCGGCTATGTCGCAAATCTCCGACTATTGCGACTTTTATTCCTTTAAACGAGCCGAACTCTTGGCGAATTGTCAGTAGATCAAGCAGACACTGGGTTGGATGCTGACCGCATCCGTCTCCTGCATTAATGATGGGAATCGATACTTTTTCCTGCAGTGCTTCATAATAACGATCTTGCGGGTGGCGAATAACAACTGACTGAACGCCGATTGAAGCTAATGTTTCAATCGTGTCATAAAGCGTTTCTCCTTTTTGGACGCTTGAAGTTGTTACTTCAAACGGAATTGTTGTTAATCCTAGCTGCTGTTCTGCCATTTCAAAGCTGCATCGAGTACGCGTGCTCGCTTCAAAAAATAAGTTGGCAACAAACATTTTCTCTTCCGGTTTCCATCCTTGTTTATTCGTTCGATAGTTTTCAGCGCTGTCTAAAATCTCTAGAATTTCATTTGTTTCTAGTGTTGAGACTGTCACTAAATGTTTCATATCGATTCCCTCCATTTTTGCTTTCCTCGCATTTCTTTATAAAAAACACCCTTTCTAACTTAGAAAGGGTGTAAGAAAACAAGCTTCGTCTATAACGCGCTTTTCACACACCCTTAGAAACCTCTCTGGATTTCAATTAAAAGGCGTTCTATGAAATTTTTCGTGCTGACGTTTGTTGAACGTTTTCTGCTTCTTTTATCTTCTCTTTCGGAAGAACTAGATTCAGCAGAACTCCCATGATAGCAGACAGTGCCATACTATCAACCTTTACATGTTCTGAGATATCTAAGTGTGCTCCTCCGATTCCTAACACTAAGATAATCGAAGCAATCATTAAGTTTCGTTTTGATCCAAGGTCTACCTTTGCATCCACCATCATGCGCAAGCCTGATGAAGCAATGATTCCGAATAAGAGAATTGAAATCCCGCCCATGACCGGCGTTGGTATACTTGAAATAAGAGCGTTGATTTTGCCGACAAATCCGAACAAAATCGCGAAGACTGCTGCTCCTGCTATCACAAATACGCTAAGCACCTTTGTGATGGCTAACACTCCGATGTTCTCACCGTATGTTGTATTTGGCGGTCCGCCGATCAGCGCAGCAAGCATAGTTGCTACTCCGTCTCCTAAAATCGATCTGTGCAGCCCTGGCTTTTCAATATAGTTTCGATCCACAATCTTATTTAAGACGAGAATGTGTCCGATATGTTCTGAGAGTGTTACGACTGCTACAGGTACCATGATAAGCACAATCCCCAGTGAAATGGACGGCGTGTATGTGACAAACGGCACGTAGAAGTGAGGTACTTCAATCCACTCTGCTTTCACTACCTTTGAAAAGTCTACCAATCCTTGTGTATAAGCGAAGATGTATCCACCGATAATTCCCATCAGTACCGGAATCAGGCTGATAATGTTTTTAAAGAAGATTGAGCAAGCAACTGTTATCGCTAGTGTCACAAGCGCAACCATCAGGTAAGTTAAGCTGTAATTTCCTTTTGCATCGTTCATTGCCATGCCTACTGCTGTATTAGCTAGTCCTAAGCCTATAACCATAATAACTGGTCCTACTACAACCGGAGGAAGAAGCTTCATAATCCAATTAATTCCTGTTCCTTTTATAATCAAAGCGACGATTCCATAAACAAGTCCGGCTAAGAAACAGCCAACCATCGTTTCTTCAGGTCCAAACGAAGCTTTTGCGAAAATGATTGGCGTGATGAATGCGAACGATGAACCAAGATAAGAAGGAATTTGACCTCTTGTAATGAGCAGGAAAGCAAGCGTTCCTACCCCGCTTGAAATCAAAGCAATTGCCGGGCTGAACCCGACTAGGAACGGCACTAATACCGTCGACCCAAACATTGCAAACAAATGCTGTAGACTCAATGTTAACCAATTTACTGCTTTTGGTTTATCATGTATATCAAGTACAAAATCTCGTTGTTGACTCATATGTTTTTCCTCCTATCACTATTAAAAAACCTCTTTACGCAGAGGCAAAGAGGTTTTCAGTATACAAGGAAGACGCTATACCGCAGTATAGTTTTCCTTGTATAGTGACCCCCCTTTTGCAGCCTCACGGGACTACCATTTAAAAGGGTATATAATTTATTTTTCGTAAATAGACACATGGTCTTTTTCGTCTACTTCCATTAAATGCACCGCAATTTTTTCACTTTTAGCTGTCGGTACGTTTTTGCCAACATAGTCTGCTCGAATGGGCAGCTCGCGGTGCCCTCTATCCACTAAAACAGCCAGCTGAATGAGTTCAGGTCTGCCGATATCAATCAGTGCATCAAGTGCTGCTCGAACCGTACGGCCCGTATATAACACATCGTCTACTAAGATGACGTTCTTATTTGCAATATCTGTCGGAATATCTGATCCTTTTACGAGAGGCTCATCATTGCTTGTCACTTTCGATAAATCATCTCGGTAAAGCGTGATGTCTAGTTCTCCGACTGGCAATGTATTTCCTTCAATTTGTGCAATTCGTTCTGCTAAACGTTTTGCGATATAAATACCTCGCGTTTTAATCCCCACTAGCACACAATTTTCGATTCCTTTATTCTTTTCAATAATCTCATGTGCAATTCGAGTTAAAGCGCGGCGAATAGCCTGTTCGTCAAGTACGGTAGCTTTTACGTTCACTGTTTTTCACCTCAAGTTGTTGACATAAAAAATCCTCTTGCCTTGAGGCAAGAGGATTTGGTTTTAGACATATTTCTTCAAAAAGGCTATAAGTATGCCTTTTCTTCACCGTTTCCTTCTCAGCCTCTCTGGACTGTTCTTAAAGGTTCTTATTAAGTTAATACAAGTATGCCATCACTTATGGCAGTTGTCAACTTCTTTTTTCAATAAGCTCTAGCATCTCATTAAACTCTTTTGGAGCCGGTGCTTCAAATTCCATATATTCATTTGTACGAGGGTGAATAAAGCCTAATACACCGGCATGAAGCGCTTGTCCGTCAATCGGAAGCGTTTTTTTCGGTCCGTACTTCGGATCCCCGGCAAGCGGAAAGCCAATATACTTCATATGAACGCGAATTTGGTGTGTTCGCCCCGTTTCTAGCTTACATTCGACCAGTGAAAAATCTTTAAAACGCTGTAATACAGTAAAGTGCGTCACTGCATCACGGCTGTTTTCATCAGTCACCGTCATGCTTTGGCGATCTTGCTTATCTCGGCCGATTGGCGCATCAATTGTACCGTGATCGTGCGCAATTACTCCGTGAACGATAGCTTTATAACGACGCGTCACTGTTTTAGCTACAAGCTGACTAACTAGTGATTCATGAGCTAAATCATTTTTTGCGATCATAAGTAAACCGGATGTATCTTTATCAATTCGATGAACGATACCAGGGCGCATAACGCCGTTAATACCGGATAAATCTTTACAGTGAGCCATTAGGCCGTTTACAAGCGTACCGCTATGATGACCAGGAGCTGGATGTACAACCATACCGCGAGGTTTATTTACAACAAGCACATCTTGATCTTCATAATAAATATCTAAATTCATTTCTTCCGCTACCACATCAAGCTCTTCTAGTTCCGGCACTTCAATAATAATAGCGTCTCCTGTTTTACATTTATAGTTTCCTTTAACGGTTTTATCGTTCACTTTTGCGTGACCTTCTTTAATCCATTGCTGCACTTGTGAACGTGACCATTCTGCATTTACAGTCGAAAGTACTTTATCAATACGTTCTCCCGCTTGTTCTTCATTTATAACTGTTTCAATTACATTCATTCTTTGTGCTCCTTCTTCATTTTCCCTTCAAACAGCGTCATAATAAACATGATGATTACTCCGACGACAAGTGCCGAATCAGCTACGTTAAAAATCGGAAAATCATACGTAAAGATGTATGTATTTACGAAATCAACTACTTCTTTACGGACCACTCGATCAATAAAGTTTCCAATGGCGCCGCCTAACATTAATGCTAGCGCAATACCGAACCATTTATCTTGTTTTTTGAGCTTTTGAATATAAATTATTAAACCGACTACCACAACCACCGTAATGAGATAAAAGAACCACATCTGTCCTTGTAAAATCCCCCACGCGGCTCCTCTGTTACGATGAGAGGTAATGTAAAGAAAGTTTTCAATTACGGTGATGCTTTGTCCATAATACATTTCTTTTACAATCATCCATTTTGTTACCTGATCAATAAGTATAACAGCTAAAGCGATAAGATAATAAAACACAAACGTTTTCCTCCCGCAATAAAATCAAACGAATCCATACTAAAGCATTTTAGCACATAATTCATTTTTTTTCTCGCTTCTCACCATAAAACAAATAAATCTTCATTTGTGCGGGCCGTCGGCATTACTTTTAATTTATGAATAGACATCACTTCGCCAGTTAGTTCATCAATTCCGAACGCACCAACGTCCAGCTTTGCTAACGCGTGTTCTACATCTTTTAAATCGGCTTTAATCATTTCTATTACGTAACGTTCCTTTTCATCTATATAACCAGATTGTTCTGTAGCATATCTCAATAGGCGATCTTGTAATTCTTCTTTAATAAGAGCTAATTCCTGTCCAATGGAAAGATAATTTTCATACATGCAAACGCCTCCTGTGCTGATAAGATGAAGTATTAATGATGTTAGGTTTACCGAGTTTTCCATCGAATCTACAACACAAGTTTTTCCTAAGGCTTTAAATGCTTTATACCATTGTATTTGGGAATTTCGTACAGCAAAAAACACGCCCAAAAAGGACGTGTTTTTGTTAATTACTGCTGAACGTAGTGATTTTTTACAACATCCGCACAGCGTGTACATAAAGTCGGGTGATCTTGATCTTCGCCAACTGTTGGTGATACAACCCAGCAGCGCTCACACTTCTCACCTTCTGCTTTACTTACAACAATTGAAGCATAGCTGAATTTTTGTGCTTCAGCAGGCGCTTCACCTTCTGCCACCTCAAGATCTGAAACGATGAAGAGTTGACCTACATTTTCAGAAATAGATGCTAACAGTTCTTTCGTATCTGCTGTTGGATACAGCGTTAATTTTGCTTCTAAAGACTTACCGATTACTTTTTCATTACGAGCCTGTTCTAGCGCTTTTAATACTTCATCACGAAGCTCCATGAATGCATCCCATTTCTCTACTAATTGATCTGCTCCCTCGATTTCTTGAACCTCTGGCATATCAACTAGCTGCACGCTTTCTTCCGTTACATTTGGAATGTGAACCCATACTTCGTCTGCTGTATGAGAAAGAATTGGCGACACTAATTTCGTTAACGATAATAACGTTTCATAAAGGACCGTTTGAATGCTGCGGCGCTCTACATTATTTTCTGCTTCGATGTACAATACATCTTTTGCAAAGTCCAAGTAGAATGAACTCATATCAATCGTACAGAAATTATGCACTGCGTGATAAATGCTTGAGAATTCATATGAATCATAAGATTTTTTCACTTTATCAATTAATTTGTTCAGCTTCACAAGCATGTAGCGGTCTACTTCACGAAGGTCTTCAACAGCTACAGCATCAGTTGTTGGATTAAAGTCCGCTAAGTTTCCTAGTAAGAAACGGAACGTGTTGCGGATTTTACGATATACTTCTGCTACTTGTTTTAAAATGTTATCAGATACACGAACATCAGCTTGGTAATCTACAGAAGCTACCCATAAACGTAAAATATCTGCACCTAGTTGTTTCATTACTTTTTCTGGAATTACAACGTTTCCTAATGACTTACTCATTTTGCGACCTTCACCGTCTAAAGCAAATCCGTGGCTAAGTACCCCTTTATAAGGTGCTTCACCCGTTACAGCTACGCTTGTAGAAAGACTTGAATTAAACCAGCCGCGGTATTGGTCAGAACCTTCTAAATACAAATCAGCCGGACGCTGTAAGTCTTCACGTTCTTCAAGAACAGCTTGATGTGAAGAACCAGAGTCAAACCATACGTCCATGATGTCTGTTTCTTTTGTGAAGCGGCCATTTGGGCTTCCTTCATGAGTAAAGCCTTCCGGAAGCAAGTCTTTTGCTTCACGCTCAAACCATACGTTTGATCCATGTTCTCTAAATAGATTTGATACGTGTTCGATTGTTTCGTCCGTAATGATTGGCTCATCATTTTCAGCATAAAATACTGGAATCGGAACGCCCCATGCACGTTGGCGAGAAATACACCAGTCGCCGCGGTCACGCACCATGTTATAAAGTCGCGTTTCACCCCAAGTAGGCACCCATTTTGTTTTTTCTACTGCTTTTAATAAATCTTCACGGAAATCTTTAATAGACGCAAACCACTGTGCCGTTGCACGGAAAATTGTTGGTTTCTTTGTACGCCAGTCATGTGGGTATGAGTGGGTAATGAAACTTAATTTTAACAGCGCGCCTTCTTCTTCTAGTTTGTCTGTAATCGGTTTATTCGCTTTATCATAAAATAATCCTTCAAATCCTGGTGCTTCATTCGTCATATGACCCTTACTGTCGACTGGACAAAGAACTTCCAATCCGTATTTTTGACCAACGATAAAGTCGTCTTCCCCGTGTCCCGGTGCTGTATGAACACACCCAGTACCAGCATCCGTTGTTACGTGATCGCCAAGAACAACTAATGAATCACGCTTGTAGATTGGATGCTCAGCTACTACACGCTCAAGTTCTGAACCTTTTACCGTACGAACCGTCTTATAGTCAGCCCATTCAATTTCTTTAGCAACTGTTTCAATCAGTTCAGTTGCTACTACATATTTTGCTCCATCTGCTTCAACTACGCTGTACTGAAGCTCAGGATTGACAGCAATCCCTTGGTTAGCTGGCATTGTCCATGGTGTTGTCGTCCAAATGATGAATTTTTCATCTTGTTCAAGCACACCTTTACCATCTTTTACGTTAAACGCTACGTAAATAGAAGCTGAACGCTTATCATAGTACTCAATTTCCGCTTCTGCTAAAGCAGATTCACTTGAAGGGGACCAGTACACAGGTTTTAACCCTTTGTAGATGTAGCCTTTTTTCGCCATGTCACCAAACACTTTGATTTGCTGCGCTTCGTACTGCGGCTGAAGCGTTACATATGGATTATCCCAATCTCCGCGTACGCCTAAACGCTTGAACTGCTCACGCTGGCCGTTTACTTGTTCCCAAGCATACTGTTCGCAAAGCTTACGGAACTCAGCTACCGTCATTTCTTTGCGGTTTACTTTTTTATTTTTTGTTAAAGCTGTTTCAATTGGCAAACCGTGTGTATCCCAGCCTGGTACATAAGGTGCGCAGAAGCCTGACATCGACTTATAGCGAACGATAAAATCTTTTAAAATTTTATTTAATGCATGTCCCATGTGAATATCGCCATTCGCATATGGAGGTCCGTCATGCAAGACAAATAGCGGACGGCCTTCCGTACGTTTTTGTACTTTTTCATAAATATTCATTTCAGCCCACTGTTCTTGCATTTTAGGCTCGCGGTTCGGTAAATTTCCACGCATCGGAAATTCAGTTTTTGGCATCAATAATGTATCTTTATATTCCATGTTTTACCCTCCAAAAAAAAACGTAAATTTCATATCTTTTTGTACCATAACAAAAAGACCTCCTCATCCCAAAAAGGGACGAGAAGGCCTCCCGCGGTACCACCCTAGTAGATTTGCTGCACGCAAATCCTCTTTGCATTCGTAACGTGAATAAACCGCCACTGCTTACTATCATCAGTTCAGCAATGGTACTCTAGGGTGATTTTCACTTTTTTGTTTGTTATCGAGCTCGCACCATCCTCGATTCGCTTTGACAAACTAAAAAAGCTACTGTCCCTGTCTCCGTACTGTTTGATATGAAATTTCATCTGTTACCAAATTATATGACAACAAAACGTGAGAAGTCAAGATGATGTCTTGACTAGTCAATTTTTTCTTCTAGCGCTGGCATCTCATAATCCATCAACTGATCCCAGTCGTCGCTGTTTAACATTTCAAGCTGTGCTTCGATTAACATTTTGAAACGAGTTCTAAATACTTTAGACTGCTTTTTCGTCTCCTCAATGTCCATCGCAATTTTACGAGACTTAGACAGTGCTTCATTAATAATACGGTCCGCATTTTTTTCTGCTTCTTTTATAATGAGCTTCGCTTCTTTTTCAGCGTTTCGCTTCACATCTTCCGCTGCTTCTTGAGCAATTAAAATTGATTTATTTAACGTTTCTTCGATGTTAGTAAAATGTCCAAGACGATCTGTTAATTCAGATACTCTTCCTTCTAACTCCTTTTTATCACGCATGACCAGCTCATAGTCTTTAATTACTTGGTCAAGAAACTCATTTACTTCATCTTCATCATATCCGCGAAATCCGCGATTAAACTCTTTGTTATGAATATCCAAAGGGGTTAAAGGCATCTAGGCCACCTCCGTGTTGTCTCATTACGTCATTAGTAATGGTTTATTCGACATATTTTTAAAATTTCCTGCTAGTAGATTTCTTTATTTCTGCTTTCCTACAACAATTCGCCATTTTTCTTTTTTGGTTTTGCCTTCAAGTGAAACGATACGACTTCTGCCGTGACCACGAAGTGACAAAATATCACCTTCATGACATTCAAAAGAAGGCTGTTCAACGACTTTAAAATTCACTTTTACCGCTCCATTTGCAATAAAAGGCTGGACTTTTTGTCTTGATAAATTGTGAATGGTCGACAGCAAAACATCAAGCCTCATTGAAGAAACTGTATAAATGTGTTCAATCAGCTCTTCTTTTACCACATGCAGCTGCTCTCTTTGAATAGAAGAAAGTGAAACTTTGGCTTTTCCAATTGATGTTAAATTCATCTCAATATAAGAAGAAATTTCCTCTGCAGCTACAAGCTGAATATCGTCTCCTGCGACCAAAATATCTCCAAATTTTGAACGGCGCAGTCCTAAGGACATCGCCGAACCAAGAACTTGAGGATGTTCAATTGTCACAAACTTTTTAGGATAATTGAGCTCGTACATACGCAACTGAAAATCTTCGCTTTGAGGTACATAGTAATCCGGATATAGCAGCGCACGCTTGCGTTCAGCAAACGGTTGTCCACCATCAAATGAAACTTGAACCTCTCCTTCAGTCCCGACAATAGCCGTCACAATCTGCTGCTCTCTTGGATCTAAAAAGTCCGTTAATTTTGGGCTGTATTGATGTAGGACATCTTCTTTCCACTGAAGAACCTGGTCAATAAATCCATGTTCTTCTTGCCTAAAATGTTCATAAATAGACATATTATTACTCCTACTATTGGTATGTAAAAAAGGAATCCAGCGATTCCTTTTTAAATAAATCCAACCATACTGTGAAGTGAACGTACCCCTGCTTGCGCAAATCGTAGTAAAAAGATTGCAACAAGAGGTGAAATATCAATCATGCCAATAGGCGGAATGATTTTACGAAAAGGCTCTAAGTAAGGCTCACAAATACTGCCAAGCAGCTGACCAAACTTAGATGCCCTTACATCGGGTACCCAAGACATCAAAATGTAAATAATCAGTGCCCATGAGTAAAGCCCAATTAATTGCCCAAGAATCCCAAAAACGATGTCCAAAAACTACCACCTCTTTACGTTTGTTGTATCGTGTTCTCCCATCATATCTGAAATGCTTCCGCTTACGTCTACATTATCAGGTGTACATAAAAAGATGTCGGTTCCAATTTTTTGAATGTCCCCGCCTAAAGCATAAACTGTACCACTTAAAAAGTCGACAATTCTCACTGCTTGATCTCGTTGAATGCGCTGTAAATTAACAACTACGACTTTACGATTTTTTAAATGATCCGTAATTTCTTGTGCTTCGGCATAGACGCGAGGTTCGCAAAGCATCATTTTTGATGATTTTTGAACGCTTTGCAAGCTAATCACATTTTGCTGCTGATTCAGCTGCTGACTAGCTTTCGCTGCTGGTCTCGATTGCTGTACAGGCTCTTCTACCGACTCTTCTTGTTCGTAATGTTCTTCTACATATTCAGTATCGTCATCAAGAGCAAAAAAACTTCTAAAGCGATTTTTCATACTCATCTTGAATTACACCTCCTTAACGTTCATTCCCAACTAACGTGGTTCCTAGTCGAATGAATGTCGCTCCTTCTTCAATTGCAATTGCATAATCGTTTGACATTCCCATTGATAGCTCTGTACACGGTGCATATGGCAAGTTTAGTTCTTGTATACGACTCTGCAATTTTTTTAGACCTTGAAAACAGCTGCGAAGCGTAGACTCGTCATCTGTGTGAGGAGCCATGGTCATTAATCCGACCACTTGAATATTTGCAAATTCTTCAAGTGATTGAATAAATGGAATTACGTCTTCTACAGCAAGGCCATGCTTGGATTGTTCTTCGGCAACATTAACTTGTACAAAACATTTTATACGATGTCCTGCACGTTTATCAATTTCTTTTGCTAAAGATAATCGGTCTAGTGAATGAATATAGTCAACTTTATCAATCATATTTTTTACTTTTCTTGTTTGTAAGCTTCCGATAAAATGCCAGGTCGCTTTCTTACCGATTGATTCATACTTTTCTAGAAGACCTTCATCCCTGTTTTCTCCGAGATGTAAAATGCCTGCATCCACTGCTTCTGCTGCTCGTTTCGTGGAAACGTATTTTGTTACAGCAATCAGCTCTACATCTTTTTGATTTCGATTAACTTTTTTACACGCTTCAGCAATTGTTTGTTGAACTGCTTCTAGATTTTCACTTACGCTAGCTGTCACTATGTAATTACTCCTCCTTAAAGCCTATGAAGTTAAACATGCGTCCTGTTTTCCCTTGGTCGCGGCGATGTGAGAAGAACAGGTCATCTTCACAGCTTGTACAATACGACGATGTTAAAATTCGTTCCGGCAATACGCCTGCGTTTTGAATCAGCAGCTTATTGACTTTTTTTAAATTAAGCGCGTATTGTCCAGGGCTTACTTCTTGATATCCATTTTGGCCAACTGCTTCGTTTACTTGCGTAATGACACGGTTATCGACAACATAACAGCAATCTTCAATCGAAGGTCCAATCGCCACGTAAATATCTTCAATCGGAACATTTTCTTGCTCTACCCAACGTCGAATCATATTTCCTGCAATATCTTTCACTGTTCCCTTCCAACCGGCATGAGCTAGACCAACTAAATGGTGATCAGGCGCATAGAAGTACAGCGGAACACAATCTGCATAACATAAAGCTAACAAAATATCAGATTCATTTGTATAAATGCCATCCGTTGCTTTTATGCCCTCTTCGTACTTGTAGATTCCTTTTGCACAGTCGGCTTTTGTTACTTTTTGAACAGTTGCTTCATGTACTTGTTCAGCACATACAAAGCTTTCAAAAGACATGTCTAGTTCGGCTGCTAAAATTTTTCTATTTGTAATAACATCTTCTACGTTATCGTTTACGTGAAGCCCTAGGTTAAAAGAAGCAAATGGAGGTTTACTCACACCACCATTTTTTGTGGTGAAACCAGCAACAAGCATATCATTCTTTTCTACCCAAGGGCTCAGCCACATAAACGAGTCGTGATGACTTTTTTTTAATGGCTCAGGATTCATGTATGTGACACATCCCTTGTTTCATTTGTTCTCACATATTGTACCACAGATTGCTAGGTGCTGTTGACAAAAAACTAATTCTCTTCAGGCTGAAATGCGTCTTTATAACGTACTAAAATGACATCAGAACCAATTTTCACAATATTTTTCCACGGAATAACAATTTCATCATCTTTTCCAAAGAAGCCCAATACACGAGAGCCCCCGATAATGACGGCCTGTATTTTTCCCGTTGTTAAGTCAATATCAATATCCCCTACATTTCCAAGTTTTTTGCCATCAGCTACATTCACTACATCCTTCAGCTGGAATTCTGAAATCTTTAACATGCTCTCTCCCCCTATAGCCAACTTTATTCCTTAGCCTATATATATTTTCAAATTTTCATTTCATGAAGGAAAAGCTTATTTTTTCTCTGCCATTCTCGTTCTATAGGCATTTTCTTCACTAATTACACAGCTTTTCATCAAGAGACATTCTCAACGAGTAGCTAAAAGTCCTCACAGTAATAGGAAATCTGATATGAATATCTTTTGGTCATGTATTATACATTGACACATACAAAATAAGCACCGCGTCTTTTTTTATAGACACGATGCTTATTAAGTTGAACATCAAATAAAGTGAATGGTATTAATTGTATGAACGCCAGCAGCTGCCAGTTTAAATAGCTTTTGTTAACTTTGAATATTTTTATTCATCTGTTTAATAGCAGCTTTTTCTAAACGAGAAACCTGCGCTTGAGAAATACCAATTTCTTCAGCCACTTCCATCTGCGTTTTACCTTGAAAGAAGCGCTTTCGTAAAATTAGTTTTTCTCGCTCGTTCAATCTTCTCATACCTTCTTGCAAAGCAATTTCTTCAATCCAAGTTGAATCACGGTTGCGTTCATCACTTAGCTGATCCATGACATAGATTGGGTCTCCACCATCATTGTAAATAGGTTCAAATAGAGAAACCGGATCTTGGATAGCATCTAAAGCAAACACAATTTCTTCATGGGGCACTTCTAGGACTTTTGAAATTTCCTCAGCTGTAGGTTCCTTAGATGTTTCACTCATAAGCCTTTCACGAACTTGAAGAGCTTTATAAGCAATATCACGAAGGGAACGAGAAACACGGATTGGATTATTGTCACGTAAATAGCGGCGAATTTCCCCTATAATCATTGGGACAGCATATGTAGAAAACTTCACGTTTTGACTTAAATCAAAATTGTCAATGGATTTCATTAATCCAATACACCCAACCTGAAATAAGTCATCAACAAATTCTCCACGATTGTTAAAACGTTGAATCACGCTGAGTACGAGACGTAAATTTCCGCTTACTAGCTTTTCTCTTGCTGTTCCATCCCCAGCCTGCATTTGTTTAAACAACTTTCGCATTTCTTCATTTTTTAACACGGGAAGTTTCGAAGTATCTACTCCACAAATTTCTACTTTATTTCTTGTCAACTCTTTCCCTCCTAACAGGAGATGATGTTCTGAATTCAGTATCTCCTCCGAAGGAAAAAATATGCACTTTTACAATTCTGACAATTCTACACTAAAAAAGCTGATGGTATAAGATGCTTATCAGCCCTTATACCATCAGCTTTTTTACTTAAACCATTTTATTAAATTCTTTTCGCAGCCGTTTAATAATTCGTTTTTCAAGCCTTGAAATATAAGACTGAGAAATGCCTAGCATATCAGCTACATCTTTTTGTGTTTTTTCTTCTCCGCCGGCTAGCCCAAAGCGAAGCTCCATAATTTGCTTTTCACGATCATTTAATTGGTGCAGTGCTTTCAACAAAAGTTTTCGATCTACATTGGCTTCCAGGTCTTTTGTGATGATATCTTCTTCGGTTCCCATCACGTCAGATAATAACAGTTCGTTTCCATCCCAATCAATATTTAACGGCTCATCAAATGAAACTTCAGATCGAATTTTATTGTTGCGGCGCAAATACATTAAAATTTCATTTTCAATACAGCGAGAGGCGTACGTCGCTAGCTTAATTTTCTTTTCAGGATTAAACGTGTTTACTGCTTTAATTAAACCGATGGTGCCGATGCTAATTAAATCCTCAATATTGATTCCCGTATTTTCAAACTTGCGGGCAATATAAACAACCAGTCGCAAATTACGCTCAATCAATAGTGAACGGGCTGCTTCATCTCCTGATGGGAGTTTTTTTAAGAGAACTTCTTCTTCATCTTTTGTTAAAGGTGGTGGAAGAGCTTCACTTCCTCCTATATAATACACTTCATCTGTTTTTAGCTTAAGTTTAATTAATAATTTGTACCACCATAATTGAAATCGAATTCGATATGTAGCCATTCTGTATCCTCCTTTATTTGTTCACACCTTTTACGATGCGGAACTTACTTCGCCAATAACAATGAGCTTCGGATGAACAATACATTCATATTGCTTCTCCACTGAAAGCGTTGTATGACTAATACCTACTAATACTTTAGTGACTTCAATCGTATTGGACTGATGCACCAGCCTTACCATATCTGGCTTTAGAGCAAGCAGCAGCTGATTGGCTTGGCCCACGCTTCGATAAGGGACAAAGCGGACTTTTGAATACCACTCTTGATCAATATCTTCGCTGTGTGAAAAGGATTGGACATTTTTGCTTAATTCCATTAAGCCTTCAGGCAATATTTCTTTTAAAGAATCTGCTGTAACAATCATAACCGGGGTTTTCGTCAGTGGATCTACAAGCTGGTTTCCACTATCAATAAGTCCTTTCATCGACAGCGTCTGTTCGTTTAAAATAACTTCCACATCTACCAGCTGATCAAATGTAATGTTTTTCATTCGCAAATCATCAACTCGTGCTTTTGAAAAATAAGATAATAGCGGAAAACCGATAAGAACAAATATCCAGCTAATAGGATCACCAAACTGTGGAGATTTTGTATCAACCATTTGATTAAGAACAAGAAACTGATCTTGAAATAAAAAGTGAACGCCCATTAACCCTCCACCAACAACAAAGGTTGCAAAATAAAACGTTAATAAATTCTCAAAGAAAAAGCGCAGTCGTTTGTAACCAAACGTCATCAATACCATAAAAAAAGAGAATAAAATTTTAATAGCAGGATGAACCATGAGATGAGAAAAAGGCGTAAACATAAGAAGGACAATTAATGAACCGATAAAGCCGCCAAGCAAAAGCCGCCACCACTTGTAATTCCGTTTAAGTACAACTGCACATAACATTAGTAAAATCGTATCTAACCCAAAATTCAGCATCCATATTAAATCTAAATAGATTGGCAATGTTTATAACCTCTCCATTCTTTCTGAATTTTTCTGTTAAAAATTAGTATATAGTACATCCTATTAGAAAGTCTGTCAGTTCATGCCGAGAAACAAGCAGTATTTTTGAGGAAATCATTCGATATTTGTCACACCACTTTTAGAAAGAAAACATAAACCCTTTGAAGGCATCATATTGACCATGTCGAATGTTTTTTATATTCTTTTTGATTTTTCTAGATTCATTGCATAAAAAAAGACCTCTGTATAAAACAGAGGTCTTGGCTTTTTATTTTCTTAGCGTCTACGATTACGGTTTCGTAAGAATGTTGGAATATCTAGCGCATCTTCAGACTGTGGCTGAGATGGACGCGTATATTCTTGCTGTACAGGTTCTTCACGCTTTACTTCACGCTTCGGCTGGGGAGCCGGCTGCTGTGTCGATTGCTGCATGCGATTCGCGGATAACGAAGGACGACCTGGTTTTGGCTGTGATAAATCTTGGTCACTAAAGCCAGTTGCAATAACTGTAACAACAATCTCGTCTTTTAGGTTTTCGTTAATAACAGATCCAAAGATCATGTTCACTTCTTGGTCAGAAGCCGAAGCAACGATATCTGCAGCTTCTTGTACTTCGTAAAGACTTAGGTTTGTACCGCCTGTGATGTTCATTAATACACCTTGAGCTCCATCGATAGATGTTTCAAGAAGTGGACTTGAAATAGCTTTTTTAGCCGCTTCAGCAGCACGGTTTTCACCAGTCGCAATACCGATACCCATAAGGGCAGATCCTTTGTTAGACATAATTGTTTTCACGTCAGCGAAGTCTAAGTTAATTAATCCAGGAACTGCGATTAAATCTGAAATACCTTGCACACCTTGTCGCAATACGTTATCCGCTTCACGGAACGCTTCTAGCATTGGCGTGTTTTTATCAACGATTTCTAATAAGCGATCGTTCGGGATAACAATCAGCGTATCCACTGCTTCTTTCATTGACGCAATACCGCCTGCTGCTTGAGTAGAACGCTTACGGCCTTCAAACGTAAACGGACGAGTAACAACACCTACCGTTAGTGCTCCTAGCTCACGAGCAATTTGGGCAATGACTGGAGCTGCACCAGTTCCAGTTCCTCCACCCATACCAGCTGTTACGAAAACCATGTCTGCACCTTTTAGTGCTTCTTGGATTTGTTCCTTACTTTCTTCAGCTGCTTTTTTACCAACTTCTGGATTAGCACCTGCACCTAATCCTCTTGTTAATTTAGCGCCGATTTGCATTTTTGTTTCAGCTTTTGATAAATTTAATGCTTGTGCATCTGTATTAACTGCAATGAATTCTACACCTTGGACGCCATGTTCAATCATTCGGTTAACCGCGTTGTTACCGCCGCCTCCGACACCGATTACTTTAATCGTCGCTAATTGGTCTACACTTGTATCAAACTCCAACATGATAGTTCCTCCTAATTCTTCGAAATTACCAATCCGTAACGTTAATCAAAGAAGTATCCAAAAAACTTCTTCATTAAATTTTGGTCATTTTTCTTTTTCGGCTGCTCAGCTGATTGTTGCGGCTGCTGTGGTTTCGGGCTAGGTTTGATCATTTCTTGCTCAATCGGCTCTTCTTCCACAACTGGCGCTCCAATTTCCCGGCCTTGTATTTTAGCATTTTTGTATGCAAATTTTATTAATCCTACGCCTGTTGTATAATGCGGCTCACGTACTCCAATATAATCAGGCACTGCTATGCGCACGTTATTCTTTAAAATTACTTGAGCTAGCTCAAGGATACCAGGCATCGCTACTACTCCGCCTGTTAAAACAAATCCTCCTGGAATATCTTTGTATCCTAGGCGATTTACCTCCTGCGTAATCATATCTAAAATCTCTTCTAATCTAGCTTCAATAATATCAGAGATTTCAAGCTGATTAAACTGCTGATGCTGATCGCTTCCAATGATCGGTACACTAAATACTTCTTCTTCAGAAGCATGATCGTAGAAAGCATGTCCATGCTTTATCTTAATATTTTCCGCATCTTCAGTCGATGTGCGAAGGCCAATCGATAAATCCTTGGTAATGTGCTCTCCGCCAACAGCTAGTACATTTGTTACTTTCAAATGTCCTTGGTCAAAGATCGCAACGGTTGTTGAACCTCCACCGATATCTACCAGTGCGACACCTAAGTTTTTTTCATCACGAGATAATGCAATTGAACCAGCGGCTAGAGGCTGTAAACAAATATCACTGATTTCTAAACCAGCTCTTTCTACACAGCGTAATAAGTTATGTAAAACCGTTCTAGATCCCGTTATGATTGTGCCTTCCATTTCTAAACGTACCCCAATCATACCTCTAGGATCATTAATACCTTCTAAGCCATCTACAATAAATTGCTTTGGAATAACATCAATGATTTCACGATCTGGTGGGATAGACATGACTTGAGCAGCATCAATTACTCGATGAATATCTTCGTTTGTAATTTCACGATTCTCGCTTGACACGGCTACTACTCCGTGACAATCCTGTAAAAATACATGATTTCCGCTTATGCCCACTACAACCTTTTTAATTGTAATGCCTACCATTCGTTCAGCTTGTTCTACTGCTTTTCTAATAGATTGAACTGTTGCATCTATATCAACGATAGAACCTTTTTTTAGTCCGTGTGATTTAACATTCCCTACACCAATGATATTCAATGAATCGTTACTCATCTCTCCGATGATTACTTTCACACTGGATGTACCGATGTCTAAACTAACGTATATTTCATTGCTGTTCATTCTTTGGCACCTCCTTTTTCTTTCTGCACATGTCATCTTAATAAATTAAGAAGAACAACAATATTAATTTTTTATTATATGAAAATATTCAACAAATACATCTGTTTCCCTTTTGTAAAATCAATTTTTTTCAAGTTTTTCACAGACTTTATCTCTTTCAAAGAACAAAACGTTCTGGTTTTGACTTTTTTTTAGATTTAAGCCTAAAATCCACTGAAAAAAAGCTATTTAACTACAAGTCTACACTAAGATGTACACTGAGAAAAGCGAAACTTACCTAGAACAAATATTACATTTCCATTTCACAGCAACGGAGAAGAAAATCATATGTATGCAGAATACTTGCATGTGATTATACAATGTACGAGGGCTAGTTTGCCAGTCTCAGCTCATCTATTTCCTTTAATTAACACTTATAAAAAATAATTACTGCTTGCTCTTTTTATAAGGTTTAAATGCATATCCTTCTTCTAAATCAATAATACCTTTTTGATCATCACTCAATTTACTTGCAATAGCTGGGTAATGAACAATTTTATCAGAGAAGTTGCTAATTTTCCCGCTTACTTCACGCGTATCGTTCATAAACACCTCGATGTGAAGAGGTTCTGACTTTGTCGGCGCGTAGTAAATCTCAGAAATAGCCCCTTTTATGCTCTTAGGCGTTTTAGCTAATTCTTGAACCATGCTTTGTATAGCGTCTCCGTCTTTCCAGTCAATTAGCAGCGGAGCGTCGGATGACACTTTCTTAGCACTTACTTCTTTTAAAACTTTTCCATTTTCATTCACAGGGAAATATTTATTCCCCGAGGTTACATATGCAATTCTTGCGTACTCTTTTACGTCGATTACGACCTTATTAGGAAATGTTTTGTGAATGACAGCTTCCTTTACCTCAGGGTTTTTTTCGACTTTTTCTTGAATTCGATCAGCATCAGCTTTCCAGTAGCTGGTTTTTTTGGACAGACCACTCGCTTTGACAATATCCTTATCACTTACATGTTTATTCCCTTGTACTTCAATGTTAGAAACATTACTCAAAGAAGATTGAGAATATACAATAAATAAAATAAGGATGAAAAAGAGTGATAAATACAAAATAAGCCGTCTATTTGCTTTTTGCTTTCGCTGTTCTTGCAGCTTCGGTACCCGATCTTCTAAAACAATTAACTTACCTTTTTCCATTTTTTTCACCCTTATCCATTTGAGAAAATAAACGAAGAATTACCATCTATTTATTTCCAATCTTTGCTTCATGAGAATATCCCCATTATAGCATAGAATAAACACATAAAAGCTACCTTTTCACGCATAACCATACAGCGACAGGCTGAGTAATTAGCGGCCGATAATCTCAACTTCTGTATGAATATCAATATCGAATTTCTCTTTAATTGTTTTCTTAACATGAGCAATTAAATTCAGCACGTCTGAAGCCGTTGCATCTCCTGTATTGACAATGAAGTTCGCATGCTGCTCACTAATTTGCGCACCGCCTACTGAGAAACCTTTTAAGTTGGACTTTTCGATTAAGTCTCCTGCATAATTTGGAAGCGGATTTCTAAAAATACTTCCCGCACAAGGGAAATTCCAAGGCTGTGTTTCGCGGCGATAGTCTTTATTTTTCTGCATGACCGCCACAATATCATCTTTCGTTCCCTTTTTCAAACGCAGCACGGCTTCTACACATACTCCAGGACGGTCTTTTTGTAGAATTGAATGACGATACGAGAATTGAAGCTCTTCATTTGTCAGCCACTCAAGAGTGCCATCTTCAAATAAAATCAGCGCTTTCTCGACTACATGAGACATATCAGAACCATGGGCACCTGCATTCATATAAACAGCGCCTCCCACAGATCCAGGAATTCCACTTGAAAACTCCAGTCCAGACAGACCTTGTTTTGTAATAACTGTTGCAAGCTTGATGCTAGGGTATCCCCCACCTACAGTAACCGTCTCTCCATCTACTGTTAAATCATCTAATCCGGCTCCGAGCTTAATGACCACGCCTTCAATTCCCTTATCAGAAACAAGAAGATTAGATCCTCGACCAATCGCTCTCCATTTCACGCCGTGTTTTTTAATAATATCCATCGTAACTTTTAAGTGATCAACAGAATCAGGTTCTACAAGCACATCTGCTGGACCACCAATTTTCATTGTTGTATGTTTTGCTAGCGGTTCATTTTCACGAACCTTTCCAATATTCGCTTCGACTAACTCTTTTACTAACGCTTCCATAAGAACCTCCTAAAACCCTCTTTGCTGTTATAAAACTTTCATGTCAATGCGCCCTTACTTCTAATGCATAAGAATAATAAGAACAGATTCATAACTAAGCAGCAGCACCTTGTAAGATACATTTTTTCTACGAAGGCACTCTATTCTGTTGTCAATTTCATCATTTTTATTTATCGTATGACATTCACCCATAGAATGTACGTTCATCTGCTATATAAAGTAATTTTGATTGTTTTTTTATCGTTTTTCATTTAGAAGTTAAACACATGCTGACAGTCATAAAAAAACGCTACGCTCATAAGTGCACATACGTTCACCTACTCACTAAGATAAAACATTTAACCTTACACATCATACCATAGTTGGACTCAAAATTGGTTATCACAACATTACATTTTAAAAACATTTCATACAAAAATATCATCTACCTGTAAAAAATCGAAAATAAACCGCCAACAAAATCCGGCGTGCACTTGGATTTAAGATGACGGTTTACTTCAGTAGACCATTGCCTACTTGACATTATACAATTTTTTTCAATTAATAGCGAGAATATCTACTAACATTTAACAAAACTCCAACTGCTGCCAGCATGAGCGTCAGCGATGATCCGCCGTAGCTTAAAAATGGAAGCGTAATTCCCGTAACAGGCATAAGACCTGTTACCACGCCTATATTAATCATGACTTGAATCGCAACCATTGAAATAATTCCTAAGGCTAAAAACGTTCCGTAAAGATCAGGTGCTCCGAGCGCTACTTTAATTCCTCTCCAAAGCAATAAGCTAAACAAAAGTAGAACGAGTGTTCCACCGATGAAACCGAGCTCTTCTGCCAGAATAGCAAAAATAAAATCAGTTTGAGGCTCCGGCAAATAAAAGAACTTTTGTCTACTTTGCCCTAACCCTAATCCAAGCAATCCCCCCGGTCCAATTGCATAAAGAGATTGAATGATTTGAAACCCGCTTCCAAGCGGATCTTCCCAAGGATTTAAAAATGAGGTGATGCGTTTAATCCGATAAGGAGCCGATAAAACAAGTCCTGCAAAACCGGCAACGCCAAGCAACCCAAGACCTGCAAAGTGACTTACTTTTGCTCCTGAAACAAAAATCATGACTAAACAAGTTCCAACAAGCACCGTTCCAGTTCCTAAATCCGGCTGCATCATAATAATGCCAAACGGTAAGAAAACCAATAATAATGCAGGTAACATTCCTTTTCTAAAGGATGTAATTTTCTTCTGGTTTTCTGATAAATATTTCGCTAAAAATATAATCATAGCAAACTTCATAAATTCTGAAGGCTGAATCGAAAACGCTCCAACACCTATCCAACTTTGCGACCCATTTCGTACTAGCCCTACTCCCGGAATCAATACAAGTACCAGCATAACAAAGCAAATGATTACAATTGGCTTTGCCCACGTACGCCACATCCAATAATCAATATTCATGATGACAAACATCGCGCATACTCCAAGCCCTGCAAATAAGAGCTGGCGTTTAGCAAAGAAAAAAGAATCATTAAACTTGTATGTAGCCCATACCGCACTTGCGCTGTATACCATAATAAGGCCGATGGTTAGCAAGGAAAGCGTAACGATTATGAGAAAAAAATCTGGGGTAGACCTTTTTGTCGACACTGTCACACACCTCTAAAAATAGATTAGGGCTAGTGTATTTTCTAGGTGTTTAGACAAGCCCTTATTTCAGTTTATGCACAGATTCAATAAAGATGTCACCACGTTCTTCAAAAGTTTTAAATTGATCCCAGCTTGCACAAGCAGGAGATAATAAAATAACATCTTCTTCATCTGAACAAGCATATGCTTCTGAAACTGCTTGTTTAACATTATCGACACGTTTTACAATTTGTATTCCCGCTTCTTTTGCTACGCGTTCAATTTTAGGAGCCGTTTCACCAAACGTAATAACAGCTTTCACATTTTTAAACTCTTCTTTTAAATCATCAAACTCATTGCCGCGATCGAGTCCACCTGCAAGTAAAATCGTCGGCTGCGAAAAAGCGGAAAGAGCTACTTTTGTAGCAAGCATATTCGTAGCTTTAGAGTCATTATAAAACTTACGTTTGTTGATTGTCGTGACATATTGAACGCGGTGTTTAACACCAGCAAACGTTGTGAGCACGCGGTAAATAGCTTCATTTGAACAGCCGTACAGCTTCACAACGGATACAGCTGCTAAAATGTTTTCTTGATTATGTTTGCCTGGCAGCACTACATCTTTTAAGGACATCACTTCTTCATCTTTAAAGAAAATGGTTTCGTTTTTAATATACGCTCCTTCTGTCGTTTGAGCTGTAACAGAAAAAGGTACTTTTGTCGCTTTAACATCTGCACTAGCTTTCATCACTAGCTCATCATCCGCATTAATAACGGCAAAGTCTTCACTTGTTTGATTGTTAAAGAGATTTGCTTTCGCTTTGATATATTCCTCTTTGGTACCATGATAGTCTAAGTGAGCATCAAACAAATTCAATAATAAAGAGATTTTCGGACGGAATTTTTCAATTCCCATCAGCTGAAAAGAAGAAAGCTCCGTTACAATTACATTGTCCTTTGTTGCTTTTTGCGCCACTTCACAAGCTACTGTTCCAATATTTCCAGCAATCAACGGCTGCTTTTGATCTTCTTCTAACATTTTATAAATTAGCGTTGTTGTTGTTGTTTTCCCATTGCTTCCCGTAATTCCGATAAAAGGCGCTTCGCTAATTTCATAAGCCAATTCTACTTCTGTTAAAATCGGAATATTTCGCTTTAATGCTTCTTGCAATAGAACATTTGAATACGGAATCCCAGGGTTTTTTACAATAACATCCGCTTTGTCTAAAAGCTCAAGCGGATGATGTCCACAGACAACTTCAATGCCCGTTTTTTCTAATTCCTGTGCTGCTACGTTCTCTTCGTACGGTTTTTGATCATTAACGACTACTTTAGCACCAAGCTGTTTAACTAACTGAGCGGCTGCTAAACCGCTCTTGGCTAATCCTAAAATAAGTACTTGTTTACCTTGATACGTATTGACTGATTTCATTTAAATCCACACCTCGATATAAATTCCAAGCATTGCAAATAATAGTCCTACAGCCCAAAAAGTCATAACTACGCGCCATTCCGACCAGCCGCTTAGCTCGTAATGGTGATGAAGCGGGCTCATTTTAAACACACGTTTTCCTGTTGTTTTGAAAGATGCGACTTGAATAATAACAGATAGTGTTTCAATAACAAACACACCACCGATAATAACAAGCAAGAATTCCATTTTCATTAAGACAGCCACCGTAGCGATAGCTCCTCCTAGCGCTAAAGAACCCGTATCTCCCATAAATACTTTTGCAGGATGGGCATTAAACACTAAAAATCCTAACACAGCTCCTACTACAGCAACTGAGAAAATAGATAGTTCAAACTGCTCTGCATTCCAGGCAAGAACTGCAAATGCACCAAAAGCAATCGCACTTGTACCAGATACAAGTCCGTCTAATCCATCCGTTAAGTTAACCGCATTTGAAAAACCAACAAGCCAGATGATAAGGAAAACAACATAAAACCAACCTAAATCGATTGGGTCTTTAATTCCTGGAATCGTCACTTCAGTTGAAAACTCAAACTGTCTTGCAATAAAGTAAAAAATAATTGAAATGACAACCTGACCTAAAAACTTTTGTTTGGATGTTAATCCAAGGTTACGCTTTAACACTACTTTTATAAAATCATCTAGAAATCCTAATAAACCAAATCCGATTGTGACAAATAATAATAGAAACGTCTTATATGTAAGTTCTGCATACTGATTGACCATAATAAGAGTTGCCACAATAATAGATAATAAAATCATGATACCGCCCATTGTAGGTGTACCTGATTTTTTCTGGTGAGATTTCGGGCCTTCATCACGAATACTTTGACCAAACTTTAATCTTCTTAAGAAGGGAATAAAAATCGGCGACAATACAACCGTAATCAAAAAGGCTACGCCGATTGTCAATAAAATTGATTGTTCTAGCACGATGTTCCCTCCTTAACTTCCAACTCATTCCGACTCATTTTGTTCTCTACCCATTTCATTACTACTTTCGCTCCTCAATCATTTTGCGTGCTACTTCTCGATCGTCAAAATCGAATACTTTTTTACCAATAATTTGATAGGTCTCGTGCCCTTTTCCAGCAATGACAATAACATCATCTGCATGCGCTGTTTCCACTGCATAGCGAATAGCTTCTGCACGATCAGCAATCGTCACATAGTTATCTGTATCCAAACCTTCTTCCATATCTTTTAAAATAGCCAATGGATCTTCACTTCGTGGATTATCAGATGTCAAAATAGCTTGTGTACTGTATTCAGCTGCAATTCGAGCCATGATTGGTCGTTTCGTACGATCTCGATCTCCGCCACAACCAACAATAACATATATATTGCGTTTTGCGAATTCTTTTACAGTTTTTAACACGTTCTCTAAGCTGTCCGGCGTGTGGGCATAATCAACGATAACCGTAAAATCTTGCTCCGCATCAACCACTTCAAAACGCCCAGACACGCCTTCTAACACTTTTATTTCCTCGACAATAACTGACAGAGGGATACCTGATACTAAACATGAAGCCGTAGCCGCTAATACGTTGTAGACGCTGAATTTCCCAATAAGCTTCATCTCTACACGAACCGTTTCTGTCGGTGTTGTCAAGTCGAACGTTGTGCCGCTGTTTGTAATTTGAATATTGGTTGCACGAATATCACTTTCACGGTCAATGCCATAGGTAATCACTGTAGCAGCCGTGTTTTTAATATATTCCTCGGTTGCCGCATCATCAGCATTAAGAACAGCAAATTTAGGACGATTATGGTTATAAGCGTTTCCTAACTGTGCAAATAGCAACCCTTTCGCACGACGATAATCTTCCATTGTATGATGATAGTCCAGGTGATCTTGCGTTAAGTTACTAAATACCGCAACATCAAAGTCGCACCCGTGTACGCGTCCTAAGTCAAGTGCATGAGATGATACTTCCATCATCGCTACTTCTACATTCTCCTCCACCATTTGGTGAAATGTTTTTTGGAGCGTCAGCGATTCAGGCGTTGTGTTTTTCACATCATAAGACGTATCACCAATACGAATTTCGATCGTTCCAATTAGACCCGTCTTTTTATGTTGTGATTTAAAGATATGCTCAATTAAATGTGTAATTGTTGTTTTTCCATTTGTGCCTGTTACACCAATTAAATGCATTTTTTGTGTGGGCTGATTGTAGAAAGCATCCGCTAGCACTGCCATTGCTCGTTTTGTACTCTTCACACGTACAACAGGCACTTCTACATCCACAGGCTTCTCTGCTAAGATTGCTACTGCCCCTTTTTCCACAGCCATCTGTGCAAAGCTATGGCCATCAACTGTATAGCCGTCTATACAAATGAACAATGCTCCAGGCTTAACTTCTCTTGAATCCATTTCAATTGACGTAATATCAATATTCTGTTCAGGAAGCTGAACAAAATCATGTAAATGTGTTAGTAGTTCTCGTAAATCCATTCCTACCATGTCCTCTCTATTTGTAAAGTGAAACGTTTGTTATAAGACGCTATGGCAACTATTCTTCTTTTTCTAGCACCTAACCTATTACATTTTACAGAAAAAGAAGCCCGGAGGGAACACCCCCAAGGCTTATTTGTTGATTTCATGTTCACACGCAGAGTAACCTGCTGATTATCATGCAAGGAAGAATAATGGTTTATAGAGATTTTTATTTTCCCATATAAATTCTAACCGTTTCGCCTTCTTTAACTTTCGTTCCGGCTGCAGGAGACTGCTTGACCACTTTATCTCCTTCGCCGCTCACATCTAATTTTAAATTAAGTAGCTGTTCTTGTAACTCTTTTTTTGACATTCCTACGACATTTGGTACTTTTATCATTGGTGTGTCCAGCCACGTTAACTCTTTTTCAATTTGTCCTTTACGCGGTTTAACGTCCATCACACGCAAACTGTCTTCAATCATTTTACCTACAATCGGAGCTGCTACAACTCCACCAAACTGAATGGTGCCTTTTGGGTTATCAACCGCAACATACACGACAATTTCAGGGTTATCTGCTGGTGCAACGCCGATAAAAGAAACGATGTGATTGTTTTTCAAATACTTTCCATTTTGAGCTTTCTGCGCAGTACCCGTCTTTCCTCCAACGCGGTACCCTTCCACAAAAGCTCCTTTTCCGCTTCCTTGTGCTACTACACTTTCAAGAGCAAAACGCACTTGCTTAGACGTTTCCTCGGAAATAACTTTTCGCTTAGCAACCGGCTTATGACTGCTTACAACTTTTCCGGTAGTTGGATCTACCCACTCTTTGGCAATATAAGGTTCATAAAGCGTTCCACCGTTTACGGCTGCTGAAACAGCAGCTACCTGTTGAATAGGCGTAACAGCAACCCCTTGCCCAAAAGCTGTTGTAGCTTGTTCAACCGGACCTACGCGCTCAAGCGGGAACAATATCCCTTTTGCTTCCCCTTGTAAATCAATACCTGTTTTTTGACCAAAGCCAAATTCTTTAATGTATTTGAACAATTTCTCTTTTCCTAAACGTTCCCCAAGCTCCACAAAACCAGGGTTACATGAGTTCTGTACAACTTCTAAAAAAGACTGCTGTCCATGTCCGCCTTTTTTCCAGCAGCGAAGTCTCGCTCCGCCAACTTCCGCGGCTCCATCATCGTAAAATTGATCTTTTAGTAAATCCACTTTCTTTTCTTCAAGAGCAGCTGCCAGTGTAATAATCTTAAACGTTGATCCGGGCTCATATACGCTCCAGATTGGAAGATTGCGATTATACACCTCAGGCTTCACATTTTTAAAATCCGTAGGATCAAAGCCCGGACGACTTGACATACCTAAAATTTCACCGTTTTTAGGATTCATGGCAATGGCAATCATACCATCTGGATTATAAGCTGTCTGAGCATTATCCAACTCACGCTCCATGATCGTTTGCACACGTGAATCAATGGTCAATCTCAAATCCAGCCCGTCCACAGGTGCTGTGTAGTCATCGGCTATATTGGGCATCTTTTTACCTTTAGCATCCGAATACAATTTAACTGAACCTTTTTGTCCTTTTAGCTCTTTATCATAATATAATTCAAGGCCTGTTAACCCTTGATTATCTACTCCCGCAAAGCCTAATACATGCGACAAATAACTTCCAAACGGATAGTACCGCTTCGAATCTTCAGCTATATATACGCCTTTTAAATTTAAATTTCGCACTTCATTTGCTTTCGCATGTGAAATTTTTCTTCCTTCAGGACGCAAATATACGCTAGAAGAAGCTTTTGTTATTTGTTCATATACTTTTTCTTTCGATGCTCCCAGCACTTTTGCTAACTTTTCAGCCGTAACAGCTGGATTTTCAACTTGTCTTGGCATAACTAAAACGGTCGGTGCACTTTTATTTGTAGCTAGTGCCACATCATTGCGATCTAGTATCTTTCCTCTTTCAGGTTCAAAAGGAATATTCCGACTCCATAAGTCTTTGGCTTTTTCAGTTAGCGTATCCCCAGTCAGCAACTGTACATATCCAAGCCTTGTATCAATAATCAAAAACACAATAAAACCGACAAACAAAACAATGGCTAGCCTTTTACGAACTGTGACTCCTGATACCCGCATATATTAGAACCTCCTCTGAATCGGCTCGTTCCAATATATGCTTGTACAGGATTCACTAGAACTTAATTTCTAGTCAAGTTGCTTATCGTCTTTTTTACTATCAGACTCACTTTTTTCCGTTTCTTTTAACTTATTTAACGTGCTTGAAAATTCTTTAGGCGTTTCAAGTTCCACTTTCAGATACGTTCCTGCTTTTAACGGATCGCCTGCTTTAATACTTTGACTTACAACATAACCATTTTCAAGTGCGCTAGGTCGAACGTTGACAAATTCACTAAAGCGAATAACATCACGATGTGAAAAACCTGTTAAATCAGGCATTGTGGCTTTTCCATTTGTCTTAATGAACACGCGTTGACCAGTGACAATGGTATCGGAAGTAGGTGATTGGCTTTCTACCGTATCTCCTTTACCTATTACAACAGGAACAAGTCCTTTTTGTTTTAAGTCTTTCACAGCACTGTCAACTGATTCGTTAACGTAAGATTTAAGCGTAATTTCTGAATCTACCTTTTTCTCTTCTGTTTTCTTTCCGTCTTCGTCTGTTTTTTCAGGCTCCACCCCTAAGTACTGCAGGCTGTTTTTCATCACCGGATTAAATACGGCTGTAAGCGGTGCAGTACCCGTCTCTTGAGGCGTGAGAGTTGGATTTTTAACGGCTACATAGACAAGCAGCTTTGGATCTTTAGCAGGTGCAAAGCCCATAAAGGAAATGAAATTTTTCCCGTGTCCATGCAAGTAGCCTCCGTTAGGACCAGGAATTTGAGCTGTTCCCGTCTTTCCAGCGACATCATATCCTTCAATTGCGTAAGGTTTCCCTGTTCCGTCATCAGAAGAAACAACGGTTTCTAAAATATCTAGCGTTTCGTTCGCTGCTTTTTTAGAAATAGGTTGTCCTACTACGGTAGGTTTTGTTTTCTTAATCGTTCTCTTATTTGTTTCATCGACTACTTGTTTAATCACGTAAGGCTTCATCATTTTCCCGTCATTTGCAATCGCAGTAGCCGCTTGAATTTCTTGAATAGGCGTAAAAGCAGACGCCTGTCCAAACGCAGTGGTTACGCGGTCTCTCGGGTACTTCGTCACTAACTTGCTAGAAGCTTCGTTTGGCAAGTCAATTCCTGTTTTATCCATAAAGCCAAACTTGTCCAAGTATTTATACAAACGGTCGGTACCTAATTTTTCGTTGGCTAAAATGGCAACCGCTACATTAGAAGACCTTTGAATTCCTTCATTAAATGTAATAGCTCCCCAGCCGACTCCGCCGTTGTGGTCATTAATCGGAACGCTGTTTTTCGTTACTTTATAAGATCCCGACTGATAGCGGTCTTCGCCGTTATAGACGCCTGCATCAATCGCGGCTGCTAGCGTAAAGATTTTCATTGTTGAACCAAGTTCATAGCTGTTTTCAACAAACGGATTACGGTAAGAAGTGATATCACGAATATTTGGGTCAAATGAAGGGCGGTTTGACATCGCCAAAATTTCACCGGTTTTGGGATTCACTACCGTTGCCATTAGCTCTTCTGGTTTATATTCTTTAGCGGCCGCTGTCATTGCATCCTCTAAAAACGTTTGAATTTTTTCATCAATCGTAAGCGTGACGCTGTCTCCATTTTTCGGAGCTACAATTGACTCTTTTGGATCCGGAAGCTTAATTCCATTTTTAGCAGCTTCGTATTTTACATATCCATCTTCTTCAGAAAGCTGCTTATCAAATACTTTTTCGATTCCCATTTTCCCTACGATTTTACCCGTATCATCTTTTTGTGCGTATCCTAAAATACTTGAGGCGAATACACCGTTTGGATAGAAGCGCTTCGAATCGCGTAAAAACGTGATGCCTGGGAGATTTAGTTTTTCAATTTTTTGCTTTAGCACGTTATCAATGTCACGGCCTCCGGGGCCAAGTTCGACTTGGAAGACGTCTTTAGACATCATTTTTTCAAGTTTAGACTCATCCATCTTCAACAATGGGGCTAATTTTTCAGCCGTTTTTTCAGGGTCTACTACGTGCTGCGGGTGATCTTTGTCTTTTGTTTGTTTTTTATCTAAAATCGCCACAACCGTATAAGCACCCGTGTCTTGGGCGATTGCTTCTCCGTTTCGATCGTAAATCGTACCGCGCTGTCCTTCAATTTTGGACGTTCGCGTGTGCTGTTTTTGTGCAATTTCGGCTAAAGCTTCTCCATTTGCTTTACCCGTCGCTTGGATGTAAAAGAACCTGATGGCTAATACAAAAAAGAGCAATGCAAATATTAAAATTAATATTGCTGCTCCTGTACTAATATTGCTATTTTTTCTTGGCGTAGTCATCGCAATTAATCGTTAACGACTTTTACGTTATTTTCATTCAATTTTAGTCCAAGTTCTTTTGCTTTTGTCCAAATACGATCGTATGCACTTAACTCTGTTACCTGTAGTTTTAACTCATTGTTTTTTGCTTCTTGCTTGTCAATCTTTCCATCAAGTGATTGCACTTCTTCACTGATGCTATAAAGCGAAGATTGATTTGAAATGATTTGCACAGACCCAAACAGCATGAGTGCGAAAAATCCCGAATACACAATTTTTTCACCAACCGTGATTTTTCTTTTTGTCTTCCGAACAACTTGACGTACCGTCTTTTGCTGCTTCTGCTGCTGATCTTGCTCTCTTACTTTGTATGCTACATTGTTCATTCTCGTCCCCTCCTCTTTGATTAAACCCTTTAATTACACTAATTTCTCAACAATTCGAAGCTTTGCCGAGCGCGCGCGCTTATTTTCTTCTATCTCTTCTTCTGAAGGTAAAATAGGTTTTCTTGTAATAACTTTCATTTTAGGTTTAAATTCTTCTGGAATAATTGGCAGTCCATGCGGAAGCTGCGGAACCGTACTTGCATTTTTAAACGCAACTTTACAAATTCGGTCTTCAAGTGAGTGGAAGGTAATAACACTTACACGTCCACCTTTTTTGATCACATCCATAGACTGTTCAATTGCATCTTCAAATACTTGAAGCTCATCATTTACAGCAATTCGAATAGCCTGGAAAATTCGTTTTGCCGGATGTCCACCCGTTCTTCTAGCTGGCGCTGGAATCCCATCTTTAATAAGATCAACCAGCTCTAGCGTTGTTTCAATTGGTTTAGACTCTCGATATGCTTCAATTTTGCGGGCAATTTGTTTCGAAAACTTTTCTTCTCCGTATTGGAAAAAGATTTTCACAAGTTTTTCATAAGGCCATTCATTTACTACGTTGTACGCAGAAAACATTGAGTTTTGATCCATGCGCATATCAAGCGGGGCATCATGATGAAAGCTGAACCCTCGCTCTGGTGTATCCAACTGAGGAGACGAGACTCCGAGGTCAAATAATACTCCATCTACTTCTTCAATTCCATGTTTCATTAGCTGCTCTTTTAAATAGCGAAAATTACTTTTGATTAGAATAACTCTGTCTAGATACGGGGCCAATTTCTCTTTTGCATTTGCCAGAGCGACATCGTCTTGATCAAACGCAATTAATTTCCCTTTTTCTGATAGCTGTTTTACGATATATTCACTATGACCTGCTCCGCCAAGCGTGCAGTCGACATATACTCCATCCGGCTTAATATTTAAGCCTTCCGCTGCTTCTTTAAGCAAAACAGTTGTGTGATTAAACATTATGACACCTACTTCTTTCTAAACTACTTAGTTATGTATACAAAAAGCAAAAAACGGTGTTTTTCTTTGATATATATACACGTTTATATTATATATCAAAGTTCAACATTATTTCAGCTATTTATATAAGAATTAAGTAGAATTTTGTCTTTTTGTCACAAATAGTGTCATTTTGTTAAAAGTAGGACATATTCGTAGAATAAAATGTAAGGAATATAAGGTTTTTTTGCGCAATTAGAAATAAATACCTTATAAGGATTCAATTGGTTGATATTCACCTTGTAGACTTTTTCTCTTTTCCAAAATAAAAATCCTGCTTTTCAGCAGGATTTTATTAGACATAACAGACTTTTAACTGGTGATTTAATTCGACTTCAGCACTTAGTAAATCTGACACAAATTGCATACCATAACCATTTAAATAATACATAATATTCCACATACGTTCTTGTGGAGCGTTGTAGGGACGAAGAGCAAGTTCAACTTGAGCATATTTTGAATGCTTCACATCGTGCTTAATTAGCTGTTTGGATTCGACAATCTTTTGAATGGTTTCAAACTGCTTTTGAATAATCGCTCGATTTTTAAGCATGACTTCATCGAATGTTTTGTCTTCTTTTTGAATATTTTCACGAAGAGTTTTATGAATTTTTTCGAAATCTTCTTTCGCTTTTTCAAAATACATTTCATATGGGTTGTGAACTTCTGTCTTAAGCCAGTGCTCCCTCTCTGCATCTACGCCTTCGTTTACTACGTTCGAAAGGTCTAACTGAAGTTCATCCATATACTTCTCGATATGTCTTTCTACGATTGCATAGGATAACCTAGGGACCACGGGAGGCATTTTAAAGCTAAATAAAGAAAATGCTTTTTCAAGCTCTGCCCAATACGCTACTTCCCCCGGACCTGCAATAAACGCAAGGGTAGGAAGTAAGTACTCCTGCATAAGGGGTCGAGTCACAACGTTGTTACTAAGAAGCTCCGGCGTTTGTTTAGCAATTTGAACCAGCTCTTCTTTAGACAGCACGAGTTCATTTTGCTTTCCAACAAACTGCTTTTGTTCTGCATCTCTTTCTAAAAGTACTCTATTTTCGTTGTGTGAATAAAAGAGATGAGCCGTTTCTTCTCCCACTTCAATCATTCGTCCGTATTGTTTTTGAATCTCTGTTTGCTGTTCCATAACGGCTGACGATAATTTGTCATTTTGTTCAATTAACGTCACAAAGAAAGAAGATTCAATGCTGCGTACTTCTTTAGAAGCTGCATCCATTAAAATAAGACCTGACTCTGCGAACATTGTGGTAACCAAATGAGCAAAGAAATCGACATAGGTACGTGATTTGTCTAACGCCTCTAAAACAAGGTGTAATACCTGGTTTGTATGCGCCGTTTCGTTAAACGTTTGAAATACATCACGAACCCAGCTTCTACAGGCTTCATGGTCTAGTTCGATTTGAGAAACCATTTGCTTTTTCTTTAAAGAATGCTTTAACGTTTTCTTTAAAAGCTGGTTTTTATGCTCTGTGTATACATGGTTGATCTCAGCAAAATCATGATCTTCTCCAGCAATCCAAAATACCGGAAGCACGGGCACGTTTAAAGCTTCCTCTTGTTGTTTAGCTAGGAGCACAATTGAAATCACTTTATGAATGGTGTACAAAGGACCCGTAAGCAGCCCCGCTTGCTGACCTCCAACGACCACTACGCTGTTAGGATCTTTTAGCTTTTCAATATTTTCAATCGTCTTAAAAGATGCTCCGTAGCGCTTATTAAAATTAAGCAGATACTCAGCAAGCTGTTCTCTTGGATAAGACTGCTTTTGAACATCCGCTAAACGTTTTTCATATACGTCTTTTTCGTGTATATTATAATGAAAAAAGGAAATGGCTTGCTTTTCACCTTTTATGTAATCGTTCGTTAGTTTGTTTCCCGCCTTTAAAGAGACGTCTGTAATCTCCATGAAAGAACTTCCTTTCTTTTCCTAATACTTATATTCTCTACATATAGCTTCATTATCCATAATGTAACTGCTCACGTCTAGTAACATGCTTTACAGAGAGGAAATACGAAAAGCGATTCCACCTATATTTAATACAATATGTGCAATAAGAAACAAAACAAAATTCATCCGAAAGAACCCTTTCGCAATCAGCTTCATTTCTAAGTCATGTTTGACCTTCCAATGTACAAACATCATAATCATTGCTACAACTAAAAGGACTAACGCAATCAACCACAAAAAAGAGTGCCCGAAAATTTCGACAGCTGCATAATGCACGGACAAAATAAGAAAAACCGTAGTAATGTACGTTGCTATGTGGACAGATTTCCTTTTATTTTTCGTCAGTTTGCGTAAAAGCATGTATAGAATAAAAAAACCAACGAGCGGCAGAGTGACAAACGTCGCAAAAACTCCAGCAATAAAACTTCCCATGTTAATCACCCTTTTCTTCTTCGATTCCTTTTATTGACCCATATAAAAAGTCAACAATAGGCGTCGACGTTCTTTTTTCAGCAGCTTGTGTTTGAATATAGCCTAAAATAGCATCAATTTCTGTTTGCCGCCCCTCCTGTATATCTTTTAGCATAGAAGATTGATTTGTACTCGTGCGTGAACAAACCCCCAGCGCATTTTCCCAATAATTAAAAGCTGAATCCAGTTTTAACACAGCGGCAATCTCTTCAAACAATAGACGCATCGTTTTATAAAAGTAGCTGTTATGAATCAGCTGCCCATTTTTCACCCGATACAGCGCCGTAAGAGGATTGATGAGCGCATTTACAACTAATTTCTTTACCAGCATCGCATACCAATCTGCTTCAATCACCCAAGGAAAATTTACAATTGGCAAGATAGACTCCATTTCTCCTCTGTACGAAGCAATACGGGTTGTTCCTATTCCTGTATGATGGACGCTATCCATATTGGTACGCATTGCCCCGTGTTCAACTGTACCCAAATAGAGAGTGCGCTGCGGGAGATTTTTAAGAATTTCAATATGGCTCATACCGTTTTGGATAAACAAAAGGGGAGTATGTATAGTAAGGGTTTTGATAAAAGGAATAATCTCTTTTAAATGATACTGTTTTACAGTAATAATGATTAAATCTGCTTCTTTTATGTGTTTTTCCAGAGAGATAGCACTGACTTTTTTAGTGTGATGTTCCTCTTGTCTATGTAAGGTAATTCCATTATCGTTAATACACTTTGCTTGAGTTTTTGTTTTCGTATACAAGGTTACATCATAACAATCTGATAAATACGCGCTAAACAACAGACCTAATGATCCGCCTCCAATAATACCTATAGTTTTCATCGTATTTTTTGTTCCTCTTTCCATTATTGAGTTTCATTTTAGCAAAAAAATGCTTTGAATTAAATGCATTCTTAAAATTTTACCTATTCATATAGCCCGTGTGATTAAAAATCACCGGGCTTATTGTAAATTATTTAAAGTGATCCCGTTTTTTTTTATTATACGGGATACACCGGATGTTTACGACGGCTAAAGGTCACATTCTTTGTTTCATATAATCGAAAGCGGTCAATTAAAGTTCGACGCAGTTCGTTAGCAGGAACGATGTCGTCAATAATAAGTTCAGAAGCCAGCGTATAGATATCGATGTGTTCTTTATACTCCTGCTGTTTCTGTTTAACAAACATAAACCGCTCTTTCGGATCTTCAATTTCATTAATTTTATTAGAATAGACGGCATTTACTGCCGCTTCAGGACCCATTACGGCAATTTGAGCAGTAGGTAATGCAAGGCAGCAATCCGGTTCAAAAGCTGGACCAGCCATAGCGTAAAGCCCTGCGCCATAAGCTTTGCGCATGACTACGGAAATTTTAGGAACTGTAGCTGAACTCATCGCTGCAATCAATTTTGCACCATGTCTAATGATGCCTGCTCTTTCTACTTTGGTTCCAATCATGAATCCAGGTACATCCGCTAAAAATAGCAAAGGAATATGGAAGGCATCGCACAGTTGAATAAATTTTGCTCCTTTATCTGCTGAATCTACAAACAGCACTCCTCCTTTGACCTTCGGCTGATTGGCAATAATCCCTACTACTTTTCCATCTATTCGTGCAAGCCCTGTTACCAATTCGGCGGCAAACAGTTTTTTCACTTCAAAGAAGCTCCCTTCGTCAATAAGGGTATCAATTGCTTCATAGATATCAAATGGAACATTTTGATTCTCCGGAATTAGTTCTACTAAATCCTTTGTCTCCTTAGGCTCTTTAGCTTTTTGTACTTTAGGCTTCTCTTGATAGTTTTGTGGAAAGTAGGTTAAATAAGATTTGGCATAGGAAATAGCTTCTTCTTCAGAATAAGCTAACACATCTCCACATCCGCTAACGCTGCAGTGCATATGTGCTCCTCCCATTTCTTCTAGCGTAACCTTTTCTCCAATAACAGCTTCGGCCATACGCGGCGAACCTAAGTACATAGAAGCGTTTCCATCTACCATCACAACAATATCACAAAATGCAGGGATATAAGCCCCTCCAGCTGCTGACGGACCGAAGAGCAAACAAATTTGAGGAATGACGCCGGAAAGTTTTACTTGATTGTGAAAGATCCGTCCAGCTCCTCGGCGGTTTGGAAACATATCTAATTGATCCGTAATACGCGCTCCTGCAGAATCCACTAGGTAGAGCAAAGGCACATGCAGTTTTTCTGCTACTTCTTGAATCCGAATAATTTTCTCTACTGTTCTGGCCCCCCAAGATCCTGCTTTTACAGTAGAGTCATTAGCCATTACACAAACCGTTTCACCGTTTACTTTCCCAATTGCAGTTACAACACCGTCTGCCGGCAACCCTTCGGCTTTATTATTTGCAAACATGCCGTCTTCTTCATATTTCCCGTCATCAAATAAAAGGGCTAAACGATCTCTTACAAAAAGCTTCTGTTGTTTTGCAAGTTTCTCTTTGTACTTCTCCGCGTTGCCACGCTCTACTTTTTGACGATTTTCATCATATTTTTTCTGAGATTCACCTGTATGTATCATGATATCTCTCCTTTATGAGTTATGAAATAGTCACCAAAACGTCGCCTTCGTTCACAAAATCCCCCACGGCTATATGGACAGTCTCTGCAATACCAGCTTGATCGCTTTCAATAGGAATTTCCATTTTCATAGATTCTAATACAACAACAACTTCTCCTTTGGCTACACTTGCACCTTGCTGAACAAACACATTAAATACCATGCCTGCCATTGTCGCTTTGATTTCACTCATTGTGGTGCTCCTCCTTTATTTAATACGGTTGATAATAACGATGTGTTATAGGTGCCTTTTTCATATAACTCTTCATTTAACAACTGCTTAAATAGAGGAATATTCGTTTTGATTCCCTCTACAACAGCTTCTGTAAAATATGATTTAGCTAGTTCAATTGCATTTGAACGCGTACGACCAGTAATAATAACTTTTGCAATCATTGGATCATAAAAAGGTGTAACCGCATTCATATCACTGTAGCCGCTGTCTACGCGCGCATAGGTTCGCTCGGGCAAGTGATAACCCGTAATTTTTCCCGGAGCCGGTAAAAAAGTAAACGGATCTTCTGCATAAATTCGAAATTCAATGGCATAGTTATTTGCTGCTATTTCCTCTTGCACACGTGGAAGCTTTTCTCCGCGCGCAGCTAAGATCTGCCACTTAACTAAATCGACCCCTGCAATTTGCTCGGTGATCGGATGCTCAACTTGCAGCCGCGTGTTCATTTCAAGAAAATAAAAATTTTCGTCTTCATCCACAATAAACTCCACCGTACCTGCATTATAATATCCGATTGCTTTAGCCGCTTGAACGGCTTGGTTTTGCATGGCTTGTCGCGTACTTTCTTTTAAAGAAAGCGCAGGGGCTTCTTCAATCACTTTTTGATTTCTTCTTTGTACGGAACAATCGCGTTCAAAAAGATGAACGACATTACCATGCTGATCTCCAAACACCTGTACTTCGATATGTTTTGCGTTTGTGATAAGCTTTTCAATAAACATTCCTTCTTGACCAAAATATGCTTTTGCTCTTGCTTTTGTGGAGGCATACACTTGTTTTACTGCTTCTTCGTTATCGCAGCGCACCATCCCAATTCCGCCGCCGCCTCCGCTTGCTTTTAACATAACGGGATATCCAATTAGACTCGCTACTTTACAAGCCTCTTCAACTGACGTCACATCGCCTTCGCTGCCGGGGACAACAGGTACACCCGCTTCTTTCATCGCGGCACGAGCAGCAATTTTGTCGCCCATCATCGAAATGATTTCGGGAGAAGGACCGATAAAACAAAAACCTTCATCAATCGCTCTTTTAGCAAATGCACTATTTTCCGATAAAAATCCATATCCAGGATGAATGGCATCTACTTTTTCTTCATGACTAATTCGCAGCAATTCTTCTACATTCAAATATGACTTTTGCACAGGAGGCTCTCCAATTCGACGTGCTTTTGTAGCTGCTTGAACATAAGGAAGCTCTGCATCTGCATCGGAATAGACAGCCACCGTTTCAATGCCCATTTGTTTGCATGTATGAATAATACGAAGAGCAATTTCTCCTCGATTTGCAATCAGTATTTTTTTCACCTTTCTCTCCCCTTTCCTCAAATTTCTACTTTCCCCCATATAATTCTACAATAATTTTAAAACTCCTCTACAATTTTTGAAAACGCTTTCTATTTGGATCTTGCTTTCCTTTTGCTTCCTTTCTAAAAAGTGATGCTTATAGTAATGTATTCTTCATATTTAACTGAAAGAATTCATTTTTCCTTATGCGCATTGAATATTCGTTCACCAATCATGAAAACAGAATATTTTGTATTTTTGTTATATAATATTAGATGAACGAACCAAGCCAGTTCGTTTGTCTAGCAAGGAGACATAACAAGGGGGATATGGGATGAATTACGAAGTGAAGCATTTAAAAATTAATTTTAAAACGCTAGAAGAGTTCAAGAAATTCAAAGAATATGGCATTCAAGAACTTTCAATGCTAGAAGAATTACATGCCAAAATTTCCGATAATGAAATAAATTCTCCGTTTTACGGTATTTATTTTGGAAATAGCTTAGTGGCTCGGATGAGTCTCTATAAGCGAAACAAACAGTACGATCAATATTTCGAGCCGCCTCAAACGTATATTGAAGTGTGGAAACTCGAAGTGCTCAGCGATTTTCAGCGCAAAGGATTGGGTCAAACGCTCGTTGAATACGCCAAATCCTTTCAATTACCTATCAAAACAAGCCCACGAGTAAAATCGAATGATTTTTGGTCAAAAATGGGGTTCGTACCTGTAACATATGATATCGATCGTGATTTGGGAGAAAACCCTCTTATTTGGCTACCAAACGGTGTAAGCGAACAAAAATAAACAGCTGATTTCCAGCTGTTTATTTTATATCTATGTGGTATATATAATCAACATGAAGTAGGGAGCATTCAAACTGTCGCTTTACTTTTGAACTTTTTCTAAATTTAAATTTTTATCCACTTGAAATTTCACTTTTCTACTTTTTTCGTCCTCTTTTAATACAACCATTTTACGAGCCCTCTCCATAATTTCAATAAGAGCTTTATAGTCATCTTCCACAATTAACAAGTTGTTTTGCAAAGCTTTTTTTTCTTTTTCCAAAATCGTTACTTTCTCTTGTAAACGTTCAATCTTTTGCTGCAGTTCTTCATTAGCTTCGAGAAGCTCTGACGAGTGCCTTTGCCCTTGATCTACATTTTCTAAATATTTAATTACCTCATTAAGCGAAATATGTTTCTCTGCTTCCATATATGATAAGCGTGCAGGCTGCTCGTCATCTTTTGAAAGAGTTCTTGCTTTTAATTCTTTTCTCTGTTTTTTCGCAAGATCAATACCAGTCTTGTATTGTTTGCGCACAAAAGAATTCCAGCGGAAGCCACAAGCTGCTGATGTTCGTGTAAGTTTCTTCCCCACTTCTTCAAATGCAGCTAGCTGAGTGCCACCTTCACGTATATGACGCAGTACAATTTCTGCGAGTAATAAATCTTCATCATGAGTCCATGCATCTTGACGAGAAGAAGTCATTTTTCTATCCCTCCTTATCCGTACTTATTAAATGAATATGCACCTACTAGATAAGATAGACTATTGTTCCTCTTCTCAATCAAGAAAATCTTTCATATACTTTGAAGCAAAATGGGAAACCCGTGATTCTTTCATCTTTCGCTTATTAACTATATTGCTATGGAAATGCAGTTCATAACTATGTTTTTTTAACGATGACCTTTTGAACCGCTTCTTCATGCTCAGGCGACTCCCACAATATCGAGCAGCGATGAATTTCTTGTTCCATCCGATTCCAAACCCGGCTTTGCTCCCATTTCTCAATAGCGATTTCTTTGTAAGCTTGCAATACCTGGGTCGGTTTATGAGTGATAGGGGCTAACCACTCCTCACACCTCATAGTTAGCTCTTTAAACGACGTGACATAGGAAAGAAATCCAATTTGCTTTGCCCGTTCTACTCCATACAGCTGAGCACTGTAGATCATTTCCATCGCTTCTTGATAACGCAGCTTTTCAAGAAGAATGGTTCCTCCTCCCCAGCCTGTTGTAATTCCTAAATTCCCTTGAATAAAGCCCATTTCGCTATGTGTTGCACTTATACGAAAGTCACATGCAATCGCAAGTTCACATCCTCCTCCAACCGATGTTCCATTCAAAAGGGCAACTGTGGGTTTTGGGAGTGTTAAAATCTCATAAAGAATTTTCCCCATTTTCGTTAACATTTGAGACGCCTCTTTCGAAGTCTTTAGCTCATGAAATACACTTAAATCTCCTCCACTGCAAAATGCATCTGAACCAGCACCTGTAATTACAAAAGCTTTTACTAACTGATCATGTTTCACATAATCTACAGCTTGCTGCAGTTCATTCATAACATCATAATCAATAGCATTACGCTTTTCAGGACGATTAATCACAAACGTAGCAATGCCTTGGCTTGTAGTAAACAACTCGCTTTTTTTCATGCTTTTTCCTCCTTATAGACAAGGTATGAATCCTTTTACAACAGTAATTGTTTATTTAAAAAGAGTTCTTGTTCTATAAGAAAAATCCTTCTCTCCCAAAGGGCAGAGAAGGAAAAAAGGCAAAAAAAATAAAAGACCCTCTTAGAGGGTCTTTTATTTAAATAAGCAATTATTTGCTTACTACGTCATTTCCTTTGTAAGTACCACAAGCTTTACATACGCGGTGTGATAGTTTCATTTCACCACAATTTGGGCACTCTACCATACCAGGAACTTGTAATTTAAAGTGCGTACGACGCGTTCTTTTCTTCATTTTAGATGTTCTTCTAAAAGGTACAGCCATTATTCCCACCTCCTTAAAAGAGTTTTAAAATCATATGAAGGCCCGAAAGCCGGATCTTCGCATTTTTATTTCTTTTTGTCTTTAAAGAAATTTTCGAGTACGGCTAAGCGGGGATCTACTTTTTCCTGCTGTTCTTCTTCGGTAACAACTTCCCAGTCTTTTCCTGACTGTGGAGCTGCTCCTGCCGCTTGCTGATTTTCACTAAATACCTGCAGAGGAATTTCAACAATAATTAACTCTTGAATCAAAGGTTGTAAATCAACCGTTTCTCCCTCTACAATGCGTACTTCAGCATCTTCTTCATAATCAGCATTCACATTCAATAAAAACGTTTCAGTTGCGTTAATTTCAAACGGATACGGAACGTCAACTAATGTACGAGCACAAGGCAACGTCATTTCTCCTGAGATTTTAAGGTGAAACGTTACTTTCGAAGAGCTAATGTCGGCTCTTCCTTTCACATTTACATCTGACATTCTACGAATTTGAGGATCAGCATTCATAAACTCTTTGCCGTCAATCACTTCGTCAAATGTTAGACCTTTATTTTGCAACTGATACAATTGATGTATTGTCCATTTCATTGTTAATCACCTCAAGGCAACAAAGGTTATTATAGCTTTCACAAGATTATTTGTCAATATTTTTTCTTTACACTATAATGTACTTAAATATGCTTTTTTGTAAAAATTTCTTACTTTCATAAAAAAATGTTTTTAAAACAAAGAGCTAGACTAAAAATAATAAATTAAAAGGAGACATTATGCAAGCAGTTGGAATAATTGTCGAATATAATCCTTTTCATAATGGACACGCTTATCATCTGCAGCAAGCGAAACAACAAGCCGGAGCAGATTGTGTGATTGCTGTGATGAGCGGGCACTTTTTGCAGCGCGGAGAGCCTGCTCTCGTGTCGAAATGGTCCCGCACAAGAATGGCTTTAGCCGCTGGTGCAGACTTAGTCGTTGAATTACCCTATGCTTTTTCTACTCAAAAAGCTGAAACATTCGCAAGCGGCGCTATTTCTATTTTAGAATCCCTTCACGCTGACTTTGTATGCTTCGGCAGCGAAAATGGCAATATTGACTCATTTACCCGCACCGCTGATTTGCTCGAAGCTCACGAATCAGAACTATCCGCTTTAATTCAACAAGAGATGAAAAAAGGGAACAGTTATCCAAAAGCAGCTTCCAATGCTTTCTTACAGCTTTTCACGGAGGCTCCTATTGATCTATCTCAGCCAAATAATGTGCTTGGAATGAGCTATGTAGCTGCCATTAAAAAACAGCATGCATCTATTAAACCATATACGATCACTCGAATTCAATCACATTATCACGATAATTCCCTGTCTTCCTCTTTTATTTCAAGCGCTACGAGCATACGTAAAGCTATTTTTGACAGCAGCAGCCATGGGGATCTGAGCAAGCACATGCCAGTTAGTACAGCAAATGAATTAGCAGCTTACAAGCAAGCATACGGACAGTTTCATCATTGGGAGCATTATTTCCCATTTTTGAAATACAAATTATTAACTACTCCGCTTTATGACTTACAGCGTATTTATGAAATAGAAGAAGGTATTGAACATCGGCTGCTATCTTATATTTCTTCAGCTACTTCATTTGAAGATTTTTTAACAAAGGTTAAAACGAAGCGATATACGAGAACCCGTTTACAGCGCATGTGCGTTCACCTTTTAACCAATACAACAAAAAGTGAGATGCAAAAAGCTAATCCTTACATTCGCTTATTGGGAATGTCAAAGACCGGACAAGACTATTTAAAAACAATTAAGAAAAAGCTGTCCCTTCCTATTGTATCCACTGTCTCGCAATGTAAACTAAAAGAAATTGATACCGATATTAAAGCGACACATGTTTATAGTATGCCGTTTCAGGAACCTCTGCGCTCTCAGTTTATGAAACAAGAATACACGCAGCCTCCTATCATTTGGTCATAAAAAAATCGTCTGCAAGAGACGATTTTTTTATGGTTTCAGCTTTTCTAAATACGTTACGGCATCCGAAAATGAATCTACGGGTACAATTTTCATATCACTGTCTATTTTTTTAGCTGTCTTCACTGCTTCCCGGTAGTTAGAGCCCGCAGCCCCTTTTTCATTTGGTGCAAAGAAAATTTCTGCTCCTTCTTTATCTGCGGCTACAATTTTTTGCGAAATACCTCCGATTGGTCCTACCTCTCCTTTATCATTGATAGTCCCTGTACCTGCAACACGATGGCCTTTTGTCATGTCCTCTTTAACAAGCTGATTATAAATTTCAAGCGAGAACATCAGTCCCGCTGAAGGCCCTCCTATTTTTTCAGTATCAATATGTATATCGGGCTTAACTTTTAGTTCTTGGTTCGTTTCTAAGGCAATTCCTAGGCCTACTCGCTTCGGCTCGTCAGGGAATGCTTTAACTTTTAGAGTATGTTTGCTTTCTTTGCCATCTCTTTTTACATAAATTGATACTGAATCTCCTGCTTTTTTAGTCGATACGTAGTTGATTAAGTCCTCAGCAGTTTGAATTTTTTTCTCGTCTACTTTCGTCACTACATCTCCAACATGAAGTTTTCCATGTGCAGGCATATTTTCTACGACATATGTAACATATACGCCTTTATTGAGATAAGAAACGCTCTTTCCAGCTTTTTCGTATGCGACTGAAATAGCGGCATTTTTTGACGTATCCATCATATGTAATTGCCTTGTCGAGTAATCTTCATCGCTTTCACCTTGCTGCAAAATTTGCTTTGTAGGGAAAATTTCGTGAAAGTCCTGTATTTTCGCAAGACCATATGAAAGAGGAGTTGCTCTGCCCATTCTTACAGTTGTCAGCATAAACGTCCCTTTTTCATGGTATCCATCTTCTACTTTAATAATAGGCGCAAGTTCTTCTGCCATTCCAGGCTTTGTAATGTAGTACGGCAAAGGATAAAAACAAAGCATTGCCACCACTGCAATAACAGCCAAATATACCAAAATTCTAATTCTAGATTTCACTTTTTTTGTTCTCCTTCCAATGATCAATTGCTTGCAGGATAGAAGGCAACTGCTCATGTGCTGCTTGTTCACCAATTGAAATCATTTCTTGAATGTTTGTAAACGCTCTGGAACTAAAAGTATCGAGATTAGGACGAATCATAATGTCTGAAGCAATGGTCCGATGAGCTACTAGCTCATCTTGCAAAATATCTAAACTTTGCATAATGACATCAAAAATAGAGCTGATTTCTGCATTCACTTTCGCTTTTGATACATCGACTCCAATGACAATATCAGATCCCATTTCTTTTACAACCGACACAGGAATACGGTCTACTACCCCGCCGTCTACAAGCAATCGTCCATCAATTACTTCGGGAGCAAAGATTCCTGGAATTGAAATGCTTGCTCTCACCGCTTCAGCGATAGGTCCTTTTTTAAACACCACTTTCTCTCCTGTTTTCAAATCTGTCGCTACAATGGCAAACGGTATAGATAGCTGTTCAATAGTTCTATTTTGCGTAAAGGTGCGAACCAACGATTTTACTCTGTTGCCCGTAATAAATCCCATTTTAGGCACGGTAAAATCCAAATAATACTTTCGTTTGAACGTTAGCGCCATTTTATAAAGAGTTGCCAGTTCAATACCTGACGCATATAGTGCACCAACTAAAGCTCCCATGCTGCTGCCAGCTAGAAAATCAATAGGAATGTTATTTTCTGTTAGTGTTTTGATTACTCCTAAATGTGCAAAACCTCTAGCTCCACCTGAGCCTAACGCAACTCCTATTTTTGGGCTTTCCACTTTACCTGCCCCCTCGTTTTACCTTATAGACTTCCAAAAATGTAAAAACATTTGATGAGCTTCTCTATCATTGTTGCCCTGTCTTCGGTAGGACTATTCTTCATTTTCTATTTGTTCATTTAGTATGAAGCTAAAGATATGTTTTGCTCAATGCACGGTGGTTATTAAGCATTATACTATACTGAAGGTTGTTTTAAGAAATTCTTGCTCTTCGCTTGCTGCGTATACGTTTTTTTAATCCTTGACTATCTTAGAAGTGCATTGATTTATGTATATGAATTGTATTTCCAAATGTGACAAGACGCCTTTTTATTCAGTATGAATTTATTTTCTCCTTACTCACAGGCATAAAGTCGATGCATAGCTTCGTATATTGATATATAGAAGAACTTGTACATTTGCCTAAAACTCCTCATTTCATTCATATCAAAATGACGTGAGCTTAGAAAAGGAGATGAATCGTTCATTGAATAAATCGATGGTGAAAACACTTCTGCTCGGGACGAGCGTAACGCTTCTCGCTATTGCGCTTATTGTATATCCAAAAGAAGCGCTAGAAGGTTCAGTAAGAGGTCTCAACACATGGTGGAAGGTCGTCTTTCCTTCTCTGCTGCCCTTTTTTATTGTTTCAGAAATGCTTATTGGGTTTGGCGTAGTGAAGTTCATTGGGATCTTATTAGAGCCGTTTATGAGGCCTTTATTTCGAGTACCTGGAGTAGGGGGTTTTGCTTTAGCAATGGGCATGGCTTCTGGGTTTCCTTCAGGTGCAAAAATCACTTCCCGGCTGCGTCAAGAAAAGCAGCTAACAGCTATCGAAGCTGAAAGACTCGTATCATTTACTAACTCATCTAACCCTATTTTTATTTTTGGAGCTGTGGCAGTTGGCTTCTTCCACAATCCAGCTGTCGGTATCATATTAGCTCTCTCACATTACATAGGGAATATTTGTGTAGGATTGGTGATGCGTTTTTATGGATCAGCAAAACCGAAAGGACAAGTAACTCAAAAACCTTCTTTATCGTTAGCTTTTCATGAAATGCATAAAACGCGTTTAAAAGATAAGCGTCCTATTGGGAAGCTTCTAGGAGATGCGGTTACTTCTGCTGTTCAATCTCTCTTAATGATTGGCGGTTTTATCATTTTATTTTCTGTATTAAACAAACTTTTATATGTTACTCATATCACGGCCGTTTTAAGCAGCGGTCTAGCTTATTTATTTTCCCTCTGTCATATAGGGACTGAACTGAGCCTCCCCTTTATTTCAGGGCTTTTTGAAATCACGCTAGGAAGCCGTCTAGCAAGCGAAGCACCGGACACGCTGCTGTTTCATCAAATTATCATCGTTAGCTTTGTATTAGGCTTTAGCGGTTTCTCCGTTCAAGCACAAGTGGCTAGCATACTCGCCGAAACGGATATTCGATTTTTCCCGTTTTTTATTGCACGCATTTTCCACGGGTGTTTTGCGGTAGTATTCACTATCTTTCTATGGGGTCCTCTTCGAGAATCCATTACTACTTTTCAAGCATCTGAAGGAGCACTGCCGGTTTTTTCTCACTTGGAGTCCGTTACGATTCTATCGCAGTGGCTAAACGTGTACGGTCCGCTCTTAACGATTTTTACGCTGTGCTGCTATATTTATATATATTCAAAACGAGCGTTTCTTCATCGCTCCTAGTAAAAAAAGAACATGACGTTTTCTTATCGGCAAAGAAAACATCACGTTCTTTTTTCATCTTATTTTTGAGACAGCTGTTCAAATTTTTCCGCAAGCGCTTCTCTAACAGGGGGAGGAACTAATTCAGAAATATTCCCGCCATATTTAGCTACCTCTTTTACAATACTAGAACTCAAAAACGAGTATTGATTATTTGTCATCATAAATAACGTTTCGATTTCTTTATCTAATACGCGATTTACAGATGTAATTTGCATTTCGTACTCAAAGTCCGATACTGCACGCAAACCTCTTAAAATGGTCTTTGCCTGCTTTTCTTTTGCATATTCCATTAATAATCCACTGTACGACTCTACTACCACATTAGGAAGTGATTTTGTTACTTCTTTCAGCAAAGCTACTCGCTCTTCCCCTGTAAATAGAGGACTTTTTGAGGAGTTATTTAAAACAACCACATAAATCGTATCAAATACATTTGCGCCTCGTTTAATAATATCAAAATGTCCATTTGTAACTGGATCAAAGCTTCCTGGACAAACAGCTATACTGCCCATACGTATCCCCTTTCTACATCTAACAGCTCATTGATTTATTCAACTGATTCTTCTTTTTTGTATGTATAAATAGAAACACCAATGATACCGTACGTTTCGCTTTTTATTTTTTCAAATAAACCAATCTCATTATCTAAATGTACATCATGAGAATGCTCCGCTACAATAATTCCTGTTTTTGCTAGAAGGTTTTCTTCACTTACCGTTTCGATAAGCGCTTTCAACTTTTGTGCTTTATACGGTGGGTCAAGCAAAAGTAAATCGACAGCCAGCTCCCTTTTTTTTATCGCTTTCAATGCACGCTCTGCATCATTTCGATACACTTCAGCGCGGTCTTCTAACCGGCAGGATGCTAAGTTTGCTTTAATCGTCTGAATCGCTTTGCCATCCCGATCCACAAAAATGACTTTATCTATTCCTCGACTTAGAGCTTCAATTCCCAAGCCACCGCTTCCACCGAACAAATCAAGAGCTGTTCCACCTTCAAAAAACGGTCCAATCATATTAAAAATAGCTTCTTTCACCTTATCTGTTGTAGGGCGGGTTGAGTATCCTGGAACCGCCTTTAACGCATGGCCTTTATATAAACCTGCTACTACTCTCATCCTTATCACTACCTTACTTTTACTTCCTTATTCTTCATTATCCTAACATATTTTGAATTACAAAGACTAGCAAAAATCCTCAATTTATTCAATGCTGTATACATTCTGTGCAATAACCCAGCAGCTTGCTTTTATGCTGGACTTTTATGACCGTGTCCTTAGATACACTGATTCTTTTCTAGAAGATACACCTATGAAGATCATTCGGCATTTCGTTCATAGAAGATTTCCTTTACTTTAATATGTCATCATAAACGTAAATTTACCCTTTTTCTCTGTCATGTTATCAGTCTTTTATGTATTAAAAATTGAATTTCACAAGACAGGTATATGAACGTTTAAAACGGACATACTGACTAGTAACAACATCATCTAACCGATGTTGTTGCCAACCGCGGAGAAGACTTACGTTTCCCCATAAGTTCTTCCTCCGGTTTCTCCTCTCCCTTTGCCTTCATCAAGGTGCTTGTAATCGCAGAGGTGATTACACCCTTTTATTGAAGGGCCCTACAATGAGTAGTTGTAGGGATTTTTTTATTTACTCTTAAAATATTCAATGATACATTAAACTACGTGAGTTTGCTTTTTTAATACATAAAGGGGGAAATACATATGATTCAGCGTTTTATTGAGCTCGGAGAAGGGTATTCAGATATTTATGAGCTGTTAGAGATTGTCAAAAGCAACAAACACCGTCTTGCTCATCTTATTATGCTGCGAACAGTAAAAGAAGATCGACAAGTAGCTTCTTTTGTCGCTGTCTTGCATCCAACAGCTGAAGCGAATTTCCAACCGCTTTACGTTTGCCGAGAAGGAATTGTTTTAAAACAAAACGACAGCAAGCGCGTTGAGTTATTTAAACAAGCTGCTGAGGAAGCGGGAAAAGAAATTGTGGTACTCGATGTCAAACCATCTACTACATTTCCAGAAACAGCACTATACTATCAGCACCTTATTGGCATTTTGCGAATGAACCGCTTTATTCCGCCAATGCAATAATCTCATCCCTGCCTATTCATTTGCTAAGGGCAAGTAAAATAAAAAAAGGAATGTACATCACATTCCTTTTTTGTTTAAATTCCTATCTTATAGTCATATTCCTTCGCCTTATCCGGCTTTGAATTTTCGAATTCTGTTTTTAAAAACGGCCGATAAGAAGGATCTACTTTCTTCACAAAAGGTAGAGACTGAAGTTTATGGATTGTTTTTTCAATGCCATCTTGGTTGCAATATAAGACAACATACTTTAATTCTTTAGATACGTAATGTACATTTCCGTACTTTCGCAATGCTTTTGCTTGCTTAACAGAATGCACATACGCCACAATTCCTTGACGTTCAACAAACATATTTAGTTCCCCTTTTGCATACGTTATATTGGTTTTCTTTATCATAAATTCTTTTATATGAAGTAGGTGCTTTATGTATGAATTTAGATGATATCTGGATGCTCTTTCTTACTCATTTTAACGAGCAGAGAGCTATTGAACAAGTCATTTTCAAAAAAATCACAAATATACCCTTTTTGTATATAAACACATCAATTGAGCGTAGAAAAATAGATGAGCTTCTAGAAGCTTCATCTATTTTTGCTACATCCAATACAAATGCTACGTGGCGCTCAACCTTTGTCAGAAGTCAGCATCTTACTTATGTTTATCAGCACAGGTTTTACGTTCCACAGCGTAAAATGGCCTGCTGCGGAAATTCCTGTGCTGATTGCGTTCGATTTATACAGTGAACGGCTTATGCGCTGCACCCACAGCTTCCACCAGATCCGCAGCCACCGCCGCAGCTGCTTCCCGTATCAAAAAACGGATTTCCCGTCGGTACTTTCACGTGCTCTGAAACAGCTTGACCAAGGATAACGCTAATTTCATCAAGCAGCTTTTGTAATTCATTTTCTGCTTTTTTGAACGCAGCGATTGTCGCGTGTAAATCAACTTGACGCTTTACATCACGTACTTGTCTCGTAATCGTTTTATAATCAGGATGATATTTTCCAAATCGCTGAACATCCTCATACTGTTCCTTTATTTTCACAAATTCAGCAATTAATGCCTGTGCATGTGAATCTTTATTTAATCTATATAAACATTGACGATAGTTCTCGGCTACGTCTGATTGTAACACCATGTTCGCTACGTGATCAGACTCATCGAGTAATTCAACAGTTCTCATTGTTGTCAGCATGGCTGTGCACCTCCGTTTTTATCTTATCACGTTTTGGATCTAAAGAAAAAGAACTTGCTAAAACAGCTTACACTGATTTACTACAAGTTCTACTTTTTAACTATATAATTTCAACCGTAAAGGTATTCCTCACTTGATAACTTTCTTCTTTAGATTTCATCAGTTCAATCGTAACAGCATGAGATCCTTTTGGAAGATCACTTAAAACAAAGGCTGCTTGCTTCACTTCTTTAAATGGTTTTCCATCTACTGTGATTTGAAGGAATCCACTCTCTGTTGAAAATGAAAACCCGCTTAGAATACATTCGACGTATACGTTTTGTCCTTTCACATGCTGGTGTACCATCAGTGAAGGTTTTGTATTCATTGCACCAAACGTTTCAGCTGCCCGCGGTTGAGAGGGAATTTTAGTTTCAGGTTTTGGTTTATCATGGTTGCATCCTAGTAGAGAAACTACACATAAGGCCGTCGTTAATAGTAAGCGCATAATACCATTCCTTTATCATTCGTTTCTCCATAGTGTTTACAAACTCTTCGTTTTTACTCATGACGTGCAAAAATCTCTGCATCGCTATGTATGCAGAGATCATTGATTTTTCATGGACTGAAACATATGAAACATCATGTTTGCCATTTGAATCGAATTCGAAAACTTTTCGACTTTATGAGGAATCGTTTGTTTGTAGTAGTGCTTGGATTCTAATTCAAATTTCTCGAGTTCTTCAGGATTTCTAGATAAACGCCGGTACCACATTGGCTGTTCACGAACGAAGTCGTTGAGTTTAGGACGAGACTGCATATACTCGTATATATCTTTTCTCATTGCGTTTAATCTTTCCTAAAGCCAAATGGATTCCCTGGCCCGGAAGCTGCTCCTCCACCGGATGGCTTAGATGGCTGAAATTGCTGCAGTACTTGTTGAATATTCGAAATAGCTGAATTTACATTTGTAATATGATTTTGCATTTGATTCAAGTCCATGTTTTTCAACGAGGATACAATTGTACCCATAATATCTTTTTTCTCTTCTGTTGCAGCAGCTGGTTCAGCCTTTGCACTTTCTTCTGAACGATATGCCTCCCACATTGGATCTTCTGCACCAAATAAATACCAATCTTCATAAAGCTCTTTCCACGTTTTTTGCTGCTTTCGAACCTGTTCTACTAATTTGGGATGTGATTTTACAAATTGTTTAAATTCCACAACGGACGGATGAAGCTCTCGTTTGGTTTCCTTCACAGTCACTCACCTCATACTTAAATATAGCCTACTATATCTTAGAAAAAGAGAGCTCGTTTCGTGCGCCTATTTCAAAAATTTTTATAGCTGTTTTTTTGAAGAAGCACGAACTGTGAACCAGTATGTAATGAAAATAGATAAAATGCTTAGCCAAAATGTAAAATAACCAATTTCAGACATATACGCATTGAGCATGCTGTATCTTGGCATCATAGAAAAAACGTAATCAATGATATCATTATGTACAGCCCATACAGCGGCAACAGCTATATGCCATAATTTAATCCGGTAAAACGGTACGTATAAAAGCCCTTGAAAAGCCATTGCTGCATGAGAAGCCATTAACATAAGCATCATCCAATCAATGTATCCTGTTAACACATAGACCAATACATTCATTACGACGGCCCAAATCCCGTATTTAAACAGCGTGATCATCGCTAAAGCTTCAAACAGTGAAAAATGCTTTCCAAGTAAAAGACCGATAAGTACAATAACAAAAAACAAGCTTGCCGTTGGACTATCAGGCACAAATAATAAAAACTTCTTAGGCGTTTCCGCTAATTGACTTCCATACCAAATATATCCGTAGATTGTTCCTAGTATATTCACAATCAGCAAAAGCGTTAAAAAACGCTTATCTTTTAAGGTATACCATAACCAAGCCATTTAGAAAGTCTCCTTTACATTTAATCTCTTCTTTATTATGTACAGTTTTTGAACAATAGCAAGCACCTATCTCACTGATGTAAAACACAGCATTAAATAAATTCAAAAAAAAACCAGCCCTTTGGCTGATTTTCACTATTCTTTCCCTAAGTTGCCGACAAATTCCGAGAGCGTTTTCAATTCTTTATCTGAACCTTTGAAAACACCTTTTGGCATATTGCCTTTACCATTTTTTGCGATATTGGCGATTTCTTCAGGAGATAAATCAATGCCTGTTAAAGCCGGAGCTGCAGGGCCTCCCTGTAAGTTATCACCATGACAGGTCAAGCACGTTTGCTCTTGCATGATTTTGTAGCCTTCTGAATTTTTGTCAATCGCTACTTCTTCTCTAATTTTCCCTTGCTCTTCACGCGCTTTCCAATCCACCTGTGTCGCTGACTGCCACGTTAGGAAAAAGACTGCTGCTATAGCCAAAAGCATGAATCCTGTTGCAAACGGCCTCTTAGCTGGTCTTCTTTCTGGCCCTCGATCAATGAACGGAGCAAGCATTAATGCGCCAAATGCAATGCCTGGAATAATAAATGCACCTATAATATTATATGGACCAGAAGCAAATGAATATTTAAGCAATTGATATAGGAACAAAAAATACCAGTCAGGAAGAGGCAAGTACCCCGTATCAGTCGGATCGGCAATACGTTCAAGAGGAGATGGATGAGCGATGGTTAAACATAGATAACCGATTAAAAAAACTGCCCCTACCATCCATTCTTTTAGTAAAAAGTTTGGCCAGAATGCTTCTGTTTTCCCTGGAAATTCAGAGTAATCTTTTGGAATATTGGGTTTTCGTTCTGCAGGAACACGTGAATCTCCAACAAACTTCATCCCTTTACCACGATGCATGTTCTCCCTCCTTTTTCTCACTGTTCTAGTGAAAGTACTAACAACGGAGTATGTGCTTGATGCATATGATGACTAGTGTGATTGAATACTTGAATAAAGCGTATAAAATTTTATAGTGGTCCTGAAATTCCTTGTTTACGAATCATTAAGAAGTGGGCACCCATTAAGCCAAGTAGAGCTCCGGGTAAAAAGAATACGTGAATGGCGAAAAAGCGAGTTAGTGTTTGAGCACCAACGATGTCTGGATGTCCTGAGAGTAATGTCTTCACTTGCTGGCCTATAATTGGTGTGGATTCGGCAATTTGCAAACCTACTTTCGTTGCAAATAGCGCTTTCATATCCCACGGCAACAAATAACCTGTAAAACCTAAACCTAACATAACAAAGAAAATTAACACACCCACAATCCAGTTTAACTCGCGGGGTTTTTTGTATGCTCCTTGGAAGAAAACACGAAGTGTATGTAAAAACATCATGACGATAACCAAACTTGCTCCCCAGTGATGCATACCTCGAACAATTTGTCCGAAAGCGACTTCATTTTGCAGATAATAAACGGATTCCCATGCATTTTTTATATCTGGTACATAATACATGGTTAAAAACATGCCTGATAAAATTTGAATAACGGTAACAAAAAACGTTAATCCACCAAAACAATACACAAATGCTGAAAAGTGATGTGCGGGATTTACGTGCTCTGGCACTTCATGATCGGCCACATCTCGCCATAAAGGAGTAATATCTAGCCGTTCATCCACCCAGTCATAGATTTTATTCAACATTTTCTATGCCCCTCCTTGTGGTTTGGCTTTTCCTAGATATAACGTACCGCCTTTTACTTTTTGAACGTATACATCTAACGGTCCCATCGGTGGTGTCCCCGGTACATTTTTACCGCTTTTTTCATACATTCCCCCATGACAAGGGCAGTAGAAACGGTGTGGATAGTTTTTGTCACCAGCCCAGTTAACCGTACAGCCTAAATGCTTACAAATTGGTGACAGCGCGACGATTTCACCTTTATCAGTTTTGTACACCCAAGCCGATCTTGGCTCTTCTGATTTATGCCACGCATCCACTTGCTTGATTTTAAAATCGACACGTTTCGGCTCTTTTGTAATGTCTTTAACCTGCGCTACAGCTACTAAATCCTGACCCGCTTCTTTTTCTAAAATTGGATCTACTGCAAAGCGCACCATTGGCATTAACATTCCAGCAGCCATGAATCCCCCTACACCAGTGAGCGTATAGTTTAAAAACTGTCGTCTTGATACCCGATCACCCATGCTTTTCCCCCCTTTAAAAAAGTTCAGTCCAGAGAATTTTGGACACATGATGGACCATTCTATTAAACTAGGACATAATCATGATATATTAATATTTCTGGAAGGTCAATACAATAAAAACCTAAAACATGGAAATAATCTTTATTTTTCTAAATTTTTCGTCATTATTTTGTGTGCGCTTCCATTACTTATTCTACAGTCTTTTTAAACACTCCATTTTTCTACAAAAATCGGTAAGAGCTGTTGAACTTGTTCATGTATGAGCGTATACTTATGCGACTCATCTATATGCTCAAGCGGTAAAGCAGGTATCCAAATGCAGTACGCCCCTATTTCTTTTTCATACTGCAGCCAGTCTCGGTCGCTAGTAAGCACAAAAAGATGTTTGACTTCATTGTCATTTATATGCTCATTCCAACGAAGTAATGTTTCATAAACAGCAGCTACTCCATCTTTTTTTAAGTATGTAAAACTAGGTGTTAAAATCACTCTTCCTTTAAATTGCCTTTCTAACTCTTCAGTAAGAGCAGTCGTATATTCACTCATAGATGCCGTAAGCTTTAAATCTTCTCCGAAATCAATTGGAATGAGCGGAACCAATACGGTATCAACATAACTTTTGGATTGTAGATACACATCCATTTCCTTGGCCTGAAGCTTCAACTTCCTTCTCCTCTCAGCAAGCTCCCTAAAGCTTGTCTTATTTATATTCCAAAATGAATAAGAAGATAAAAAAAGAGATTGACCTTTTTCTAAGAAGCTAGCCAATCCCTCGTTTATCTACTGTACATAATGGTTATTTAAATATTCGCTTAAGCGCTGAAATTCCTCTTTGTCATTTTCATCTAATGCTTTATCAATTAGTTCCATGATTTTTGATCGCTGAAACTTCTGAATAGATTCTTCCAATATTTGCTCAGCTAATACTCTGTCTTTTTCATTTGTTTGATTAGCTTTTGGCATATACGGATTGTCTTCCAGTACAGCCACATATTGAGGCGATGAATACAACGATCGGAAGTTTAATTGAATATAAATGTCTTCTTCTCGATTCAAACGAATATCATGAAATGATTTTTCTGCATCGGTTGTCATGATATTTTCTTTATAAAAACGAAATGGAGGGTCTTCCACACAGTGCGTAGACATCACCATCCCGCGAGGACAAAACTGTGCTTGCTCAACGAAGTGAACTCGTTTCATCAATTGATCATGGCTCATCAAATAATTTAAAATCCATACACATTCTCTGCGCTTCAGCTGATAATTCGTTAAAAACCAGCGAACAAATTCTTTTTTCTCGTTGACAGTAACAGGGGTCGTCATATTCTCACTTCCCTCCTCTGTGTTTAAACTCTCAGTTAAAACACCTTTTACAGTTATTTATTCCACACGGCAGCAATAAAATCCTCTGAACTATTATTTATTCTTCTAATTGAAATAATATGTCTTGAATTTCATCTACTGTTGGATCCATTGCTAATAAGGCTTGGAAAATCCCCTTCGCTTTCGAACGCTGTCCTTCTTCTAATAAGAAGTAGCCATACTCTTCTAAAAACGCATACTCTTCTTTAAAAACAGTGTATGCAGATTCGTAGTATTTTAGCGCTTCTTCATAATTTTCTAATTCCTGGTGAGCTTTTGCTAAATCCCATTCAAAATGAGGGTCATGCTCATTATATTCTTTGGCGTGCTCGATATTCTCCACTACATCTTCATATCTCTCTTGACTCATATAAAGTTTAGAGAGAGTTAAAATGGCTTCAATATACCCTGGATCTAGTGCAATCGCTTGTTGAAATGCCGATTCAGCCTCTTCTTCTAGACCGCGCTTTAATGCTATCTTCCCTTTAAAAAAGTAAAGTTCTTTTTGAAATTCATCTTGCGCAATACCTTCGTTGACAGCCACCGCAGCCTCTTCTAGCATCTCTTCATGTTCATATGATTTTGCTAAATATAAATAAAGAGAATGGTACTCACGGTCTAGCTCTTTTAGTTCTGTGAACTTTTCAATAGCGGTCTGATAATGACCTGCTTGATACGCTGAAATCGCATATTCAAATAGTGTGTTAATCTCAAGCTTATCTTTTAGCGCTTGATCAAAGTAAGGAAGAGCTTCTTCGAACTGGCCGATACCTGCTAAACTTTCAGCTAATCGCTGACGAAGATCCGTGCCGTTAAATTCTTTTTCTGTTTTTAGCAGCGTTTGATAAAAAGGAATCGCCTTTTGATAAATTCCTTGACTGCTGTAAAATTCACCGAGCCCAAAATCTATAACCGGCTCATTTGGAAGCATTTTTTTCGCTTCCATTAACTTTTGCTCACTTACTTCACTAAGGCCTTGCATTTGATATAAGTCAGCTACAAGAAGCAGAGCTGGCACGTAGTTATCATCTTCGCTGCTAATTTGATTTAAAATATGAATCGCTTCTTCTTCTTCTTCTAAATCGATAAGCATTTCAGCTTTTAATAAATACAGCTCGCCTTCTTCTGGGTATTTAGCGATGAGCTCGTCTATTAAAGGCAGCGCATCATTTACTAGTCCCCACTCCTGAAGCTGTTCAGTTATTAAAAATTTTTCTTCGTCTGTAGCTTTGTCTTTCAATTCATGAATAAGGGCAAGACCTTTTTCAATTTCATTGGATTCTACGTAACCTATCGCGCGGTCTAGTTCTTTCACACACAATTCTCCTTTATTATTACATTCACTTTTTATATAAAAATAAAACGAATTAATTTTCTATTTTTCCAAACCGAAGCAAGAACACATGCTTCTATACACCATGATAAAATAGTTTGAGCGTTTGTTCAACAAATCAATTTGAATACGCTTACATTTTTCGAATAAAAATCCGAACGAGTTTGATTCTCTATCAAGAATATCAATTCATCGTTCGGATTTTCCTTCAACCAAAATGCGCTTGTTCCAGCCTCTTTCTTATTCGCTTAGTTTATCAAGATCTTCAAAGAAAGTAGGATAGGAGACGTGAATAGCTTCACTTCTCATTAGTGTTACCTCTCCCGTTGCAATGGCTGCTGCGACCGCAAGCATCATTCCAATTCGATGATCTCCATAGCTGTCTACTTCACCGCTTTTTAGAGCAGTCTTACCTTCAATGATGAGGCCATCAGCTGTTGGAGTAACAGAGGCACCGAGCTTGCTTAACTCCGTTGCAACCGTATCGATACGGTTCGTTTCTTTTACTTTTAATTCTTCGGCATCTTTAATAACCGTTTTCCCATTCGCCTGAGTCGCCAAAAGAGCAATCACTGGAATTTCATCAATTAAACGAGGAATTAAATCCCCCCCAATTTCAATCCCTTTCAACTGAGACGTTTCAATCGCCAAATCGCCAATAGGCTCTCCATTTTGAATACGTTCATTAGAAATTGTAAGACGTGCACCCATTTGCTGAAGCACATCAATAATACCTGTTCTTGTAGGATTGAGTCCGACGTTTTTCAAAACGATTCGGCTGTTTGGAACAATGGCTCCTGCAACAAGAAAGAACGCGGCTGAAGAAATGTCACCAGGTACGTATACATCCGTTCCGCGCAGAGATTGTCCTCCTTCAATGCTTACAGTCGTTCCATCTACCTCTACGTCTACTCCAAAGGCGCGAAGCATACGCTCTGTATGGTCACGTGATGTAAAAGGCTCGGTTACTTTTGTTGTGCCTTCTGCATGAAGTCCCGCTAGTAAAATCGCTGATTTTACTTGTGCACTTGCTACAGGAGAATGGTAATGAATTGCTTTTAAAGCGCCTCCTCGAGTCGATAAAGGCGTATATTGGCCGTGCTCACGCCCATCAATCTTTGCACCCATAGAGCGCAGGGGCACCGTAACGCGGCTCATAGGACGCTTGGCAATCGACTCATCTCCAATTAGAGACGTATGAAATGGCACACCTGCAAGAATTCCAAGCATTAAACGAGTAGTCGTTCCTGAATTTCCTACATCTAGGATGGAAGCAGGTTCACTTAACCCTTCGATACCTTTACCTTCGACTTCGACATACTCGCCTTCTCTTTTAATCGATACGCCCATCTTTTCAAAACACGAAATCGTACTTAAGCAATCTTCCCCTGCTAAAAAATGATTAATTGTTGTTTTCCCCTCTGCCATGGCTCCGAACATCACAGCTCTGTGAGAAATCGATTTATCTCCAGGAATAGAAATTTCTCCTTGGAGAGATGAAAGATTCGTTTTTAATTGTTTTCCACTCATTTCATTCACGCCTTTCATACATTAAGAAATAAACGTCTGATATTGATGCTGATGGAGACACGCTCTTGCCCGCTTTCTATCTTCCTCTGTTTGAAAGCTCAAACGTAATACTCCGTATATGTCTTCTCGTGTTTCTAAAATTCGAATGTTTGTAATACTGATTTCATCTTCTGCTAAATAACCCGTTACTTCTGAAATAATCCCCGGATAGTCAGGAACATCCACATAGAGATCATAAAAGGATGGAATCGCTCCTTTGGTTCGTACAGGAAGCTGATCTCTAAATTGTTTTGCTTGTGAAAAATATGTATAGATATCGTTCGCGTCTTTTCGTTCGATCATATTTCGCACGTCGTTCATTTCTTCAAGCCAGTGGTCAAACATTGAAAGAAGCGCATCCTGATTATGAAGCAAAATATCTCTCCACATCGCTGGACTGCTTGAAGCAATACGTGTAATATCGCGAAACCCTCCAGCTGCAAGCTGCGAAACTAGCTGGTTGTCTTGTTGGTAATATTCTGCTTGATGAACAAGGCTTGCAGCAATAATATGAGGAAAATGGCTGATGACACCCGCTAATTTATCATGTTCTTTTGGTGACATCACAATAATTTTAGCTTTTGTACCACTTAGCAATTCCTTTAAACTGTCCAAAGCCTCCGAAGAAGTAGAAGATGAAGGTGTTAATACATACATGGCATTTTCAAACAAATGAGCTTTAGAAGCAGCTACTCCGCTTTTATGAGACCCAGCCATTGGGTGGCCGCCGATAAACTCAATGCCTTTAGCAATAAGAGCTTCCGCTGTCTTCACTACCTCTTCTTTTGTACTTCCTACGTCTGTGACGATAACAGACTGTTTGAGCGTAAAACGTTCTAACTGTTTTAGCACTTCCGCTGCTTGAGTAACCGGAATAGCAATAACAATATAATCCGCTTGCTCAGCGCCTTGTTGCAAAGAAGAAGCCGCTTGGTCAATTACACCTAGGGTTTTGGCAAGCTCCAGCTGCTCTTGATTAATGTCAAAACCTATTACATCAAGATGATGATGCGTCTTTTTTATATTAAGCGCCAGCGATCCTCCAATTAACCCCAGGCCTATAACAAAAACATTTTCTGTCACTTTCCTTCACCTCATTGTACATATGAAGATGAGAGTGTGAAATCACACTCTCATCTTTTACTATATTGGGTATTAAGCTTTCGCCGCTTCTTGACTAACAAACTGCTGAAGCAATTCAATGATTTGTTCATTTTGTTCTTTCGTTCCCACCGTAATACGAACGGAAGTTGGGAAGCCTAATGCATTCCCTGAACGGACGATAAATCCGCGCTGCAATAAAAATTGAAACACTTCATCGCCTTGACGGCCAAAATCAATTAGAACAAAGTTAGTGAAAGAAGGATAATAGTTTAAGCCGTTCTTATCACAGAAAGCATAATATTGCTGCAAGCCTTCTTCATTTTTCTTTTTACACTCTTCAATGAACGCTTGGTCTTCAAGAGCAACGATTGCTGCTTTTTGAGCCATGCGGCTTGTATTAAAAGGTTCACGAGCCGGCTCAATTTTTTGTAGCAATGATTCGTTTGCAATACCGTAACCAATGCGCAAAGAAGCTAAGCCGTATGCTTTTGAAAATGTGCGAAGTACAATTAAGTTTTCGTATTCATTCAAAAACTCTACCGTATTCGGATAGTCGGCTTGATCTGCTGCATACTCAAAATAGGCTTCATCCATAACGATTAATGTATGCTTAGGAACTTGTTTCATAAAAGAAATTAACTCATCGCCCTTCACATACGTTCCCGTTGGGTTATTAGGGCTGCATACCCACACAATTGTCGTATTTTCATCAATTGCACGAAGCATAGCATCTAAATCATGATCTCCGCCGCGCAGCGGTACTTCACGGATTTCTGCACCTTCAATTACGGCATTGTGCTTATATTGAGGAAATGACGGCGTCGGCATGACAGTATTTGTATCAGCCGATAGCAAAGCTCGGCAAATAATTTGAATGACTTCATCAGACCCATTTCCAAAAATCAGCTGATCTTGCTCTACGCCTACGTGCTTTGCTACTGCTGCACGCAGTTCAGCTGCATAGCCGTCTGGATAAAGCGCCATATTTTCGATTTCTGTAGCAATCGCCTCTTTTACTAAAGCAGAACTGCCGTAAGGATTTTCATTAGACGCTAATTTTACGACGCGATCTAAATTAAATTCACGCTTTACTTCTTCAATTGGCTTACCTGGTTTATATGGAGATAAAGTTAGTAATTGTTCTTTTACCTTCAACGTGTTACACCTCGCATTTTTGTATAGGCGAAACGATGGATGCAACATACTCCTCAATTTGATTTAATCCGTCTCGGCGTGTATCCTTATTTAAAAGAACTTGTTCAAGCTGGCCAATTTTATTAACAATTGCACTTCCAATTACAATGCCGTCGCTATGTTCTTTTAACACCTCTACTTGTTCACTTGTTGAAATTCCAAAGCCGACGGCAACCGGTATAGAAGCTGCTGCTTTCACATCTTCTAAAAAGGTGCCAATATCAGCTGGCAACGTAGAGCGAACCCCAGTAACGCCTAAAGACGACACGCAGTATAAGAAGCCCGTTGCATCTGCAGCGATTTTTTGAATACGCTCTTTAGATGTAGGAGCAACCATTGAAATGTACGCAACTTTATTTTCAGCGGCAAGCTCCCGGATACGGCCACTCTCTTCGTACGGTAAATCCGGAATTAGCACTCCATCTATTTCATTTTCTCGCATTAACGCGAAAAAGGATTCTAAACCTAATTGTAACACAGGATTAAAATAGGTAAAGAGAATTACCGGTATTTTCACACCTTTTTTTCTCATCACCGATACAAGCTTAATGGCTTTTGAAATAGACATACCGCCAGATAAAGCTCTTTTGGACGCCTCTTGAATAATTGGACCATCTGCTAAAGGGTCGGAATATGGTACGCCCAGCTCTAAAATAGAAGCACCTTGCTTTTGCAAAGCCAAAGCAATATCCACCGTTGCATCTTCATGAGGATCTCCTGCTGTAATAAATGGAATAAACAATGTTTCATGTTTAGGTAGTCTCGCTTCAAACGTATTCATGTTCTTCTTCCTTCCCTTCTAGCAAGTTTACTAATGTATGAACGTCCTTATCTCCTCGACCTGACAAGCAAATTAAAATTGTTTCTTCTTTCGTCATGCTTTTAGCCAGTTCAAATGCTTTTGCCAGCGCATGAGCGGACTCAATAGCCGGAATGATTCCCTCTGTTTTCGCCAGCAGCTGAAGAGCTTCAATTGACTCATCATCCGTTACACTTTCATATTCTACTCGTCCAATAGATGAAAGGTGAGAATGCTCTGGACCGATACCTGGATAATCCAAACCTGCTGAAATAGAATAAGGCTCTGTAATTTGACCATTTTCATCTTGAAGTAAATACGTGAGCGTTCCGTGGATAACACCTTTTGTACCTTTAGCCATTTTAGCAGCATGAAGAGCTGTATTTAGTCCTTTCCCCCCTGCTTCTACCCCAATCAAGCGTACATTCTCTTCTTTAATAAAATCATAGAACATACCGATTGCATTACTGCCGCCTCCGACGCATGCCACGACAGCATTCGGAAGTTTTCCTTCTACCGCTGTAAACTGTTCTTTTGCTTCTTCTCCAATAATTTTTTGGAAATCTCGAACCATTTTAGGATAAGGGTGCGGTCCAATGGCCGAACCAATTAAGTAAAAATGATCTTCACAGTGTTGAACCCAGTAGCGAATTGCTTCATTTGTTGCATCTTTTAGCGTTTTTGTTCCAGAAGTTGCAGGAATGACTTCCGCTCCTAGAAGCTTCATGCGAAAAACGTTCAACGCCTGACGTTCAATATCTTCTTCTCCCATGAATACTTTGCATTCCATTCCGAACTTTGCAGCTACTGTAGCTGTGGCTACCCCGTGCTGACCCGCTCCTGTTTCAGCAATAATTTTTGTTTTGCCCATTCGTTTAGCAAGTAAAATCTGTCCAATGGCATTATTGATTTTGTGAGCACCGGTATGATTTAAGTCTTCACGTTTTAAATAAATTTTTGCCCCGCCGAGCGTTTCGGTAATATTATCAGCATATGTTAAAGCCGTTGGTCGCCCAGAGTAGTTAACAAGTAAAGATAGATACTCATCTTTAAATGCCGGATCTTTCATTGCTTGATTCAAAGCTGCTTCTACTTCTTCAAGTGGTTTCATTAATGTTTCAGGTACGTATTTTCCGCCAAATTCACCAAAGCGGCCAAATTCATCAGGATGATTGTATGTCATAGTATGATCTTCCTTTCAATCTCTATAATTTTTGTATAGTCCTTCGTTCCATTTGTTTCAATACCGCCAGAAATATCAATCGCCCCAGGCTTATAGGGTAACAAGTTCTCAATGTTACAAGCATTGATTCCTCCAGCAATAAAGCATTTTTTACCTAACCTTTGGGCAGCTGATTCATACTGAGGAACGAAGCTCCAATCAAAAGCGACGCCCGTTCCTCCAAATTGTTCTTTAACCTTGCTATCAATTACATACCCGTCAGCTTCTTCATATACATGCATTTGCTGCCGCGTTTCTTTATTGTGAGGGAGCGCTTTCCACACTTCATATCCACGCTGCTTTAACTGACGTACCTCCGCAGCTGTTTCTTGCCCGTGGCACTGAATTACATCTAAATTTGTTACGAAGGCAATTTCAAGTATTTGATCTACCGGCGTATTCACAAATACCCCTACTAGTGAGACTTGTTTTTTTATTTCATCCGTTACAAACTCATTTACTCGTTCAGGCTTTACATATCGTTTACTTTTTGGGTAGAAAATAAAGCCAATGTGAGTAGCAGCCGACTTTTCGATTAAAGCTATATCTTGTTTTGAGCGAATCCCACAATACTTAATAAGCATATTCACTTTCCCCAAACAGCTTTTCAATCGCTTTGGTTTGATTATCCTGTCTCATAAGCGATTCCCCTACTAAAATAGCTTTTGCTCCCGCTTCTTTTACATAGGAAACATCCTCGTATAAGTAAATGCCGCTTTCACTCACTAACAGCTGATCTTTCGGAACATGTTTAGCGATTTCTTTGGTCTGCTGCAAGCTGGTTTCAAACGTATGAAGATTTCGATTATTAATTCCAATAATCTTCGGGGTAAATACAGCTAGCAGCTTTTCAAGCGTTTCTAGAGAATGCACTTCTACTAAACAATCTAACTCTTTTTCGGCAGCTTGAAGATAAAGCTCTTGCAATTTTAATGGTTCAAGTGCTTCTCCAATGAGTAAAATAGCATCAGCACCGATTCTTGCACTTTCTTCCACTTGAATGGAATCAATGATGAAATCCTTGCGAAGCACAGGGATAGAGACATGCTGTTTAATGTCACTTAAAAACGTTCGATGTCCTTGAAAATAGTGCTGATCTGTTAACACAGACAAAGCATCTGCTTTCCCTTTCTCGTAGGCTTTAGCAATTTCCACAGGCTGAAAATTCTCTTTTATTAATCCTTTGGAAGGAGAAGCTTTTTTCACTTCTGCAATAAGAGCCAGCTCTCGATTCGGATTTGATAAAGCGTCTAAAAATGATCGTTTTGCAACATTTTGCTGTTCGGGTAACTGTAGGTTTTGAATTTCTTCTTTTTTTGTTTCAATAATTTTATTGAGCATGTTCAACCACCTTTTTCGATTTCAATCGTTGTAATTGTGTGTATGCAGCACCTGATTCAATTGTTTCCAAAGCTACAGCTACTCCTTCTTCAAAAGTAGAAACGTTTCCGCTAACGTAAATAGCTGCAGCAGAGTTCAACACGACTGCGTTTTTAGCAGTTACATTGCTTTTATTTAAAAATAGCGATTCAATAAGCTCGGCACTCGATTTTGCATCTTCTACCACTAAGTCTTCAAGCTTCCCTCTCTGTAAGTGTACATCCTCTGGTGCAAGCGTATATTCTGTAATGACATTGCCCTGTACTTCTACAACGTCCGTTACATCAGTGGCACTGATTTCATCCAAACCGTCTCTGCCTGCAACCAGAAGGACGTGGTTAGCTCCAAGTACAACAAGCGCTTCTGCTAATTTTCGTGCAAGCTCAATGGAATAAACGCCAATTACTTGCTTTGTGCAGTTAGTAGGGTTTGCTAATGGACCTAATGCATTAAAAACCGTTCTAAATCCTAATTCCTTTCGAGTAGCAGCAACGTGCTTCATAGCTGGATGATAAAGCGGCGCAAACAAAAAGGACATGTTGAGGTCAGCCACCGCATTTTTCACTTCTTTTTCATTTCCTTGAATCCATATATCCAGATGTTCTAACACGTCGGCACTTCCGCTTTTAGAAGATACGGCGCGGTTCCCGTGTTTCGCAACCTTTACTCCGGTAGCAGATGCCACAATCGCACTAGCCGTCGAGATATTAAACGTAGAGGCCCCATCTCCTCCGGTACCGCATGTATCTACTACGTTTAATTCTTCTAGAGAAATAGCATTCATATTATTTTTCATACCTCGGACAAAACCGACAATTTCATCGACGGTTTCTCCTCGGTACGTTAAGATGGTTAGCACGCTAGCGATTTGAGCTGCCGGGACTTTACCGTTCATAATATCATTCATAATTTTTTCTGCTTCTTCCGCTGAAAGTGACTCACCGCGCAAACACTTTTTTAACAATTCTTTAAACATATACATCCTCCTTTTTATCGTAGATGTCTTGGGCCAATTGAATTGTTTTGATTAAAGCGCTGGCTTTATTGCGGGTTTCTTTCCACTCAAGCTCCGGTTTTGAGTCAGCAACCACTCCTGCTCCAGCCTGGATATAAGCGGTCTGGTCTTTCAAAAGAATGGTCCGAATCGCAATGCACGAATCAATGTTTCCATCAAATCCGAGATATGCTACGGTTCCTGCATATACATTTCGCGCAACTGGTTCAATTTCATTTAAGATTTGCATCGCTCGCACTTTTGGAGCGCCAGATACGGTACCCGCTGGAAATGCAGAAAGCAGCGCATCAATGGGATGTACTTTTTCGTCAAGGCGCCCTGTCACTTTAGAAATCAAGTGCATGACGTGCGAAAAGTTAACCTGCTGCATTAATACTGGTGTTTGGACACTTCCATACTGTGCAACTCGGCCGATGTCATTTCTTGCTAAGTCCACGAGCATATAGTGTTCTGCCCGCTCTTTTTCATCGTTAATTAAGTCTTCGTATAAGCGCGCATCTTCTTCTGCATCCCTGCCACGTCTTCTCGTTCCTGCAATCGGATGAATTTCTAAATGGCCGTTTTCAATTTGAATCAACCGCTCAGGAGAACTTCCAATTAGCTCCACGCCTTTTACTTTCACGTAAAATAAATAAGGAGACGGATTAACTAATCGCAATACTCTGTAAATATCAAATCCAGCTACGGTCGTATCAATTTGAAATCTCTGTGACAATACGGCTTGAAAAACATCTCCGCTTTTAATGTATTCCTTAATTTTTTCCACATCTTGCACAAATTTATCTTTTTGGTATGACGATGTCACGCCTTCAAAGCTAACTTCGCGCTGCTCGCTTTCAAACATCATTGGCTTTTCTTTCACCGTCTGCGCTATTCTTTCAACATATCGATTGATCTCTGCTAAAGCTTCACCGTATTTTTCTTTTTTCTGCTGCTCTTTGTCTTGCTCATCAAGCTGAATGTAATGAATCACCATAAGCTCTTTTGTTTGATGATTGTACGCAAGCATCGTTTGACAATAGATAAAGTGAAAAGTAGGCATGTTCAAATCATTTTGGGCATGTACGTTTACTTTTTCAATTTGCGATACTGCGTCGTAGCTGATAAACCCTACTGCTCCTCCTTTAAAAGGAAGTGCAAGGTCTGGTACTTTCACTTTCAGCTCTTGCTGAATTTTACAAAATACCTCTTTAAAGCTGTCTCCTTGCAGCATAGGCTGAAGCTGCTTGTTTTTTGCTAGATAGGTTCCGTTTTCTTCCTCGACATACAAAAATGGATTTAAGCCAATAAAAGAATAATTGGACCATGGTGATGATTCATCATTACTTTCAAGCAAATATACGGCTTCATCTTTTACTTGTTGAAAAAGATCAACAGGTGTCATGCTATCGATAAATATTTTTTTTATAATTGGAATGGTTAAATACTCTGTAGAGTCTTCTAAAAAAGAAGTATACGTGTTCGTCATATCTTTCAATCCTCCATTTCATGGAGAATGAGAATAGATGAGGTTATATAAAAGAGGATATAATAAATAAACCCAAAGACACATCAAAAATGGGCCTTTGGGTATACGAATGGTAAAATTCACTCAACTAAACTCTGCTCAACTGTCTCATTCTCGTCTACCCTAATCTCAACTAAACTGTCTATTGTTTTCTCATAACTAAAATCTCTAAACTAACTTGTTACCAATTGTAGTACGTTTCAAATTCATTTGTCAACTACTATCTACTTGGCTTTAGACGAAACTAAGCTTTAAGCTCTTCATTCAGCAGTTTAAGAATCACTTCATCTTCTACTTGCTGAACAAAAGGCTTGCCTATGCCTTCAAGCAGTACCATGTGAACATTGCTTGATTTAGACTTCTTGTCCGCTTTCATTCTTACGAGCAGTTTTTCAGCTGAAAGATGGTTTGGGACAGACGTCTTGTAGCCAAATTTTTCAAACCATTTCGCAATGTCGTCCACAGGGAACTGACTTTTTCCAAGAACATTGCTGACTTTCATAGCAAACAGCATACCAATCGCTACGCCTTCTCCGTGGCTGATTTGTCCATAGCCGCACTCTGCTTCGATCGCATGACCTAGCGTATGTCCAAAGTTCAGATGGGCGCGAACGCCAGCTTCTGTCTCATCTTCTTTTACAACAGATGCTTTGACTAAAATACCGCTTTGAATAGCATAAATTAATTTTTCATCTTGTAAATCAGTCAGCGATTGTATATTTTGCTGAAGCCATTTATAAAATGCTTCATCGTGAATAAAAGCGTGTTTAATCACTTCTGCAAAACCGGAACGCCATTCTCTTTCGGGAAGCGTTTTAAGAAGATCAATATCATAAACAACCGCTTCAGGCTGATAAAAAGCACCAATCATATTTTTCCCAAGCTCATGATTAATGGCTACTTTACCGCCTACAGCACTATCGTGAGCAAGAAGCGTCGTTGGCACTTGAATAAAAGAAACACCTCTCATATAAGTAGCGGCTACAAATCCAGCTAAATCGCCTACTACCCCTCCGCCAAAAGCAATAACGAGCGCATTTCGATCAAGCTGCTGCTCGAGCGCAAATGTCTGACAATCGTAGTAATGTTGAAATGACTTTGCATGTTCACCGCTTGGCACTACGTATTTAGCCACTTTAAACTGCGTCTCAATCGCTTTTACAACCGCTTCTCCATAATATGAATCTACGGCTGAATCGGTGATGATTAACACGGACGACAGATTAGGTTTTACACTCTCGATAATAGAAGGCAGCTTTTCAATTAATCCATTTCCTAAATAAAGAGGATATGTTTTGGATAAAGTTTGAATATCAATTTGCAACATTAAAACTCCCTCGCATGTGCACGCATTTTCTCAATATTTTCAGCAATTAAATCAATTCGGTCTTGTCCAAACTGTTCGATTAGCGCATCAGCCAATTCCCAAGCTACAACGGCTTCTGCGACAACGCTTGCCGCCGGCACAGCGCAGCTGTCTGAACGTTCGATGCTTGCCTCGAAGGCTTCTTTTGTTTCAATATCAACACTTTTTAACGGCTTGTAAAGCGTTGGAATAGGTTTCATTACACCGCGTACTACAATTGGCATACCTGTTGTCATGCCGCCTTCAAAGCCGCCTAAGTTGTTTGTTTTACGGGTATACCCGTTCTTTTCATCCCATAGAATTTCGTCATGAACTTCGCTTCCTGGTCTGCGAGCCGCTTCAAAGCCAATCCCAAACTCAACGCCTTTAAATGCATTAATGCTCATAACAGCTGCAGCAATCTTCGCATCTAATTTACGATCGTAATGAACATAGCTGCCTACTCCTGCTGGCACGCCTTCAATAATAACTTCTACTACGCCTCCGATAGAATCGCCATTTTTCTTAGCATCATCGATTGCTTGCATCATGTCTTTCTCAACATCTGAGTCAAAACATCTTACTGGGGAAGCTTCAGTGACTTCTTGAAGTTCCTCTAAGCTTTTGTATTGAGGCGGATTTGCCTGTACGCCGCCAATTTCTAATACATGTCCAGCTACAGAAATCCCGAACTGAGCAAGAATTTGACGAGCCACAGCACCTGCTGCTACCCTTACAGTTGTTTCGCGAGCTGAAGAACGTTCTAATACATTTCTCATATCGCGATGACCATATTTAATAGCGCCGTTTAAATCGGCATGCCCTGGTCTTGGTCTCGAGATTTTACGCTTTACTTCTTCTGACTCTTCTTCAGAAATTGGCTCGATGCCCATAATTTTTGTCCAGTGTTTCCAGTCGTTATTTTCTACCGCTAACGTAATAGGAGATCCTAGCGTATAGCCGTGGCGGACACCGCTTAAAATTTCCGCTTGATCTTTTTCAATTTGCATACGTCTTCCGCGACCATGACCTTTTTGTCTTCGCGCTAAATCTGTATTGATGTCTTCGACTGTTAAAGGAAGCCCTGCCGGAACACCCTCTAAAATAGTAGTCAATTGTGGACCATGTGATTCTCCTGCTGTTAAATATCGCATAATCGTACCTCCGCTTAATATGTATTATTCGTCAGAATTTTTCCATTTTTAAATATGACTATACCATACTATAACATAAGAATGTACAAAAAGTTTCACCTCAGCTTTTAAGAAACCGCTTCTGGTTGTCTCGATTAAATGGTCTTTACTTTTCTGTAAAAAAACGTATCAGCCGTTTCAAATCCATACTTTTGCGGAGTAAAAACCTGTTCTGTGCTACCTACAAATAAGATGCCGCCAGGTGCTAAAGATCTGCTAAATTTTTCATATAAAGCATGCTTTGCTTCATCTGTAAAATAAATAAGCACATTTCGACAAACAATCAAGTCAACGTTTTTTGGAAAAGAGTCTGACAGTAAGTTATGTTTCTGAAAAACAACTGTTTTTTTGATTTTTTCATCTAATAAGTACCCGGTTCCTCTTTGTTGAAAGTACTTATTTTTCATCGAAACAGGCATTTCCTGAAGTGAACGTTCATCATAAAAGCCTATTTTTGCTTTTTCGATCACTTTTTCATCCAAATCAGTCGCCAATATAGAAATACGCGAAAGAGGAAAAAATGTTGATAAAACCATCGCTAGTGTATATGGCTCTTCCCCTGTTGAACAGGCAGCGCTCCACACTTTCAGGTCTGTTTTTCCTTTTACAAGAGTCGGTAAAATTTTTTGCTCCAATATATCCCACCGCTGATAGTTGCGATAAAACTCTGACACGTTAATCGTCATCCGATCTAAAAACTCCTCAAGCAGTTCGTTATTACTGTTCATTGCTCGGTAATATTCAAAAAAACTAGAAAAACCCTTTTTTTCATATAGGGAGGTAAGGCGGCGTTGCATTTGAGACTGCTTATATAGTGATAAATCAATGCCTGTTTTTATTTTTATTTTCTCCACAAACGCGTCGTATTCATCTATCATTTTTGACTCTCCTTTCTTATTTCTATACGTTGATGCTATATAAAGAAATAAAACCTTTATATATGCTTATCTTCTTACTAATATATCGGAATACATTGTGAAAATGTTTATGTAGAGAGATATTCGCAATCAATAGCCTAGGACCTATTTATAAAAACAATAAAAAAGACGAATGAAAATTCATTCGTCTCCTTGCGCTATCTAAATTAGTAAATCCAAGCGTCTGCGTCTTTTTTATAGAAAGTCAGCTCTTCACTTTCAAAGAATAAGCTGATTTCACGCTCCGCACTTTCTGGTGAATCTGAGCCGTGAATAATATTCTTATCGACAATCAGTCCATAATCACCTCGAATAGTTCCAGGAAGCGCTTCTTGAGGGTTAGTTTTCCCCACCATTTGACGTGATACTGAAATCACGTTTTCACCTTCCCATACCATAGCAAAAACTGGACCTGATGTGATAAATTTCACTAACTCACCGAAAAAAGCTTTCTCTTTATGTTCACCGTAGTGTGTTTCAGCTAATTCCTGCGAAATATGCATAAGCTTAGCTCCGACTAATTGAAAACCTTTTTTCTCAAAGCGAGAAATAACCTCACCAATAATGCTTCTTTGTACCCCATCTGGTTTGACCATTAAAAACGTTTTTTGTATCATTTTACTCTCCACCCCTGAAGTTCATGATATGTAAACAAGTTTTGAAAGCGCAATCACACCTCATGAAGATATTAACATTGTTTCGAGCAGTTTACAACTTATGAAAGTAAATAAATCAAAATTTCCGTTTTCCAATGTACTTCGCAATTTGATGCAGCGTTTTTTTCGCCTTGTTTGGCGGCAGTTCTTCTAAAATGCTCATCGCTTTTTGCAGATAACGATCGCTCATCTCAAATGAACGTTCAATGGCGTTAGAAGATTTAATATCAGAAATAATTTCATTGATCAGCTCTTGCTCATATTCCCTCTCGAAAAGCTGTTCTACTTTATCTCGAAACTCAGCATTTTCAATGGCATACAAAACTGGCAGCGTAATATTTCCTTGCAGTAAGTCGCTGCCAACTGGTTTCCCAAGCTGTTCTTCTGATGAGATAAAATCTAAAATGTCATCGGTAATTTGAAATGACATTCCCACGTAATATCCAAACCAAAATAAACGTTTATGTATATCTTCAGGGGCTCCCGCTGCAATTGCACCTAACTGACAGCTTGCAGCAATTAGCAGTGCCGTTTTACGTTTAATTCTACGCAGATACACGCGTAAGTTTTGGTTTAGGTTGTATTTGTCCTTAATCTGTTCAATTTCACCGAGCGTTAATTCCACCATCGTATTAGATAAAATTTTATGTGCTTCCACATCTTTAACCTCACTCATAACTTCAAGCGCACGAGCAAAGATGTAATCCCCTGTATACATAGCAATACGATTGTCCCATTTTGCCTTAATTGTTGGTTTTCCGCGTCTCTTATCAGCGTCATCAATAACATCATCATGAACAAGAGACGCCATATGAATCAGCTCAAGCGCTACTGCCACGTGTTTGATTTGGTCGATGTTGTAATGCCCAAATTTAGCTGCCAACAAAACAAATACAGGGCGAATTCGTTTCCCCCCTGCTTGTAAAAGGTGAAGAGAAGCATCTGTGATAAGTGTTTCATCGGTATGAACAGTTTGTTCAAGTTCTTTCTCAATAAGGGTAATATCCGTATTCAAAAAAGCGTACATCATTTTTAGTTTCATTGGACTCACCTTGCATTATATATTCATTCTTTACTCCTTATCCTACAGGCTGTTGCACCTGTAGGACAAGCTTTTTCTCTTTTATCGTTTGTACCCTAGATGCATCGCTGCTACTCCACCTGTGTAAGATTTCACTTCAACATCTGTCAAACCGGCTTCACGGAACATATCAGCCAATTGCTTTTGACCTGGAAAGTCCCTAGCTGACTCTTGAAGCCATGAATATTCATCATAGCTTTTAGCGACCATCTTTCCAAGCGCAGGCATAATATACTTAAAATAAAGCAAGTACATTTGTCGGTAGCCGATCATCGTGGGCTGAGACGTTTCAAGGCAAACCACTTTTCCGCCAGGTTTCACGACGCGCTGCATTTCCTTTAACACTTGAAGGTAATCGGGCACGTTGCGCAGTCCGAATCCAATCGTTACATAGTCAAATAAATTATCTTCAAAAGGAAGTTCCATTGCATTGCCATGTAGTAAGGTAATATTTGAAAAAGGTGAGTTTTTTACTTTCTCTTCACCAATCTTTAGCATATTCTGACTAAAATCCAGGCCAACTGCCTCTCCTGTTTCTCCAACTGCTTCCGCCATAGCTAGCGTCCAATCCGCAGTTCCGCAACAAACATCTAAAGCTTTTGTTCCTTTTTGAACATTCATTCGCTTCATCGTATCTTTGCGCCATGCCTTATGACGCTGAAAACTAATAACAGAATTCATTTGATCATAATTTTTATATATTTTTTCAAATACGCCATGGACACGCTGTTCTTTTGATTGCTGCATATCTCTATCCTTCTCCTACGACATTTTTCAGCACTTCTAAGCTAGATGTAAGTTCATCTAAGTGCTCTCTTAAAAACTCATTCATCACAAATTCACTTCGTAAGTATCCTCTAACAATGTTTACAGACTGTTGAGTATACGAATAAAGGTATTCTTTTATTTGTTCTTGATTCATACCAATTTGTTTGCAATAGTTTAGCAAGAGAGTAGGCTCTTTATGCTGTAATGACTTTAATTGCTTTAATATCCCGTTCAAATACGCTGCATGTTTTAAAAGTTCTTTCCACTCTTCACGTTCAAAATAGTCACATAAGCATCTTACAAACGATGATTCTGCTGCTAAAAAACTATTCATAACGTCGTGTGGATTAGTAGAGCGATTGTTATAAATGTGTATCTTAGCGATATTAATTTCTTTAATAGCAGATGCTATAACTTTCATTAAATTCAGCTGGTTGCTTTGAGCTAAATAGTAATAGTACAGGCCGCTGTAATAATCTCCGGCCAAAACTACCAGCTGCCGCTCATGCAGCTTTCCTTCATTTCCGCTAACATTTTGAGTGGAGACTAGATCGTGGGTATCAAGTGCGGTTTGAACGAGCATCACAGATAGCACAGAGCTGTTCTTTTTTTCTTCTTCCATTGAAAGAGTATCTAAGAACGAACACATGTACAGTAATCTATTTTCATCAATACGCGGATGATGAATATATTTTTTTACATATGGATGACTTAATTCAACATGAAGCTGTTCTTTCATGTTGGCCACAATATCATAGATGGTTTTTACGCTCATCATCCTTGTCTCCCTTTCCATCACTATTTGTTTAAAGTTCTTTTAACTCCAAATCGATAGTGTCAATTATAACATAATTACATTATAAAATATCCTTTAAATTCTTTTGAAGCTTTTTCACGGTTTAAATCATTTAGCTGCTCATCCGCTTGAATACCGTTCATCTACATACCATCTGGATTCCTTAGACAGTAATTTAAGATATTGCTTTTAGTTTCACCATGTTTTTCCTGTTCTTATTCATTTATTTTAAATATAAATAAAAGCAGGAAAATCCCTGCTTATTTTTTCGTATCGGATTCAATTTCTCCGTGAACAGTCTGAATGACGGCTTTGCCACGAATTTTAATTGCGGATGTATGCTCAGTAAACTGCGCAATCATTACTTCGCCTTTATCTAGTTTTTCTGAATGATGAAATCGCGTATCTGCTCCTCGCGTTAAGCCAATTACGTTAACTCCATCTTCGACCGCTTTAATGACAATATACTCCGGCGTTCCTTTTTGTGTCATATTCTCTTCTCCTTCATCATCCACATTATGATTTAATCAGTGATAAAACTTCAGCTCTAGAACTTGCATCGTGTTCTAACACTCCGCGTACAGCAGAAGTGATTGTCATAGCTCCAGGCTTTTTAATGCCTCGCATGGTCATACACATGTGCTCTGCTTCCACTACTACCATGACCCCGTGCGGCTCTAATGTTTCTACAATAGAATCCGCCACTGTAGATGTAATTCTCTCCTGAAGCTGAGGACGTTTCGCAACAGCTTCTACCGCTCTTGCCAGCTTACTTAAACCGGTCACTCGTCCGCCTTTTGGAATATACGCAACATGAGCTTTTCCGTAAAAAGGCACTAAGTGGTGTTCACACATAGAGTAAAAAGGAATATCTTTTACAAGCACTAGCTCTTCATGGTCTTCTCCAAAAACTGTTTTAAAATGCTCTTTTGGATCTTCATTCAACCCGGAAAAGACTTCCTCATACATTTTAGCTACTCGCTTTGGTGTATCTAATAATCCTTCACGGTTTGGATCTTCGCCAATTGCTTCTAAAATTAGTCTCACGGCTTGTTCGATCTGTGGTTTATTTACAGATGACATGTTGTTGCCCTCCAATTCGTTGCATTACGACTTTATGAAAAAAATTCTAGCATATGTATATACCAAAGGCAAAAAAGAAAGGTCGCAAATGTGCGACCTTTCAAAGCTCTTCATCAACGGCTATGAATAAAGCCATTTTATGTAGATATTATTTTACAGCATCTTTAAGAGCTTTACCTGGTTTGAATGCAGGAACTTTGCTAGCAGGAATTTCGATTTCTTCGCCAGTTTGTGGATTGCGTCCTTTACGAGCAGCACGTTCACGTACTTCGAAGTTACCAAAACCGATAAGTTGAACTTTGTCCTCAGCTTTTAAAGCTTCTAAAATTGTATCGAAAACAGCATCAACTGCTTTTGTAGCATCCTTTTTTGAAAGCTCACTTGCTTCTGCAACAGCATTAATTAATTCTGTCTTGTTCATGCCATTCACCTCCTCCCAAAATCGGATCATATAATAACTAAAAACCTTGTTAGAAAAGGAATCTAGTAATTCGTTATATCTCATTCTTTAACAAAACAAATGGATATTATACATAACCTATGTATCGACAAGCCTAATCATAAACGATTGAACTAAATAATTCAATGTTTTTCATTCATCTGCCGTATGTATGTAGTGAAAACAGTATGATCGATCGATTTCTGTTAAAAGATTAACATATTGAACAAGGCATAGCAAGCAGAAAATAACGCAGGAATAGGATAACCACGCGATCTATCACAATATATGTAAAGTTTTGTATGATCTATCCAAAAAGAAGAGGCTCCTTTATGAGGAGCCTAACGTTATATTCTTATAAAATAATCGCGATTAAACCTCCGGATCCTTCGTTAATAATCCGTTCTAGCGTTTCTTTTAACTTATATCGCGCATTTTCAGGCATCAGCGACAGCTTTCCTTGAATCCCTTCTCTTACGATTGAACTTAGAGAGCGGCCAAATATATCTGAATTCCAAATTGAAAGCGGATCATCTTCAAAGTCTTGCATCAAATAACGAACTAATTCTTCGCTTTGCTTCTCCGTTCCGATAATCGGCGCAAATTCTGATTCTACATCCACTTTAATCATGTGTATAGAAGGTGCCACTGCTTTTAAACGAACTCCAAAACGCGATCCTTGGCGAATAATTTCAGGCTCATCAAGGCTCATATCCGAAAGCGAAGGTGCAGCTACACCATAACCCGTTTGTTTAACCATACGAAGGGCATCAGAGACTTGATCGTACTCGGTTTTTGCATGAACAAAGTCTTGCATTAACTGCAGCAAATGATCTCTTCCGCGAATTTCTACTCCCACGATTTCTTTCAAAATCTGGTCGTATAAGTCATCTGGAGCGTATAAGTCAATTTCGGCAATTCCCTGCCCCATCTCAATTCCGGCTAATCGAGCCTGATCGATGAACTCAAACTGGCTAAATTGCTCTACTACCCGTTCAACGTCTCTCAGCCTCTTAATATCTTTTACCGTTTCTTTAACGGCTTCTTGATAGCTTTCACGCAGCCAATGTTTATCTTTTAAAACCATTACCCAGCTTGGTAGATTAACGTTAACTTCTAATACAGGGAACTCGTAGAGTGCTTCTCTTAATACGTTCATCACATCAGTATCGCGCATGCTTTCCACACTCATCGCTAATACTGGAATATCATATTTTTCATTAAGCTTTGCACGAAGCTTTTCTGTATCAGGATGATATGGCTGTACGGTATTAATAACCATGATAAATGGTTTGCCTACTTCTTTTAACTCATTAATGACGCGCTCTTCTGCTTCGACGTAATCTTGACGAGGTATATCTCCAATTGAGCCATCTGTTGTAATGACGACACCAATCGTTGAGTGTTCTTGAATTACCTTTCTCGTTCCAATTTCAGCCGCTTCGTGAAATGGAATTGGTTCTTCATACCAAGGCGTATTGATCATTCGAGGTCCGTTTTCATCTTCGTACCCTTTAGCCCCAGGCACCGTATATCCTACACAATCTACTAACCGTATGTTAACTTCTAGCCCGTCATCTACCAAAACATTAACTGCTTGATTCGGTACGAATTTCGGCTCAGTTGTCATAATCGTTTTCCCAGCTGCACTTTGTGGTAGTTCATCTTGTGTGCGAGCTCTTTCTGCCTCGTTCTCGATGTGAGGCAGGACCACCAGCTCCATAAATTTTTTAATAAATGTAGATTTCCCTGTTCGAACTGCTCCCACCACACCTAAATATATATCGCCTCCTGTACGTTCAGCGATATCTTTAAATACATCCACCTTTTCCAAAAGATCCCCTCCGATCTATGAGTTCATGGAATATGACATCCATTGCGAGAGTAAATTAGGACACTATATAGTTATGACGTTGTCCTATTAAAATATGACTTTTGATAGAAAAATTTATGATTTTTTTCATGCACATGCTGACTTAGTCATTCTGATTATCATTATTGGTGTACAAGAAAGAGAAAACCCCTTCTCTCTGAATATTATTCAAGGAGAAGGGGTTCATGACTTATTTTTTAAAAAATATTGGTTCATTCTTATCGTTGACTGTATAAGGAAGAGAGTAAGCAGGTACAAAATCACTGTTTTCCACAAGGAGCTTTCGTATATCTTCACCAGGTTTGTAGGAGCTTTTATGCTTTTGAATGGCATCATACAAATCAGGACGATAGTCTACAAATACATCTCCCTGTCCATTAACAATTAAAGAAAGACTATTCCCTGTATATGGGCTAGTAACGACAGGAGGCTCTTTCATATTCAATTTTTTATAATTAATAGAGAATACGCCGGGAGCGATGACGTCTTTAAACGGTACGTACCCTTTATGATTTTGACGGTATATATTCAAATGTACGTTAACATCTTGAATCGTATCCGCCATCCGTAAGTCTAATAATTTAACCGTGGGGTTTGTTTCTGCATCCACAAGTACGTACGCAAATATCCCTCCGCTTTCATACGAATTCCCAGGTGCGTCTTGCATGTATCTAGGAACTATTTTCGTAAAGTCAATTGGATATTTTTGATAAATCGGCGTGTCCATATCTTTCGTTTTTATTGGCAATAAGCCTCCGCTTTCTTGTTTAAATTGATCAACCGCCGTTTGCACGGAAGCAACTTGATCTTTATAAGGAACTTGATTTTGAGACATTCTTTCCGCCGGGTACAAACAACCGGATAATACAAAAATGGTTAACCCAACAATAGACGTTAGCATGAATTTTTTCATTTTCCTCACCCTACCATATGTACATTAAGCATCTGTCGGCCCGCTCAATACAACAATTACCATAATAAGACCTGCTACAATCATAAGCGAATAGGCAATGAAAGCGAGTACAATTTTACCAATGCGGTTTGTAATTTTATAACGACTAAAGTAAATAGAAAATACCGAAATGAACATAAATACAATGGAACCCAATGAAATCCACATCTTTAACAAACCTGGCGACAAATTGCATCCACTCCTTTTTTCACCGTTATTATAACATAAGGACTTATAGTTAAGATGAATATTGATAGAACTTTCTAAATTCACTATTTATTTACCTTCCAGTAACTCAAGCTCTATAGTAATTACTTTCCTATTAAATTGACAAATTCCTGCTTTTTCACATAAAAAAAATCGAAGCGAAGGGGGCTCTTCGCTTCGATCATAACTAAATATTCCCATACTAACAGTTCTACTCATCTTTATTTACACGTTATTTTATGCAAGTAAATGATTTTGGGTATCACCAATTGCCTATTTTTTCATATTTCTTTGCACTTAATTTAATTTTTCTCCTAAAACATTCGCTAAATCTTCCATTTCATGTGTTTTAGTACGAGACATAAGGGCGTCTACTGCATCTTTTGCCTTCACATCATTAAACAGTACATTATATAAAGCATCAGCAATCGGCATTTTCACGTCATATTTTTGAGATAGCTGGTAAGCTGCTTTCGTCGTGCGTACACCTTCTACAACCATTCCCATATTTTCTAATACTTCGTCTAAATTTTTGCCTTTTCCAAGAAGATTACCAGCGCGCCAATTTCGAGAATGAACGCTTGTACACGTTACAATTAAGTCTCCAATCCCGGTCAAACCTGAAAACGTCAGAGGATTGGCACCAAGCACAGTACCTAAGCGAGCGATTTCAGCTAAGCCACGAGTCATAAGAGCAGCCTTCGCATTGTCACCATATCCAAGTCCATCCGTGATACCAGCAGCAAGAGCAATAATATTTTTTAACGCTCCCCCAATTTCCACACCAATCACGTCAGGATTTGTATAAACACGGAAGTACTGCTGATTATTAAATAAATCCTGCACTTTTTCTGCTGCTTGTATATTTGTTGAAGCTGACGTCACGGTTGTCGGCTGCCTTCTACTTACTTCTTCAGCATGACTCGGACCTGATAAGACAACGATGTCTTTTGTATCAATTTCTTCTTGAATCATTTGAGATATACGTAAAAGAGAATCCGGTTCAATTCCTTTACTTACATGAACAATTGTAAACAGTTCATCGGTAAGGGATTTTAGCTGCTGCAACACTTCACGAATGGCCTTCGTTGGAACAGCTAAAATAAGGGTTTCAACACCTTCTATTGCCTTTTCTAATGACGTAAAACCTTTAATCTGATGAGGAAGCTCTACACCAGGCAAATATTTTTCATTCTGATGCGTCTCGTTAATTTGATCAATGACTTGTTGTCTATGTCCCCAAATGCGAACATCGTGTCCATTTTCCGCCAATACGAAAGCTAATGCAGTTCCCCAGCTTCCTGCTCCTAGTACAGCTATTCTTTCCACGCCGATCACATCCTCTGTTATTTTCTTGGTCTTGCAATAATTTTAATTGGAGTTCCTTCGAATCCAAAAGCTTCACGAAGCTTATTTTCTAAGAAACGCTTATATGAAAAATGCATTAGCTCAGGATCATTTACAAACACAACAAAAGTTGGCGGCTTGATCGCTACTTGAGTTGTGTAATAGATTTTTAAGCGGTTGCCGTTGTGAGTAGGCGTAGGGTTCATTGCTACTGCATCCATAATCACATCGTTTAAGATGCTTGTTTCTACACGCACCGCATGGCTTTCGCTTGCAAGATCAATCATTGGCAATAGCGTATGCGTACGTTTTTTCGTTTTAGCTGAAAGGAATACAATTGGAGCATATGTTAAGAACTGAAAATGCTCACGTATATTTTCTTCAAATTTTTTCATTGTTTTCTCATCTTTTTCTACTGTATCCCATTTGTTCACAACGATGACAACAGCTTTTCCAGCTTCTTGTGCATAACCAGCAATTTTCTTATCTTGTTCAATAATACCTTCTTCAGCATTTAATACAATTAAGACAACATCTGAGCGTTCAATTGCCTTTAATGCGCGCAGTACGCTGTATTTTTCCGTACTCTCGTACACTTTTCCACGTTTTCTCATTCCAGCTGTATCAATAACAACATATTCTTGATCTTCTTTTGTAAACTTTGTATCAATGGCATCGCGTGTCGTGCCGGCAAGATCACTGACAATAACACGGTCTTCACCTAGAAGAGCATTAACTAATGAAGATTTTCCTACGTTAGGACGACCAATCAATGAAAATTTAATGACTTCTTCTCCGTAATCTTCGTCTTTTTCTTTTGGAAAGTGCTTAGCTGCCTCGTCTAGCAGGTCACCTAAACCTAAACCATGCGTTCCTGAGATTGGGAACGGTTCTCCATATCCTAGTGCGTAGAAATCATAGATTAATTCTCTCATTTCAGGATTATCTACTTTATTAACAGCTAGGACAACGGGCTTTTTGGATTTATATAAAATTTTCGCCACTTCTTCATCAGCCGCAGTAATTCCATCGCGTCCATTCACTAGAAAAATGATTACGTCCGCTTCATCAATTGCAATTTCTGCCTGCTGTTTGATCTGTTCTAAAAATGGTTCATCTCCAATATCAATACCGCCAGTATCAATAATGTTAAAGTCCAAATTCAGCCACTCACCTGAACTATAGATACGATCACGAGTTACACCCGGAATATCTTCTACAATAGATACTCGCTCTCCTACAATTCGGTTGAAAATTGTTGATTTTCCTACGTTGGGACGACCAACAATCGCAATAATTGGTTTTGGCATACGATTCTTCCCTTTCCTTGATCTTTTTTATGTATAGGCAACCAGTCTTTAATCGACTAAAGGTATTTATCTACATGTACAAATAAATAAGATCATTCGTTTTTCAAAAATTGAGGCCATGCAGCGTGGCATGACCTCTACTAATCGATCATAAGCGATAAAGCAGGCTTTTTATCAGCTCTATTTTACACCAAGCTGATTAACTGCCTATCCGCTGAATAAGCATTACTCTTTCAATCAAACAATTTTATCAAAAATCACCGGTAACAACAATATAATTTTACGAAATCTCTTCTTCTATTTGTAAGTACTTTGCTTTTGCCTGTGAGACTTCAGCACGTACAAATCTAAATAAGCAGAGAAATAAACCAGCATCTCCCAAATAAACATAGATCCTACTGCTGTTGCTAAAACGTCGAGTGTCCGAAGAGACCCTACTTCATAAGATGCAATATCTCGAATGACAACTGCGTATAAAAAATCTCCTCCAACTACACCTAAAATGATCGCTGCGAATCTTTTTTCAGCATCTTTAATCACCATAAAGCAAATATATAAGATAAGTCCAGTCAAAATCCACTTACGATCAATAAAAATCCACACAGGATCATAGAGCTCAAGTAAACAAAAACCAGCATAGGCAATTATTATAATGCCGCATACCATAACATAATATAACTGCTGAAACCTGCTGTAGCCTGAAGCATAAATACACGCTACCCCCACTAAAAACAAAGCGGTGTAGCTACATGAAAACTGAGCCGTATGCATGTTCATTCCGCTTAGGAGTATACTGATTAATATAATGGCTGCTACCTTCCAACGCCTAGGTGTTTTGGGCATAAGAAAAGTCGCAACAATCCATCCCATCCACGAAAGCCAATAAAAGAAAATTCCGTCCACTGAATATGGCACCTCCTCTACCTGTCATCAGTATGTATCAATTTTGGAAAACTTAATCGGAGTTTTAGAATAGAACCCCTTATTTTGGACAACCTATCAGAAAAAAGGAGGGAATATAAAATGGGAAAAGATCGTCAAGAGAAAAAATTAAAGGAATCAAAACGAGTTGAATCTGACCGTGATCAAGGACTTCACTATCCGGGAGCGACAAGCTTGCAAAGTCCTGAAGAAGCGCGCGAGTTAAATGATCATAAATAAAAAAATGCGCTGACTAAGTCAGCGCATTTTTTTATTTTAAAACTGGATGTGAAATAGAATAGGAACGTTCTTTCTTTCCTGTAAACAAAAAGAGAACTCCTCCCACTAACAATAGTGCTCCTGACAAATAAAATCCGAATTCCATACTTCCAAGTTTATCTGCAAAATATCCGGTAATGTAAGGTGCAAAGATCGATGACAGCATACCGCTGAAGTTGAAAAAACCGTACACTTTAGAGTACATGGACGATGGAGTAATATCCGCCATATACGAAATCAAAATCGGATCTAATGCTAATTTCCCTATCAGACCGTACACAATTAAGCCGATTAATAGCCAAGAATAACTCTCTGTATAGGGAATAAAAAATTGACATAAAGCGCCCGCTACTGACAAACTCACAATTAATGCTTTTTTATTTGCAATTCGATCAGATATATATCCAAAGAAGATTGCTCCTGGAATAGACGCCCACGGTACTAAAGATGCTATAATGCCTGTTTGAGACCCTTCTAAGCCTCGCGAGTGCTGCAAATAATAAGGAAGCCACGTCAGCATCCCAAAAAATCCGTAAAGAGAGCAGAAGATTAAAATGTATACGAAAATATGATTTCTTGTAAATAATACTTTTAGCGACTGCTTTGTTTCTTTATTTGGCGAATTTTTTTCTTGATCCCTTTGCTTATCTTTTACAAAGAAAGCTATTAAAATAGCTATTACTATAGTCGGAATAGCAAATAAGTAAAAAGTAAACTGCCAGTTTTTTTCTAACGTATATGTAATGTATGTAGAACCGATAAAACCAAGTGATATACCAAAAGCCATTCCACTATTGATGAGCGCAGATACTAGACCTCGGTATCGTTCGGACGTGATGCTTGAAGAAATTCCGTATTGTGAGCCATAATACGTTCCTTCTCCAAGTCCTGTCAGCGCCCGCATGAGTAAGAACATACCGAAAGTAGTCGTAAGTCCTGTGAAAAATGTGGCAACTCCAAACAAAATGTATCCAGCCACTAAGATCTTAACGCGCCCAAATCGATCTGCCAAAAAACCCGTTGGAATTTGCATAGCTGCATACGCTGCAAAAAATACGGTAGACATTAGCCCAAGTTCAGCTTTATTAAGATCCCACTGTGCACCGATATCTCCCATAACTGGAGATAAAATATTACGATCTGCATACATGAAAACCCAGCCTAAAAAGAAAAGAAAAATTGTAAATATAGGATGTCCCTTTTTCATTATGCCACCTCTTTTTTCTGATTTTTCTGTTTATTTAACTTATTATAAGTGGCTAACGTTTGGGATTTCATGCTTTTTGTCACTTCTTCTGCCAACATTTTTTGTTTTTTAAATGAAAACGCGATCATTCATCTTTTAAAGAAATAAAAAAGCATGCAGTTAACTGCATGCTTTTTTATCATCTGTTATTAAATGTATCTATGGAAACATTTCGCTGAGTCAGCCAGCTATGGGTGTCCCCTGTAATAACTAGAGGCATTTGCTGAAGCTTAGCAATAGAAGTTGCTCCTAGCGCAGCCATGATAAACGTTAACTCCTCATGCAGCTTGGCTATCTCTTCTACGACTGCTTCTAAACCAGACTTCATTAAAATGGATAGAAAATATCCTGCCATTCCCGTTGCAGAAGCTCCTAACGCAATAGACTTAGCAATATCCATAGAGGTTTGAATACCTCCTGAACCAATAATGGACATACCTTCTACGTGCTGAGATACTTCCGCTAAAGAAGCTGCTGTGGAAATTCCCCAATCATTAAAGAAGTGAAAATGTTTTGCTCGTCTTTCATTTTCGATTTTCGAAAAATTGGTACCGCCGTACCCACCAATATCAACGATTTCAACACCAACATCTTTAAGTTTTTGCACTGCTTGAGCGCTCATCCCAAAACCTACTTCTTTGACAATTACAGGAACGGTTACTTCCCTTACAATGCGTTCAATACGACGTAATGCATCGGTAAAATCACGATCTCCCTCGGGCATAACCAGTTCTTGTATAACATTTAAATGAATTTGAAGTCCATTTGCTTCAAGCATATCAACCGCTTTTTTAGCTTGTTCCACTGTAGCTTCACTGCCTAGGTTGGCAAAAATAATTCCGTTAGGGTTTTCTTGACGCACTACTCTGTATGATTGTTCTTCCTTTTCATCTTTAATCGCAGCCATCTGCGATCCAACGGCCATTGCTAATTCACCATGATGAGCAATTTGAGCAAACGAACGGTTAATCCGTTCCGTTTCTTGTCCGCCTCCACCCGTCATAGCATTTATAAAAATTGGCGAACTTAACAAAAGTTCGCCAATTTTTGTATCAATATGAACATCGTGCACGCCTGTATTTGGTAAGCTATTATGAACGAAGCGAATATCATCTAGCCCGTGCAGCCTATGCTGTCCCGTTTGAATCGCATGATGAATGTGATCAATTTTACGTTTTGCTCTGCTCACAAATCATCACCATTACTTATCTTAATTTTTTTAATTGATCCCCAATCATATCACCTAATTGGAAACCTTTGGACTCTTCTTGTAATTCATAGTCACCATAATCTTCTTGTTCTTCTTCCTCAAGATCACGAATGCTCAACGAAACGCGTCGTTCTTGTTCATTCACATCAAGTACTTTTACCGTCACTTTTTCACCTTCAGAAAGTACTTCATGCGGTGTCCCGATATGCTTATGGGAAATTTGAGAAATGTGTACAAGCCCTTCTACTCCAGGTAGAACTTCCACAAAAGCTCCAAAAGATACAAGTCTTCTAACGGTTCCATCTACTACATCACCTTGGCGAAGCTTCGTAGAAATGTTGGACCATGGACCTTCTAACGTATCTTTAATAGATAATGAAACACGCCCCGTTGATTTGTCAACAGACAATACTTTGACTTTCACAGTATCTCCCTCAGCTACTACGTCTGAAGGTTTTTCTACACGCGTATGTGAAAGCTGAGAAATGTGCACTAACCCATCTACTCCGCCTACATCTACAAATGCTCCAAAGTCTGTTAAGCGCTGAACGGTTCCTTCTAAAACCTGACCTTCTTTTAATGACTCAAGAACATTTTCTTTTTGTTGTACAAGCTCTTCTTCTACAACTGCACGATGCGAAAGGATCACGCGGTTTTTTTCTTTATCTAATTCTACTACTTTGACTGTAAGAGTTTGATCTTGATACTCTGCAAAATCATCAACGAAATGAGTTTCAACAAGAGAAGCTGGAATGAACCCTCTTACACCAATATCTACTACTAATCCGCCTTTGACAATTTCCTTGACTACCGCTTCAAACACTTCACCTGAAGAAAGTTTTGCTTCTAAACCATCCCATGCTTTTTCAGCATCTACAGCCCGTTTAGATAGCACAAGCAAATCGTCTTCCACTTTAATTACTTTCGCTTCGACTTCGGCACCTTCTTGGATTACATCGCCTGCTTTTTCAATATGTAAGCTCGCTAATTCACTAATTGGAATAATACCGTCTAGTTTGCTGTTAGGTACATCTACATACACTTGCTTTTCTTCTACTTTTGTAATAGTACCTTTTACTGTTTCCCCTACTTCTAATGACGTTACCTCTACTTGATTCATATCTTCTGTCATCGTCTTTTCCTCCTCCAATATGCATCTACAATATGTATTCCCTTGTAAGAGTTCTTCACTCTTTTAGCTCATCATTATTGTATATAGCTCTGTATAGAAAAAACTCTCTTTGTTACTAACTTCTAATAAATAGAATCTTTTGTCAAGTCATAAGGTTACAAACTATTGATATTTTTCAATTAATTCACCAATGCTTTTCATAATAACTTCGGTTACTTCGTCAGCTGATGCTTTTCGTTCGCGAAGCTCATCCATCTGAATTGGCGGTCCGTACACTACTTTTAACCTTGCAAAACGCTTATATGGACCAATAACAGCGCAAGGCACAACAGCTGCTTTTGAACGCAAAGCAAAAAAGCCTACTCCAGCCATCCCTTTTCCTAATTTCCCATCTTTACTTCTTGTTCCTTCGGGAAATAATCCAAGTACTTTCCCTTCTTTTAAAATCTTTAACCCTTGCCGCAAAGCTTCGCGATCTGCCATCCCGCGCTTTACAGGAAATGTTTCTAACTTTGGCAGAACAGTCTTCAGAAAAGGTGCTTTAAACAGCTCTGCTTTTGCCATAAACGAAATAGGCCTTGGACATGTCACACCTACAGTAGGCGGATCTAAGTTGTCAATATGATTTGAACAAAGCAAAACTCCGCCTTCTGAAGGGATATTTTCTGCACCGATTACTTCATAACGATAAACTGGTGTTAAAATGCCTTTTACAATGGCACGTGCAAACATATAAAAGCTCAAAATCATCCAATCCTTTCTTTTGTAATAGAAAGGATTTTTTCTACAACTCCTTCAATCGATAAAGAAGTTGTATCGATTTCAATTGCATCTTCAGCTTTTTTAAGAGGTGCTACTTCGCGCTCAGAATCCAACTTGTCTCTGCGGGCAATTTCTTCTTTTAAACGCTCTAAATTTGATTCAAAACCTTTTTTTATGTTTTCGTCATGGCGTCGCTGTGCTCTTTCATCCACAGACGCTAATAAAAAGATTTTAACTTCTGCGTGAGGAAGCACGTGTGTACCGATATCACGTCCATCCATTACAACGCCTCCATCTTTAGCAAGGCCCTGCTGTCTCACTACCATCTCTTCGCGAACTGCACGATGTTTTGCTACGATGGATACAGAGTTAGTTACTTCTGCGGAACGAATTTCATTTGTAACATTCTGTCCATTTAAGATGACTACCTGTCCAGATTCAGACGGTTTTAAATCGATTACTGTTTCGTTAAGCAAATGCAATAGCTCTGCTTCATTTTGCAAATCTACCTGGTTTTTCTGCGCTTGATACGTTAGAGCACGATACATCGCTCCTGTATCAACATAAATATATGATAAGGTTTCTGCTATAATCTTTGCCACTGTACTTTTCCCAGCAGCTGCAGGACCGTCAATTGCGATTGAAATTTGTTTTTCCATAAGTGCCTCCCTTAATTTCAAAACAGGAACAAACCACTTTCATCTTTTATACAATGAGCCATTTTATATGAAACGTTTATAAACGAAAAAAAGAGCAGGGGGTCTTCTCCTGCCTGGTGTTCACTGCATGCTTCTTTCCTAGTTATTCTACCATACGTCCGACTACTGGTCGAATGTTTCAATAATTTTATTAAAATTATTTTTGCTCACTCCCTCATACTGAATAACCTTTGAGAAATATGTACTGTGACTGCTAGATAATAAAATACATTGGGCAATTATTAAAAACACAAATTGAATAACCACTAATTTAATTAAAATTCGTTCTATTCGATTCACCTTTTTTCTCCTTTTGTAAGAAGTAATATCTTTGCTTACAGTTTAGGAAAGAGAAGTTTTTTTTATACGCTAAAGAAGACCTTTTCTTCTTAGGTCAAGCTGACGCTTTAAGGTATAACGAATCATCATTTCCTTCGTTTGTTTTTCCATATCCATAAATTTAATAGATAGCTGACCTACTTTACAAGAAGTCGGGGCGGTAATTCGTACAACTTCCCCTTTTAATTCAAGATGCTGCAAAGCTCCCTCACGATTAGGAAGACTTAATCGTACAACAACCGAATCTTTTTCATTAAAAAGCAGCGAGTGATGGAAGGAGCCGGCTATTCCACCTGCACTGATGTTTTTAGTCATGATTTCCATTACGTCCTGCTGTTCTTGTTCACTTTCTATCACCGCCTTCACTGTAAGCGGCACACGGAAAAAATTTCTTCTTTGGATAGATTTCAACTTTTTATCGCCCGGGTAAAAGAGCTTCACAACAGGCATGCCTTTTATTTCACGCCCTGTTACTTCAGTTGGAAAGGTATATACATTTTGATCATATCCAATAAACGTAGCAAGCAATTTTGTACCTTTTAGTAAAAAAGCACTTCGCTGCGTTTCTTCATTTAGCGGATAGCTAATATAAATCACGTCTTCCGTAAACTCAACTACTTTACATCGATATGTTTGTTGTAATATAGACTCTCTGTGCCCGCTCTCTAACGTCAACCTCATTCCCGCTTTTATCATCTTCTCTCTCCTTCAGTTCCACTATATACACTTTTTCCCTTTATTTAAACATAGTCAAATATATTTATTTTGTAAATATAAATTAGTCATTTAGACTCAATAAAATATCACAAAACACAAAAACCGGTGTCTATAGACACCGGTTTTTATCAACTTTACACTTCATTATATAAAGGTTCTGAGTTTTGCAGTTTTTCAACTTTTTCTTCAAAACCCGTATCAGCATTGATGAAAATACGATACGTATCATTTTTTATTGTCCCTAAAAACTCATAGCATAGCACTTCTTCGTTTAAATCATTCGTAATGATTGCCAAGCGGTCTTCCATCACTTTTACATTCGAGTTCAGCTTGGTTTTTGCCTGTTCTTTCGAAATTTTAGGTTTTGGAATATCTCTTGTACGATGTTTTAATAAGAAGTCTTTAGCTGAGAAACCAATCACAGATCCATCTTCTAAAGACATTTTCATTTTAACTGAATCCGGATAAATCCGAACTCCACTTTCCGTTTGCTCTACGAATGTAAAAACTCCCATGTTATCATATTGAGCGCTTTCAGCCATTACTAGGCTTTCAAAACGATGATCTTTTAAAAACTTAGTCGCTTTGTTCATAGCATCGTTTAAACTAATATTTTGTTTTTTAATATCTCGATCTTCGAGCACCCAAAGCGGATATCCACCTTTTTGTGTAATATCCATATACGTCTCTTGTTTAGTCTTTGGATCTGTAATGGTTAAGCTGTACACCTCATAATCGGCATCTTTTCCGCTCTTTACAATATGAATTTGTTCATTTCCTTTTAAATTCAAAAACGAACGCGCCACTTGTTTTGCAACATCTTCACTAACTTCTCTGCCTTTTAATTGATGAAAAGCATTTTTTTCCTGCTCATTCGTTGCATTCATAACGCCTAAATCTGTTTCGGCAAAAGAATCCATACTTTTTTCAACGGTTTTTAATCCGTCAATAATCGTATTGTCCCCTTGCTTTTCTTTTGTAGCTAAGGCTAGCTCAACATCCATCCAGCGCAAGTTATTATCAATGACTAGATGCTGTACTTGGCGCATTTCATTTTGAATTTCGCCTGACTGATCATAAAGCGAATTTAACGTTTTATACTCTTTATCTGTTAGGGGGGATTTGCTTAAATCCCTTACCGCCACTTTATACGTAAAGTCACCAACATCTGAAAGAAACTCTTCTGTTTTATTGAACGGTAAAAGCGATAAAGGCAGCTGTCCTACATTATTATGAGCTTCAGAAGTTAAACGCCATACTTCTGCAAGCGCGGGCGAAAGCTGATCTCTCGAACTCATGGCGAGCGTGCCACCGATTTTATCATTTAATAAATCTAGCTGATATGACAGATCATGAAATGCTCGTTGATACGTATTCTCGGCTTGAAGCAGCACAGCATCTTTTTCTTGATGTTCGCTGTACCCCCAATACCCTACACCTACAACACCAATAGCTAATAATACAATTAAAATTGTTCGAATCATGTTTCCTTCACCTCTCTTTATCGACAGAAAATGTGTTTCCCAATTTGCTTAATTTGAGGACGTGACCAAATCCATGCGCTTGTTGCTGTATCCGGATTAAAGTAATAAATAGCATTCCCAGTAGGATCCCATCCGTTAATCGCATCCATAACCGCTTTTTTAGATGTTGGATTGGGTTCAAGCCAGATTTGCCCATCTGCTACGGCAGTAAATGCACGCGGTTCAAAAATAACTCCAGCGACTGTATTTGGAAATGACGGACTGTTAACTCGGTTCAAAATAACGGCCGCTACGGCTACTTGGCCATTATATGGTTCACCCCGTGCTTCACCATGCACGGCATTTGCCATGAGCTGAATATCATTTTGTGAAAAACCGCTCGGTACATTCACCGCTGTTGGCTTTTGTGCTTTTTCTTTCTGTTGCTCAGAATTTCCTTTAGACGTATTACGCTGCGGCTGACTGGCAGGTTTTTTTGCCTGAGAAGATCCGCTTTGTGCTTTTTTCTGGCCATTGTTCCCGCTGCTTTTCCCACTACGGCTTCCTTTAGACTGTTGATCAAGAGGCTGACCGCCATAGTGCGTAAACTTATTCCCTTTTCTAATTTGATTTTTCACATAGTTTTCGTGATATTTTGTCGCGTTGGCTAATTTAATCTTTGTTTGCCAGCCTGCTAAACCGTCAATCTTTTTAATGCCAAATTCATATTGAAAATTGCGCAGTGCCCAGTATGTGCTCCATCCAAATACACCGTCAATTTTCCCATTATAATAACCTAAATACTGAAGTCTCGACTGCAGCTCAATAACGTCATCTCCAACTGCTCCGTGTTGAATGACTTGATTTGAAAACGCGTGAGCGGCCTTTGGACTCACAACGGACGCTGCAATAAATGAACATATGCATATGAGACATGCATACTTTTTAAAACATCGAAATGATAACATGACAAAACCTCCTACATCGTATGTAACTGATAAGATGATAGGAGTATTTTTTGTAAAGGTTGTTTTTTTATACAAGATGCGCAAAATTTACCGAAATGAAAAAAACTCAGCTCGTAAATCTCTCAAAAAAGATTTACAAGCTGAGCCTAGACAATCGATGGCTGTTTGGCCTTTTTTACTTTTCTTAATGCCAGCCACCATAAATAAATCATAAATGGAATAATAATAAATACCCAATGATCCATTGTTTTTAAAATATAATCATATGTTCCATGTAAAACGAGCGGCGCAAATACGGAGTACAGCGTCCACTTCGTTTTTTCCTTTCCTTCAGAAAACTTTGCTTTCCCTAAATAATACCCCATAATGACGCCGAATAAAGCATGACTAGATACGGGTAAAAAGGCTCTTCCTAGCGCTGATTCTAAACCATTTGCAAATAAATATAAAATATTTTCAACGGTAGCAAAACCTAATGAAACAGCTGCCCCGTAAACAATTCCATCATAATGCTCATCAAATTCCACATGCTGATAAATCGTGAAATATAAAATGAACCATTTGAAAAATTCTTCTAAAAAGCTTGTCGTAAAAAATGCTTGAAGAAAAGGTGATTGAAAAACGTGTTCTTCACCAAATACATATTGAATAAACATAATTGGCAAAACAAGCATTGCTCCAAAAATAAATGTTTTTAATACCATTGAAATAGGCTCAGTTTCATATTCATCTTTCAAATAAAAAAAACTTAACAATGCCAATCCTGGCGCAATGCCTGCAGATACAATCGCCAACATAAATAGCGCCTCATCTCCTCTATTTTTTTTAATAGTAACATGTTATCTTTAGGATGAAAATCTCCGTCTATAATGTCCTTATCTTTATATGTAAATGCTCACATAACTTGCTGTCGATTTACAAAGCCTAACAAAGACCTTAAACAAGTATACCAAAAAATGTATCATACTTATATGAAAAATTGAAAGGAGCTCTCTATGAAAACTGTTTATATTCTTCACACCGGCGGCACAATCTCTATGAAAGAAGACATGGCAACTGGATCGGTAACACCAGATATTCAAAATCCGCTTCACCGCTCCACATCATCTGTTTCAAGTATGGCCAATGTAATCGTAGAAGAAGCATTTCATCTGCCTTCTCCTCACATTACTCCTAAGGAAATGCTTATACTTTCAAAGAAAATACGCGATAAAATTAATGAAGGCAAGATTGATGCAGTCGTGTTAACTCACGGTACGGATACGCTGGAAGAAACCGCTTATTTTTTAGATTTAACAGTGCATACAGATATTCCAATTGTCTTAACTGGAGCCATGAGATCAAGCAATGAAATTGGTTCAGACGGTCCTTATAATTTTATATCTGCGGTTCGGGTGGCTATTAGTGACGGTGCAAAAGGAAAAGGTGTCTTAGTTGTGATGAACGATGAAATTCATACCGCTGAAAATGTGACCAAAACCCACACAAGCAACGTGGCGACATTTCAAAGTCCCCAGTATGGGCCAATAGGATTAATTACAAAACGCGGCGTATCTTTTCACCACATGCCTACAGAACATGAATTTTATCCTGTTAATCAAATAGATAAACAAATCACTTTATTAAAAGCTTATGCAGGAATGGACGACCACTTGTTTCAAGCAGTGGCTTCAATGAATGTTGATGGACTTGTAATTGAAGCCCTCGGTCAAGGAAATCTACCTCCTCTCACAATTCCAGGCATTCAATTGCTTTTGAAGCGAAAGATACCCATCGTGCTCGTTTCTCGCTGTTTTAATGGAATTGCTCAAGATGTATATGGATATGAAGGCGGTGGCAAGCAGTTGAAAGAGATGGGCGTTATTTTTTCAAATGGCTTAAATGGTCCTAAAGCACGCATTAAACTGTTAGTTGCTCTCCAAGTAACAACGAATCATGATGAGCTGCAGCAGCTATTTAATCATTAGTAAAACAACGCATAGAAGCCTATGCGTTGTTTTTATTGATAATATGAGAAGCAATGGATTTCCCATGAAAACGTCCATTTTCGATAAAAATCTCATTAGCATTGTTTCCTGCAGCAATCACACCAGCGATATAAATTCCTTCCACGTTTGTTTCCATCGTCTCTTCGTTGAAAGAAGGGCGGCCTGTTTCAGCATCTAATTCCACACCCATTTTTGTTAAGAAAGAATGATCAGGATGATAGCCAGTCATTGCAAAAACGAAATCGTTACGAATCGTAGATTCTTTCCCTTCCTGCTCATATGTTACCGTTTCATCCGTTATCTTTGTTACATGAGCATTAAAATGCATCCCAATTGTTCCATTTCGAACCAGCGCCTCAAATTCAGGCAATATCCAAGGTTTTACGCTAGGGGAGTAATCTGAGCCACGATAAATAACCGTCACCCTTGCATCACACTTCACCAATTCCAGAGCTGCATCGACGCTAGAGTTTTTTCCGCCTATAACGACTACATCTTTATCAAAGTACGGATGCGCTTCTTTGAAATAATGAAATACCTTTGATAACTCTTCACCAGGAACATTCATATAATTAGGATGATCGTAATAGCCCGTAGCTATAATGACATTCTCCGCTTCATACGTCTCTTTAGATGTTGTGACATTAAATTGGTTTTCCGCTTGTTTGTCTACTTGCAAGACACGTTCAAACGGCTGAATTCGAACTTGCTTGCGCTTCACCACTTCTCGGTAGTAAGCAAGAGCTTGGTTGCGCACAGGCTTACGATTTTCCGTAATAAAAGGGACATCCCCAATTTCTAGTTTTTCACTCGAACTAAAAAACGTTTGGTGGGTCGGATAGTTATAAATGGCATTCACGATATTTCCTTTTTCAATTACAAGGGCATCAATACCTGTATGTTGAAGCTCAATAGCTGCTGAAAGGCCGCATGGTCCTCCGCCAACAATAATTACTTTTTCTTTCTTCATGCCTGTCACTCCTTCAGTTGTAAACGCACCTTTTTTTATTTTAACGCAGTGTAAAACAAAAAAATCTCCTCATTAATGATAGGAGATTTTTTCTATTTACGCAATTGTTCTGCTGTTCTGTTTTTAAATCCAGCCTCTGAAACGAGAGCCTTCCGCCATTTTTCTTACGCCTATCATATAAGCAGCTAGACGCATGTCGACTTTTCGAGTTGTAGAGGTTTCGTAGATGTTATTAAATGATTTAACCATTACTTTTTCAAGCTTTTCTTCTACTTCTTCTTCCGTCCAATAATAACCTTGGTTATTTTGCACCCATTCAAAATAAGAGACTGTTACACCGCCGGCACTTGCCAAAACGTCTGGAACTAATAAAATTCCTCTCTCTGACAAGATGCGCGTTGCTTCAAGAGTTGTTGGTCCATTTGCTGCTTCTACTACAATACTCGCTTGAATGTTATGGGCATTTTCTTCTGTAATTTGATTTTCAATCGCAGCTGGAACTAGGATATCACAGTCAAGTTCAAGCAGCTCTTTATTGCTGATTGTATTATTGAATAATTTCGTTACTGTACCAAAGCTATCGCGTCGATCTAATAAATAATCAATGTCTAAACCGTTAGGGTCATGCAGCGCTCCGTACGCATCGGATATCCCTACAATTTTAGCGCCAGCGTCGTGCATGAACTTAGCTAAAAAGCTTCCTGCATTTCCAAACCCTTGTACTACTACCCGTGCACCTTGTAATTCAATGCCTTGTTTTTTCGCTGCCTCACGAATACAAATAGTTACTCCTTTTGCAGTCGCTGTTTCACGTCCGTGCGAACCACCTAAGACAAGGGGCTTTCCAGTAATAAAGCCCGGTGAGTTAAATTCATCAATCCGGCTGTATTCATCCATCATCCAAGCCATAATTTGTGAATTTGTAAACACATCCGGCGCTGGAATATCCTTTGTTGGTCCAACAATTTGGCTAATCGCACGAACATATCCGCGGCTTAAACGCTCTAATTCTCCAAAAGACATATTTCGAGGATCACAAACAATTCCACCTTTTCCTCCACCGTAAGGAAGGTCAACGATTCCACATTTTAAACTCATCCATATAGATAGAGCTTTTACTTCTTTTTCAGTTACGTTTGGGTGAAAACGAATTCCACCTTTCGTAGGACCAACTGCATCGTTATGCTGCGCTCGGTGACCTGTAAAAATCTTAACTGATCCGTCATCCATACGAACAGGAATTTTTACTGTCATCATTCGTAATGGCTCTTTTAATAGTTCATACACTTCATCAGGATAGCCTAGTTTTTCTAACGCTTTATGTATCACTGTTTGTGTAGATTTTAAAACATCATGCTTCTCTTCTTGACTATTTTTACTGTCTTGCATCTTGTCGGCTACCATCTGTAAACCTCCTAAAATGTATCGAAAATTATTCGTTTTTAATTGAATGGTGCTTCTTTCATGACATAGTATACACCCTTAGTTTTACATTGCAAAGGAAAATATCGAACTTTTAGTATTTTTTGTGTTCTTCCAAGAAAACGCTTCCAATAACTTTACAAGGTATGCTACAATGTTTTAAGTCTGCCTCTTTTCTAGTATGCTTTAATCGTCTTAAAAAAATAAAAAACACCCGGTGATAAAGAGCACTTTCAACAACTTTGTACAAGCTGAAAGTGCAGCCACTCTTATTTTAATAAAAGTGTTTTATCCTTCACGGGTGTAATTATTTCAATTAAACAGTTAAGAAAAGACAGAGTTAATATACTCCAGAGCTCTCTTTTCTACTAACATTTTTCCATATTCATTTACGCGGTGCTTTGTAATTGTAGAGGGATTTCCATACTCCGCCAAAACCGCAATCATATTCCCAACTTCAGCCGGTGACAGCATGTGATAATCCAACAGCACGTAAAAACGTTTTTCAAATGAATAGAGCACGCTATCCGTATCGTAAAAGTTTGACATGCGTTTGGTCAGCTGAATGACATCTTCAAATGAATCAAACTCAAAAAACATGTCTTCGCTTTCATCTAGCATGACCTGCATTTCAATGAAGTCCTCGAACTCGTCTTCATCGAACTCACCGTAGCTGGTTTCTTCTTCATACTGCTTCGTCACAAATACAACCATTCCCTGTGCTTGAAGTGAAAAAACTTCTACCGAAAGAGAATTTGTAGGTTCAAAGTTCAGTTCTTGAGAAGCTTGCTCTATCATCTCACGAAAAAGCTGTTTTACTTTGAATGTATCTGTCCATAGATCTTCTTTTGTTAACCCTCTTTCTTTTAAATCATCGTAGGTCAAAAAAACTTTTAGCTTATTATAGTTTAATCGTTCAAGCCTCATTAGCGTCCCTCCCCGCTTGCACTCATAACCACATGGTTCGATAATACAGTATATGTATTTTTTGGAAAACGGTTCGTGATGTTTACTTACGAGTTTACAGGTTTATGATAGGAAAGACAAGCTATTCTCAATCAATTTCTGCTAATTTTTTTGTTAGCCAGCTGTTCCACTCTTCTTTCGTATTTCCTAAAATAAACGGCTGAGCCTCGTCTTTTCTTTTGCTATCTAAACCATCAAACACATAACCGCCTAATCCTACTTTGAGATGCGGGAATTTCTTTATCATTTGGTTCGTCAAATTTAGTGTTTTCTCGGCATTTTCCATCATTGTGCATGACATAAATAAAAACGTTGGGTCTACTTCTTTAACAATTAACTCAACATCTTTATCTTCAATGCTGCTTCCTAAATAAATAACCTCAAACCCTTTACGGCGTAAAAATAGCGTGAAGACTAGGAGTCCCACTTCATGTGTCTCATTAGGTCCGCATACAGCAATCGCTTTAGGCAATAAGCCATTTGAAGGCAGCGAATAAAAAATCATGCTGATACGCGTTTTTAATACTTGGGTCGTATAATGCTCATGAGCACTTGTAATTTGCCCTTTTTCCCACATATCTCCAACCGTCACGAGTAGAGAACCCAAAATATCAATAACCACTTTTTCTACCGAATACAGGCTAAAAGCATGATTAATTAAATCCTGTGCTTTTCCTTCTTCAAAAGATAAAAGCATCGTTAACAGCTCATCCCTAATTTTTTGAGGGGAATCTACTTCTCCTTCTTCTTCAAAGGTTCCTACTGTACTGCTTTCCGTTTCTAATAACGAAACCGCTTGACTGATGGTAAAACCTCCGCTCACTTTTTCCGTGAGCCATTTTAATTTCCGCAAGTCTTCTTCTGTATATAACCGATGCCCGGATTCATTGCGGACAGGATTTAAAATTTGATAGCGTCGTTCCCATGCACGCAAAGTTCCCGGCTGGATTCCGACCATATTTGAGATGGCTTTAATATTATACTTCCCTTCGTGAGCCATACGTAACCTCCAACTACTCTTCGTGAACTGTATCTATTAATTGAATTATAGGATAAGTTATCCTGTGTGTAAAATTTGTATATGCTATGTAAAGAGTTTGTTCAAGGCTATTCTTTCCTTTTTAAAGTGATATAATGCGTTTGAGCTCTAGCTTGTAAACGGAGAGGCAAAGAGGTTGTACCATATCCGTTACTCACAAAAAGAGGAATCTTTCTTTTTTCTTTCAGCCCTCCTAATTCATACATACCCAAATTAAATAAGCGTATCTGTCCCCCGTGTGTATGCCCGCTCAAAATTAAATCTACTTTTAATTCTTCATCTACATAATAGATAACATCAGGATTATGGCTTAGAAGAATGGTAAGCTGCTCAGGTTCAATGGAAGAAACAGCTCTCTTTAGATTCATCTGACCTTCTGATAAATCATCTACCCCTGCAAAGTGGCATGTAGTACCATCTTTAGAAACGGCAAAGACATGCTCATTTTTAAGGGCAATAACTCCTTCATCTTTAAGCATCTGCTTCAATTGCAATTGATCTACTTCGTAATCATTATTTCCCCACACAAAATAGACGGGTCCTAGCGTTTTAAGCTGTTGAATATTTTGACGAGCCCGCAATAAAGGGACTCCTCCTTCTAGTAAATCACCGCCTATGATCACAAAATCTACTTCGCCCGGTATTTTTTCCAACAGCTTCGACGAAACTGTTCGCTTATGTATATCCGATATAAAAAACAGGCGCAAAGGCTGCTGATTTTCAGGAAATCTTGATAAATGAATCGTTCTTTCTTCCACATATGTACGATGAGCTTCTGAAAACATAAAAATCAGCAAGCCTATGCCTAACGCTAAAACCATTAAAAGAATAACCATATATTCTCCTTCTTTTCATTTTATACCCGATGTGTTTCTGTTAAAGAAGAAAGGGCATAAATTATCGCAATTGTTAACAAACCTACTACTTGATAAAGCGCAATTGCACTTAACCATAAAATTCCTATCACACATAGACATGAAACAAGGTATTCATGCCAATTTACCTTATAGCCTTTTAGAAGCAACCGACTTTGCAGAAACACTTTACGAACTGCCGCTGACAGACAAAAAAGAGCCGTGAAAAACAAGATTATAATACTAAACACATCTAACGGATGTAAAATCATTTGAATAAGTAAATAGGTTAACGAAGCTTTTGAGCCTACAGCCGTTAAACTGCTGATATAATAACTGCATAACCACGCAGCCAGCAAGTTAAACCAATCCCTCACAAAAAAACCCCCTTCACTAAACTTCTATGTAAAAAGAGGCTTTTTCATGCGATTCTATTTGTTTTCATGATATAAATTAATTCCATAGGTTGACTGCATCCAGCGGAACGTTTCTTTTCGGTGCTCCCATGTTTCAGGCGTCGCCCATAGCTCTTTGCTTCTTTTAATAATCTCACAGCGCAAATCTTGGAAAGTCTTTTCTGCTTTCTCGCTTTTTTTCTGCAGCTGTACAGTATAAAAGTAAAGTGAGACGGTAAGCAATAGAAACATCAAATGTCCCATGTTGCCTAACAAAAACGAAAAAAATTCGCTAAACGTCGTAAAAAAACCGCTTTGAAATAGGAAAAAAAAGTAGCTGATAACAGCCGTTACACTGGCTAAAAACAAAAGCTTCCATTTTTTCTCTTTAGCTTTCAGCTTATTGACTGTCTCTTTTCTTTTAATAACGCTCGCTAATATATATTGAAGTGTTTCATCGCTCTCAAAGTCTGTCACTTTGTTTTCCATCATTCCACCCCCCTCGTATGCTAGTACAACATATGAGGGAACATAAAAGATTATGTGGGTAGCACTGAAAATAATGGCTGTTTCCTTAACCTTTACTGCATTAGTTCTTCTGGCTGTGCAGATTCCCCTTTTGATTTTCGTATCTGCAGGCCCAATAAAAAATCAATGAGAAAATGAGTAAAAATCGTGACATACAAATTTTCAGTCCACCAAAAAAGTAACCCTATTAAAAAGCTTAAAAACACAACCGAAATAAAAAGAAACCACTTTTTTAAATATCGAATGTGAACGAGTGCAAATACAATACTCGCCCAAAAGAGGCCAAACTGAACTTGTATAATCCCTCGAAATAATATTTCTTCTGAACATGCAACGATTAGGCAAATAAGGATCAGATGAGGAACAGAACGATTAGCAAATAAACGTTCATTGATCCCTCCGTCATCGTATAAATGCTCAGGTACGCATTTCATTAGAAGTATATCTCCTCCTACTACCAAGAGAGCTGTTCCTCCCCCGTACAATAAAATAGAAGACCAATCCAGCTGAAAAAACTGCGAAAAGGAATTCCATGAATCGAATGTAAAAAAACCGATGCCTAAAGCAATGAAGCAGATGAGCAGCTGTGTTACATATAAATTTTTAACTAGCTCTGCATCTGTCATGGATGAAATAAGCTCTTGCTGTGATTTTGCCATTATATCTCTCCTTGACGAAGCAAACGAGCTAATTCTAATTCCCAGCCTTGAAATGTCCATTGCTCCTGCTCACCATTTGTTTTTTTATAGTTTTCTAAATTCAAACCGCAGCAATCGCAACAATTCTCAAGCTCTGATTTTCCCGTTTCATCGAAATAGCCAAGCAGCACGTGACGACGGCATTCTTTTGTCTCAATAAACCCCTTCATCGCACGATACTTGTCATATTTGTTTCGAAGACGTTTATTTACAGCTGCAACAATCGTTTCATACATCGATTCAGGAATTTTCCAGGGTTCAACATGTTCATTTTTCACTACATTTTCTCTGTACAAATAATAACGAATAAATCGCCAATGTGTTTCTTGAACACCCACTGTATAAAGAAAGTGAGACTCTACTTGTTTTAAAGGAATGGCCTGATCATGGTTTCGTAAATACGACAAGCAGTATAAGATGGTATCTGAAGAAGGAAGCTCAATTTCAAGTAAAGAATGAGCAAAATCATCGTCTCCTTCAGCATAAAGCAAGATCGCAATACTGTTTCGCTGATCGCGTCCACTTCTTCCAATTTCCTGTACATATGCTTCTAGCTGCGTAGGTGTATGAAAATGAATAACAAAGCGAACATTCGATTTGTTAACCCCCATTCCAAATGCACTTGTACAGCAAATGATATCAAGCTGATTTTCTAAAAATTGCTGTTGAACAAGCATTCTTTCATTCGGTTCCATTCCTCCGTGGTAATACTGCACTCGCTGTATCCCATTTTCCTTTAGAAGCTGTGTTAATGCTTCTGTCCAAGATCGGCTGGAACAATAGATAATTCCCGGACCTTGCAGTTCACTAACGTACATCAGTAACTTCTCTTTTTTTTCTTCAATACTTGCAACAAAATCAACTTTCATCGCAATATTACTTCGATTCATGGAATAGATGTGCTCGTTGACAGCAGGAAGCGATAAGTAGCGCTTAATATCTTCCACTACTTCCCTAGTCGCAGTTCCCGTTAGTGCCAGACATAGCGGACTGCCAAGTTCCTTCCATATATCTCCTAGCTGTAGATAATCTAAACGAAAATCATGTCCCCACTGAGAAATACAGTGCGCCTCGTCCACAACGAAAAGGCCTACCTTTGCCTGCTTTAATGCTTCTACTACAAAACCATTTTGCAAAATTTCAGGAGATGCATAAATAAAACGATAAAAAGCTAAATTTTTTAGCGCTCGTTGTTTTTCTTCTTGTTGTAGGAAACTATTTAAGGCAATAACTCGCTTTTCTCCGCTTGCCTTTAGTTGTTGAACTTGATCTTCCATCAGTGAAATTAAAGGAGATACAATCAGCACCGGTCGGTTCAACAAATAAGCTGGGAGCTGATAGCACAATGATTTCCCTGTTCCTGTAGGAAGAACCGCTAACACATTATGACCTGTTAAAATATCTTGAATAATCTCTTTTTGTCCTAGTCGAAATTGGCTATAGCCAAATTGTTTCTGTAGAAGTTGTTCTATCTTCACATCAAACACCACTTTTTTTAGTATCAGGTAAAATGTTTTGCTAATACGAGACGAATCTGAAAATAGGTAACGTCGTCTTTTACTTCTTCTTTTATCACCTTTAATTTATTTGTCCGCAAACCTTCAAAGGCTGCGATAATTTTTTCCTGCTGCTTAGGCGATACGTATGCATCGATTGAAAAAGATGGAACAAACAGAGCTAATTCTGCAATATGATCTTCAATGGTACTTTCTTTTAAACGCCTTATATAAGCAATTTCTTCAAGCGTCTTGCCTTTTTGAAGCCAGCTATACGTTTTTAACGTCGAGCTTGTCAAAGGCAATTCTAAATATAGATCACGTAAAAAAGAAGAAAGCACGTGAAAGCTTTCATTATTTTTACTCACTTTTTCAATGATATGGTGAATAACCCCTAAAAGTTGAATATGAACATAATGCTCATCGAGTTCATATTGATATGCTAACTGATTTTTTGTAAAGCCGACTCTTTGGTATCCAGTCAGCTGCAAAACAAAAAGAGACGCATCCCGTTCCGTACAATCTTTCAAGCACGTTCGGAGCTCCTTGAATAGCTCGGCGGCTAACTCTTGACGCGTTTGCTTTTGAGACATAATATACGTTTTGACCCATTGAATGACCTCAGGATTTTTGGAGATGGGTAAAAACCCTTTTTGAAAATACTGTAGGTTTGATAAGGTCTGAATGAACAAAGTGATTCTTGCTAAAAATAATTGAGTACTGCTTGCGAATTTCCATCCGTCTAAAGCTGGATGAAAGGGTCGAGCCGTCAGTTCATCTTCAAGGCGTGCTTGTCCCTTATCTGTCATCACATACTTTTGATTTTCAGTTTCTTCAATATACTGCTGTTCTTTTAAATATGCAACGCAGGTTTCAAAAGACCGTTTATCTAAGTAAACAAATGACTGAAAAAGAAACGAAATTCCAAAAAATTTTCCGTCTTGAATCGTTTGAGCTGACTTTTTACCTGTTAATAAATGATAAATACCATAGGCGGTTCGCTCACCTTTTAACTGTTTTATACAAAATAAAATGCTAACTTGAATATAATTCAAAGGTGTCAACTTCCTTTCTCATTCATTGTACCAAAAGTGACCAATAGCATGTGAGATAAAGGCTTTTCAGCTCTTTCCTTTATGTATCAAAACGTTTGGGTAAGTGAAGAAACCTTGATTTGATAAGCATTCTCAGTGACTTTTCTATTGAAAAGTTTTATAAATCATTTTACAATGAATAAGGAGAAATTTCACTCTTGATTCGCGAAGAGATTATATAATGAGAAATTTTCGAACACTTTACAGGAGGTCTTGTTATGCCAAAATATACAATTGTTGATAAAGATACTTGCATCGCATGCGGCGCTTGCGGAGCAGCAGCACCAGACATTTATGATTATGATGATGAAGGTATTGCATTCGTAACATTAGATGATAACCAAGGTGTAGTAGAAATTCCAGAAGATCTAGAAGATGATATGATGGATGCAATGGAAGGCTGCCCTACGGATTCAATTCGCGTAGCGGATGAAAAATTCGAAGGCGACGCTAATAAATTCGAATAAGTATTGAGCAAACCTGTAGTGTACATGCTGCAGGTTTTTTTATATATAAAAATCGCTCTCACCGGGAGAGCGATTGAATTAAACAGCAATGCGACGTGTGATCCATTGCTTCATTTTTGAAAACAATAAGACAAAGATAACCCCTGTTGCTGCTCCTTTTATTAAGTTAAACGGCAAAATACCTGCAACGATATATTGACGTGCTTGTTCACTAGACATTTCTGGCGATTGCAAGAAGATTGTATACGCTGGTAAGAAGACATAATAATTTAAGACAGCCATGAGTACCGTCATTACCACCGTACCCGTAACCAAACCTATCGTTACGCCTTTAGCCGTTTTAAATCGGTTGAACATATATGATACAGGAAGAACGAACAGCAAACCAGCCACAAAGTTCGCCACTTGACCAACTGGAACCCCTGTAGCACTTCCTTGAATTAAATAATTCAATAAATTTTTTATTCCTTCTACTATAACAGCAGCCATCGGTCCAAATACAAGTGCTGCTACGAGTGCAGGAATTTCGCTAAAATCAATTGTTAAAAACGGAGGCAATCCAGGAATTGGAAAATTAATCATCATTAAAATATAAGCAATACTACTTAACATTCCTAGTATGACCAGCTTTTGAGTTTTCTTACTTTGTTGCATCTTGCCTCTCTCCTTCTTTGTGATCCACTCTTCAAAGAAGAAAGGTTCAACTTTATATCCCCACGCAAAAACCTCCCAACAAATGATTCGTTGAGAGGAGACATGGCAGGCATATTTAATAAACGTTCATCACATTAGGTTTTGAACGCTGAACCTCCACCTTCTCCCATCCAGACTGTACTGTCGGCTTTGGAATTTCACCAAATCTGCTCGTATGTATTACATATAAGCTCGCGGGCTCAAAACAATTTGTTTTTTACCGCCGGTCGGGAATTTCACCCTGCCCCGAAGATAGACCAATATTTAATTATGAATTTATTATATGTTATCTCGAATTAAAAGTAAATAAAGAAGTTCTTTAATTCCTATTAATTTGATGTATTTTATAAACTTCATTTCTGTTTTTATATGTAAAATAAGGAAATAAGTGCATAACAAACAGCAATATGACATATTTATAGTTTCAATTTTACGTTTATAATGGCGTATTTGATAACTAATCGTAAAGTTTGAAAAATATAATTGACAGAATTTTTTTAACATGGTAAATTATCAAATATTTGATGATAGTAAAATCCAAGGGAGATGTTCACGTCATGTATAATGTATTAGTAGCTGATTCAATTAGCAATGAAGGTCTTGCTCCACTACTTGAAGCTCCTCATGTGAATCTTACGCGAAAAAAAGTTGAAGAAGTTGAGAATGATTTGCATACGTACGATGCGCTTTTAGTACGGAGTGCTACGACGGTTACAGAGGATTTGCTGGCAAAAATGCCGAATTTAAAAATTGTTGCCCGTGCTGGAGTAGGTGTCGATAATATTGATATTGAAGCCTCAACCAAACGAGGGGTTGTCGTTATTAATGCGCCGAACGGAAATACCATTTCAACGGCGGAACATACATTTGCTATGATGGCTAGCTTGCTTCGGCATATTCCCCAAGGAAATGCTTCAGTTAAAGCGCGCGAATGGAACCGCTCAGCATTTGTTGGAACAGAGCTTAATCGCAAACACCTGGGCATTATCGGATTTGGACGAATTGGCTCAGAGCTTGCCAAACGCGCAAAAGCCTTCAATATGAGCGTTCACGTTTACGATCCTTTTTTAACATCTTCCCGAGCTGAAAAGCTAGGCGTAGAACTATTATCCCTGGATGAATTACTAGCAGCAGCGGATGTTATTACCGTGCACACTCCCCTTACGAAAGAAACAAAGGGATTGCTGAATCATGACACGTTAGCCAAAACAAAGAAGGGCGTGTTTTTATTAAACTGTGCACGCGGCGGGATCATTGATGAAAAAGCCCTAGTTCATTATCTAGAAATTGGCCATGTTCAAGGTGCAGCTATTGACGTATTTGAAGTTGAGCCGCCGATTGATAACCCTTTGTTACATTTTGATCAAGTTATTACAACTCCCCATTTAGGAGCTTCTACAAAAGAAGCCCAGCTTAACGTTGCTGAAGACGTGGCACATGATGTTTTGCGTTTTCTAGAAGGTAATCCTGTAAGCTCATCCATTAATTTACCGACGCTTTCTAAAGAAGTTTTTGAAAAAATTCAGCCGTTTACGAGCCTTACTAAACAAATGGGAGCTATTTTATCTCAATGCATGCGAGAACCTGTTCAGCATATCTCTATCTCCTACGGAGGCACAGTGACGGATTTGGAAACCACTTATATTACACGGAGCTTATTATCAGGCTTTTTAACTCATCGTATCGACTCACCTGTTAACGAAGTCAACGCTTCTATGATTGCCAAAGAACGAGGAATTACATTTGGTGAAAAAACATCGGAAGATACGCAAGGATATTCCAATATGATTGACGTTACCGTAACAGGCGAACAGCGTACATTTACCATTACGGGCACCTATATAGCAGGCTATGGACCTCGAATTGTTAATATTGATTCGTTTGATATTGATTTTTATCCGGAAGGACATCTTCTTTATATCCGTCACAGTGATCAGCCCGGAGTTATTGGAAATGTAGGAAAAGTACTTGGAGATTTACGTATTAACATTGCTACCATGCAGGTAGGCCGTAAGCAAAAAGGCGGAGAAGCTATTATGATGCTTACGTTTGATAAACTTTTAGATGACTCTGTCATCTCTTCGTTAAAACAAACAAGCGAAATTGTGACCATACAGCGTATTGAATTGTGACATTAAAAAAAGAGCCTTAGCGGCTCTTTTTTTATGGACTTATTTTTAACACTTGTCCTGCATTTAGCATCGTATTTTCTAAATGATTCCACTTTCTTAGCTGATCCATATCTACTTCATATTTGACTGCGAGCTCAGATAATGTATCTCCTTGATGGATAAGAATACAGTTATCAGAAGTCTGATGTAACTGCTGAAAAACCGTGGCAGCTAAATCGCTTTTTACGTATGCCGATAGTTTTTGCTTGTCCAATTTGGCAAGTGGGTTTACTGCATTGGTTTTATCCGGATTCCAACTTCCTTGATGAACTTCAAAATGCAAATGTGCACCTGAAGATCGCCCTGTATTGCCAACTCGTCCAATGTTTTGACCTGCCGCTACACGATTTCCTTCTGTAACAAAACGTTCCTCTAGATGAGCATAGACCGTTTCGTATCCATTTGTTTGTTTGATAAAAACAACCTGTCCATATGTATTTGAATAATAAGAGCGGCTCACCACTCCTTTTGCAACAGCATACACCTGTGTACCAACAGGTGCTGCTATATCAATTCCAAAGTGCTTGGCGTGACGTGAACCAAATATATCAGTTAAGACTCCTTCAACCGGCCACTCCCACTGCTTCTCTTCTGCTTTTACCATTTGCCCGCCCAAAAATAAAAGACCTATACACAATCCCATCACTAATACAACCAATATTCTTCTTAACACGTCAATCATGAAGAAAGAACCTCCTATGTAGATCATTGCACACAAAACATACTATATGCCAATTCCTTCTCTTTTAGACTTGTTTATAGAAAAAATAAAGAGATGTGATTCTCCACTGAATCACATCTCTTTGTTATTCTTATTATTTCAGCCGAACAAACTGTTATTTAGCATGTGTTTACTTTGGCAGTTTGATAAAGAAAGTTGTTCCTTCATTTAATTCACTTTCAACCGCAATGATCCCTTGATGTGCCTCCACGATATTTTTGGCGATTGCAAGCCCAAGACCAGTTCCTGACTTCCCTCTCGTTCTGGCTTTATCCGCTTTATAAAATCGTTCAAATACAAATGGAAGATCTTCTTTCGGAATGCCTGCTCCTGTATCTTGAACAGAAAGATGGATTTCGGATTGACTTTTATCAAGATGCAGCTTTACTTCTCCGTAGTCATCCGTATGACGAATAGCATTATCAATTAAGTTTGTCAGCACTTGTTCCATACGGTCTGAATCAATCATCGCTTCAAATTCATCTTCTATTTTTCCATTAAGAGACAGTTTAATATGTTTTTCTTTAGCTAACCCTTGAAACTTACGCAAAACACGTTCTGTAAATTCAACCATTGCTACAGATTCTAAGTGAAGCTGCACATGTCCCGCTTCCATTCGCGCCAAATCTAAAAGTTCATTTACAAGCCGGCCCATACGGAGTGATTCATCATAAATCACCTGTGCAATTTCTTTCTTTTCTTCATCCGTACTTGCAATATCGTCAATAATAGCTTCACTATAACCTTGAAGCATAGAAATAGGTGTACGTAATTCATGAGATACATTTGCAATAAAATCTTTTCTCGATTTATCAAGTTTACGCTCTTCAGACATATCCCGTAGTACAGCTACAGCACCGCGAATTTTCGTTTGATTATAGAGCGGTGACATTAAAATGACCCACGTTTTCCCTTGAATTTTTAATTCTGCACTTCGCTCTGTTTCAGTCTCTACTACCGTTTGAAACAAATGGACGACGTTTGCTGGAAGTTCAGGCACCTGCTGGTTGTTGACATCCTGCTCGTAATACCAAGTCTGAAGAAAATGCTCCGCTGGGGGGTTGGTAATTAAAATCGATCCGTCTCTACTAAACGTAATAACACCGTCTGCCATACTGCTTAAAATACTTGAAAGCTGCTCTTTTTCCTGATTAAGCGCATTGAGGTTAAACTTTAACTGCCTGCCCATTTGATTAAAAGCAATCGCTAACTCTCCAATTTCATCGTGAGTTAAAATAGGTACTTTTGTATCAAAGTTGCCTTTTGTTACTTCAAATGCCGCCTGCCTCATTTTTCTAAGAGGCGCTGTAATTCGAGTAGATAAGAAAAAAGCAAAGATAGTAGTTAAAATAATAGCAATACCTGCAGCCAATAAAATGAACTTAGTCGTATATTGAGCGGGCTCTTCAATTTCAGAAAGAGATTGATACAAATAAACGCCGCCTGTCGGTTTGTTATCTTTCATTAAAGGTACGCCGACAACAAACATTAAAGGCTCATCACTCGTGTCTTTCTTTGTGGTCATGTACATTTTTTCCCGTATTACTTTACCTTTTTCAACCACTTGATTTAGCTGATCGTTTTGCTTCACAATGGCCGAAATAGCTTTCTTATTTTCTTTATCAGGATGTGTGGAATGCCAATAAAAATCGTTATCTTGAACAATAACTACACTTGCTTGGTCTGCAAGTTCACGAGCAATGGATAGTCCTAATTTTTCATCGTCCGTTTCCTGCACAATGGTAGAGATTTTAGCAGCCGTTTTAGTTAAACGGTTTTCTGCATCTACAACATGATAATTTTCAAAAAACTGAAGCAATAAAATAGTCAAAATAAATAAAACAAGCGTGACGAGCAATAGGATAGTAAACCATAGTTTACCAACTACACTTCTCCAAAACATCAGTTATTTTCAACCTCAAATTTATACCCTACTCCCCATACGGTTACAATCATTTTCGCCGCTTGTGACGATACACGATTTAACTTTTCACGCAAACGCTTGACGTGCGTATCTACCGTACGAAGATCTCCAAAGAAATCATAATGCCATACTTCACGCAGCAGCTGCTCTCTGTCGTATACTTTATCTGGCGTTTTTGCGAGATAGCATAATAATTCATATTCTTTTGGAGTTAAGTTAACTTCTTTTCCGTCTGCTGTAACGCGATGTGCATCATTATCAATCGTTAAGTGATCAAAGACAATAAGATTTTTCACGCTTGTTTCTGGTTGAATAAACGTTGCTTGAGAAGAACGTCGAAGCAGTGCTTTTACGCGAAGAACCACTTCTCTTGGGCTAAACGGCTTAACGATATAATCATCTGTACCTACTTCAAACCCTTGGACTCTGTTTACTTCTTCCCCTTTAGCTGTAAGCATGATAATAGGAGTTGCTTTTTTCTCCCGAATTTGTTTACAAACCTCAATACCATCTATGCCGGGCATCATTAAATCTAATACAATCAAATCATAATCTATGTGTAACGCTTTTTCGATTGCTTCATGCCCATCTGCTGCTTCTTCAATGATGTATCCTTCTTTTTCCAAGTACATTTTTAACAATCGTCTAATGCGATCTTCATCGTCTACTAGCAGTAATCTTTGTTCGTTTTGCATGTATTTTCAACCTCCTAGTCTTAGTGTACAAAAAAAAACCGGCGAGTTCTACTTATGATACCCAAACAATGTGACAATTCGTGAACACCTTTACGAAAAACAGCTGTTTTTACCAAAAAGAGGTTGAGACGCAACGAAATCCATCTAGCCTACAGACAAACAAATAAAATAAAGAAGCTAGTAGAGATCGCTTGTTCCACCGCTGTTGATTTCCGTGCAAGTCTTGGCCTTGCCCTCCAATCAACCGCTAGAAGCCCCTACATACATGAACTCTACGTTCACCATTCCAATAAAAAATCCGAACGAATGAGATTCTTCATCAAGAATCTCAACTCATCGTTCGGATCTTTCTTCAACTAAAATATCTTCGTTTCAGCCTCTATTCTATTATTAAAGGTTACGCATATGAATGTAAACCTGCAATAATTAGGTTCACAGCCACTAAGTTGAACATAATGATGGCAAACCCGCCAACTGCCAGCCAAGCTGATTTTTCACCGTGCCACCCTTTCGACAGCCGAAGATGAAGAAAAGCAGCGTAAAATAAAAAGGTGATCAGCGCCCACACCTCTTTAGGGTCCCACCCCCAAAAGCGCGTCCAGGCCATCTGAGCCCAAATCATAGCGAAAATAAGTGCTCCTAGTGTGAAAATAGGAAATCCAATCGCCACTGCTCTGTAGCTTACTTCATCAAGCAAGTCGCTGTTTACCTGCTTCACAAGCGGCTGCAGCGCAGCTCCAATTCGCTTCCGTAAAATAAGACGAATCAGCCAATATAAGACGAATCCACTGGCTAACGACCAAATGACCGTATTTAATTTTTTAGCATTGATAATAGCCGGCATATCAATAAGCGGCTGTATATCGTTCCCGTCTGTCCACTCACTTTGATGCGGCCCCACTAGCGGAACCATATGATATACGACTTGCTCTTGTTCTCCACTTTTATTAACCCAATTAAATGATGATTCGTAGTGAGCCGCATTAAAAGCCAGCGTCACCGCTACAAACCCAAGCGTACTAATAAGCGTATACAGGATGAATTCCAGCCAAAATGCTTTTTTATTTCGCTTGGATTGGTCAATCGTTTTGATTAAATAAATCAATCCTGCAACAAAGCTAATGGAAAGCACAGCTTCACCCGTAGCTGCGGTTGTAACATGAATATGCAGCCAATTCGTTTGGAGAGCCGGTATCAGCGGCGTAATTTCAGTTGGAAACATGCTTGCATAAGCAATGATCAAAAGAGCCACCGGCAATGCAAAAAGTCCAAGCATGCTAAGACGATAAATAAAGTAAATAACAATAAATGCGCCAACAAGCATCATGCCAAAAAACGTCGTAAATTCAAATAAATTACTAACAGGAGCGTGGCCTGATGCAATCCATCTTGTAATGAAGTAGCCAATCTGTGCAATAAAGCCGATGATGGTAACCGCAATTCCAAACGTTGCCCACTTTGTTTTCTTTTGAGCTGCTCGCTTATCTCGAATAGCCCCTCCGAAAAAAAAGGTTGCAACTAAATAAGCAATAAACGCCACATACAGTAAATTACTACTTATACTCGCGTAATTCATGCTTTTTCCTCCTATTTTGTTTCTTTATCATTTTGGTCCTTTAACTGTGTAAGAGATGTTGATTCTAATAAACCATTTAGTTCTTTTTTAAGACCATACCAGTTTTTATTTGTATGTGCGGCCAACCATATCTCGTTATTGACTTTTTGAATCCACATGCGGCGATGATTCCAATACATCCCTTGAATCACACCAATCATAAAGATGGCTCCGCCAATTCCTAAAAACCAAAGCGTATAGTCTCTGCGAACGGTTAATCCCGTTACATTTTTCGTCTCCACACCAGCAAAGGTCATTTTATAATCGTTATTTCCTAGCGGCTCCAAGTTCTCTCTAATTCCAACAAAAGCAACTTCCCCTTTTTTATGCTGAGGCGTAATCATTTTAAATACAAAAGCCGGATTGTTAGGCACTCTGGTCTTTGTATTTGGATTTCCTTCATCATCAAAGAAAAAATCTGGAAAGTAACTCATGAGCTTGACTTTATATCCGTTTTTTAAATCATATGTTTCTTTGGGATTATGTAAATCTACTGTAAGTGAACCAACGTTTCTATTTGCATTTTTATCTGTTAAATGGAAAGACATAGAGCTAAACTCATTTAACTTGAAGTCCACTTGATACATGGCATATCCTTCAAACTTAAGCGGCTGATTCACACGAATCTCTGAATCTTTTATTTTCTTTAACTTTGGATCTGCTCCCGGTATAAGCTTTCCTTCACGCTTATACAAACTAACATCCGCTTCATATTTTTTGGCTACTTTATTATTCCCTGCACGATCAATTGCTTCTTGAAACACGGCGCTTTCGCTATCTTTATCATACGTTTCAACAGTAAAACGATGGTTTTTCAAAAAATACTCTCCGTTCGTCCCAGGAATAACTTTTGTTTCACCTTCACGGATCCAAAGAACTTCATCTATATACATACCTGGTACAAATCTAAGCATAGCACCTAGTAAAAAGATAATGAGACCGATATGATTAACGTATGGACCCCATCTTGAAAAGCGTCCTTTTTCAGCCAGCAGATTGCCGTTTTCTTCACGAATAGAGTATCTTCTTTTTTTGATCATGCTTTTTACATGTTCATAATCTTGATCCGTCCACGATGATGAAGTGCTATATAAACGCTGTTTTTTTAAGAAGTTTGGATGTTTTGTTACACTCTGCTTTTTTAGAGCTCGGTACAAAGGCACTACTCGATCTAAACTGCAAATGACTAACGACATTCCTAAAGCAGCAATTAAAAGCAAGTACCACCACGATTCGTAGAGATGATGAAAACCTAACTTATAATAAAGCTCTCCTGTCCATCCATATTCCTTTTGGTAATACTCATCTGCTGTCATATTAGGAGGTATGTAAGCTTCTTGAGGATAAATGGTTCCGACTGCAGACGCAACAAGCGTTACAATAATGATCCAAATACCTACTTTTACAGAAGAGAAAAAATTCCATATTTTATCGATAACTGTTTTATTGTACGTTTGCGATCGCCTTGCGCTTCCTTCATAACGCATATCCACTAATTTATCAGTTGCTTCTTCTGCAATAGGCTTACCACAGGCTTCACACAAAATCGTACCATGCGGGTTAACGTGTCCACATTCACATTTTACGTGTTTCATTGTCAACACTCCCTATGGTTTAATTTCTTCCATATATTCTTTTATTTTAGACTCTTCCAATCCCCCAATAAAACTGTCTACAATCTTTCCGTTTTTATCAATTAAAAATGTAGTCGGCAGAGGATCTATTCCGTATGCACCCAAAACTTGTGAATCTTTATCCATCAAAATTGGAAAAGATAGCCCATACTGTTTAGCAAACTGCTCTACTGCTATATTCGTTTCTGCAACGTTAACAGCTAGAATTTCAACACCTTGCTTTTTATATGAGGCATACTGCTTTTCCATCGCCGGCATCTCTTGTTTACAGGGCTTGCACCATGTTCCCCAAAAATTCAAAAAAACTCCTTTGCCTTTGTAATCTGATAGCTGATGAGTTTCTCCATTAACATCTCTTAATATAAAGTCAGGTGCCTTATCTCCTACCGATACCTTTTGTTTATCAGCAAAAAATTGAGCATAAAGGGTATATCCAACCGCGCACAGCAAAACTGCCAATATAACTGTTCGAATAATCAAGCGCTTTTTTTTCATGGCACGAACTCCTTTTAACCGCTTTCAATACGCTTTTTTCTACCATTATACCATTTTTGTGGTAGTGGCTTTCCAATAATATTTCGACGTTTTTGTGAAGTCTTCCTCTCATTCTACAAGTTCGACATTTTTTCAAAAAACCTTGCTTGTTTTTCTAATTCACGACATTTTTCATAAAAAAAACAGGTAAGTGAAAATTACTTACCTGTTTGAGACATTGAATATAATTGTTTGACTTCATGCGCTGTAAGCTCACGAGCTTCTCCTGCATTTAATCCGCGTAAATCTAAAGGTCCGTAGCGTTCACGTTTTAATTTTAAGACAGAATGCCCAATTGCATCGAACATGCGACGTACTTGACGATTTTTCCCTTCGTGAATCGTCAATTCTACAATTGCCGTCTGCTTGCTTTTATCAATAGAAAGAACTTTTGCACGAGCTGGTGCTGTTTTTCCGTCCTCAAGCATCACACCGCGCTGCAGCTGTCTGATTTTTTCACGACTTGGAATTCCTTTAATTTTAGCCACGTACACTTTGTCCACTTCAAATTTAGGGTGCATTAGCTGATTAGCAAATTCACCGTCGTTTGTTAAAAGAAGTAAACCCGACGTATCATAGTCCAGACGTCCAATGGGATAAATTCTTTCTTCTACATGTGGAAAGAAGTCAACGACTGTTTTTCTTCCCTTGTCGTCGTTAGCAGCTGAAATGATGCCTCTTGGTTTGTATAACATAAAATAAACGGGCGCTTCGCTTTCTACCGGCACTTCGTCTACTTCAATTTTATCGTTAGGACCTACTTTCGTGCCCAATTCTCTTACAACTTTTCCATTTACTTTCACTCGGCCTTGGCCGATTAATTCTTCAGCTTTACGTCTTGATGCTACACCTGCGTGAGCAATTACTTTTTGTAATCGTTCCATTAACACTTCACCTCTTGTAACATCTTACTTGTTTACGAAGTAATACACAAGTGTATTTGCCACTCAGAGGTAGAATTTTCGATTTCTTACCGACCAAACACAAGGATTACAATGACAACTGAGGCAATAATTCCTACCAAATCTGCCAGTAAACCAACCTTCAGTGCATCTCCCATTTTTTTAATGCCAACCGCTCCAAAATAAACCGTTAAAATATAAAATGTGGTATCTGTACTTCCCTGCATGGTCGATGCCAAACGACCGATAAAAGAATCAGGTCCGTATGTAGAAATTAGATCCGTCGTTATACCAAGAGCAGCCGTTCCAGATATCGGTTTGATAAGAGCTAAAGGTACAATTTCAGCCGGAACGCCGACTGCTTGCAGCATAGGTTTTAAAACAGATAAGAAAAAATCAAGGGCTCCTGAAGCTCGAAAAATAGAGATGCTCACTAACATGCCGACTAAGTAAGGAATGATGGAAAAAGCAATTTGTAATCCGTCTTTCCCTCCCTCTACAAACTTTTCATACGTAGGAATTTTTTTATAGGTTCCATAAAGTAAAATACATCCTACGATAAGAGGAATAAACATCAATGATACTTGATTAAGCATAGTCATTTTCGTTTCCCCCCTTTTCGTGTACGTCGATAATAAAAGAAGCGATCAATGATGATAGCTCCTATCGTAGCTACAACAGTTGCTAAAAGCGTGGTACCGACAATTTCAGTAGGATTAGCCGAGTTATACGTAATTCGAATGGCAATAACTGTGGTTGGTATAAGTGTTAAACTGGTTGTGTTAAGTGCTAAAAGTGTGATCATAGAACGGCTTGCTTCGTCTCTATCGTCGTTTAGCTTTTTAAGCTGCTCCATCGCTTTAATGCCAAGAGGAGTTGCCGCATTCCCAAGTCCAAACATATTCGCCATCATATTGGACAATATGTACCCTAGGGCCGGATGATCTTTTGGAACATCAGGAAAAAGTCTTGTAATGATGGGTCGAAACAGTTTCGCTAACTTGTCGAGAAGCCCTGCACTTTGAGCAATATTCATCATCCCTAACCAAAAGACCAGCACGCTGATTAACCCAATGCTGATGGTCACTGCTTCGCCAGCTCCTTGAAAAATTGCTTTGTTTACATCACCAATTTTTCCATTTATAATCGCAAAAACAATTCCAATAATGGTCAGCAGCATCCAAATAATATTAACCATCTGTTTTGGCTCCAGACTGAATAAACATTAATCGCTTCACCTTATCAAAAAAACCTTTTTGCTGCTCGGACTGCTTTTCGAAATAAATTGGAACACTGTCAATCGTCTCTCCACTTCTATAAATATCGAGCTTTCCTACCACATTTGGAACTTCCCCTGTTTCTTTCCACTGCTTTTTAGGCTGAATTAACGTTGTTTTTACTTCTACAGAGCTTTGTTCTTTCTTGGTGAGCGGATAGACGACATTCCGTTTAATATACAGCTGATCTTTATAGAAAGAATCCTTTATATCTGCCAATTCGCCTTTTGCAGCCAAACTGGTCATATCATATTTATCAAATGCATTTTCATACATGGAAATGTGATCGTTCCAATCATCTGGCGCATTAATCGTTACGGCGATTAAATCCATTCCATCTTTTGTAGCAGTTGTCACAAGCGTTCGTTTTGCTAATTTTGTATATCCTGTTTTTCCGCCAGTACAGTATGCATATAGTGTTGTAAGCAGTTTATTTTTGTTTTTCCACACTCGATCCCATTTCTCTTCAGGGTGCTTCATTCGATAGACTTTTGTTCCTGAAATCTCTTTGAAAATTTTATTATTCATTGCATAGCGCATGAGCAGAGCCATATCGTGCGCGGTTGAGCGATGATTTTCATGATCGTCTAATCCATGCGGATTTTGAAATGTTGTATTTGTCATGCCAATTTCTTCTGCTTTTTTATTCATCAAATAAACAAATCCATCTTCGCTTCCTCCAACGGCTTCTGCGATAGCTACAGCAGCATCATTACCTGAACGAAGCATCAATCCATATACTAAATCTTTTAATTTTATTTTTTCACCTTCAACTAAATACACAGAAGAACCTTCAACACCAACTGCGCTGTGGCTCACGGTAACTGTTTTATTTATTTTGCCAGATTCAATCGCCAGTATTGCTGTCATAATTTTTGTAATGCTAGCAATTCGGCTAACTTGATCTGCATTTTTAGCATATAACACTCTCCCTGATTTCTGTTCCATCAAAATAGCACTATGAGCACTTACGCTCCCCGCTGCAGATGATATGGAAGGCCAACCGCTGAGACATAGCAATACAATAAATAGATAGATGATACTTTTTTTGCTTCTTTTCATGTCATCCCCGTCCCTCTACCTGTTTGTACAAGTTTATGCTCGTCTTTTTTGGTTATGAATGAAAAGATTTGTCCATACAAAAAGAACATAGAAAAAACTCTATGTTCTTTTACATTTTCACTTCATTTCTTGAAACGATTGAAAAAACAAATCTGCTTCTTGATCGGTTCCTTCTTGTAATAAATCTTCTGGAAGCGGCGGCAACTCTTCGATACTTTTAAGGCCAAAATAGCCTAAAAATTCTTTTGTCGTTCCGTATAAGATGGCCCGCCCTGCGCCTTCCGCTCGTCCCACTTCCTTTAATAAAACCTTTCCAATTAAAGTTTGAAGAGGCCTTTCCGTTTTCACTCCGCGAATCTCTTCGATTTCAGCTCTTGTAATTGGCTGCTTATACGCTACAATAGCTAACGTTTCAAGTGCTGCTTGTGATAATGATTGATTAGCGGGAGCTTCTACGAGCTTCTCAATATATGGTGCATACTCTTTTTTGGTGACAAGCTGATAGGCCCCTCCTATTTCAACAAGTGTAACTCCTCTGAACTTACACTCCTGCTCTAAGCTCTCCAAAGCACCTTGAATGTCTTCATGAGGCTTTTCTATAATCTCAGCTAACCGGCTAATGGATAGACCTTCATCACCAGAAACAAAAAGTAAGCTCTCAATAATAGCCTGTAGATTATTCGTTGTCATTCCTCTTCATTCCTTTCTCGATACGATACATAAAGCTCGTCTAGATTGTGCTGCTGTTCCACAACGATTTCATTTTCTTTCATTAATTCCAGCACAGCTAAAAACGTTACAACAATATGATCACGCTCTTGATAAGGAAACAGCTGATAAAAACTTTTTTTTCCTTTAAAGGCTTTTAATTCATTCACAATTTCACTCATGCGCTTGTCAATTGGAATGTCTTGCCTTGCTATTTTCGTCTGCATAGGCTTTTTGTTTTGCTTTCGTTTCATCAACTTTTGAAAAGCACTTAGCATATCATAAAGTGATATATCCAACCCTTCATCGTGAGGCTGCGTACGTTCTTCTGCATTTATTTGCACATTACTTGGAGGTTTTGTATACACATGACTTTGGTCTTCTTCCAGCTTTTGAAGCTCTACCGCCGCTTCTTTAAACTTTCGATATTCAATTAAGCGCTGCATCAATTCTTCACGCGGATCTTCTTCATCGACCATTTCAATTTCGTCCATATCTTCTTCATACGTAGGCAGAAGCATTTTACTTTTAATTTGAAGCAAAGTTGCTGCCATGACTAGATATTCACTGGCAACGTCTAGCTGAAGCTCATTCATAGTATGTATAAACATCATATATTGCTCAGTAATTGTCGCTACTGGGATATCGTAAATATCAATTTCAAATCGGTTAATCAAATGCAGAAGAAGATCTAAAGGTCCTTCAAACGCATCTACTTTTACACTATACTCCACTTTTATCTCACCAACACTTTTCAATTGCTTATCATTTCTGCTGCTTTATATAACGTTACTATCATTAGTATAGAGGATTATAGACACATGTCCAATACAAATTAACGTAAAAATAGGTCATTTGCCCATACAAAAAGTTTAAACATACATATGATGTCAAGGTAATAACATTTTGGAATGACTGAAGGAGGAACTCGCATGGGTGAAAAATCTTGTGGATACGGTAGCGGTTTCGCTTTAATTGTTGTACTGTTTATTTTATTAATTATTGTTGGTTGTTCTTGCTTACGCTTCTAACCACACATATTGAATAAAAACAAACGTGTTCTCCATACCTTGAGCACGTTTGTCTCTTTAAAGGCACCGCGCTGATGAATAGCTAACTTTTGTGATACACTACATATAGAGTCTTACCAGGAGGGAACAAGATTGTATTCACAAGCTTATATTGATTATTTAGTTCATTTTCATGGCGACCGGGATTACTTTGAATGTCATGAACTGCTAGAAGAACACTGGAAAAAAGACGAAAGAGGACACCGCAATATTATTTGGGTTGGTCTTATTCAAATTGCTGTTTCACTCTATCATCATCGACGCCAAAATTTCACCGGAGCCGAAAGAACGATGCAAAAGGCGCTGGCAATTTTAACAAAGGAAGAAGAAAATATTGCACAGCTTGGACTTAATTATAGTTCAATGCTTAAACTTCTTCGCAAACAATTAGCTTTAATCGATACCTATCAGCCATATAAAAGTATTAACTTACCCATTGAAGATCCAGCATTATTACGAGCTTGCAAACAAAGAAGCACTGATAAACAGCTTGTCTGGTTATCAGCTTCTAATCTGCAAAATGATGCGATTGTTCATCGTCACAGCACGCGAGATCGGTCAGATGTGATTGCGGAAAGACAAGCGAACTTATTGGCAAAACAAAACAACAGGTAGCGGAAGCTACCTGTTGTTTTATGATGACTAAGATGTGAAAGAAGCTTTTGCACCTTACCTAATCATGCTTTTCTTTATTCATCCGCCTGACACTTTTCATAAAACGGAGCGATGATTTCACTCGGCTTAATTTGTGCAGTCGTATACATTTCTTTAAGAGCTTTAATCATTTTTTTGCCAATGCCCTGTTGGCGGTGTGAAGGGTTTACACTGACGTGTTGAACCTCAATCAAACTTTTATCGAGCATGGAAATGCCAACAATCCCAATAATATCTTCTTCTTGTTTCCAAAGATACAGCTGCCAATGTTCGTTTTGCTCATATTCTTTCATCGTTTGTTGAAGTTTTTTTAAATCTTTTTCCGTAGGTACAAACGATAGAAGACCCATGGCAATTTTTTCATAGTTTCGTTTATAGCGAATAAGCATACGATTCTCCCTCGTCCTCAAACTTTCCTACAAATTAATGCGCTGCGTTTTTTACTGCTTTTATCATACAAAATTTATAAGTAAATAGCAATATTACACAAAAGCTTGTCCTATGTCATGCGTGTATGAGAAACCTAATCTATTACGCTTTTTGAGCTGTTGCGCGAAGAAAAAACGCCGTAACCCCCTGTAAAAGGTTGTTATGACGTTTTATCAGCTAATATCCATTTATAGCAGTATGCTCTTATTCTTCCCAGACTTTTACTTCTTTCATTACGTCGCCATTTTTCATTTTTAACACTGTATCAAGTCCTTCTGTTACTTTCCCAAATACAGTGTGAACACCGTTCAAATGAGGCTGTGGCTCGTGAACAAGAAAGAACTGGCTGCCGCCTGTGTCTTTACCAGCATGTGCCATTGATAGAGAACCCGCTTCATGTTTGTGAGGGTTTCCTTCTGTTTCACATTTAATTGAGTAGCCAGGGCCGCCAGCACCTGTACCAGTTGGATCTCCTCCTTGAGAAACAAATCCAGGGATAACGCGGTGGAACGTTACGCCGTTGTAGAATCCTTCATTAGCTAACTTTTCAAAGTTTTCTACTGTTCCTGGTGCTTCGTTCGGAAATAAATCGATTAGAATTTTTTCGCCATTTTCCATTAAAATACTTGCTTTTTTCATATAAATGACCTCCAATATATGTATTAGTACCGCTATAGGCTCTGTTTTTCCCTATCAAAGCGGCAAAACGTAAAAGTTGTAAGTGCCACCTAGAGGCAGAACACTTACATTTATAAACTCACTCTATTCTACTACAAACAAGCTCATGAATTCAATGAATGCACTTTTTCACTTTCTTCTCGTAGGGCTCTAAATAAAAAATAGTAGTTGTGAGATGAAACTTTTTATAGTATCATCCGTCTAATACAGTGATGGAGATACATAGATTTCATTTTATATAGAAATCTACGCCTCTAGACTGATTTATGGGAAAATGATGAATTGACTCTGTTACTTCAGACCTGCCCGTATTATAATAGGGCAAGTATGGGATTAAAGGAGGAAAAAGGTTTGAAATTAACGATAAAAGCAATGATGGTGACATTAGGTCTTCTTCTATTCCTAACCGCACCCTTAAAAAGTTTTGCAGATGCTGCTCCTGGCGATGTGATTATTACATTAGGTCAGGACTTAACCAGCTCTCAGAAGCAACAGGTATTAAATGACCTTGATGCACCAAGCAATGCTCAAACAGTAACCGTGACAAACCAAGAAGAGCATGAATATTTAGGTGACTTTATTCCAAAGGCTACTATTGGATCTCGTGCTATTTCATCTTCTAGTATTACCCTTGGTTCAAAAGATTCAGGTTTAAGCGTAGCAACTCAAAATATTAATGGTATTACAGACGACATGTATATTAATGCTTTGATGACCGCCGGCGTTAAAGATGCAAAAATCCAGATTACCGCTCCATTTGAAGTATCTGGTACAGCTGCTTTAACAGGTATTATGAAAGCATATGAAGTTCAAACAGATCAAAAAATCCCAGAAGAAGTAAAAAAAGCAGCCAATGAAGAGATGGTCCAGACATCTGAGCTTGGTGAAAAAATCGGTAAAGAAAAAGCAGCGCAGTTTATGGCAACGATTAAAGAAGAAATTGCCAAAGAAAATCCTCAAACAAAGGATGATTTACGCACGTTAATTCAGCGAGTGGCTGATGATTTAGGTATTAAATTAACAGATTCAGAGCTTAATACACTTGTTGATTTTTTCAATCGTTTAAAAGATATGAACATCGATTGGAATCAAGTAAAAGACCAACTTTCCGCGACAAAGGAAAAAGTAACAACATTTCTTCAGTCAGAAGAAGGCCAATCATTTCTTGATAAATTAAAGCAATTCTTTGTTGATATTATTAATGCTATTAAATCGTTATTCTCATAAAAAAAGAGCCTCTTGAACAAGAGGCTCTTTTTTTTACGTTAATCACTCGTTACTTTTTTACCGTCACTTTGTATTTCACGTCATTTTTTACAATGTCTTCATACGTTTCGCGTTTTACGACTAGCTGTGCTTCTCCATCTTCTACGAACACGACAGCTGGCTTTGGCAAACGGTTATAGTGACTTGCCATAGAATAACCGTATGCGCCTGTACAAAACATCGCTAATAAATCATCTGGGTTTGCTTTTGGAAGGTGTACATCCCACATCAGCATATCCCCCGATTCGCAGCACTTACCCGCGATGGATACGAGCTCATCACTCTCATCATTCATTCGGTTGGCAATGACTGCTTCATATTTCGCTTGATACAGCGCCGGACGGATATTGTCGTTCATTCCTCCATCAATCGCTACATATTCGCGTACATTAGGTACATGTTTACGAGAACCGATTGAATACAGGGTCGTTCCAGCATCTCCTACAAGAGAGCGGCCGGGCTCAATCCAAATTTCAGGAATTTCTACCTCTAACTGTTTGGACTGCTTTTTGACCTCTTCTATAATAACTTCCACATACTGCGAAACAGGAATAGGCTGATCTTCTTCCGTATACCGAATGCCAAAGCCGCCGCCTAAATTTAATACTTGCGGAACAAATTCTATACGTTGTTTCCACTCTTTCATTTTTGCAAAAAGCTTTTGAGTCGCCATAATAAATCCGGTTGTTTCAAAAATTTGCGATCCTATATGACAGTGAATACCTAAAAGTTCTAGCCCTTTGCTTTTCTGCACGAGACGAACTGCTTCGTCTGCCTGACCGTTTTGAAGGTCAAATCCGAACTTAGAATCTTCCTGCCCTGTCAAAATATAATCATGTGTATGAGCTTCGATTCCGGGTGTTAATCTGAGAAGAACAGGCATCTTTTTTTGATACTTTTCCGTTATTTCCTGAAGCAATGCAATTTCATAAAAATTATCAACTACAATGCATCCTACATCTTCTTTGACGGCCATTTCTAGTTCTGCTCGGCTTTTATTGTTTCCATGAAAATGAATCCGTTCTTTCGGAAAGTCAGCTGCTAAAGCGGTATACAGTTCTCCTCCCGAAACAACGTCTAACGAAAGACCTTCTTCATGAACAACTTGGACCATGGCAATTGTAGAAAAAGCTTTGCTTGCATAAGCGACCTGTGCTTTTACCCCATGCTTTTCAAATGTTTCTTTAAATCCTCTAGCACGCTGCCGAATTAAAGCCACGTCATATACGTAAAGAGGTGTCCCAAAATTTGATGCTAATTCAACCGTATCAACTCCACCAATTTCAAGATGACCCTGCTTATTTATGCGACTTGTTCCGTGTAAAAACATGTTTAGACCCCGTTCCTGTGTATAGTGTAAAAAAGACAGTTAACGGCAATTCGCTGCTAACTGTCTAAATATTTATTATTTTCCATATTTAAAACAAATCTATCACATCTTCATACAGGTTTCAACCACATATTTTGTTTAAGGTTTTGCAGGCTGGCGGTCTTTGTCCTGCGGATGTACAATACTAGGACGCGGATTTGCTCCAGGAACCGGTGTGCGAATGAGAATCTGCCATAAAGCCTGCGGATTGAATGGAAGAAACGGCCACAAATAGGGCGTATTCAACGATTTTAGTCGCGCCATATAGAGAATGATACACGTTGTTGCAATAAGAAACCCTGGAGTATGAAAGGCCGCCACAAAAATTAACAAAAATAATCGCAGCATTTTATTTGCTACTGCTAACTCATAGCTTGGCGTTGCGAATGAACCAATTGCTGCAATAGCTACATACAAAATAACCTCCGGAACAAAGAGACCTACATCAATAGCAATTTGTCCAATAAGCGCGGCGGCAATCAAGCCCATCGCCGTGGCGAGCGGCGTCGGCGTATGAATCGCCGCCATCCTCAGAAATTCAATCCCAAAATCAGCTAGGAAAATTTGAACAACAGTTGGAATATTTGTTGCTTCGTTTGGTCCAATAAACTGCAATTTTGACGGCAGCAAGTCTGGCTCAAGTACAAATAACAGCCATAACGGTAATAAGAAAAGAGAAGCAAGAATTCCTAAAAACCGTATCCAGCGTATAAACGTACCGACAGAAGGAGCCTGCCTGTATTCTTCTGCATGCTGCACGTGATGAAACAAAGTAGTTGGCGTAATAATAACGCTTGGAGACGTATCGGTAATAATGATCACATGCCCTTCTAGTACATGAGCTGCTGCTGTGTCCGGACGTTCTGTATAGCGTACCATTGGAAAAGGATTAATTCCTTGTTTGACTAAAAACTCTTCAATTGATTTGTCAGCCATCGGCAAACCATCTATATCAATTGCTTCCAGTTCATCTTTTATCAGTTTAACCAGCCCTGGATCAGCTACGCCATTTATGTACCCAATCGCTACGTCCAGTTTTGATCGTTCGCCTACCTTCATAATTTCAAAACGAAATCTTCCGTCACGAATTCGTCTTCTTGTTAACGCAGTATTGATAATGATGTTTTCAGTGTATCCATCTCTTGCTCCGCGAATTACTTTCTCTGTATCCGCTTCTTCAGGGGATCTGCCAGGATATGTACGCACATCGACTTCAAAGCCAACTTCTTCACCGTCAATTAAAACGAATAGCAGTCCTGATAAAACCGACACCATTCCATCATCCAGCGTCTTTAAAGGCTTGACTTGCTGATGAATAAGACGGTTTTCAACAATATCCTTTAGCTTTGCCCGTTCAACTTCATTATCATTAATTTGAACGAGGACTTTGGTAATTTCAATAATAAATGAACTATCGCACAGTCCTGTTACATAGTAAACGTGAACTTCTCGATCCAAAATAAGTAGTTTACGCACGCCCACATCAAAACTTGTGTTCATACTAGCGTTTTCTTTGAACCACTGATCGTTTTTTTGTACTTTCGAAAAAATAGCTGTTTTCTGCTCTGCTAGCTTATCCAAACGAACCGCTCCTTTCTAAAATAAGTCTTGCTGCTTTTTCTGTAATAGGACATCCCAGTTTAACATCATCCATCCTAGCCATTTTGCCGATATCGCCTATTCCTACAACTAAGGGAATATCGAGCTGATCCAAGCAGTAAACTGTATCTCCATTAATTCGTCCGACTTCTAACTCTTGAATTCCGCTTTTATCCACGCCGTAATGCGATATTTCCCCAAAACGATCAATGGTCACATCCACTCTTGTCCATTCGCTTTGATGAGTACGTGATGCAACAGCAATCACTCCAAGAACTTCTACTTGAGGATGCTTTGCTACATGGAGCAAAGCAATTTCCCCAGGTCCTTCCTCTAAGAAACCGCTATCGTCAAACATCACAAAGACGGGGTCATATGGTGCTTGAAGAATTAAATCTACTGTTTGACTGCCTGTTAACGTAGTAGGGTTTCCATATGACCTCGAAATGCATCTGCCACCAACCGATTTGGCTACATGCTCAATGGCTTTGCGCGCATATTCATCCCCATCGGTTACAATAATGACCCTTCTTTTTTTCATAACCTTTTATCCTTTCGGTTTAAAGATTAACGCAATAATAAAAGCAAATAAAATAGCTGCTGAAATTCCAGCCGAGGTAAGTTCAAAAATCCCAATCCCAATCCCAATAAATCCGTGGTCATCGGCTTGCTTCATCGCTCCGTGCAGCAAAGAATGACCAAAGCTTGTAATTGGAACCGTCGCTCCGGCGCCAGCAAATTCAATTAACTTATCATAAAGACCAAATCCATCTAAAATCGCTCCTGCAACTACAAACGAACTCATAACATGCGCTGGAGTAAGCTTAGCAAGATCAAGCAGCAGCTGCCCAATAACGCAAATGATTCCTCCTACAGCAAAAGCTATTACATACTCCATTGATCATCCCCCCTCCCCAATATGTTCTAAGACGACGCCATGAGCAATTGTTGGAATTGACTCTTTTTGCTGAATCATCGTTGGACTTAAAAGAGCTCCTGTTGCCACCATAAACACTTTCTTTAAGTTTCCTGATTTTAATTCATTTAAAATATGCCCATATGTGACAATAGCCGAGCAGCCGCAGCCGCTTCCTCCTGCAAATACATTTTGATCAGGGCGGTATACCATTAATCCGCAATCATTATGATTGGTTGATATATCGTAGCCTTCGTCTTTGAGCAGCTGTTTTAAGATTGGACTGCCTACACCAGATAAATCTCCTGTTAAAATAAGATCATACTCGCTTGGAGCGATGTTTAAGTCTTCCAAATGCCTTTGAATGGTATCTGCAGCAGCTGGTGCCATAGCAGAACCCATATCGTTTGCATTTTTAATCCCGTAATCCATTACCCGACCAATCGTTGCAGACGTGAGACGCACAATACCTTTTTCTTTCGAGACTAGCGCTGCCCCCGCTCCCGTAATGGTTGCCGTTGCTGTATCTGGTTTTTGTCCTCCGTACTCGGTAGGATTTCGAAATTGACGCTCAGCTGTTGCGTTATGACTGCTCGCTGATGCAATAACACGATTAGCAAACCCAGCATCTACAAGAGCTGCTCCCGTTGCTAATGTTTCCATCGATGTGGAACAAGCGCCAAACATGCATAGAAATGGAATTTGGTTATGTCGGGCTACAAAATTAGCCGTTACGTTTTGATTTAATAAATCTCCAGCCAAAAACAAATCAACGTCTTCATAGGATAAATTTATTTTTTGCAAGCAGGAATCAATGGACTCCGTCATCAGTCTTCTTTCAGCTAACTCCCAGTTGTCTTCTTCACAGTGCAAATCTTTATGTGTAATATCAAATGTTTCTCCCAACGGTCCATCTGCTTCTTTTGGCCCTACTGCTGTTCCTGTAGCATTAATGTAAATAGGATTTTCATAAACCCACGTTTGCTTTCCAGTTTTTCTCATAATCCCCCTCTTTTCATAGCAAATAAGTTTTAAAAAGGTAGCGAATGATTCCTACAACGTAAGCCGAAACCGTTCCAAATACAATGACGTTTCCAGCCAGCTTGAACATGTTGGTCGCAACTCCGAGAACAATTCCTTCACTTCGATGTTCCAGCGCTGCACTCGTCATGGAATTGGCAAAACCCGTAACAGGAACGGCTGAACCTGCGCCTGCGAATTGACCGATACGATCGTATATCCCAAACCCGGTTAAGAGCGCAGATATTAAAATAAGGGTTGCAACGGTAGGATTACCTGCATTTTTTTCATTAAAGTCAAAAAATGCAATATAGAAATTTTGAATTGCCTGTCCTAATGTACAAATGATCCCCCCTACCAAAAAGGCTTTTAGGCAATTTGCCACATATGAAGGTTTAGGCTGAAATGGTTTAATACTTTCTTGATAGTTATCTTTTAATTTTTGATTATTTGCCACGTTACATACATCCTTTTCTTATTGATTAACAAAATAAATCCAATGAAATAATGATCCGCATACTTTGCCTAGTACAATGGCCATTAGCAATAAAATAAGCTTGCCTTCCATCCCTATCCGTTTCGTTAACGTCGGCAATACATTAAGCACTTCTGTTAACGCTGCTGCCAGCATCCCAATAAAAATACCGCTCGTTAGACCTATGATCATAATAAGCACCGCAGGAAACTGCCACGTGTATTGATGAAGACTGCACCAACCGCCTGTAACAGCACCACCCACCACTCCCCATTCATATGCTTGAATGTATTTCATGGTTTTGGTCAGCTGCATCAAACGCGGAATAATGCCCAGCACCGTTAAAAATGCTACAAACCCAGCACCTGCAGCCAGTCCTCCCGCAAGTCCAATTACAATGGTCATCACAATGTTAATGATCATCAATTTTTTTCATACTTTCTTTATTCTCGTGCATAATGACGTATTGATCTAAGTCTTGCTGGTAATTAAACATTTCGACTTCGAGAGGACTAGGCTCTTCATTAATTCGTTTTCTAAAGACGTGGTTAAAAAACAGAATCATTCCCAGGCCTAAACCGATAGAGTAAGGCACTTGAATCAGCAAAGGCTGCTTATCTCTCAGACCGGTCAGCATATAGAACAATTTTTGATGTACTTGTCTCATACTCACATCTTCGTGAAAGTTCATAATTGCTAAAGCAGCTCCGATGAAGAGAAGAAACCAAACAGCTAGAAAAAACAAAAAGGAATATTGTTTCTTTTTATACACGACCTCTACAATCGTTTGAGCGGGTCCAATCGTCTGAATGTCTAAATGCGGATACTGAGAGGCAACTTTTTCAATTACCTTCATTAAATCAACAATGATAATATTTCGATCACTCATACTTACTTGGTATACAATGAGCTTTTCAATTTGCTTTTGAACAGAATCTCCTGCTATAACCATTGCTAATTGTCCAATATTTACAGCCTCATCAGGTTTTACTTGAATACGATGCCTCATTTTAAGATAAAGAACGTTTTCCATTCATATCACACCTTACGATTCATTATCTCCCTGTACGTGTAGTATGGATTTTCTTAAATTTTCTAATTCACGTTTCTGAACAGACCATTAATTACCAAATAAAAAAAGCAATCCGTTTCACTATTCTTCTTTGAATAGCAAAACGGATTGCTTCTTAAGTATTACGTATCATTCATATGCAGCTTCATTTGTTTTAAGATTTTCTTCTCAAGCCTCGATACCTGAACCTGGGAAATTCCCAGCCTTGCGGCCACTTCGGACTGAGTTTGATCTTTGTAATACCTCAAATAGACAATGAGCTTTTCACGCTCATCAAGTTCTTCAATTGCTTCTTTTAAGGCAATTTTATCAAACCACTTCGCTTCCGTATGATCAGCAATTTGGTCAAGAAGGGTAATTGGATCTCCATCATTTTCATAGACGGTCTCGTGAATAGACGAAGGAGCACGATTAGCTTCTTGAGCTAGCACTACTTCTTCAGGAGTGAGATCCAAATGTTCTGCAACCTCAGCGACTGTAGGGACGCGTCCAAGTAATTTGGAAAGCTCGTCTTTGGCTTTACGTATTTTATTGCTCATTTCTTTTAGAGAGCGGCTAACCTTTACCGTGCCATCATCACGAATAAATCGCTGAATTTCACCAATAATCATTGGAACAGCATATGTTGAAAATTTAACATCATACGATAAGTCAAATTTATCAACGGACTTTAATAGCCCTATACATCCAATTTGAAATAAATCATCGGGCTCATAACCACGGTTAATAAAACGTTGAACAACCGACCAAACGAGCCGCATATTTTTTTGGACGATTGTATCTCGTGCAATTTGATCACCTTGCTGACTGCGCTTGATGAGGTCTTTAACTTCATGATCCTTTAAATACGGTTCGTTTTTATTTTTTTTGACCTCCACATCCATTGGCAAGTCTCCTTAATTACATAGCGCTTTACTATTTGTTAAGTGCTTTTTTAAATATAAGGTCGTACCTTCTAATACAGTAGACTCCACTCGAATTTCGTCCATAAAGTTTTCCATTATGGTAAAACCCATCCCAGAACGTTCTAGATCTGGTTTCGTTGTGTATAAAGGCTGCTTGGCTTCATCTACGTTATCGATACCAATTCCTTCATCACGAATCATCAGCTCGACTACACCGTCTTCATGAAGCGTCACAGAAATATATACCACACCATCCGGATTGCTTTCATAGCCGTGAATAATAGCATTTGTTACTGCTTCAGATACGACTGTTTTAATTTCTGTTAACTCATCCATTGTTGGATCTAACTGCGTAATAAATGATGCTACCGTGACGCGGGCAAACGATTCATTTTGACTAAGCGCGGAAAATTGGAGGTTCATTTGATTTTTCATTATGCCACCCCCAATTTTTGAAGCGCATTTTCTTCATTAGGTTCAAAACGAATAATTTTAAATAAGCCTGACATATTAAACAAACGTTCTACGGCAGGAGAAATAGCGCATACAACCATTTCCCCGCCGTTATTATGAACCTGTTTATATCTCCCTAAAATAACCCCCAAGCCAGAGCTGTCCATAAAGGTTAAATGCTGTAAATTTAAAATCAAATGGCTGATAGATTCCCTCTCTATCGCTTCGGTGATTTTGCTTCTTAGCTCTTCTGCCGTATGATGATCTAATTCTCCTGTTAATCGAACCAACAAGACATCTTGTTTGAATTCCAATTCAATCGAAAGACTCACTATACAAACCTCCTCGGAAATCTTATAGTCAGTCTTTCGCTGCCGACAGAATAGAATCCTTCTCACCGACAAAACTAGTTCTATTTCGTCACATTTAGCTGTTTACGATGTTTGAGAGAAAATAGAGAATGTACGTTTGAATATCTTCCACCAAGAAGCAGCATCGATATCTTCTTTTGCAAGAAGCGGTGAAGAACTAACTACTTTGTTATCCTTCTTAATGGTCAACATACCAATTTTGTCGCCTTTTTGAATAGGCGCATTTAGCTTCTCGTTCATTTTCACTTCTGTTTTAACGTCTTTGGCTGCATTTCCTTTTTTCAATAAAACAGAAATAGGCTCGGACGTAACAGCTGTTACCTGATCTTCGCTACCCTTATTTACATCTATCTTAGTAATAACGTCTCCTTTTTTGTATAAAGGCTTCGTTGTATATTGACTGAATGCGTAGTCTAACATTTTGGTTACTTGATTATTGCGATCTTTTGGCGTGCTTGCACCGAATACAACGGCTAAGACACGCATATTTCCTTTTTTAGCGGTAGCTGTCAGACAATACTTAGCTTGACCTGTAAATCCAGTTTTGAGTCCATCAACGCCGGGATAAAACTTCACTAAGCGATTTGTATTTACTAACCAAAACTTCTTATCTGTATCCGTGCGCAAATAAGCTTCGTATTTACTTGTATAGTTAATAATTTTTTCATACTTTAGCAGCTCTCTGCCCATCATGGCCATATCATGAGCTGTACTATAGTGATTTTCTACGGGCAGGCCTGTCGGATTTTGAAATTTTGTATGAGTCAAACCAAGCTCTTTCGCTTTTTGGTTCATCTTTGCTACAAATTTTTCTTCTGATCCAGCTAAATATTCAGCCATTGCCATAGAAGCATCGTTACCAGAACCTATTGCAATTCCTTTTAGCAAATCATTTACCGTCATTTCTTCACCGGGCTCTAAAAAGATTTGTGAGCCTCCCATTGAAGCGGCATATTCACTTGCCCGCACTTTATCTTTTAAGGTAATTTTCCCTTTATCCAAAGCCTCCATAATTAAAATCATTGTCATAATTTTAGTCATACTGGCAGGGGGAAGTTCTTGATTACTATTTTTTTCGTATAGAATTTTTCCTGTATCCCGTTCAATTAAAATAGCTGACCTAGCACTGTCAGCGAGCTCAGAATTCTTTTTTTCTGCGGCTAAAACAGGTTGCGTCATAAGTGGAAATAAAAATATGACAACGAGTAACTTTACAATAGTTCGCTTCATCTCCACAAACCTCCATTCTTTATACAACCTATTTTTTCCAAGGTATAATCGATTTATACTAAGGGAAATAAAAAAAGCATCGAGAAATTCTCGATGCTTGAAGCCATATTTTCTTCTTATTTTTGATAAGCTGGAAGCTGCTTTACTACTTCTTTTACAAGCGATAAAAACTGCTGTTTTACTTTTTCAGTCGTTTCAATCACTTCTTCATGATTTAACGGCTGATCTAAAATACCAGCTGCCATATTAGAAATACAAGAAATACCTAGTACTTTCATACCTGCATGGCGTGCCACAATAACTTCTGGCACTGTAGACATACCGACCGCGTCTCCCCCGATAATGCGAAGCATGCGCACTTCAGCAGGCGTTTCGTATGTTGGACCTGTATTTCCTACATATACACCTTCTTGTAAGGCGATATTTAAATCAGCTCCTACTTTCTTCGCTAATTGACGAAGATCCTTGCAGTAAGCAGTTGACATATCCGGGAACCTCACTCCAAAATCAGAGTCATTAGGTCCAATCAAAGGGTTGGTTCCAAAGTTATTAATATGATCAGAAATAATCATTAAGTCTCCTGCATTAAAGGATTCGTTCACTCCGCCTGCTGCATTCGTTACAATCAACGTTTCTACACCGATTTCTTTCATTACGCGCACTGGAAATGTTACTTTATCAAGGGCGTACCCTTCATAAAAGTGAAAACGTCCTTGCATAGCTACAACCGGTACGTCATAAATGGTACCTATTACTAATTGACCTGCGTGACCTTCAACTGTTGAAACCGGGAACTCAGGAATGTCGTTATACGGAATTTTTACCGCACCTTCAATTTCGTCAGCTAATACCCCTAGTCCAGAACCTAAAATAAGCCCAATTGTTGGTGTAACAGCTGATTGATTTTTAATATATGCTGCTGCTTTTTCAATATATTCTTTTTTCATACTCCATTCCCCCTGCTTAATTCAACTCTTTTAAAAAACTTTTTCCATGCTTAGGCATTGCTACGCCAAAATTTTCTGCTACCGTTGCGCCAATATCTGCAAACGTTTGACGAATAGAAAGTTCTTTTCCTTCTTGCATGCCTTTATTGTACACAAGAAGCGGCACGTATTCACGCGTATGGTCTGTCCCATGATGAACAGGGTCATTTCCATGATCAGCTGTAATAATCAATAAATCATCTTCTTTTAATAAATCAAATACTTCTTCTAAGCGTGCATCATATTCTTCAAGCGCTTGCCCATATCCTTGTGGATCGCGGCGATGACCATAGAGAGCATCGAAATCAACTAAATTTAAGAAGCTTAAGCCTGTGAAGTCCATGTTTAATGTATCAACTAGCTTATCCATACCGTCCATATTCGATTTGGTACGAAGAGATTTTGTGACCCCTTCTCCGTCGTAAATATCAGAAATTTTACCGATAGCAATAACATCGATGTCATTGTCTTTTAATTCATTCATTACTGTACGTCCAAAAGGCTTTAATGCATAGTCATGACGATTGGATGTACGCGTGAAGTTACCTGGTTCACCTAAAAACGGGCGAGCGATAACACGTCCAATCATATATGGATCATCAAGCGTTAATTCACGAGCAATCTCACAAATTTTGTACAATTCATCAATTGGAACAATTTCTTCATGAGCAGCAATTTGCAAAACAGAATCTGCTGATGTATAGACGATTAAGTCACCTGTTTCCATATGCTGTTTTCCTAGCTCATCTAAAATTTCTGTACCAGATGCTGGTTTGTTCCCAATGATTTTTCGACCTGTTTTTTCTTCTAGTTGTGAAATCAGCTCTTCTGGAAATCCGTCTGGAAACACATTAAAAGGCGTATCAATATTAAGACCCATGATTTCCCAATGTCCTGTCATTGTATCTTTTCCCGCAGAAGCTTCCTGCATTTTTGTATAGTAAGCCAACGGTTTTTCGGCTTTATCAATTCCTTTAATTTCACGGATATTGCTTAGACCCAGCTTAGCCATATTAGGCATATGAAGACCGTTGCAGTGCTCTGCAATATGACCAAACGTATCGGCACCTTTATCATTGTATTTTTCAGCATCCGGTGATTCACCGATACCTACTGAATCCATGACAATTAAAAATACGCGTTTATATGTATGCGCCATTTTATTCCCTCCAAATATAAATTTATTTATTCTCTATAAAATTCCCGTTTGGAAATAATTTAACCATCTTCTCTTATTGGTCAGAAGTCTGACCTCTCTATTAGTATAGACGCTTTTTATTTTTTTGTACACATGAATGAAAGTGTTTTCAATCAAAAAAACCAATGTCTATAAACTCACTGGACATTGGAATCTTCCTAAGCTCGCGGATGAAACTGATTGTATACATCTTTTAAACGCGCTTTTGTGACATGTGTATAAATTTGAGTGGTCGAAATATCCGCATGCCCGAGCATTTCTTGAACGGCTCTCAAGTCCGCGCCGTTCTCTAACAAATGAGTAGCAAACGAATGCCGTAAAGTATGTGGAGTTAATTCTTTTTCAATTTTTGCTTCAGAAGCTAACTTTTTTAATATTTTCCAAAACCCCTGCCTTGTTAAACGCCTTCCGTGATGATTAACAAAGAGTGCTTTGTCCTGTTCCTTTTGCTTTGTTAAAATACTCCGGCCATGCTGTAAGTACTCTTCAATCGCCTCCGTTGCCAACCTTCCGATGGGGACAATTCTTTCTTTATTCCCTTTTCCGATGCAGCGAATAAATCCCATCGTCAAATGTGCATCATCAATATTTAAGTTAACGAGTTCAGACACACGAATTCCAGTAGCATAAAGCAACTCAAGCATCGCTTTGTCTCGTATGCCAAAAGGTGTCGAAGTATCAAACACATTTAACAGCGCCTCTACTTCCTCTGCATTTAGCACTTTTGGCAGCTTGCGCTCAAGCTGCGGAGTATCAATATGAACGGATGGATCTGTATCCGCTGCTTTTTCTCTTAGTAAGAATTGATGAAAAGATCTAGTTGAAGCCACATGTCTCGCAATCGTTTTAGATGACTTTTGCTGATCACTTAAATATTTCAGGAAATTAACGATGTGGAGTCTTGTTACTTCATTAAATGATTTCAGCTGCTCTACATGCTCTAAATATTGAGCATACTTTTTTAAATCTCGTTCATACGAATCGATCGTATTTTTCGCCAGTCCCCGCTCTACTACTAAATAATGAATAAAATCTTGAATTTGATCATTCAATAGCCTCTACTCCCCGTTTTGATAAAACATAAATAAACGCTCCAGCCACGTCTGATCTTTGTTCACACTTGCTTGCATGACTTTAACTGCTGAACCCGACGGCTCATCATAACGTTTATAATTTTGATACTCTTGAGATACCCATATCATTCCAAAATAAAACAAAAGAGTAAACCCGGTAAATAAGATAAATACTTTACATGTATTATATACCATTTCAGCCCATGATTTCATGAAACAATTCCTCCAATTTTTGATTCTATTAGAAGATATGCCAACTGGGACAGGTTTTATACATGTTTCTTGCCTTTATACGCTGAGTTCTCTCCTGGTCATTTCCTTCCTTTCTATAAAACCATGTAGCTTGTAACCTCGTTATTTTTTCTATTTATGTACAACAAAAAACCTTCTCCATTAGGGAAAAGGCTTTTACTGCTTGTCTTCTTTATCCTGACAGCGATGGCAAATGCCATGAAACGTCAAGCGGTGATCTTTAATTTTAAAATTCCATTGCTTTTCCACAATTTCTTCAACGTCTTCAAGCAAATCTTCTTGAATTTCGTCCACAGATCCACATTCCATACACACAAGGTGATGATGAAAGTGTGCGGCTCCTTCTTGTCTTAAATCGTAGCGAGAAACACCATCGCCAAAGTTTATTTTATCAACAATTTTAAGTTCAGTTAACAATTCTAACGTACGATAAACAGTTGCCAATCCAATTTCCGGAGACTTTTCCTTGACGAGGAGATATACATCTTCGGCACTTAAATGATCCTCTTCATGTTCAAGAAGTACTCTTACAGTCGCCTCACGTTGAGGTGTCAATTTATAGCTAGCTGAGTGCAACTGCTGCTTAATTCGCTCAATTCGACTTTCCATAATTATTCCCTCCCTCGCCATTCACTAATCCATTATATCAGATGTGTCGAGGGTGTCAAAATAAAGTTATTATTAATAAGAAAAAAGAATTCTTTTTACTTAATACTTATTCTTACTTATTTAATAGAGCCATTACACTTTTCATTAAAGTAGGTGATACGTAGGCTTCAACTGTAGCCGCACAGGCAACCAAACATATCATTGCAATCATCGTGCCGCTATAGCGTAAAAAGGATGCGGAAATTGGCTCCGCTGCTTTTTTAAAGAATTGCTGCCGCACAAGCTTCAAAGAAAAGGCAACGGAAGCTGCAGACAAGATCAGAAACGCCGGGATGAGAAAGATATTTTGCGGCATAACAGATACAAAAGATAGCGCAAAACCAGAGAGTCCCATTTGATTGACTAAAAAGCCTACGGTAAAACCAATCACCATTCCTTTTAAAAACAGCAGAATTAACACTACAGGCAAACCAATAATGGCGATTCCTAATATCCAAATGAGCCCTAAGTATTTGACATTATGAAAAAAACTTTGCTGAAACATTTCAACGCTGCTTGCTACTTCTCCACTCTTTACCTGTCCGAAAAACCGGTTTAAATAGAAGTACAGGTCTTCTTTTTGATCAAGCGTCAAACTATTTACAACAATAGCCCCAAAAATGATTCCCATTAAAAACAGCACGTTCACAAACAAATAAATAGAACTGTTTTCTTGAAAATGTCTTGCATACGATAATGGCAATTGTTTTTTTCTCATCGTCTTCCTCCTATTAATCGCTTAATAGAGTGTATGATAGAGTACAAAAACTATGCCAAGAATCTTTTGAATCTATCAAATAAAAAAAGAGAATGAGACATAATGAAATCTACATTCACAATCACCTTAAAAAAATCCGAACGAATTTGATTCTTCATCAAGAATCTCTATTCATCGTTCGGATGTTCCTTCAACTAAAATATAGTTGTCACACATTTTTTTAAGCTAAAGATACACGCATGCCTGTTTTTTCTCACATCAAATGACGTTTCAATGTAAACCTCTAAATTGCTAGATTGCCGTTCGTATGTAAAAGAAAAAACTCTCTTACTCTCCTAAGCCGCTTTTTAACTGTAAGTACTGCACAGCATAGGCTGTTTTTGCATCATAAATTTCCTTGTTTTGAATAAGAGTAAGGGCCTCATCTACCGTAACTTCCATCACTTCAACAAATTCATCTTCGTCTAATTCCGCTTTGGTGGTCATCACTTTTAAATCTTCCGCTAAATAAAGGTGCACCAACTCATCCGCAAAACCTGGTGATGTATAAAAAGAAATAATATGGCTAAGCGAATCTGTCGTATAGCCCGTTTCTTCTTCTAACTCACGTTTTGCCGTCACAATCGGCTCTTCTCCTTTTTCTAGCTTGCCGGCTGGAATTTCGACTAAAATACGATCCATCGGCCTGCGATACTGTTTGACCATAACCATTTTATGATCGCTTGTTAACGCAATGACAGCTACGGCTCCAGGGTGCTTAACTACTTCTCTTGTACTCGTTTTTCCGTTTGGAAGCTCTACTTCTTCTAAGTACAAATCAATCACTCTGCCTCCAAACAGCTTTTCAGAAGACAGCATTTTTTCTGTTAAATGATCCATTTTCTACACCTCGTTCTATTTTTTTGACTCTTACATATATTCTATCATACGAATCTTGGGAGGTAGAAAAAATGAAAGTTTATGTTCACGAGAAGCAAATCATTTTGGTCGGTAAAGCATGGGAAATCAAACAAAAGTTAAAAGAATACGGTGAACAATTTCAGTATGTTGATGAATGGACGAACGCTATCTCTCAAAATTTCAATTCTTACAAACAAGCAGACTGCAGACACTAATTGTGCTGCAGTTTTCTAATCTTCTTATTTGAGTTTCCCTCTATCATAGCGCTACAATAGATAGAAACAAGTAAAAATAAGGAGTGACATATATGGAAAAAAGACGCTTAGGTACTTCAGACTTGCTTGTCAGTACATTAGGTTTAGGGTGCATGTCTCTTGGAACGGAACAAAAACACGCTGTCAATATGATTGATGAAGCTCTCGAATATGGCATTAACTATTTCGATACAGCAGATTTATATGATTTTGGCTTAAACGAGGAGTTTGTGGGACAAGCCCTAAAAAAACGCAGAAATGATATTATTTTAGCCACAAAAGTGGGGAATCGCTGGAATGATGCAAAAGACAGCTGGACGTGGGATCCGTCTAAAGCTTACATAAAAGACGAAGTAAAAGAAAGCCTGCGCCGTCTTCAAACAGATTACATCGATTTATATCAACTGCACGGAGGAACCGTTGAAGACAATATTGAGGAAACGATTGAAGCATTTGAAGAATTAAAACAAGAAGGCGTCATTCGCTACTATGGTATTTCATCTATCCGCCCAAATGTGATTCGAGAGTATGTGCAAAATTCTTCTATTGTCAGCGTCATGATGCAATACAGCTTGTTAGACAGACGTCCTGAAGAAAGTGCACTTCCTCTTTTACATGACAACGGCATTAGCGTTGTAGCGAGAGGTCCAGTAGCCAAAGGGCTGCTAACCGATAAAGGAGAGCAAAAGCTTGCTGCATTCGAGGGCAAGGGCTACTTAGATTATAGCGGTACGGAATTAGCAAAAACGATAGAAGAATTTCGTCACGTACGACCAACTCACTCTCTAAACTCAACGGCACTTCAATACTGTTTATCTAATCCTAGGGTAGCCTCGGTTGTAGCAGGAGCAAGCTCTTCTTCACAGCTTCGTGAAAACGTCAAAGCTGTCGAGGCTTCCACGCTTCAGCCCACTGAAATTAGCAAGCTGCAATCGATCTTTAAAGCAAATCAATACGAAGCTCACCGTTAAAAAATAAAAGCGCCTTTATCGGCGCTTTTATTTTTTAAATTCAGACCAGTTCAAATCACTTTCATTTAACAGTTCTTCAAACGACTTATTTTTTTCTTTTTCTTTTCGAATTCGAGCAGCTTCTTTACGCTCTGTTTCTTTCTGCTCTTCTTCTTTTAAAGAAAGCGCCTGTTTTTTAGCTTGAAGCTGTTTTAATAAGCTATCATTTAGCTGATCTTTGATACTGAGCTGATCATTTTGTTTTTGTGCTGTTTGTGCTGATTGTTTTTGCTTTTTTTTAGCCATCACAATTCCCCCGCTACTTTAATTGAGAGATATTGTATCATATTCTTGCTTTTGTTACCAAAAATCAAAATGCATCTAGTTTTACATGTTCATCAATGATTAAAGTTGGCTCTGTAGATTGTTGAATATCTTCTACCGTATAGCCTTTCGCTACTTCAACAAGCTTTAGGCCTTCTGCCGTAATATCAATGACCGCTCGATCTGTAATAATACGATCCACTACCTCTTTTCCTGTCAGAGGGAGGCTGCACTCATTTAAGATTTTAGGCTCATCTTTTCTCGTCACGTGTTCCATAATAACAATGATGCGCTGTGCTCCGTGAACTAAATCCATTGCACCGCCCATTCCTTTAATCATTTTTCCAGGAATCATCCAGTTTGCCAAGTCACCAGTTTTTGAGACTTCCATTCCTCCTAAAATCGCAATATTAATGTGCCCTCCGCGAATCATTCCAAATGATTCAGCACTATCGAAATAAGAGGCGCCTTTTGTCGCCGTTACGGTTTCTTTACCTGCATTAATTAAATCAGGATCTACTTCTCCTTCTTTCGGATATGGTCCAATGCCTAACAGACCGTTTTCGGACTGAAGTACCACCGTTTTATTATCTGAGATATGATTAGCCACAAGCGTTGGAATACCAATTCCAAGGTTTACATAAAATCCGTCCAAAATTTCTTTTTCAGCACGTTTTGCAATTCGCTCTCTCACGTTCACGCCGTTTTCAATCATGAAAAATCTCTCCCCTTTTGTTATTTTTGAACGGTTAAACGCTCAATACGTTTTTCTTGTTCACCAATAATTAACGATTGAACATATACACTAGGTGTGTGGATAATATTTGGATCAAGTGAGCCTGTTGAATGAAGTTCCTCCACTTCTGCTATCGTCACTTTTCCTGCTGCTGCAATCATTGGGCTAAAATTGCGCGCTGTCTTGTTATACACTAAGTTCCCCATATGATCGGCTTTCCAAGCTCTAACCAAACTAAAATCAGCTTTTAACGCCTCTTCTAGTAAATATTCTTTTCCATCAAACACACGAACTTCTTTTCCTTCAGCAATGGGTGTTCCCACTCCCGCTGGTGTATAAAATGCAGGTATGCCTGCTCCGCCGGCGCGAATCTTTTCAGCTAGCGTGCCTTGAGGCAGCAATTCTACTTCAATTTCTCCTGACAATACTTGTCTTTCAAACTCTTTATTTTCTCCCACGTAAGAACCAATCATCTTTTTAATTTGTTTGTTTTTCAGAAGCAGTCCAAGTCCCCAGTCGTCTACGCCGCAGTTATTTGAAATTACGGTTAGATCTTTTACCCCTGTTTCAACTAACGCTAAAATCAAATTCTCCGGAATTCCACATAAACCAAAACCACCGACCATAATCGTAGCACCGTCGTGAACATCTTCCACCGCTTCTTTAAACGACGTATGTACTTGTTTCATACATAACCACCCCTTCGTTATTTTTGAAAACGCTTTCTAATCTATTATAAAAGATTTTTATTTCTTTTTAAATATATATATAACTGAAAATTATAATTTAATCATTTTTTTGTCAAAAAAGTTATATTACTAGACAAATTAAAGAAAAAACAAAAACGCCACGAGTTCCAAAGCTGTATGTTTGGAATCTGTGGCGTTGTGATATAGCTTTAATGTTTGTTAAAACTATATCAAATTAAGGACGTTCAACGATTGTTGCAACGCCTTGGCCTCCGCCAATACATAACGTTGCTAACCCAAGTTTTGCGTCGCGTTTTTGCATTTCATGAATAAGTGAAACTAGGACACGTGCACCACTTGCACCAATAGGATGTCCAAGCGCAATTGCTCCACCGTTTACATTTAAAATATCATGATTAAATTGAAGTTCACGATCCACAGCGATTGACTGTGCAGCGAATGCTTCGTTTGCTTCTACTAATTGAACATCTTCTAATGAAACAGCAGCTTTTTCAAGCGCCTTTTTCACTGCGCTTACAGGACCGATTCCCATAATGCTTGGGTCTACTCCGGCAGTTGCATTACCTTTAATTGACACTAATGGTGTTAGGCCTAACTCGTCTGCTTTTTTACGGCTCATTACCACTACTGCCGCTGCACCGTCATTGATACCAGATGCATTACCAGCTGTTACAGAACCGTCTTTTTTGAAGGCTGGACGTAGTTTCCCTAAGCTTTCAGCCGTTGTGCCTGCACGTGGGAACTCATCTTGTTCAAAAACAGTTACTTGACCTTTTCTTCCAGGCACTTCTACTGGCACGATTTCATCTTTGAAACGACCAGATTGAATAGCTGCTTCTGCTTTTTGCTGACTTGAAGCTGCAAACGCATCTTGTTCGTCACGAGTAATTTCATATTTATCACACAGATTTTCAGCTGTAACGCCCATATGGTAGTCGTTAAATGCACACCATAATCCATCTTGAATCATGCTGTCAACTACTTTTTGGTCGCCCATTTTAAACCCGTTGCGTGCATTTTTTAATAAGTATGGTGCTTGGCTCATGTTTTCCATTCCACCAGCAACAATCACATCAGCATCCCCAGCAAGAATCGCTTGTGTAGCGAGATGTACTGCTTTTAGTCCTGATCCGCATACTTTATTGATGGTTAATGCTGAAACAGTTTCAGGTAAACCTGCTGCTAAAGTTGCTTGTCGTGCTGGATTTTGTCCTAAACCTGCTTGTAGGACATTTCCCATGATAACTTCATCTACTTCGTTTGCTGATACCCCTACTTTGTTTAAAGCTTCTTTAATTACAGTACCACCTAAAGTTGTTGCGGATACATTTTGTAAGCTTCCCCCAAAGCTGCCGATTGCTGTACGTACAGCGCTTACAATGACTACTTCTGTTTGACCCATGTCGAAAACCTCTCCTTACTGTTTGATTACTGTGATTAACTGTCACCTGTATTAATTTCGACATCGCTTGCGAAATTCCTCTTTTTTTGTAAAAATTTATAATTTTTATTGAATTTTAATTTTTTAGAATTAAAATGAATATTAGTAAGCGTTTACAATGTGGAAGGAGAGCGGTTTATGGGATTTCCTGAAAAAGTAACAATTATAGAAGTTGGTCCACGAGATGGACTTCAAAATGAAAAAAATTTTGTTCCAACTGAAAAAAAAATTAATTTTATCAAAAAATTAAAAGAAGCTGGACTATCCGAAATCGAAATTACATCCTTTGTTTCTCCAAAATGGGTTCCTCAAATGAAAGATGCTTCTACTGTTGCAAATACATTTCAGTCTGATACGTGTCGAAACATTGTACTTGTGCCAAACCAAAAAGGCTTGGAAAAAGCACTGCAAGCTAATTGCCGCTCCGTTGCGCTGTTTATTGGCGTAAGCGATACTTTTAATCAAAAAAATATTAACAAAAACACCAAAGAAGCTGTACAAACGCTGCTTCCTCTCATTCAGCAGCTCAAGCAGCAAGAATGTTTTATTCGAACTTGCATTTCCACCGCCTTTTATTGCCCGTATGAAGGAAAAATACATGAACGCGACGTGCTGGCCCTTTGCGAAAGCTTTGTGGAAGCTGGAGTGAATGAGCTAAGTGTTGCCGATACAATTGGTATGGCAAACCCTAAAGATGTATTTTCACTTTTCTCGAAATTAAAACAAAACTTTCCCCACACGCTACTTGCTGCGCACTTTCACGATACGAGAGGATTAGCCATTGCAAATATCTATGCAGCTCTGCAAGCCGGTATTAACAGGTTCGATTCATCCGCTGGCGGGTTAGGCGGATGTCCATTCGCTAAGGGAGCAACGGGAAACGTAGCTACAGAAGATCTCGTCTTTATGCTTCATGAAATGGGTATTTCCACTTCTATTAATGAAGAAAAGCTGCTCGAAGCGGTCGCTTTTATCGCTCCTCACATTTCAAGACCGATTGAAAGCAAGCAATACTCTTTATTTGCACAGCGTTAAAAATTAGGTTTTTATGAGAGCGACGCTATAATAAATAATAGCTATATTAACAAAAGGAGCCGCTAATCATGAAAAAATGGCTATTATTAATAGGAAGTGTTTTCGGAGCATTTGCCGCTCTTGGCATCTTTTTTACAAATCAAATGATGTACATCCGTAAAAAGACCGACAAAGTTATTATTGACCGCGATACGGAAGATGGCTTTTATGATGAGAAAGTCTATAGCACTCTTCCTAAAGAAGCATTTGTGCTTCCTTCTTCTCTAGGCTATAACATAGCTGGGACCGTTATTAAACAACACGAAAACAACCGATTTATGATTCTTTCGCACGGAGTTACAGTTCATTCACTGAACTCTATGAAATATGCTCGGCTTTTTCTAAAGCTTGGATGGAACGTCGTTCTTTATGATCATCGCCGACACGGCAAGTCTGAAGGGAAAACAACGAGCTACGGCTATTATGAAAAACTGGACCTTCAATCCGTTGTTCACTGGGTAAAAGAACAATTCGGTCCAACTATTTCCCTCGGGATTCACGGGGAGTCTATGGGAGCTGCGACCACTCTTTTGTATGCTGGAATGGAAGACGGAGCTGATTTTTATATTGTCGACTGTCCTTTCTCTGACTTGGAAGAACTTCTTGCCTATCGCTTAAAACAAGATTTCCACTTACCAAAACAGCTTGTGATGCCAGCAGCTAATATTATTTTAAAATGGCGAGAAGGCTACTCATTCAAAGACGTATCACCCATTTCAGTCGTAGATCAAATCAAACATCCTGTTCTATTTATTCACAGCAAAGAAGATGACTATATTCTTCCTAAAATGACGGAGCAGCTGCATGCCAAAAAAATGGGAGCAAAACGGATGTACTTAGCACCTATAGGCACTCACGCCCGCTCGTATGCTGATAATCCAGTGGAATATGAACATGTTATTGAAGAATTCTTAGAAAAAACACAAAAAGAAGCGCTTTAAAGCGCTTCTTTTGTTTTATCGATAAATGACATGCGCGGATTTAAAATTTGAGAAGGACATTTTAGCATAAACGCATATGCACTTTCATTGTAGTCAATCGTCATATTATCATCTAAAAATACTTGCTTTGTTTTTTCGACAAGAACAGGAACAAAATTCGTCTCAATGGTTACATCATCGCTCTCTTTTTCATCAACAATCCATAGCGTCGTTACGCCGCTCACAACACAGCCGCATCCATCCGTATCGTATTTTAATTTTAAATATAGTGAAGAATCTTTCCCGTACTTTTCTTGTACTTTTGCTATCGCTTTATCAGTAAAGGTAATATTCATTTTCCTTTAACTCCTTTTAAACTAATTGTATAAACAAACGAAAATTGCTTATATAATGAGTATAATACACATCTCGCTTTCATTAAACTCTGGCGCTTCATATAGATGTGTACAAAAAGGAGGTTTTTTTATGTCAAAAGTACAAATTAAAGTAATGGATAACGGCTCTTTCCGTGTCACTGGAGACGTTGAATTAATTGATGCAGACGGCAACAAATTTGAAACAAAGCCGACATTTTCACTATGCCGATGTGGCCAGTCGCAAAAGATGCCCTTTTGCGACGGAAACCATAAAGGGAAATTCGACTCTTGTGTGCGCGCTGCAAAAATTTTAGACGAGCAGTAGATTCATACAAATACAGCCTTACTGAACGAAATCGTTAACGAAAAACATTGGTAACCTGTGGTTAAAGCACAGGTTACTTTCTATTAAACGCATCCCCTGCCAATTTTTCTACGAGCCCCGGGGCAAGCTGATACACCTTCGAACCTATATTCATCCACTTAGGCAAGTTGACTTCTCGTTTTGGTTTCCCAATAATATTGACCGTTTTTTTAGCTACGTATTGAGGGGTTAACATAAACTTTTCTACGCTTTTTTCATAGTTTCCTGATTGATCTGCTATTGAAAAGAAGTTGGTTTGAATAGGACCTGGATTCACTGCCGTTACATAGATATGTGTTTTCGCTAATTCCATTCGCAGGCTGTTGGTAAACCCTAGCACGGCATGTTTAGAAGCTGAATAGCCACTGGATTTAGGCGTTGCAAGTTTGCCTGCTTGAGAAGCAATGTTAATAATATGTCCTTTGTTTTCTTTTAGCATATAAGCTAAAATTTCTTGTGTACATGCAATTAATCCAATAACATTGACTTGAAACATTGAGGCAATTGTCGTAATCGATGCTTCTTTCACTTCTTCAAATACACCAAAACCTGCATTATTAATCAGGACATCCACACGCTTAATTTCACTCATCATTTTCTGAACAACTCTTTTGACTTCCTCTACGTTCGCTACGTCAGCTTTATATATGTAAGAGGTAATCCCATGCTTTTGACTAATTTGCTCGGCTACTCGGTGCAGCTTTTCTTCTGTACGTGCAAGTAAAACGGGGACGCCCCCTCTTTTGGCCACTTCATAAGCTAAATGTTCTCCAAGACCTCCTGAAGCGCCTGTAATCACGACATGTTGGTTCTTTAACGAGGATTTCAAATATAACACACCTTTTTCATAAGTTAAGAGCACACAGAATAAATAAGCGTACTTTCTTTTTCATGTGTACTGATTTTATTTGCATCTTCTAAAAAATCGAGCTGACCAATTGTTTCAGAAAGAGTTAGCCCTAGTTCTTTTTCATAAATAGTAGGAAATAGCTGTTTACAAATATCAAACGCTGTTTGAGGGCGTTCTTTTATCATGCTAAGCACTTTATCCGCTCGGTCGCTCTGCTTTTGTAACCTCTCTTGTACAAGTTCGCGAACATGTAACACTTCATCTCCATGACCTGTATAAATACAGTTTATCTCTAAGTCAAGCAGACGTCTTAATGAATGATTATATTGAAGAAGCGTTTTAGGTCGCTCGCCGCTTGGTTTCATAGGAGGTTCAATAAGCGGATTAGATGAAATATGCTTTAACAGTAAATCTCCTCCAATCATAACCGCTGTTCTTTCATTGTATAATGCAATATGGCTTTGAGCATGACCGGGTACTTCAAGTACTTTCCAACTCTCTAGGCCCGGAATGTAGTCTCCTTCCTGCACAGAAGTTGTAAGAGAACGGTGACATGAATACTTCATTGATGCTTTTAAACGTTTTAAATAAGGGCGAAACCTTTCATCTACGCCGGCTTTCATAAAGTGGTCTTCAAAAAACGCATCGTACCACTCAAAAAAATCTGGATTTTGGGAGATCCAAGGCTGATTTTTCGCATGACCGACTATGGCGATATCTTTATCAAAAAAATCAAGCATTCCTACGTGATCAGGATGGTGATGAGTTAGGACAACTTGCTTAATATCATCTGGTTTTAATCCTATTTCATTAAGCTTTTCTTTAAATACAGACCACGCCGCCTCCGTTTTAATACCAGCATCGATTAGCGTAACGGTCTGACCTTTTATAACAAAAACATTCACATCTCCTACCGCAAAAGGAGTAGGCAGCACAATTTTATATAATTGCTCATTCATCTGTATTTTTGCTCCTTTACCATCGCATTTTCTTTTAAGTTTACACGATTTTTCCTGTTATTTATACAATTGCATTCGTTTTCTGAAAATTACATTGACATCCTTCTCTTTTTCATTGCATAATGACAGAAATATAGTGAAGTTTTATTCATATCTTTAGATAACTATGCATTTTATAAAGAAGAGATACACAAACACAAACCTTTAACAGATACTGAAATCTCAGTATCTGTTTTCATTGGATAGCAAATGACTGGAGGAACTTTTAATGAAAACGGATCTAAACATCGCCTTTATTGGAGCTGGATCAATGGCTGAAGCTATGATCTCAGGGCTGCTGTCAGATAAAAAGCTTCGCCCCAATCAAATCACCGTAACAAATCATAGCAACGATAAAAGACTTCACGAACTTCGAAACGCCTATGAAATTAACATTACGCGTAATCATGCCTTGTTAATCGAAAAAAGCGATATCGTCGTGCTTGCTATTAAACCAAAAGACGTAGCGGAAAGCATCGATACGATTAAGTCTTATATTCGTCCGCACCACCTCGTTCTCTCTGTTTTAGCAGGTGTATCGACTGCCACAATTGTAAACTTGTTTGACCAAGAAGTAGCGGTTGTAAGAGCTATGCCAAATACATCGGCCTCTATTGGATTATCGGCTACAGCCATTGCACCCGGCAAGTTTGCTACAGCAGAGCATATGAACGTTACTACTGCTTTATTTGAAACGATTGGTACGGTTACAACTGTAGAGGAAGAGCAGCTTCACGCTGTAACAGGACTATCTGGAAGCGGCCCAGCGTATGTTTACTATCTAGTAGAAGCAATGGAAAAAGCAGCTGAAAAACAAGGCTTGGATACGTCAGTGTCAAATGAACTAATTCTTCAAACTCTTATCGGTGCTGCAGAAATGCTAAAACAGTCACCTAAAACGCCAGCCGTACTTCGAAAAGAAGTGATGAGTCCGGGCGGCACAACAGAAGCAGGAATCGAACAGCTTATTTCTCATAACTTCCAAGAAGCCCTGATGCAGTGTATTGAACAAGCTACAATTCGCTCCAAATATTTAGGAGATACGATTGACGAAAAAATCTCGAGTAAACGTTCGTAAAGGTTCACCTCTTTCTAAAAAAAGAAAGAGGTTTTTTATGATTAAAAATGGATAAGCAGATTATGTGAAAGAAAATTCAATGCGGTGATATAATAACTTTTGTTTAGAGTATCGAAATAATTGGAGGTTAAACCGAATGACAACAAAACTATTTTCACCTTATACAGTGAAAGATGTAACATTAAAAAACCGAATTGTAATGTCACCAATGTGCATGTATTCATGCGAAAAGGAAGACGGCGTAATAACTGACTTTCATATGGTTCACTACACAACTCGTGCGTTTGGACAAGTAGGTCTCATTATGGTTGAAGCCTCAGCTGTCGTGCCACAAGGTCGTATTTCAGCTCAAGACTTGGGAATTTGGAATGATGAGCAAAAAGATGGATTAACGAAACTTGTGACACAGCTAAAAGAAAACGGTGCAAAAACAGCTATTCAACTTGCACACGCAGGACGTAAAGCAACTGTTGAAGGCGATATTTATGCTCCTTCCGCTATTGCTTTTGATGATAAAAGTAAAAAACCTGTGGAAATGACCACAGAACAAATTCATGAAACGATTTCTGCCTTTAAAGAAAGCGCTCGACGTTCAAAAGAAGCTGGATTTGATATTATCGAACTTCATGCGGCACACGGTTATTTAGTACATCAATTTCTATCGCCGCTAAGCAATAAGCGCAGCGACGAATATGGCGGCAGCGCTGAAAACCGCTATCGTTTCTTAAAGGAAATTATTGAAGCTGTGAAAACAGAGTGGGACGGCCCTTTATTTGTCCGTGTTTCTGCTTCTGACTATACAGAAGGCGGATTAACAGTCGATGATCACGTTGTATTTGCAAAATGGATGAAAGAACAAGGCGTCGACTTAATTGACGTTAGTTCCGGTGCTCTGGTACACGCTCCAATCAACGTATACCCTGGCTATCAAGTGCCGTTTGCAGATAAAATCAAGCAGCAAGCTAATATTGATACAGGCGCTGTTGGGCTAATTACAACTGGACGACAAGCAGAAGAGATTTTACAAAGCGAACGCGCTGATTTAATTTTTGTTGCGCGCGAACTTCTGCGCGATCCATACTTCCCGCGCACGGCGGCAAAAGAGCTAAATGAAACAATTTCAGCACCCGTTCAGTACGAACGCGGATGGTAAAAAAAGACGAGGATATCCTCGTCTTTTTTTATGAAATCGTAAACCGCTTCAAGTCTTCTGCTATGTCGGTATTCGGAAAAATTTCTTTTGCTCCTTCTGCTAGCTGGCTGACTGCGTCTCCTTGGTAACGCGAACTAATATGAGATAAAATAAGATGCTCGGCCGATGCTGTTTTAGCAATTTCAGCAGCTTCTTTTGCAGTAGAATGAAAATAGTTGTAAGCAAGCTCCTCGTCTCCCGCTGAAAAAGTAGCTTCATGGACTAATACATTCGCATCCATAGCAAGCTGAACACTTTGCATGCACTTTCTTGTATCTCCTAAAACCGTGATGACCTTCCCTTTTTTAGGCTCTCCTACAAATTCTTGACCATTGATTATACGCCCATCTTTTAATACTACTTCTTTCCCTTCTTTTAACTGCTGATAATGAGGCCCCGGGGGAATATTCATCTCTTTTAAACGCTGAACATCCAGTGATCCTGGCAAATCTTTTTCGACAACTCGATATCCATAAGATAAAATGCCATGTTCAAGCTTGCCAAACTCCACTGAAAAAGTTTCATCTTCAAAAATCGTTCCACTTTCACTGTCCTCTTCTATTTCAACAACCTCTAGAGGATATTGCAGATGAGTTTGACTTACAGCCAGCGTGACTTCAATAAATTCTTTAATTCCTTTTGGCCCGTATACAGTAAGCTGCGATTCTCCACCTTGAAAGGAACGGCTTCCAAGGAGTCCAGGCAATCCGTAAATATGATCACCGTGAAGGTGCGTAATAAAAATTTTCTCAATCCGCCTCGGTTTAACGGTTGTATGTAAAATTTGATGCTGCGTTGCTTCTCCACAATCAAAAAGCCACACCGCCCCTCTTTCTTGCAAAAGTTCGAGCGCAAGAGATGAAACATTCCGCTGTTTCGCCGGTACTCCTGCACCCGTCCCTAAAAATAACAATTCCATTTTCTACTTCCTCCTTCACACGCACAAAAAGCCTGTAAGTATATTATACAGGCTTTTTGCAAACTTACCTATTTGATGCTGTCAAGCGCATACGTAATAGTAGCTAATAACAGCTCAATATCACTTTCCTCAATGTTAAGCGGCGGTGAGAGCGTGAGAACATTATTATAGCCGGCCACCGTTGCTCCATTTTTCCCAATAATCACTCCTTTGCTTTTGCATTTAGCAATCACTTCATTTACAAGATTAACGTCTAACGGTTCCTTCGTTTGTTTATCAGCTACAAGTTCAATTCCAATTAAAAGCCCTTTACCCCTTACGTCTCCAACGTATGGGTGGCTATCGATAAGCGGCTTTAGCTCACTTAATACGTAAGCTCCGAGCTGTTTAGAACGGTCAAAAAGATTTTCTCTTTCCATAATTTCTAAATTCTTTAATGCCAGTGCACACGCAGCCGGGCTTCCTCCAAATGTATTAACATGGCGAAAATACTCGTACTGATCGCTATCTTTGAACGCTTCATAAATTTCTTTTTTAACAGCAGTTGCAGAGAGCGGAAGATATGCGCTTGTAATTCCTTTTGCCATGGTAATGATATCTGGTTTTACATCGTAATTCATAAAACCAAAGGCTTCTCCTGTACGTCCAAAGCCGCAAATAACTTCATCTGCAATTAAAAGTGCACCGTGTTTTTCACACGTTTCTTTTACGCCTTTCATATAATTTTGAGGCGGTAAAAGAATTCCTCCTCCTGTAATAATTGGCTCCATAATAACAGCGGCAATCGTTTCACTTAGCTCCCACGTCATAACGTTGTCAATATCTTTTACAGATTGAAGATTTTCTTTCGGTGCATCGTAGTCATCTTGCCCTCGGTACGAATCAGGCGGGGCAACGTGAATAAAGCCAGGGGCAAGCGGTTCATATTTATATTTACGCTGAGCTTGACCGGTTGCTGCTAGTGCGCCCATTGAATTTCCGTGATACCCTCGGTAACGCGAAATAAATTTGTAGCGAGAATGCTCTCCTTTTTGCTGATGGTACTGACGCACAATTTTAAAAGCCGTTTCATTTGCTTCAGATCCGCTATTTGAAAAGAAGATAACATAGTCATCACCTAGCATTTCATTTAGCTTCTCTGCCAGTTTGATAGCAGGTACGTGCGATTGAGTGAGTGGAAAATAAGCCAGTTCTTTTAGCTGCTCATAGGCTGCGAGCGCTAACTCATCCCGTCCATACCCGGTATTTACACACCAAAGCCCTGCCATTGCATCTAAATAACGATTTCCTTGTTCATCTGTAATCCAAGCACCTTTTGCTTTTGTAGCAACCATTGTTGCATCCGGACTGTATGGTTTCATTCCATGCCATACATACTGCTCATCTTTTGCACGCAGATCTTTTTCATTTTGACTGACCTGTACCATCTTATCCACTCCCAAATCGCTAGCGCGGTATTTTTTTCTGTATGAAAAGACTTCGACAAAATGCCGAAGCCACTTGCTATATTCATCTATATGTTAAAAGTCAAAGCGTGATGTAACCATCTTTTTACGTGTAAAGAAGTTCAAACCGTCTTTGCCGTTGACATGCAAATCTCCGTAAAAAGAGTCTTTCCAACCGGAGAATGGGAAGAAAGCCATTGTAGCAGGTACTCCTACGTTAATACCGAGCATACCCGCATCTGCTTCTTCTCTAAATTGACGCACCGCTTTTGCATCTTTTGTATAAATCGTTGCTCCATTTCCAAAACGGGATTTTTCCATATAGCGAAGTGCTTCATCTAATGTGTCAGCGCGAAGCAAGCTGAGTACAGGTGCAAAAATTTCTTCTTTAGCAATGGTCATATCAGGAGTTACGCGGTCAAAAATTGTTGCCCCTAAGAAGTTGCCTTCCGTATGCTCATCCATTTCTTTACGTCCGTCACGAATGAGTTCCGCTCCTTCTTTCATGCCAAGTTCAATATAATCCAGCACCTTATCACGGTGCTCTTTTCGAATCACAGGCGTTAGAAGCACTTCATCATCAAATCCGCTTCCCATAATTAATTCATCTGCTTTTTGTTTTAATTTTGCGACGAATTCATCGCCTTTTTCACCAACCACGATCACGGCGCTGCACGCCATGCAGCGCTGGCCGGCACTTCCATAAGCCGAGCTGATAATATGTGATACCGCTTTATCCATATCGCAGTCTGGCATCACAACATGGTGATTTTTAGCTCCAGATAAAGCCTGAACTCGTTTCCCTTGAGCAGCAGCTTGTTCATAAACATATTTTGCTACCGGCTGCGATCCGACGAATGAAATCGCTTTAACTTTTTCATGCTCTATTAATCCGTTCACGACATCGTGTGCCCCGTGCACAATATTTAATAATCCATCCGGTGCTCCTGCTTCTGTAAAAAGTTCAGCAAGTCGCGTTGCTAAAAGCGGCGTTCGCTCAGACGGTTTTAATACAAACGCATTTCCACATACAATGGCGAGAGGAAACATCCAAAGCGGTACCATCATCGGAAAGTTAAAAGGTGTGATGCCGCCAACGACACCCAGTGGAAAACGGAACATCTCAGAATCGATTTCTTCCGCTATGTTATTTAATGATTCTCCCATTAATAAAGTAGGAGCACCCGCGGCAAACTCCACGCATTCAATACCGCGCTGTACTTCACCGTAAGCTTCTTTGAAAGCCTTGCCGTTTTCTTGTACAACTAATTTAGCTAACTCTTCATGATGCTTAACGAGTAAATGCTGAAACGCAAACATTAATCTTGCTCGTTTTGGAGCAGGAACGTTACGCCATGTTTCAAATGTTTTTTGAGCTGTTTCCACCGCATTGGCTACGTCTTCTTTTGTAGAAAGCGGTACTTTTGCAATGACTTCGCCCGTCGATGGATTAATTACCTCTCCAAATTTTCCCCCTCCCGTATCAACCCATTTTCCGCCCACGTAATTTTTTAAAACTTGCGTATCATTATTCACAACTGACATATCGCTTGGCCTCCTCAAAAAATAAGAAATGACAAATCTACCTTTATTATTGAATAAATAAATGGTGGTTGCATTAGACAAAATGTGAAACAACTCTAGATTCTCGTTTCACATTTTGCGCAGTGAACTAGGAGAAAGCATGAACTAAAATGAACATATAGTAAAATCCTCCTCAACATAAAAAAACAGCTGTTTCCAGCTGCTTACTTATCCGTTTATAAATTCCGCACGCGACTTTTTCATCATAAACAAATATTCATATGCCATGATCATAAACTCGATTGCCAGTCGTTTTTCCGGCTCCATAAAGTCTTCACCCAACAGCTTTTCTAATTTTTCAATACGGTGATACAGCGTTTGCCGGACAATGTATAAACGCTTAGCCGTCTCTTGTTTAGATCCGTTGCATGCTAAATAAATTTTTAATGTTTCCATGAGTTTTGCATTATACGTTTCATCATATGTAATAACGGGCTGCAGATATTCAAACACCACTTCCTGTAAGTCTTCATGCTGATGTAAAAGCGAAATAATCCGGTACATATGCAAATCATCATAAAAATGAATAATGGTTTGTTTTTGCAGCATTTCTTGAATCGAAATCGTTTCTTTAGCCGTTTCATAGCTTTTATGCATGCAGTCAAGCTGTTCACAGTATTGGCCAATTCCGATAAAGCTAATGGCGTTCCTCTTTGAATTTTCATCCGATTCATATTGATTCATCCAGCGATGAAGGCTGTTTTCTAGTCTCTCTCTCCACGTGCTAACCATTCGTTTGTTCAAAAGAATAAATAATACTTCGCGATTTCGCTCGGAGACTAATAAGTGAAAGCCTTCTTGTTCAAAAATGCTTCGCAAGATCAGCTTAAAATACGTTCGATCAAACTTCTCCCGCCTTTGCCACTTACAGCAAACAACGACACCTCCGCGGATAGGAGAATCTGAACACACTTCGTGCATAGAGTCTTTTATTTGTTCAAGAGTTAACTCTCCGTTCATCCATTTCGTCATCCATTCGGTTTCATCTACTCTTTTTTTCTCTTCGACATACAGGTCCTTCAAAAAATGCTGAGCAAGTGCAGTCGCCGTTCGGTCAACGGTGAGCACTTCAAGTTCTGTTAATGCTTCATTTATAGAAGCGACATACAGCTGAGCATAATCTTGTCCTAATAAATGAATAGGCTGCTCAGTAAAATGCGGACTTCCATTTTCCCTGCTTATATAATGAAGTAGAAGCTGCTGTTTGAGCAAGTCCATCTCCGGAGCAAAGGTAAGTAATTCATTTGAAACTTTAAGGCCGACAAGAAGCCCCGTAGATTCATATAAACACTGTAAGATGAGGGCCGGATCATTAACTGTTAACAGCAGCTGATTTAGCCTATGAGAATACTGTTCTAAGTCGGAAATCATTTGATAGTGCTGATTAATTAAAAGCGAGTGAACATCTTGCGTAATTTCAACGAACGGAACTTCCTCGTGAAATAAAATAATCGGAAAATCACATTCGTTCGCTTTATCGATGACAATTTGCGGAATCTTAGAAGTATAAGTGCCAAGTTCAATACACAGTCCTGATGCCTTACAAGAAATTAATTGCCGAAGAAATGATAAACAAGATTGAGAATCTTCTCCCCAGCCTACCCCTGTTGATAAAATGAGCTCGTTTCCTTTTAGCAGCTCATTGATGCGCGTCACTTCCATCACGTGCACCCACTTCACAGAATTAGTAAGCCCTTTCTCTCCAGCTATTACTTCACAGTTTACAAAATGTTTCCTTGTTAAAATCTCTGTTACTGTTAAATATGATTTCAAGTCAACACCGCCCCTAGCGAATTTCACATCATGTCTCCTGGATCATTAACGCGTATTTCGCATATGTGTAGAACAAAAGCTATATCTTCTTACATTATATTAAATATTTAGAAGAAATAAAATATTTAATAAAAGAAACGAAAAAAGCCGTAACGATAATGGATCGTTACAGCTTCTGAGCTGTTTGCTGTAATTTATTAAAAAAACCGTGGCGTTTAACCGCTTGTTCTTTAATTCGGTGAATTTCTTTTTTATAAAACCGCAAATCTTGTAGTGACACTGCATTTAACATTTCCATTTTTAATTTATCAATAATTTTTGTTTCTTCCTGTGTCATACACTGCATAGCTTGATCCATCCGTGTCACACCCTTTTCGTATTTAATAGATTTAGTTTGAAAACGTTCTACTCTAATATTTACTACAATTTACTAGATAACTAAACCTTTTCTCTTTCGATGTAAACGAAATGTAACAACTGTAATACAGTGAATGGATAATATCTAGTTATTTTGTTTCACATCCAAAACGAAAAAAACACACAAACGGATCACTTTTGTCAGCCAATATAGTAAAAAACTTATAGGTATTAGTAAACAAATAAAGAGATTGAAACATAATTAAATTACTCCAATCAACATCTGAAAGCGCTTATATATATGAAATCTACGTTCACTCTACCAATAAAAAATCCGAACGATTCATCGTTCGGATCTTCCTTCAGCTAAAATAATTTTGTCCTAGCCTCCATTTTTATACTTGTTGAATCAGTACGGATGAAAAATATTTTCTAGCATCCGCCGTCAATATATGAAGTGTTTCTTGTTCGGTTTGGTTATTTTCGGTGCGTTCAAACGTCACAAACGCCCCGCTTAGATTCTCTGTTACGGCCGTTATTTTGAATCCTTTTTGCAGCAAAAAATCAATCTTTTCTCGCTCTGCCATATATTCATGGTAACTTGACATTTCCCTGCCTCCGATCTATTTTTGCATCTGTTTTTATAACATTAATTTTTCAGCTTCGTTAGCCGTGTTTAACTCATTAAACTTTGCTCGTTTTGTAAATTGTCCGTAGCCTTTTTGACCGACAAACTGCTTATCTTTTACGACAAATGCCCCGCGGCAAAGTACTGAAACCGGCTCACCTGTGACTTTCATTCCCTCAAATGCGCTATAATCGACTGCCATATGATGCGTGTTTGCTGAAATCGTACGTTCAACAGATGGATCAAATATAAGCAGATCCGCGTCTGCGCCAACCGCTATTGTTCCTTTTTTCGGGTACAGTCCGAACAGCTTAGCAATTTTTGTTGATGTTATATCAACAAACTGATTGATATTAATTCGTTTCTTCACTACTCCTTCTGAAAATAAAATACTCATGCGATCCTCGATAATAGGTCCTCCGTTTGGAATCTTCGTAAAATCTCCTTTCCCCAGATCTTTTTGACCGTTAAAATCAAATGAACACTGATCAGATCCAATCGTTTGCAAGTCGCCATTACGCAAAGCATTCCACAAAACATCTTGGTTCCATTTTTCACGTAAAGGCGGTGACCATACGTATTTTGCTCCTTCAAAATTCGGTTTCTCTAAATAGGTTTGGTCAAGCGTCAAATACTGCGGACACGTTTCACCCCAGATATTTACGCCTTTTTCCCTTGCTTCAGCAATCTTTTTAACCGCTTCAGCGCACGACACGTGAACAACATAGAGCTGTGAGTCAGCCAGTTCCGTTAGCACCGCGGCTCTTCCCGTAGCTTCTCCTTCTATTTCTGGAGGGCGAGTCAGTGCATGATAGATAGGATCGGTTTGTCCTTGTTCTAGTGCTTTTGCCGTTAAATACTCAATAACATCTCCATTTTCAGCATGTACCATCACAAGCGCCCCTAGTTTTTTAGCTTGCACTAGCGTTTGATAAAGGGTAGCATCGTCTGCTTGAAAAACATTTTTATAGGCCATGAATACTTTAAAAGAAGTAATTCCTTCTTTTTCAATAATTGTAGGAAGTTCATTTAATACATCTTCCGTGATTTCGCCAATCATTAGATGAAAGCTATAATCGATAGCCGCTTTCCCTTTTGATTTTTCATGCCATGTGCCGATCGCTTTTTGCAGCGGTTCGCCTTTATTGGTTAAGCAAAAATCAATAACAGTTGTCGTACCTCCAAAAGCTGCTGCTCTTGTACCTGTTTCAAAGTCATCTTTTGTAACGGTGCCTCCAAATGGCATATCTAAATGAGTATGAGGATCGATCCCTCCCGGAAATACATAGTTGCCTTTTGCATCAATCACTTCACAGCCCTGCTCTTCAAATGCCGAGCCAATTGCCGAAATAACTCCATTTTCAATTAAAATATCGGCTTTATACGTATCTGTTGCTGTGACTACCACACCATTTTTAACGATTTTCTTCATTTCTTCATCCCCTTTGTCTTTATACGTCTAATCGCTGTGCAGCCGTCGCTTGTAAAACAGCTTGGCGTTCATTCCACGTCATTGGAGGCTGTTCATTTGGTAATTCAACCATGGATATAGCCCCGTCCACCGGACATACAATCGAACATAAATTACAGCCTACACAATCTTCTTCTCGTACTTTTAAATAAGATTTCCCTGAAGGATCTTTCAGCATATCAATACATTGGTGAGAAGTATCTTCACAAGAAATATGACACTTGTTGCAGTTAATACACGTATCCGGATCGATGCGAGCCACTACTTTATAATTGAGATCTAAGTTGCCCCAGTCGGAATATTTTGAAACGGCTTTCCCTACAATATCACTTACTTTTTCGATTCCTCTTTCATCCAAATAATAATTGAGACCTTGAATCATATCCTCTACAATGCGGAACCCGTGATGCATAGCCGCTGTACATACTTGCACACCTGTAGCACCCATGAGCATAAATTCGACGGCTTCCTGCCAGTTCGAAACGCCTCCCATACCTGATATTGGAACGTTAATAAACGGACTTCTTGCACATTCAGCAACCATGTTTAATGCAATCGGCTTAACAGCCGGGCCGCAATAACCTCCGTGAGCGCCTTTTCCTGCTACGTGTGGAATCGTATTCCATGAATGAATGTCTACTCCTGCTAAACTATTAATAGTGTTAATCATGCTCACAGCGTCAGCACCGCCTCGAACCGCTGCTTCTGCTGTAACGGTGATATCTGTGATATTTGGGGTTAATTTAACAATAACCGGCGTTTGGGCAACTTCTTTAGCCCAATACGTTTGTTTTTCAACCAAATCAGGGACTTGCCCAGAGGCAGCACCCATCCCTCGTTCTGCCATTCCATGCGGACAGCCAAAGTTCAGCTCTAATCCATCCACTCCTACGTCTTCTACTTTTTTGACAATCTCATGCCATTTTTCTTGCTGAGGCTCTACCATAAGAGAAGCAATAATTGCGTGGTTAGGAAACTTCTTTTTCGTTTCATAGATTTCCTTCAAATTAACTTCAAGCGGACGATCGGTGATTAACTCAATATTATTAAAGCCGGCTACGCGCTGACCGTTGAAGCCAACGGCAGCAAATCGAGAGGAAACATTTAAAATCGGATCACCAAGCGTTTTCCAAACTGCGCCTCCCCATCCTGCTTCAAATGCACGCTGCACTTGATAACCTGAATTGGTTGGCGGTGCGGATGCCAGCCAAAACGGATTTGGTGATTGAATACCTGCTAAATTTGTTGTTAAATCTGCCATAGATTTCTCCTCCTCCTGATTTTAAGCTGTTTCCATTGTTTCTTTTGTTAACTGCATATGAATATTTAACGCCGTTTGTTTTCCTTGCTGAGCAGCGGTCACAACCATTGCTTCTCCTTGCCCTTTACCAAAAATAACGTCTCCGCAAGCAAATACTTTTGGATTGGATGTTTGAAACGTCTCTTGATTAATTAAGACAACTCCGTCTTCATGATGCAGCTGAAATTGTTGAATTAAAGACAGGTACCGTTCTTGACCAATTGCTTTAACAACAGCATCGACTGGAATGGTAAACGTTGAACCTTCAATAGGAACAGGCTTTCTTCGGCCGTCTGCATCTGGATCTGTTAGGGTCATTTTTACACATTCAATTCCGCTCACCTTACCATTTTCATCTCCAATAATTCGTATAGGAGCCGTTAACCAGCGGAATTCCACACCATCTTGTTTTGCAAATTCAAATTCAAAATCATAAGCCGTCATTTCTTCTCGTGTACGACGGTATAAAATTTGAACATTTTCAGCCCCCAAGCGCACGGAACACGTAGCACCATCAATCGCAGTATTTCCCGCACCAATGACAGCAACACGCTTACCCACAAATTCTGTTGATAACGCTTCTGACTTCGTTTTTTTCACAAAATCAATCGCGTCATACACACCGTCTAGCTCTTCACCTTCAACATGTAGAGAAGGCACCTTGCTCATACCAATAGCTAATACAACAGCATCATACGACTGCAGCAATTCGCTTGGAAGAATATCTTCTCCAATTCTTACGTTTGTTTTAATTTTCACATCTAAGCTTTTTACTTGTTCAACTTCCCAGAATGAAATCGCTTGAGGAAGACGAAACGACACGATTCCATATGTATTTAACCCTCCTGCTTGTTTTTCCGCTTCAAAAATGGTTACGTCATACCCAAATCGCGCCAGTTCTCTTGCTGCAGAGAGACCAGCCGGACCTCCGCCAACAATTGCTACCTTTTTGCCGTTTGCTTTTCCTTTTTCAAACAGCACCTGTTCATTTTGAATAGCCCAATCCGTTGCGTAGCGCTGCAAATCTCCAATCATAATTGGTTTGGTTGAATGATTAAGCACGCACGCTCCTTCGCATAGTTCATCAGTCGGACAGACTCTCGAACAGCTTGCTCCTACGGGATTAGAAGACATAATCGTTTCGGCAGACCCTTTTAAATTGCCCGATGCAATTTTTTTAATAAACGTCGGGATGTCAATTCCTGTAGGGCATGCCTGAATACAGGGTGCATCATAACAGTACAAACATCGATTAGATTCTTCGACTGCTTCTCTATTTGACAACCCTTTTTCTACTTCATTAAAGTTTTGAATGATGGACTGCAAACTTTCCTGTGACCGCATTGCATCAACCTCCCAAGGATATCTGTTGATAAAGCTCAAATTGAAAGCGCTTACATATTTTTTATATACGTTATTTTCAACTTCTACTTTGGTAAAATGTATTACTAACTTTATTGTACAAAACGACCGTCTTTTCTTCATTATACATTATGTTAAAAAATTCAGACTATTTACTATTCACTATGTAAAAAGCCTTGCTTTTATATAAAAGCAAGGCTGCAACTATTATTTTGCTACTTCTTTAATAATCGACACTACTAGTTCAGATGTCTTCACCAGTTCTTCTACCGGAATTTTTTCATTTGTTGTATGAATGTCTTCATAACCAACTGCTAAATTTACTGTTGGAATATCAAAGCCTGCGATTACATTTGCATCGCTTCCGCCTCCGCTTTGAAGCAGGCGTGAAGGACGATCGATATTAGCCACGGCTTTTTTAGCAACTTCGACAACATGATCTCCCTCACCGAATTTAAAGCCTGGATACATCACTTTAATATCAACTTCTGCACGTCCGCCCATTTCTTGTGCAGCTGTTTCAAACGCTTCTTTCATTTTCGCTACTTGTGCTTCCATTTTTTCCGGAATTAATGAACGAGCTTCTGCTAAAATATCGACGCGGTCACACACGATATTCGTTTGCGTTCCACCTTCAAAACGTCCAATATTCGCTGTAGTCTCTTCATCAATACGTCCAAGCGGCATTTTAGAAATGGCTCTTGAAGCAATCGTAATAGCAGAAACACCTCGTTCAGGAGCTACACCTGCATGAGCTGTTTTTCCATAAATTGTTGCATTCACTTTTGCTTGCGTCGGCGCAGCAACAATAATGTCTCCCACTTTGCCATCGCTATCTAAAGCATAGCCGAATTTTGCCGTTACAAGACTAGAATCAAGAGCTTTAGCGCCCACTAAGCCAGATTCTTCTCCTACTGTAATAATAAATTCAATTTTGCCGTGCGCGATGTTTTCTTCTTTTAATACGGTGATGGCTTCTAGCATTGCTGCTAAGCCTGCTTTATCATCCGCTCCAAGAATTGTCGTGCCGTCACTTTTAATATACCCATCTTCAATAGATGGTTTAATACCGTTTCCAGGTACGACTGTATCCATATGAGAAGTAAAGTAGATTGTGTCTACGCCTTCTTTTGTAGCTGGCAGTGTGCAGATTAAGTTGTTAGCTCCGTGGCCCGTTTTTTCTTTAGCATCATCTTCTACTACTTCGACGCCTAATGCGGTAAATTTTTCTTTTAGTACAACAGCAATTTTTTCTTCATGCTTTGTTTCTGAGTCTACTTGTACTAATTCAATAAATAAATCAACGATTCGTTGTTCATTAATCATAATATGTAATCCCTCCAAAAATAACCTACAATGGTATGTTACCATGTTTCTTTGCTGGACGCTCTTCCTTTTTATTGTGCAACATTTCAAGTGCTTGTATTAATTTTATTCGCGTTTCCCTAGGATCAATAACATCATCAACCATTCCAGCGCTTGCCGCTACGTAAGGATTAGCAAATTTCTCGCGATACTGTTCAATTTTTTCGTGTCTTGTTTCATCTGGGTTTTCGCTACCTCGAATGTCGTTTGCAAAGATAATATTTGCAGCACCTTGAGGACCCATAACAGCGATTTCTGCATTCGGCCACGAATACACAAGGTCCGCTCCAATCGATTTACTATTTAAAGCTACGTATGCACCGCCGTATGCCTTTCGCAAAATCACCGTGATTTTCGGAACGGTAGCTTCGGAGTATGCATATAAAATTTTAGCACCATGACGTATAATTCCGCCATGTTCCTGCTTGATACCTGGGAAGAAACCTGTAACATCTTCAAATGTAATAAGTGGGATATTAAATGAATCGCAAAATCGAATAAACCTTGCTGCTTTATCTGAGGAGTTAATATCTAAACTGCCTGCCATTACTTTAGGCTGGTTACACACAAGTCCGACAACTTTTCCATCTATGCGGGCAAAACCAATGACAATATTTCTTGCAAAGTCTTTTTGCACTTCAAAAAATGAGTGCTCGTCCACTACTTGGTGAATGACTTGACGCACATCGTAAGGGCGCACGGCATCAAACGGGACAACGTCTAATAAATCCGGACGATAATGATCACACTCTGCCTTTGAAGCTAAAGGAGGCTGCTCTTGGCTAGACTGAGGAAGATAGCTTAAGAGCGTTCGTACTTGTTCTAGCACCTCTTGTTCTGTTGCACCTCTAAAATGGGCATTACCGCTAATTTCGTTATGAACAGCTGCTCCTCCAAGATTTTCAGAGGAAATGCTTTCTCCCGTTACCGTTTCAATTACTTTTGGTCCTGTAATGAACATTTGACTTGTTTCTTCTACCATAAAAACAAAGTCTGTAATCGCCGGTGAATACACGGCTCCGCCTGCACAAGGACCCATAATAACAGATATTTGAGGCATGACACCCGAATAAATGGCATTTCGATAAAAAATATGACCGTATCCATCAAGAGACATGACGCCCTCTTGAATACGAGCTCCGCCTGAATCATTTAAGCCAATAAACGGCACGCCTGTTTTAGCCGCTAAGTCCATTACGTGCGCAATTTTTTTAGCATGCATTTCACCTAACGCACCTCCGAATACTGTAAAATCTTGCGAAAACAAGTAGACTGAGCGACCGTTTACCTTGCCGTAACCTGTTACTACCCCGTCTCCTGGTCCTACTTGATTATTCATACTGAAATCCGCACACCGATGTTCAATAAACGGATTTAATTCGACAAATGTATGTTCATCCAAAAGAATTTCAATTCGTTCGCGTGCCGTTAGTTTTCCTTTATGGTGCTGTTTTTCAATTTTTTCGTCTCCACCGCCTAACTCGATCTTTCGGCGCTTATCGTACAATTCATTTAATTTATCATAAATGTCAACCATGTTTCTTCTCCTCCTCTAGTGTTTTTTCACAGAGCTCATAAAGAACACCGTTTGCTGACTTTGGATGCAAAAAAGCAATGGATGCTTCCCCTGCGCCTTTTCGCGGAACATCGTCAATCATTTGTACACCCTTCTCCTTTAACTCGTTAATCCGTTCTTCAATCGTGCGCACACCTAAAGCAACATGATGAAGACCTTCACCTCTCTTTTTGATAAACGCGCCGACCGCACTGTCTTCAAAGAGCGGCTCTAATAATTCAATTTTTACGTTGCCGCACTGAATAAAAGCAACTTTTACTCCTTGTTCTTCTACTTCTTCTACTTTTAATAGAGACAGTCCTAATACCTTTTCATAAAACGGGAGGCTGCCTTCAATTGATTTTACAGCTATTCCTATGTGATCAATTCCTTTTATCACTTTCTCACCTCTTAAAAAAGCGTTTTCATTTACACATATTCTTGAAAACAAAAGAAATCTCCTGCTCGCGTATCTACAGAAAGTTGCTTGTCTAAGCAGCGGAAGACATGTAAAATAAGAAAAAAACGTGTAGGAGGACTTTGGTTGTATGTCTAATAAGAAAATCCAAAAAACCATTGTGTTTTTAATGCTTCTTGTCATGTTAATATCTACGCTTTTAGCTGGACTTGCCATGTGGTTTTAATCGGAACCGATGACTAAAAACATAGCTGCACTGCTGTTTCTGTGTGCAGTGCAAACATATAAAAAAGACTGGTGACTAGTCACCAGTCTTTTGCTGTATATTCACAATGCCTTTTTGAGCGGCTAACTCTTCAAAAGATTGATCTGTAGATACAATCCATACTTTTGTACCTAACGGGACTTGGTCATATAAATGGCTTACTTCACGATTTTCTACGCGAATGCAGCCATTCGATACATATTTACCGATGGAATCCGGCTGATTTGTACCGTGAATGCCATAAATACGTCCGTCAGTCTCTCTTGCATCAAACCCAATCCACCTTACACCTAGAGGATTTTGAGGAGCGCCTCCTTCGATATTACTTCTCCGATAATAAGGATTAACAGCTTTTATTGTTACGGTGAACTCCCCTTCGGGCGTCAGATTAACTGTTTTCCCCGTTGCTACTTTAATAATTTGTTTAATTTCTTTATTTTGAATATAAGCAAGCTCATTGCTTTGTTTATTAATAATAATATAAGGATCATTTGGCAACGGATTTTCTCCTAATGGCCAAACCGGAGATAGTAGTAAAAGGATAAAAGCAAACACATGCACGTAATCCACCACCTTACGTTAGTCCTAAATAAGACGAGAGAGATATCTCTTGTCTTATTTAGTGTTCGTAAGCAAGATAAACAACATGCATGCTGTTTAACTTATTTTTAAGGTTTGTTTAATAACTAAATATTGTTCAATTTCTTTGACTACGTGCAGTAAATCGGCACGCGCTTCAAACTCTTCCCGCGTTTTTGGAAGTGGCATCTCTGCAAACGCTTCTCGTAAATGCTGAAGTTTGGCTAAAAATAATTTTGCTGTATTACCGGGGTGGATGGATAGACTTAATTCTTCAATGAAATCGGCAATCATGTAGCGCTGTTCTACCACCAAATCAATAGCGGTAATGAGAGGAAGCGTTCGCTCAATAATTTCAAGCTGTTTTTCACGAATTTTAAAATAGCGGTAATAATAGTTTTCCCCACGCACAAAATGATTTTCTACATCACGAAACGCAAGGCTTTTTGCTTTTTCTAAAATTTTTACCGTATCTGCAATTTCCTTACCGTCCCAACTGCTGTCATTGGTTCTGAGATACAGGGCAATTTCTTTTAACATCGACCGGAAATTCTCTTCAATTTCTTGCTGATACGTGCGAAGCTCTTGATCTAAACTTGGCATGTATAAATTCACAAGCAGGGCAACACCTATCCCAATTACAATTAAGCCAAGTTCATTAAAGACGATTCCCCATGTCATATTGCCTTTGGAGTAAATATGAAGCAAAATAACGGAGCTTGTAACAATGCCTGCATTAACTTTGAATATAACCGTAACCGGGATAAACAAAAGCAGCATCAGTCCTATAACAAGTGGATGATAAGCAATCCCTTCAAAGAATATAAACGAAAACAGAATGGACAAAGAACAAGCAATAAAACGATCGCTTGCACTTCGCAACGATTTTTTCTTTGAATTTTGAATGCACAAAATGGTGATAATTCCAGCTGATACAAAAAACTCGAGGTGAAAGAACTGAGCTATAATAATAGCCAGTGATGTACCGACGGCTGTTTTAATTGTCCGGTACCCAATTTTAAATTTCATTTTCTAGACTCCTACATGTTGGTTTCTTTTTAGTGTGATAAAATACTCTATTCTTTATTAACATGAATAGAAAAATAACACAACCTTAAACCCTGCTGTACCGTATAAATTCCAATAAAAAAAGTGCAGAAAAGATCGTACTCTTCCTGCACTTTTTTTATTATAAAATCTTTTCTAAGAAATCTTTAGCACGCTTGCTTTTAGGCGCTGAGAAAAATTCAGCCGGAGGCGCATCTTCAACAAGCACACCGCCGTCTAAAAACAGCACGCGATCCGCTACTTCTCGTGCAAATCCCATTTCATGCGTTACAATGACCATCGTCATTCCTGTTTCTGTTAGCGACTTCATTACGTCGAGTACTTCTTTTACCATCTCTGGATCCAATGCTGAGGTTGGTTCGTCAAACAGCATCACTTTCGGTTCCATTGCCAGTGCTCTGGCAATAGCTACACGCTGCTTTTGACCGCCCGATAAGCGACTTGGAAACTCGTTGGCTTTTTGAGCTAGCCCCACTTTTTGGAGTAATTCTTTGCCTTTAGCAACAGCCGTTTCTCTTGACACGCCTTTTACCGTCATCGGAGCATACGTCAAATTTTCAAGCACTGTCATATGTGGAAACAAGTGAAAATGCTGAAATACCATTCCTACGTTTTCACGCACACGCATAATGTTTGTTTTTTTATCTGTAATCACTTGACCGTTAATTGAAACGACTCCGCTCGTCGGTTCTTCAAGCAGGTTCATACAGCGTAAAAAAGTAGATTTACCAGAACCAGAAGGGCCAATAACAGCCACGACTTCTTTTTCTTTAATCTTAGTTGAAATACCTTTTAAAACTTCATTTTTACCAAATGATTTGTGTAAATTTTCAACGTTAATCACCTTTTCTCATTCTCCTCTCGACTGCTTTACCAAGGAGCGTTAAGCCCATTACCATTACATAATAAATCAACCCTGCAAAAATTAACGGTTCAAGGTAGGCGAACTTTTCTCCCCCTACAATGTAAGCACGGCGCATAATGTCGAGTGCTCCAATAACTGTAACGATAGCTGATTCCTTTGTTAATGTAATGAACTCATTCATTAAAGCAGGTAAAATATTTTTAAGTGCCTGTGGCAAAATAATTTGTCCCATCATGCGGCGATAAGGAATTCCTAACGCTAATGCCGCTTCACGCTGTCCTTTGTCAACAGCTAAAATACCAGCGCGAATAATTTCAGATATATATGCTGCAGAGTTTAGCCCGAACGCAGCAACGGCTGCTGGAAACGGGGCAATATCAAACCCGAGCAGCTGAGGTAATCCAAAGTATATTAATAATAATTGCAGTACTAGCGGTGTTCCGCGAAACACGGACGTATATGCATCCGCAAACCATTGAAGAGGTTTATTGCGGCTGATTTTACATAAAGATAAAATAACTCCCAGCACAAACCCTAAAATTGCTGAAGCTAGGACTATCTGTATCGTTACCCCTATCCCTTTTAAAATATAAGGCATAGAAGGCACGATTTGCGAAAAATCCAAATTCATGCCTAGTTCCATTCCTCTCTAACTATCATTCTTATTTTTGGTCGTCAAACCACTTAACGATTAATTTATCTAATTCACCGTTTTCTTTCATTTTCTTTAATTCACGGTTAAAGTCATTCGTTAGCTTGCTGTCTTTAGGAAATGCGATTGCTGATCCTTTACTTGAATCTGGACGTCCGGTATCAGACATTTGCAAGCTTTTGTCTTTGTTCACATACCCTTTAGCTACTGTATCTTCAATAATCGCTGCATCGATACGATTTGATTTCATTTCTTGAATTAGTTCTGGAATACGGTCACGCGTTGTTACATTTACTCCGTCAACTTCTTTTGCAATTTCTTTTGCTTCGTCTGCTTGAATAGAAGAAGTTTGTACACCGACTGTTTTTCCTTTTAGTTCTTCTGCATTTTTAATTGGCGCATCTTTCTTCGATACAATCATGTTTTTTGCTTCATAGTATACGTCCGAGAAGTCCACGTTCTTTTTACGCTTTTCAGTTGGCGTCATACCAGCTAAAACTAAATCGACTTTATTAGATTGTAAAGCTGGAATTAATCCGCCAAATTCCATATCCTTCACCTGTACGTCATACCCTAACTTTTTACCGATTGCTTTTGCTAAATCTACGTCAAATCCGATTGCTTCACTATCACCTTTTGCCGTATCAATATATTCAAATGGTGGGTAATCTGCTGATGTTCCCATTACTAGTACTTTTTTATCTTTGTCGTCGCTGCTTGCTCCGCCATTAGACGTTCCATCTCCTGCTCCGCATGCAGCTAAAACGCCTGCTGTTAAAAGACCAATTGCCGTTACCGATAACCACTTCTTCAATTTCATCTTCGTTCCCCCTAGTTTATTCCTTACATTATTTTTTAAAAATTAATAATATTATGAAATAAGTTTTTTACTATTGCAAGTAAATGTCGAAATTTAAATATATATTCATATAAATGTATTTTAACACAACATTATAAATATGCAATATCTTTTTTAAATATAAGTTTCACTATTTGAAAATACCTTTTCTCAACATTTTCCACTCGTTAGAAGGCCTGCATACAGATAGGTAAAAAAACGCATAAAAAAAGAAGCCGTTCAAAACGGCTTCTCTCTTACACTTCTTCACAGTGCTGTTCGAATGCTTCTTGCAGCTTCATCACAACTGACATTGGCTCATGGCCTTCAATTTCGTGACGCTCTACCATTGTGATAATTTTTCCGTCTTTTAATAAAGCGAAAGATGGAGATGAAGGCGGATAACCTTCAAAGTATTCGCGTGCACGTGCAGTTGCTTCTTTATCTTGCCCAGCAAATACTGTAACCAAGTTTGTTGGACGTTTATCATAATGTACAGAGTGCGCTGCAGCAGGTCTTGCAATACCTCCTGCACAACCACAAACTGAATTCACCATTACAAGCGTTGTACCAGGCTTTTTAAAGGTTTCATCTACCGCTTCAGCCGTCGTTAATTCTGTATAACCAGCAGCTGTAATTTCTTTGCGGGCTTGACGAACAACGTCGTTCATAAACAAGTTAAAATCGATATTCATTTTCATACCTCCCTTTTGCTATCTATTCTTTATCATAGCAAACGAAAACTAAAAAGGCGATTGCTTTGACTCATTTTTTCTAGGTAATCAAGATTAAACAAGAAAAGAAATGGTGATACTATTTTTACAGCTAGTAAACCATACTCTTAACTCCCTAGTGTAGAAGGATCCGCATAAAATGCAGGATCCTTTTTTATATTTCCTTCATCGCCTGCTGGTAGGTTTTAATCAAGTGTTCGAGAGCTTCAGCCATTGTGACATCTCCCGTCATCATTTGTTTTTCAACATCCCCTAACGTTTGCTTAACTAAAGGATGTTCATAAAATGATTCTTGTAAATATTCATTAACACTTGCTTGTAACCATGCCCTCATTTGCTTTTGCCTTACTGTATAAAACAGATCCTTTTTATTCATCCATTCCTTATAGTCACAAATTATCTTCCACAAGTCTTGAAATGATGCTTCTTCATAAGCAGAAGTTGTGATGACCTGTGAGTTCCATCCTCCAGAATGACCGTGAAGGAAACCGATGATGCTTTCGTATTCTTTTGCAGTCACTTCTGCTTTTAGCCGGTTATCCCCGTCTGCTTTATTTACACAAATCAAATTAACCCACTCAAGCAGCCCTTTTTTAATTCCTTGCAAATCATCTCCTGCTCCGGTTAAAGCAAGCAGAACAAAGAAGTCTACCATCTCTTTTACAATCATTTCACCTTGGCCAACGCCCATCGTTTCGACAAATATGATGTTATACCCAGCCGCTTCGCAAAGAAAAATGGCTTCTCTCGTTTTAAGATGAACACCTCCAAGCGTTCCTTGAGAAGGTGAAGGACGGACAAAAGCATTCTCTTGTTTGGTAAGCAGCTCCATTCTCGTTTTATCTCCTAAAATACTTCCTCCAGACAAGGTACTGCTTGGATCGACTGCCAAAACTGCAACGGAATGGCCATTTTTGCATAGGTACGAACCAAATTTGTCAATCAGCGTACTTTTTCCTGCTCCGGGTACCCCTGTAAAACCAATGCGCACTGAATGCCCCGTATGAGGATAGATTTCTTTAATCAGCTGTTGTGCTAGTACTTTATGCTTCGGCGCTTTACTTTCAATTAAAGTAATGGCTTGAGCTAACGCTGTTCTTTTTCCTTCAAGCAGCCCTTGTTTATAATCTTGTACCGTTTTTAATTTCACCAATTGTCTTCACCAACTATTCTTCTAACCGTTTCTTTATTTCATATAAAACGGAAACGGCCGCTTTTGGGATTACTGTTCCAGGTCCAAAGATTGCAGAAGCGCCGTGTTCTAAAAGAAATGAGTAGTCTTGTTTAGGAATAACGCCTCCGACAATAACAACGATATCGTCGCGCTCTAATTTCTTTAATTCCTCAACAAGCTGCGGCAGTAACGTTTTATGCCCGGCTGCCAAAGAGCTTATGCCAATCGCATGTACGTCGTTTTCTACAGCTTGCCTTGCTGTTTCTTGAGGCGTTTGAAATAAAGGGCCGATATCAACATCAAATCCAAGGTCAGCAAAGGCTGTTGAAATCACTTTCGATCCTCTGTCGTGACCGTCTTGCCCCATTTTTGCGACTAAAATTCTTGGACGTCTTCCTTCTTCCTCTAAAAATTCAGCCGTGAGCTTTCGAACTTCTTCGATTTGATCTCGATGCACAAACTCCGCACTGTATACCCCGCTGACTGACTTAGAAGTAGCCTGGTGTCTTCCAGCCACTTTCTCAATAGCTTCTGAAATTTCACCTAGTGTAGCTCTCGCTCTCGCAGCTTCAACCGCAAAAGCAAGGAGATTACCTTCACCTGTTTTGGCACAATTGGTCAGTCGATTAAGCGCTTCGATTACCGCTTGTTCGTCACGTTCACTGCGTATTTTCTTTAACTTTTCCAACTGCTTCATTCGAACTGCTGTGTTATCAATATCCAGAATATCAAGCGGTTCTTCTTGCTCCGGCTGAAACTGATTCACACCTACAATAATTTCTGCCTGCGAGTCTATTCTTGCTTGTCTGCGCGCAGCGGCTTCTTCTATCTTCATTTTAGGTACGCCTGCTTCTATTGCTTTTGTCATTCCGCCGAGCTGCTCTATTTCTTCAAGATGCTTCCACGCTTTTATCATTAATTCATTCGTTAATGATTCCACATAATAAGAGCCTCCCCAAGGATCAATAACGGAACAAATCTCCGTTTCATTTTGTAAATAAAGCTGCGTATTTCGGGCAATTCTAGCTGAAAAATCAGTTGGAAGAGCAATCGCCTCATCCAGTGCGTTTGTATGAAGCGACTGCGTATGTCCTGATACTGCAGCCAGAGCTTCGACGCATGTTCTAATAACATTATTAAATGGATCCTGCTCCGTTAAGCTCCAGCCGGACGTTTGAGAATGCGTTCTAAGAGCTAAAGATTTAGGATTATCCGGCTCAAACTGCTTCATTAGTTTTGCCCATAGCAGCCTTCCTGCTCTCATTTTCGCTACTTCCATAAAATAGTTCATTCCAATTGCCCAGAAAAAGGATAGCCTCGGAGCAAATGCGTCAATTGTAATTCCTGCTTTCAAGCCGGTTCGTACATATTCAAGTCCGTCTGCAAGCGTATAAGCAAGCTCTAAGTCTGCTGGAGCGCCTGCTTCTTGCATATGATAGCCTGATATACTGATACTGTTAAATTTCGGCATGTACTCCGCTGTATATTTAAAAATATCCGCAATGATTCGCATTGACATTTCAGGAGGATAAATATACGTATTGCGCACCATATATTCTTTTAAAATATCGTTTTGAATCGTTCCAGCCAGCTTTTCTTTTTTTACCCCTTGTTCTTCAGCTGTTACGATGTAAAAGGCCAAAATAGGAAGCACGGCCCCGTTCATCGTCATCGACACGGACATTTGATCAAGCGGAATCCCTTCAAACAGCTGCTTCATATCCATCATTGAATCAATTGCCACGCCTGCTTTCCCTACATCTCCAACAACTCTTGGATGATCAGAGTCATAGCCGCGGTGGGTAGCGAGGTCAAAAGCAACAGACAGCCCTTTCTGTCCAGCAGCTAGGTTTCGGCGGTAAAAGGCATTGCTTTCCTCCGCCGTTGAGTATCCTGCGTACTGTCTAATCGTCCAAGGCCGATTCACATACATCGTTGCATACGGTCCTCTCACAAACGGTGGGACGCCAGGTGCAAAGTGAATAAAGTCGAGGCTATCTCTGTCTTTTTTTGTATATACTGATTTTAATTCAATTTGTTCATTTGTTTGAAAAGCAGTGAATGAACTTTGAGTCACGTCATCTTCCCTTTGCTGCTTTGAAAATGATAATGGAATATTAGAAAAAGAAGGCTTTTTATACATGAACTTCTACCTCCAATGCACATAATAACTTCTTAACGCATTGAATAACATTCGTCTTAGGATGTATGACGCTCATTACACCTTTTTGCTGCCACTGCGTTTTGCGTGATACATGTTCTTCCCCTACTACGTACACATAAACGGAATCTTCCTCAAAATAAGTCATCGCTTTTGTTAAGAGCTTTTCCACGAGTTCATCACTTCCACAGATCACATATGCTTCGTGCTCTTGTTCATTCATCCAATCTGCTATCTCCACATAGGAATCTATGTTTTTAATTGTTTCACACGCAAAGCCTGCGCTTTCAAATAAAGACCGGGCAATCTCAGCTTTTTTACGGCTGGTAGGATCGGTGAGCTCCATAATGCCAATGCTCATCCCCTTTGTATAAACCCGTATTTTTTCAAACTTCTCTGCTGCTCTCCACTTAGTGAGCGGCACAATACTGTCAGGCTGTGTCTGCTTCGCCATTTGTTTTAGCATCCACCCTGCTGTTACCCCTTTAGATGCTAGCTTTGTATAGTCCTCTAGCGAAAGATTTGATGAAAATTCCGAAGCGGTCTGATCACTGTATTTATCCATTTTTATTTCTACTTTTTTAAACGGCGTGCTTTTTATCTCTTGAGATACATCCTGTTGCTTAGGAGCATAGTGTGTGACTCCGATCAAGCGCTCAATTCGGCACTCTATATCCTCTTGTCTTTTTACTTTCATTTGTTCAACTTCATCTTGAATTCGCCCTTGTTTTAAAGCTTCTTCCATTCCGCCGTGGTCTTCAATGTTGCCAAATAACTCCCAAGCTTTTGTCATTAATTCATGTGTGTAAGCTTCAACGTACCAAGAGCCTCCGGCAGGATCCATTACTTTTGATATATGTGTTTCGTGCTGTAAAATTAAGTGAGTGTTACGGGCAAGGCGATGAGCGAACTGAGAAGATGAAGATGTGACGGAATCATACGGTTCAATATGCAGACTATCGGCTCCTCCTACAATAGAAGCAAATGCTTGAACCGTGCTCCTTAATGCATTTGTATACATGTCTTCTTTAGACTGTGTAAGATGTGACGTTTCCGTATGGATAAACGGCACTGAAACGGCCGTGTCATCAAAAGCACGAACCACATTTGCCCAAAGCATGCGAAAAGCACGAAGTTTTGATATTTCCATAAATAAATGTGAGCTAACTGAAAAAGAAAAGGTCATGTGAGGTAAAACTTGATGTAAGGACAAACCGCGTTTTATGCATTCATCAATATACTGCACCCCTGTAGCAAGCATATAAGCTAGTTCTTGAACAGCATTTGCACCGCTGTTATGGTAAGGAATACTTGATACAATGATCGTTTTGAGCTCTGGAACATTACTGTGAGCCAAACGCGTTGCGTAAGCTAAATGATCGTATAAATCTCGAGTAGAAAGTGGAACTCTTCCATATTCAGCAAGGGTGCCGAGCGGATCCATTCCAACCGTACCTGTCAGCTGTCTCATATCAAAGTTATGATCAGCACAGTATGCTTTTAGGAACGAAAGAAGTGGAACGGATGTACATCCCGTATTTAAAAATAAAGGCACAGCTTCAAGAGCTACATGCTGAAACAAATGAGCAACATCCTCTAAAGTGGAAATTGTAGCGCCTGAGGCTACTTCAGCTTCAGTTGCTTCATCAACGTCTTTTCCTTGCCTCATTGCTTCACTGCACGTAAAAGCGGCCGTATTTTGTCCATTTCTCAAACTGTGTAAAAGAAGTTTATTGCTTTCTTTAATAGAAGGCAAGTCGATTTTTTGGGTAATTTCCCATTCCCCTAGTATGTATGATTCTTTACCGGCTCCTCTTAAACAATCTATTTCCGCCGGACTCTGCTGCAAGTAGTCTAAATGTGCCGTATCACTTTCAAAATAAAGCGGTTTCAAAAAGATGTTTTCTAACGTTTCTTTTGAGCGGAGCGCGGTATTTTTGCTAACTTCCTGTGCCCAATCTTCTTTAGGTGTACGTGTAAATTCATGAAATGATAATGTATTTGTTTTCATTTCCATGCCCCTTTACAGTTAATAGCTGCCTGCTAAACCGAGATGATTACACTTTGAAGTTTGATGATTCTTCTTTTATTTTAATACATCTTTTACAAATTGTTCAATCATTGCTTCAAAATAAAACAAGACGGGGACATGATCACCCTACATTTACCATCACGATAAAAAAATCCGAACGAGTGGGATTCTCTATCAAGAATCTCAATTCATCGTTCGGATCTTCCTTCAGCTAAAATAGTTTTGCGCCAGCCTCTTTTTTAGCGCCAGCCTCTTTTTTAATAGACGGACGTATTCTCTTTAGACGTAGATTCTAAAATCTCTTTAACTCTTGCCAAGAATCTGCCGCACACCAAGCCGTCTAACACGCGGTGATCAAGTGATAAACATAAGTTAACCATATCTCGAACAGCAATCATGTTATCAATAATAACCGGACGTTTTACAATAGATTCTACTTGTAAAATAGCCGCTTGCGGGTAATTAATAATCCCCATTGATTGCACGGAACCAAATGAGCCTGTGTTGTTAACAGTAAATGTTCCGCCCTGCATGTCTTCAGACTTCAATGAACCTGTACGAACTTTTTGCGCGAGCTCTGTAATTTCACGCGCAATGCCTTTGATTGTCTTTTCATCGGCTTGTTTAATAACCGGCACAAATAAAGCATCGTCTGTTGCAACAGCAATGGATACATTAATGTCCTTTTTCTGAACAATACGGTCTCCTGCCCACATTGAATTCATTTGAGGGAATTCTTTTAAAGCTTGAGCCACTGCTTTTACGAAGAACGCAAAATACGTTAAGTTAAAACCTTCTTTTTGTTTGAACTCCGTCTTTAATGCATCACGATAAGAAACTAAGTTCGTTACATCAACTTCAACCATTGTCCATGCATGCGGAATTTCATGCTTGCTGCGAAGCATATTTGCTGCAATAGCTTTGCGCACGCCTGTAACAGGTATTTCTTGATCTCCTGCAGCAGACACAACAGGCGCGGGCTGCTGCGTTTTTGGAGCAGCTGCTGCTACAGGTGCTGCTGGCTGAACTGTTGATGCAGGTGTTTCTTTCACTTCAGCAGCTCCGCCTTTTTCGATAACAGCTAAAATATCTTTTCTCGTAATGCGGCCGCCCGCTCCTGTGCCTGTCACGGTATCTAAATTAATATTATGCTCTTGTGACAGACGCATAACAGCTGGAGAGTATCGGCTTTTATTGGATTGACTGTCCGCTGTTTTTGGCGCTGATTCTTCTACAGTCTTATCAGACGTTTTCTGTTCTTTTTGAGGTACAGTTCCTTCTACTTCAATTAAACAAATCACTTCTCCTACAGGCAAAGTATCATCTTCACCTGCAATTAACTCTTTAATTGTTCCGCTAAAAGAAGAAGGCACTTCAGCATTTACTTTATCCGTCATGACTTCAGCTAACGGGTCGTACTTATTTACGTGATCTCCAACAGAAACGAGCCATTTGCTAATTGTACCCTCTGTTACACTTTCACCGAGCTGAGGCATCGTAATTTTTTCAATAGCCAATTGATACAACTCCTTTTAAAATTGAGCTAATTCTCTCATTGCTTTTTCTACTTTATCTGGATTCACCATAAAATATTTTTCCATTGTTGGTGCATACGGCATAGCTGGAACATCGGGGCCAGCAAGGCGCTGAATTGGCGCATCTAAATCAAATAAGCAGTGTTCAGCAATAATAGCTGCTACTTCGCTCATAATGCTGCCTTCTTTGTTGTCTTCCGTTAAAAGCAGAACCTTACCTGTTTTAGATGCTGCTTCTATAATAGCTTCTTTATCAAGAGGATAGACCGTTCTTAAATCTAAGATGTGTGCTGAAATGCCGTCTGCTTCCAGTTTTTCAGCAGCTTGAAGAGCAAAGTGTACACAAAGACCATATGTAATAACCGTGATGTCGTCTCCTTCTCTCTTTACATCTGCTTTGCCAATCGGAAGTACATAATCATCTTCAGGGACTTCTCCTTTAATCAAACGGTACGCACGCTTATGCTCAAAGAAAAGAACTGGATCATCATCACGAATAGCTGCTTTTAATAATCCTTTTACGTCATAAGGCGTAGAAGGCATTACAATCTTTAACCCTGGCGTATTGGCAAACAGTGCTTCAACAGATTGAGAATGATAAAGAGCGCCGTGAACTCCGCCGCCGTAAGGAGCTCGAATTGTAATTGGACAACTCCAATCATTATTAGAACGATAGCGAATTTTTGCTGCTTCTGACACAATTTGGTTGACTGCAGGCATAATAAAATCAGCAAATTGCATTTCAGCAATCGGACGCATGCCGTACATTGCTGCTCCGATTCCTACGCCTGCAATAGCAGACTCTGCAAGAGGTGTGTCAATAACTCTTTCTTCCCCGAACTGTTCGTACAGTCCGTTAGTTGCTTTAAATACGCCGCCTTTTTTCCCTACGTCTTCTCCTAATACAAACACGCGGGAATCTCTTTCCATTTCTTCACGAATGGCCATTGTTACTGCATCAATATATGAAATAACCGGCATATGTTCTCCTCCTTACTCACCGTACACGTATTTTAAAGCCGATTCCGCTTCTGCATAAGGAGCGTTTTCAGCATAATCTGTTGCATCATTAACGATGTTCATAATATCATCAAGCATTTGTTTTTCTCGTTCATCGGTTAACACGTTAACCTCTTTTAAATAAGTCGCAAAGTACGCAAGCGGATCGCTCTTTTTAGCTTCAGACAATTCTTCTGCGCCGCGATATGCACGATCATCATCATCACTTGAATGGGCAGTCAAACGCTCTGAAACAGTTTCAATAAGAGTAGGCCCTTCTCCTCTGGATGCACGATCTCTTGCTTCTTTTACCACTCGGTATACTTCAAGGACATCGTTTCCATCAATTGTGTAGCCTGGCATACCATATCCAATCGCACGATCAGATACTTTTGCGCACCCTAGCTGCTTTTCAACCGGAACAGAAATCGCATACTTGTTATTTTCACACATAAAGATAACAGGAAGCTTATGAACACCTGCAAAGTTCGCGCCTTCGTGGAAATCTCCTTGGTTAGAAGATCCTTCTCCAAACGTAACAAACGTTACTAAGTCTTTTTTCTCCAATCGTCCTGCTAAAGCGATTCCTACTGCATGAGGCACCTGTGTTGTAACTGGAGAAGATCCTGTTACAATTCGCTTTTCCTTATGGCCAAAGTGACCTGGCATTTGACGACCTCCTGAGTTTGGATCTTCTGCTTTAGCAAACCCAGAAAGCATTAAATCGCGCGCAGTCATTCCAAATGCCAGCACAACACCCAGATCCCGGTAATAAGGTAATATGTAATCATTCTCTCTGTTTAAGGCAAAAGCTGCCCCAACCTGAGCGGCTTCTTGACCTTGACATGAAATAACAAAAGGCACCTTCCCTGCACGGTTTAATAGCCACATACGCTCATCAATTTTTCGTGCAAGCAGCATAGTTCGGTACATTTCAAGTACTTGTTCATCAGTTAATCCTAATGATTCATGACGGTTTTTTGTCATGTTTAAACCTCCTTTAATCATCAAAAATGAATCGCTTTTCCATCTACAGCTAATGAAGCTTCTCCCATCGCTTCTGAAAGGCTAGGATGAGGATGAATGGTATGAGCAATTTCCCATGGTGTAGCATCCAATACCTTTGCAAGACCCGCTTCAGAAATCATATCCGTCACATGAGGTCCAATCATATGCACACCAAGAACATCATTTGTGTCGGCATCGGCAATAATTTTAACAAATCCCTCTGCCTCTCCATATACAAGAGCTTTTCCAACGGCCTTAAACGGAAACTTTCCAACCTTCAGCTGAAATCCTTGCTGTTTTGCTTCTTGTTCTGTTAATCCTACACTTGCTGCCTCAGGGCTGCTGTATACGCATTTAGAGATTGTTGTATAATCAATCTTCAAAGGCTTGTCACCATGTAAATGCTCCACAGCTACAATTCCTTCGTGAGAAGCTACATGTGCAAGCTGCAGTCCGCCAATCACATCTCCAATTGCGTAGATATGAGATTCTTTCGTTTGATAAAAATCATTCGTGGCAATCACACCGTTTTCTACTACAATATCAGTATTCTCGAGACCAATTCCTTCGACATTCGCTTGACGCCCTACAGATACAAGCAGCTTTTCTGCTTCATATTCTTGCATATCGTCTCCTACTTGAGCGGAAATTTTCACCTGACCATCAATAGACAGTGTATCAGCCATTACTTTAGCAGAAGTAATAATGGTAACTCCTTTTGCTTTTAAAAGCTTCGTCATTTCACGGGAGATATCTTGATCTTCTGTTGGTAAAATTCGATCGCTGTATTCCACAACCGTTACATCAACATCAAAATCTGTGAGCATTGACGCCCATTCAATTCCAATGACGCCGCCTCCCACAATAATAATAGAAGCAGGAAGTGTTTCCATCTTTAATGCTTCATCTGAAGTGATTACTTTCTCTCCGTCAATCGTTAAACCAGGTAATGTTCTAGGACGAGACCCGGTTGCGACAATTACATTCTTTGGAATAAGCATTTCGTTTTCTTCACCGCTTTTTAATTCGACGGAGATAGTTCCTGGCATAGGAGAAAAAATAGAAGGTCCTAAAATACGTCCAATTCCTTCATATACGTCAATTTTACCTTTTTTCATTAGCTGTTTAACACCATTATGTAACTGTGAAACAATTTCTGACTTTCGCTCTTGTACACGCGCATAGTTCAATAGTACATTGGACGTTTCTACGCCAAATTCACTGCTTTTCTTAGCCGTTTGGTAGACTTCTGCACTTCTTAGTAAAGCTTTGCTTGGGATACACCCCGCGTGCAGGCATGTGCCGCCTAACTTATTTTTTTCCACAACCGCTACTGATAGACCTAACTGAGAGGCACGAATAGCTGCTACGTACCCTCCGGTTCCACCGCCGAGAATGACCAAATCATATTCTTTTGCCACACTGCTTCACACCTTTCTGCAAACGCTATTAAGCGCCTTTATATTCCTTCACTTCTTCTTCACCTGTAAGCACTCGGAGAGCCCCTTCAGCTAGCGCTTGAAGCTCATTTTCTCCAGGATAAACAATGACATCTGCGATCCACTTTACATGATTAATAATCAGCTCAACAAACGCTTTTGAATAAGCAATGCCTCCTGTTAAAATAATGGCATCTACTTTTCCATGCAATACTGTACTGGCAGCTCCAATTTCCTTCGAAATTTGATAAGCCATTGCTTCGTAGATAAGCTTAGCTTTTTCGTTTCCATTTTTCACTAGCGCTTCGACTTTCTGCACGTCAGATGTGCCCAAATAACCGACAAGCCCGCCTTTTCCTACAAGCATTTTCATAATCTCATCGCGGTAATACTGACCTGAAAAGCAAAGACGAACTAATTCACCAACCGGTACACCGCCAGCGCGCTCTGGACTAAAAGGACCGTCACCGTGCAGGCCATTGTTCACATCAATTACTTTTCCGCGTTGATGAACTCCGACTGTAATGCCTCCGCCCATATGGGTAACAATAACGTTCATTTGTTCATACGTGCTATTCATTTCTTTAGCCACTTTTCGAGCAACCGATTTTTGATTCAGCGCGTGAAAGATGCTTTTCCTTTCCATAAAAGGAGTTCCTGAGATACGAGCGATGTCACTTAGCTCATCTACCACCACTGGATCAACAATGTACGCTGGAATATTTAATCCAGACGCAATCTCAAACGCTAAAATCCCGCCTAAATTTGAAGCATGATGGCCGGCATAACCGTCTTTTAAATCTTTGAGCATGGCTTGATTTACTTGGTATGTGCCGCCTTCAATCGGGCGTAAAAGCCCTCCTCTTCCACATACTGCACTTAATTTAGATAAATTAATCCCTTCTTCATCAAGTGCCTCTAAAATCGAGTTTTTACGGAACTCATACTGTGCATATATCGTCTCAAACTGATTCATTTGCTGTGAATCGTAGCGGATTGTTCGATCAAAAATTGGTTTATCGTTGTGAAATACGCCAATTTTCGTGGACGTTGAACCCGGATTTATTATCAGCATTCGATATTCGTGCATATCCAACAAATGTCCTCCTACCTTATCATTCTCATAAACGAAGGCTAGGTCGAAAGGATTTCATTTATTCCTTTTGCCTAGCCTTCAGCTCAAACATTAGCGCGTATGACGTCTACTTAAAATATGCTGTCCATTTTGTAAAAATTGACTGCGTGAACGACGCAGCTTTTCAATTCTTTCTTCAGCTAAGCGATCTGCTGCTAGATAGGTTGGAATGCCATCTCGTTTTGAGATTTCAACTACCTTTTCAATATTATCATAAATACCTTCAACTTTTTTCAGCGCACGCTCACGGTTATATCCAACTAGCTCATCAGCTACGTTAATAACGCCTCCTGCATTAATAACATAGTCCGGTGCATATACAATGCCTAATTCATGGATTAAATCACCATGACGCGTTTCTTTTAATTGATTATTAGCTGCCCCTGCAATAACTTTTGCTTTTATTTGAGGGATCGTTTCGTCGTTAATCGTTGCTCCGAGTGCACAAGGAGCATAGATATCACATTCTACACCATAAATATCATTCGGGTCTACTGCTTGCGCACCAAATTCTTCTACCGCACGCTGAACAGCTTCTTTATTAATATCCGTTACAATAAGTTTCGCTCCTTCTTCGTGAAGGTGGCGGCATAAATTATATGCTACGTTTCCTACGCCTTGGACAGCTACTACTTTTCCTTCAAGCATATCTGTTCCAAATGCTTCTTTTGCTGCTGCTTTAATTCCTCGGTATACACCGTAGGCTGTGACCGGTGATGGATTGCCTGATGAACCAAAAGCAGGAGATACACCCGTTACATAATCCGTTTCCTCATATACAATATCCATATCCTCTACCGTTGTGCCCACATCTTCTGCTGTAATATATCGACCATTTAATCCTTGAATAAAGCGACCAAATGCACGGAACATCGCTTCATTTTTGTCTTTGCGAGGATCTCCGATAATAACCGTTTTCCCTCCGCCTAAATTCAAGCCTGCTGCTGCATTTTTATAAGTCATTCCGCGTGATAGACGAAGCGCATCTTCAATTGCAGCCTCTTCTGATTCATATGTCCACATTCTCGTACCGCCTAGGGCTGGTCCAATTGTTGTATCGTGAATCGCAATAATGGCTTTTAAGCCTGAATCTTTATCTTGGCAAAATAATAACTGCTCATAATCGTATGTTTCCATATAGTCAAAAATTTTCATTGTTAGTGCCTCCTAAGAATTCTGTTGAGCGACGCTGATAGCAAGCGCCAGTGAGTATAATTTACTTTCTGATGAATCTGCTCTGGACGTTAAGACGACCGGAGCTTTTGCTCCCGCTAGAATAGCTCCAACTTTTGCTTTAGCAAAATAAATGAGGGATTTATATAAGACGTTCCCTGTTTCAATTGCTGGAACGAGTAATATATCTGCTTGACCGGCAACTTCACTTTGAATACCTTTTTGCTTGGCTGCTTCTATATTAATGGCATTGTCGAGTGCTAAAGGTCCATCAATAACGCAGCCTTTAATTTGTCCTCTGCGGTTCATCTGTGTAAGAAGTGCAGCCTCTACTGTTGCAGGCATCAAAGGGTTCACAACTTCAACCGCTGCAATAGGAGCTACCTTTGGCATCTCGATCCCAATCGAGTGGGCAACGTTCACCGCATTTTGAATGATTTGAACTTTCTCTTCCAGAGACGGCGTAATATTCATAGCTGCATCTGTTACAAGAATCGGACGGTCATAGTGAGGAACGTCAAACACAGCTACATGTGATAAAACATTTCCCGTACGCAAACCATGCTCTTTATTTAACACAGCTTTTAAAATAAGCGATGTGGATAAATTCCCTTTCATTACGATATGAGCTTGACCTTGCTGAACTGAACGCACAGCCAATTGAGCCGCTTCTAAAACGGACTCCGTATGTACGACCGTCACAGCCTTATGAGTGAGTAAGGATGGGCGGTACTGCCTGAATAATTCATTAATTGTCGTTTCGTTGCCAAACAAAATAAATTCAGAAACTTCCCTTGACACAGCTTCATACACTGCCTCAATTGTTTCTAAGTCTTCAGCTGCAGCAACAGCAACAGTCAAAGAAGACTGCTTAGCAACCCGAGATAAGATGGTAGCAAGAGTCATGGAATGTTCGACCTCTCCTTTTTCATTCTTTCTTTTGCTCCGTTTTAAAGAGCATACTGCGCGTTTATGCAGTCACCTAAAATACATGCAAGATTTGTGCCATCCACTGCATATATTACATAATATAGCTGCTTATATCCGTTCTTACGCACAAAAAAATTTTTTTATTGATTCTAACACCAAATAGAAAAAAAGAATACCTCTCTATTTATATGCAATAAATTGCACACCATGCATTTTATTGCATGCTGTTATTTGCAAGATTGTATTTTTCCAACTTATAATACAAAGAACGCAGGGAAATATTGAGCTGTTTTGCTGTTTTCGTTCGGTTATATTCGTTTGCAAGCAGCACTTTTTGAATAAGTTCCCCTTCGTAATTTTCCATCATGTGCGCTAAAGTCTTCCCTTCGAATACTACCTCTTCCTTCACCTGATTTTTTTCTTTTTTGCCCTTGCCTTCAAGTGAAGGGAGATGAACAGAATCAATCATTGTTTCTGTATAGTGCATATAAATAATCGCTCTGCCTAATATGTTTTCAAGCTCTCTGACGTTTCCTGGCCAGTCGTATGATCTTAATGACTGTAAAGCCCGCTCTGTTACTCCTTCAACATGCCGGCCGTAATCTTGATTAATTTTTGTAATTAAGTGTGTAACAAGCGCACCAATATCCTCTTTTCTCTTCCGAAGAGGAGGTATGTGAATCGGAATTTTGTTTAGCCGATAATACAAGTCCTGTCTGATGCTTCCATCAGCCATTCCTTTTTCTAAATTCACATTCGTAGCTGCAATAACGCGAACATTCACCGGAATAGGAGTCGTTCCTCCAACGCGAATAAGCTCTTTTTCTTGAAGCACCCGAAGCAGCTTAGCCTGCATATGAGCTGAGAGCTCCCCGATTTCATCTAAAAAGATGCTACCGTTATTGGCTTCTTCAAAAACGCCGCGTTTCCCGCCTCTTTTTGCCCCGGAAAAAGCTCCTTCTTCGTACCCAAAAAGTTCGCTTTCAAGCAAAGACTCGGAAAGCGCAGCACAGTTAATCCGGACGAATTTATTAAACTTTCGGCTGCTCGCATTATGAATCGCATGTGCAAACAACTCTTTACCCGTCCCAGATTCACCTCTCAGCAAAACAGTAGCTGGTGTTTTAGCAGCAAGTCTAGCCTGCTCAATTGCTAACTGAAACTCTTCAGATTGACCAATGATATCAGCAAATGAATATTTCGCTTCCAGCGTTCGGATAATTTGACGCGCTCTCTTGAGTTCATTTGTAAGCTCTTGAATTTCAGACATATCATGAATAACGCCAACGCTTCCTTTTAATTTCCCGTCGACAATAACGGGTGCAACATTGACAACCACGTCTCTTTTACTCGGACCGAGCCTCATTCTTACACCTCGAACAGGACGCCTTGTTTGCAGCACCTTCATGTGCATACTGTCTCCTTCAGAGATATCGGCAGTCGCGGGCTGACCAATAATATCCGTCTTTTTTAAACCCGTAATTCTCGTATAAGCAGGATTAATTAAAATCCCTCTTCCTTCTTCATCGACAACTGAAATAGCTTCTTCAGAAGATTGAATAATTGCTTGAAGCATAGTTTGTACTTCTTTTAAGTTCGTAACTTCTTCTGCCAATCCGACAACGTCCGTAATATCTTTAAAAATCGAAAAGGCCCCAAACAGCTCTCCATTCTCGTCGAGTATTGGTATTCTAGTCGTAATTACCTTCCGTCCCCTATCTAACACAAATTCACTATTTTGATCAATCGTTTTTGTATGAAGAACATCAACAAGTTTACTATTTGGAATAACTTCATGAAGATGCTTACCAATTACATCTCTGTGTGAAAAGTTCGTCAAGCGCTCGGCACTTTGATTAAATAGCGTAATATATCCATTCCTATCAATCACGACCATCGCATCATGAGCTGCGTTAAAAATAAGATCATATTTATACGATTCTTGCTTTAACCGTTGAATTAACTCTTCTTTTTCCTCCATCAGATTGGCCATAATTTCAGCAACCAATCCCGGCACTACCAGTGCATCAGCGGGTTTGCTTCTTTGCAATTGTTGAAAGACGCCTTGTTTACCTGTTGTTTCAACAATGACATCGAGCTGCTTTGTCATATAAGGCTCCCAATTCATTCCGGTTGAAATATCTTGTTCTTGCGCATGCAAAACAGCCGGCGCGTTAGCTCGTACGTCTACTACACCAATCACTTTCATAAATTCTGTTTCCAACAAGATTTTCAGAATAGCTAATCCGCCTTTTCCTCCTCCAACGATCAACACATTTTGCATATTTTTTCACCTTTTCTACTTAATATGTACATATCCCGTGCAAAATATTGCATATACCTATCATATAAAAAAAGAAACGCTCTTGACAATTTATTTAGTTCTTTTATGATTCAAGTATAACGGTTTCATAATGTAAACGCATTCATTTTAAAAAAGAGAAGCGAAAGGAGCAATTATGGTTCGAATTATCGCACTGCTAATCTTACTTATTCCCGGTATACTCGCTGGCTATGGCATTAAACTTATGAGAGATATGATTTTTGGCATCCTGCAATCCCCGTTCCCTTCTTTATTTTCGCAATTTTCAGTCGGGCTTCTATTATTTTTAATCGGCCTTGGATTTGTTGCTGGCTTTATTCTGCACAGAGACCGCAAGCGAAACAAAGTTCAAAACCGATTTCAAAAAGATAAAAAAACATCGCATTAATGCGATGTTTTTTTACGAAAAGCGCCCTCCAAATTGCTTCACCAATTTTTCTGGATAATCAGTAATAACGGATTCACATCCATATTTCCGAAGCTGCTCAGCTACTTTTACATCATTTACTGTGTAAGGTCGCACTGGAATTTGACAATCTTTTGAAGCGGCTACATTTACTTCATTAACGGTACGCTGATTAGGGTGAAGAGCTTTTGCGCCAAGATGCTGCGCATATACCCAAGGCTCATACATCGGATAAGAGTATAAAATAGCTGTTTCAATCGTAGAATCCAGGGAACTAATTCGGGCTAAGCTGTTATGATTAAAAGACGAAATCATCGTTCGATCCTTCATCTTGTATAAATAAATTAAATCCAAGACTTTCATTTCCAAGTATGGATAGTCAAATATATTGTTTTTCAACTCGATGTTTACGCTAATTCCTTCACTTGAAGCCCACTCCATTACTTCATTTAACGTGGGGATTTTACATACTCCATACTTTTTTTTGAACTTATAGCTCGCATCTAATTTTTGTAAATCTTGATACGTAAAATCTTTTACATACCCTTTTCCATTCGTCGTTCGATCTACTTTTTCATCATGAATTACAGCAAGTTCTCCATCCTTTGTCATATGCACATCAAGTTCAATTCCGTGTGCTCCGACTCTCGCTGCTTCTTTGAAGGAAATCATCGTATTTTCAGGAAACGTTCCAGCTGCGCCGCGATGACCTATTACAAACATACTTGCTCAACTCCTCTATTATCACTTATTATTAACTTTAGCATTACTTAATAGTGAAAGCACGAATTTACTGTTTATACTTTTTCACTTTCATTACTTTATATGCAAAAGGAGGTCGTTGTGTATGAGACCACTGCAAATTTCACCGGATACAGCCGTAAAATTAGCGGAACAATTGAATATCCCCCTCGAGCAATTAATGCATATGCCTCAGCATATTTTGCTGCAGAAACTTGCTGAATTAAATGCGAGCGAAGATAAAAAAGGATCTGAATAACAGATCCTTTTTTCTTTTGAATTTTCATTTCCAAAAATAGTATTACCCTCTCATTTCATTCCCTATAACATATATTAGAATATTTAATAATATAAATGTATTTTTAAAAATGCTTTTAAATAAGTAATTTAATACTTTCTTGTGTATATTTAATTATTTTTTGATTTTTCCATATAATTTCATTGACGAAATTATTATTTTTCTACTAAAATAAAAAGACATTATATTTATTCCAGTACTTATATTCTGATTTTTTTATCAATTCAAACAAAAGGATTAAATAGTATGAGAAAAATTTAGGAGGACTTCATTATGCAAGCAGCTGTACAACACGAAAATCAGCAGCCAAATGGGTCTAGGAAAAAACACCCTCCTGGACTGTACTTATTATTCGCTACTGAGGCATGGGAAAGATTTAGTTATTATGGAATGAGAGCCATTCTGGTTCTTTATTTAACTGCTACCGCTGCTCAAGGTGGACTCGGGGTAGATAAAGCAACAGCACTGAGCTTATATGGAACATTCACTAGTGCTGTTTACATTACGCCGATGATTGGCGGATATTTAACAGACCGCTTCCTCGGAAGAAGGCTAGCCATCACTATCGGTGGTGTGATTATGGCACTCGGGAATTTTTCCATCTTCATTCATCAAAGTGTAGCCGCTTTGTATATCGGACTTGCTTTATTAATTATCGGAAACGGATTTTTCAAACCAAATATCTCCACATTGGTCGGAGATCTTTATGAAGAAAATGATCCTCGCCGTGACGGTGCTTTTACCATTTTTTATATGGGTATTAACTTTGGTGCATTTTTCGCACCGTTAGTTGTTGGATTAATGAGTTACAAATACGGATTTTTAACAGCAGCTATCGGAATGGTTGTTGGACAAATTTTATTTAACCTACTGGCTAATCGCTACTTAGGTGATATCGGGAAAGAGCCTACAGGAAAAGTTCACGCAGCGGCATCTCAAACATCAACTGCTCCGCTGTCAGCACGAGAAAAGAAAAGAACGGTTGCTATCGTTATTCTAGCCTTCGTTGTTATTGCTTTCTGGACAGCTTTTGAACAGGCCGGAAGTTCTTTAACGCTATATGCTCAAGATCAAATTAATCGTCAAATAGGTAGTTTCACGGTTCCAACAGAGTGGTTCCAATCATTGAATCCGCTGTTTATCATGATTTTAGCACCAATTATGTCACTAGTTTGGTACAAGCTCGGAAATTCAAAACGCGGTGATTTCAAAACACCAACAAAAATGGGTATGGGACTTGTAACAGTGGGATTAGGATTCTTAATTTTAATTCCAGCCGTTATGTATACTGGTAATGATCCAGCTTTAAAAGTAAATATCCTGTTCATGATTTTCACTTACTTCCTGCACACGCTAGCTGAGCTTATGATTTCACCAGTAGGGCTGTCTATGGTAAGTAGACTGGCTCCATTAAAGCTTGCTTCTCTTTTAATGGGGGTATGGATGGCAAGCTCTGCTGTTGCTAATAAGCTAGCGGGTGTTCTTGCATCTTATACACAGTCTTTAGGTTATTTCGATATCTTCAGCTTAATCGGAGCTGTAACAATTGTACTAGGAATTATTGTTCTGTTCCTTTCAAAACCGATTGCTAAATTAATGGATTAAAAAAAGCAGCCTTTTCTGAAGGCTGCTTTTTTATAATTCACTTATCCATATCCCATCTAAAATATGTAGATAAATTTTTTAATGCATCTTCAAAATCTTCCTCTCTGTTCATTTCTACAAGTCTTTTCACCCTTTGTTCTACTTTATTTTGGTCATAGTCTTTCATGATCAGATATCCACGACCAATTTCAATATCTTCAATTGTACTGTAAAGCCTTGTAGGACTTATAACTTCAAATGAAAACATATCTGAAGCGCCTTCAACACCTTTTAAGCCAACATCTAATTGATAATAAATACAAAAATCTTCGAAGGTTTCTCCCCAATCTTCATGAATGATAGTAAGGGCTTTGACAATCATTATGTTATTCAACTCCTAAGTCGCACATAATACACGGCTGTTCGTTATAAAAACTCCACGCTAAGTCGATCTACTATAATTTCTGCATATTTACCCATGACCTCTGGATAATCATCTAAATAACCGTCTTCATCTATCACATGTAAACCCGCATCAATAAAACCGTCCCAAACAATTCCTCGAACCACATACGCATATGCTTCCCCAATTCTCTCTAGCTCTTTGAGTCTTTTTTCAATCAAGCAGACAAGTAAATCATTGATCATTGTAAAACTTATACGCACTGGATAACGCTGCCCTTCCTTAATTTCATACGAACAAATATCAATAAACGCTGTAAATACTATACCATTTATATCTAACGTAACTTCTCTTTCCAACTTTTTATTTAGGTTCGTTACTTTAGCAAAATAGTTCATTTAATCACCTCATGAGCTCAAAACTTAAGAGTTTTTAAAATACTCCTTTTCATTATCCAAAAAGTGTTTTAAATCAGATACTAATCTGTTACTATTTTCTTCTGCAGAGTGCTCTTCTGGACGATATTTATCATCACTTGAAGGAAGATAGTAGATAAAACTTTCCAGCTCACGAGGGTATTGAAAATCAGCATATACTTCAGCAACAGCTTCAAGGAATGCCGACCCATCATCTCTATAGGCTTTTTTCAATGACTCTAATATCCCATATCTCCATTTTCTTGTTTCGTATTCAAATTTGTCTCCTTCTTCTAAAAGCTCTTCCATATTAAATTCTTCTAGTATTTCGATTAATACTCTTTTATAATTTATTTCTTCAGATCCCCATGCAAGCTCAAGAATGTTAGCATCTTCTACATCGGGAAACATCTCTAAGTATTCAATTGCATAATGAGTTAGATGGCTATGATCTATTACCCCTAGTTCCAAACCTACATACAAAGTACCCCAACTATAAGCTATGTTTTGTTGTTTTAATACATCAATATTATATTTCATGTAATCACCTTCAGGAGCTTTATCAGTTAATTGATTTGGTTAATGTGTATGAAACGCTATAAATTTTTATCTTATTGCAAACCTTAGACCATCATACCATTTATATAAATTATTTTAACGTCCTACAGTCCTACAGTGAATATGAAGGGAAACAAGAAGGAGGATCCACTCCCCTCAATATTTCCCCCTCTTAAAACAAAATAAAAGGACCAATGAATTCTTAAAATCCATCGGCCCTGCCGTAAAAAGTTTATTGGTTTTCAGTTTACTATCTAGTGTAAATTCCAAAAGTTTATCGGCATGTACTCTGTATTACAAAAGGTATAAACTCACTCAAAACCCCGTAATTCCAGCAGTCCTATCCCTTTCAACTCGCTTTATGCTCAAGGCGTAATTTATCCGCAACCATTGCAATAAACTCCGAATTCGTCGGCTTCGCTTTTGACATGCTGACAGTATATCCGAATAATGAAGAAATGGAATCAATGTTTCCTCGGCTCCATGCTACTTCAATGGCATGACGAATGGCGCGCTCAACGCGGCTTGCCGTTGTATTATATTTTTTTGCAATATCAGGATACAGTACTTTTGTAATTGACCCAAGCAGCTCAATATCCTTGTATACCATTGAAATGGCTTCTCTCAAATATAAATAGCCTTTGATGTGAGCAGGTACACCAATTTCGTGAATGATGCTCGTAATGCTTGCATCTAAATTTGCTGGTTTGCTGTCGCGATGTGAACGCATGGAAGAAGATGAACGTTGCATAAATGAAGATGTTTGTCCGCTAACTTGACGAATATGATTCACTAAGTTTTCCATATCAAACGGCTTTAGAATAAAATAAGCAGCTCCTAAATCGACCGCTTTTTTCGTTACGTCTTCTTGACCAAATGCCGTTAGCATAATGACATTTGGATAATTTTCTTTTTTCATTTCTTTTAACTGACCTAAAACTGCTAATCCATCTAGATGCGGCATAATAATGTCTAATACAAGAACATCCGGATCTTTATCTTTTAAAATGGATAAACACTCTTGTCCATTGTAAGCTACTCCGATTACTTCCATGTCTTCTTGCTCTGAAATATAATCTTCAAGCAAACCAATTAGTTCCCGATTATCATCAACCAAGCATACTTTAATTTTTTTCAATGCAGCTTCCTCCTCAGTCCTTTATGTTATACGTCGTTTCCTACGTGTCTCTATTCTTTATTCTAAAGGACAAATTCGACAATGCAACATTATTTCCTTTATTTTTTTAGAAAAAAGTCTTTTAAATGGAATTTATTCGATTTTCTCTTATTTTCTTTGTTTTTCGACGTTTTTCTCGTACATTTACGACAATAATTTTTATCAAAAAAAGCGAACTAATGACAACATTAGCTCGCTTTTTTTCGATTATTTTTATAAATATCAATTCCTGCTTCGTTAAGCATCCATTCAATATGGACACCATAACCCGAGGTAGGATCATTTACAAAAACATGGGTAACCGCTCCAACGACTTTACCGTTTTGAATAATCGGGCTCCCGCTCATTCCTTGAACAATTCCACCTGTTTTCTTTAACAATTTAGGATCTGTAATTTTAATAACCATTCCTTTAGTAGCCGGAAACTTTTGAGGTATAGTACTCATAATTTCAATATCAAATTCTTCCACTTGATCATCATCTACTACCGTTAGAATTTTAGCCGGTCCTTCTTTTACTTGATGAGATAGGGCAATTGGCATTGCTTTATCCATTATTCCGTTTTCCATCGTTGAAGACAATTTTCCAAAAATACCAAAAGGACTATTTCGTGTAATATTTCCAATGATTTGTCTATCTTCAGAAAACCTTGCTAGCTTTTCACCGGGAACGCCGTTAGAACCTTTCTCAATTGATGTAACGGTCGAACGGACAATTTGTCCATCTTCTACTACGATTGGCTTTTTTGTATCCATATCCGAAATAACGTGGCCTAAAGCGCCGTATTTTTTAGATTTTGGATCATAAAAAGTCATTGTGCCAATTCCTGCAGCTGAATCACGGATGTATAAACCAATTCTGTACGCATAATCTTGCTTATCTTTTAACGGATACAGCTTAGTATCAAACTGCTTTTTTTCTCTTAAAATATGCAGATTTAATGGTTCACCCGTTTTTCCTGCCTGCTGAATAAACGGTGTAATATCACTCATTTTTTCAATGGTTTTACCATTAATCTTCGTAATCATATCTCCAACTTGAATACCCGCAATTTCGCCAGGAGATTTTTTACCTTTTGCTGTATCTACCTGATGATAGCCTACAACAAGAACACCTTTTGAATTTAATTTCACACCGATTGACTGTCCACCTGGAATGACTTTAAAATCAGATAATACCTGCACGTCTACACGCTTTACAGGAATACCGGCCAAATGAAGCATCAACTCTTCTTTGCCTACCTGTTTGCCTGCTATGGTCAGCTTCGCCTTGTTACTTGTTACATCGTAAACAGGTGATGAAGCTTCTACGCTAAGCGGTAATGTCGTATTAATTTTTTCTTTTTGCTGTTCAAATAAGACGATTTGTTTTGGAATGTGTATATATTGTTGCACAACTGGAATAAATCCTACAAAAATGAACGAAACAAGGAGAATCGCACCAATTATATGTCTGTATCGATTTTGCATGTTTTCACTCTCCTCGCTTCCTCGCCTAAATGGCTACACATTTAATTTAGCCTTCTTAGAGCGCATTTATAACAGAAGTTCAGAGAAAAATGAAAAGAAGTGCAAGGAAACATTTTCAGTTCCTCCATTTTGTATAAAAAAACACCTTTAACACATACTGTTACGTGTTAAAAGGTGTTTTATTAAATGGTGTGCTTCATCTTATCCGCTAAATCTAAAAGCTCTTTGGCATGCTCCTTTGTTAAGCTTGTAATTTCAGCTCCTGCAATCATTCGACCAATTTCTTTTACTTTTTCATCAAGAGTTAATGGAAGAACAGACGTCGTTGTACGATCACCTTTTATCTCTTTAGCAATAAAGAGATGAGTATCTGCCATTGCTGCTACCTGAGGCAGATGAGATATACAGAGAACTTGTGAATCAACAGAAATAGCATGTATTTTTTCACCGATCGATTGAGCTACTCTTCCACTTACGCCTGTATCAACTTCATCAAAGATAATGGACGTCACGCCTTGATGCTTAGAGAAGATGCTTTTTAACGCCAGCATAATTCTTGACAGTTCTCCTCCTGATGCTACTTTTGCAAGAGGTTTTAACGGTTCACCAGGGTTGGTAGAAATATAAAACTCTACGTTGTCAATGCCGTCTTTGGTGAATTTTATTCTTTCTCCATTTACTTCAACGTCATTTTTACCTGCATTTACAACAGAGAATTTAATTTGAAATACAGTCTTAGCCATATACAGTTCTTGAAGCTCATGATGGATGCTGTCCGTTAACTCTTGAGCAAGTTTTTTTCGAATAGCTGAAACATTATTAGCTTCTACTAATAAATCCTGCGCTACGCTGTTTAACTGTTCTTTGATCTTGCTCACATGCGTATCTCGATTTTCAATACGATCAATTTCATCTTCAATTTGTGCAGCATATTCTAGAATTTCATCTACACTTTGACCGTATTTACGCTTTAAGTGATTAATTTCATTTAAACGCGCTTCAATAAAATCTAAGCGTTTGGGATCAAATTCTAATAAATCAAGCTGCTGACGAATTTTATAAGATGCGTCTTCTAGCTGATAGAAGCTCGATGAAATGATCTCAGAAATTTCGGCATAGTTTTTTTCCAGTGACGAAATATCCTCCGTATGATTCATGGCTACGCCTACCCAATCTAAACCTTGGTGTTCACCGTGCAGCGCATTGTACGCATCGTTTAGCGACGTATAGATCTTTTCAAAGTTAGAAATCTTCAAACGCTCTTCATTTAGTTCCTCGTCTTCGTTCAGCTGCAAATTTGCCGCTTTGATTTCATCTAATTGAAATTGAATAAGATCGAGGCGATGTGCCATCTGCTGTTCATTTTCAGTTAATTGATCGAGCTGCTTTTTTAGCGATGTATACCTAGAAAATACCTCACGATACTCCGTCAAAGCCTCTTCTACTTTTTCTCCTCCATATTGATCAAGAAGAGTTAAGTGACGATCTTGGTTCATTAAATCTTGGTGCTCGTGCTGTCCATGTATATCAATTAAAGTCTGTCCAACTTCACGTAGGATAGCTAACGTTACGAGCTTACCGTTGATCCGGCAAATACTTTTCCCATTTGTAGTGATATCTCGGCGAAGCACAATCATTCCATCTTCCACTTCTAAACCGACTTGTTTAGCTTTTTCATGACTTGGATGCTGTTCTTCATCAAATAAGAAAAGTCCTTCAATTTCGGCCCTGTCTGTTCCGTGGCGGACAAACTCCGAAGAGCCTCTTCCACCTACTAACAATGAAATGGCATCAATAATAATCGATTTCCCCGCTCCTGTTTCGCCTGTTAATACCGTTAAGCCTTTTTCAAATGAAACAGAAAGTTCATCAATAATCGCAAAGTTTTTAATGGATAATTCAGCTAACAACCTGCTTCACTCACCTTTATAACATTTCTAAGAATCGGTCTGATATAATTTGCGTATCTTCAGGAGTACGGCAAATAATCAAACATGTATCGTCTCCACAAATTGTTCCTAATATTTCATCCCAGTCCAAATGATCAATTAATGCGCCAATCGCATTTGCGTTTCCCGGTAATGTTTTCATCACCAACATATGCCCAGCTGAATCAATTTTTACAAATGCGTCCATAAGAGAGCGCTTTAACTTTTGTAAGGGATTAAAACGCTGATCTGCAGGCAAGCTGTATTTGTATCGACCGTCCATCAAAGGCACTTTGACTAAGTGCAATTCTTTAATATCACGAGAGATTGTTGCCTGTGTTACATTAAAACCTTGGTTTTTTAAAATATCTACCAATTCATCCTGTGTTTCAATATCATTATTCGTGATAATATCACGAATTTTAATATGTCTTTGCCCTTTATTCATGTTGGCACCTCACATTAATATGTAATCTTCTTTTTGTTTTGTTGTTTATAAGTCTTTCACTAATTAAGTAGCATAATGTGTTCAACTTGATTATGCACCTTTTGTATAAAGAGTCATAATCAAATCGCCAATGCTAAGTCTTTGCTTAACATTGGCCATTATTACTTTTTCTCTTTTAACGTCTTATGTGCTTCTTCGACTACTTCATGCACAGTAAGCGGAGCTTGATTTTCACCAAGTTCACGCTCGCCTTTCCAGCGCAGGTGGAGAAGAAATTCGATATTTCCATCTCCTCCCGTTATCGGTGAATACGACATGTTATATACATCGTATCCTTGACGAAGCGAGAAATCCACCATGCCTTGAAGGACTTCTTCATGCACTTTTGAATCACGCACGATTCCTTTTTTCCCAACTTGCTCTCTTCCAGCCTCAAACTGTGGCTTAACGAGCGCAACAACATCGCTGTGTGGAACAAGAAGTGTTTTTAACACAGGAAGAATGAGTCTTAAGGAAATAAATGATACATCAATAGAAGCGAATTCAGGCAAGCCTCTTGATAAATCAGCTGGCGTCACGTAACGGAAATTTGTTCGTTCCATTACTTCTACTCGCTCATCTTGACGAAGCTTCCAAGCTAGCTGATTATAGCCTACGTCTAGCGCATAGGACATCTTCGCTCCATTTTGAAGCGCACAATCGGTAAAGCCTCCAGTAGAAGAACCAATATCAATCATGATTTTATCCGCTACATGGACATTAAATTCTTTAATTGCTTTTTCAAGCTTAAAGCCGCCTCTGCTGACGTAAGGCATTACTGCACCTTTAATTGTCAGCGGCGTATCGCGTTCAATTTTCTCTCCCGGCTTATCCAAACGGACTTCATTCGCATAAACAAGTCCTGCCATCACTGTACGCTTTGCTTTTTCTCTTGTTTCAATCAAACCTCGTTCTACTAATAATACATCTACTCGTTCTTTTTTTGTCACTTAACTTCAAGCCTCTTTTGTGTTGGTGTTACGAGTTTTTTAACTCGATTTATAATCTCTTCTTTGGTTAAGCCAATTTCTTCTAAAAGTTTTGTTACGCTGCCGTGCTCGATAAAGCGATCTGGAATCCCCATACGTTCAACGCGCGTATCATAATAGCCGTGCTCTGATGCAAACTCTAACACCGCACTTCCAAAACCGCCTTGAAGTACCGCTTCTTCTACCGTAATCACAGGCTTATTCGTTTGGAAAATCTCATGAAGCATTTTTTCATCCAGCGGTTTAATAAAACGAGCATTGACCACTTTGACGCTGATTCCTTGCTTCTCAAGTTCTGCTGCTGCATCCATCGCCATTGAAATCGTTGTACCAAACGTTAAAATGGTTGTATCTGAACCTTCTTTTAATACGTCCCATGTACCGATCGGAATGTTTTTCAGTTCTGAATCTAGTTCAACACCTAATCCGTTTCCTCTAGCGTAGCGCATAGCAATCGGACCTTCTTCATAAGTCAAAGCAGTATGAACCATGTGCTGGCCTTCATTCTCGTCTTTTGGCATCATAATAACAAGGTTAGGCAAATGACGTAAGAATGCAATATCAAACACGCCTTGATGCGTTTCACCATCAGCACCTACTAGCCCAGCGCGATCAATTCCAATAAATACATTTAGCTTCTGGCGGCAAATATCATGAACCACCTGATCGTATGCACGCTGTAAAAACGTAGAATAAATAGCTAAAAAGGGCTTCATATTTTGAGTTGCAAGACCAGCGGCCATTGTTGTTGCATGCTGCTCTGCAATCCCAACATCAAACATACGATGTGGAAACTCTTTTTGAAATGCTTCGAGTTTTGAACCTACAGGCATTGCTGGCGTTACGGCTACAATGCGATCATCTTCTCTAGCCATCTTCAATACCGTATCACTTACTAATTTACTCCAAGCAATCGGAACATTTTTGTCTTTAATAAAGTCACCAGACTCAATTTTGTAAGGGCCTGTACCATGCCATGCTCCGCTTTTATCGCTTTCCGCTGGCAAGTACCCTTTCCCTTTTTTCGTAATAACGTGAATCAGTACCGGTCCTTTTGTTTTCTTTGCATATTGTAACGTTTCCAATAAATCGTCATAGCTATGGCCATCAACCGGGCCTAAATACGTAAAGCCAAGATCTTCAAAGAACATGCCTGACACGACCATGTACTTTAGGCCATCTTTTACACGTTCTGCCGTTGCTGCAAGCTTCCCGCCTACTGCAGGCACTTTTTTCAGCAAGACTTCAAGCTCATCTTTTACCCAGTTATATTTGCCCGCCGTGCGCAAACGTCCTAGAATACTGTGTACAGCACCCACGTTAGGAGCGATAGACATTTCATTGTCATTTAAAATAACGGTCATATCCGTTTGCTCGTGCCCGATGTGGTTAAGCGCTTCAAGAGCCATACCACCTGTTAAAGCTCCATCCCCAATGATAGGAACAATATGAGCTTTTGTTTTTTGCAAATCTCTTGCAGCAGCCATTCCCATTGCGGCTGAAAGAGATGTAGAACTATGTCCCGTTTCCCATACATCATGCTCACTTTCGTCACGCTTTGGAAAACCGCATAATCCTTTATATTGACGGATTGTATCAAACTCTCCCGCTCGTCCTGTTAAAATTTTATGGACATACGACTGATGCCCCACGTCCCATAAAAATTTATCTTTTGGGCTGTCAAATACTTTATGGAGTGCAAGCGTTAACTCAACAACCCCCAAGTTTGGCCCTATATGACCACCAGTTGCAGAAAGCTTTGTAATTAAAAAACGACGAATCTCTTCACTTAGTTCTTCTAATTGTGTTACTGACATTTTCTTTAAAAACTCAGGATTTTTTATCGTTGTAAGATCCAAGGTGGATCACTCACTTTCGTACTTGTTATAAAGTTACCTTAATACATTGTCTATTGTTTTATACGTATAGTCAATTTTTAGTATTTCCTTATTACTTACAATACCTTTGATATTCTATCAGTAAACCAGTGATATTCAAAGGAAAACAGTGAAAAAATAGCCGCTAACACAAATGTGATAACGGCCACCAAGATATTGTATATGTCTTTCAAACCTATGCACTACGCTTTTATACAGTAGTAAAATCATTATAGCATAGCCCCTATTGGGACTCAATCTTATTTTACTGTATCACTCAAAAAACCTGACAGAACTCGTCATTAGCTATCACGTTTTGCTATATATAAACAAATTTCTTCTAGTAATCCGTGCTTAATTTGAGCTTGACGTAACGAAAGAAGTGCTTGTTCAACATGATACTGTAACTTTTCTTTGGCCGCTTCCATACCTAACAAAGAAGGATATGTCGTTTTTTCATTTTCTGTATCACTGCCAATTGGCTTTCCTAATTTTTCTTCAGACCCTTCCACATCCAAGATGTCATCTTGAATTTGAAACGCTAACCCTACATGCTTACTGAATTCTTCTAATAATTCTTGCTGTAGAGGCGTAGCTTTTGCAAGAATAGCTCCTGCTTTTACACAAAAACCTAGCAGCTTCCCCGTTTTGTGAAGGTGAATATATTCAAGCTCATCTAGCGTGAGCTGCTTTTTTTCGCCTTCCATATCCGCAACCTGTCCGCTGATCATACCTTCTGTTCCGCTTGCTTTTACCAGTTCTGTAATGAGCTGAAGCTTCATATGTGATGTCATCTCAGGATGTGCCGCTTCAGAAATGAGCTGAAAGCTATTTGTTAAAAGAGCATCTCCAGCTAATATAGCCGTTGCTTCGCCGTACACCTTGTGATTCGTCGGTTTACCTCTTCTTAAGTCGTCATCATCCATGCTAGGTAAATCATCGTGAATGAGAGAATATGTATGAATCATTTCCACTGCACATGCTGTTTCTAATCCCATGCTCTCGTCTTTTCCAAACGCATGTAGCGTGGCGAATAACAGCACTGGGCGAAGTCGCTTTCCTCCTGCCGTAAGAGAGTAAAGCATGGATTCCTTTAAGTTAACCGGAGCATGTAATGCTTTTACCACTTCAGGCAAGCGTGTTTCTACTCGATCTTTTGTAAAAGAAATATACTCTTTTAAATTCATTTCATTCACCATCACTCTTCCTCCTGCACCGAGAATGGCTCAAGCGTTCCGTCTTCACGTAAAATAGTTTCCATTTGCTTTTCAATATGCTGAAGACGATCGTGACAGAATTTTGAAAGAGTCATTCCTTCTTGGAATTGTTGAATTGCTTCTTCTAAAGGCACGTCGCCTTCTTCTAGCTTGTTTACGATGGTTTCTAACTGCTCCATCGCCTCTTCAAACGTATACTCTTTGTTTGTCGCCATTTTTCATCGCTCCTCTATTTTCGAAACTTCACACTGCAACTGTCCATCGGTCAAACGAACGTTTACCACATCGCCTTTGGATACTTGTTTGGTTGATTTAATTAGCTCTTTTTCTTTATCGTATACTAAGCTGTAGCCTCTTTCCATTGTTTTTAATGGACTAAGCGTATGTAATTTTGACGTTGCCGTTGCAAATAAAAGCTGTTTTTGCTTTAGCAGCTGCTGCATCTCTTTTGTCAGCATTTTCGTCAGCTGCTGTTGACGCTCCGCTGCTTTCGTTAACTGATGCTCAGGGTGATTGCGCAACAAAGCGGCTGTTAGCTGCTCGTAGTTCGTCCGTTTATGTTCAATGTACCTTCTACCTTCACGATAAAAACGCTCCATCAACTGATCTAACTGCTGCTCTTTTTGCTCGACCAACTTTTGAGGATAACGAAAAGCATATGATTTCTGGGATCGTTCAAGCCTGCGGCTACTAGACTGAAGCATTTCTTTCATCGAACGAAGAAGACGGATATTTCGCTGAGTCAATCTTTCTGTAATTTCACTGATATGAGGTACAGCCAATTCCGCGGCACCCGTTGGAGTAGGAGCGCGAAGATCTGCTACAAAATCTGCAATTGTAAAATCGGTTTCATGTCCCACCGCTGAAATAACAGGAATAGTAGAAGTGAAAATTGCACGAGCAACGCTTTCTTCGTTAAAAGCCCAAAGCTCCTCAATTGACCCACCACCGCGCCCAACAATTAATACGTCTGCTTCTTTACGACGGTTTGCTTCTTCAATTGCCTTAATGATAGACGGTGCCGCATTCACTCCTTGAACAAGAGCGGGCATAACAATAATGTTCGCGTTATATCTGCGCTTTAATGTCGTAATAATATCACGTACGGCTGCTCCAGTCGGAGACGTAATCACACCTATTGTTGTTGGATACTTCGGCAGCTTTCGTTTCCTAGCAGGATTAAATAAGCCTTCTTTTTCCAGCTTTTTTTTCAGCTGTTCGTAGGCCAAGTATAGGTTTCCCACGCCGTCAGGCTGCATTTCTTTTACGTACATTTGATAATTTCCGCTTGGTTCATAAACCGAAATTTCAGCTCGAATGAGTACATTCATTCCTTCTTCAGGCTGAAAATTAAGCTGCCGGTTATGCCCAGCAAACATAACGGCTGCGATACGAGCATTTTGATCTTTCAAGGTGAAATACATATGTCCCCGACTATGACGTTTAAAGTTAGAAATTTCTCCTTTAATCCATACATCTTGCATGTGAGGGTCTACATCAAACTTGCGCTTAATGTATCGTGTAAGAGCCGTAACGGTTAGATAACGCACTTCACTCATCGTTTTGCCTCCTTTGCAGTCACCCTCTCCCCTTTATATAAAGGAGAGAAGCATTTTGGTCACTTGATTTGGCAAGATGAACCTTTATTTAGATAAAGTTGTTAACACTTTAGACAATACGCCATTGATAAACTTGCTTGATTGATCATCGCCAAACGTTTTCGCTAATTCAATCGCTTCATTTAACGTAACGCTCGTAGGAATTTCTTCTTCATACTTCATTTCGTATACGGCAATACGCAGGATAACGCGGTCTACAGTAGCTACACGATCTAACGTCCATTTTTCTAAATGATTGCGTAAAAGTTCATCAATTTCTTGCTGATGTTCAACCACACCTAGCACGAGACTTTCTAAAAATTGATCAGACTTTTCATTTTGTACAACATTTCCGATTGCCTCCATTGGCTCGGTCTGCCCTAAATCATGCTGAAATAGTGCTTGTAATGCTTTTTGGCGTGCTGTATGTCTTTTCATTATTTTTGCTCCTTTATTTATCTTCTTCAACTAGTATACCTAGATAATAGCATAGTTTATGAAACGATACTTCATTGTTCTTATACGAAGTTTGTAGAACACGAAAAAGACCGTCTTTATGACGAGACAGTCTTTTTCACTTTACCATAGCTTGTGTTGAAAAGGAACAAGTAATCATACGTTATTCCATTTTAGCAACAGCCGTTAGGTAAACGTTTGTTTTATTCAACTTCTTCAATATCAGTTTTTTGCGTATCAAACTGAATCCCTACGATATGAATGTTTACTTCATCGAGATCAATAGCTGTCATATTTTTAAGGGCTTGACGAATGTTATCTTGTACTTGTTGCGCTACGCTTGGAATAGACACTCCAAACTTCATCATACAAAATACGTCTACTTTTATCCCGTTTTCTGTTAAGTCCACTTTTACACCTTTACCGTGGTTTTTCTTTCCTAGTTTCTCCACAACGCCAGCTGCAAAATTTCCTCTCATTGCAGAAACGCCTTCTACTTCAGAAGCAGCAATACCCGCAATGACTTCAATAACCTCAGGAGCAATTTCTACTTTGCCAAGAGAATTTGGGTGTTCTTCCATTTCTAATACATGATTTTCATTCATGTACAGCACCTCCTATAGTTTATATTATACTAGGAATTCATTACGTCATATAGCTCAAGAAACTTCGTGTTGAATTCACCGCTAACAAATTTTTCATGATTTAATAGTTTTTGGTGAAAAGGAATAGTGGTTGCAACGCCGTCGATAACAAATTCATCTAACGCGCGCTTCATTCGTTCAATAGCTTCCTCACGAGTTGGAGCATGAACAATCAATTTAGCCACCATTGAATCATAGTAAGGCGGGATTGCATAGCCCGGGTATGCAGCAGAGTCTACGCGCACTCCGTAGCCACCTGGCGGCAAGTACATTTGAATCGTACCTGGTGAAGGCATAAAGTTCTTCTCTGGGTTTTCCGCGTTAATTCGGCACTCAATTGCCCATCCATTAAATGTCACTTCTTCTTGCGTAAACGGTAAAGTTTCACCATTTGCCACTTTGATTTGTTCTTTAATTAAGTCAACTCCTGTCACCATCTCTGTAACAGGGTGTTCTACTTGGATACGCGTATTCATTTCCATGAAGTAAAATTTGTTTTCACGGTAATCATAAATGAATTCCACTGTTCCGGCTCCTGTGTAATTAACGGCTTGAGCAGCTTTAACAGCAGCGTCACCCATTAATTCACGCGTTTTTTCGTCTAACGCTGGAGAAGGCGTTTCTTCAATTAATTTTTGAAGACGGCGTTGAATCGAGCAATCACGCTCTCCTAAATGTACAGTATTCCCATGAGAATCAGCCAACACTTGGATCTCAACGTGACGGAAATCCTCAATGAACTTTTCAATGTACACACCAGGGTTACCGAAAGCTGTAGCAGCTTCTTGCTGTGTAATTGTAATACCTTTGATAAGCTCTTGTTCATTTTTGGCAACGCGGATTCCTTTTCCTCCGCCTCCTGCCGTTGCTTTAATAATAACAGGATAGCCAATATCATTAGCGATTGACATACCGTCTTCCACTGACTCTACAATTCCAGTTGAACCAGGAACAATTGGGACACCCGCTTCACGCATCGTTTCTCTCGCTACGTCTTTTGTTCCCATTTTGTTAATGGCTTCAGGACTTGGTCCTACAAATGTAACGTTACACTCTCTGCATAGTTCTGCAAAATCAGCGTTTTCAGCTAAAAAGCCGTATCCAGGGTGAATGGCGTCACAGCCCGTTAGCATCGCAACGCTCATAATGTTTGTAAAGTTTAAATAGCTGTCTTTAGATGACGTTGGTCCAATACAATACGCTTCGTCTGCTAATTGTACATGCAAAGAGTCACGATCAGCTTGAGAATGAACAGCTACTGATTCTACACCTAATTCTTTACACGCTCGAATAATTCGAACCGCAATTTCTCCTCGATTCGCAATTAATAGCTTTTTAATCATATTTACCGCTCCTTATTCAGGCTTTACTAAGAAAAGAGGTTGACCGTATTCTACAAGTTGTCCATTTTCAACTAATACGTCAACGATTTCACCTTTAACTTCTGCTTCGATTTCATTGAATAATTTCATTGCTTCTACGATACATACAACCGAATCTTTTTGTACTTTATCTCCAGGAGTTACGTATACATCTGATTCTGGCGATGATGACGCATAGAATGTCCCTACCATCGGAGATGTAATTTTATGTAAACTCTCATCAACCGCTGGGGCCGCTTGTTCTTCTTTTGGTTGAGCAGACTGTGCTGCTGGGGCTGGCGCTGGAGCCGCTGCTGCCTGCGGTGCAGGTGCTGCCACTTGTTCAGGTGCCGAAACCACTACTTGCTGCGCTTGTTTGGAAACAATTGCGTCTTTTTTCTTCATCTTGATTTTGGAGCCTTCGTGCTCATAGGTGAACTCCTCGATTGATGATTGATCAACTAGTTTAATGATCTCACGGATCTCTTGAATTTTTAACATATTGAACACTCCTACCTCATGAAAATAGAATTCTCTACAATGTTAATAATACGATAGATGGCTACAGCCATTCAATTCGTTTGGCAAACATTAAAAAGAAGTTCCACTTACTCTATAATAACTTTTTAGCGTTATCGTTTTATAAATGGAAACATAGCTTTACAGATGACAATACGTATGAAAACATTTGTCACCTAGTACTAATATAAGATTATGAAACCTATTATAACCGAAGTAAAAAAAGAAAGCCATGTTAAAATTTTTACCGTCTTGCTTAGATTTTAGTCATTTCATAAAAAAAGAAGTGTAAACAACCCCAATTTAAGGCTGTTTCACACTTCTTTTATTCCCTTTATTTAGTTGGCTGAAACTCTACCGCTACTTCTTTTGGACCCATTTCTTTTTTGACTAGCTGAATGATTTGATTTGCTTTTGTTTTTGAGTGTTTTTCTGTCTTAACCGTAATTTGTACTTGCTTTCCGTCTGCTCTTACTAGCGCGTCACTGTATCCTTTTGCTTTAATTAATGTTTCCAGCGTGGCTTCTTTTTCCCCTAGCTTTGATAATTCATCAATTTTATCCATCGCCTTGCTTACTTCCGCAGGCGTCACATTTTTTGATGCCGCTACTTCTTGATACTCTTCTTTTAATTGACTTCTTTCATCGTTTAATTCCAAACGAAGCGCCGTAAATAGCTCATCGCTGTCCGTGCTTGATACAACCGCTGATTCTTTTGCATTTTTAGCCGTTTCCTTCTTTACATCTTCTGCTGAGCCTTCAGTTTTTGAATCTTCTTTTGTTCCTGATTCCTCATCTGTCTGTTGTTTTGTATCTTCTGCAGGAGCCTTGTCATCAGCTTGCTTTTCGCTTTGCTTTTCATTGTCTACTAACGCAACATTACTCTGAGGATTTTCTGGCGTTGTCATATAATACACCGATAACACAACCACTAAACTTAGCATTGTTAATAACCAAACCGTTTGCTTTTTTAATAACATATTCATTTCCCCCTCATCCTTTTTTCGCTAATACTGCTACTCTATGACTTGGTATATCGAGCGCTCTTGTCACGGCTTCAATAATAGATTTCTTTACCTCGATATTATCAGCTCCTTTAGCGACAACTAACACGCCTCTTACTTTTGGTTTTTCGGTTTTAACTACAACAGGCTTTTCTTGTTCTCCGCTTCTTACAATGACCAGCTGTTCGTCTGTTGAGGAATCTTCAACTTTACGAGTCCCTCCTTCACGGTCCGTTTCGTCGGTCGTTTGCGATTTTGTGACGCTGTTTTTTTCATATATTTTGGATTCTGTTGCATCTAGGTTCACAATTACTTTTACCTTACTTACGCCTCTAACTTGATCCAAAATATCTTTCAATTCTTCCTCATACCGCTCTTCATAACCTGTCATCGTTGTTGTCTTTTTAGAGCTAAAAGCGGGAACATCCTGTGATACCGGTGGTGCGCTGGTTTCTTTGCTTGCACTCTTTAGTAATCCGCCTGAATTCATAGATGTTGTGAGTGAGTTGCTAAATACCATAAAGATAACGCCTGCAGCTAGTAAAATGCCTATATACATTAACTTTGAAGGTTTCTTCATAGTTGATGACTGTTTAAGTGAAAAGAACCGCTGAAAAAATGATGGGTCACCTTTTTCTGGCTTTTGACTCATTTCGTGTCTCCCTCCTCCATATTCACAACAACTTGGCCTTGTTTTACATCCCATTTTGCTGCTAAATAGTTGGATAATTTCTTGGATTCTGTTGGTTTGTTTGTTTCGATCGGTGTGGAGGTATCAATAGAAATAACTTTCACAGCTGAAACAACCTCGGAATCATCCGATGCTTTTTTACTTACGGCAACTGAAATGGATTTAATATTATCAGCGGTAGGTTCGTCGTTCGGCTTTTTTGTTTCAATGTGAATTCGATCAATTGCTACACCATACTGATCCATCAACTCCTCTTTTACATCTGTCTCCATTTGGACAGCCATTTGTTCTAAAATATATGCACGTTGTGAAGCTTGTATTTCTTTTTTCTGATTTTCTATTGAATTTTCTACCTGCTGATCGGATCGAATAGATGATAAGCTAAGTGATTTCAACATTTGATTAACATCCACTTTAAAAATTTGAAAAACGGGTGTAATAATAATCAGCATTAAAAGAAGTCCAACCACCAGCTTTGTATATTTTTGAAAACTAGAATTGGGCAACAGTAAATTAATAATGGTAGCTAATAAGATAAAAAGAATGATATTAGTAATCCACGTCGTTAAGGCCTGCAATTTCTTCACCTCACCATCATTGTGACGTTGCTCGCTGTAATGATGACCGTTAAACATAAGAAAAACATAAGCGAGACAACCGCAAGCGCCGCGAAAATATAGATGACGCTTTTGCTGATAATGCTCAAGCAGGAAATAACCGGTCCTCCTCCAATAGGTTGAAGAAGAGCTGCTGCCAGCTTATAGATAAAAGCGAGCGTTAACACTTTAATAGCCGGAAACGCGACGATTAACAGTAAGACTGCTACTCCAGCAATCCCTACTGAATTCTTTAATAGAAGCGAGGCACTGATGACTGTGTCAGCCGCATCTGTGAATACACGTCCTACAACAGGTATAAAGTTCCCTGTGACAAACTTTGCCGTTCGAATTGTAATACCGTCGGCAACAGCTGAGGTGGCCCCTTGAACGGACAGCACCCCTAAAAAAACAGTTAGGAATATTCCAAGCACGCCAATGCTTATATTTCTCAACAGCTGAGCAAGCTGTGTAACCTTATGTTCATCTGAAATCGTACTCACAATGCTAAGCAGTGCTGAAAGAAAAAGCAGCGGCATCACTACGTATTGAATAAGCAAACCGCTTGTGTTCATTAAAAACAAAATCATCGGATGAAAAAAGGCTGCCGATACAACTCCTCCTGATGATGCCATTAGGGCAAGCAGCAGCGGCACCAGAGCTAAAATGAATTTGGTCATGGTCTCAATCGCTCCCGTTGCATAAGAGATAGCAATTTGAAAACTATTAAGAGCAATGATGATCAAAACCATATATACAAGCGCATACGCTACTTTACTTACGGTTTGCTGATTAAACGCACTTTGAAGCGTTTGTAAAAACACGCTAAAAACCGTTAGCATAATGAGCGTACCGAGGAGCTTTCCATTCGCTAATACTTCATGAAATAAAAACTTTACAAGACCTCCTAGCCATTCTTTAAGAGAGAACTCTTTTTCTCCTTTTAAAAAATCGACTAAACTTCCCTTCTGACTCTCGGGTAAAAAGCCGCCGTATTGGGTAATAATATCGTCCCAAAACTGTTTGACTTCATCGATACCGAGCTTATCAATTTGTTCATTGACAAGTTCTTGCTGCTTCGGGGGTTCGGAAGCTTGTACATTTTCTGGAAAGAAAAAAAAGAGGAACAAAAGAAGAGCGAGTATATTCAATTTAAACGTCCACCGCTTCATTTCGTCACCTCATATTAAGTAAAATTAATTGGGCAGCATTGAAATAATCGTTTCAATAATGACCGTTAAAATAGGAATTGCCATGGAGAGAATCAGCACTTTTCCACCTAATTCAATTTTAGAAGCAATGGCACCCTGCCCTGCATCTTTCGTAATTTGAGCACCAAATTCGGCGATATAGGCGATACCAATAATTTTCAAGATGGTTTCCACATAAATCATGTTAACGTGGGCATTAATTGACAGCCGCTCGACCATCTTAATAATTTCGTAGATTTGATCAATTAAAAAAAGAAAGATCACGGATCCCACGAACACAACAAGTAAAAAAGCAATAGGTGATTTATGTTCTTTTAAAATAAGAGCCAAAAACGTAGCTACTAACCCTAAGCCCACAATTTGAAGCATTTCAATGGCAACTCACCCCTCTACCCTTGAAATAAAAAAACCGATTTGATTTTTTGAAATAAGTCCTCTACAATCGAAGCAACCATAAATAAAATATAAATAAAGCCGATAAGGGTAACCCAGTTCGCGTAATCTTTTTTTCCCATCTGTTCGAGTACGGTGACTAAAAAAGCTACGACGATACCAATCCCAGCAATCTGAAAAATGGTGTTCATATCAATTCCCACATTTAATCCTCCTCTATCGCTACATCAATAGAATGACCAGTAGCAACCCAGATAGAAAGCCTAAACTTTTAACCATTTTTTCATAGCGATTCTGCTTATCAACTGCATCTTGTTCTTCGCGTTCAAGATGGTTCAGCGTCAGTAAGATATGCTTTTGCTGCGAATAACGATCATGCTGACCAAGCGTTTCACCAAATTGTTTTAAGATTTCTAGTTCTCCCGTTTTAAGGGCGGTTTGTTTCCAAAATTGGTCCAAGGTCTTTTCCCAAGCTTCCTTGACACTTTCAGTACCTTCTTGTAATTTTATTGAAAACTCATTAAACAAAGAAGCCAAAGGATTAGGAAGCTGTAGAGATAACAAATGAGCAACTTCTTGAAGAGGCCGATTGCTGTACATAATTTCTGCTTCTAACGACCTCAGAGCCGTTTTTAATTGCCTGAGCTGCCTAGGTCTTGCACTAAGCTGCTTTGCAAACTCAAATCCTGTGTAAGTGGAAGCAAATAAGATAAAGATGGCACCAAACAGTTTCATACACCATCACCCTTTACTATTTTCAATAAGCGACTTTTCAGCGGACGTTTTCATGGAATTATAGTGCTCATCGTAGATAGCCTGAAGTGTTCCAGGACCTCGGCTGTTCGATAGCACAACATACCTTTTGAATACGTGAAGTTTCATTAAAGCTTGCAAAGTGGGACGCTTCATTAAATCTTCAATGTCATAGCCATGAACAGTCATAATGACACGAACGCCAGCATTAACCGCTTCAAGTACGGCCTTACAATCTTCTTCACTTCCCACTTCATCCACGATCAGCACATCGGGGCTCATGGAGCGAATCATCATCATCATGCCTTCAGCTTTTGGACAGCTGTCTAATAAATCCATTCTAGATCCGAATGTATGCTGAGGAACCCCTTTAACAGCCCCAGCAATTTCTGATCGTTCATCTACAATTCCCACTTTAAACGGAGGAATCTTAGAGGGCTCTATGCCAGTACTTATTACTCTGGCTAAATCGCGAATCATGGTTGTTTTTCCTGTTTGAGGAGGTCCTATGATGACCGTACTTTGCCAATAGCCAGTGTATAAAAAAGGAATAAGCTGATTCGAAATACCAATCTTTTGTTTAGCAATCCGGATATTAAAGGATGATACATCTCGAATCACACGAACCTGTCCATTTTCCGTTACAACTTTTCCCGCTAGTCCAACCCGGTGCCCGCCTTCAATGGTGACATATCCTTTTTTCAATTCTTCTTCAATCATATAAATCGAAAACTGGCTTAATTTATTTAAGATAAATAAAGCATCTTCTGCACTTGGAAGATACGATTCGAAATATGGCTGATTGTTGATTGTAAATTCGACAGGTCTTCCTACGCGCACTCGAATTTCTTCTAGTACATGAGAATGGTTTGTAACATAAAATTCAACAGTCTTTTTTAAATTAGGCGGAAAGATTGCAAGTATTTCGTTTAACATATTCATCCCCTCATATTTGAACTCACTTCAATGTATTATAAGCTTGACCATTTTATGCCTACCTTTTATTTAAAAACACCGATTAAAATGAAGAGCACCCCTACTACAATCATGATTAATTTCCCAAAAGATAATTGATCGGCTACGGACACTAAACCTATGGTAAAAGAACTCACCATTACAATCGGACCAACAAGCGCTAACATTCCATTAATCATTAACGCTTTTTTCACATCATTGTTTGTGACAATTAAAATAGCGGCAATAAACTCAATAAATGAAGAAATAAATCGAAGGCACGCCATCGTTAATACCGTACCGTTTAAATGATCCAACCACTGCTTCATAAGCCCCTCCTATATCTCTGCGTTGTTTAGTACAACCTATGCAAAATAAGGAAGAGTTAGCACAAAAAAACATACAAAAAAGGCAGAGAATGATTCTCTGCCTTTTTTGTATGTTTGCATCTTGCTTACACGATCCAATTACGCGCGTGATACGTAGCTGCTGTCTGTTGTGTTGATAATTAATACGTCGCCTTCGTTTACGAAGAACGGAACGTTTACTGTTAAGCCAGTTTCCACAGTTGCCGGTTTTGTACCGCCAGAAGCTGTGTCACCTTTAATACCAGGTTCAGTTTCTGTTACTTTAAGCTCAACTGTGTTTGGAAGTTCAACACCTAATGTCTCACCTTGGTACATCATAATTGCTACTTCCATATTCTCTTTTAAGAATTTTAGCTCATATTCAATTGCACTTGCTGGAAGCTCTAATTGCTCATAAGACTGGTTGTCCATGAATACGTGCTGATCGCCGCTTGCATATAGATATTGCATTTTACGGTTATCAATTTGGGCTTTCCCTACTTTTTCACCTGCACGGAACGTTTTTTCTTGCACAGCTCCTGTACGAAGGTTACGTAGTTTTGAGCGAACGAATGCAGCGCCTTTACCAGGCTTTACGTGTTGGAAATCCATTACACGCCAAATACCTCCGTCTACTTCTACTGTCAAACCTGTACGAAAATCATTTACTGAAATCATGAAGAAATCCTCCTACATTTTATAAAATAATGAACTCTTTTGATGAGTGCGATAATGCCTCATTACCTTCTGCTGTGACGATCGTATCATCTTCAATACGAACGCCCCCTAAGTCTGGTATGTAAATACCTGGTTCAACGGTTACAATCATACCTGGCTGCAGTACATCTGTAGATTTCACAGAAAGTGAGGGGCCTTCGTGTACTTCTAACCCTACGCCGTGACCGGTCGAATGTCCAAAATACTGGCCGTATCCGTGTTCTGTAATATAATCACGCGTTAACGCATCTGCTTCTTTACCCGTCATACCTGCTTTAATGCCGCTCATTCCATTAAGCTGCGCTTGCAGTACGACATTATAAATTTCTTTTAGCTTATCACTTACTTCACCGACGGCAAATGTTCGTGTGATATCTGAACAGTAACCATTATAGTATGCGCCAAAATCAAGCGTTACAAGTTCCCCTTTTTCAATGACTTTTTCAGAAGCAACACCATGCGGTAAAGCCCCGCGATGCCCTGAAGCAACAATTGTATCAAAGGATGAAGATGTTGCGCCTTGTTTTCTCATAAAGAACTCCAGCTCATTAGATACTTGAAGCTCTGTTAAACCAGGACGAACAAAGGTTAAAATATGTTCATATGCTGCATCTGCTATTTTTGCAGCTTCCTTTAATATCTTAATCTCTGAGTCACTCTTTATCAAGCGTAAGTTTTCGATTGCGTGCGAGATTGGAACAAGTTCCGCGCCGATATGCTTATCAAATAATTGATGCTGTCCATATGTAACATAATTCTGTTCAAAACCAAGCTTTTTAATTCCAAATTGTTTCACTACATTCGCTACTTCTTCTACAATAGGACCCTTGTGCTGAACGATATCAAAACCTTCTGTTTGACTAGTTGCTTGTTCAACATAACGAAAATCTGTTACAAATGCCGCTTTGTCTTCAGAAATGATAACGACACCAGCAGATCCTGTGAAATTGGTCATATAGCGTCTGTTATATTCACTTGTAATTACAACACCGTCCACATTCAACTTTGAAAACTGTTCGCGTAGTTTTTCGATTTTCATTTTATTTCCCCCTTAATTGTAAAAGTGCCTGCAGGGCAAGCTCGTATCCGTATAAACCTAACCCGACAATTTGACCATGTGTAACAGGTGCCGTCACTGAATGGTGGCGAAACTCTTCACGCTTATGTACGTTTGAAATATGCACTTCAATAACAGGAACAGATATACTGGCAATCGCATCTCGAATGGCATAACTGTAGTGAGTAAAAGCACCAGGATTGATCATAATTCCATCAAATTTCTCATCCGCTTCATGAATCCAGTCGATAATTACACCTTCGTGATTAGACTGTACGCACTCAACTTCTACCCCATGGTCTCTGCCTGCTCGCTGAAGCTTCTCTTCAAGATTTTGAAGATTATCTGTCCCATATACCGCTGGTTCGCGTACGCCTAAACGATTTAAATTAGGACCGTTTATTACTAAAATCTTATTCATCTTAATTCAACACTCTCCCCTACTACGAACCCTTTATGCAGCTCACTTATGTGAATTTGCACTTTATTTTTCTTTTTAAATCATTATATAGAATATATTAGCATACGTTGGAACATTCACACTACTTATTCGCCGTTTGAAAATCTGTAGATTCATCTTTTGTTTGAAGCTCTGCAGCTTCAAAAGAAATGGAATATCCGATGAATACACCATATAAAATATAAATACAGAGGGATGAAATAATCGTGTTAGCTGGAAGCTCTCCAATTGTTTTTAAATTGGGAAAGAGCGGATTCAAAACAACGAATACAATTGCCCACCATAATAAGCCGTAAGCAAAACCTATCCAAATTGTTTTAAACTTCTTTAATAGGACGTAGTATAACAACCCGACAACAATAGATAATACCCCTATAAGAAAAATACTGACGATAACACCTATTCCTTTATCCTTCCAATCACCTAATGCCCATGGATCTAAAAGCATATTTGGATTGATAACACTAAAGCTGAACAGATAATTTAAATAGCCAATAAAGCTCCAGAAAATCCCTCCAAAAAAGGAAATAAAGACGGCTTTAAATAAAAAAGACATTTCCTGTTTATGCGTAGGGTGGTTATCCTGTTTTTTTTCATGCTGTTCTTTAGGTTCTGACATATTAATCACCTCTTGATGTAGTATGAACTTTTTTCTCATTTCTAAGTTTTTACGTTTATTACTCTTCCTATACGCAAGAAGGGAGCCTGATATCAAAGAGACATTTTAAAACTACTTCGCACAGAGTTTCATAAACAAATTTTATAAGTGAAAGGAAAAAAATTCATAACAAGGGTGTGGAGATGAAAAATATTGGCTAAACTAGATAACATGCATCCGCCTAGAGGTTTATTTGATTTTGCTGTAGAATATAAAATACTAAGAAGTCTAGTCTAGTTAAGTTAGGTTGGTGCCTGAAATGTCTAAATTACAAAAACCTGCGTATGGTGGTCAAGCCGTTATAGAAGGCGTCATGTTCGGTGGCAAACGTATGATGGTGACGGCTATTCGCCGCAAAGATCAATCTATTGATTATTTTCATTCAAAAAGAAAATCAAATTCCGTACTCACTGCTTTAAAAAAAATTCCTTTTTTACGAGGAATTGCTGCTATTGTTGAAGCCAGTGCAAACGGTACGCAGCACTTGAACTTTTCCTCTGAACGCTATGACGTGAATCCAGAAGATGATGCTCAAGTAGCAGAAGAACAACAAAAAGAGAAAAAAGAATCAAAACTATCTTTAATATTTGGCGTTGCAACTATTGGTGTAATATCCTTTCTTTTCGGGAAAGTACTATTTACATTGATTCCTGTGTTTTTAGCACAATTGACACGTCCTGTTTTCACTTCAAGTGTAGCTCAGGTTTTTATTGAAGGAGTATTTAAACTATTATTGCTCCTTGGCTATATTTATGTGATTTCACAAACGCCACTTATTAAACGGGTGTTTCAATATCATGGAGCAGAACACAAGGTCATTAATGCATATGAAAACAATGCTGAACTTACGGTAGAAGCCGTGCAAGCACAATCTCGACTTCATTATCGCTGCGGAAGTAGCTTTATCCTCTTTACCGTAGTTGTAGGAATGTTTGTCTACCTACTCGTTCCAACGGATCCTCTTTGGTTACGAATTGTGGATCGCCTTGCATTAATCCCAGTTGTCCTTGGTTTATCATTTGAAGTGTTACAGTTAACCAATAAAGTTCGTCATGTCCCTCTTCTTCGCTTTTTAGGTTATCCCGGTTTATGGCTTCAACTTTTAACAACCAAAGAACCAAAAGATGATCAAGTTGAAGTTGCGATTGCTTCATTTAAAGAACTTTTACGCGTTGAAAATGAACTTTCTTCTACCACTGACGAACAAGTTGTCTAATCCACACCGTTTTGCTTTCTTTTTTTACTATTTTAGGAGGTGAACAAAATGAGACGTCCATTCGTGAAACCACTTGTATATGGTCTAATCGGGTTAGGAGTCATTGGCTTTGCATTTACGTTGATTACAGATCCAGCTGTTTTATTACGTCAAGCAGGTTATATTTTTCTGTTTATCATTTTGTTTTACTTAGTTTATCGGTTTATTCTCCGCCCTTCTCAGACAAAAGGTCAAGATAGAGGGTATGTGCGCGCAGTAAAACAATCAAAACTGCGTCAAAAAGAAAAAGAGCGAGGAAGCAACAAAGTTGATATGCATACGTACCGAAGCTCAAATAAGCGCCCGGTATCCAAGTCAACGAAACCGCTAAAGAAAAAGAAAAACAACTCACACTTGACCGTCATCGAAGGTAAAAAAGGAAAAAAGAAAAATAGAGCATTCTTTTAAAAAAACAAGGAGAAAAACCTCCTTGTTTTTTTAATAGCACCACTTTTTCAAAAATGCCCTTGTACGCTTTTTGCCAAACGCAATCAGCTCTTCCTTCCGTTCTTCTGTGAGGGTAAATTCTGTCGCAAAAACTTGATTAACAGGTAAAAAGATAATATTTTTTTCGTGACGTTTTGAAATATGTCTTGCATCGTGCGCATCTTTCATCGTCTCAAAAAGCGCACTGAATAAACCAACGGCATTCTTAATTTTATTCCGTTCTCTTTCTTCGTCCTTCGGGCTCAGCTTCACACCAATTACCGGTCGTTTCTTAAGACTTTTATCATCATCAAATAGAAAAATTGGAAAGTTGCTTAACACGCCCCCGTCGACTATTAAACTGCTTGGGGTAGATTTTAATTTAACCGGCTCAAAAAAATATGGAATGCTGCAGCTCATTCGAACGGCTCTTGCTACAGAAAAGCGATTCGGGTCGATTTGATATTTAGGCAAATCATCTGGAAGAACAAGCATCGTACTGTTGGTCAAATCTGACGCAATAATACGCAGCGACTGATCAGGCAAATCAGCAAATGTACGAATTCCTCTGCTCCGCAATTTCTCAGCAATCCACTTTTCAAGCCTTTCTCCTTTATATAATCCCATTTTCCAATATAAAAACAGCCACTTTGTCAAGCTTGATGGTAAAAAAGACATTCTTTGATCTAAAAAAGACGATAACTCAATTTCATTCATCATTTCAACAATTTCTTCACTTGTATAACCGGCTGCTACAAATGCACAAATAATGGAACCCGCACTCGTTCCGGCTAACCGCCGAAAGATCAAGCCTTTTTCTTCTAGAGCTTGTAACGCACCAATCAGTGCAAGCCCTTTAATACCGCCACCTGAAAACACTCCGTCGACGTACACAGCCTCTCCTCCAAACTACCCACTCTACATTTGTAGTCAACTCAGCAACAAGTTATGATAAAAAGAAAAAAAGCAGTGACGCTATTGGCCGCTGCTTTTTTCTTATAATTTTTGCTCTTCTTCATTTCGTTTTTGTACATTGCGAAGATCTTGAATACGGTTATGATTTTCTTCAAAGTATTGAACTAAATCTCCAATGCGATCAATGGAATTCCAGCTTAAATGATGTTCAATTCCTTCTACGTCATCATAAATATTTTTCTCATCTACGCCAATGATGCGCAGCAGCTGCTCTAAAAGCTCGTGGCGATAAACAAGACGCTTTCCAATCTTCTGTCCCTTAGCTGTTAAAACAAGGCCTCGATATTTTTCATAAATTAAGTACTCATCTTTGTCTAGTTTTTGAACCATCTTCGTTACAGATGAGGGGTGAACCGCCAATGCATCAGCAATATCAGACACTCGAGCGTATCCTTTATCTTCAATTAGCATATATATTTGTTCAATATAATCTTCCATACTCGGTGTAGGCATGAAATCTCCCCCAATTAATATTATGTATTGCTAATAATAAGTCATAAATGTCTGTTTCTTATAGTGATATCGTGTTCATGTTTAAGAATCTATGTGAAAAAAACGTGTAAATAAAGCGATGTCATAAGATAAAACCGGATAAAAGACATTCAATTAAAATCATACTACAATGCTTATTCAAATACAAGAACCGCTCGTTCCCGCTTCTTATTTATGCCCCATTTTCATACATAATAAAAGCCGACTCACTTGAGTCAGCTTTTACTAGTCAATGATGATTAAAAATTAAAGGCCGCATTTCAGCTGTGCACCACAGTTTGTACATGTGTTGCATCCGCCCATTTCTTCTACCGTTCCTTGACGGCAAACCGGACAAGTATTACCTACTTCAGAACCAATTGTTACATCAGTTGAACGAATTTCATTAATTGTATCAACTAACACAACGTGCGGTTTCGTTTCTTCTTTTGGCGCTTCAATTTCTTCATCAAACGTATTTTCTTCTGCTTTTAGCGTTAAGACTTGTGCATCACGGCTGCCGTCTACGTACACCGTACCGCCTTTTGCTCCGCCTTTATACAGACGCTCGTACACTTTTTGAACTTGCTCTACTGTGTAACCACGAGGAGCGTTTACTGTTTTACTAATTGAACTGTCAATCCAGCGCTGAATCACACATTGCACGTCCGCGTGAGCTTGTGGTGCAAGTTCCATAGCTGAAATGAACCATTCAGGAAGGTTGTTTGGATCTGCATCTGGATGCTGATCTAAATACTCTTGAACGATATCAGCTTTTACTTCAATAAATTTACCTAAACGGCCGCTTCGGAAGTATGAGAATGAGAAATAAGGTTCAAGACCCGTTGATACTCCAACCATTGTTCCAGTACTGCCTGTTGGCGCTACTGTTAATAAATGAGAGTTTCGGATACCGTTCTCTTTAATGTTTTCACGAATATCTTCAGGCATTTTTTTCATGAAGCCTGTATTTGTAAATGCTTCACGTAAAGAAGCCGTTTCAGCATCTGTTTCCCCCACTAAGAACGGGAAGCTTCCTTTTTCTTTTCCAAGCTCTACAGACGCGCGGTAAGCTGTCGTTGCAATTGTTTCAAACACTTTATCTACTAACTCATTGCCTTTGTCAGAGCCGTACTCTGTCTCACAGTAAATAAGAAGATCGTGAAGACCCATTACACCAAGGCCAACGCGGCGTTCGCCAAGCGCTTGTTTTTGGTTTTCTTCTAAGAAATAAGGAGTTGCATCAATAACGTTATCTTGCATTCTAACGCCTGTTTCAACCGTTTGACGTAACTTTTCAAAGTTAACAGTTTTCGTTTCTTTATCTGCCATTTGCGCTAAGTTAACAGCAGCTAAGTTGCAGACAGAGAATGGTGCAAGTGGTTGTTCACCACATGGATTTGTTGCAACAACGTGCTGACCATATGCTTGAGCATTTGTCATGTCATTAGCATTGTCGAAGAAGAAAATGCCTGGTTCAGCTGAGTACGTTGCACAAATATTAATTAAGTTCCATAGCTCTTTTGCACGGATAGTACGATACGTACGAACTTTGTTTCCTTGTTTTGCCCATTCGCGCACATCGCCTACTTCGTGCCAGTTCTCATTGTAATTAGCCATTTCTTCTTTTGAATAGCTTTCTACGTCTGGGAAGCGAAGTTCGTATTCTCCGTCGTTTTCAACAGCATCCATGAAATCTTTTGTTAAGCATACAGAGATGTTTGCTCCTGTTAAAAACTCTGAGTTATGAACGCTGTACGTTCCGCCTGTTTGCAGCTTTTCTTCTGCATCTTTAATGATTTTTTCACTGAACCCACCAAGACCAGGAATTTGTTTATAGTTAATGATTCCTTGGTACATCGCTTCTTCAGACTCTGTTAGCGGCGTGAACTTCAATTTATCTTGTGCATGCTTTTTAATCATTTCGTCATTTGTGTTTTCAATTAAGAAACGTAAAATGCGAGGGTTTTGCATTTTAGAAATAATAAACTCTACAATGTCAGGATGCCAGTCGGCAAGCATGATCATTTGGGCCCCCAATTTGTTACTCTTCGTTAAGAAGGGTACGGTCATTTCTGCCGTACTCTTACACTTTCATGTAAGATCAGACTATATCATCAAAGAAGAAAATTTCTCATATTTTCGATTCAGTTTAATGGTTCCATGTTTGTATAGTTCTTTTCCAAGTAGTTTAATTTCTTTGATACTGCTAAGGTATAAGTCACAACAGCCCTGTTTTTGTGTAATACAGTTAACATTTACTGCAAATCCCTTTGACTTAAGAAATACTAGGATTTCTTTTAACATCTTAGAGTTTCCTGTGAAGCCTATTCTCGCTTTTTGATAGCCATTTCTTTCATAAACTCTGATATGACCATCTGCATCAAAGAATCCTCTTAAGTATGCCCATTGTAATTCCTCATTTTCAAAATCGATCCACTTTTCAAAGCCTGTTTTTCGAGGGCCGACTCCTAGCATTATTAAGTCATTACACATTTTAGTTGAATTGATGGTTAATGAATATTTATTCTGTTCGTTGCTAGCATTTCTTTTTCTGAATTTGATAGCATCCTCTATATTCAATTCTTCACTGATATCCTGTAGTAATTGTTTATCTTGCTCCGCTAGAACTAGGACCAACCTTTTCGACCTCTTTCTGTCGAAAACTGTTCCATCTCCAGTGATGTAACCTACTACATAAGCTTGATTAGGCGTGAGTATACTTTCAAAATAATCTTCATTATATCTATAGATTTTATTTTTTAATTTCCCTGCTTCGCCTGGTGTTCTAGCTTCAAAAAAGTGAAGTTCATCATTCCATCTTTTAATTGTATTTCGTGCTATACCTAACATTTTTGATATATCTACTTGGCTATAACCTTGATCATGTAACTTGATAACTGATTTTATGATTTCTTCTTTGTCTCGTGCCCCATAGCGACGTTGCCGTTTGCTATGGTTTACTCCTTCCTTTGCTTCCATCATAACACCTACTTTATTCACTAAAGTTTTATTACATTAGAACTTTTAGGAAGTTTCAATAGTCGTTGAACCTTTATCTTCGTTTCCAAAGACACTTGGCTGCTGATTGCCCAATCTTTCCTCTTTTCTAACCATCACGCTCATCGTTGCCGATCACGTTGTGGTGAAGAAAGCTCTAAGGGTGTTCCAGCAATTCACGAGATTACGTCGCCGGTTTGTTAACGACGCGACCCACCTTGCTCAACAAGATGCGTCAGTTTAGCAATATCATCTAACCATGAAACCGAACCAGATGATTTGCCGTTTACACCGCGAGCCAGCGTGTTGCGCGGGCGAAGAGTTGAACCATTCGTTCCAACACCGCCTCCACGGCTCATGATTTCCATTACTTGTTTGCGGTGTTCTGAAATACCTTCACGTGAATCTTTTACATAAGGCATTACATAACAGTTGAAGTACGTTACGTCCGTATCAGCACCTGCACCGTAAAGAACGCGGCCAGCTGGTACAAAGTTTAGCTGAACAAGCTCTTGATAGAACTTTTCAAACCACTCTTTGCGCTTTTCTTCTGTTTTTTCCACGGAAGCTAAGCCTGTTGCATTACGTTTTGCAATTTGCTCATAGAAGACTTCTAGAGGTTTTTCAATGACATCTAAAGAACGAGTAATTAATCCGTTTTCTGCTTCTTCAGGCGATAAAGCTCCTCTAAACTCATCTTCTACCTTGACAACAGCGGTTTTTTGCTCAAAATTAATGCTTTCCACATAGCCAAGTCCTCGTGCTGGAAATTTTGGATCTTCCTTTACGGTTAGAACAACAAAATCTCCTTCTGATAACGTTAATTTTTCCGTATCTTTAAACGCATAGCGGTCTAACATTACCAATCTTGAAACACCTTTATGAGTCAACTTCATATCCGGTGTAATCGGATGTACTTGCGGAAAGCGTTCAATATCTGAATTGAGCTTTTCAACATTCATATTCACTTTTTGATTTAACAAAACAGTCATTCTCACAACTCCTTACCTATCGAACATCTATAAATTTATTAACTATATTTCCTTTTAAAGGAAATATAGTTTTTCAATCAACTATCAATAACTTACCACACGGCTTGGACGAATTCAATATATAGTATTTGACACTCCTCCAAACATCTACATATAAAAGGGTGTCAAGTGAAATATTTTTTTTTTCGTAAAAAAAGTGTTTGACTTTTCTTCCCTATGTATTCTATTAGCCAAGCATTGTTTCTAAAAATCCCAATAAAAAGTGCAACTTATAAGAAGTTGCACTTTTATCTATTTCCCATGGGCATCCGTTTAGCGCTTAAAGTTCCATTCATCCGATCCGTACTTTGTGCGCGCTAGTTCTTCTACATATGCTTCCTCTTCTTCAGACAGTGTATACGGTTCTAAATCGATATCAAGAGCAGAAGCAAATCCTTTATAAAACGCTTCTTTTGCTTCTTCAATAGAGATTTTGCGGCCCGCAATTGCATTGATGGCTACCGCTTTAGAACGAAATGCGCGCTGCATTCTTTCTTTCACGCGATCATTTGGATAATTAAACACGCTGAATAATTTATCTTCATCAATCTCTAACAGAATAGAGCCGTGCTGTAGAATAACTCCTTTTTGTCTAGTTTGGGCACTTCCAGCAATCTTGCGGCCCTCTACAACTAGTTCATACCAAGAAGGAGCATCAAAGCACACGGACGAACGAGGGTTTTTTAAGCTATTTTTTTCTTCTTCTGAACGAGGAATAGCAAAATAAGCCTCGAGTCCTAACGAACGAAATCCTTCCAGTAAACCTTCAGAGATTACGCGATATGCCTCTGTAACTGTCTTAGGCATGTTAGGATACTCTTCAGATACAATGACGCTGTAAGTAAGCTCTTCATCGTGAAGCACGCCCCTGCCGCCCGTTGGACGTCTTACAAAGCCTAGTCCTAATTCTTTTACTTTATCAAAGTTAATTTCTTTTTCAGCTTTTTGAAAATAACCGATTGACAGCGTTGGAGGGTTCCATCCATAAAAACGAATCGTAGGTGGAATTTCTCCTTTACTATGCCATTCTAATAACGCTTCATCTAACGCCATATTGTAATAAGGCGAACGGTTGTTGGAATCAATAAATCTCCACTTTGCTTTCATCTACCTCATCCTCAGCTATATGTAATATAAAAAATAAATCCGTTTTTTAGTCTACCAAAAGATTGAGCTAAGGAAAAGCAAAGAGCAACATAAAACTGCGAATTCAAATGTGGTAGTTTTTTCATTTTCGGGAAGAAATCCGCTAGATTCAAGGCGAAATCGCTTTACTTCTAATTTCATTCACTTATATAATAAGAGTATGGATTTTGTCGAAGAAAGGAAGAATCAGCATGTCAGCAATTACAGCAGTACTCATTTTACTTGGAGTAATCATCATATACTCTGTCGTTATGTTCTTTGTCCAACGTCGCATTATGAAAACGTTAACTGAAGAAGAATTCCGCAGCGGCTACCGCAAGGCACAGCTAGTTGATATTCGTGAACCGAATGAATTCGAAAACGGACATATTTTAGGCGCACGAAATATTCCTCTTTCACAGTTCCGTATGCGCATTAAAGAATTTCGTCCAGATCAGCCTGTATACATCTATTGTCAAAGCGGAATGCGCACAGGACGCGCAGCACAAATGCTTCGTCGCCACGGTGTTCAAGAAATCTATGATTTAAAAGGCGGCTTCAAAATGTGGAACGGTAAAGTGAAAAAGAAAAAATAATGGTATGTATATAGAAAAACCTCGCCTTTGGGCGAGGTTTTTTGTTAGACGTTTTGAACAGCCTGTTCTTTCTGATAGCGAAGAACTGGCTTTCTCGCTGCGAGCGTTTCGTCAAGGCGCTTCACAACCGTTGTATGGGGAGCTTCCTGTACAACTTCAGGCGTTTCTTCTGCTTCTTTTGCAATTTGAATCATCGCATCGATAAACGCATCCAGCGTTTCTTTCGACTCCGTTTCCGTTGGTTCGATCATCATGCACTCTTCTACGATAAGCGGGAAGTAGATAGTCGGCGGATGATAGCCAAAATCAAGCAGTCGTTTCGCGATATCCAATGTGCGTACGCCAAGCTTTTTCTGACGTTTTCCTGATAAAACAAATTCGTGCTTACAGTGACGGTCAAACGGCAGCTCATAGTGCTCTGCTAAACGACGCATCATATAGTTGGCATTTAACACGGCATTTTCCGTTACGGCTTTTAAGCCGTCTGGACCCATTGAACGAATGTACGTATAAGCGCGAACGTTGATGCCGAAGTTTCCGTAAAACGGCTTTACGCGTCCAATTGACTGAGGACGGTTATAGTCAAAGTGATAGCCTTGTTCTGTTTTCACAAGCACTGGTTTAGGCAAATAAGGAATTAAATCTGCTTTTACCCCTACCGGACCAGAACCAGGACCGCCTCCTCCATGAGGGCCTGTAAACGTTTTATGAAGGTTTAAATGAACCACGTCAAACCCCATATCTCCAGGACGGGCTTTACTTAATACTGCGTTTAAATTTGCACCGTCATAATAAAGCTTTCCACCTGCTGCGTGAACAATTTCAGCCATTTCTAAAATATCTTCTTCAAATAACCCCAGCGTATTTGGATTTGTTAACATTAAAGCGGCTGTATCTTCTCCTACTACGCGGCGTAAATCCTCTAAGTCCACTAAACCATGTTCGTTTGATTTTACCGTTACCGTTTCAAATCCCGCAACTGTTGCCGAAGCCGGGTTCGTTCCGTGAGCTGAGTCTGGAACAATGACTTTTGTTCGCTGCGCCTCACCATTTGCTTCGTGATAGGCACGAATCATCATAAGCCCGGTCCACTCGCCGTGAGCACCTGCTGCTGGCTGAAGCGTTACTTCATCCATTCCTGTGATTTCCGTTAAATGCTCTTGTAAATCATATAAAAGTTCGAGAGCACCTTGAACCGTTTGCTCATCTTGAAGCGGATGGATGTGCGCAAAACCAGCAATGCGTGCTGCTTGTTCGTTCACTTTTGGATTATATTTCATCGTACATGAACCAAGCGGATAAAATCCTGAATCCACTCCGTGATTTCGTTTTGAAAGCGCGGTGTAATGACGCATAATATCGAGTTCTGATACTTCAGGAAGCTCAGGCGCTTCGGTACGCACATACGCTTTTCCAAGCAGTTCTTCAGCATTAACTTTTGGCACGTCTAACTCAGGCAATGAATAGCCGATTCGTCCTTCTTTACTGCTTTCAAAAATAAGTGATTGATTTTGATTAAGCATGAAGATCCCCCAATTCATTTACAAGTTGGTCAATTTCCTCTTTTGTACGGAGCTCTGTAAAAGCAAGCAGCATGTGATTTTCAAGCTCTTGGTTATCACGGCTAAGATCATAACCGCCAATTATTTTTGAAGCTAATAACTGACTGTTTGCTTCTGTTACCGAAACAGGAAGCTTCACGACTAATTCATTAAAAAACGGTCCTTCAAATGCCACATTTACCCCTTTTGCCTTTAACGCTTCATATGCATAATGCGCTTTTGATAAATTTTGCAGTGCCATTTCTTTTACACCTTGCTTGCCTAAAGCTGTCATGGCAACTGATGCCGCTAAAGCATTTAACGCTTGATTTGAACAAATGTTAGAAGTCGCTTTATCGCGGCGTATATGCTGTTCACGTGCTTGAAGGGTTAAAACAAACCCTCGCTTACCGTTTTCATCTACCGTTTGCCCTACTAATCGTCCTGGGATTTTTCGCATAAGCTTAGACGTAGTTGCAAAGTATCCGCAGTGCGGGCCTCCAAATTGACTTAGAATACCAAATGGCTGTGCATCTCCAATGACAATATCAGCTCCGAATTCTCCAGGAGGCGTAAGTAAACCTAATGATAAAGGATTGCTTGAAACCACAAACATGCATTTTTCTTGATGAGTAATTTCTTCAATTTCTTTTAACGGCTCGATTTGTCCGTAGAAATTTGGATACTGGACAATAACAGCTGCCACGTCACTCCCCATCTCTTTTTCTAATGCAATCATATCTGTTACTCCGTCTGCTGCAGGGATTTCTACCACTTCAATGTACTGACCCTTCGCATACGTTTTTAAAACATCTTTTGACTCAGGGTGAACAGCCGCAGAGACAAGTACTTTTTTCTTTTTTGTTTGACCGGCACTGAGCATAGCGGCTTCTGCTAAAGCAGTTCCTCCGTCATACATAGAAGAATTAGCCACGTCCATCCCCGTTAACTCACAAATCATTGTTTGAAATTCAAAGATGGCCTGAAGTTCTCCTTGAGAAATTTCTGGTTGATACGGAGTATAGGCCGTATAAAATTCCGAACGAGAAATAACATGATCAACAATAACCGGCATGTAATGATCGTAAACTCCTGCTCCTAGAAAAGAAGCATAGTCTTTTAAATGAGCATTTTTAGCAGCCATACTATTTAATTCTTTTAACAGCTGAGGCTCTGAGGCCGCTTTTTTAATATTGTATTCTCCTTGAAAACGAACGCGCTGCGGAATATCTGAAAATAGATCATCAACAGATGAAACGCCAATTGCTGCTAACATTTGCTGCTGATCTTGTTCTGTCATTGGTAAATAGCGATGTAACATGTTAAATTCCTCCCCAAAGCTTACTTTGAACGTTTATAAAAAGGTGTTGAAACCACTTTTGCTTTTAAGCGTTTCTTCCGAACCTGCACTTCCACTTCTTGACCAAGCTCTGTATACTCTGCTGACAATAGTGCTAGACCGATGTTTTTCTTTAATGTCGGTGACTGTGTACCTGTTGTCACAAATCCAATTTGTTCTTCATCTGCAAATACTTCGTAACCGTGTCGTGGTATACCTTTATCAATCATTTCAATTCCTACCAGCTTACGAGGTGCCCCGCTTTCACGCTGTTCTTTTAACACTTCTTTTCCAATAAAGCTGTCTTTGTTCGTTTTTACTGCAAATCCAATTCGAGCTTCAATCGGCGTAATATCTTTTGAAAGCTCTTGGCCATATAAAGCCAAAGTAGCTTCAAAACGAAGCGTATCGCGAGCTCCTAATCCGCAAGGCAACACACCTTCATCACTGCCTGCTTCTAAAATAGCCGTCCACAAGTGAGCGGCGTCAGCTGAAGAACAATAAATTTCAAAGCCATCTTCCCCGGTGTACCCAGTACGTGAAACGAGAGCTTTTACATTCGCTACTTCTACATCATCAGCAAATGTAAATGGCTTTAACAAAGCTAAATTTTCGTTCGTTAACGTTTGTAAAACTTTTTCTGCTAAAGGACCTTGTAAAGCTAGCTGCGCAGTTTCATCAGATTGATTAACGAGCGTTACATCTCCTTGTTTGTGAGACACCAGCCACTCATAGTCTTTTTGAATATTAGCAGCGTTTACGACTAGCAAATACTCTTGATCTGCTTTTTTATAAATCAGCAAATCATCTACCGTGCCTCCGTCTTCATAACACATAGCCGTATACTGCGCTTTTCCATCGACGAGGGTAGAAACGTCATTTGTCATCGTGTGCTGAAGAAAAGCTAAGCTATCAGCTCCTGTTACAAGAATTTCTCCCATATGAGAGACATCAAAAAGACCTGCCTTTGTACGTACAGCTTCATGCTCTTCTTTAATAGAAGAAAATTGAACGGGAAGAGCCCATCCGCCAAAATCAATTGTTTTGGCACCATATTTTTGATAGGTATCATAAAGCGGCGTTTTGTGTAATTCTGTTGTCATATTTATGTCCTCCTCTTTTTCACGTGAAACTTTTCATAACGGGGAGTTTTCAAATAGTGTGGGGATCACTATGTATCCAAACAAAAAAGGACAGAAAACCCCCTACTGTATTTAGTAGGAAGTCTCTGTCCTTTTCACCTGAAAGTTTACCTATAAACGAATAGGTTTGCCTCGTGGGTGGTCTATAAACGCATAGACACTCTCCAGAGCTGCGTCAAACAAGAGTCTTTTTGCCTGAGAGATTCACAATCTTATTGCTTGCTCCTTCGGCGCTACATTCAAGTAGTCTCTCCCCGTGTCGTCATTCGCTTCTATAAAGTTGGTAAAGTTGGGCATACTACTGAAAGATGTATCTATCTTTATTCACACAATCATTTGTAAAGTGCTAATCTATTTTCTTTTTCAAATTTTCTAAATATATTTTTATCCTACCTGATTCTTATCATTTGTTCAATAAAAATTTTTTACAAAGGAGCATTTTTATCATGAAAGTGAAATTAAACATCGATGAAACATGGGAAGCAGCCTTCTCAACTAAATTGGAGCAAGACGGCCCTTGGTCTGTATGGGATTTGTATAAACTTGCCTATGAAATAGAAGACCAAACGCTTATCTCAGAATTTGAAGGACTGCAAAGCCCAAAACATCTAGCTGATTTAACGCCGCTTCCTCATCAGCTCGAAGTAGCCAAACAAGTAGTTGAAACAATGAATGGGAAAGCCATTTTAGCAGATGAAGTAGGACTGGGAAAAACGATTGAAGCAGGGTTAATTTTGAAGGAATATATGATTCGCGGACTTGTTAAAAAAGTTCTCATTTTAGTTCCAGCTTCGCTTGTTTCACAGTGGGCTATGGAATTGAATCAAAAATTTTATATTCCCGCAGTTCCTCAAAGAAAATCATATGTGTGGGATCAGTGCGACATCGTTGTATCTTCAATTGATACAGCAAAACGTTCTCCTCATCGAGAAATTGTGCTTGAACAAGACTACGATCTCATCATCATTGATGAAGCTCATAAACTTAAAAACAACAAAACAAAAAACTATGAATTTGTGCAAAGTCTAAAAAAGAAATTTTGTCTGTTGCTAACCGCAACACCGATTCAAAATCGAATTGAAGAAATTTTTAACTTAGTCTCTCTTTTAAAGCCTGGCCATCTCGGCAATAAAGACTATTTCGAAGAATTATTTTCCGCTAAAAAACGCTCTTTGCAAAACGATGAACACTTAAAAGAGCTTGTTAACAAAGTTATGATTCGAAATCGCCGCCACGATACGGGTATCGAATGGACGAAGCGAATTGTTCAAACCATTCCTGTTGAATTCTCGCCAAAAGAACGGGAGCTGTACGATGCGATTACATCTTTTAAAGGAAACGGATTCCACCCTTCAAGCGCTTTTTCAATTTTAACTCTGCAGCGAGAGGCCTGCAGCAGCCGTGAAGCAGTGTATATGACATTAAAAAACATGCTGGAACGTCAGGAAGATCAAAACAGCGCATTAACGGAACATATGATTACGCCGTTAATGGAACTACTTCAGCAAGTGCCTCAAAATGCAAAAGCAGAAAAAGTGCTAGAGCTAGTTCAGAAAATTGATGATAAAGTCATTATTTTTACTGAGTACAGAGCAACTCAACTGTATTTACAGTGGTATTTAAAACAGCATGGAATTACCTCTGTACCTTTTAGAGGCGGATTTAAGCGAGGTAAAAAAGACTGGATGAAGCAGCTTTTTGAAAGCCACGCGCAAGTATTTATTGCCACTGAAGCAGGCGGAGAAGGAATCAACCTTCAGTTTTGTCATCATATCATTAACTATGATCTACCGTGGAATCCAATGCGTCTAGAACAGCGAATTGGAAGGGTCCATCGTTTAGGTCAAAAACATGATGTTCACATTTACAATTTAGCCATTCAACATACGGTCGAAGAACATATTTTAAAATTACTGTACGAAAAAATAAACCTTTTTGAACGAGTTGTTGGAGAGCTAGATGATATTTTAACAAAGCTTGATTTAAAAAATATCGAAGAGCATATTCAGGATATCTTATTTCATTCACGGAGTGAAGGAGAAATAAAAATCAAGATGGAGAACTTGACGTCTATTATTCAATACGAAGACAGCGAGGAGGATCAGCATGCAGCAAACTGATATTCATCAATTTTTAAAGCGTTATTTTCTAGCTAATAATTGTTCTATTGTCACAGAAACACCGTCTTACCTGACGGTTCAATTAACGATTGAACTCGATAAAGAATTGATGAATCGTCCATTTTATTGGCACTATATCGAAAAGACGGGAGGAGAAGCAACTCCTGCTTCGCTCACTTTCATTACAGACCCAGCATTTGAAGACGATTCCGTTCAAGGAGAACGAATTCATTTTGGTTCACCTAGACTGCACCAAATTTTCGCTTCTACTCAAAAACTAGGCGGGTTTATTCACTTGTATGAACAAGTTGCATCAGCTCAGCCAACAAATCAACCTTTACACCCTTGGCTTGCATTAAATATTAAAGTCTCGTACAAATGTGATCGTAAAAAAGATGAGCTCTTGTCGCTTGGCATTAATTTAATAAATGGACAAATTATTGAATCATTTCATGAATTAATCGTTAATCAAAATCTGTCATCTAAAATCTCAGACTATTGCTTTACTCTCTCACCTTTTATTAAACCTAAAAGTGCCATCGCACGACTCACATCATATGTGACTGACTATGTTAAAACTCAGCCAACTGAATGGGCTGAAAAAGCGCAAGAAAGATGGTATGAAGACTTAGCGCTTCTTGATCATTTTTACGAAACAGCAGAAGAGCTGCCAGAAATATATATGACCGAAAAAACAGCGCTTCAAGAACTGTACGAGCCGACTATCTTGTTTAAGTTTATAAACGGTGGCTTATTTTACATATCGCCTGAAACGATGTCTCGTCAATTTAATAAAACACAAGCCGGTTAAAAAAAAGATGAGCATATGATATGCTCATCTTTCTTTTTTCTTTCGATACCACAGCATAAACGACAGCGGAATCATTCCAAACCATCTGTTTGCAAAAGGTGCTCGCTCTTCTTTTTTTTGAATCTTTTTCGTTTTCCTCTCTTCTTTTGGCTGATCCATATATTGTACAAATTGCTGAGTCATATATTTTACATAATCATTCGTTTTCATATAATCATCTCCTCAGCACTATTATATCCGGAGAGAAAGAGACTTAATCCGTCCATTTCACAATGTGCTGATCCTTTTTTTGAATATATGCCGTTTCCGTCAATGCTCTTCCTTGCAATGTTTGACACTTTATTTTCAGAATAATCATCTGTTCATCTTCACTTACTACTTCGTATGAAACCATACCAGTTTCTAATACTAAAGATGCAGATGGAGATTTATTATGTTCTCTTATTTCCTTTTTCACATGTACAACTGCGTTTTCTAAAAGATGCTGCAGACGATTTTTCTGCTCTACTTCTTGATAAAATGAACTTTTCGTCACAAAATAAGTGGTTTGCTGAGCTACTAACAGAAGAAAAAGAGCACAAAATGCCAAAACAACCGGAAGAATAAATCCTTGCTCATTATGTTTCATGAGCAAGCATCAAAAACGTCGTAATGGTTTCTTCTCTAACTTTGTTAACACCGTCTGTTGAACGAATCAACAGCCTTTCTTTTTGCTGTTCATACATAATATTCTTAATGTGCTGCAGCACAACTTCATGACCGCTTTCATCCACTCGTCTTCTTATCTTGTCTTCGTAGCGTTCATAAGTGATGACCTGATTATTTTCCATTTTCAACGTAAGCGTAGTCGCATGAATTCCCACTTCTTTTGCTTCTCGATATTCCATAGCAAGTTGATTCACAAAAATTTCCCACTCCATTTCATTCATACTAAAATCCGGATTATATGTTTGCTTCGCTAGCGGAATGATAATGGGGAAAAATGAAACAATGATCAAAAAAAGAGTAAAACTGACTAACATCTCTACAAGCGTAAAGCCTTTTTCCCTTTTCACTTCAACATCACATCACACTTCTTTTTCATTTTCTCAGCAGAATCTTTCCATTCTACACAAAGCTTTTGAGCACTTTCTCCGTTCCACTTCAGATAAAACGCAACGTTTTCTTTTACGATTTTTTCTCGCCGTTTATATCCTGCTTCATATTTATATTTCAATAGCTCTTCGTGCAAGATAGCGTCAGCTTGATACGAAACATATTGCTTCTTTTCCGCTTCCTTCATCTGAACATACAAAGGAATAATTGTACCGGTTAGGAGTAAAAGCATGCTAAATGAAACAAGCATTTCTAACAAGGTGTAGCCCTGCTGACCCTTACATCTTGTCCACATAAAAACGCCCTCTGCCTATTTGAAAAGTAACTTTATATTTAAATTTTTGATTGCTGATAAAAATGGTCTTCGCTTGAGAAATATTGCCGTTTTTGTTGTATTGTATCGTGGAATTGCCGCTTCCAAACGTGATTTGAATGGTGGAGTCATAGGCGCGCTTATAAAGAACGGCACGAGAATCAGAAACAATATATTCTGTTCCCTTCGGTGCGAAGTTAATTTTAATTGGGGATTCTCGGTTCATGGCTGTCTGCTGCACATAAAACGTGTCGCTTTGCAGCTGTCGCAAAAATAATGTGATTTTGTAATATTCCACAAGCGGCCGAATGGCTACAATAATGGAAAACATCATCACTTGCACAATAAATAAAACCATCAGCATCTCAATGAGGGTAAATCCTTTTTGCTTAAGAAGAACCACTAGCTGTAACCTTTCCGGTACCGTCAATTTGAATAGCTTGACCATTTGGACACACGGTGCCTTCTTTTAAGTAGCCTCCTGCTTCAAGCTCTTCTAGACTTGGTTTTTCGCCATTTTCAAGTTCGTATACTTGTACCTCAGCCTCTACGGTTTTGACAAGAGCTGAGCAGCCTTTGTTGTTAATAACCGTATTATGCTTTAATACATTTGGAATCATAATGAGCAAAAGCACGGTAATAACGAGCATAACAATGAGCATTTCAATAAGGGTAAATCCTTTATCACCTTTTAGAATCATATTCTTTCACCTTTCTACAAGCTCGACATCACTTCTAACATCGGAAGCATAACGGACATATACATAAGCAGAATGACGATTCCGATGAATAAGAATGTAAGCGGCTGTACATATTTTAAAATACGAAAAATAAATTGTTCCATTCTTTCCATCATAAATAGACTGTAATCATACAGTTCTTGAGAAAGCTCACCGTTCTGCTGGCCATGCACAATAACGTGAGCCAAGTCTTTTTCATAATGAGATTTACCTGAAATGATCTGATCTAATCGCATTCCTGAGGAAAGTTGATCTGTAAAAGCAAAAGCTTCCACTTGAAAAAACGGATGATGCTCTTGCTTTTGAAAAAGAGCAAAGCATTCATAAATAGATAAACCACCATTTAGTAAATTGCTCATATGAACAGAAAAAAAGTACGAGTTAAATAGCCGTGTGAACGTTCGGATAACGGGAACTCTCATAAAGAGCTGCATTTGAACTACTGGAGGCAATTTTTTAATGTAAATCACATAAAACAAATACAGGATAATTGGCATACTGATGACTGCAGGTAACACAAAAGGAAAGAATGACATCGCCTGCATAAATAAGAGGATAAACGAAGACTGCTTGTTTCCAAAGGATAAGTACAGAGCTTCAAACTGTGGAAGTAAAACCGTACTTAAAACAAATAAAATGGAAAGAATAAACAGAAGTAGCAATACGGGATATTGAACAAGCTTTTGAAATTTTTTACGATGCCTTACTTTTTCTTCAATCATTGAGCTGCTTTCTTTTAAAGCAAACTGAAGATTTCCATGCTGTTCCGCAAAATATAAATAGCTTAAAATATCACGGTGAAACTGAAGTTTAACAAAAGCAGCGTGCAAAGATTCTCCACGTTTTAACTGCTCAAGACATTTTTCAATATCCGTTTTTTCTTTGTTAGATACTTGAAACGTCAAAAACGAAAGAGCTTGAGAAAGAGTATAGCCTTTTTCCAAGAGCTTAGAGACCTGCTTAAGAATTTTCGCTTGCTGAGCAAGAGACCACCTTTTTTGTCTATTTGTCTTTATCCCCATCCGTCTAGCGAATGCGGATATAAATAGCCTAGCGCGATTCCTTTTAGAATAACATCTCGGAGCGTCTTATAATCATAATCCGCATTTTCTCCTTTCACTTCTCTCATCACTGCGCTAAGCTCCTTGCCATAAAGCAATTCGTATATGCTGGACTGACGATGCTTTCTCATTTTTTTACAAGCGGGATGGCATTTTCCGGAACACAGCGGACAGCGAATTTCTACAAGGCGCTGTGCAGCTACTGCTACAAGAGTCTGTTCCATTTCTTGAAAGCTAACGCCAAATTCAAGCAGCCTGTACAAAGATCCTTTTGTATCTTTAGTATGCATCGTTGTCAAAACCAAGTGTCCGGTAAGCGCTGCTCTCACAGCAATTTTGGCAGTCTCACTATCTCTTATTTCTCCCACCATGATAATGTCTGGGTCATGGCGCAATATAGCTTTTAAACCAGTCGTGTACGTAATCCCCGCCCGTTCATTTACCTGTACTTGAAGCACGGTTTCACTCGGTTTTTCAATAGGGTCTTCTAGTGTAATAACATTTCGATTAAAAAGATGCTTTACTTCGTGTAAAAGAGTATATAGAGTAGTGGTTTTACCTGATCCTGTAGGACCGGTAAAAATAATTAATCCATGAGAGAATTTCAAGAGAGAAATAAGCTTTTTAGTATGTTCAGGAAAAAGAGATAAATGTTTGAGAGATGTAGATTGTTGATGAGGCAAAAGCCGAATAACAAGACTTTCATCATGAGAAGTAGGAAGAGTTGATAAACGTAAATTTACTTGATAGTGATCAATGGAAGTGGTCAATGCACCATTTTGAGGTTTTCTTCGTTCGCCAATATCCATTCCCCCTAAAAATTTAAAATGCGAAATGAGCCGTTCAGACATTTCCTTTGAAATAACCCTCTTTAAAATAAGCTCTTGGTCAATTCGCAGCTGAATCACAGCATCTTTCTTTCGGGGCACAATATGCACATCAGAACTTCGGCACTCACATGCATCTCGTATAATGTAAGTCGCAAACTGTTCAATTTCGGTCAAACGATCATCGCTCCTTTATTTGTAATAAAGATGATTGTCAAAACATCTAGAAACAGTAATTTCGACCTTTTTCGAGATTTTCCTTCTTCTTTTTTCATTTTTTATAATTTTTTTAGTATACGTTTCTTTTCTTCGCTTCAGTCCTTGTACACGATGTACAACTTCTGTACACCTCTAAACGACTACATAAAAAAAGACAACGTGATGTAAAACTCTACGCTGTCGTTTTATTCGTTATTTACTGAATTGAGCTTCTTCATCATGTACGCTTAGACAACTAGAGAAGCAAGACTTGTTTTTTTCTTGACTAAATTTTTAAGAGCAGATTCGTTATAGCCTACTACAAGCTTTTTGCCATCTGTTAAAATGGGTCGGCGAAGCAAACGAGGATGTTCAATTAATAGATTGACCACTTCTGATAGTGTCATGCTATCCACATCAACATTTAACTTTTTATATTCTTGACTTCTTTTAGCCAGAAGTTCATCCATCCCTTCTGTGGTCATAGAAAGAAGTTCAAGCATTTCTTTATGAGTAGGTGTTTCTCTGAATAAATGACGCTCTTTAAAATTTACATCTTCCTTCACTAGCCACTTTTTCGTTTTACGACAAGATGTACAGCTCGGGTACGTATAAAATTTAATTTCTTCCATATGAAACCCTCCCGTTTTTTAGTTATAGGTTGTTTATATACATTGTACACGTTTTGTATAACTTTTGTATAGTATTTTGCACATGTTTTATATAACTTTTTTTCTTCTGTCGTATTTCAAGGAAAAGATAGCGTTTTCAGGAAAGAAAGGATGTATTATAATGGAAAAGTATCGATATAGTTTCATAAGTGCTTTCTAGTGCTTACACAGCGATGACATTCATCATGACACTAACTAAGTTTGATAAAGGAGGAAATGGACGTGGAACGAATGTACCGTGTAATGGGGTTCTGGACAGCAATTTTCACTGTAATGTTTTACCTCGGTCACATGCATAAGACTTCTTTACTCTTTTTAGCTCAAACAGGCTTTTTTGTAATTCTTAGTTATTTAAAGCTGTCTGAAAGAATGTACATTTACGTTTTCGGAGCATATTTGACCGTCTTTTTTGTGGGGTTCACGTACTGGTCAACTTTTATGATGACACCAGGACAGTAAAGAGAAAAGCGATGGGCTTCCATCGCTTTTTGTATTCTTAAAAACCATTCAGGAAAGGATTTTGATCCATTTCGTGTCCCACAGTTGTTTCAGGTCCGTGACCGCTTAGTACAAGCGTATCTTCTGGAAGGGACAGCAATTTCGATTCGATGCTTTCTAACAGCTGAGCTTGATTGCCTCCAGGTAAATCTGTGCGTCCAATGCCGCCTGCAAAAAGCGCGTCACCAGATACTACAAAGTTACCCGGTTTGAAATAATATGAAACGCTGCCAGGAGAATGGCCAGGCGTTTCGCACACCTCAAATTGGAATGAACCAATTGTTAAATTGCCTTCGACTGAAATAATATCGGTTGCATCTGGAGCCGTAATTTCTCCTAAATCAAAAAATTTCGACCCGTTTAAATCACTATTATGAAGCCATTCTTTTTCATTTTTATGTACATAAAGCGGGATAGAGTAGTGATTCATCACTTCATCCACTCCTCCAATGTGATCAAAATGAGCGTGTGTCAGCAAAATAGCTAACGGTTTATACGTTTGTTTTTCTAGAAATTCAACGAGCTGTTTTCCCTGAGCTCCCGGGTCAAAAACTAAACATTCTTTTTTTTCGTTAGCAACGACATAACAATTCGTTTGAATCGGTCCTAGCGGTATACGATGATAGTTCATAATGTATCCTCCTTGTAAAATTTATTTTCGTTATATGCATTATCATACACACATCATCTTATAAATGAAAGTAAGGACCTTTCTAAGCTAATAAGGCGAAAGAAAGATTGGTTTTCATCTCGACAAACGGTTAGAAAAGTTTTACAATTAAAGGGATAAGCTAATGATAGCGCTTTAATTTTAAGTTGCCTAAAGGAGGTTTCTTCGAGTGGGTCTTATGATTATTTTTGCACTAACAACATTGCTAGGCGTATTTGCAGCTATTTCATCTTTTAGAAATAAAAACATATTAGGCATTGGTTTTTCGGTACTAACATTCGGTGTGTTCGGATGGTTTACCGTGATGACCATTATACATCACGGTTATCCGGCGGTACATCATTAAAAAAGCCACGCAAAGCATATGCTTTGCGTGGCTTTTCAAATAGATAGATATTCCATTGCCGCAACTAAAATAGCCTTGGTCGGATTATATACGCGCGATATTTGAGATAAAGGCAGCGGATTAATTCCTTTCCCCAGTTCTAAAGTGAACCCTAGCTTTTTCTTTTCTAAAATAAACCAATCCTTAAATCCAGCGTGACTATCAATCGTTTTGACTGCTTTATAACCGCTTACCCTTTCAAAATAACTGGCTATTTCCTCCGCTTCCTTCGGCTCTTCATTCATATACCCCCAGTAAAATTCTTCTCCTTGGGTATGTAAAGCTATCACACAATCAAAATCATGACGCTCAACGAGTTTTACCATTGCCTGCGCTTCAGGTTCAGACAGAGATTCATAGCCTGGAAAGTCCCGATAATGCGGAGCTTTAGGTTCTTTGCGCTTTTTTTCAATTTCCCAATAAGCCGGAAACTGATTGTTTAAGTCTACCCCTCGGATATTTGCTTTCCAGCTTTGAAAATCAGGAAAATCTCTTCCTATTTTAGAAAGAAAAGACGCATAAGGTTCACTTACAGCAGGACCTTTTAAGACCAGATCTACTCCGTCTGGATTAACAATTGGAACCGCAGAAAGCGTAATTTGATTAAAAAGAGCTCTTGCTTCCTGCCCGTTCAACGCCTGATCGTAATGAAGAGCAGCTAAATAATCTTCAACAAACTGTAGAAGAACATTTGTCGTAATCCATTCATTGGCATGAAAAGACGCATTAATATGAACTTTTCTTTCTCCGTTTCCAATTAAAATATGAGGAATCGGCTTTCCAAGCACGCTGCACCCTATCCATTCAAGAGAACCATAGGGATAGTACGTTAAAAGTGTTTGGATATCTTGTATTGTTCGCGTGTAATCGTAGGGCTTTTGGATATCTACAATTTGCATAATCTTCACTCCTTTACACTATGTATATGTAAAGATTGAAAAGATGCATGATAAAAAAGCACTTTGACTAAATGTCAAAGCGCTTTTTTATCTCAGTTAGATTCTTGCTTATTATTCAAAATAAGATTTAACTAACCAAGCTCCTCCAATAATTCCCGCATCGTTTCCTAAAGTAGCGATTGCTAGTTCAGCACCTTGCGCTACGCGAGGAAATGCAAAACGTTTGAAATAATCTCTTACCGGTGCAAGTAATACCTCGCCTGCACGAGACACACCGCCGCCTAGAACGATCTTCTCAGGGTTTAATGCATTAGCAGAGTTTGCTAGTGCTAGACCTAAATGAAAAGCAACTTTATCTACAACATGCATAGCTAACTCGTCTTTTGAACGAGCTGCATCAAATACATCTTTAGAGGTAACTTGTCCATTTTGTTCTAACACTGTGCGAAGCTCACTTGGTTTGTCCGTTTCCGTTAATTCTTCCATTGTTAAACGTACAATTCCAGTTGCTGAAGCAATTGTTTCTAAACAGCCGGTTTTGCCGCAGTTACACGGTGCCCCGCCTTCAGGAATAGAAGTAATGTGCCCGATCTCACCAGCGGCTCCATTTACGCCTTGTACAATTTCACCGTTTGCAATGACGCCACCGCCAACGCCTGTGCCAAGCGTAACGCAAAGTAAATCTTTTGCTCCGTCTCCAGCACCCTTCCACATTTCTCCAATCGCTGCAATGTTTGCATCATTGTCTACTACAACAGGAAGAGAAGTTTCTACTTCCAAGATATCTTTGATAGGGAATTTTTCCCAACCTAAATTGACAGCTACTTCAATCGAACCGTTTGCAAAGTTGACAGGCCCCGGTGCACCAATACCAATTCCTACTAACCTTGATTTTACTTCTCCAAGATCGTTTAACTTTTTATCAATTGCTTTTGCAATATCCGTTGGAATTTTACGGCCTTGCTCGCTCACATCCGTATTAATTTCCCACTTGTGAATGATTTCTCCATAATGATTAATAAAGGCCATTTTTATTGTTGTACCGCCTAAATCAACTCCAACTAACCATTTGTCATCCATGTTCATTCATCCTTTTTCTCTTTTTGTTGTTTTAACTCTCGACGAAGCAAAAGAATTGCCATTTGGTAATCACGTACATCAATCAAGTTAGACTGATATAACTCTTTTACTTCCGCTTCCATCAGCTCTAAATCAGCAATACGATTGCCCACGTATATAAAAATGCCGAAGGACTTTAATAATTGTTGTACATCATATAACGTATTCATTCTGTCACCTTTATCCTATTTTCTAGGTGATATGATTCATTTATTTTGAGATAACTCAACAGTCATTCAGTCATAAACAGCGGCCGTATTTAACGCCCACTGCTAGGTCTACATATTAATATTCTAGTAAACGTTCTCACAATAGTAAAGTATAAAATATTAAATTCGTCATTCAACAGTTTTAATTTCCTAGCTCTCGCTTCAGCTTTTCGTATTTTTCATTTTGCGGTTCAAGCGCAATTGCTTTATCGATATTTTGTGTGGCCGCTGGAATATCATTCAGTTTCATATTCACCAGAGCTAAATTGTAATACGCCTCATGAAAAGTTGAATCATACTTTACAGCCTGATTCAATTGCTGTTTAGCTTCTTTATAATTTTCAAGATAAAATTCTGCGTTAGCACTGACGAAATACACGTTACTATTTCCTGTTCCTTTTTCAACAAAAAGCTTAATGGCATCTTTTGCTTCTTCATACTGCTTCTGCTGAAGATACGTAGCCGCTACGCTGAGTGCATAGGGCTCATCTTGATAAACAGAACGCTCATGATATCCATAAAAAAGCAGACTTCCTACTAATAAAAGCGTGCAAATGAAAGCCGGAATCTGAATATACAGCTTTTTTTGTTTCGGTAAACTGACGATGCTCGCAGCTAAAAATCCGCCAACCAAACCGCCAATATGCCCTGCATTATCGACGTTCGGCGCAACAAATCCAAAAATCAAGTTAATCACAATGATTACAATGAAACTCGATCCTATTGTTCGAAAAAAGAAACGTGGATTTGTTCTTGCTAAAAACAGTAAAGCTCCAAAGCAACCGAAAATGGCCCCTGAGGCTCCTGCGGAAATAGACGTATTCCATATAAAACTTCCTAGAGATCCTGCAAACCCGGCAAATATATAAATAAAGACAAAACGCCCGCTGCCATATATCCTCTCTACAAGCGTTCCTAAATAATACAGGGCTACACTATTCATAAGCAAATGCAGAAATCCTATATGCAAAATTATAGGTGTAAAAAAACGCCACCATTCGCCTTCAATAATTAAGGGGTTGTATTTAGCTCCGTATTGAATCAGAGTGAGCGTATTTTGTGTACTGCTCTTCCACTCCAGAAACAGAAACATTAAGATTTGCAGCGCCAAAAATATATATGTAAAAATAGGCTTCCCGTATCCAGCTATTTGCTGTTCTTCGCTTTGTTTTTTCTGTACAAAAAGCACAATTTTATGTTTCCACTGTTCTATTCGCTGTGCTTCTTCTTGGGAAGAGAAATTGTCTGCGCTTTCTAATGTAAGACCCAACCGTTCGAATAGAGGTTCATAAGCGCTTGCTTTCTCTGCCGTTAATTGTTCAACGTAACTATTCACTTTAGAGGGACTTGGCGCACTTTCTAAGGACTGCTCTGTATAAAAAGGATCAAAATCAGCAAAGTAAATCGTGTTAAGAGTAAGCGTTGATTTACCTCTCTGCTTTCGCACATTTTCAGCTCTTTGTAATGCATACAATACATCTTTTTGCTGCTCAACGGCTGATTTAAAATTCCGGCGGACTATGCGGACAATTGACTTATCTTTGCGATGCGAAGATTGAAACCATAGCTCTGAAGCATCAGCTTTCATCGAAATCAACTCATATGAAGAATGGCCAAGCAATTGCTGTGCCAGCTGCAAATAATAAAAATCTTGCCTAGACAAATAGTCACCTCCTCATGCTCTCTATATGTAAAGATGGCAGAAAGCCAGGAAAAAAGCAACGATTTTCCCTTTTTCTTTTTCTACAAAAAAACACCTTACGGGTCTGTAAGGTGTTTTTTTATGTATCTTTCGCTCTCAGCGGAAGACCTGCTTCATTAAACGATCCCGAACAAATGGCAAATTAAAAAATGAACGAACAGCTAGACTGCGGATAAATGAATTTCCAAACAGCGAATTTAAAACACGGTATCTCATTTGATAGCCCAGCGTTCCAACAACTAAAAGCGTAAGTACCAATACAATATGTCTCATTTTCAAGCCTCCTTACGTTTACTTTGCTCCTATGACGAACATTTTATGCTCTTATATAGGTAAAAGCAGGATAAGGGTTCCGCCTGTAAAAGCAGCAAGCAAAATAGCGGCAAGATTTACAACATCATTGTTAAAGAAAGTTATTCCTTTCTCTTTTATCGTTGGCTTACGGCAATGATCTTTCCGTTCCGTTTCAATACCGCAGCTTTGACAGCGAAAGCGAACTTGCACACTTGCTCCAAGAAGAGTGTCTATAGCGTTTCCAATAAAACCAAAGCACCCGACTAGCAATATACTACTTAGCGATACGGATGGAAAAGCAAAATAACAAGCGGCAGCAATAAGAAAAGCTCCGGCTGCTCCGGCTGCTGTACCTAAAAGTGAAACGGCTCCTGAGGTACCCGCTTCTACTCTCTTTAATGTCCAAAGGTAAAACGGCTGCTTCTTACTAAGAGACCCTATTTCAGATGCCCATGTGTCCGCATTAGCAGCTGAGATACTGATCATAAACATCCACATGTAAACAGGAAAAGCTGTTGCAGCATATAACAAACCGCAAGCAGCAGCTACACCTCCATTAGCAAGGACTTGAATATAATCTCGCCTGTCGTGCTTCTCTAGCTTTTCTTCTAATGCGCGTTTTTTTTCTTTTTTGTACTTACTACACAACGTAGAAGTGCTAAAAAATAAGAGTAAGAGTAAAAAACCTTGCAGCGAAAAACCGATATAAACGCTCGCTCCTACGATAAAAGACATGCAGGCTCCCGATACTGTCAGTGCTTTTGCTATGTAGCCTGCTCCTGCCATGAGTAATATTACAATTATCATGACAGCATCAAACGGATTCACAGCAAATAAGCTCCTTCTCTGTCAAAATATATTCAACGGGAATATCATGAGATTCATATGGGACCTCTGAAACGACTTGACAATCAAACGCAAGGCTTAGCTTCTGTCCGCTATAATCTGTTAGATAACGATCGTAATAGCCGCCTCCATAGCCGATACGATATCCATTTTTGCTATATACCACGCCAGGCACAAGGAGTAAATCAATTGAAGATTTTGAAACGGGAACAGTTTCTTCAACAATTGGCTCCGCTAACCCGTAGTACACTGTTTCAAGCTGTGAAAAATTCATGATCTCGTAGAAAACCATTTGAGATGTTGTGGGGTTGCATTTTGGAACAGCTACTTTCTTTCCATCTTTCCAAGCACGTTCAATGATGGCTTTCGTATTAACTTCTTTATTTCTTGAAACCGTAGCTGCAATGACTCTAGCTTCTTTCCATAAACAAGTTTCATACAGTGCATTTGCTATGCTTGTTGAATGTGCCTCGTGCTGATCTTCAGAAATTAAATTAAGAACGCGCTTCATCTCTTTGCGCAGATGAGATTTCATTTGAATTCCCCCTATAAAAAAAACAGCAGGATTGTACTCCTACTGCTTACTTTGTTTCGCGATGAAGTGTAACTTTTTTAAGTCTTGGGCTGTATTTTTTTAACTCAAGACGATCTGGGTTATTACGCTTGTTTTTAGTTGTAATGTAATTACGGTCACCAGTTTCAGTGCAAGCTAATGTAACGTTTACGCGCATCTATTTTCCCTCCAAACATTATAAACATAAATCAGACTTTAATATAATATCATTTTTCGAAAGGAAATGCCAGTCTGTTTTTTTGAAGAAAGTCATTTAATTTCATTTCTTCACTTTTTCTTTCCTCTTAGAGCCCTGAGCTCCTTCTCTCCTACGCCTTATCTATAGATGAAGTGTCTTGAAATAAGCGGAACTCTTTTTACGAGAGGCGCACTTCCTTTCTTTTAAATAAAATCCATTATTTACACTCTTTGATACTCTTGTATTTTTTCTACAAAATATGCCGACAGCTTCTTGGCAGTCTGAGTGTTTAACGCCTCTGAATAAATATTTAATACAGGCAAGTGACCATCGGGCAAAATAAGCGTCCATTCATGGGGATCATGGTAAATCTTTAAGCCATCAATGACATACACTTGTTTACCGATTGCTTCTTCTAATAGTTTCTTCATGACTTGTTCTTGAATTTCTAGCGGACATGAAATATACCGCCAGTTCATATAAGCGTGCGGGACATATTGAATCATTTCAGAAATTTTTCGCTGTTGCACCATAATTAATTCGATCAGCTGACATAAAGCATACATGGCATCTAACTGAAATTGAACGGGCCCCAAAAGACTAAGTAAATCACGTTTTTTTGCTTTTGTCCTCATAAATGATTGATTGAGAGATTGAGCAAATGTTTCTAGTGTGGATGAATAGTGTATAGGAATAGGAACGAAGGCTACTTTTTTTGTCATGTATACGCTATAAATATAAAGCGACATAATTTCTGAGTCATTTACGCTGCAGCCTTTTTCATCATATAGAGCAAATGTTTCTCCATCTTCTTTAATCTGAATACAAAAAGACAGCTTATTTCGTTTAATTATTCGTTTGATTTCTTCTGCTTTCTCCCATTTGTTTAAAAATAAAACATGGACACGAAGACGCTTACATAATAGTTCGACAACTTCCTGTATAAGCGGCGAACAAATCACGCCAATCCGCATATTGTCTTCTAATAAAGCATACTGATTAATTGATTTTACTAAAGCAGCACAATATTCTCCCCTGATATTTCCTATGCTTGTTTCTTTAAATGAAACAGAAGTCGTTACGTTTGCTTTTTTAGCTTGAAGGTACATCCGCTCAATCTTTTTTTCAATAAGCTGATTAACTAATTGCCCTTTATTATCATATATTTCTAAAAACAGGCCGCTGTTTTTGCTATCCACACCAATATAAATACCAATGCTCGCTTGTGAAGTCATCATGTAATATCGAAATACCGGAAGAGCTTCTTTTTTAATATCATACACAGCTGAATGATTACTTCGTAAAAAAGAAAAGCATTCTTTGCGAAGCTGAGTGGCTTCTCCGTCATCATCGCTTGCTAGACAGAACGACCCTTGATGTTTGCATACAAGTAATAACGCATTGTATAGTCTTTCTCGATCAACAGATGAATGTACATACAGGCGACCGTTTTTGAAGATAGAAACATCTGGCTTTACAGAAAGTTGGGGTAGCACTTGATTTCCAGCTACTGTATCTTGGACATACGTAGTCATTGCTTGAACATTTACATAGGGACCTATCGTAGCGTTGTATAAAAACGATTCTGCCCCCACCGTTACGTTTTGAAGCAAAATCGTTTTATCGATTGCAGCATGTGCTTCTATGATGCTATTGGTTCCAATAATCGTGTAAGGACCAATTGAAGCACCTTTTTTAATCACCACATTTTCTCCTACGTAAACCGGATCGTAAACAGTCACCCCTTCTTCTATGAGCGCGTCATCTGAGACAATACTTTCCTGTCTATTGCCAAACCACTTGCTCCACAAATCATAGTGTGCTTGACGATAATGGTGGATTTGCCCAATATCAATCCAATAATCTTCCGTTACAAAGCTGCACACAGTATGATTATATTCCAAAAGAAGCGGGATAATGTCAAAGCTAAAATCTGTAGGACCATAAGAATTCACGTAATCAAGAACGGATTTTTTGATCACATACACTCCCGTATTAATCAATCGGCTATTGGCCTGTTCGTAGGTCGGTTTCTCTACAAACCCAGTGACTCGATACCCTTCATCTATCGTCACCACTCCATAGCCCCGCACGTCGTTTACTTCTTTTGTAACAATGGTCATTTCGCTTTTTTGTTCATAATGAAAATGAATAACGTCTTGAAGATTAATTTCTGTTAAGGCATCTCCACTAATAATAATACAGTCTTCCTCAATAAAGGCCTCTGCTCGCTTAATTCCGCCCGCCGTTCCAAGAGGCTCTTTTTCGATAAAATAAGTAAGCGTCACTCCCCACTGAGAGCCATCCCCAAAGTATTCAATAATTTGTTCATGCCTATACTGCAGCGTAATCCCAATCTCTGTAATTCCATGTTTCTTAAGCAGTTCAATGCTATATTCCATCACAGGTTTATCGTAAAGCGGTAGCATAGGCTTTGGAATCGTATAGGTCAAGGGCTGCAGTCTTGTTCCTTTACCGCCAGCAAGTATAATGGCTTTCAATTTTTTGCCTCCCTTCTTTTTTTATCCTGGCAAATCTGATGTTGAAACAGCTTACTTGTATCAATAGCGATTTTTTCCCAGCTAAACATAGTTGTTGCTTTTCTATACCCATTTTCGCTGATTTTTGCAGCCGTTTTTTCATTTTTTAACAAAAATTCAATACAGTTGATTAATTCGAGCGTATCTCCTCGGGCAAACGTCAGGCCCGTGTCAAAATGTGAAACAATATCGCTTAGACCTCCTGTATCGGCAACGATAGTTGGCTTCTTGGCTACCATCCCCTCTAAAGCCACAATTCCAAAAGGTTCATATAAACTTGGAAAAACAACCATTTTGCAAGCTTGAAGAAGCTGATTTCGTTCGTTATCGGTAATGTATCCAATAAAATACACGTATTTGTCTAGTTGCTTTTCACTTACCTGTGTTCGAAACTCATGAAGTAAAGGCCCTTTTCCTGCTACAACGAATTGAACATCTATTTGTTTTTTCTTAAATAGTTCCGCTGCTTCAATAAATAGCTGAAATCCTTTTTCATATACAATTCGTCCAATTGAAAAAATAATAGGGGCCTTTCTAAAATTATATTTCTTTTGTAAACTTTCTTTTAACCGCTCATTTACTGCGTCGACTACCAGCTGCTTGTCAATTCCATTTGGAAATATAGCAATTTTATCTTGCTCTACGTGAAATAAAGTGATTAATTCCTTCTTCATATAGTCGCTGCAGACAATGATTGAGCTTGATTGTCGAATCAGCTCCTCTTCTTGCAAGTGAATTTTTTGCTGCATGTCATTATGAATACCATTATTGCGCCCATGTTCTGTCGCATGAATGGTCGTAATTAGCGGTCTATCCGTTTTATCTGCTAAACATTTTGCAGCGGATGCAACAAGCCAGTCATGAGCATGAATAACGTCAAAAGACAGCTTGTAGCCTAATTGCAGTCCTCTAAGAGCCATAGCCACGTTCAAGCTGTTTACCCATGTCAAAAAATCCGGATGATGAGGCTGCAGGCTTTTAACTCGGTAAACGTGAACACCGTATAAACGCTCATATTCCGGCAGCCCCTCTACATACGTTGTTAATACACTAACGTGATGGCCTGCCTTTGCTAACGCTCTGGATAAATCAAATACATGTCGTGCAAGTCCTCCGATAACTAGAGGAGGGAATTCCCATGCAAGCATTAAAATGGAGAGACCGCCTTTATATTGATTTACTGATAAAGCCGCTGGCTCTATCTCTTTTGTAGGGTATAAAAAAGAACTGCCTGAAAGAAAACTGTTTTCGCTATCCATCCTTGGATTCTCTTCGTGACAGAGAAAATCAAATAGTTTTACTTGCCTTTCGTATTCATCTTTGACTTTTTCAAAATTATAAAGCCAATCGCTGCTACTTAAAAGAAGCCACTGTCGGTAGATAGTATTCACCACGCTAGGATGTTTAGAATCGATAACATCTAGCATCGCCTCTGACTTCTGTACGGTTGAAATAAACAATTGATTGTTCTCACTGACAAATTCGGCGCTTTTTGTTGCACCGTAGAGTGCAAGAGTTTCGTTTTGATGAAACTCTATATCCCTCGCGTAATCTAAAGGATATTGAAATGTACCGCTTGCTGCTTGCATTCGCTGAAAGCCAAGCGTGTCCTTAGCCTTCAAATCCAAAAAAACGCTCGCTTTATTGATTGTTCCTTCCTCAACTTGTTTTCCTTGCTTAGGATATGGAAACAAGATAATGCCAGCAGGCGACTTTTTTAGTTCATCTGTTGATGACTTCACAAAGGTATAGCGCATTTCATGAGAATTTAGGAGCATATCTACTTGATGAGTATACTCTCCTTGCTGTATAAAAAAACCGACGGGCTTTTTTTCAAAAAACTGTTGAAAAACACGTATTGCTTCTGTAATTTGGAGATTTAATGTTTGTTCGGTTTTAAGGGTGGAAACGAACGCGTTCGTTACGGTAGTAGGAATACACTCCATCATGTCATGCTGAAAAAAATATTTGCAGGCTGAGAACAAGCTCCCGTTCCACTTTTTAAAAAAAGTGAGTGCTCTCTGATGCTGCCGGCTTGAAAACTGGTGTAAATACCGCGCGTAACGAGTGTTAAACTCCTCGTCGTTTAATGCGTTCAAAAACACACAAGACATCACAGCTGTTGCACCTATCAATTTCTTAGACTCAATTTGATCTAAAAAAGGGATGAACTCGTTCGTTACTTGTTCAAACAGCAGATACTCACTCTCTGTTTGAAGTACATGTAGCAAGGGATAATGCATATAAGTTAAAAGAATACAGTCATCACTATTCATATTGCTTCTTCACCTGCTCCAAGTCATTTGAATATAAGGAATATGTGCTAAATTCATTTTGAACACCCTGGTGAACTTTTACAGGTTCGTACATCCAGCTCAACGAAGTTACATTTACTTGTTCATATTTTTCTTTCATCAAATAAACCGGATTGGAACGAAGAAGGGAAAAAAAACTTCCTTCTTTATCTTGAATACCAATATCTATTACATACGTGCGCTCACTTTCCAAGCTGTTCATAAACATGAAGTCTTGCTTAGGAGTAAGACCCTTCATATAATAGCGGTTTGATTCATGGCCGTTAAAATGAAGACCTGTTATATCATACGTACACATAGCTAGGTTCAATTCTTCCCACCGTGTCGAAAACATACTTTCTACCATCTCTCGAATATGCTCAGAAAACGACCAGTGAACATAAATACGAGATGAGTCAAGCTGAGTAGCTATACACACATTTAAGTTTTGAATAAGATTAGCAGCCACTGTTTTATCACTTCGTTTCTTAGAATGTTTTTTCTACATATAAATGCCGTATAAACTTATTAACATCTTACCATTCAGAAAAAGTTGCCACAATAAACGCAATTTGTCGATTTGTGTTAAAAATTCAGGTTAACATAGTAATTATAATTTACTAACAAAAAAACCTCTTCGCTTATTAGAAGAGGTTTTTCTACTATTCGTTTAAGTCGTAGCGTTTGCCTTTTACAAGGTAAAATACGCTTTCTGCTACGTTAGTGGTATGATCAGCCATACGCTCTAAATAGCGGGCTACAAATAAAAGCTGCGTAATTTGGTTCATAGCCTCCTGCTTTTCTTTAGCAAGACTTAAAAGTTCTTTGATTGTTATTCCGTAGAGCTCATCCACTTGATCGTCCATTTCCGCTACTTTTTTAGCCAGCACAAGATCTTCCTCGTGATAAGCTTTTAACGAAAGGCTCAACATTTCAATCGAAATATCGTGCATTTTCTTTACGTGTTCTAACGGCTTAATTAATTCTTCGTTTCCAATTCGTATAGCTGATTTTGCTACGTTAACCGCAAAATCTGCCATACGCTCAACATCCGAAGCAATTTTAATTGCCACAATGATACGTCTTAAATCGATAGCCACGGGCTGCTGCTTTGCAATCAGTAAGATAGCTAGGTCATTAATTTCTTCTTCTAAGTCATCCACGTATGAATCGCCGTCGATAATTTCTAGCGCCAGCTCAACGTTGCTTGTTTGCAACGCTTCAATTGATTTTGATAGCGCCTCATGCGTTAAACGCCCTATTTCTAATAATTTTTCACGTAATATCTTTAAATCACCATGAAACTTTTCGCGTACAACCACTCATCCCATCTCCTTGTATGTCTTAACCGAAACGACCTGTAATATAATCTTCTGTGCGTTTATCAGATGGCATTGAGAAGATTTTATCTGTTTCTGCGTACTCTACCACTTCTCCATTTAAGAAAAATGCTGTTTTATCTGAAATACGTGCCGCTTGCTGCATATTATGTGTAACAATAATAATGCTGAAGTCTTTCTTTAATTCTTGTACTAACTCTTCTACTTTTAATGTTGAAATTGGATCGAGTGCAGAAGTAGGCTCATCCATTAAAATAACGTCGGGTTCAATAGCCAAGCAGCGCGCAATACAGATACGCTGCTGTTGTCCACCTGACAACCCATTCGCATTTTGATTCAAACGATCTTTAACTTCGTCCCAAATAGCTGCTCCTCGTAAACTTTTTTCAACAATTTCATCTAGTTTTTTCTTATTGCGAACGCCATGAATTCTTGGGCCGTACGCAATATTATCATAAATAGATTTTGGGAACGGATTTGGCTTTTGAAAAACCATTCCTACTTGCGTGCGCAGCTCTTCCACGTGGTACGATTTATCAAAAATATTTTTCCCTCTATACTCAATTTCACCTGATGTACGGACAATTGGAGTCATTTCTACCATACGATTTAACGTTTTAATATATGTTGATTTTCCGCAGCCTGATGGACCGATGATCGCAGTAACTTCGTTAGCATGAATGTCTAAATCAATATTTTTTAAGGCATGTGTGTTGCCATACCATAAATTCAAACCTTTTGTTTTATATACAATTTCTTTTGTTTGCGGAGTATTTACTTTTTCTTTGTTAGTCAATTCCATTGTTATTGCCATTGGATAATCCTCCTTCATCGTCTTTAACCGTTTTGAGCACAATAAAAGTCTCTCTATGTCTATTTAATATCTATTGTTTACTATCAGTGTAAATAAATACGAGAAGCCGAAACGCTTCCCCTTATTTTGATCATTTCTATTAACCCTTACACTTACAGAATAATAGCCGACTATTAATTGTGTTTTAACTCAATGTAAAGCTTTTGTAAACGAAGGTCTATCTGTGTGTTTTTTAGGTAAAAAACTAGTTCTTACGACCCTTAAATTCAATAAAAAACCATATATGTAAAGATTTCTAATAAAAAAAAGAAGAGGTAAAGACATAACTAAATTAATTCAATCTAAAGATGGGTAAATTGGATAAATAAGCTAGTAAGAACCACTTCCGACCCCGCTGTTGATTTTTGTGAAAGGCTTCGCTTTTCCTGGAGGAGTCTTCACCTTGCTCTCCAATCAACCGCTAAAAGGGCCTATCTACACGAAATCTACGTTCACTCTACCAATAAAAAAATCCGAACGAAGCTGATTCTTAATCAACTTCGTTCGGATCTTACTTTAACTAATATACTTTTATTCCAGCCTCTTTAATTGGCGTCGTTTGCAATGACAGCCTGTTGATTCTCTTCTTGGTCTTTTACTTCTTGTTCACCTTTTTTCTTTAAATCAAAATACGTATCGAGCGCAGAACGAGCAAGCTCTTTTGTAATGGTATTTGGTGCACTTGGCACAAATGCCGATGGTACCACGACAGCTACTGCAATTTCAGGATCATTCGCCGGAGCAAAGGCCACAAAGTTTGAATTATTAACTTTAATCGGGTCCTTTCCGCTTGGGTTTTTCTCATAGGCTTGTGCCGTTCCTGATTTACCAGCAGGATTATAGTTCGCTGTATGGAAAGCTGCATACCCTGTACCGCCTTGTTCTTGCGTAACGCGTTTAAAACCATTTTGAACATCTTTAATGTATTCTTCTTTCATCGTGATACGATTTAACACATCAGGTTCAAATGAATGCTGCGTACCGCCAATTTCATCGGTTTTAATCGTTGGTTTTCGGATTTCTTTTACTAGCTGCGGCTTAATGCGATACCCTCCATTAGCTATTGCAGAAGTATATTGAACAAGCTGCAGCGGCGTGTACGTATCATACTGACCAATTCCTAAATCAAGCGCCGTACCTGGAACATCGCTTCCGCCTTGGACACCTGTTGATTCGTTATCAAGGTCTATGCCTGTTGATACGCCTAAGCCGAACTGACTGTAGTAAGAACGCAGTTCGCTGAATGTATCAGGTTTAATCGGTAAAGTCATGTTTTTATGATACTGTAACCCAGCCATAGCCATTACCGTTTTAAACATAAATACGTTGGATGAATATTTTAACGCAGCTGAATACGTTAAGGGTCCTAGCCCTTCAGCCTCAGCTGATTTTTTAACCGGTGTTCCTTTAATTTTTAAGGGTTCATCAACGAACACTGTGTTTGGCTTAATAGCTCCTGAATCTAAGCCGGCTAAAACCGTTGCTCCTTTTACAACAGAGCCCATTGTATAAGATGTTGAAATATTTCCTAATGCAAAATCTTCTATTTTAGGCGCTCCAGTCTTCTTATCAATGGTGTATTTTTTACCTGCCATTGTTAAAATTTCTCCTGTGTGAGGATCCATCATAATAACAAAAGCACGGTCTAAAAATTGCGTTCCTTTCATTTGCTTTTTGGCTAAAAGCTGGTCCGTAATTTGTTTTTCTACCGCTTTTTGAAGCTCCATATCAATAGTTAAAACCAAATCACTGCCGCGTTCACCTTTAGACACTTGAATTGTATCAAGGAGATTTCCTTTTTTATCTGTTACATATTGAACTTTTTCTTTTTGACCGCTGAGCTGAGCTTCGTATTGCTTCTCTAAATAGCTCGTCCCAACTTGGTCATTTCGGCTATAGCCTCTTGACAAGTAATACTGTACTTTATCTTTAGGCAGTCCTTCGTTGGCAGATGATACATTTCCAAGCAAAGTACGGAGAGTACTGTTTTCTGGGTATGAGCGATCCCAATACGTTGTTGTATCAACACCTGGAAGCTCATCTAAGTGCTCACTTACAACGGCATACTCTTCATTTGTCACACCGCTCTTAACAATTTGCGGGGTGTTAGAGTAACCTGCCTCCATTTGGCGCTTAATAGCCAGAACTTCTAAATCACTCTTTAGAGTTTCTAAATCTTTTTTAGAGATGCGGTCTAACTGACGTTGATACAGTTCGTCATCAGTCATTTCACCATCTTGAACTTTTTTGCGATCAGCTTGCGTAATTTTCTGTTCCGCTTCTTTAGGATGAAGCATAATCCAATAATCCTTCATATCGCGTTCTGTAATTTTTACCACATTTTTAGCATCTTTATTCTTTTTATTTTCTGGAATATCAATCACATTTGTGGTGTAAGGAACATCGATCATAGTGGCTAATTTTTTAGCGATGCGCAGCCTTTCTTCAGCTGTATTTCCTTGAAAACGAGTATATGTAATCGTATTTAAAGAGGTATTATCTACAATTACGCGGTTATAACGGTCGTACATTTTCCCTCGAGGAACAGGCGTACTGACCGTAACGTCCTGTGTTTTTTCGACTTCTCGTTCGTAATTCTCACCGTATACAATTTGAACAAGTCCCAACCGCAAAATTAATACGGAAAATAGGGCAAATACGGTCAAGAAAAGTAAGTTCACACGAAAAGGCACGTGACTTTTTCTTCTTTTTTTCTTTTTCATACCAACACCTACACTTTATAAAACATATATACCATAACACCATAAAATCAGCCATTTAGCAAATAAATAGACACCTGGCAGGTGCCTATTTACACAACGTATTTATTCTAAAAGAAAAGCGCAGCATTTTCCATAGTACAAATGAAGGAGCTGACAACACTCTAAGCTGGAGACTCTCCGTCTCCTTCATTTAATACCGGAGGCGTAACAGTCGTTTCTTTTTTGTGAAGAGGCTGTGAGATATGTCTCACACAAAAATAAATGATCGTATGCCCTGCTCCAACAATAGCTAATAAAATGGGAATACTTTTTGCTTCATCAAAAAATAGTACAGCTATTAAAAATAAAGATATGGAAACGACGCGCCCGATATTCAGAAATACTTCTCTGACAACAATGTATTCAATTCTTTTTGAAACAACGTCTTTTGCTCGTCCAATCACATCGTATGTTAGAGAAATAAATGGAACCAACAAAATAGGATAGGCAATGGCAATACAAACAGCATATATAATTAACTTTGGATACGATAAGTTAAAGATAAGCAAAAAGACTGCTCCATAGAGAAGGAGGCCTCCTGTGAAGATAAACCGAAGGCGATTTTTTTGCTTAATAAACCTTGAGGCAACATAGTATCCTACAAACGCAACCGCTGAATTCACCAGTCCATATGTTCCTAAAGCTAATTCACTTCCCGTCGTAATAAACACCATGACGGATACAACAAAAATGAACGTACCTTCACGCAACCCTTGAAAGAAATGAGCCTGCAATATTCGATTCCAGTCTTTATTGACTTTTCGTTCAGCCCATACTTCTTTAAATTTGTATACTCCTTCCGCTGCGCGTCTTGTAATAAAAAAACTAAGCACAACGGCACCGATAAACAATAGCAACGATACACCAAACACAATTTTATACCCAAGTGATTCATACAAAGCGGAGATAACGAAGCCCGCTCCTAAAGGACCAATCATCCCTGCAAAAGAGTTTAAAATCCCTAAAAATCCGTTAAAAAAGTCTCTTGTATCAGGTTCTGTAATTTCAAAAGTTAGCACATTAAAAGCTAGCCAATAAAAGCCGTATCCTATACCCAGCAGTCCACCAAGCAATACTAAATACTCCGCTGCGTTAGCTCCACTGATTAATACAGCGATATAAAAAACAGCTAAAAAAGATACACCTAACCTTAAAACCACAACCCGGTCAATTCGTTTGGCCCATTTACCTGCTAAAATAAACGTAAGCGGCTGAAGCACCACTACCGCTAAATTATAAATAGCGAGATCCGAAAATTCGCCTGATTGTTTCCACAGATAAATGTTAACAAACGAATTGGAAATTGAAATAGCCAAGGCATAAAGACCGCCTATAATTAAAAGCAAAAGTAAATCTTTACTAACTTCTACATCTCCAACTACTTTTTTTAATAAAGGCATATCAAAAAACTCCTTTTCTCTTCTACACCTAGTGTGTGAAAAAGAAAAGGAGATATGTAAAAGAATTGGAAAACAAAAAAGCCAGTAAAGGTAATAATTACTTTACTGGCTCTTAAATACGTCTTCAGCTTATTTTGCAGCGTCGTAACGTTTAGCAACTTCGTCCCATTTTACAACATTAAAGAATGCTGAAATGTAATCTGGACGGCGGTTTTGGTAATTTAGGTAGTAAGCATGCTCCCAAACGTCTAGACCAAGAATTGGCGTTTTGCCTTCCATTAATGGGCTATCTTGGTTTGGTGTGCTTGTTACTTCTAATTCGCCGTTGTTTACAACTAACCAAGCCCAGCCAGAACCGAAGCGAGTTTTAGCTGCATTTGCAAATTCTTCTTTGAATTGATCAAAGCTTCCGAATTTGCTAGCGATAGCGTCTGCTAATTCACCAGTTGGAGCACCGCCGCCGTTAGGGCAAAGGATTGTCCAAAATAATGAGTGGTTCGCATGACCGCCGCCGTTATTGCGTACTGCTGTACGGATATCTTCAGGAACAGCATCTAAGTTTGAAATTAACTCTTCAATACTTTTGCTTTCTAGATCCGCTTTGCCTTCAACAGCAGCGTTTAGATTTGTAACATATGTGTTGTGATGTTTTGTGTGGTGAATATTCATTGTTTCTTTGTCGATATGTGGTTCCAGTGCATCGTATGCATAAGGTAGTTCTGGTAATTTGTAAGCCATGAATAATTCCTCCTTCAAAATATGTAAGCATTTTGGCGCAAAAGCACCATATACGTTTAGATTAGCAAATTTACCCTACTGTTTCAAATAAAAAGTTCCTAATCCATGATTTATATTTACCTAATTCCCATTCGCTATTCTTTTAAACATAAAAAAAGCTTCTTTTTCTCAAAAGAAGCTTTGAATAGACAATAGTATGGCGGAGGAAGAGGGATTCGAACCCCCGCGGGCTTTAACACCCCTGTCGGTTTTCAAGACCGATCCCTTCAGCCGGACTTGGGTATTCCTCCAACCCTATAAATGGTGGACCCTGCAGGACTCGAACCTGCGACCGGACGGTTATGAGCCGTCTGCTCTAACCAGCTGAGCTAAGGGTCCACATGGCTCCACAGGTAGGACTCGAACCTACGACCGATCGGTTAACAGCCGATAGCTCTACCACTGAGCTACTGTGGAACAATATGAGTTATGTATGTCACAAACGTAAATTGGAAAATAGCGGCGGAGGGGATCGAACCCCCGACCTCACGGGTATGAACCGTACGCTCTAGCCAGCTGAGCTACACCGCCATGGCTCCACAGGTAGGACTCGAACCTACGACCGATCGGTTAACAGCCGATAGCTCTACCACTGAGCTACTGTGGAACAATATAACATTTACTAGCGACATTAAAAATTTAACATGTTTCTAGCCTAAAGTCAATATATTATTTTAAAACAGCGTATAAAAAATAGGCAATCATCAGAAGTTGAATAAATCCTTTTGAAATAGCGCCACTAAAAAAGCCAATAACCGAACCTACTCCAATTTTTACTGCGTTACTAATTGTGGTCCGATGAACAATCAGTTCTCCTACAATCGCTCCGATAAACGGACCTAAAATAATTCCAAATCCCGGAATAACAAACGGACCCACAAGCAGCCCAACTGTACTTCCCCAAACACCTGCTTTAGTGCCTCCGAATTTTTTCACACCAATAATATTAGCTATATAGTCTGCTAAAAAAAGTGCGACAACTAACAATCCTTGTATCACCCAAAATAACCAGCTATAGGAGCTAAAATCATAAAATAAACCGTATATAACAAATCCTAGAGCTACAAATAGCACGCTTGGAATGATGGGATAAACCAACCCAACAAACGATACAACAAAGCTAATGATAATTAATGCCCAACATAAAATAGCCATGCCTGCACCTATCCTTTTTATTATTACTATTTATCATACAATAACCACTCCTATAAAGAAAGACCTTGCACCACTAGACCTTCCTTTATTTTACTTTCAAATACGATTTTCGAGTGTACCTCTGCAATATTAACAGCACCGTCCAGCTGCCCGTAATATCCCCAAAAACAATGACGGCAAAACCTGTACATACACGCATAAGATGTGCTTGTGACAAAACGCTCCACCGCATCATTGTAATTGGTAACGGTTTCTAAAATCTATTGTAAACCTTAAATTTTCGCTATAAAATAAGATATAATTAGAATCTTCACTAAAAGGAGGCTTTACAATGAGCATGCTGAAAAAGATGGCATGGAGTTTTACTTCCTTCAAAAAAATAAGGTCGCTTCGTTTTGAGCATACGAATAAAACAATTGGCTTTGTGCTGTTTTTAACATTTATTTCTTTGCTGCCTACATTTTTCTTTATGACTTTGACGATTGTAAACGGCTATCATATCGCTACTACAGATCTTCCGAAATCTGTTTCTTCTTTTTCTATTTCAAACTCACAGCTTACGTCAAGTCAACCTTTCACAAAAAAAGTAAACGGTACCGCTTTTATCTTAAACCCCTCACAGTCTATTGAACGGTTTCATTCCCCTGCTCATGCCATTGGTTTTTTAAAGGATGGAATTTACATCACGACTAATTCACAAACACAAACTTATTCATATGAGTTGCTAAACTGGCATCATAAAGATAAAAATGAACTGCTAAACTTGCTGCACGAACAAAAATTTTCTTTATACATACTTGTCCCTATCGCTATGCTTTTACTGTACGTATTAACATCTGGACTAAACTTCCTTTCTATTACCTGCCTTGCTTATCTTGGAAAACTGATTGGACTCATTGCTAAAAAGCAGCTTCCTTTCAAGCAGCTATGGGCACTGAGCGCTTATAGTACGGTAGCCTTCACGCTGCTGTATACGCTTTTTGAAGCTTTTTCTTTGTCTCTAGCAACACATAGCTCTCTTTACTGGATAGGAACATTCTTTATTTACTTGTTGCTCGTCACAAGGGTTCCTATAAGAAAAAAGGTAAAACCTAATAAAGATGCTGGGACCCACGTATTTTAGTTGATAGAAAATCCAACTCGATCGGATTTTTTTATTGATATGGTGAACGCAGTTTTCATGTATGCGGCTGCTTATATATGGTGATTTTTGAAAAAACCACAGGCTCCTGAGGGGGAAACGGAACAGGTAAGACCCAGCAGGAGCGTATGCGACGAGGAAGATCACCGCCCGTGGAAAGCGACGTCTGGCACAGAAATCAACAGCGATATCAACAACGATCCATACTAAATCATTTATTTCATTTGCTCGCCTTTGGATTGGCGTGATGTAGTTAAGTCTCAGCCTCTTTATTTCGGTACAACTTTTCTTCTTCCCATTGCACAAGGAAGAATTTTCAACTGATACAAAACCCACAAACCTCCTGCTGTGAGCAGAATAAAGCTGTAAACAAACATCAGCCTTTCAGTATGCATCCATACTTCAAAAACAACAGGTCCCAACGCTACCCCTAAAAATCTCACCGTTCCATAAATGGATACAATAAACCCTCTTTCTTCGTCTGAAGCCGCTGAAGTAATCATCATATTAATACACGGAAGAACAAATCCTAAGCCGCCAAAGGCGACTGTCAAACAAAACATCAGCACAGGAAGCGTATAAATAATCGTTAATACTCCAAACATCAGGAATAAAAGAGTTATCCCTACTATCATTAATTTTTTCATGAGCTCTACATCTGTTTTGATGCGTTGCCCGGTCCAATAAGAAACGAGCGTCATCGCACCAAGAGGAAATAAAAAAGCGGTTCCTTTAAAAAAACCGTCTATATGATACGTTTCCTCTATTAGAAAAGATAAGTAATATAAAATGCCAAATAATAAAAACAACCCCAATCCCCCGACAAAGAATAAAGGAAAAAGCGATTTTCTTTTATCATAGACAATCCCAATGGCTCTCTTTAAATATTCTTGAACAGATACTGAATCCGAACCTGTTTTCCCTTCTCTCACATACATTAATATACCTACTAAAGCAGCACCTGCAGCTAAAGGATAGACAAAAAACGCGGCATACCATACGACGAGTGCTGCCGATGCTCCAATTATCGGCGCAACCACTTTTCCAACTCCGTTATACACTTCTAAAATCCCGAGGACTTTTGCTCTTTTTTCCCCTGTAAATACATCTCCAGTTAATGCCATTGCCAACGTTGTAGTACCTGCAGCTCCAATCCCTTGAATGACTCTGCCTGCCATCAACACAGTAAAGCTTCCAGAAGAGAATGAAGCACTACTAGCAGCGATGACACTACCTATTATCATCATGACGAGTGAATATATGATTAACTTTTTACGCCCATACCGGTCTGATAAAATCCCTACAGCAGGAATACACAATGCGGCTGGAATCGAAAATGCACTCAGTATCAAACTGGTTTTAACTCCGCTTAAGTGAAGTGACTTTTGAATGCTTGGCAGCAGAGGAATGAGCATGGAATTTCCCAGCACCATGATTAAAGGCAATAAGCCTAATGAAACAATCATTAATTTTTCTTTCAATTTTCGTTCTCCAATCATATTTAAGTAAGACAAGCATAGGCTTTACACATAAGCAAAAGAATGAAGGAGGAGCATAATGAAAAAGCTATGTGCATTAGCCGCTTTCGCTTTTATCGGATATATTTGTCACTACGACATTAAATACGGGACCATTCCCACTGCTACTGAAGCAGTTCAAGTCAGCAAAGCGCAGCCTGCAGAAACAAAAGCCGCCAGCTCTTCTTCCACCTATACAAAAATAAAAATTAAGCCAGGCGATACAGTTTTGTCCGTCATTGAGGAGCTTACAAAAAAATCGATACCGGTTTCTATGAACCAAATGATTAGAGACTTCAAAAAGTTAAATAACGGTACAGCGCCTGAGGATATTCAAATTGGAAAAACGTATAAGTTCCCTATTTACAAGTAATGACAGCATTCTTCTTGTCAAGATGGGATAGTCATTGTTAAAATAGCTAAGGTAGTACTTTCTACTAGTTATTTTGTTCATAAAGAGTTATTCTATTAATGAATTCAAATTCTTGATTTCATTTTGAAGGAGAGATTATCACGTGAGTGAAATTATACATCGTACAAAAACACGCCCGGTTAAAGTTGGAGATTTAACAATCGGAGGCAGCAACGAGTTAGTTATTCAAAGTATGACAACCACTAAGACACATGATGTTGAAGCAACGGTTGCAGAAATTAAACGTTTAGAAGAAGCAGGATGCCAAGTTGTTCGTGTTGCTTGTCCAGACGAGCGCGCAGCAGATGCAATCCCTGAAATCAAAAAACGCATTAACATTCCATTAGTTGTGGATATTCATTTTGACTACCGCTTAGCATTAAAAGCAATTGAAGGCGGAGCGGATAAAATCCGTATCAACCCTGGTAATATCGGTCGCCGTGAAAAAGTGGAAGCTGTTGTAAATGCTGCAAAAGCTAAAAATATTCCAATTCGTATTGGAGTTAACGCTGGTTCACTTGAAAAACGTATTTTAGATAAATACGGCTATCCGACAGCAGATGGCATGGTAGAAAGTGCACTTCATCACATTAAAATTTTAGAAGACCTTGATTTCCATGACATCATCGTTTCAATGAAAGCATCGGATGTTAACTTAGCAATTGAAGCTTATGAAAAAGCTGCTCAAGCATTTGACTACCCTCTTCACTTAGGAATTACAGAATCGGGTACATTATTTGCAGGAACTGTAAAAAGTGCAGCAGGTCTTGGCGCTATTTTATCTAAAGGAATCGGAAATACATTACGTATTTCTTTAAGTGCGGATCCTGTAGAAGAAGTAAAAGTTGCGCGCGAATTGCTAAAATCATTCGGTTTAGCTTCCAATGCTGCCACTCTTATTTCTTGCCCAACTTGCGGACGTATTGAAATTGATTTAATCAGCATTGCTAATGAAGTTGAAGAGTATATTTCAACTGTAAAAGCACCGATTAAAGTAGCGGTACTTGGCTGCGCTGTAAACGGTCCTGGTGAAGCTCGTGAAGCTGATATCGGGATTGCGGGAGCACGCGGTGAAGGTCTGCTATTCCGCAAAGGTGAAATCGTACGCAAAGTTCCTGAAGAAACAATGGTTGAGGAACTAAAAAAAGAAATTGATAAAATTGCTGCTGAATATCACGCAAAGCAAGAAGCTGAAAAAGCTGCGGCTAAATCATAACTAAAAAAAGCGAGGCGCATATGCGCCTCGCTTTTTTTTATGAAAAGAACGGTAATATAAACGTACCGACAATAATCGATACAACTCCGATCCCTATTGCCCATGCTCCTAGCGTAAGTGCTCCTTTTCGGCGTGCGATAAACCCTAGAATAATCCCAGCGGCACCAAGAATAATTGGTAAAAAGAATAGTGAAAGAATCGAAAGCACGAGTGCGAAACGACCGTATCCCGTTCCTTCTCCTCGTCCAGCGACTTCATGATTGCGATCGCGATCAATATCTATAACTTCACGCTCTGCATGAGGCTCTCCTACTCGGTAAGGAACGCCCACTTCAGCTGCAGTTTCTTCCATGAAATCAGCTTCATATACATCTTTTCTACGCCTTTGTTCTTCATTCTCCATGCTTAATCCCTCGCTTTCGTAAATAAGGAGCATTTATAGTATCTGAATGCGAGAAAAAATTATAAGTGTCAATCTTATACAGCTACTCATTCTCTTATAAGAAATAGGTACAGACGCAATCACCAGGCCGTGCAGTGATCATTACGTTTTGTCAAAGGCATATAAAAAGTATTACTGTTTCTCTTTGGGCTTTATGTTACACTAGACAAGAATAATCAAGCACCTAGATAGAATAAACGTATTAAAGGAGTGCACGTAGTTGACGAAAAAGTTTGGAATTGACATTGATGGAACTGTTACTTCTCCTGAAACTTTTGTTCCTCATTTAAATAAAGCCTTTAACTTAAATTTAACACTTGAAGACATTACAGAATATGATTTCAGCCCTTTTGTAAATGTATCACCTGCAGAACTCGGGAAATGGTTTAAAGCAAATGAACGCTCTATTTACGAAACCTCTCCACTTGCAGACGATGCAAAAGCGGTTTTGCAAAAATGGCATCAAAAGCACGAATTATTCTTTATTAGTGCAAGGCACGATAAGCTATTGGACGTCACGGAAGAATGGTTTCAAAAAAATGAACTATCGTTTCATCACATTGAGTTAGTCGGTTCTCATTTTAAAGTTGAGACAGCAAAACGATATAATGTTGATATCTTTTTTGAAGACAAACATGATAATGCTTGTGAAATCAGTGAAGAATGCAATATCCCTGTTATCTTATTTGATACTCCTTATAATCGCTTACCTGTTCCAAAAGGAGTGGTTCGCGTATACAATTGGCTAGAAGCAGATCAGTGGGTAGCCAGCTGGTTAAAAGAACAGCAAAAATAAAAAAGAGAGGTGCATAACGCCCTCTCTTTTTTATTGATTACATTCTATACATTGACCGTAAATTTCAAATTTATGGCCTGTAATATTGTACCCTCGCAAATCCTCGTCTACATACTCCATCGGACAAGCTTCAATTTCTTTTGTTTTCCCACAATCTAAACAAATGAAGTGGTGATGATGATGGGCGGTCGCACATTTAAATCGAAAGTGCTTTTCGCTCGAAAGCTCCGTCATTTCAAGTACGCCTAACTCCACAAACAATGATAAATTACGGTAAATTGTATCAAAACTCAGACCAGGATAATCAGGCTTCATGTATTCTAATACATCTTTTGCCGTTAAGTACTTATTTGATTTTGAAAACAGGGCAAGCATTTCTTCACGCTTTCCTGTATGTTTATATCCTTGATCTTTTAATAAATGAATGGCTTCAGTTAAATTCATTTTTGTTTCCCCTTCCGTCCTTTATTAATCATAATAGATATGATTAAAATAACAACAGCAATGACAACAATTGTACCGCCTGGCGCTAAATCCAAGTAGTACGCTGAAAATAATCCGCCTAAAACAGATATTTCACCAAAAATCACCGAAAGCAAAATCGTTTGTTTAAAGCCTCTAGCTAAGCGAATGCTTGCTGCTACAGGAAGAGTCATAAGAGATGACACTAATAAGATACCGACGATACGCATCGATACAGCAATGACAAGAGCAACCATCACAATAAATAAAAAGTGCATCCACTTCGATTTAATCCCAGAAGCAGAAGCGTGCTCCTCGTCAAAAGATAAAATAAACAATTCTTTATATAAGAAAAAGACAATAGCTATAACAAATACGGCTATGACAACAACTGTCCAAAGATCCGAACGACTCACCGCACTTACGCTTCCAAACAAATAGTTCATTAAATCATTATTAAAACCGTCCGCCAGCGAGATACAAATTGCACTAATACCAATTCCGCCCGATAAAATAATCGGAATGGCCAGCTCTTGGTAATGCTTGTAGACGCTTCGAAGTTTTTCAATAAAAAGAGCGCCTGTAACGGAAGATACCATCCCTAAATAGACGGGGTTCACTCCTTGCATAAACCCTATTTTCTGACTAAGAAGCAAGCTCGCAGAAATCCCCGCTAGCGTTACATGACTTAACGCGTCTGCAATTAAAGAAAGACGTCTTACTACGATGAACGTGCCCAATAAAGGAGCTAAGACGCCAATAATCATACCGGTTAAAAATGCATTTCGTAAAAACTCAAATTGAAATAAACTGCTTATCATACGTGCTGCCCTCCATGATGATGATCATGGGTTAACACATGAACATTATGACCATAAAACATAGATACGTCATGTTCACAAAGCTGTTCGAATTCTTTGGCATCCCCATGAAAGTGTAGAAATTTATTTAAACAAGCAACGTGGGTTACTTTTTCTGAGACAGTGCCAATATCGTGAGTAACAAGCACAAGCGTAATGCCTTTTTCTTTATTTAACTTTTCAAGAAGCTCATAAAAGGTGTACACATTTTGTGCATCCACTCCGACTGTTGGCTCATCTAAAATTAACAGCTCGGGTTCGCTTACAAGCGCGCGCGCAATAAAAATTCGCTGCTGCTGACCACCGGATAGTTCTCCTATGTTTCGATTTAAAAATTCGCTCATCCCCACTGCTTCTACCGCTTCTTTCACTTTTTGTTTATGAGAAGCATTCATAAAGCGAAACAAACCTAATTTTGAAGTAAGACCCGTGGAAACCACTTCAAAAACGGTAGCAGGAAAGCCGCTGTTGAAACTATTCGCTTTTTGCGATACATATCCAATTTTACTTCGTTCTTTAAACCTTCTCTGATCTTTTCCAAATAAACGAATTGCCCCTTGAGATGGTTTTTGCAAACCAAGCAAACATTTGATTAGCGTTGATTTCCCAGAACCATTTGGACCAACGAGACCCAAAAAAGCTCCTTTTGGAATTGAAAAACTTATATCTTCTAATACATTCACTCCATCATATTGAAATGATAAATGATCAATTTCAATGATATCAGGTGTATTCATATGCGCCTCACCATTCTTTTTTTATATTTCTCCATACAAAAGAGGGCACGGTTTCTATCGTATACTCCGTTACCCATTTACTTTCTCAGAATCATTACGATTTAGTCATTAATGTAGTATACAGGATTGTCTTTTATTTGTAAACTAAGCCGGTTCACTCCTTCGCTTTCTTGCCTCCGTAAGTTCATCCGACTCGAAATGTTGTTTTATTACACAATATAGTCACATCTTTCTTTTTTATTCATAAACTATATATGACGAGGAGGTAATCATATGAAAATTGTACAGCAGATTGTCAATAAGAAAGTAAACAACATTACCCCGAAAGAGCTTTTAAAGTATAGCAAACAATACAACATCCCCATTACAGATCAGCAGGCACAAACCCTTGTATCCGTCATTAGACAGCAGCCCGTAAATATTTATAACCTTGAAGAGCGCCGAAATTTAATCAAACAAATTGCTCAAGTAACAGACCGTGAAACTGCCAGACGAGTGAATGAATTATTTCAGCAGTTAATGTAAAAGAAGAGGTCATGTCTATAGACATGACCTCTTTCAACAACATATGAAATTACATAAGCTTTTGTTTTAGCTCTGAATCAAAGCTTTGTGCACGAATCATATCAATTTCCAACTGATATGGGGCTTTTTTATTTTTCTTATCTTCTCCTACATAAGGAGTTTCTAGAATTTTAGGAACTTCTGTAAACGCTGGGTGATGAACAATACAATTCAGTGCACCAAATCCGATTTCACCAAATCCAATATTTTCATGGCGGTCTTTTCGAGCGCCGCATACATTTTTACTATCATTGATGTGAAGCACTTTAATTCGCTGTATTCCTACGGTTTTGTCAAATTCATTTAATACACCGTCAAAGTCTTGAACGATATCATAACCAGCATCATGTACGTGACATGTGTCAAAACAAACAGAGAGCTTTTCATTGTGCGTCACGCCATCAATAATTTGGGCAATTTCTTCAAAGCTTCTTCCACACTCTGTTCCTTTTCCAGCCATTGTCTCAAGCGCAATTTGAACTTCTTGATCAGCCGTCAACACTTCGTTTAGACCTTTGATAATTTGCTGAATACCGGCATCTGCTCCAGCGCCCACGTGAGCTCCTGGGTGAAGAACAATTTGCTTTGCGCCAAGAGCATGGGTGCGCTGAATTTCAGACGTTAAGAAATCTACTCCAAGCTCAAATGTTTCGGGCTTTGTTGTATTTCCTAGATTAATGATATAGGGAGCATGTACAACAATATCTGTCATTCCATGCTCTTTCATATGCAAAAGACCAGCTTCAATATTAAGCTCTTCAATCTTTTTGCGACGAGTATTTTGTGGAGCGCCTGTATAGATCATAAACGTATTTGCTCCGTAAGAAGCTGCCTCTTCACTCGCTCCTAAAAGCATTTTTTTGCCGCTCATTGATACGTGAGAACCAATTTTCAACATTACTTTTTACACCTCTAACCTATTGCGATTAACGATTGTTGCGTCTTTCACTACGCTTTTTCTTTTGCACATACTTTGTAATTTCACGAGCACGTTTTTTCTTGTAGCCAGGCTTTACTTTCTTCGGCTTTTGAATGAAGCGATGTGCCTCTTCTCCCACTTCATCCGCTTTCTTCACACGCTTTTTACGACGGTTACGGTCATCGATGGAAACCCATTCTTGCTTTTGAAGATCTTTGTTTACAAACTCGATTCCCATTTTCTCCAGCTTATTTACTGCATCTTCATCTTCCACATCGAAGATGGTAGCAGCAATTCCAGAATGACCGGCACGAGCTGTACGTCCTACGCGGTGAATGTAGAAATCTAGATCTGAAGGAAGCTCAAAGTTAATGACGTGTGAAATCCCTTCAATATCAATACCGCGAGCTGCTAAATCTGTCGCTACTACGTATTGAAATTCTAAATTATTAATTTGCTTCATCATTTTCTTACGGTCACGAGGAGATAAGTCTCCGTGAATTCTTCCTACCTTTAAGCCTTTAGACAGTAGGTCATCTGCTACTTCGTCCGCCATTTTCTTTGTATTTGTAAAGACGATAGCTAAATAAGGATTATACGAAATAAGCATATCATGCAGGAGCTTAAACTTGTTACGATGACGCAGTGGAACTAATACATGCTCTAATTTAGCTGCTGCTGCTTGCTTCGGCGAAACATGCGTAAATTTTGGATTTTCCATGTATTTTTTTAAGAATGGCTTTAATTTTTCAGGAATAGTTGCTGAAAAAACAAGCATCTGTAATTTTTCAGGCATGTTGCTTGCCAAACGGTCCACATCTTCTAAAAATCCCATATCAAGCATTAAATCAGCTTCGTCTACTACTAACGCCTTTGTTGTATACACAACTAACGCTTTTTCATTTACTAAATCAAACAAACGAGCCGGTGTTCCTACAACAACTTGAGGCTGCTTCTTTAATTTGTCGATTGTACGCTGCTTATCTGTACCGCCGATAAAACATTTTGCTGAAATTTCTTCTCCTTCAGCACTGTGTTTTGTTAGCTTTAATACTTCTTGATAAATTTGAGAAGCAAGCTCACGAGTTGGAGCGGTGATTACAACTTGTACTTCTTCTTTTTTAGGGTCTACCTTTTCAAGTAAAGGCAATAAATAAGCGTGTGTTTTGCCGGTCCCTGTTTGCGACTGACCAATTACACTTTCCCCTTTTAAAACGGAAGGAATTAAGCGCTCCTGAATCTCTGTAGGCTGATAAAAACCTAATTGTTTAATTGCTTCTATTAAAAATGGTTGAAACTCAAAACGTTCAAAGTTTGTTTTTTCCATAATAGTCTCCTTTTTTACATTCACGTTCATCTTTTAAGGCACAATATATGATTATAATCGATTTTTCCTTCTGTGACTACTTCTCATTCATATTACTAAAACTTATTACCTGTTTCAAAAACATTTTATCGCGAGTTGCATACGATAGTAAAAGAAAATCTACTTTACTAAAGGAGGTGCGTCCTTTGCTACAGCGAAGACCACCATTTCCACCCGGTATGCAAAGAAGAATGATGCCAGGAATGCCACCACAAAACGGCTTTGGGCAACAACCTGGTAACTTTGGCCAATTTAATCCATTACAGCAGTTTCGTAACTTTGCCCAGCAAACAAATGCTCAACAATCATTTTACCCGAATCAGCAAGGCCTGAACCGTGGAGGAGGTAACTTCTTAACTCGCCTATTCCGAAGAGGCGGAAATAGAAACATACCATTTCAACAAGCGGCTGCGGCTGCTCCTCGAGGTTCTTTGTTTTCTGGCCTTTCAGGAGCCCAAGGTGCTGCAGGAGCGACTAACTCTTCTTCCCTGCTTGGAGGTTTGCAAGGATTAACGAACCCTGCTAACTTGAGCTCCATGATGGGGAATGTTCAGCGAGTACTAAAAGCAGCGGAAACGATGGGACCTATGATTCAACAATACGGACCTCTTGTCAAAAATGCTCCTTCTCTATGGAAAATCTATCAGGCCTTGCGCTCAAGTGATGACACAGATGAAGTACTCGAAGCAGAAGGAACAGAGGTTTCTGAAACTGATGAAAGCAAAGACAGTAAGGTTTTATCAGCAGGCGCAGAAAGCACGGATTCATCCGATGATGAGCTGGATTTCTTTGAAGAAGAAATTGAACATTCATCCAGAGATCGGGTGTCTAAACCAAAACTTTATATTTGATAAATCTGCTGATTCCTTAAGGAAATACAGTGAGTAAAAAAAGAATATCTTTGTATTCTTCCTTTCTCTTTTATATAATAGAAGCGAGTTGAATTGCTCGTCAGGATTATGATGAGGAGGAAATTGAAATGAAAGTTATTAAAATTGCACCGCGCGGCTATTGTTATGGTGTAGTAGACGCAATGGTCATTGCACGAAACGCCGCTTTAGATAAATCATTGCCTCGACCAATCTATATCTTAGGAATGATTGTTCATAATAAACACGTTACAGATGCGTTTGAAGAGGACGGCATTATCACACTGGACGGTGCTAATCGCCTGGAAATCTTAGACCAGATAAATGAAGGAACCGTTATTTTTACTGCACACGGAGTATCTCCAGAAGTAAAAGAACGAGCAAAAGAAAAAGGCTTAACAACAATCGATGCTACATGTCCGGATGTTACAAAAACCCATGACCTTATTCGCCAAAAAGAAAAAGAAGGTTATGACGTTATTTATATCGGAAAACGAAATCACCCTGAGCCAGAAGGTGCACTTGGTATCGCGCCAGATATCGTTCATTTAATTGAAAAAGCAGAAGACGTAGCCCATTTAAATATTCAACGCGAGAAAATTATTGTAACAAATCAGACAACAATGAGTCAGTGGGACGTTGCAGAAGTAATGGAAAAGGTAAAAGAAAAATATCCGCACGCTGAAGTTCACAAAGAAATTTGTTTAGCTACACAAGTTCGCCAAGAAGCTGTAGCCGAGCAAGCAGGTGAAGCAGATGTTACAATTGTAGTAGGAGATCCTAAAAGTAACAATTCAAACCGTTTAGCTCAAGTATCAATGGAGATTGCCGGCACTGAGGCATATCGTATCGGTGACATCTCAGAGCTTCAGATCGAATGGTTGATGAACGCGAAAACCGTAGCTGTTACGGCAGGCGCATCTACCCCTACTCCAATCACAAAAGAGGTCATCAATTTTCTAGATCAGTTCGATCCGAAAGATGAAACAACTTGGACACGTGAAAAAAGCGTGCCTCTTTCGAAGATTTTACCAAAAGTTCGAACAAAAAAATCGTCTTAATAGACGCAAAAGAAGGTGTTGACATTCGTCAACACCTTCTTTATTACATAAACGTAAATGGGTTTGTGTCTACTTTTGAATCAAATACTTCACACTCAAAGTTTTTCGCATCAAAAAGACTGGTTAATACACGCGTTACACCTTGTCTCATAACTTTTTCAACATGATGACCAGGATCTACAACGTTTAATCCCATTGCCATTGCATCATGCGCAACGTGGAAATACAAATCACCTGTTACATAGGCATCTGCTCCGCTAAATTTTGCGTTTGTAATATATTTGTTTCCATCTCCGCCAAGAACAGCTACTTTTTTCACTGTGGCATCCATAGACCCTACTACTCTAACACCATCCACATCCAATGCTTGTTTAACATGAGCGGCAAACTGTTTTAACGTCATCTCTTCTTTTAACTTCCCAATTCGTCCAAGTCCAAGCGTCTCGCCCGTTTGTTCCACTGGATAAATGTCATAGGCTACTTCTTCGTAAGGATGAGCACTGAGCATGGCACGAATAATTTTATTTTGTTGACCTGCTTCAAAAATAGTTTCAACTTTTGTTTCATTTACACGTTCTAACTCTCCTTTTGAGCCAATGTATGGATTGGCTTCTGAAGAAGGTTTAAATGTGCCTTCCCCTTCAGTTGAAAACGTACAGTCGCTGTAAAGACCCACATGTCCAGCTCCCGCATCACAAATAGCTGTGCGCACTGCTTCAGCATGATTTGAAGGAACAAATACAGCCAGCTTTTTCAGCTGAATAGACGTTGTCGGAACCAGCACTTTTGTCTCTTGTAGCCCCAATGCTTCGGCTAACAGGTCATTTACTCCGCCTTTAGCTATATCTAAATTTGTATGAGCAGCATATACAGCAATATCATGCTTGATGCATTTCTCTAAAATACGCCCTTCAGGACGATCTGTAACCACTTGTTTTAGAGGTCTAAAAATAGGAGGATGATGAGCAATAATCAAATCCACTTGTTTTTCAATTGCTTCGTCTACGACCGTTTCAAGAACATCTAACGTTATCATTACTTTTTTTACAGGCTTGTTTAACGTTCCAATCTGCAAACCAATTTTATCTCCTTCAACCGCTAAATGCTTGGGAGAAAATGATTCAAATGCTTCAATTACTTGAAATCCGTTAGGGATTTTACTCATTTTAACGCCTCCTCAATTAATGAGATGTCTTGGGTAAGTTTTTGAAGTTTTGCTTTGCTTTCCTCGGACTGAGCCTGCTCCATTTGGCTGACAATTTGTTTAAGATGATTTAGCTCATACGTCCACTTTGTCATAAAAGCAGCAGATCGCTTTTCTTTTAAAATAGGGCCCATTAACACACCGGCTTCCACTTCACCGTTATAAGGAGCTAAGGCGTTTCCAGGTTCAGCGACGATGACTTCATACATACGACCGTCTTCTTCGATGATTTTTTCATCAATGATTTCCCAGCTGTGTTGAATCAGCCAGCTGCGAATATGATGTGAACCAATATTCGGCTGAAGTACAAGCCTTTTTACTCCTTCTAACTTCGCTTTTCCTTCTTCTAAAATCATCGTAATAAGCGTTCCGCCCATTCCGCAGATTGTAATACAGTCTACTTCATTCGGTGATATTACTTCTAGGCCGTTTCCTTTTCGAACGTCAATAACGTCCGTTAAGCTTGTTTTTTTCACCTGCTGAATAGCAGATTGAAGAGGACCTTCTGTAATTTCTCCTGCTACGGCACCGCTAATATATCCATTTAAATAAGCAAAACACGGCAAGTATGCATGATCTGAGCCAATGTCTGCTATCTTTGCTCCCAAAGGAATCGACTTTACTACTTCTTCAAGTCTTATTGATAAGTTTAATTCATTCATTTTGTCACCTATTCTCTATGTGATTACTGTTCATTATTTTAACATAGATAGCTGCATGATTCCTATTTCTCTTCATGTTTTCCTTTTAGCTGAATGCTTATAAAAAATCACAAAAAAAAAGCCTGCTTTATAAATGAGCGGCTTTCCAGAAAATCATGTTTCTGAACTCTATTTAATTTCTGATACCCATTTAGCCATTTCCTTCGCTTTTTCTGGAGGAACCAGCCCGGCCGGCATGTTTCCTTTACCGTTTACAACAATATCTGCAATTTCGTCTTGAGAAACTTTTTTCCCAATTCCTTTTAACGAAGGACCTACTCCACCTTGATACTGATCACCGTGACAACCAATACAAGTTTTTTGATAAATTTCTTCTGGTTTAGCTGAAGCCTGCTGTTCCGCGCCACCGCCTTCTTTTTCAGCCGCGATTTCTTTTGCATTGTTCAATCCGTTGAACGAAAGCGTTAACATTAAAGCAATCCCAATTACCGCAATTAATAAAAATGGTATTAGCGGATTTCGCTTCACTCACTATACCCCCTTTATGTATTCCCATCCCTAGAAATAACAAAATAGTATAAGCACTTTTATTTTACTTGAAAATGCTCATAAGTGAAAGGGTTTTATTTACATAATTAACTAATTTCTTATTGCGTATCTTAACAGCCAATTTGTCTTGCAATAACCGAGCGCTGAATTTCTGAAGTTCCTTCTCCAATTTCTAAAAGCTTGGCATCTCGTAAATACCGCTCCACGTGATACTCCTTCATGTAGCCGTATCCTCCATGAATCTGAACAGCTTGACTGGCTACTTCCATACAAATTTCAGAAGCATACAGTTTACACATAGCAGCTTCTTTCGTAAATGGCTTTCCTTGGTCTTTTAACCACGCCGCTTTATACACCATATTTCTTGCTAACTCAATTTTCATTGTCATATCAGCTAATTTAAACTGAATCGCTTGAAACGATGAAATAGCTTTCCCAAATTGCTTTCTTTCCTGCGCATATGACAGTGCTTTTTCATAAGCCGCTTGAGCGATTCCAACGGCCATTGCGCCAATTCCAATTCTTCCCCCGTCAAGCGTCATTAGAAATTGTTTAAAGCCTTCTCCTCTTACACCGAGTAAATTCTCTTCAGGCACTTCAACATCCTCTAAAACGAGTTCAGTTGTATTTGAAGCATGTAGACCCATTTTCTCGTAATTGTCTATTACAGTAAAACCTCGAGCTTCTGTAGGCACGATAATAGCTGAAATTTCTTTTTTCCCTTCTGTACGATTTGTAACAGCCGTTAAAGCTAAAAACTTTGCATAGCTGGCATTCGTAATATAGCATTTACTTCCATTAATCCTAAATGTTCCATCCTTCAACACTGCTTCTGTCTCCGTGCCCCCCGCGTCACTTCCTGCGTTCGGTTCGGTTAAACCAAACGCTCCAAAAGATTCCCCGGAGCATAAAGCAGGTAGGTACTGTTCTTTTTGCTCCTTTGTTCCGAATAAATAAATAGGTGCGCCCCCGAGCGAAACATGAGCTGAGTATGTAATTCCTGTAGAGCCACAAGCTTTACTTAATTCCTCTACGACAATAGCAAAACTAACCGTATCTGCTCCTCCGCCTCCATACTCTTCAGGAAAAGGAAGACCCATTACACCAAGCTCACTTAACTTTTTAAAAACATCAAGTGGAAATTGCTTACTTCGATCGCGCTCTAGTGCATTCGGTGCTACTTCCGCCTCTGAAAACTCTCTCAGCGTCCGTTGAATCATCTTTTGTTCATTGGTTAATTCAAAATTCATTTTTATTCCCCCTAAAAAAAATGTATACGCTTACATTATTTAATTATAATTCATTTTTGTAAATTTTCTCAACTTTTAAAACGTTTTAATTTTTTCGTGTTATAATATAAGGGTACTAATCAAAGCATGAATAAAATGATAGCGATTCCATTTTTCGGATGTTTAAAAGGAATTTGAACAGCTTACGCTCTGTGACAAAAGAATACAAAGGAGCATTTGCAAAACGAAGGACAATTCAGTAAAATATATGAAAGAAGAAAAGTTGGTAAAAAAATCAATATACTTCTTCAAAATGCGTTTTTATGAAATTTATTCCATAAAAAAATAGATAGCCCCTTTCCTCTAGGAAAGAAGCTATCTCATAAGCGTTATTTACGCTTTTATCTATTCTAAGAAATCTTTTAAACGTTTGCTTCGGCTAGGGTGACGAAGCTTACGAAGCGCTTTAGCTTCAATTTGACGAATACGCTCACGCGTTACGCCAAATACTTTTCCTACTTCTTCAAGCGTACGCGTACGTCCATCGTCCAGACCAAAGCGGAGTCTAAGAACATTTTCTTCGCGATCTGTTAACGTATCAAGGACGTCTTCTAACTGCTCTTTTAATAATTCATATGCAGCATGTTCAGAAGGTGATGTTGCATCCTGGTCTTCAATGAAGTCACCTAAATGAGAATCATCTTCCTCACCAATTGGTGTTTCAAGAGAAACCGGTTCTTGAGCAATTTTTAAGATTTCACGAACTTTTTCAGGTGTTAAGTCCATATCTTCTGCAATTTCTTCAGGAGATGGTTCGCGACCTAAATCTTGTAGAAGCTGACGTTGAACACGAATTAGCTTGTTAATCGTTTCAACCATATGAACGGGAATACGAATCGTTCTTGCTTGGTCAGCAATTGCACGAGTAATAGCTTGACGAATCCACCATGTCGCATACGTACTGAATTTATAACCTTTGCGATAATCGAATTTTTCTACCGCTTTAATAAGACCCATGTTTCCTTCTTGAATTAAATCAAGAAACAGCATACCGCGTCCAACATAGCGTTTTGCAATACTTACAACAAGACGTAAGTTTGCTTCAGCAAGACGACGTTTCGCTTCTTCATCGCCTTCTTCAATACGTTTTGCTAAATTGATTTCTTCCTCTGCTGACAATAGGTCAACGCGTCCGATTTCTTTTAAGTACATACGAACTGGATCATTAATTTTCACACCAGGAGGTACACTTAAATCATTTAAATCAAACTCTTCTTCTTTTGACAGTTCTTGAATATCGGGATCGGCATCGTCATCATTTGCTTCAGATTCACTCATTACTTCAACACCTTGTTCTCCAAGGTATTCATAATATTCATCCATTTGATCGGATTCAATTTCGAAGTTCGACATACGCTCTGCAATTTCTTCGTATGTGAGTACACCACGTTTTTTTCCGATTTCGGTCAATTGATCTTTTACTTGTTCAATTGTTAAATCTGAATCAAGTTGTTTTGATTGAGCTGATTTTTCAGCCATCAGATCCCCTCCTTCCAAAATTTTAAGGAAAACCTTCTAAAAGTGGGACTAATACGCAATATCGTTTATTTTAACGTTTTTTTCAACTGTAAAATTTCCATTGCTATTGTCGCAGCTTTTAAATAATCTTTTTGACGCTCTGCTTCTTGCTTTTCTGCTTCTTTTTTTTCTATCGCTACCCTTTGTGGGTAAATCAATATCGTTTGGATATAATCATTCAAAGCTTGCTCCGACAATTCATCATTGATTGACATCATCGCCAATTCTGAAGCTAGACTAGACAACGAAGACTCGGGCAACCGCTCGATAAATCCGCTCGGATTAGGCTCGTGTCCTTCCTCGTAATAAGCATACAAATATAGAACAAGCGCACGATGTTCCTCGACATTGAACTGACCTTGAAGTCGGTCTTGAATTCTAAATGCTACATCCTTATCTTTCAACATATGAGCAATCAAAAAACGTTCTGCATTTTGATAAGCCGGTAATAAGCTTCTCTTTACGACTGGTTGTCTATTTATATTATTTCGATTTGGAGAATCATTATCCTTTTTCTTTTTTTCAGTTCGATACACTTGATACTGCTGTTCTTTAAGCGCATCTAATGAAATGGAAAACTCTTGTGCCAATTGGCGTAAATAATGATCTCGCTCTACGGCTTTCGTAAGGAGACTTATTTCTTTCAAAACGTCTTCAATGTATTGCATACGTTCAGATTCATTTTGTAGATTTCGTTTTCGGCGAAGATACCTCATTTGAAATGCCATAAAGGTCAAGCTGCTATTAATAACATCATTTTGAAACTTCTCTGCCCCGTATTCTTTAATATAATCATCCGGGTCATAACCATCCGGCATCACAGCAATCTTAACGGTACAACCCACATTTGTTAAGATAGCAGTTGCTTTGTGCGCTGCTTCAATTCCGGCAGAATCTGCATCGTAGCAAATGATAACGGACTCTACATTTCGGCGAATAATCTTGGCTTGTTCTTCTGTTAAGGCAGTTCCCATTGTTGCAATTGCGTTCGGGCAACCCGCTTTAACAGCCGAAATAACATCTGCAAATCCTTCAAATAAAATAACCTGCTGATTTTTGCGTATATGTTTTTTAGCGCGGTGAAAGTTGTAGAGTGTGCGACTTTTGTTAAAAATAGAAGTTTCGGGACTGTTTAAATATTTAGGCTGCCCTTTTATCTCTTTTAGCAGGCGCCCTGAAAATGCAATTGTTTTGCCTTGCAAGTCAGCAATAGGAAACATAATTCGATCACGAAAACGATCAAAGTACGTTTCATCTTGGTTGCGTTTAATGATTAAACCTGCATGTTCCATCTCTTGCGGATTAAACCCACGTTTTGTTAAGAACTTACTTACAAATTCCCACGAATCTAAAGCAAAACCTATCTCAAATTCATCGATAATTTCTCGTGAAAACCCTCGATTTATTAAATAATCATAAGCATCTTGGCCTTCTTTTGTATTTACCAATAAATGATGGTAAAATTTCTTTAAAAGCTCGTGTGCTTCAATCATTTTATTGCTAGGCTTTTGATTATCTTCTTCATGAGGATGTATCTCATGTTCGAAAGGAATATCTCCTTTTTCAGCAAGCTGCTGAGCTGCTTCCGTGAAGGACAGTCCTTCTAATTCCATTATGAATGAAAATGAATTCCCTCCTGCACCGCATCCAAAGCAATGATAAATTTGTTTATCAGGCGATACTGAAAAAGACGGTGTGCTTTCCCCATGAAACGGACAGAGTCCAAAATAATTGCGCCCTTGTTTTTTTAGTTGTACATAATCGCTTATGACGTCGACAATATCTACTGAATGCCGAATACGGTCGATTACTTCATCAGGAATTCGATTTGCCATAGTAACAGCTCCGTATTTCATATAATATTCTTCACTAAGTGCTAAATTCCTGCAAGTTTCGACAACATTTTTTCAAAAGCTTGAATGAAATGCTGACGATCTTCTTCACTAAATGCCTTTGGGCCTTTAGTATGACGGCCTGACCGTCGCTCTTTTGCAGAAACATAGCGAAAGAAAAGCACCGTATTCATTTCGTCGTCATTATAGTACTTTCCACGAGGAGACAGTGCGTAAACCCCTCGACTTACTAACATGCTTGCTAAGCCAGTATCTTGAGTTACGACAATATCCTGCTTGACTGCGTGATTTAAAATATATAAATCTGCGGCTTCCTTTTCTGCATCCACATAGACCCATTTTCCTGGTGTAGGATTTGTTTGCATGTGAGCATATGAAGCAACAAATACAAGCTCGATGTCATATGTATGTGTAAGTTCAACGATTTCTGCTTTAACAGGGCATGCATCAGCATCGACAAAAACTTTACTTTTTCTTTTGCTATAACTCTGTATTCTACATCCCTCCAGAGATTCCTTCTAACAATTTGTTATTTCCTGTAGATGGCATTTGTCGAATACTTTTTTCGATTTTGACTTGACTTTTATATAAATAGTTTATTCGTTCTTAACAAAGTCTAAACCTAAAACTATTCTTTTTTATCACAATTTTTTATTATAATATAAACAACCTATATTTTCTATACCAAAGTCACTTGTTTTTAAAAGTTCTGTCATATTCATCTTTGGTATATTTTCTTAGGCTTACAGCATACAAACATAAGCAAGCAATCTCCTTTCTGTCACGCACAGAGGAGATCCATCGTTTATTTCTTTTTGATGGTATTGAGAATGATACCAGCTGTTTCTTCTACGGCTCTGTTGGATACGTCCACCACTTCACAGCCAATCTTATCTACAATCCCTTGGAAAAATTCAAGTTCTTCTTTAATACGGCCAATATTAGCATAAATTGCTTTATCGTTTAGTCCAAGAGACTTTAAACGCTCTTTACGAATATCGTTTAATTTTTCAGGACTAATAGTAAGCCCTATACACTTCTCAGGTGATACATGAAACAGCTCTTCTGGTGGATCTACCTCAGGTACAATTGGAACGTTAGCTACTTTCAAACGCTTGTGTGCTAAAAATTGAGAAAGAGGTGTTTTAGATGTTCTTGATACTCCGATTAATACGATATCCGCTCTAAGAATGCCTCTCGGATCACGCCCATCATCATATTTCACTGCAAATTCAATCGCTTCTACTTTCTTAAAATAATCTTCGTCTAATTTTCTAGCCATTCCTGGCTCATAGCGAGGAGAAAGTTGATAAGAAGATTGAATTTTATCAATTAAAGGTCCAATAATATCAAATACCTCTACACCGTTCTTGAACGCTTCTTGAATTAAAAATTCTCTCATTTCGGGCTTTACTAGCGTAAAGCCAATAATAGCGTTGTTCATCTTCGCTACTGAAACCACTTCTGAAAGTGTTGCGATGTCCTCTACGTAAGGTACTCTTTTAATTACAAAGTCCGTCATATTGAACTGACTTGATGCAGCCTTTACAACTAGTTCAGCTGTCTCACCTACAGAATCCGAAATGACATAAAGACATGGGTTGTTCATATTTTGTGCATCCCCTTTTTAATCCTTTTTCACTTATAATACTTCATCATTTGCTAATGCTACTAGTAATTTTGTAATATTTGTTTTGGTAATGCGTCCCACCACTTCAAAATTGCCGTCTCCCTCTTTAATAACGGGCATAGCATCAATCTGTTTTTCAATTAAGATCTTAGCAATATCAATTAACAAATCTTCGCGATAGCAATATGTAATGTTGGGCATTCTCGTCATGATAATATGAACAGGAATAGATGTGAGCTCTTGCTTTCCGATACTCGCGCGCAATAAATCTTTACGCGACAGTACTCCCACTAGCTGGGATTTCTCATCCACTACAAAAAGGGTCCCCACGTCTTCTAGAAACATTGTACAAATAGCATCATATACCGACACATTTTCGTTCACGACTACCGGGATAGACTGATATTCTTGCACCTGTATTTTTTTTATTTTATCTGTAAGAAGCTGTGCTCCTGTTTTACCTGTGTAAAAGTAACCTACGCGCGGTCGCGCTTCTAAATAACCGGCCATTGTTAAAATAGCCAAGTCCGGTCTTAGCGTTGCCCTCGTAAGGCTAAGCTGATCTGCAATATGCTCACCTGTAATAGGGCCTTCGTCTTTGACAATTTGCAAAATTTGTTCTTGTCGTTTGTTCAGTTCGATTGTACTCACCACCTAATCATTAAATGTGACATACTATTTATAAAACATTATATACTTTTTAAGCAAAAGTAAAAGCTATAACTTATTAATTTTAGCATTTTATCTTTTTAGAATGCCGTTTATTTTACCACGGCTTCTCAAAAAAAGCAGGCATTACGCTTACAATAAGCGAAGCTACCCCTTCGCTCCACAGTAAAAAGGGTGTCCCCTACACACTACGAGGCACCCTAGCGACAGCAATTCCTTGCATATCACTGATTATCTTTTCTACTTCTCATCAGAGAGCGATTGTTTTAAAGACTCCATCTGATTCAAAAACCGCTTTGTTTTTAAAAACAATCCTGAATATTCTTCGTAATATTGATCAATTACGAACTTTAATTGTTTTTTTGTTTCGGGCTTAACAGAAATAGAACCTAACCGCTTTAAATCAATGTAATAAAATAGCCTTAATAGTTTAACCGTCATCGGACTAATTTTCAAATGATAAGGATCTTTTTCTAAGCATCGATGACAAATAAACCCACCTTCTCGAATGGAAAAATGAAAAGTTCCTTCACCTTGGTGGCAGACTGCACATTCATTTAATGTAGGATGAAGACCTAGAACGTTTAACATTTTCATTTCATAAATAAATGTTAAGATCTCTGCATCATACTCTTCGTTCATATAATGAATGGTTTGGTGCAGCAGTTCAAATAGAAATGGATTTGGCTTATTGTTCTCAGTAGCTTTATCCGTTAATTCAAGAATATAAGAAGCATACGCTGTTGTGAAGATATCTTCGCGTATGCTTCTCATAGATGAGATAACTTCTCCTTGATGGAGAGTACCCATTCCTGAACCTGCTTGTATAAAAAAGTATCCATACGTAAATAATTGTGTGACGGAAGCTAAGCGACTACTGGGCTTTTTTGCCCCTCTTGCCATGAGACCCACTTTTCCAAGTTCACGTGAATAAATGGTGACAATTTTATTTGATTCACCGTAATCATTCGTTCGAATCACAATTCCTTCACACTTTTTAAACAATCATCATCACCGCCATCTTACAGAAGGCTAAGACAAGGGAGAATTGAGACTTTCGCTGTTGTCCTCATATGTTTCGGGTCTTTCTTTCACTTCATTTTCAAGTTCCTTAAAAATGAGATAAGTATCAATGCTACCTGTTTGTGAAAAAATGTTCCAAGTAAAATTCAACATAGAACTCCCACCTTTCTAACCATAAAGATCAGATACATATTTCAATTCCTTATGTTTAGAATAGCCTTCCGACGTAAAATCATGTAACACAATTTTTTACAAATTACCTTCTTTTATGAAGAGATATAAATCGACGCAAACAAGAACTCAAATGATTAATATTCGTCTTCTCTAAATCCAAAGTCACGGAGATGCGACGCTCGGTTTCGCCAATCTTTTTGCACTTTTACCCATAGTTCTAAAAATACTTTTGAACCTAAAAGGGCTTCAATGTCTGCTCTTGCTTTTCTTCCTACCTCTTTTAACATCTTTCCTTGCTTTCCAATTACGATGCCTTTTTGTGAATCTCTTTCGACGATAATTGTAGCGCCCACGTAAACAGCACCATTATCTCGTCTTTGCATAGAATCCATCACAACGGCAATAGAATGAGGTATTTCTTCCCTCGTTGCATGCAGTACTTTTTCACGAATTAATTCCGTAATAATAAAGCGCTCCGGGTGATCAGTTACTTGATCTGCCGGATAATATTGCGGACCTTCCGGCAATCGCTGCTTAATTTGATCAAGCAAACGCTCCACGTTATTTCCTTGTAAAGCTGAAATTGGCACAATTTCAGCAAAAGGATATAAGTCTTTATAATTCGTGATAATTGAAAACAATTCGTCTGGATGAATTTCATCAATTTTATTAATCACAAGGAAAACAGGCGTTTTTGTGTCCTTTAAACGCTCGATAATAAATTCATCGCCTCGACCTAAGCCTTCTGTTGCGTTAATCATAAATAAAATTAAATCTACTTCTTTAAGCGTATTTTGCGCTACCTTCATCATAAAGTCGCCTAATTTATGCTTTGGTTTATGAATTCCTGGTGTATCAATAAACACAATCTGCGCCTGATCTTCCGTGTACACACCCTGAATTTTATTTCTAGTTGTTTGCGGTTTGTCACTCATAATCGCGATCTTTTGACCAATTACTCGGTTCAAAAAAGTTGATTTCCCTACGTTTGGTCTTCCAATAATTGAAACAAAACCTGACTTAAATTCATTATTACTCATGTAAATCCTCCGATGAAAATGCTCCTGGAAGTAATTCTTCCACAGTTAATTCTTGTATGTCATTTTTTAAATTGGTTAATATAACTTTCATTTCTTTTGGACAAAGCTCAGAGATTACTTGTCTGCATGCTCCACACGGAGAAACAGGACGATCAGTATCAGCTACTACAGCAAGTGCTGCATACTCTTTATCTCCTTCTGAATAGGCTTTAAATAAAGCCGTACGCTCAGCACAATTGCACATGCTATAAGCTGCATTTTCAATATTGCAGCCGCGATAAACCTTTCCATCCTTCGTCAATAAAGCTGCACCAACTTTAAATTTTGAATACGGTACATAAGCCATTTCACGAGCTTTTTTCGCCTCATCAATCAGTCCGGTCTTATCCATTTATCCGCTCTCCTTTTGCGCTTCTACATGTCTTTTAACTTGTCCTTTTTTATTATACCACGGGGGTGTAAAGAACCAAAAAGAATCCTTTTTAAAACAAATACTTTAAGAAAATAATTCCTCCTATAAGGACAGCAAAACACGCATAGACCAACACCGCGGCTGCGGCTGCATCTTTTGCGTGTTTTGCTAGTATGTGATATTCAGGAGAAACTAAATCGACAACTTTTTCAACCGCTGTATTCATTAACTCCAAGCTGAACATGCCTGCAATCAGAAGCAGCACAACCGTCCATTCACCAGCTGTAATTGACAGCACGGCGCCTAAGAAAAGGACGATGAAAGAAGCTGCTACGTGAATTTGCATATTTCTCTGTGTTTTACAAACATAAATAAACCCTTCTATTGCATAGCCAAAGCTACTGACAACTTTAGCTATCCCTTTTTTATCGCGAGAGTCCATATTGTTCTAAAATATCTTTTTGACGTGTAAACATCTCTTTTTCATCTTCTGATGTTTCATGGTCATATCCAAGCAAGTGCAAGAAACCGTGAACCGTTAAGAATCCTAGCTCTCTCATAAACGAGTGATTGTATTCTTCTGCTTGCTCATGAGCTTTTGGAATCGAAATGACAATGTCCCCTAGGACTCTTGGCATCTCATCTCCGATAATTTGCATTTCATCTTCGCCCATTTCTTCTAGCGCAAACGATATTACATCCGTTGGCTGATTTTTATGGCGGTATTGATGATTGATTTCTTGAATTCGATCATTATCCACAAATGTAACGGATACTTCTGCATCCTCTTGCAGATTTTCATATATAGCAGCGGCTTCAAGCAGCTTTTCAAGCTCTTTTTGCTGTTCTTCACTTACTTCGTTTGTTTCATCAATAAAATCAATAACTAAACTCATACCTTCACCTTCTCTTTTTTTATCTCTGGATATTCGATTCGGGAATGAAAAATCCCATTTAAAGTTTCACATAGTGCTTGACGAATTAACTCTAGCTCTTTGAGCGTTACGTTACACTCGCTAAGCTGTTCATCCTGCAAGCGATCTTTAATAATATTTCGAACCAAGTTCTCAATTTTTTCCGGAGTGGGATTGGACATTGACCTTACGGCTGCTTCTACACTATCAGCTATGCAAATAACCGCTGCTTCTTTCGACTGAGGCTTTGGTCCAGGATAGCGATATTCTTTTTCATCAATTTTTTCTTCTGTTTGTTCAAGTGCCTTATGATAGAAAAACTTAAGAAGAGTTGTTCCGTGATGCTGCTCTGCAATATCTACAATCTCTTTTGGAAACTTGTGATTCCGCAAAATGGTAGCTCCATCTGTAGCATGTGCGATTATAATATTTTTACTAGTCTTAGGACTTAGTTTATCATGCGGATTAGTAATATTCATTTGATTTTCAATAAAATACTGCGGTCGCTTCGTTTTACCAATATCGTGGTAATAAGCCCCGACTCTCGCTAATAAACCGTTAGCTCCTATCGTTTCGCACGCCGCTTCAGATAAGTTTGCCACCATTACGCTGTGATGGTATGTTCCAGGTGTTTCGGTTAAGATTTTGCGTAATAGCGGATGAGTAGGACTCGATAATTCAATCAGCTTCATCGTAGATAAAATGCCAAATCCACTTTCAAAAAACGGCAGCAAACCTATAGTTAAAACGGAAGCAATAACACCAGATGCGATTGACATCATGCTGTAATAGCCAAGCTCTACAGTGCCGATTTGGCCATTTTTAATAAAAATAATAGCAAAGCTGATAATTACGTTTACCATAGCCACAAATAGACCTGCCTGCAAAATCCGTGAACGTCTGTGCTGCCTGCTTAAAAATAAAATAGCAGCAATATTGCTAATTAAAAAGTAGATCCCAATGTTCATATTAAACGAGGTTGTCAATTCACCATTAAAAATAATGCTTCCACAAATAGCAAATACAATGCTTGATAAAATAGCAATGCGTTCATCCATTAAAATTCGAATCAGCAAACCTCCCACCGCAACAGGAGCTAAGAAACCAATTTCTGATAAATCAATTTGCTGAAACAAGCTTAAGATTTTCATGAGGCCAATCGTAATGGCTGCTACCAATACATACAACAGCAAGGGCTGATATGTCTTGGTGTGAAATTCACGCAAATAGTAAATGAGGCCCGCTATCATCATTACAATCAGCAAAGCTAACCCCGCAAAAGGCTGAATAGATCCCTTATTATTCAACAATCCCGCGAGCTGGAGCTGACGATATATATCAGGATTAATAAGCTGATTTTCTTCTACAATAATCTGGCCTTGTTTGATTCGGACAGGCTCCACTTTTTCCACAGCTGCTTGACGGTTTTCAGCTGTTTTTTGTGGATCATAAATCACGTTTGGAATGATAGCGAATTTAGCAATTGCATTCATTGAATCCTTTAGAGAATTGCTGACATTGGTGTAAACAAGCTGACTTTCTACTTGATCTTTTTTCTCTTCTACATCGCTAATCTTCACTTGATCTTTCATCACATGATGAACGGCCGTGACTACAGCATCTTTCGCAATCGATAAATCACTGTTAGAAGACTGAAGCAGCTGCTTAATGGTATCTTTTGGCAAGTTTTTTTGGATGTCTTCAGGAAGCTTGTCCTCTAGCATTTTTTGTTTGGTTTTTAATACGGCATCGATACTGTCATCTTCATGATCTTCTTTTTCATATTCTGTATTAACTTCCATCATCGCATCAAAAATAGATGCAACAAGATCGACTTGGTTCTGTGCGTATTCTGTTTTTTGTGTATACACATCTTCAACGGCTTGTTCTGCCTCTGCCCGTTTTTTCTCTGTGCTCTCTTTATCTTCAATGGTAACGGGTGAGTAAATGGTTTGCGGGGAAATAGATAGTAATCTGAGATCTAATTCCTGCGGCTTTACATTGCTATACATAGACGCAAACATCATTACACCTAACAAGGCATATAACCCAATTTGAATTAACCGTAATCGCTCGATCTGTGCCATTGTTTGCTTGATTATCCGAAACGTTGACACAAACGTACCCCCTTTTACAAAAAATAGACCCTATTAAGAAAGGGTCTTTTGGTCAGCTTGTTCGTACGCTTGAACGATGCGTCCCACAAGTGGATGGCGCACAACATCTGACTGTTCTAGATGAATAAACGAAATACCTTTAACATTGGTCAGGATTTTCGAGACAGCCGCTAGACCAGACTGAGCTCCTTTTGGTAAATCAATTTGTGAAATATCTCCTGTAATCACCATTTTAGACCCAAATCCTAGTCGTGTTAAAAACATCTTCATTTGCGCCATCGTGGTGTTTTGCGCTTCGTCTAAGATAACAAACGCATCATCTAGTGTACGACCTCGCATATAAGCAAGGGGTGCTATTTCAATAACTCCGCGTTCGATTAGGCGCTGCGTATGTTCTGTTCCTAATACATCATGTAATGCATCGTACAGAGGCCGCAAGTACGGATCTACTTTTTCTTTCAGATCTCCTGGCAAGAAGCCAAGACTTTCACCTGCTTCAACAGCAGGACGTGTTAAAATAATACGCTGCACGTGACCATTTTTAAGAGCATTAACGGCCATGACAACGGCTAAATACGTTTTACCGGTACCAGCAGGCCCAATTCCAAATACCAAATCATTTTTCTTAATAGCCGAAATGTATTGACTTTGTCCTAATGTCTTAACACGAATAGTCTTACCTTTTACATTTTTACCAATCTCTTCTTCATATACATCTTCAAAAAACTCGAGAGAATTTTTCTTAGCTAATTGAATCGCATATACAACATCTCGTTCAGATATGGAAATATTTTTTCGGATAATGTTCAGTAACTTTTTAAGCATTTCTTCCACTAGCTGAACATTTTCTGTACTTCCGGAGACTACAACAGTCTCACCTCTTGAAATGATAGAGACCTGCATTTCTTCTTCAATTCGCTTTAAATTCGCATCTTGTACGCCAAATAATGAAATGGCTTCGTTTGAATCATCAAGTTGTACGTTAATTGTTACTAGCTGTTCTGACATTCATCAATCTCCTTGAATAATTGGTTGAGTGTTCGCAATATTTTCTATAACTTGGTAATGTATTGATAATCTAACTTTACCATTGTCCTGTTCTTGGTGCAAAACTTTTTCACCTTTTATTTTAGCATCCTCACCTAAAGTTGATAGTAATTTTTTTCGACCGATTTCCAAAGCTTTTTCCACCGCCTCTTGTTTAGAATAGACGCGCTGCGAGTTCTGTTCTTCTCGTACAGCAACTTTCTCATACGACAGAGGTAACTTCCATTTTAAAAAATAGAGTGGATGCTCCACTTTTTCTGTCACCTTTGAGCTGTATTTTTCTTTGTTAAAAGCCCAAAGAGGCATTTTAAAAGCTTGAAAATCTAAATAGTGCTTCGTATATCCATTACCCGTTAATACCTGAAAATCAGTTTTTAAAGGCACTTCCACCTCAGACTTATACCATGTTTCACCGTAGACTTTCCCTTTAGCAGCTACTACTTTTTTATTTTTTTCGTTTCCAATAATACCGGAAACTAAGACCTCGCCTTCATTGACAAAATCATTAACCTTGACTAAAGGTTGTCCTTTTTCGACAAACAAATTCGTAATAATGGCTTTCTTTTTAGCAATTAAATGTTGGTAAGGTGTTTTTTGCTGAGGCTTGGGCTCATTTTTTTCAACCACTTGGAAGTGATAAGAAGTGCCGCGCACTTCTACTCCCACCCAGGTAATATTGTTCATATTATCCGTTAAATAGCGCTGGATTTTTTCAGGACTCTCTAACAGAAATTGAAACTCTCCTCTTTTTACACCTATTTTGGCGAGCTGCTTAGTCATTTGATGTTCTGTTTGTGGTTCTGCACCGCTAATTTCCACTTTCCACACCATGTTGGAAAGCAAACCAAGAATAATAAAAAAAGAAAGAAAACCTAAAGCAAATCCACTATTTTTGATCACTCGTTTTGTTAAAAAAGGAAAACCTCTGCCTCTTATAAAGTAAATTTTACAATCTGCGTTGCGAATTAGTATACGAATTTTCTTTACATCTTTCAATAATATCGTTGCTGTCGCTAGCTGACCGTCAACTTTATGGACATTCGAAATCATAATCTGTTGTCTCACACAATTATTTAAGAAACGTTCAATTCCTTTTCCAACAATTCGAATACGTACGGTACCAATAACAAAGTTTGTCCATCCATTCTTCATTTTTTTCCTCCTTGTGTTATTGTTCTAAATAAAGAACTTGATTGATTTTACCTTCTAAAACCAGTTCTTCTGGCAGTATTACTTTAATGACCAGTCCTTCACCTCGAATTAACATTTGTCCCTGTTTTAGTAACACGCGTATTTCAGTATCAGAAAAGGCTAATAAACCTTTATGGTTTTCAATATAAATGTGTATTTGTCCAACTAACGTAATACGGGGAAGATCCATTAATACATCAGCGGGTAGTTCCATTGTTTTTGTCATCCATCTTTTCATTTGGTGTCTCCACTTTTTGCTCATAAAAAGAACCCCCTTTCATCTCATGTTTATGAGAAAGGGGGTTAATGTATCACATCTATTTATCGTTTATATTTACGTTGTTTCGATTTTGGCGGCCCTAGAATTTCGGACCATACCACTCCTTGAACAGCTTCTTTACGAGAAATGGGCTTGAAAACGTTTTTCTCACCCGTGATTTTTGGTTTGTCAACCGTGATTTTCTTTTGAATAGACGGTTCATGATACGGACGATTTTTTAGCTCTTCCAATTTTTCTTGCAAAGGATTTGTTTCTGCTGAAGGAACAGTTTCCGGCTCCATACGAGCTGTTTTTGGCTCTTCTTTGACAGGTCGATATCTAGGTCTTTCCCGCCTTGAAGGATTGTTTACAGGAGGCATAGGAGCTCTTTTAGAACGCTGCTGTTCTTCCTCTTTTGACTGAGCCATAAAACGCTGCACAACGTTAAAAATAATCCCTCCAATGATGACAAAAATGAAAGCATTATTAATAATTAGTTTAATAAGCGTTTCAACGATATTCATTAGGAGAAAACCTCCTTGTTAAGCTCATTCATTATTTCTCATCGTCTTCTTTAGACATTTTTCCAATTGAATCACGCATATCCGTATCAGCAGTCAAGTTTTGAATGTTCATATAATCCATGACGCCAATATTGCCAGAGCGCAGTGCTTCTGCCATCGCTAACGGCACTTCTGCTTCTGCTTCTACTACTTTTGCACGCATTTCTTCTACTTTTGCACGCATTTCTTGTTCTTGAGCAACGGCCATGGCACGACGTTCTTCGGCTTTTGCTTGTGCAATATTTTTATCTGCTTCCGCTTGGTCTGTTTGAAGAACTGCCCCAATATTTTTACCAATATCGATGTCAGCAATATCAATGGATAAAATTTCAAACGCTGTTCCTGAATCCAACCCTTTTCCTAACACCGTTTGAGAAATCATATCAGGATTTTCCAATACTTTTTTGTGATCTTTTTGCGAACCGATTGTAGAAACAATCCCCTCGCCAACACGGGCAATAATCGTTTCTTCTCCAGCTCCCCCTACTAGTCGATCAATGTTTGCACGAACGGTAATTCGGGCTTTTGCTTTGACTTCGATTCCATCCATAGCCACCCCTGCAATAAAAGGTGTTTCAATAACTTTTGGATTAACGCTCATTTGTACAGCTTCTAGCACATCACGGCCCGCTAAGTCGATCGCTGCTCCGCGCTCAAATGTTAACTCAATATTTGCTCGGTGCGCTGCAATCAACGCATTTACCACGCGATCAACGTTACCGCCTGCTAAATAGTGGCTTTCTAATTGATTAATGGTAATGCCTAAACCTGCTTTACTTGCTTTAATTAACGGGTTCACAACGCGAGATGGTATCACTCGACGAAGTCTCATTCCGACCAGTGTGAAAATACTAATACGAACGCCTGCTGCTAATGCTGAAATCCATAGCATAATCGGTACAAAAGTGAAAAAAACAGCTAAAGCAATAATTGCTAGACCAATAACTACAAAAAACAATACGCTACCTACTTCCATTAATTAAGATCCTCCTTTTTCAAAGGCTCTGTAAGCTTCCGCACCACAACCCTTGATCCCTCTACTTTTATAATATTTACTAACACATCTTTGTCTAAATATCCGCCTTCAGTGACTACATCCACATACTCTTCATCGATGAGCACGGTACCTGAAGGACGCAGCGGTGTTGTTGTTTTACCTTGTTTTCCTATTAATTCATAACGATTTTGATTCGACACATAGCCAGATTCAGTATTAAGTGAATCATTAAGCACCATTTTTTTGAAAGGTGTAAGCTTTCTTTTAAAAAATTTCATCATCACAAACGCACCTCCCAGTGCCACCACTATTGCAATTACAAGAGAAATTCCCATTTCGACATTATTATCTGTTGACATAAAAAAACTTAAAATGATAGCTCCAAGTCCTAGTAGTCCTAAAACTCCGCCTGGTACTACAATCTCTAACAGAAGCAATATAATTCCTGCTATAAATAAAACGAGCGCTTCCATGCCAGCTAATCCTGCTACCATATGACCATAAAAAAATAAAAGAAGTGAAGCTATTCCAATAGAGCCCGCAATACCAAATGAAGGCGTAAACAATTCAATTACAATTCCTAAAGCACCAATAGATAATAAAATGGGAACAACAAGCGGATGGGTAAGAAAACGAGCAATTTGTTCACTTACACTCATTTTCGCATACGTCAGTTTAGCATCTTCATAGCCAAGTACGCTTAGGAGATCGTCTAAATTTTTTACAGTCCCTTCTGAATAACCAACTTGCTCGGCTTGCTTCGGAGTGAGCGTCAGCAATTCGTTTCCTTTTAAGTTGAGCTCAGGTATTACCATCTTGGTATTTGCCATCGCTTCTGCATATTTAGGGTTTCGGTTATTTTGTTCTGCTGCGCTCTTCATAGCCGATAACCAGTAGGACTGAGCTTTTTTTCCTGCGGCATTTCCCTGTTGGTCAATCACAGCTGCCGATCCCATTGTAGAACCGGGTGTCATATAAATTTGATCGGCGTTAAGTGCAATATACGCTCCGGCTGATAATGCTTTTTTATCGACAAAAGCAGCGGTAGGAATAGGTGTTGAGGTTAAGCTTTTAGCTATTTCAGAAGCTGCATCTACAGCTCCTCCAGGAGTATCTATGTCCAATATAATCAAATCTGCACCGTCATTTTCCGCATCTTCAATGGATCTGTTTAGAAAAGAAAGCAGTCCATTTTCTACCGTTTTATTGACAGGAATAACGTGTACACGCTTCACGTCAGCGGTGCTAATAGTGGGGAATAACCCAGTGGCTAAGATAAGAAAGCACATGAAAGAAAATAAGGTTTTCACCGAATACACTTCCCTCCTTCCATAGATAGTATGAGCATGTATCTGTATATACGAATAACTTTAACAATAGTTTCAAATTTTTTAAAATTTATCTATTTTATTCTTTGCACAAGAAAAACAAAACATACGTTCGGTTATTATCCATATAAAAAACACCTTACACAAGGTAAGGTGTTTTTTATGATAAGTGTTGAAGGACAAGCTTATTAACAAGAGAGCCATCCGCTTTGCCTTTTACTTTCGGCATAAGCGCTCCCATAACTTTCCCCATATCAGCTTTAGAGGAAGACTGCGTTTCTTCAATCGTCGTTTTAATAATTTCAGATAACTCTTCTTCAGTTAGCTGTTTAGGAGCGTAAACTTCTAAAACCGCTAATTCAGAATGAATTTTATCAACAAGATCTTGACGACCTGCTTTCTCAAATTCATGGAGGGAGTCTTTACGTTGTTTGAATTCGCGAGAAATAACCGTCAACTCGTCTGCTTCAGTTAGGTCGGTTCCTAACTTAATGGCTTCGTTTTGAAGAGATGCTTTGACCATACGAATGACCCCAAGCTTCTCTTTCTCTTTGTTTTTCATCGCTTGTTTCATATCACTATTTAAACGCTCGAGAAGACTCATAAATCCACCCTCTTATTAGAACTTGCGTTTTCTAGCAGCTTCAGATTTCTTCTTACGCTTTACGCTAGGCTTTTCATAGAATTCGCGCTTTCTTGCTTCTTGTAACGTACCAGTTTTTGAAACTGAACGTTTGAAGCGACGAAGAGCATCTTCAAGCGATTCGTTTTTACGAACAACTGTTCTTGACATTCTAATTCCCTCCCTCCGAACAAAACCACTAACATCATAATGAAATGACATGTTAGACATGTCTTTTGCAATTATAATATAATGATTCCTTAAGGTCAACCGCTTTACATAAAGTAATGCAGTTATTACCCCTTTATTTTATGAACTTTCTTGATAAAACATTACTCGTTCAGCTTTTTTACACGTATGAAAAAAGCTGCGTATACACGCAGCTTTCCAATAAGTGTTATGAGCTCATTTTCACCTGATCTTGAAGATGAACCTCATCTAGCACGCGAACAAACTCACCTTCATTATAAGGATATCCAGCTTTTGAAATTTTCACTTTTACAAGCTTTCCAACCATTTCTTCAGACGCTTTAAACACAACCTTTAAGTAGTTATCAGCATACCCTACATATAAACCACTTTCAGGATCTTCTTTATATTTTTCTTCCGGAATTACTTCTAGTACTTCTCCTTCAAACGTTGAAGCATATTCTTTTGCCAATTGATTTGAAAGTTCGATTAAACGATGCACACGTTGATTTTTTACTTCTTCATCAATTTGGTCGGTCATACGAGCCGCTGGCGTACCTGTACGTTTAGAATACGGGAATACATGAAGCTCTGAAAAACCGTGCTCTTTAATAAAGTTATACGTCTCCATAAACTCTTCTTCTGTTTCACCTGGGAAACCAACAATAACATCTGATGTAATCGCTAATCCAGGAAGAGCTTCTTTCAGACGGTTTAAGCGCTCACCAAAGAACTCCATTGTATACTTACGACGCATGCGCTTCAATACCGTATTTGAACCTGATTGAAGAGGAATATGCAAATGACGTACAACCATTTCTGATTGATCTAGTACCTCAATCACTTCGTCCGTAATTTGACTTGCTTCAATTGACGAAATACGAATGCGTTTTAATCCTTTTACTTGAGACTCTAAATCACGAAGAAGCTGGGCAAGATTGTAATCTTTCATGTCTTCTCCGTATCCGCCAGTGTGAATACCTGTTAACACGATTTCTTTATAGCCCGCATCCACTAGCTGCTGTGCTTGTGCTACTACTTCTTTAGGATCACGAGATCGCATTAAACCGCGCGCCCATGGAATAATACAGAATGTACAGAAGTTGTTACAGCCTTCTTGAATCTTTAACGAAGCACGCGTACGGTCTGTAAAAGCCGGTACATCTAGCTCTTCATATACGCGTGTTTTCATAATGTTTCCTACGCCGTTAATCGGCTGACGCTCTTTTTTAAATTGTTCAATATAATCAAGCATCTTAACGCGATCTTGTGTACCTACTACGATATCAACACCAGGAATGGCCATAATTTCAGCTGGCGAAGTTTGAGCATAACACCCAGTTACACAAATAACCGCATCTGGATTTTTCCGCACAGCTCTGCGAATAACTTGACGGCTTTTTTTATCTCCTGTATTTGTTACCGTACATGTATTAATTACATATACATCGGCAGTTTGTTCATATTCAACACGCTCATAGCCTTGGCCTTTGAACAATTGCCAAATTGCTTCTGTTTCATAGTGATTTACTTTACACCCTAGCGTGTGAAAAGCAACTGTTGACATAATCGTCACCTCATTAACTCAGTTTGATAAGATATAGCAGACAGCGCATATAAAGGAGCTGTTTCTGCTCGTAAAATTCGCGGACCAAATCCGCTTATTGTAAATTCATTTTCTTCTAATACTTCTACTTCCTGCTCGGTCAAACCACCCTCGGGGCCTACAACCACAAGCACGGAATGGCCGGGTTTTAAAGCCGAAAGAACAGCGTGCAGATGAGATGTTTCTCCTTGCTTTGCTCTTTCTTCATAGGCTACAACTTTATGAGTATAGTCACCGCTAATTTCTACTAGTTTTTTAAAAGAAATTGGGGCTTCTACTGCTGGTACAATCGTACGATGAGATTGTTCTGCAGCCTCTTTAGCAATCTTGTTCCAGCGATCTACTTTTTTTTGACTCTTTTTATCATCCCATTTAACAACTGAACGAGCCGCAATAAAAGGGATAAACTTATACGCCCCAAGTTCTGTCCCTTTTTGGATAATAAGCTCGAGCTTATCCCCTTTAGGCAGACCGTTCACAATTGTAACATGGACTGGAAGCTCTTTTTCTTCGCTTATCCATTCTATAATAGATGCTTTCACTTCGTTAGCGGAAATATTTTCAATTTCACACAAAGCAGCTTGCCCCTGTTCATTACAGGCAATAAACTGTGATCCTTCATTCATTCTCATGACGCGTGAGATATGATGGGCATCATCTTGTGTCACTATGACACTTTGCTCTTGAAATTGATCATTTGGCAGAAAATAACGTTGCATCTTGACACCTTCTCACTTGTTAAGCTTGTTTTTGCGCAATAATTGCTACCCAGTCTTCCATAAGCGTTACTTCTTGAATAACAAAGCCCGCTCCCGTTAACGCTTTTTTGACATCTTCTTTTTTCGCACTAATAATACCTGATGTAATGAACATGCCTCCTGGCTTTAATACCTTTGCAGCATCGTCTACAAAACGAACGATTACTTCAGCTAGAATATTCGCCACAACAATGTCAACCGGTCCTTCTATACCTTGCAATAAGTTGTTTTGACCTACTGTTACGACGTTCCCAACTTGATTCAGTTCAATATTTTCGCGAGCAGAACGCACGGCTACTTCATCAAGGTCTAGAGCTTGTACATTACTTGCTCCTAACAGAGCTGCGCCAATGCTTAGCACTCCTGAACCTGTACCCACGTCAATAACACTATCTCCTGCTTTCACTGTTCTTTCCAATGCTTGAAGAGACATAACCGTTGTTGGATGCGTACCTGTCCCAAAAGCCATTCCGGGATCAAGCTCGATAATCAATTCATCTGTGCTTACTTTTTCATAGTTTTCCCAAGTTGGTACAATCGTAAAACGCTCTGAAATTTTCACTGGATGATAATATTTTTTCCAAGCAGTGGCCCACTCTTCCTCGTTCACTTCACTGATCGTAACTTTGTTAGCTCCTAAATCAAAGTCGTAAACAAGCAGTCCATTAATTTCTTTTTTGATACCATCCACAGTTTCTGCTAAAAAGCTGTTAACTGGAAGATATGCTTTAATCACTACACCTTCTTCTGGGTAGTCTTCTACGTTTAAATCGTAGATTTCACCAAAAGTTGTATCTCTGTCTTTCACTAAATCAGCAGGATCTTCAATGACTACCCCGCTAGCTCCTGATTCATGTAAAATATGAGAGATGGGTTCAATTGCTTCTTGCGCTGTATGAATACAAATTTCAGACCATTTCATTGCTACCAACTTCATCCTTTCTGCCTTCAGTAATATAGGATTTTAAATATGAACATGACAGATGACAGGTTGGCAAAGTACCTTTACCAACCTGTCTCTGTTTACTATGAAAGACAATTATTCTCCTTTAATTGCTCGTTTTACTTTTGCAAAAAAGGAATCATGCTGCTCATCAACGGCTTCTTGACCGCTCAGTTCAGCGAACTCACGCAATAATTGTTTTTGTTTTTCTGATATTTTTGTTGGAGTTACAACTCGAACGTGAATATGCTGATCTCCTTGACCATATCCTCGTACGTTTGCCACACCTTTTCCTTTTAAACGGAATTTCGTTCCCGTTTGTGTACCAGCAGGAATCTTCAGCTTCACCTTGCCGTGTAGAGTTGGTACTTCTACTTCATCACCTAGCGCTGCCTGAGCAAACGTTAAAGGCATTTCGCAGTAGATATCGTCTCCATCACGTTCAAAGAATTCATGAGTGCGCACGTGGAACACTACGTATAAATCTCCCGGAGGACCACCATTTACCCCTGGTTCTCCTTGAGCACTTACGCGCAGCTGTTGACCATCATCTACACCAGCTGGAATTTTAACATTAATCTTACGTCGTTTTGTTACTTTACCGTCACCGTGGCACGTTGCACATTTGTCTTTAATGATTTTTCCCGTACCATTACAATGATGACATGCACGTCGATTTACCACGCGGCCAAACGGCGTGTTTTGTTCAACGTTTAACTGACCTGAACCATTACAGTGCGAACATGTATCGACTTTTGTTCCAGGTTTTGCACCTGAACCGTGACATGTTTCACACGTTTCTTCACGTGGAATTTCAATTGTTGTTTCTTTTCCGAAAACAGCTTCTTCAAAAGAAAGTGTCATCGTGTATTGTAAATCGGCACCTTGTCTCGGAGCATTAGGGTCACGTCTGCGACCACCACCACCAAAGATCGAGCTGAAAATATCTTCAAAGCCGAAGCCGCCAAAGTCTGAGCCGCCTCCACCAAAGCCGCCAAAGCCTTGATTTGGATCAGTATGACCAAATTGATCGTATTGTGCTTTTTTTTGGTCATCACTCAATACTTCATATGCTTCTTTTACTTCTTTAAATTTGTCAGCAGCATCTTCCGCTTTGTTAATATCTGGATGATATTGTTTAGAAAGCTTGCGGTATGCTTTTTTTATTTCATCTTTTGTAGCGCTCTTACTGATACCGAGTACTTCATAGTAATCTCGCTTACTCATCAATACTCACTCCCGAATCGTTTCACATAAACGTAATTGTATCATTATTAATAATTCCATAGCAACATAAAAGTTACTTTCTATTGCTCCCGTGCACGCAGAGAGCCAAGTGAAAAACTTTCCCTTTCGCTTTTCCACGTTAAAAAAGTCAAAGCCAAGAAATAAGCTTGACTTTGACTTTTTAAAAAGATGTGAATCGCACCATGGCGTCATTCACGTTAGTCGTCAAGATGCATTATTTTTTGTCGTCGTTTACTTCTTCAAACTCTGCATCTACAACATCATCATTTTGAGCGCCTTGTTCACCTGCTTGCTGAGCTTGTTGAGCTTGCTCATACAATTTTACAGTTAACGCTTGAACGATTTCTTGAAGTTCATCTTTTTTCGCTTTGATTTCTTCAAGGTCATTCTTTTCAATCGCTGCTTTTAAAGCATCTTTTGCTTCGTTAGCTTTTGTTACTTCAGCTTCTTCTACTTTTCCTTCAAGATCTTTTAGTGTTTTTTCAGTTGTAAACACTAATTGATCTGCTTCATTGCGTAGTTCCACTTCTTCTTTACGTTGCTTATCAGCATCTGCGTTTTCTTCCGCTTCTTTTACCATGCGGTCGATTTCGTCATCTGATAAACCTGTTGAAGATTTAATTGTAATAGCTTGCTCTTTGTTTGTACCTAAATCTTTTGCACGAACGTTTACGATACCGTTTTTGTCAATATCGAATGATACTTCGATTTGAGGTACTCCGCGTGGCGCAGGTGGAATATCAGTTAACTGGAAACGACCTAGAGTTTTGTTGTCCGCAGACATTGGACGCTCACCTTGAAGAACATGAATATCTACAGCTGTTTGGCTATCTGCAGCCGTTGAGAATACTTGTGATTTACTTGTTGGAATCGTCGTATTACGCTCAATTAGCTTTGTAAATACGCCACCCATTGTTTCGATACCTAGTGATAAAGGCGTTACGTCTAGTAATACAACGTCTTTTACATCACCAGTTAATACGCCACCTTGAATTGCTGCACCAAGTGCAACTACTTCATCAGGGTTTACACCTTTGTGAGGATCTTGACCAGTTTCTTTTTTGATCGCATCTTGTACCGCTGGGATACGAGTTGAACCACCAACTAAGATTACTTTATCAAGTTCGCTTGCAGAAAGGCCTGCATCTTTTAAAGCTTGACGCACAGGAGCCATTGTACGCTCTACAAGGCCTGCTGATAACTCGTCAAATTTAGCACGTGATAAAGATACCTCTAAGTGAAGAGGGCCAGCTTCTCCAGCAGTGATAAATGGTAAAGAAATTTGTGTAGATGTTACGCCTGATAAATCTTTTTTCGCTTTTTCAGCCGCATCTTTTAAACGTTGAAGCGCCATTTTATCTTTGCTTAAATCAACGCCGTTTTCTTTTTTGAATTCAGCGACTAAATAGTCGATGATTACTTGGTCAAAGTCGTCACCACCAAGGCGGTTGTCACCTGCAGTTGCGCGAACTTCAAATACGCCATCGCCAAGTTCTAGAATAGATACGTCAAACGTACCGCCACCAAGGTCATAAACTAAAACTGTTTGATCTTCATCTGTTTTTTCTAATCCGTACGCAAGTGCTGCTGCAGTAGGCTCGTTAATAATACGCTCTACTTCTAAACCAGCAATTTTACCAGCATCTTTTGTTGCTTGACGCTCAGCATCATTAAAGTAAGCAGGAACTGTGATAACAGCTTTTGTTACAGGCTCACCTAAATACTCTTCAGCATAACCTTTTAAATGTTGAAGAATGATAGCTGACATTTCTTGAGGCGTGTATTGCTTGCCTTCAGCTTCCACCTTATGGTCTGTACCCATATGACGTTTAACTGAAATAATTGTGTTAGGGTTTGTAATAGCTTGACGTTTCGCTACTTCCCCAACTTGACGCTCACCGTTTTTGAATGCCACAACTGATGGCGTTGTACGGTTTCCTTCTGGATTTGGAATTACTTTTGGTTCGCCGCCTTCTAATACAGCGACACAAGAGTTAGTTGTACCTAAATCGATACCAATGATCTTACTCATTGACAATGACCTCCTTCATAATATGTAGTGTTATTGATTCACTTTAACCATCGCAGGGCGGATGATTTTATCTTTTAATTTGTAACCTTTTTGAAGCTCTTCTACTACCGTGTTCGGTTCGTATTTATCGTCTTCTACTTGCATCACTGCTTGGTGCTCGTATGGATCGAATGTTTTCCCGACTGATTCAATTGCTTCAACACCTTCTTTTTGAAGTGCCTCTACTAATTGACGGTATACCATTTCTACACCTTGCAGCACGGATTTAGTTTGTTCGTCCGCTGTGTTAACTTGTAATGCACGTTCAAAGTTATCAAGTGCTGGTAAAATATCCGAAACTAATGATTGAGCACGGTATTTTTGAGCAGCTTCTGCATCGAGACGTGAACGACGACGGAAATTATCGAAATCAGCTTGTAGACGTAAGTAGCGATTCTCTTCTTCTTCAAGCTGTTGCTTTAATTGATCATTTTCTTGTTGAAGAGGGTTTACTTCCTCAGACGCTTCAGCTTCAGTTGCTTCAGCAGAGTCTGTTTGAACTTCTTCAACCACTTCTTCGTTTTGTTCTTCTACTTGCTTTTCGTTTGACAATTCATTCACCTCCCTTAAATGTTTACACACATTTTCACATTTTAAACAACGTTTTTTATTTTATCACAGGGAAAGGATGGAAGTAATATATTCCACCCGATTCCTTTATTCTTTATACAAGTTTGTTAATACTTGAGACATATCTGATGACAGCAGTGTAAGCAAACTAATCACACGCGCATATTCCATGCGGGTCGGTCCCAGTATAGCAATTGTGCCAAGCTGTTCGTGACCAAAGGAATAACTAGCTGTAATTAAGCTGCACCCTACCATTTCATTCAATTTATTTTCATGACCAATTTTCACATGTATGCCAGCCTCATTTGGGCTTAACAGCTTATAAAACTGCTGTTCATGTTCAATGATGTTAAACAGCCCGCGAATTTTATTAAGATCATGAAATTCCGGCTGAGCAAACATATTCGTTTTGCCGCCAACTACTAATTTGCCATTCATGTTGAGCTTTAATGCATCATTGAGTATATCCATCGTCTGCTCATACCCTTGAATGTGGCTTTTTAAGAGCGTCGCTACTTCTTTGTACATTTTATCATGTAAATCAGTAATACGAACGCCGATGAGCTTTTCATTTAAAATGTTAACCATTTTTTCAATATCGGAAGGTTGAATACTGCTCGGCAGCGTAATAGTCCGACTTTCAACGTGTCCTGTATCAGTCACAATAATGGCAACAGCTGACTGAGCTGTTAAAGGTAAAATCTGCAGCTGTTTTAACTTATGGCTGACCGCTTTTGGTCCTAGCACAATAGACGTTAAACTCGTTAAATCAGATAAAATTTGCGCTGACTTTTGAACGAGCTGCTCCAGTTCTACAATGCGTTCAGCGAATACCGAACGTACCGTCGAAACGTCGCTTGCTTTCAAGTGCTGCGGGGACACTAGATGATCAACATAATAACGATAACCTTTCTCAGACGGAACGCGCCCTGAAGAAGTATGAGTTTTTTCAATAAATCCAAGTTCTTCTAGGTCTGACATCTCATTACGAATCGTAGCCGAACTAAAATTAAACTCTTCTTTCTTAGATAATGTTCGAGAGCCTACCGGCTGCGCAGATCGAATGAAATCATCAATAATGACTTGTAAAATTAATAACTGTCGATCAGTAAGCACGCTTCATCACCTCTGTTAGCACTCTAAAACTCTGAGTGCTAAATCTAATAATAAATTACCAAATCACTATAGCGATGTCAACGATTTGATATTAGATTATCCCAATAAAGGCTTGAAAAACTTCATTCCCCAAAAATCGACCATTGTGTGTTAAAAAGACTGAGCTATTATCTTCACCCAAAAGTCCTTTCTCTTTGTATTCTTGAATAGGTTCTCCAAATACATCTTTTAATTCTCGATTGAATTTTTTCTTAAACTCCTCTTTTGAGACTCCTTTCGTTTTACGAAGGCCCAAAAACATTTCTTCTTCCATTTTTTCAGCCTCGGTCACGCTCACTTCATTGAGATATGCATTTCCGTTTTGCTCGACCGAATCAATGTACTTTTTTAATGGTCCAATATTTGCTCGTCTTATTCCGTCTATATAGCTATGTGCGCCTGCGCCAATTCCGTAATAATCGTCGTTGTGCCAATAGGTTAGATTATGAATACTCTCGTAGCCTGGCTTTGCGAAATTACTGATTTCATATTGATGAAAACCTTGTTTGTCCATTTCTTTCATGAGCAGCTCATACATAGCTGCTTCTTCTTCTTGAGCAGGCAGAGGCAGCTTCCCTTTGTTCATTAAATTATAAAATACCGTTTTAGGTTCAATAATTAACGAATAGGCAGACATGTGCTCTACCTCTAATGAAAAAGCGGTTTGAAGCGTAGAAGAGAAATCAGCTACCGTTTGTTCCGGCAGGCTATAAATTAAGTCTAAGCTTATATTCGACATTCCAATCTTTCTCGCTTGCTCAACACAATCAAATACCTGTCTATTTGAATGCACACGTCCAATTTTATCCAATAATCTTTCATTAAACGTTTGTACACCAATGCTTAAACGATTCACGCCATAATCATGAAGAAGCTGAAGCTTTTCTTTTGTTAATTCATTCGGATTCGCTTCAAATGTAAACTCACCTTTTTCGTCATAAGGAAGATACATACGAATGGATTCTAAAAAATACTCTAGCTGCTGTTCATCTAACGCTGTGGGCGTCCCACCCCCAACGAATATCGTGTTTAAATTGGTCGTTGGATAACGTTCGACTGTTTGTTTCATTTCTTCTCGCATGCTTTCCAAATACGGCATAACGGGCTGATTTTTAAAAAACACTTTATTAAAGTCACAATAGTGACAAATATGATGACAAAACGGGATATGCAGATATGCTGCCTTCACCATGGACTTTCACCTCAATCACATTTATAAATGATAAAAATACCGCAGAGTCTCTCTGCGGTATTTTTATCTATGTTCGTTCACACTTATTTACAGCGCTCAAAACTCTTTACTATCGTATCAGATTAGCTTGATTTTCAAAACTAATTTGACATGTTAAATAATAGAATTTCAGCTATTAATCTTCGTCCATGCGAAGCACAGCCATAAATGCTTCCTGCGGTACTTCAACAGAACCAACCTGCTTCATACGTTTTTTACCTTCTTTTTGTTTTTCAAGAAGTTTACGTTTACGAGAGATATCTCCTCCGTAACATTTTGCTAAAACGTTTTTACGAATGGCTTTAATTGTTGAACGCGCTACAATTTTTTGACCGATTGCCGCTTGAATCGGCACTTCGAACTGTTGACGTGGAATAAGCTCTTTAAGCTTTTCTACAATGACTTTACCACGATCGTAAGCTGAATCTCTGTGCACGATAAAGGACAGTGCATCGACCGTTTCGCCGTTTAAGAGAATATCCATCTTCACAAGCTTCGAAGGCTGGTATCCGATAAGCTCGTAATCAAACGACGCGTAGCCTTTTGTATTTGATTTTAATTGATCAAAGAAATCATATACAATTTCAGCTAGCGGAATTTCGTATACAATACTCACGCGATTAGCATCCAAGTACTGCATATCAATAAAGTTGCCTCGCTTCTTCTGACAAAGCTCCATCACAGCACCAACATAATCGTTTGGTACCATCATCGTTGCCTTTACATACGGTTCTTCCACGCGTTCAATCTTTTGTGGGTCCGGCATATTAGACGGGTTATCTACAGACAGATGAGTCTCGTCTGTTAAATACACGTCATAAATAACGCTCGGAGCTGTTGTAATTAAATCAATTTTAAATTCGCGCTCAATACGCTCTTGGATAATTTCCATGTGAAGCAACCCTAAGAATCCACATCGGAAACCAAACCCTAAGGCCTGAGACGTCTCTGGTTCAAACTGAAGTGCAGAGTCATTTAGCTCTAACTTTTCTAGTGCTTCACGAAGATCGTTATACTTCGCTGTATCAATTGGATACAGTCCGCAGTATACCATTGGATTCAGACGACGATAACCAGGAAGAGGTTCACTTGCTCCGTTTTTAGCAAGAGTAATCGTGTCCCCTACTCGCGTATCTCCAACGTTTTTAATAGCTGCTGTTAAAAACCCTACGTCGCCAACAGAAAGTTCATCTTTAGCAACGGCTTTTGGCGTTAACACACCTAGCTCCGTTACCTCAAACTCTTTTCCTGTTGCCATCATTTTAATTTTGTCGCCTACTTTTACTCGTCCCTGTACGATACGAATAGATGCAACTACACCTCGGTATGCATCATAAAATGAATCAAAGATCAGCGCTTGAAGCGGTGCATCTGGATCCCCTTCAGGAGCAGGGACTTTTTCAACAATTTGTTCTAAAATTTCTTCGATACCAATTCCTGCTTTAGCTGAAGCTAATACAGCTTCCGACGCATCTAATCCAATTACGTCTTCAACTTCTTGGCGCACTCGCTCTGGCTCTGCACTCGGCAGGTCAATCTTATTAATGACAGGTAAAATTTCAAGGTTGTTATCAAGTGCTAAATACACGTTTGCTAGTGTTTGAGCTTCAATACCTTGAGCTGCATCTACTACTAGAATAGCACCTTCACACGCGGCTAAACTTCGCGACACTTCATATGTAAAATCGACGTGTCCCGGTGTATCAATTAGATGAAAAGTATACTCTTCTCCATCTTTTGCTTTGTATTGAAGCTGCACAGCATTTAATTTTATGGTAATTCCACGTTCACGTTCTAAATCCATCGAATCTAAAAGCTGAGCTTTCATTTCTCGCTGTGTTAACGCATTTGTTTTTTCTAAAATACGGTCTGCTAATGTTGACTTACCGTGGTCTATATGAGCAATAATCGAAAAGTTTCTAATTTTCGATTGTCGTTTCAATCTTGCTTCTCTATCCATATTTTTTTCACTCCTACTGAAAATCGGCAAAATACACTAAACTAAATTATAACAACACATTCGTCAACATTCAATAAGCATTCCATTGAGGATTTTTCCATACAAAAAAGCAGAAAGAGATTCTGCTTTTAATTAAGAAGATGATGGATAGCCTTAAAAGCTTTTCCTATTGTACTTTTCACGCCTTCCGCTAAACTTTGACCTAGCGAGGAGAAAAAGTTAAAAGCCTTTCGTTTTTCTAGAAACTGCTGTTTTTCATCAATATTCACGACTTTTTTTGAACCTAAAACAGCAGCTTCCACCTGACCATCTGACGTTTTAGACACATTAATAACATGTTCAATCGAAGGATCATTATATCCCTTCATTTTAATCAACCCTTGCTGAGCCGTCTGCATCCCTAAAAATACGATGCACAGTAAAAAAATGGTTAGCACTACTGATTTTAAAGTAAATTTAATCATATTATTAGGCCCCTTACTTCTTTATCTTCTGTAGTACTAACCATTATGACTATATTGTGAAGAACTCATTCATCTAAAAGCGTATTAATGAGTATATGCCCCAAAGTTCTCTTGATCCACTTCATGATGCAAAGCAGCGTTAAGTCCTCCTGCAACTACATTAGCCATATCTTCAATAAACATATCCACTTCTTTTGGCGTAACCATCAAATTATGGCCTAAAGGTGCAAGCACTTCATGAATAAGACGTCTTTTTTCTTCATCGGGAAGGGTGCCAATCATACCGAGATACGTTTGACGCTGCTCTTCGTTGGGTAAGTCATCCTCGGTGAGCTTCTTTTTTTCTCCAAACGTCATACCGGACGGAAGCAGCGACTTAGACGGCTTTCCCTGCTCTTTCATTTCTCGGCCGAAATGTTTTAAGATAAAGTCAATTGTATCGCTTGTAATGGAAACCGCATCCACTACCGTTGGAATACCTATTGCAATAACTGGAATGCCAAGTGTTTCATAACTTATTTCTTTGCGCTTGTTTCCAACCCCAGACCCCGGATGAATACCTGAATCTGAAATTTGAATGGTAGCATTTACCCGTTCAATCGAACGAGCGGCCAGCGCATCGATTGCAATGATAAAATCTGGATTCACTTTCTTTACAACGCCAAAGATAATATCACTTGTCTCAATACCCGTCATTCCCATTACTCCCGGAACAATGGCGCTAACGGGTCTAAAGCCATCTTGCACGCTTTCAGGCTGTAGCTCAAACAAATGTCTTGTAATCAACAAATTATCTACTGCCTTTGGTCCAAGCGCATCTGGTGTAACACTTAAGTTTCCAAGACCCACTACAAGACAGCTAGCATCATCTGGAATGTTGAGGCTTTTAATAAAAAAATTCAGCTCTTTAGCAAATACTTCTTCCATGGCCTCTTGCTTTTCAGTATCCTGCTCGCGAATGCCTACCGATTCAAGGGTTACATATCGGCCTTTTTTCTTACCGATTGCTTCTGCGCCTTCTTCCGTAATTTCTACCATTGAAATTTTGACACCTTGTTCTTCTTTTTCTTTTACAATTACGCCTTTGATTTCTGACTGGTTATTCGGTTTAGGCTGGTTTTCTAACGCTATGTCTTTTGCTTCGACAGCTAAATCCGTGCGCACGCTATATTGACTTAAATCAAGTTCTTTTTCCACTTCTTAACCTCCTAGACAATCTTTGTTGGAATTATTGTCACCGAGGACTGGCAGATTCATGCATTTAAGAAATGAAAAGTGGAAAGAAAGGCGCAATATCAGCTACAAGCTTTTGAAGAGAGGTCTGTCATATAAAATTCCTTGTCAAGGCTATTGCATTCTGTCCTTGTGTTTGATAAAATATCTTTTGTTCTTATTGTGAAGAATGTCGAGTTCTATATAATCTCGATTGTTATCATTTCGGGAGGTGAAACGGATGCCAAACATTAAATCAGCTATCAAACGTGTAAAAACTACTGAAGCTCGCCGTGCTCATAACATTCAAGCTAAATCAGCTATGCGTACTGCAATCAAAAACTTTGAAGCTTTAGTTGAAAACAACGATGTAGATAACGCAAAAGCAGCATTTGCTGTTGCTTCTAAAAAATTAGACAAAGCTGCACAATCTGGTATTATCCACAAAAATGCTGCAGCTCGTCAAAAATCTCGCTTAGCAGTAAAACTTAACGGTTTATCTGCATAATTGAGACAAAAACGATCCCATTAGGATCGTTTTTTTATTGCGCTCTTTTTAATAAAAAAAGCTGTAAAATAAGCGCTTTATCCATTTTCCCCGTCTTCATTTCATAATCTGCCTCTGCTAAATCCTTTAAAATTTCTTTAAGCTGCTGTTCCTCAAAACTTCTGCTCTGCTGCAAAGCAATTTTCACACGAAACGGATGAACCTTAATCGTTTGAGCAATTTGCTGCTGACCGTACCCTTGACTAGACAGCTGCTTCGTATGATAAATCAAACGAAACTGCGTCGCTAACAAAGATAAAATTTTAATAGGCTCTTCGTTATTACGCAGTAAATCCTGATACATATTTAAAGCAGTAGAAACCTTTCGCTGAATAACAGCGTCAATAAGCGTAAATACATTTTGTTCAAGCGTTTTTGCCACAAGCTTAAGCACCACTTCTTTTGTAATGACTCCGTCTTGTCCAACGTATAACGCCATTTTTTCAATTTCATTTGTCACAAGCGTTACATTAAGACCCACAAGCTGAATAAGCAGCGTCACAGCATCTTCATCCATATTTACTCCATCTTTTGAAAGTAAATTATGAATCCACTGCTTCATTTCTTTTTCACCAAATTCGTTCGCTTCGATGTAAGCTGCTTGTTTTTTTAATAATTTTGTTATTTTTTTTCTTTCATCCAGCTTTTCATAAGGGGCTAGAAGAATTAACGTAGAAAAAGACGGGGGCTGTTCGACATATTGCTGAAGTTTTGCCAGGTCATGTTCGACTTTATCTTTTGATTTTTCAGCCGTTAAAAATGCTGCATTTTTCGCGACCACTACACGCTTGTCTCCTAAAAAAGGAAGCGTTTCAGCATCTTCTAGAACTTGATCAATCGATGTCTCTTCTAAATCGTATAGTGACAAGTTAAATTCTTTATCTTCTTCATTCAACGTATAGTCGACGATTTTATCTCTAATCTTTTTACTCATAAATGCATTAACCCCGTGTATTAAATAAACGGGGGCTATATTATTTTTGGTAATACTTTTTAAGCTATCAACTGCCAACGTATATACGCTCCTCTTTTTTTATTCATCTATATTGATTATGTATAGTTATTGATAAACAAAATACAATTTCTATCGTAAAGGTGTTATGAGTTTTTGGCAACAATACAAAAGGAATTGTCTTAAAACGACAATTCCTCAGTTTATGATAAACATCAACAATATAAGCCCTAGGTTACTTATTTGTTAATGATTAAACCCTTATCTCTATTTTCTCCTCATGTCCATAAAGTATAGTTGTTAACTGTTGTCAGTTTGTGAAAACGCTTTTGAATTGTCTAGATTTTTAAAAAAAGTTAGATTATACTGTAAACAGGAGGGGTGTTAATGAACCAATTTGAAGAAAGTGTCCAAAGTAAACGCAACGACGCTGTCGATTCTGCCGTAGGATTTGGTGTTTCATTTGGCTTTTTCACTGCCTTATTTGTTATTGCAACTGTGATTCACTACTTGGGTTCGTAAAATTGCTTCAAGGCTGCTTCTTAGCAGTCTTTTTTAGTTCGTTTTTCTTACTATAGACTATGGAAGTTGCTGCGAAAACGTTCCTGACTTTTTTGTAAATTCATACATTACCCCACCATCTTCATCCGTTCGATAAATATACACTCCGTAGCTTTTCAGAAGCTCTAATATTTCTTGATGAGGATGGCCATAACGATTTTTTTGTCCCGCTGAAACAAGCGCTACTTTAGGATTTAAATGTTGAACAAACTCTTCTGAAGTTGAAGTTTTACTGCCATGATGCCCAACTTTTAATACATCTGCTTTAAGGTTTGGAAAGTCTTTCAATATTCTTTGTTCTCCTTCCTTTTCTAAATCTCCGGTGAATAGCCATCTTAAATTTCCTAACTTAGCGTCTATTACAATTGAGCCGTTGTTGCTCGTTTCTTCGAAACCTGTCGGAGAAATAATCTGAAATAACACACCTCCTTCTTGCCAGCTATCTCCTTGTTGAACAATTTGAACAGGCACGCTTTGTTTTTGAGCAGTGAGCACCAAGCCAGTCTCTACATCATTTAATTCAGCTTTTTTCCCAAGCACCAGCTCTCCGACAGCCACTTGTGAAAATAAATGCTGTGCCGCCCCTGCGTGATCATAATCGCCGTGTGTAATAATCATTTTATCTACCCTTGTTATTCCTTTTGAATGCAAAAAGGGAACAAGTACGTCTTCTCCCACGTCAAAAGAAGAACGACGTTTTTGCCATGGTTCTGTTGGAAATGAAACGGTTCCTCCGGTATCGATCATATACACACCTTTTCGATAAGGAAGCTCTATGATAAAGCAGTCTCCTTGTCCTATATCGACCATTGTGACCGTTCCTTTTGGATTCAAATAAGGGTACATACATTGTACAGCTAACAATGCCACGAGAAGAAACATATAGCGAACGAAAAATTCTCCTTCTTCGACCGCCACAAATAAAGCATAAATGCATACGTACATGCCCAAAAACAGCACAATGTGGGGTTTTCCCGTTACAAAATCAGCGGGAATCCACTCAAAAAAGCCAAGCAATTTTTCACAAAAAAGTAAAAGAACATGAAGAATTTGCTCCAGCAGTTCACTCACTCCCGGCAAGAGGATACGAACAAAAAGAATGAGCAAACAAAGAGGTAATATAACAAGAGAAAACAGCGGTACAAACACCATATTTAATGGCAAACTGAGGAGAGATACTCCATAAAAATAGTACAGCAATAAAGGAAGTGAACTGATTTGTGCAATCGCTGAAACAGCCATGAGCTGGCTGAAAGAAGAATGAAAACGAGGTAAAATCGTCTGACTCGATAAAATCAATGCAAAACTAACGGCAAAAGAAAGCTGAAATCCTACATCAAATAAATAGTAAGGCTTAAAAAGCAGCATGGCCATAAAAGCAAGGCTGATGCTATCAACTAAAAGAATTTTTCTTTGTATTTTTATCGATATAAGCATCAGCATACTCATAAAAACAGCTCGGACAACTGAAGCGCTGCCACCGGCCAAAACCATATATACAGGAAGAAGCAAAAGTAAAAGCGTAATGGCTCGCTCGCGCGTTATTCCAATCCGAATGAGCAAATAAAAACACATCGCTGTCAGCAGTCCAACATGAAGACCTGATATGGCAAGCAAGTGTATTAAACCAAATTGCTGATAGCGCTTGATACTCTCTTCTTCGATGCCGGTGCGCTCGCCGTAAATTAGTGCCTGCATAAACCCAGCGCCTGGATCCGACATATTTTGTTGAATATAATTAATTCCTTTTTGACGAATAAAGGTAAGGTACGTAAGTGGAGTTAAAGTGGGGAGCTGGCATTTTACCAAATCAAGTCTCTTAACGTTAAGCTGCCAATGAATAGACTGATGGTACAAATACTGTTGATAATCAAATGCATGAAGGTTGCGGGCAGGTGAAGGAGAAGTTAATTGCCCCGCCAGTTGACAAACTTGATGAATCGTTAGCTTTTCGAGCTGCTGTTTCTCTTCCAACGTTTTTAGTTTATAAAAAGCCATGACCTCTTCATTTTGAACCGTAAACTTAAAAGTAAGCTTGTCGCCGTCACTATGCGGCACAGATGAAATTTCGCCTGTAAAAGAAGAAGATTCAGTTAAAAGAACCGTTTTGTTATGCTTATTTGTCTCAGCTAATAGGTAGACGCACAAAACACTCAACAGTGCAGAAGCAATAACCACTTTCCTCGGACATTGTAGCCATTGAAAAATGAAAAGCACGATTAGCAAAAACAGGCTTACAGCGGAATAGTTATCATATACATATAAAGCTATCATCATGCTAAAAGCACAATAAATATAATATCCTTTCACTTTTAGCTCCTTTCTTCTTAAAAGAAAGAGGCTTCTTACTGTTACCAAGTAAAAAACCTCTTTTATCTTTAATTTGCCGTAAACAAAGCGAGAGCTTCACGCTGTAAATTCATCACTTCTGCTTCGTCCGCTCCGCTTTTTTCTAAACGAGCGAGAACATCCGTCACAAATTGAAGCTTCTCTTTACTTTTTAAGTCAATGATTGCTTCATCAAGTTCAACTTTTGCTGTTTTCACTCCCGCCTGTTGAAATAACTCAACAGCATACGGATGATTTTTGTAATCATTAGCGTAATATACTGTTTTAATTCCCGCTTGAATAAGGGCTTTACAGCAGTTTAAACACGGAAAATGCGTGACGTATACTTCCGCATCTTCTGTTTTCACACCAAACTTAGCACACTGCAAGAGTGCATTCACTTCTGCATGGACAGTTCTTACACAGTGTCCATCAATCACATAACAGCCTTCGTCAGCACAATGCACCCCTCCGCTGATCGAGCCGTTGTATCCTCCAGCTATAATACGTTTATCACGTACCACTGTAGCCCCAACAGCCAGACGTTCACAAGTGCTTCTTAAAGCTAGCAAATGGCTTTGTGCCATAAAATATTGATCCCATGAAATCCGGTTCATCTCATTCCCTACCTTTTTATTTAAAACTGAATAATTATCATTATACTTGTCTCTTTCATAGTGTAGCGTTTCTTTTCCTTTTTCGTCAATAAGTCTCTACTGTACCGTAATTTGAGCTTTGATTTTTTCTAGCGACTTCTCGCCAATACCTGATACTTGCCCCAAATCCTCTACTGTTTGAAACAAGCCATTTTCCTCTCGATATGAAACGATGGCACTCGCTTTTGAAGGTCCAATGCCATTTAACGTTTGCAGTTCATCAGTGTTCGCTGTATTGATATTAACAAGGGGCTGATCGTTTGAAGTTCCTGAGGAAGAGATTGAAGAAACAGGAGATGAAGGCGGGATTTCTTCTCCAGCAGCTGGAATGTAAACTGCCATTTCATCTTGTAGCTTGCTAGCTAAATTGAGCTGTCTTAAGTCCGCTTCTTTCGTAGCGCCTCCGGCTTGTGCTAGAGCATCTTTTACCCTTGCATCTTTCGGAAGCTGGTATACACCAGGCTTCTGAACAGCTCCTTTAATATCCACCATCACAAACGGAGAATCTTGGCTCGAAATTACTTGATCAGACGACTCTCTTTCTTTTTTTGCAGCAGAAGATTCTGCCCTTATCATATCTGAGGTTTGAAGAGAACTTTCCGGTTTCTCTCCGCCTGTGCGATAGATATAAAAAGCCAAGCCAACTGCTAAGCAAATACACCCGATTAGCCATTGTTTTTTTGAAAAAGTCAAATTGTACACTCCTTTGAATTTTGAAGTAACGTCATAAACTCCATTATGTCTTCATAGTGTTTAGAAGAAAAGGCTTTTGAAGGAGGGAATGAATCAGTGAACATAGGGTTTATCGGAACAGGAAACATGGGGAAAATATTAATTGATGCGTTTATTGAATCAAAAGCCGTACGTCCTTCTAAAATTACTATTATGAATCGCACAAAAAAAAGAGCCAAAGAGATTCAACAGCAGCATAAAAAAATTCATGTTGCTGATACAGCTGAAGAAGTTGTTCACGCATCCAAAGTCATTTTTATTTGTGTTAAGCCATTGGATATTCACCCCCTTTTAATAAAATTAGAACCACTGCTGACGAAAGATCATTGCATTGTATCCATTACCAGTCCAATTAGCGTAGAACAAATCGAACGCCTCATTCCGAGTCAAGCAGCTAGAATTATTCCTAGCATTACGAATCGGGCATTAGCAGGTGTTTCTCTTTTCACGTTTGGAGAAAGATGTACGCCTTTTTACCAAAATTATTTACATGAATTATTTTCATCTATGTCAAAGCCTGTGGCTATTGATCAAACGATTACGCGCGTATCATCCGATATCGTAAGCTGCGGTCCTGCATTCTTCAGCTTTTTGCTTCAACGCTTTATTGATGCAGCAGTTCAAGAAACCAATATTTCTGAAGAAGAAGCTACCGTCATGGCCAGTGATATGATTATTGGAATGGGAAAACTGTTGGAAAAAGAAATATTTACACTTCCTACCTTGCAGAATAAAGTATGCGTAAAAGGCGGTGTAACCGGAGAAGGTATTAAAGTTTTAGAAGCTGAACTCGGAGAGATGTTTGTGCACGTATTTCAAAAAACACATGAAAAATTTGACGAAGACATTGAGCTTGTTCACAATCAGTTTGATAGTCTTATTCCATAATTTCTGTAGAAATCCTGCTTTGAACCAAAAAAAAGAAGCCTCTACTCGGCTTCTTTTTTTTGCGCAGAGAAAAAGATGCGCTCACTGTTTGAAGTAGGCTCACTCATTTTGAAATCTGCACTTACTTCTATATTTATAAAGCCAGCTTCGCGCAGCCATGATTGGTAATGGTCAATCGACCAAGTGCGCTGAGCATGCACCTCATCAAAGCGATGATATGCATCGATTTCTTCATCATAAGCAAAAAACGTAATATCATGCTCTACGCGCATGTCTGTATCGTCATAGGTGCAGTTCCAAATATATGACACGTCTTCATCTACATAAGAAAAAGATTGATTTCCAAATACGTCCTTCATCTTGTGCACTGAATGAACATCAAATATAAAGAGCCCACCTGGTTTTAAGTGCTTATATACACGTTGAATGGTTTCTTGAACTTCTTTATCACTTTGCAAATAGTTCAAAGAATCACAAAAGATTACTACACAGTCAAACTCTTTCAATAACTCAAGTTCCGCCATGTTTTGCTGAAAAAGAGATAGCGTTACCCCTGCTTCTGCCGCCTTTTCCTGGGCCACCATAAGCATATTATCAGACAAATCAACGCCTACTACGGAGAAACCTTCTTGTGCAAATCGAACGGAGAGTTCTCCCGTGCCGCAGGCAAGGTCTAATATACTGTCAGGCTTTGTTTTCGCTTTTGCCACCTGCTGATTAAAAAATTCAGCCCAATCGTCATACGGAACGTCTGCCATTAGCTGATCATATACGTAGGCAAATTCTCCGTACCTGCTCATAGCTGTAGCTCTTCTGAACTTACAAATGGTGCATCTCCCCATAAGCGTTCTAAGTTATAATATCCGCGCTCATCTTTATGGAAAATGTGAACCACAACATCTCCAAGATCAACAAGAACCCACTTAGCCTGCTCAAATCCTTCTAAACGCTTCACAGAAATGCCTTGTTCGTGTGCTTTTTCTTTAATTTCACGAGCGATTGCCTGCACTTGTTTATCTGAGTTACCGTGACAAATAACAAAATAATCTGCCACAAGTGAGATTCCTTCCATATTTAACGCTACGATATCGATTGCTTTTTTATCGTCTGCTGCTTCTACAACAAGAGATAGCAATTCACGTTCAGTCATGTGTTTGACCTCCTAAGATTAAATCATTATATGTCATCATCGTATCGGGATAAACGGCCTGATGTTTAGTCATTAAAAAAGAAATGGTGTTTTTCAGTGATTGAATAAGTGCTGCATTTAAGTCCGTTTTAGCTAACTCCCGCACTTCATCAACACCTGGAAATCTCCTTCCGGGTTCAATGTAATCAGCAACGTACACAATTTTTTCAAGTAACGTCATGCCAGGTCTTCCGGATGTATGGTAAGCAATTGCATCCAATACTTCCTTATCTGTAATCCCTACTTCATTTCTCACTAAAAACGCGCCTACTGGAGCATGCCATAATTCGGTATTGTATTCCAATAAAGAAGGGCTCATGTTTTGATCAATAATAATTTGCTTCATCTCTTCCTTTGGACGAAACTTGGCGTAGTCATGAAAAATAGCAGCCAGTTCTGCTTTTTTTTCGTCTGCTTCAAAACGCTTAGCTAATTCAATTACTGTTTCCATTACCCCGACAGTATGAATATAACGACGTTCTGTTAACTGTTTCTTTACGATTTCTAATGCCTCAGTTCGATTCATATAATTGATTCTCCTCGATATATTGTTTAACACCAGCAGGTATAAAATAACGAATGGTTTCTTTCTTTACTACTCGTTCGCGAATAAAGGAAGAGGAGACATCAAACTGCGGAACTTCTACTTCTTTTATCGGGTAAGGGGACGTAATGGTATACCCCGGGCGTTTTACACCTACAAATGTAACCAAATTGACTAATTCATCAATTTCATACCACTTCGGCAAATATTCTACCATATCAGCACCAATGATGAAATGAAACTGATACGTTGGATATTTCTCCGTTAGTATTCTCATCGTATCATATGTATATGAAGGCTCTTTGCGCTCAAATTCAATCGGCTGCAGGGTAAATTGATCATGTTCTTCAATAGCTAGCTTTAGCATTTGTAAACGATGATATGGCTCAATAGGCTCTTTGATTGTTTTATGAGGTGGAATATACGACGGCATGAACCATATCTCATCTAATTTCAAGGCATGCAAAACCTCATTTGCCATCATTAAATGCCCCAAATGAGGCGGATTGAATGTTCCACCTAAAATTCCAATACTCTTCAACAATCCCCGACTCCTTTAATTTACTTCATTTCTAAATAGAGCGGGTTTCCCCGCTCTATTTCATTTCACTTTTGGAAGCATTAACTGCTTATTTTCGCGTGATTCTTTATATAATACAATTGTATTTCCAATCACTTGTACAAGCTCTGCTTTTGTTCCTTTTGTTAATCGAGCAGCAACCGTGTCACGATCTTCGTCACAGTTTTGCAGAATGCTTACTTTTAATAATTCTCTTGCTTCTAATGCATCAGCAATTTGACCAATCATATTCTCGTTGACTCCACCTTTCCCTACTTGGAAAATTGGATTTAAATGATGTGCTTTTGAACGTAAAAAACGTTTTTGTTTACCTGTTAACATAAAAACCTCCGTTGTATCTTATCTCTTAGTTAGTGTTGAAAGAACAATGTGTTCCATTGCCTCTTCGTCAGGACGGACGTTCGTCCACTTTTCAAATGCAAGTGCACCTTGCAGTACAAACATACCGACACCGTTATGAGTGCCTGCCCCTTTTACTTCAGCCTCTTTTAAAAGCTTTGTTTTTAAAGGGTTGTAAATAATATCGCTGACTACGGCTTCTTTTTGCAAGAAAGTAAGTGCTAAAGGCAGCTCATCAACATTAGGATACATTCCCACTGAAGTGGTATTAATAATAATATCAAATGTATCTAATTGTTTTTCTGCATCAGAAATAGACATCGCCGCCGTTTTCGTCGAAAAAGGCAGCTCGTTAGCTAATACAGCTGCTTTTTCGACGGTACGATTGCATATCGCAATTACGTCGGGAGCATGCTGAGCTGCAATTGTATAAAAAATAGCTTTTGCAGCCCCTCCAGCTCCAATAATTAAAATTCTTTTTTGGGATAAGCTTCCTTCTACTGCTTTGAGTAAAGACGTCACATACCCCTCTCCGTCGGTATTGTATCCAATATAACGGCCATCTTGATTAACAACTGTATTTACAGCGCCAATTGCCTTTGCTAATGGATCGACTTCATCCAAATGCTTCATAATATCAACTTTATAAGGAATCGTAACATTAAATCCTTGAATGTTTTTATCTTTTAGCTCTCCAATGGCTGACTCAAAATGAACAGGTTCAATTGGAAAAGCTTCATAATGAGCATCCATATTCAGACGTTTAAAGGCATCATTTTGCATCAATGGCGATAGTGAATGCCCAAGCGGATAACCAACTAGCCCATATAATGTACTCAAGATTTTTTCCCCTTTTTGTTTAAATTAAAGAATCGCGCACAAATACGCCGACTCCTTTTGGTGCATGCGCCACAACTTTTGAACCTGACTCATTAACCGTCACCCAGCCAAGGCCTGAAAAAACAATATCCGTTTTTTCATTTTTTATTGTAAATTCATGTGCAACCAGTTCAGGAAACTCATCCATTTGTTCTGGGCGCGGCGGCTGAAGCAGTTCACCTGCTTGCTTTTCATACAACTCATCTGCTTTTTCAAGCTTCGTACGATGGATATGCAAATCGTTCGATACATAACATGTTAATGACTTGCGGCCTCCCTGTACATAATCTAAGCGCGCCAGTCCTCCAAAGTATAACGTTTGCCCTTCATTTAGCTGATAAACCTTCGGCTTTATTTCTTTTTTAGGAGAAATTAACTTTAAGTCTCGTTTATCTACATAATGAGCCATTTGATGGTGATTAATAATACCAGGCGTATCATATAAAGACGCTCCGTTATCAAGCGGGATATCAATCATATCCAGCGTTGTACCCGGATATTGAGATGTCGTAATAATATCTTTTTCTCCCGTTACTTCTTTAATAATGGCATTAATAAATGTTGATTTACCAACGTTTGTACATCCCACAACATATACATCTTTACCTTCGCGATAATGTTCAATGGCTTCGGCAATTTCGCGAATTCCTTGTCCTTTTTGCGCGCTCATGAGGAACACATCCACTGATTTTAGCCCAAGTTCTTTCGCTTCTCGCTTCATCCAATGAATGAGTTTATTTTTCTTTATAGACTTTGGCAGTAAATCTGCTTTATTTCCCACTAAAAGAACCTTGTTATTTCCAACAAATCGATGCAAACCAGGTAACCAGCTGCCGTTAAAGTCAAAGATATCTACAACTTTTACAACTAAACCGTCCGTTTGACCAATTCCATTTAAGATTTTTAAAAAATCATCATCTGTTAAGGAAACATCTTGTACTTCATTATAATGCTTCAAGCGAAAGCATCGCTGGCAAATAATAGCTTCTTTTTCTAGTGCTGATTTTGGAGCATAGCCAAGTTCATCCGGTTGTTCTGTTTGAATCTCCACTCCGCATCCTACGCACTGTAATTTTTCTTCACTCACGTTTTAATCCTCCCAGTTAATCATACCTTTTCGTTTCATCCAACCTAGAATTCTTCGTTCCATTTTACGGTTAAATTTCGTTACAAATCCATCTGTTTGCGCAACTGGTACAACCAAAACTGTATATACGCCGAGACGATTTCCTCCTAATACATCCGTTAAAAGCTGGTCGCCAATAACTACAACCTCATCTTTTTGCAGCTCCATATCACGAAGAGCTCTTCTAAATGCTTTACGCATCGGTTTGCGTGCTTTATATACAAATGGAAGTCCAACTGGATCTGAAAACAGCTTGACTCGTTTCTCCACATTATTCGATACAATCGTAATTTTAATTCCACTATCTTTCATTAACTGAAACCACTCAATTAATTCCGGAGTGGCATCAGGGCGATCCCATTCCACCAACGTGTTATCTAAGTCGGTAATAATTCCTTTTATTCCGCGCTCTTTCAAATCGTCTGGCTTAATTTGAAACACGTTTTTCACATGTTCATTTGGTAAAAAAAGTTTCAACACGTATCATGCACCTCGAATATATAGTTACATACTAAAATTAACGCCGTCTATCATTATAACGACTTCTTGTTATTTTCCAACCTAAAATTTTATTCTCTTCAAAAACAGGCCTTTTCTTAGTATAAAGGATATGCCTTATGAATGCTTTAACTTTATACAGAAAGTTATTGACAAAAGGTAGTAAAACTCCATTTGTTCGTGAGCTTACGATATATTCACCCACTGCAAACTTAAAATAAAAAATAGTGCAAAAAACGTTTATTACTTATCAAATAGGGTAAGTGGTAAACAAATTCCGTTAAAAGTTTTCGACAAAAATTGATAAGCCTAATTATGTGGATAAGGTTATGCACATTATCCTCTGTTATAGTTCAGCAATTAATGGTAATTATAAACAACATACCCACATTTTATCCACCGAAAGCTGTGGATAACAGAACGATTGTTCCTTTATTTGATTCATGTTAGATTATAAATAAGGAATTTATTAGCATTTAAATATAACTTTTTAGGATATTTATTTTAGTAGGAGGTGGCGGCAATCTTATGAGAAAATTATCAGATGAGCTGCTTATTGAATCATACAGCAAAGCAACCGAACTGCAATTAAGCCCTGATTTTATAAAATTAATTGAAGAGGAAATTGAAAGAAGATCATTAAAGATTAGCATACAAATTCCTTCTTAACGAATAAAAGAGCCTTCTTAATAAAAGAAAGCTGCATCTTCATTTATCTATCTACTCTTTTATTATATGGGCTCTATTTTTTCAAATGAGCAATTGGTTCTCCATACTTTACATAAGAACCTGAGTGAACGTTAGAATCAAAAGTGATTGAGTTCTTCTCAAATAATAAAATGACAGTCGAACCAAACGTGAAGTAAGCCATTTCTTCCCCTTTTTCGACTACTTCTTTTTTAGAAACCGCTTCAATGCTGTTGATAAACATGGCTCCTACTTTTACCATCAGCATGTGACCATTTTCAAATGTTAACTCCGTGAGCTTCCGGAAATTTTTCACCAGCGGTTCTTTCCCATATTTGATTCCTAATGAATTTACTGGATAAGACTTTTGTCCAACGGTCCACGTATTCCCCACTTGGGCTTTAAGAGGACTGTGAATGCGATGATAGTCTTTCGGACTAAGATAGAGAATAATAAACTGTCCCTCTACATATTTTTCAAGAATGAGATCATTTGAAACCATTTCCTGTATAGAATAAGGTTTGTTTTTTACAATCATTTCTTTTTGAGGCGTAATGACTCCATATGCTTCTATCTTTGCATCTACAGGACTGACAACGCTGTCTTTCTGCTGATCGACCGGACGGGCAGAAGGATTCAAACGGCGAATAAATAGCTCGTGTAAGGTTTGATAGTGATGCAGAGGCTTGTCCATTTCTTCTTTATTTACTTTAAAAACTTTTGTATAGGAGGGTATAATAAACCGGCTCCATTTAGAGAAAGTGAATTTTCGAATGAGCTTCGATGATCCTTGATGATTCGTAAGCTCAATAAACGTTCGATACAGGTGCTGCAACAATAATTTTACCTCCACATACTGAATAGTTCTTTACTAGAATAAGGTTTGCGTCTACAATGAAATTACCATTATTTTTACCTTTAGTTCATTCCATCCTTTAAAGGAGTGAGGAAATTGTTTTTATTAGACTATCTAGATCATACAATTAAAAAGCTGAGATCCCAAGCGGCAAACTCCTTAACGATTGTTAATTTAAGTTTAGGAAGCTTTGCTATTTTATTTGTCATGAAAAATGAATTGAATTTAAGTTTATTACTAATTTTTTTAGCAGCGTTAGCAGACCGATTCGACGGCATGGTAGCCAGAAAGCTGCAAATTGAATCTGAACTTGGAAAACAACTGGACTCCATGTGCGATATTATATCATTTGGCATCGCTCCAGCTCTACTACTTTATCAAAGTATTTTGTCTCACTTTGGTGCTGCAGGTTCAATTGTTACCATCTGTTACATTGCTTGCGGAGCACTTCGTCTTGCCCGCTTTAACATCACAGAAAATACTGGGTATTTTACAGGGCTCCCTATTACCGCAGCAGGTTGTTTATTAACTCTTAGCTACTTGGGCGTCCCTTATTTGCCTTCACACTTTTATATGTTTTTAATTATCGTACTCGCTTGCTTGATGATTAGTACTTTCAAGCTAAAAAAAGTATAGAGCTCCATTTACTTTTACAGAGGAATATCATCATCTTGCTTCTTTTCTTAATTATAGAATAAATCATCTTCTTTAAGAAACAAAGCGAAAATTCCTTAAGAATTCTTAAAAATGAATGGTTCTATTCGGTAGGATATGTCATCTAAAAAAACTCATGCGCATGCATGAGTTTTTTTTAACACCAGCAGCTAAAAAACCAATAGAAGCTTCCGAAAATTAATAACAGGACAAACAGAACAATCAACAATCCAAGTCCCCAGCCGAAGCCTCCTCCACATGGGTATGCTGGATAATTAGGATAACAGCAGCCTCCGTAACCGTACATACTCTCCCTCCTTACACTATGAACTACTACTAGCGTATGTACATACTTTTTTCCTGTATAGGCTGGTAACTATCTCTAAAGAAAAATCTGTGGACTTTTTCAAACTCTCTTGTCCCCGGGGGGAATTTTAAACGTACAGGCAAAGACATCCTTCTTTTTACATATAGTGTAATGTTAGTCTCTCACAGGTTGATATCCCCTTATGGAGGTGAAGAGATGTCTGCATTATTTACCGCACTAGGCTATTTCTTTAAAGAATTGGTTTTCCTTGTTTCCTACGTAAAAAACAATGCGTTTCCTCAACCCTTGTCTGCTGCTGAAGAAAAGAGATATTTATCTTTAATGGAACAAGGAGACCAAGAAGCGCGAAACCTTCTTATTGAACACAATCTCCGACTCGTTGCGCATATTGTTAAAAAGTTTGAAAACACGGGAGAGGATGCGGAGGATTTAATTTCAATTGGGACAATCGGTTTAATTAAAGCAATCGAAAGTTATTCGCAAGGAAAAGGAACAAAATTAGCTACTTACGCCGCACGCTGTATTGAAAATGAAATATTGATGCACTTGCGAGCGCTCAAAAAAACAAAAAAAGATGTGTCGCTGCATGATCCAATTGGCCAGGATAAAGAAGGAAATGAAATCAGTTTGATTGATGTATTAAAATCAGAATCAGACGATGTAATTGATATGATTCAACTAAATATGGAATTAGAAAAAATAAAAGAATACATCGATATCCTCGATGATCGAGAAAAGGAAGTAATTGTTGGCCGCTTCGGTTTGGATCTGCAGGATGAAAAAACCCAGCGAGAAATTGCAAAGGAATTAAATATTTCAAGAAGTTACGTTTCGCGAATTGAAAAGCGAGCGCTGATGAAAATGTTTCACGAATTTTACAGAGCCGAAAAAGAGAAAAAAAAGAGCGGAAAGAAGGAGAATTAATCCTTCTTTTCGCTCTTTTTTAAAATAATTTCCAAATAATAATCCGTAGCAAACACATCATTACTCCCCCTACTAATCATTTAGGTGGAATCTTTCTCCACAAGCAGCCATACAACGATATATCCTTTTTGATTAATCATCATTCATCCACTCCTTTCCACTGTTCAAATTAGAAATGACGATAAAACTCATACTTGCGGTCTTTTATTTCTTCTTCTAATTGTCTTACATACTGTTCATGCTTAATTTCTGCCTCTGAGTATTGACGGGACTTTATGGTAATAGTTAAAAAGAAAATGTTCAGTGTCATTACAATCACCTCCTTATACACAAAAAAGCCACAGTAATGCATAAGCATCCTGTGGCTGAAAAATAATAAAAACCACAGGGATACTATTCGCACCTGTGGTGAATTAACGTGTTTTAATGATCAAGGTAAGAAAGTTACTTGATACAGGAACACGGCCGAATAGTATACGTATATAGACGATTTTTGGACATAGCTGAAGCTGGATGATCCATAACTGATAAACGTCTTAACATATGACTCGACCTCCTTTTAATAAAGTATTTTCCTTACAATGGTAATTATATCCACGGACTCACAAAAAGTAAACTGTTTTTTTGAAAAATAGGGAATTTTTTTATTTTTTTAACCCTCATAAAAAAAAAGACGATGTATGATCGCCTTTTTATATCTATTATTCTTTTTCTTTCATTAGTTCTTTTTTCAGTTTTTTAGTTTGATAACTAAAATAAAAGGCAAGGGCGGCAAACAGAATAACGATGGCTTCCATTATTCCAAGCTGCATACCACTTTTTTCACCTTGGCCAATCATAACACCAATGTACAAGAATGTACTTACGGCTAGAAGGACGTAAATAAAGCGGCTGTAATCTTCAATTTTTGCTTTGATGTGTTGAGCTTTCATACAATCACCTTCTCAGTAGAATGTTATAACTCTACTTTATCATAGATCTATAGGTCTACGAAAATCCTATTTTTACCACCCTTATTTCAATGCCTCTTCTAAGTCTTCAATTAAATCTTCTACATCTTCAAGACCTACAGAAATACGAATTAATCCATCTGTAATTCCTAGCTCTTTACGTCGGTCGCTCGGTATAGAAGCGTGAGTCATTTTGGCAGGAATGGAAATGAGGCTTTCAATGGCTCCTAAACTTTCTGCTAATGTAAAGTACTTCACTTTGCTCAGTACTTGTTCCGCTTTTTCTTCGCTTCCCACATCAAAAGAAACCATTCCCCCAAAACCTCTTGCCTGCTTTTTAGCAATGAGGTGGTTTGGATGGGTTTTTAATCCTGGATAATATACTTTTGTAACAGCAGGATGAGCAAGTAAAAATTCTACTATTTTCCCAGTGTTGAATTCATGTTCTTCCATTCGTATTCCTAATGTTTTAATCCCCCTCATTAAAAGCCAAGAATCTTGGGGTCCTAAAATGCCTCCAGTCGCATTTTGAATAAAATGAAGGTCTTCTGCCAATTTAGGCGAATTCACAACGGCTAGCCCTGCTACAACGTCACTGTGACCGCCTAGATACTTAGTTGCACTGTGCAGAACAATATCCGCTCCTTTTTCGATAGGATTTTGCCAATACGGGGTACTGAATGTGTTATCAATGATGGTAAGTAAATGATGCTGTTTAGCTACTGAAGAAGCCTTCTGCAAGTCAGTTATTTTTAGGAGAGGATTTGTGGGAGTCTCGATATAAATAGCTTTTGTGTTGGGGCGAATTTCTTTCTTAATATTTTCGATGTCGCTCGTATCAATAAAAGTAGCTTCAATGCCAATACGGCTCAGTACTTTTGTAATCACTCTGTACGTTCCTCCGTATACGTCATCTGTAATCAACACATGATCTCCGCTGTTAAACAGCATGAATACAGCAGTAGTAGCTGCCATACCAGATCCAAACGCAAACCCAGCATACCCTCCTTCAATTTCTTTAATAAGTTCTTCTAAGGCGTGTCGTGTAGGGTTACCGGTTCTCGAATATTCGTATCCCGTATGTTTTCCAGCTCCCTCTTGTTTGTAAGTGCTCACTTGATAAATAGGAACAGAGACAGCACCCGTCTGTTCATCGCCAACAATTCCACCATGAATCAACTGTGTTTTACGTTTCATCTTATCTTCCTCCACCGTAAATATTTTTACTTAAGTACCGTTCGCTGCTATCGGGAAAAATGGTAACAATATGAGCGCCCTTTTCTGCATTTTTTGCTTCGAGCAGGGCTGCTTCGAAGGCTGCTCCTGAAGAACTTCCTACTAGTAAACCTTCTTTTAAAGCCAGCTCTTTTACTCTTTGAAAAGCATAAACATCTTCAACAGTATGAATAGCATTAAAATAAGACCGCTCCATATAATCAGGGATGAACTCCATTCCAATTCCTTCAGTTAAGTGAGGGCCGGATTTCCCTCCGTTTAAAATCGAACCTTCTGGCTCAACAATGACTGTTTTTAGAAAAGGATTTTTTTCTTTCAAAAATTTTGCTGTCCCCATAAATGTTCCACCCGTACCTGCTCCAGCTACAAACACGTCGATTTTTCCATCAAGCTGTTCATATATTTCTGGTCCTAAGGTTTTGTAATAAGTCATAGGATTGGCCGGATTAGCAAACTGCTGAGGACAATAAGAATCAGGTATTTCACGCAGCAGCTCTTGAGCCTTGTTTATAGCACCTTTCATACCAGCTTCAGTAGGCGTTTGAACCACCGTTGCCCCCAAAGCCTTCATAAGCTGCTGTTTTTCAATACTGAATTTTTCTGGAACACATAGTATAACGTTTATTTCGTGCTGAAGAGCAGCTAAAGCCAGCCCAATCCCCGTATTCCCAGCAGTAGGCTCAACCACCGTCCCGCCTCGCTTCAGTCTTCCAGAGCTAAGAGCTTCTTGCAGCAGTTCTTTTCCTAAGCGATCTTTTACACTTCCTCCTGGATTAACATATTCTAGTTTAGCAAATATCCTGATTTCTCTAGGTAAATCAAATTGTGTAATCTCAATCATAGGTGTGTTTCCAATCAATTCATGAACGTTTTTGGTTACCTTCATAATCTTGAACACCTCGCTATCAAATAATATAACTTAACCTATATATTAAGTGGGAATTAAAATAAAAATATAGTCTACACCCCATGTTATGATAAACGATGCAGAGTGTAGACGAAAACAAACTCTATATTTTACGAACAGCTTATTTTAATTTTGTAATAAAATTCAATACTAATTTCGTTGAGTTAACAGCCGCTTTTTCTAAAAATTGCTCAAAAGAAACATTTGATTCTTTGCCGGCGATGTCAGAAAGAGCACGAAGAATAACAAATGGTACGCCAAATTGATAGCATACTTGAGCGACAGCCGCCGCTTCCATTTCAGCTGCATACAGGTCTGGAAACTTAGAGCGAACAAACTCTACGCGCACAGGATCGTTCATGAACGAATCTCCTGTAGCAATTAGTCCTTTTACAATTTTCATATCGGTTACTTCAAGAGCACTTTCTTCAGCAAGACGAACTAGTTTGTCATCTGCTTTAAAAGCTGCAGGCAAGTTTGGCACTTGACCGTATTCATAGTTGAATACCGTTACATCTACATCATGATGACGAACTTCTGTTGAAATAACCGCATCCCCTACGTTTAACTCTGGATGGAAGCCGCCTGCTGATCCTGTGTTAATAACGTAATCAGGTTTGAACTTCTCTAGTAAGATGGCTGTAGATAACGCAGCATTTACTTTTCCAATACCTGATTTTAATAATACAACCTCCACACCGCTGATTGTTCCTGTTGAGTATTCACATCCTGCGATTACTGTTTCTTGACGATTCTCAATTTTATCGCGTAAAATCGTCACTTCTTCTTCCATTGCTCCAATGATTGCTACTTTCATTTTAAAACCTCTTTCTACTATTGTTTCGTTGCCTCCAATACCCACACAAAGTGATTAAATTGTGTAAAGGTTATGTGAAAACCATTGATTTCAAAGATTTGCTTTAAGACGGGAATCGTTGTATAGTATTCCCTCTCTAGATCTTCTGCTAGTTGCGTATATCCTTTTTGTTTTGCCTGAACAATGGTATCAGCAAATGAATCCGCTGTTTCAAACATTGTATCAGCAAACACTATTTTACCACCGGTTTGAAGTAACTTTCCATAGTTTATCACAGCTTCTTCTTTTTCTTTATCTGTTAAATGATGAAAAGCATACGTACTAACTAAGCTCTCTGCTGGAAACAATGATGTATCAAATTGTAAAAAGTCTCCTGGTGTGACTAAAACATCTGCCCCTAATTTCTGTTGTGCCAATTGTCTCATTGGTACTGAAGGTTCAATTCCTACTACGGTTAGTTCTTTTTCTAACAGTTTTTTTGTTAAGTTTCCAGTCCCTGTTCCAAATTCTATCACATGCCCTATTGAACGATCTGCTACATATTCTAAGATTTCATTATAATTGCGAAACACTTCTCTATACTGTTCATCTTTCCCGCTTACCGATGCATCATACTCATTCGCCCACTTTTCAAAGATATCTAAAAACTCTAGCCCCATAAAAAACGCCTCCTCATAACTAATAATTCTTATGGATATAGTATGTTTTTAGCTATCGTTTGTTCTTCATTTACAAATATTTTAAGCTTTTAACTTTCTATTTGCTATACTATAGTAATGAGGTAAGGAGGGCGTAAGATGAACTTTGAATTTGAAATGATTGAAGATAAAATAGAATTTTTTGAAGCGGCTGATGTTAAAATACTTGAGAAACAAATCGCTGAAAAAATTGATCAAAATAAAGCGATTTTACTTGAGGTGCACAGCGTATCTCATCAAATGTCTGTGGACTATGAACAAGGTAAAAAACTGTACTCTGCAGTTGTTCATTTCAAAATAAAAAAGCAGCGCTAGCGCACTGCTTTTTTTATTGAAGCTTATCCACTACTGCGGGCTTCCAGCCTTCTCCATCTACCCATTCAATTTGAACGCGGTATTTTGTTGAGGAGTTGCCTTTAGGACTAACCGTAGCTACGGCTTTACCTACGCCACCGTTATTCCCTAAACGCCATACGGTCATATTGCTTGGACTAATGCCTGACCCTTCGCCTACAGCTTTTAGCATTTCGTTCCAATCCGTTGATCCTTTTTTATATGTTGCTGCAGGTGCATCTTGTGACGTACCTACTGAATCCCATGAAGGATCTACCTTGCGTTCTGCCACGCCAGGCTCTGGATTTTTCTCTACTTCAGCCTGTGAATCTGAGTCGTTTGATTCTTCATCTGTTGCTTGATCATCTTCAGAGCTTTGGTCATCTTCAGAACTTTGATCGTCCGTTGCTTGATCATCTGTCGCTTGATCATCTTTCGAAGAATCATCGTCTTTTTTAGCCGTCTTGTCCGTTTTTTGGTCATTTGTTTGCGGATTATTTTGAGTTGTTTCCGCTTGGTTATCCGATTTATCCTTGTTTCCAAGAATCATCGTACCACCGACAAATACAATTAAAACAGCTACGACAGCAATTAACAGATTATATAATCGGTTTACTTTTTTTTCTTTGTTTTCGTGTCTTGAAGAACGATTGTTATTCATTGCTACAATTTCCTCCAACTTTTATAATGCTTTATTCTAACATGTGTTTTCTTATAGATGAAGCATCAAAATTTATTTGAAGTATATTTGTAATATTTTTTACAAATTCTTCTTATTTTAACGTGTATTTAAGTCATACATCCCTTTAACAATATCATAAAATACGCTGTTTGTGGGAGATATCGCACTTTTTGTATTTAAATCCACTACTACCATTGCATATTTTGGATCATCTGCAGGAAAGTAACCCGCAAACCATTTATTGACGATATCGTCTTTCACATTGATTTCAGCAGTTCCTGACTTTCCTGCCACTTCATAAGGAAGCGTTTGAAATCTTCTTCCTGTTCCTTTTTCGCTCTGTACGACACCTTTTAAAAGCTGCTGCATAGAAGCAGCTGTGGCTTTATTAATGGCATCTCCTTTTAACTCATGCTCTTTAAACGTATACAATGACGTGTTGTTTTTATACTCTAGCGCATCTACAGCTTTTACCTGTTTCTTTTCTCCTCCGCGTGCAATTGTCGCCATCATATTTGCTACTGCAAGCGGAGTCACTTTTACATCAAGCTGTCCAATTGCCGTTTGCGCTACAGCATTTGGTACTTTTTTTTCTCTTGCATTTGTCCAAACTCTTCCCGATTTCTCTCCTAAAAACTGCTTGAAATGTTCAAAGTGAAACACATCACCCGTCCATCCTACAGGCTGAATAAGCCCTAACTTGTCAGCATATTGTTCAAGGATATTCGGATTAGGTATTATCATTTCTTTTGCTAGCTGGGCAAACGTTGCATTACAACTTTGCGCGAAGCTTTCTTCAAACGTCAGCTGCCCTTTTTGATGATCTTCTTCTACATTATTGCCATAAATACTTTTATCGCAGTTATAGGTAAAAGAAGGCTGAATTTTATTTTGTTCAAGCGCTGCAGCTGCTGTTACGGTTTTAAATATAGATCCAGGAGTTTGTGGCGTCAGCAAACGATTTTCTACGCTGTCTGAACCATTTTGCTTTTTAAATGGATCTTTCTTATTAATCGAAGGCCTGCTGGCCATCGCAATTACTTTATTGTTTTTTATATCAATTAAGACGGCTCCTCCGTCTTTTAACTTATAATGATTTAATGTATTCTCCACTAGCTCCTGAGCAGACAAATCAAGCGTCGTACGCACACTGACTGGATAATAAGGGTTAGCTGTGCCCGTGTACTTTACATCGATGCCAAACATAGGCCCACCTAGGCGATCAACATGATAAAGAAGCTTAGACTCCTGTTCAGGCAGCAAAAACTCGTCAAAAGCTCTCTGCATCCCTGAGATACCCACAGGCGTAGTTGATTTAATTGCTCCATTTTTCAATTTGTCACTATACTTCTCTTCAATTATCTGTTTGCTTTGTGCCTCTAGTCCGATTAAATGTTCAGCAAGAGGAACTGGACGCTCATCTTTTAGAGGAATTCCAAATACGCCAGGCACCTTTAATGCATTTATTTTTTCGACTTGTGCATGGGACAATTCTTTTGTAATAACAACCGGTGTTTTAGCATTCGCTAGTCTTTTCGTTAGTTCCTTTGGTTGCATTCCCACGATTTCACTTACTTGCTGAACAGGCCACTTCATTTTTTCTAAAAATGGAAACAGGACTAAGCGATTGTGCGTGATAGATGTTAAAGACTGTCCATTTTTATCTTCAAATTTCCCTCGCCCGTCATCTACCACCATTTCCTGCGTACGCTGTTTTACGCTTCCTTCAATTAAGTTAATCTTTTTGTCAGTAAAAGATTCTGTGCTGACAAGCTGAAGTTGAACAAGCCGTGCTCCCAGTCCGCTAATTAATAATAAAATAAAAATAAGAGTAATATAAATTCGCTTGTGAATTATTTTCATGACTACACCTCACTCTTTACAAGTGTCGACGTTGCCATTACTTTTAAAACCATTATCTTAAGAAATATTCATTCTTTTTTTCATTTCACAAAAAAACTTGCTGATTCAGCAAGTTTTTATTATTAATTTTCTGTTAAAAATTGTTGAGTTGTTCTTAGCTTTCCTATTTTCGGAAAGATGTAAGAAAGAGTTGCTTCATGCTCTTCTTTTGTAAATGTCGCCATGGCATCCGTGATAAAAATTTGGTTATACCCATACTGAAATGCTTCACGAGCTGTGCTTTCCACACCAATATTTGTTGCAATTCCGCAAAGGACAATTGTATCAATTCCTCTTCGGCGAAGCTGAAGGTCTAAATCTGTCCCAAAAAAGGCTCCCCACCGACGTTTTGTCACAATGTAATCATTCTCTTGAACATTAAGTCTTGGATCGAATTCCGCCCAGTCTGCAGGTTTTTCTTGAGGAGCAGATGGCTTTTGATCCGTTTCTGGCGTCAACGCATCTTTTCCATCTTGAAAATCTACTCGTACAAAACTAATAAATCCATTTTGTTCGCGGAAACGATTCACAAGCTGAACAGATTTCTCCACAATTTCGTCTCCTCCAATTGGAACAATCCCTTTTTGTAAATCAATTAAAACAAGCGCTGTTTTAGTAAAATCGATGTCTTTCATCTTCATCTTTCCTTTCTTACATATCTTTTCTATTCTCTCTGTTTTTTAAAATCATATAAAAAAAGCTGACGCGTGTCAGCTTTTTTACTTACGAGCATTCAGTAGAACGCTTCCAACCGTATGTTTTACTTAACAGATACAATTTTCACTGACATATCTCCACCAGGAGTTTGAACAGTTACTTGATCTCCAATTTGTTTGCCCATTAGACTTTTAGCAATTGGCGAATCATTTGAAATTTTCCCTTCAAACGGATCTGCTTCTGCACTACCTACAATTGTATACGTTTCTTCGTCACCATCTGGCAACTCTACAAATGTTACAGATTTACCTAATGATACAATAGAAGAGTTCTCTGCATCTTCTTCAATAATTTTCGCATTGCGAATCATATTTTCAAGCGTTGTAATACGGCCTTCTACGAAAGCCTGCTCGTCTTTTGCAGAATCGTACTCAGAGTTCTCCGATAAATCTCCAAAACTGCGGGCAATTTTGATACGCTCTACAACTTCTTTACGTTTTACTGTTTTTAAATATTCTAGCTCTTGCTCTAGCTTTAGCTTTCCTTCTTCTGTCATTGGAAATACTTTTTCTTGTGCCATAATACCTTCACTCCTTCTTGAACTCAAAATCTCTAGTGTATACAGTCCATTTCTGTATGTACAAAAAATTTTCCACTCTGTGGAAAAATCAGTTAATAGAGAAATGACAGCTTCAAAATAGAAGCTGCTCGTTTCTCTATTCTTTATAATGTTTGTGTTTAGTTAGCAGAATATGTCTGCATTGTCTTCAAAAAAATTCCTGCATCTATGCTATGTTATTATAAAATGGCATTTTGTTCAAGAATTGTTTGAATTTTAGTGACCATCAAGTCAATCGCTACGTGGTTTTGACCGCCTTCAGGAATGATAATATCTGCATAGCGTTTTGTTGGTTCAACAAACTGATTATGCATCGGGCGAACGACAGATACGTATTGATCAACAACTGACTCAAGCGTACGCTCTCGTTCTTTAATATCACGAAGCATGCGACGAATGATACGAAGATCCGCATCTGTATCCACGTATAGCTTGATATCCATTAAATTACGCAAGCGCTGATCTTCTAGTACAAGAATACCTTCTAAGATAATAACATCTTTTGGTTCTTCTTTAATTACCTTCTCAGAACGCGTATGAATTGCGTAATCATATACCGGTTTGTCAATGCTCTCATAATTTAATAAGTTTTGCAAGTGTTCAATCAGCAAATCATTATCAAATGCTAAAGGATGATCGTAGTTTGTTTGCAAACGCTGTTCAAACGGTACATCGCTTTGATCTTTATAATAATAGTCTTGCTCAAGAAGCATAATAGAATGCCCTTTAAAATACTCATAAATAGCTTTGGTTACAGTTGTTTTACCAGAACCGGATCCACCAGCGATACCGATTACAACGGGCTTTTTCCCCATTTTATATTTAAATCCCCTTTCGCATCATGTTATATGAAAATAGAGGTTGGTCCACTTTAAATTTCACAATTTGCAGCGGATGACGCGCAGCATCTAGTTCATTGCCATCTTCGTCCCAAATTTTATCTATTTTTTGCGTAAAGTTTTTAATTTCCGGACCGAAAAATTCCACTTCTTCTCCCGGTTTAAAATAGTTACGCTGTTGCAATGTCACGATGCTTGTTTCTTCATCATAATTCAATACTAAACCAGCAAAATCAAATTTTGTTTTCTTGCCGTGTACGCCAAACATTTGCTCATCCACTCCAGGAACTCCTTCAAAAAAGGCAGGAGCCGTATCGCGATTTGCACATTTGTCTAGCTCATCAAGCCATTCTTTTTGAATCACAAAATTCTCAGGATCTGCACAGTATGCGTCAATCACCTTGCGATATACGCTCACCACTGTTGCGATATAGTGAATCGACTTCATACGTCCTTCAATTTTTAAGCTATCAATACCCAGCTCAATCATTTGAGGGATAGATTGAATTAAATTTAAGTCTTTTGGACTCATTGCAAACGGATCGTCTTGCTCATCAAATAAAGCCGTTTCCGTTTTACCGTCTTCTACTTTAAATAAATCATAGTCCCAACGACATGATTGACAGCAGCCTCCGCGGTTTGAATCACGCGCTGTCATATGATTACTTAGCACGCAGCGGCCTGAATAAGCAATACACATCGCTCCGTGAATAAAAGCTTCAATTTCAATATCCACTTTTTCTTTCATTTCGCGCATTTCTTCAGCACCCGTTTCACGAGCAAGTACAACACGTTCTAATCCTTCTTCTTTCCAGAACTGAACGGCTTTCCAGTTTGAAAGTGATTGCTGCGTACTTAAATGTACTTCAAGCTTAGGTGCAACGCGTCGACAGGTTTCGATAATTAACGGATCAGCTACGATGATTCCAGAAACACCAGCGCGCTCTAATCCCATTAAATAATCTTCAAGTCCGTCCATATTTTCATTATGAGCAAAAATGTTTGTTGTAACATAAATACGTGCGCCGTATTTGTTCGCAAACTGAACACCTTCTGCCATTTCTTCAAATGTAAAGTTATCTGCATTTGAACGAAGGCCAAACTCTTTTCCTCCGATAAACACAGCATCTGCTCCATAGTGTACGGCAACTTTTAATTTTTCAAGGTTACCGGCTGGAGCTAACAACTCAGGCTTCTTAGTAATAACTCGTTTACCTTCTACTACAGTATCGATTTGAACAGCCATCGTTTGTACCTCCTTTGTTTATCTTTCTTTGCAAGCTTTTTAATATACCGTTTCTTTAAAGAAAAACCCTGTGTCCAACGGGCGGTTAATTGGCTGCAAGCTTTCAATTTCTTCTAACAAATCGTCTTTAACATTTTCGTATTCTTCACGGTCATCTACACATAAATCAATCGCTTGACGATATTTTTTTGTTACTTCTAAAATATATTGCGGTGACTTTAATACGCCGTCAATTTTGAATACATCTACTTCAGCGTCAATCATCTCGGAAAGCTCGTCGATAATGCACATATCATTTGGACTCATAATGTGCGTTCCATTTTCATCTTCGAAAATTGGATACTTATTGTTTCGCTCATTATCAAGTAAAAACATATCTTTTTCTACTTTACGATTTTCAATTTCCATGACTTTTCCTTGATACTCAAAGTAGTTGCCAAGAAGTGAACGTTTTGATTGGAACATACACGTCATGCCATGCACCTGAACTTCAATTTCTACCTCGGCTTTTTCTTTGATATCAATGATGCTATCCATGCTTAACTCACGAGCAAGAACTGCACGCTTAGCTCCTTTACGCCCCCAGTAGTTACATGAATACCAGTTTGTGCCCGTTGTCTCAGTACTCCAGTGCATCTTCATTTCTGGAGCTGTTTCACGCACTGCCATCAATACAGCAGGGTCTCCAAAGACAATCGCATCCACGCTTGCTTCTTTTAAGAATAAAATATATTCATTTAGTTCGGCGATTTTATCATTGTGAAATAATCCGTTCATCGCTACGTAGACTTTTGCATTATGCTGATGAGCAATATTTACAGCTTCTACGATATCTTCACGTTTGAATTCACCTGCTAAACGCAAACCGTAGCGCTGTTCACCAACCATAATAGCTGTTGCTCCAGCTTGTAGTAATGATTCGATTTCTGAAACTGCAGTTGGTGTCACTAATAGTTCTGGTTTTTTCATTCTTGGTCACCTCTTTTAATACTAATCGCGATTCCGTCTCCAATAGGGAGAATAGTTGTATAATAATCGGGATGATTCATCAGCCACGTATTGTATGCCTGAATTTTTTTAATTAAGCTGCGGCGTCGACGTGTTTCTACTTCGGCCAAATCGGTCGCTACGTGACCTTTAAATAGTACGTTATCCGAAATAATCATTCCTTTAGAAGATAGCATCGGCTCATAATGTTCAAAAAAACGCTGATACTGACCTTTAGCTGCATCAATAAACACTGCATCATAAGGACCATGACGTTCAATCTCATCTCTAAGCTCTAGTGCATCTCCAAGCAACGACACAATTTTATCTTGTTTTCCCGCCCGTTCAATAAATTCTTGCGCTTTTTGGTAACGCTCTTCATTTCGTTCTACCGTAACCACTCGTGCCTCTGGAAGCGCATGGGTCATTCGAATAGACGAATATGCAATCGCTGTTCCAATTTCTAATATATGTTTTGGCTGATGAAGACGAAGAATTTGCAATAGCGTTTCAACACCAATCAATTCCATAATCGGAACGTGATGTTCTTTTGCATAAGCTTCCATTTCTTCAATAAGCTCCTGGCGCTTAGGAATAAGCTTTTCCACATACTGCTCTACGTTTTGTAAAAGCAAAACACTTCCTCCGTTCTCAGAAGTACATTTTACATTATGTTTTCATAACGTTTTATTACTGCAAAATAGTAAGACAACTAGTCTATTATAAGTTTTTTTCGTTTTTACGTAAACCCGATATATTTTAACATAAAAGATGGGGAATGCGAAGTATCGCGATTCCCCAATTTTAAATTTCCAATTATTTTTCGGTATTTTGCTTTTCTTTACCTGTAATATGCTTGGCTTTTTCTTTGTTATGTTCTTCTAAGGTTTTGGTAAAAATAACTTTTCCTTCAGGTGTGGCCAAGAAGTATAAATAATCTGTATTGGCTGGATGTAACGCAGCTTTGATTGACATCAAACCAGAGCTGGCAATTGGTCCTGGAGGCAACCCTTTTACTTTATACGTATTGTAAGGAGAGTCCACTTCTAAATGCTTATAGAACACGCGGTCTTTATGCTCTCCTAAGGCATATAAGACGGTTGGATCCGTTTGAAGAGGCATATTTTTTTCAAGGCGATTATAAAAGACGCTGGCAATTTTTTCTCGGTCGACTTTTGCAGTTGCTTCCTCTTCAATCAGAGAAGACATTGTTAACAATTTATGTGCACTGAATTTTTTCTTCTCCATTTGCCCACTGTACTGACCTAATACATTATTTGTTTTCCCTACCATTTTATCCAATATTTCATCTAACGACACATTTTTATCATAAAAATCATACGTAACGGGATATAAATAACCTTCTAGCGGATGTTTAATATCTTTTTGCATCACTTCATCCGTTACTAAATCTGGATATTTTTCTTTCATTTTATTGACGAATGCCTTATCGTCTAGCTTTTTCATGACTTCGTCTTTTGTAAACTTTGTATTTTCAGCAATGATATCAGCAATTTCCACAAGCTGGCGTCCTTCTGGAATGGTGACACGAATATCAGGTTGTTTTGAAACCTCGCCTTTTTCCATTTTTTCAACCATTTCCCCTAAACTCATGGAAGGAGAAAATAAATACGTTCCAGCTTGAAATCCAGACACATGGGTTAATTTTACGTAATAGCGAAATGCACTTTTGCTTTTAATTAAATCTTCTTTTTTCAATACCGTACCAATCGATTGGACGGAAGAACCTTGTGGAATGGTCACATTTACTTTTTTATTGCTGTTTCGATCCACGGGCGTTAAGCGGGATTGAGCATAGAAAAATGCACCGCCAACTAGTAAAAGAAGTACGATAATTGTAATAAAAATAACTCGTTTTTTTCTTGAACGATTAGGTGGTAAAAATGTTTGTTGCGACAAGCAGCTTCCTGGTTAAATCTACTTCTGTAAAAGAAGATACAACCAGTTTCACCTCTTTTCTTCTTGATTTTTTATAAGTATAAACAGAGAGGAGACATGAGATTGCGATTCATTCGTATCGCCTATAGGTGTGAGATGGTATCGCTTCCTTAAATTCTCGCCTCTTCTAAAATTTTTCCATGATTTATGTTATTGTCTGCCCAAAGTCTAGTTTCATCCGTTCAAACAATGAATTCTTTTATTAAAATGCACTCTCACACGCAGGAATTATTATACTACAATTTATCTTATTTTTCGTCATTATCATACAATCTGCCCTAAGAATGCAAGGAAAAACCTTTTTATATCTAAATAGAACAGCCGCTATGTAAAAAAAAGCTGATAACGATTGTCATCAGCTTTTTCACTATAATTATTCGCCTTCTTCGTCAAGGAATGTATTAACCATTTCCTCAACCATGTCCCACTCTTCTTCTGTTTCAATCGGTTGAAGCTCACCGTCTTGACCATCTTCACTTGGTGTGAAAGCAGATGCATGAATTTCAATTTCCTCTTCATCATCTTGGTCTGCTCCGATTGGATAGTAAATTACATATGATTTGTTATATTGATCAGAATCAAATGTGAATAAAATTTCGCATAGCTGCTCATTTCCATTCTCATCGACGATTGTAATTTTATTTTCTTCTACGCTCATGTTTGCACCTCATTTTATATTGTAAGCTCTTAGCTTAACTTTTTCTTCAGCGAAAAGCAAGCCGTTCAGTTATTTCACTTCCCTTTTACGTACAAAAGAATATGCAAAAGGGAAATTCATAACTTTTCAGCTGAGGCAAAGCCTGCTGCTTTTCTTACTGCTTGCTGTCTAAGTATCCTTGAAGAATCATAACAGCTGCCATTTTATCGATTACTTTTTTGCGTTTCTTACGGCTTACATCGGCAGACAGCAGTACTCGCTCTGCTGCCATCGTCGACAAGCGCTCGTCCCACATCATCGTTTCAATGTTAAGTTTTTCTTTGACGTTGTCAGCAAACTCAATGCACGCTTCGCCTCGAGGGCCAATCGTACCATTCATATTTTTAGGAAGACCCACTACGATTTTCTCTACGGAATATTCGTCAATTAGCTGCTGTAAACGAGGATATGATTGCTCCATCTGCTCATCTGCAATTTTAATTGTTTCAATTCCTTGCGCTGTCCATCCCATTTCATCACTAACTGCCACGCCAATTGTTTTGGTTCCTACATCTAATCCTAATACGCGCATTTATGAATCCTTTCGATGCTGTTGTAAATAAGATTTAACAAGTTCTTCAATGAGCTCGTCTCGCTCTAACTGGCGAATTGTATTTCTCGCATCGTTATGACGAGGAATGTAAGCAGGGTCTCCTGATAACAAATACCCAACGATTTGGTTGATTGGGTTGTAGCCTTTTTCTTGCAGTGCGTCATAAACCGTAAACAATACTTCATGTACGTTTGTTTCAGCTGGCTCATCTTGAAAATTAAATTGCATGGTTTTATCAAATGAACTCACGGTCCCACCTCACTCTCTTAATTTGTGAACACATTGTGCACTATGCTAAGTCTTATTTATATTGTACACCAAGAAAGAGGAGAATTAAACGGATTTAACCCATTCTTCTACAGTGCCAAGTGCTTTTTCAATTTGGCTAGCGTCTTTTCCTCCAGCTTGCGCCATGTCAGGGCGTCCGCCTCCGCCTCCGCCGCAAATCGTCGCTACTTCTTTAACAAGTTTGCCAGCGTGATGGCCTTTAGCAATTAAATCTTTTGTTACACCTGCAATAATATTTACCTTTTCACCTTGTGGAGAAGCTAATACGATCACAGCGGATTCTAATTTTTGTTTTAAATCGTCAACCATTGCACGAAGGTTATTCATATCCGTTGCATTCACTTTCGCTGCTAGGACATTCACACCATTAATGTTTTGTACGCGGTCAACGAGATTGCCAGCTTCAATATTGCCAAGCTTTGTAGATAGTGAATCATTTTCACGCTGAAGATTACGAATTTCTTCTAGCAATCCTTCAACTCGCCCTACTAAATCACGCGGGTTGGATTTTACTTTTGCCGCAGCTTCTTTTAGTAAGCCTACTTGATCGTTCATTAACTGATAGGCAGCTTTTCCAGTTACAGCTTCAATGCGTCGAGTACCTGCACCGATTCCGGATTCTGATACAATTTTAAATAAACCGATAACAGACGTATTTGGTACGTGACATCCACCACATAATTCTAAGCTGTAGTCGCCTACTTGTACTACGCGCACGACATCTCCGTATTTCTCACCAAATAGCGCCATTGCACCCATCGCTTTTGCTTCGTCAATTGCTTTGTTTTCAATTTGTACAGAGATGCTGTCCCAAATCTTTTCATTAACGATTTGTTCAATTTTCTCAAGCTCTTCCTGTGTCACTTGACCAAAGTGAGAGAAGTCAAAGCGCAAGCGATCCGCTGTTACTAAAGAACCCGCTTGATTAACATGCGTTCCTAACGTATCTTTTAATGCTTGATGCAATAAATGCGTTGCCGTATGGTTTTTCACAATAGCACTGCGGTTTTCTTCATCAAGCGCCGCCGTATATGTTTCACCTTTTACAAGCTCACCGTTTGTTACAGCTACCGTTTGGACATTTTGGCCGTTTGGCGCTTTTTGAACGTCTTTTACTTCAGCTGTTCCTGAAGCACTTTGAATCGTACCTTGGTCCGCAATTTGACCGCCGCTTTCTGAGTAGAATGGCGTGCGGCTTAAGATGACTTGCGCTTCTGTTCCAGCTTCAGCGCGGTCAACAAGCTCACCGTCTACAATAATTGCTTCAACAACTGTTTCTACTTCATTTTTATCATAACCAACAAACTCACTTGCAACGGTTACTTCACCAAGTACGCCGCCTTGAACTTGCATAGAGCTAGAATCTTGACGAGCAGCACGCGCACGCTCACGCTGTGCTTCCATTTCGCGTTCAAAACCTGCATGATCAATTTTCATGTTCTCATCTTCTGCATATTCTTCCGTTAATTCAACAGGGAATCCATACGTGTCATATAAACGGAAAACATCTTCGCCTTGTACCATATCACTGTTTTGCGCTTTTTCTTTTTTAATAACGGTTGCCAAAATAGCTAGTCCGTCATTTAACGTTTCGTGAAAACGCTCTTCTTCATTTTTTACTACGCGCTGGATAAAATCCGTTTTTTCCTTTACTTCCGGATAGAAATCAACCATGATTTCACCTACTACCGGCACTAGTTCGTACATGAACGGACGATTAATGTTTAGCTTTTTAGCATAGCGAACTGCTCGGCGTAACAAACGGCGCAGCACATACCCACGGCCTTCATTTGAAGGAAGCGCACCATCACCTACAGCAAATGTTACCGTACGAATATGGTCAGCAATAACTTTAAATGCCGTATCTTGTTCATCGTTTGTACGATATTTAGCGCCTGAAATGTTTTCTGTTGCTTCAATAATCGGCATAAACAAATCTGTATCAAAGTTTGTTTGCACGTCTTGAATAACAGAAACCATACGCTCTAAGCCCATTCCCGTATCGATGTTTTTCTTTGGAAGCGGCGTGTACGTGCCATCAGGATTGTGATTAAATTGAGAAAATACAAGGTTCCAAATTTCTAAATAACGCTCATTTTCTCCACCTGGATATAATTCCGGATCAGTTAGGTCATTTCCATATGCTTCTCCGCGATCATAAAAGATCTCTGTATTTGGACCACTCGGACCTTCTCCAATATCCCAGAAATTACCTTCTAAACGAATGATGCGCTCTTTAGGCACGCCCATTTTTTCATTCCAAATCTTAAATGCTTCTTCATCCTCGGGATGAACTGTTACAGATAGCTTATCTGCGTCGAACCCAATCCATTTATCGCTCGTTAAGAATTCCCATGCCCATTGGATGGCTTCTTCTTTGAAATAATCACCGATAGAGAAATTACCAAGCATTTCAAAAAACGTATGATGGCGAGCCGTTTTACCCACGTTTTCGATATCGTTTGTACGAATGGATTTTTGTGCGTTACAAATACGCGGATTTTGAGGAATAACACGACCATCAAAATATTTTTTTAATGTAGCTACTCCACTGTTAATCCATAATAAAGATGGATCTTCATGCGGAACTAAAGATGCGCTTGGTTCTACATCATGGCCTTTTTCTTTAAAGAAATCTAAATACATTTGACGAACTTGTGCTGACGTCAGTTTTTTCATGATTGGTCCTCCTTTAATACTCTTCTTATTTATAGACAAAAAAATGATGACATAAAAGCATCTATTTTCTCTGTGTACAAAAGCAATTGCTAGTTATTTGCACACAAAAAAACTCTCATCCCTGTAGCAGGGACGAGAGTTGAACTCGCGGTACCACCCTGATTATAAATGCCAAAAGCATTTATCACCTTCATAGCGTTAACGTTGCTGACACGGCAGGTTTTAGCCTGCACTCTGGACTAGCGTTCCGCTGCTCTTTATTTAGCGCTTCTTTCAGCCAAGGAAGCCCTTCTCTAAAAACCAGTGTGCAACGTACTCGATCCATCATTGTGTTTAAAATATGTAGCGTTTTCTTATGGCGATATTATGACAAATTAACCGCTCTTTGTCAATGTTTGAGCGTATAAGAGCGGATATGCAAAATAGATATTTTAATGACTGCTAAAATTGGCACAGCCAAAATGAGACCCAATACTCCTCCAAATTCTCCTCCTAAAAGGAGCGCAAGCATGATAAACAAAGGATGAATATGAAGGCTCTTTCCTACGATAAGCGGAGACAGCACATTTCCCTCTAGAAACTGCAGCACAAAGATTATAATGACAATGGTAATAACCAACTTTATCGAGATTGTGGCTGAAATAATAGCCGCTGGAACCGCACCAATAATCGGGCCAAAATAAGGGATGATATTCGTTACGCCAATAATGAAGCCTAAAAGAAGTGCATAAGGTACATGAAAGAACCACAGTGCCGCTGTGGCAATCACACCAATAATGAGACAAACAAAAAATTGCCCTCTAATGTAATTGCCGAGTGATTCATTCACATCCGATAAAAAACGTTCACCTGGTTTGTGCCACTTTTTAGGCGTGACATAAGCTGTTGCTTTCTTAATAGAGGAAAAATCCTTCAGCATATAAAAAACAATAAATGGAATAATGATTAAAATCAAAAAAGAGGTAATCAATGACTTTAATCCTTCCGCCACTTTTGTAAGCCACACGTTGAGCGTAGCCTCTACATCATCAATGCTGCCTTCAATTTTCTCATGTACACCGTTTGGAAGTGAAGTTGTACGATCATGAATCGATTCTACCCAATGTCTATATGTATTCGTAAAATGAGGCAGCTGTTCGTTTAAATCTTTTACTTGTTCCACAAAAATAGGGTACGACTTATAGGCTCCAAACCCGATTCCTCCAAAAAAGATGATGTAGATCAGTAAAATAGCTAGAGGACGAGGCACGCCTTTATCATGCGTTTTTTCAATAAGCGGATGAAGTAAATATGTAATGAATGCTGCAATAAAAAAAGGCAGCAGTGCTTTTAAAAACATGTAAATAACAGGAAGCCATAAAAACTGGACTTTAAAAAAGACTAATATGCACAGCAGCGCTAATAACAGCAGTCCGAATCTATAGAACCATTTGAATGAACTATCTTTCAACGTAAACTCCTCCTCTCTTCTATTTTTTGATAAAGAAAGGAGTTTATACATGCAGTTGTCTCTTCTGCCTGCAAAAAAGCACTATTGCAGCTCAGTGCAATAGTGCTTTTTTTATTAGTGAATAGCTTTCATCATACGTTTACGCATTTTTTTCATATTTCTTTTTGTAAACATCTCTCGATCATCTGCCATTTTAAATGCATAAGCTCCAAGACCGAAAGCGACTACTGACGGAATGATTCTGCCCATTGCTCTTCCTCCCGGTAAAAAAGAATTAGAAATTGATTGTGCGCTCGTCGTCTGAGAATAAATCATCAAGCGAGCTCAATGTTCCATCTTCTTCTACTTGGTGAGTATTAATTTGTCCTTTTGAAATAGTCATTTCAATAAAACAATTCCAGCAGTAATACTGATTTACACCAATTTTGCCAACGTCAATACTTTTACAGTTTGGACATTTAAACAAAGTCGACACCTCTTTATACGTTCTACTTATATAAACGCATTATGTCCACTTCTTTCCATGTCCATACTTTATTTTCTGACAATTAGCAAAGAAGGATGGCAACAAAGGAGTTTATTTAACTCTTTGTTAGCATGCGAAAGGTTACATGAAATCATACGGCGTAACGTTTTCCATCCCAATATTTGCATCTTTCATAAATGGAATTTCAGGATCTTCTATGTCGTTATCCAAGCTTTCTCGAAGCAGCGGCTGTAAATTCGTTTGGCGAACGCTGTCTTCATTTCGGCTAACTCCAAGCTGAAACGCTTCGTCTTCTCCGCATAAAATTAAAAACTGTTTGCTTCGCGTAACGGCGGTATAAAGTAAATTGCGTCGCAGCATCCGGTAATAGCTTTTAACAATTGGAAGCACAACAATGGGAAATTCACTTCCCTGTGATTTATGAATGGAACAGCAGTATGCATGAGTTATTTGATTAAAGTCTTGCTTTGTGTAAGTTACTTCATTTCCTTCATATGAAATAACCAGCATATCCTGTTTTTCCGTATTTTCTTTGGCAAAGAAAACCGAAACGATTTCTCCCATATCTCCGTTAAATACGTTGCTATCCGGCTGATTTACAAGCTGCAGCACTTTATCTCCGACTCGGTACGTAATATCTCCGTGCTTAAGCTCTCTTCTTTGCTCAGAAGCCGGGTTAAATAATTCCTGAAGAACTTCATTCAGTTTATCAATCCCTGCAGGACCTTTATACATAGGAGCTAAAACTTGAATATCTTTAGCCGTATAGCCTTTTTTTAACGCATTCCCGCAAACTTGTTGCACAACGTTCGTAATGTGCTGTCCTTGACAACGAATAAAGGAACGATCTCCTTGCTGCCTCGATAAGTCTTCCGGAAGCTTTCCTTTTTTTATTTCATGAGCCAAATCAATAATTGACGATCCTTCCGCTTGCCTGTATACATCTGTCAGACGGACGGTAGGAACTACTTCTGAACTCAGCAAATCTTTTAACACCTGGCCCGGACCTACTGAAGGAAGCTGATCTTCATCTCCAACTAAAATAACCTGTAAATTAGCAGGAAGAGATTTAAACAGCTGATGAGCAAGCCACAAATCTACCATTGATACTTCATCTACAATCAGTAATTTTCCGTCAATTGGATTTTCCTCATTATGATCAAATCCTTCTTGTCCGTTCCATTTTAATAATCGGTGAATCGTAACTGCCGGAAGTCCCGTCGCTTCGCTCATTCGTTTAGCAGCTCGTCCCGTAGGTGCCACAAGTAAAACAGGAAAAGCCTCATCTTTTTTATAGTCCCCTGGATTTAACGAACATCCGTGAAGTTCCGCATAAAGTTCGACTATTCCTTTAATAACCGTTGTTTTCCCTGTACCTGGTCCCCCTGTTAAAAGAAGCATTGGAGACATTAAAGCGGTTTGTATACCCTTGCGCTGAGACGGTGCATATTGGACGTCTAACCGCTCTTCTAGTTCACCCAGAGCCAATAAGAATTCTGATTCCGGAAACTGCTCTTCGTACTGCGTTTGAGCCATAATTTTTTGAATAGCTTTAACCAACCCTTTTTCAGCATAGAAAAGGGGAGGAAAATAAATTTTTTCGTCTTGAATGATAAGCTTTTTATCTGCTTTTAATGCGTCCACTTCTCTTGTAAGATCCATTTCAGACAGATTCTCATGCCTGCTTTTCCGAAGAAGCTCTGCTGTTTTTCCATACAGCTGTTCTGCCGTAACGTATACATGCCCCATTTGATTGCATTCTTGCTCAATGACGTATAAAATACCTGCACGCAAACGATCAGGATGATTAGTTGCCATACCAAGCCTCTTTCCAAGTTCATCGGCCCTGCTAAAACCAATACCTTGAATATCTTCTACGAGCTGGTAAGGATTATTTTGCACAATTTCAAGCGCTTCTTGTTTGTACGCTTGGAAAATCTTCATCGAAAGCTGCGGTCCAAACCCGAGGTCTGTCAGCTTTACCATTACTTCTTCTAACCCTTGATGTTCACGAAGCTGCGTGACTAAAGCTTCTGCCTTGTCAGCTGAAAGCCTCGGAACCTCTTTTAGCACAGACTCATTTTGCAAAATACGAAAAATAGCGCGTTCTCCTAGGGCGTCCACAATGTTTTCAGCGGTTTTTTTACCGATTCCGTGAAATAAATCGCTAGACAGGTACTGAACAACCCCTTGCCTTGATTGCGGAAGTTCTTTTTTGAACTGTTCAACATGAAACTGCAGGCCAAACTTTGGATGCTCTTTGAAGTCTCCGTAAAACGTGTATACTTCATCTTCATTGAGCTTAGGAAAATAACCTGTGACGACCGTTTCTTTATCTTCAATCTCTAAATTTGTTTTTTTGATCCGTATCCGCGTAACGTTATATAAGTTTTCTTCGTTATGAAAGACGGTTACAATCGACGTGCCGCTTATATAATGACGTTCTGGCTGTGAAGGGTTCACTTGTTCTTCGTTCATGTTATCCTTCCTTTACCCGCTTTCTTAATGTTCTAATGTAGACAGAACTTGTTTGGCATTTGCTGCCATTACGTGATCTGGCTGCACGTTTAAAGCTTCATCTAACATCTCAATCGCCTTGTCTTTGTCATCTTTCATAGCATAAGCTACGCCTAAATTATAAAAAGCATCGGCATGTTCTGGCTCTTGATTGACTACCTTAAGAAATTCAGCAATTGCTTCATCTACCATTTCGAGCTGTGCTAAACAAAGACCGTACTGAAATTTTGCTTCTACATCATGTTCGTTTAGTTCTACCGCCCGCTGAAGATAAGGCATCGCGAAACGAATTTCTTCCATATGAAACAGCGTTAAACCAAGCATAAAGTACGCATCGGATGAATCTAAGCCTTTTTTGATTGCTAAATCAAAGTAGTGCTTTGCCTGCTCAAGCTGCTCTGCATTAAAATAAATATTTCCTGCTCCGTAATACGCTGTTGCCGTTTCTTCATCTAATTCAATCGCACGTTCATAAAATTTCAAAGCACGATCCATCTCACTAACAGCCGCTAACAAATTGCCAAAATTCACATACACAATTGGATCTTTTGGATTATCTTCAATTGCTTCTGAAAATGTTTTAGCAGCCTCTTCAAATTTCCCTTCCTGCATATACTGAATTCCTAGCTGATTTTTATCTGTCATTTTTTCGTTCACTCCACTGTTTTAGTTATGATTTAAAAGATTTTCACATCATGAAAATCTACAATATGTAAGTTATTAGTTTACCCAATAAGTAAAGTATATCATAGAAAAACCTCAGCTATATACGGCCGAGGTTTTTCGTTCTTGCTTATATGAATTATACGTACCAGATTTGCTCTTCTTCTTGAAATACTTTGTCAATTGTTGCTCCGCCAAGACATTCATCGTCTTTATAAAACACAACTGCTTGACCTGGCGTAATTGCGCGAACAGGCTCAGCAAAAATAACTTTAATTGTATCATCATCGACTTTTTCAACAGTTACTGCTGAATCGGTTTGGCGATAGCGGAATTTTGCTGTACACGTCATTGGTGACGACCAGTCAAGGTCGCTTACCCAGCTAATATTGGTTGCTGTAAGAGATGTAGAATAGAGCAACTCATTGTGAAAGCCTTGATCGACGTACAAAACATTTTTTTCTAAATCTTTTCCGACTACAAACCAAGGTTCACCGCTGCCTCCAATACCTAAACCATGGCGTTGGCCAATTGTATAATACATGAGACCGTCATGCTTGCCTTTCACTTCGCCGTCAAGCGTTTGCATTACGCCTGGCTGAGCAGGAAGATACTGACTTAAAAATTCTTTGAAGTTGCGTTCTCCAATAAAGCAAATACCTGTGCTGTCTTTTTTCGTTGCTGTAGCAAGGCCTGCTTCTTTCGCAATTTCACGCACTTTTGATTTCTCAATTTCACCAATCGGGAACATTACTTTGGAAAGCTGATCTTGTCCTAATTGATTTAAGAAATACGTTTGATCTTTATTTCCATCTACGCCTCGAAGCATTTTATACTCCCCGTCGCGGTACGCAACGCGTGCATAATGTCCTGTCGCTAGATAATCTGCTCCTAGCGTCATTGCATGCTCTAAAAAGGCTTTGAATTTAATTTCTTTATTACACATTACATCAGGATTCGGTGTACGACCTGCTTTATATTCATCTAAAAAGTAGGTAAATACTTTATCCCAATATTGTTTTTCAAAGTTGACTGCATAGTAGGGAATACCAATTTGATTACATACGCGAATAACATCGTTATAATCTTCAGTCGCAGTACAAACGCCGTTTTCATCCGTATCGTCCCAGTTTTTCATAAAGATTCCGATCACATCGTATCCTTGTTGTTTTAATAAAAGAGCTGCTACAGATGAATCAACGCCTCCGCTCATTCCGACTACTACACGTGTATCTTTAGGTGATTTTGTCAACTTCGCCACCTCCGTTTTCTTCATTTTAATTAAATTGTTCGCTAAAAAGCGAAAGAAACGACACAAACCATCAGTGAGGGATGAAGACCCTACTGATGGCTGCTATTTACATCGTTAGTCGCTTAACGATGTTTGCTGTTTGACGTGCGGTTTTTTCAATTTGCTCAGCTGAGTTTCCTAAGCCAAAGCTAAATCGAATAGAAGTTGTTAAACGTTCAGACCCTTTTCCAAACATAGCTACAAGCACATGAGAAGGATCGATTGCTCCCGCTGTGCAAGCTGAACCGCTCGATGCCGCAATTCCTGCTAAGTCTAAATTTACGAGCATCGATTCAACATTTGTTTTTGGAAATGATAAATTTAACACATGTGGCAGAGCATTTTCAAGATGTCCGTTAATTTCAAACGAAATACCTTCTTCCTTCAATACAGCTACCATTGTTTCTTTGTATCTTCTATATTCATCTGCACGTGTTTGCAGCGTTTGTTGCGAAATTTTCACAGCTTCTTCAAACCCGACAATACTTGTCATGTTCTCAGTTCCAGCTCGTCGTTTGCGCTCTTGTTCTCCTCCAAATAGCAAAGGAGACAGTGAAACGTGAGCAGCTGCATATAAAAAGCCCATCCCTTTTGGTCCGTTAATTTTATGAGCAGAAACGGATAAAAGATCGACACCTAATTGTTGCACATTTAACGGAATTAATCCATAAGCTTGCACTGCATCCGTGTGGAAATATGCTCCATGCTCTTTTAATAGAACGCCAATTTCTCCAATTGGCTGAATAGCACCTACTTCATTATTTCCAAACATCACCGACACAAGAATTGTTTGATCGGTTAGGGCTGATTTTATGTCATCCACAGATACTTGTCCGTACTCATTAACTGGCAAGTAAGTCACTTCAAAGCCCTGTGTTTCTAAATATTGACACGTATGAAGCACAGCGTGGTGTTCAATTTGCGTGGTAATAATATGATTTCCTTTATGGCGGTTTGCAAGAGCGACTCCGATCAGTGCCATATTATCTGCTTCTGTCCCACCACTTGTAAAAATCAGTTCATTTTCGTGTGCTCCAATACTTGCTGCAATCGTTTGGCGAGCTTCGTCTAAATAGCGTCGACTTTCCCGCCCGTAGTGATGAATACTAGATGGATTTCCAAAGTACTCATGCATAAAAGTCGTCATTTTCTCAACGACTGCTGGATGTATTGGAGACGTTGCTGCATGATCAACATAAATACGTTCCAAAATAAACGCCTCCTAGCTCATTATTAAATATAAAACATATAAGACGCTTGATCATCATCAGAATGATTTGCTAAATCTTCAAGCGTTGTACTATCTAGCACTTCTTTAACTGCATCTCGAATACGAATCCACAGCTCGCGTTTTGCAGGCTCTTCATCTTCAATTCCTTCTACAGGACTAATAGGACCTTCTAAAACAGAAATAATATCGCCAGAAGTAATGTTAGCAGGTTCATGTGCTAAGATGTAACCTCCATAAGCTCCGCGCACGCTTTTTACAAGCCCAGCGTTACGCAACGGTGAAATAAGCTGCTCTAAATAATGCTCAGATAAGTCATGCGTTTGAGCAATAGTTTTAAGCGAGATAGGACCTTCGCCAAAGCGCTTCGCAAGCTCAATCATAATCGTTAAACCGTAGCGTCCTTTTGTTGAAATTTTCATACGATACACTCCTTCAATACACTTTTTTTATTTATGAAAAAAATAAGACCCTCACGTTGTCACTGAATGCTGTGATGAGTCGTTTTTTACTAAGCTATATGAACTTCTCTATACGCATTTCTTGCAAATGCAACTGTTGATATTATAACATACTATGCCTATAAGATAAATTTCCACCACCTATTCACCTCTTGTGATACAGTGAAAGAAAAGAAAGGAGAAAAACATGACTACAAAACCTCTCGCATTTCGAATGCGTCCGACTCATTTAGATGACGTTATCGGACAGCAGCATTTAGTTGGCAAAGATAAAATGATTTATCGAATGGTAAAAGCAAATCACTTAAGCTCGATGATTTTATATGGACCTCCAGGCGTTGGAAAAACAACAATTGCCACAGCTATTGCAAAAACAACCAACACGGCGTTTCGTCAGTTAAATGCCGTTGTAAACAATAAAAAAGATATGGAAATTGTCGCCGAAGAAGCCAAAATGTCAGGCAAAGTAATTCTGCTGTTAGATGAAGTTCATCGCCTTGACAAAGCCAAGCAAGACTTTTTGCTTCCTTATTTAGAAAATGGCATGATCATTCTAATCGGAGCGACAACAAGCAATCCTTATCACGCAATTAATCCTGCTATTCGAAGCAGATGCCAAATCTTCGAATTAAAATCTCTTACGCCAGATGATATCAAAATGGCGCTAACAAGAGCACTCAACGACTCATCCAACGGATTTGGGGATAGAAAAATTATCGTAGAAGATGACGCCATGAACCACTTTGCCAATAGCTGTAACGGTGACGTGCGCTCGGCTTTGAATGCTCTGGAACTGGCTGTTTTATCAACAGGTGAAAGCGATGGTAAAATCGTTATTACCTTACAAACGGCAGAAGAATGTCTGCAGCAAAAATATTTTTCACATGATAAAAATGGTGACGCTCACTATGATGTATTATCGGCTTTTCAAAAATCGATTCGGGGCAGCGACGTAAATGCCGCTCTTCATTATTTAGGACGGCTAATTGAAGCAGGAGACTTGATCAGCATCAATCGTCGCCTTTTAGTCATTGCCTATGAAGACATTGGACTAGCTGATCCGGATGCCGGCATAAGAACTCTCGCAGCTATTCAAGCAACTGAGCGATTAGGGCTCCCAGAAGCACGTATCCCGCTTGCAAATGCCGTTATTGAGCTTTGCCTATCACCAAAGTCCAACGCTGCTTACAAAGCATTAGATGAAGCGATAAGTGATATTAAAAAAGGGTTGTCCGGCGACGTTCCCCCTCATTTGAAGGATGCTCATTACAAAGGAGCAGAGAACCTTGGCCGAGGCGTTGAATATCAATATCCGCATGATTTTGATAACGGATGGGTCCTTCAACAGTATTTACCGGATCGCATCAAAAACAAACAATATTTTCATCCTAAACAAAATGGACAAGAAAAATACTTTTCAAAAGTTTTCAATCGTTTAGAGACATTAAAAAAAGAAAATGGCTGAAACTGTTGCTCAGTTTCAAAGCCATTTTCTTTTTTGTCTTTATCTATTAAGCTGCACTTTTAACGTCTTTTCGTTTTTTCGTTTTTGTTGAACCTTTAAAGTAGCTGTCTAAAAGTTTAGCGACTAAACGAGCGACTATGTTGAACAACAGAACCATAATGATTAGAATAGCAGCTGACTTTGTTGCAATCAATCTTGCATCAGGTACAATTCCTTCAGAGTTTAATTTCCAAATGTGGACGGCAAGCGTCTCTGCTGGTCGAAAAATATTAAACGGGTTTACAGGACTCGTTAAGTCAGCATTTGAATTTAACATCGGCGTCGTTAGGCCAGCCGTATAAATCAACGCAGCTGCCTCTCCAAAGATTCGTCCCGCTGTTAAAATAACACCTGTGATAATTTGTTGAATCGCTGATGGAATGACGACTTTGACAATTGTTTGCCATTTAGTCGCTCCCAACCCTAAACTCGCTTCTTTTACACTCGCAGGAACAGATGCAATCGCACTTTCACATACGCGCGTTAAACCCGGTAAATTTAAAATTGTAATCACAAGTGCTCCCCCGATAAGCGTATAGCCCCAGCCCGAAAATGTGACAAAAATTAATAATCCAAATAAACCAACTACAATGGACGGTAATGACGCCATTGTTTCAATACATAAGCGGACGAAATTTAAGAAACGACCTTGCTTCGCGTACTCCGCTAAGTAAATTCCGGCTCCTAAACCAAGAGGAATAGAAATGATCAGCGTTAAAACAAGCATGTAGAACGAGTTAAACAGCTGGGGGCCGATACCGCCTCCTGCCATCGTATTGCTTGGCTTTCCAAATAAAAAGTTTGGATCCCAAAATCCCCAGCCTTTAGCGATAATTTCAACAACTAAATACACTAATAGCGCCACAACTAGAGCGGCAATGCCATAAAAAATACCTGTCCATATATTATTTACTGTGCGTGCATTTTTGTTTCTCATTGATGAGCACCTCGTTTCCCAATTGCTCGGATAATTAAAATGAACACGAAAGAAATAAGCAGTAAAATCATGGCTAACGTCCACAATGCGTTATTCCATGCCGTTCCGTTTAACGTATTAGACATATCCATTGTTAAAATACCTGTTAATGTTGCCGTTGGGCTATATAAGCTTTCAGGAAGCTTAACCGTGTTTCCGATAACCATTTGAACAGCTAGCGCTTCTCCGAATGCACGGGCAAGCCCTAACACGATACCTGTTAAAATACCTGTTTTAGCAGATGGAATAATGACTCGGCTAATTGCCTGCCATCTTGTTGAACCTAGTCCATAAGAAGCTTCTAAATATTCAGGTGCTACACTTCGAATTGCATCGTCAGCAATACTTGCAATTGTCGGAAGAATCATGACGCTTAAGACAATAATTCCAGCAATCAAACTAAAGCCCACTCCGCCGAAATTATCGCGAAGAAGCGGTACTAAAATGGTAACGCCTAAAAGACCGTATACCACTGAAGGAACTCCGACCAAAAGTTCTAAAACCGGTCGTAAAACCGTTGAACCAAATTTAGGCGAAATATAGTTGTTAAAAATGGCGATAGCAATTCCAATTGGAGCACTTATAATAACGGCTCCGATTGATACAAGCATGGAACCCAGAATAAACACAAGTGCCCCGTATTCTTTATTGTTTGGGCTCCATTTTGTTGAAGTCAACATTTCACCGATTGATATATTGCTTTGTAAAAATGACTGTATGCCTTTTTCACAAATAAATACGATAATAGCTAACGTAACCAGTACAATTAAAATACCGCAAAATGTAGAAAGCGTACGGCCAATGTATTCGCTTTTTACATAATTAATGGATTTTTTCCCCTTCATCGCTCTGTCTCCTTACATATTCAGTATATATTCGCTTTTCTTTTTATTTGCTATATACTTTATTAACATTCAAATAGAATAAGACTGACTGTGTTAGTCAGCCCTATTCTTTTTAAAAACACTCTTATTTTTTGAACTCAGTCATTGGAATATATCCCATATCTTCTACTTGCTTAGCAAAGTCTTTACCAGCTACATAGTCAATGTACTCTTTTGCACCATCTTTTGGTTCACCATTTGTAATCATGTACTCATAAGACCAGAACGGATATTTTTTAGAAACAATATTTTCTGTTGTTGGCTCCACACCATCAATATTAAGCATTTTTAAACTTTCTTTTTTATCGCCAATTAAATACGACATAGCAAGGTAACTTACTGCTCCTGGCGTTGAGTTTACTGATTGCTCAACCGCTCCGTTTGAATCTTGAGCTGTACCAACGCTGTCATTTACTTTTGCGTCACCCATTAATGTTTTGTCGAATGTAGCACGTGTACCAGATGATGCTGGACGGTTGATTACGTTAATTTTTTCGTCGTTTCCGCCAACTTCTTTCCAGTTTTTAATTTCGCCAGAGAAAATCTTTTGAATTTGCTCTTTTGTTAACGATTCTACTTTTACATCTTTATTTACAACAAGTGCGAACCCAATGCCCGCTACTTTCGTATCGACAAGTTTATCTGCTTTTGATTTATCTTCGATTTTATCGGCTGCTGGAACGTCAGAGTTTCCAATGTCAACTGCTCCTGATGCTACTTGGTTAACACCAGTTCCACTACCTCCACCTTGTACCGTTACTGAAAGGTTTGGATATTTTTCAGTAATTCCATTCGCTGCTTCTTCTGCAAGTGGTTGTAAAGCCGTAGATCCCGCCGCTGTTAACGTACCTGATACTTCTTCTTTGTTGCCCGAACCACTGTCGTTGCTTGCTCCGTCTTTACCACATGCTGCTAGTGCTCCTACCATTAAAAAAGCTGCTAATGTTACTTTAAAACCCTTTGTTTTCATTACATTACCCTCCAATAAATATATGTGTAATTAGTACTAGTCCTTTGTACTCGAACAACAGGTACAAGACACATTATACGAGTAGATTGTTGTCTTTATATGAAGTGAATTTTAAGTTACTGTAAACTTACTTATTTGGGGTTTATTTTTTCTTATTTCTATCAAAACCCTTGATATATAAGACTTTCTGAATATTACTGTAGAAGATAAAAAAGAAAGAAAGCGAAAACGTAAATTTTATGTAAATAAAGCGTTAAATAAATTTACATAAATCTCTTTTTTTAATACAGTGTAAATTCACCATCAAGCCATATTTTTCAATTTATTAGTACTTTTTATACATATCAAACAGAAGATTCCATCCAAAGCATAAATAGAACAGATATTTCCATAAAAAAAAGAAGGCTGCGATAGCCTTCTTTTTATTGATCACCTACGCGGCGAATCTTAATATCGCTTAATAATTCATTGATAACATGACCGCCCATAATTAATCCTGCTACAGATGGAACAAAAGCATTAGAAGATGGGGGCATTTTTGCTTTTCGAATTTGCGCTTGATCGTTTCCTACTTCTTTGCGAACTTCTTCGCGAATAACGATTGGACGTTCATCAGAAAAAACGACGTTAATCCCTTTGCGAATTCCTTCTTTACGCAGACGAGTACGAACCACTTTTGCAATTGGATCTGTATGTGTCTTTGAAATGTCTGCAATTTTAAAACGTGTTGGATCCATTTTATTCGCAGCACCCATACTTGAAATAATCGGAATATCACGTTTTAAACATTCTTTCATTAAATGAATTTTATACGAAATCGTATCGGATGCATCCACTACGAAGTCCGGTTTGTAACTAAAGAACTCTTCATATGTTTCTTCCGTATAAAACATTTGAAGAGAAACGACGTCACAGTCTGGGTTAATATCTAAAATACGCTGTTTCATTAATTCTGTCTTGGGCTGACCTACCGTAGAAAGCAGCGCGTGAATTTGACGATTTACATTGGTAATATCAACGTCGTCTTTGTCTACAAGAATTAAACGACCTACTCCTGACCGAGCCAAAGCCTCAGCAGAAAACGACCCTACTCCTCCTATCCCTAAAATAGCAACTGTGCTGCCTTTTAAAGTAGCTAGCCCTTCTTTTCCTATCGCCAGTTCATTACGCGAAAACTGATGCAACATGTTAAAACACTCCTCTATTAAATACACTAACGTGTATGAATAATTCAAATAAACAACGAAATTGACTATACCATATTTTTAGCAAAACGAACATGAGCATTCGTTATTTATCCATAAAAAAACTCTATGCAAATAATTACATAGAGGATTTTTTATATGTATGCTAGTCCCGATCGTGCCGTCTCGAGTGCCTTCGTTTTGAACCCGCTCTCGGCAGGTGGGTGCTCTGCTTTAACCATTGTAAGTCCTCGAGATGAGGCATGTACGCTCGTTAAAAACTCCGAGCTCCCAAGCAAAAAATTGTTCGGTCAAAACTGGATTAAGGACGAACACATCAGGACTATTTAGTTCTTGAAAGTATCTTATCACAGAAAAAATCACTTTGCAATTAATAAGTAAAACAAAAAAATCGAGCCTGTCACTGGAACGTGAAAGGCTCGATTTAACAGACGGTTCAATCGATTACGCTTCTGTTTTTTGCTTTTTTACCTGCAAATGCAGCTCGTCTAATTGCGCTTCACTTACTTCACCAGGTGCATTTGTTAATAGACAGCTTGCACTTGCTGTTTTAGGGAAGGCAATTGTATCACGCAAGTTTGTGCGTCCTGCTAGAAGCATAACTAAACGGTCAAGACCTAACGCAATTCCGCCGTGAGGAGGAGTACCGTATTCAAATGCTTCAAGTAAGAAACCAAACTGCTCATATGCTTCTTCTAATGTAAATCCAAGCGTTTTAAACATTTTTTCTTGAATATCACGCTCGTAAATACGTAAAGATCCTCCGCCAAGTTCGTAGCCATTCAATACTAAGTCATATGCTTGTGCACGGACTTGTCCAGGATCGCTTTCTAACATTGGTAAATCTTCACGAACTGGCATTGTGAATGGATGATGAGCCGCGTAGTAACGGTTGTCTTCTTCGTCATGCTCAAGAAGAGGCCAATCTGTTACCCATAGGAAGTTAAATTTCGTTTCATCAATAATTCCTTGTTCTTTTGCAAGCTTTAGGCGAAGAGCGCCAAGTGCATCTGCTACAACTGACTTTTTATCAGCTACAAATAAAAGTAAATCTCCTTCTTCCGTTTGAAGAGCTTCCGCAAATTGCTTTTGCTCATCTTCATTGAAGAATTTTGCAATCGGTCCTTTTAAGCCGTCAGCTTCAACTTTCAGCCATGCTAACCCTTTAGCACCGTAAATTTTCACGAACTCTGTTAGAGCATCGATATCTTTACGTGAATAGCTAGAAGCGGCACCTTTTACGTTAATGGCTTTTACTTCTCCGCCGTTTTCAACTGCTGCGCTAAATACTTTGAACCCGCAGTCTTTCACAAGCTCTGATAAGTTGACTAGCTCCATTTCAAAACGTGTATCCGGCTTATCTGAACCGTAGCGACTCATCGCTTCATCATATGACATGCGCGGGAAAGGGGTCGTTATATCTAAATCTTTTACGCGCTTCATTACTTTAGACATCATTTCTTCCGTCATTGTCATGATGTCCTCTTGAGATAAAAATGATGTTTCAATATCGATTTGAGTAAATTCAGGCTGACGATCTGCACGCAAGTCTTCATCACGGAAGCAGCGAGCGATTTGATAATAACGCTCAACTCCGCTTACCATTAGCAGCTGCTTGAAGATTTGCGGTGATTGAGGAAGAGCATAAAACTCCCCTTCGTGCACGCGGCTTGGTACAAGATAATCACGTGCGCCTTCTGGCGTACTTTTCGTTAAAATAGGTGTTTCAACATCTAAAAAGTCATTTTGATCTAAGAAGTCACGAATTGTTTTTGTAATGTCATTGCGCATTTTAAGCGTGTTAAACATCTCAGAACGTCGAAGATCTAAATAACGATATTTTAATCGAACATCTTCTGATACTTCCGTTTGATCCGCAATAGCAAAAGGAGGTGTTTTGGCTTTGTTTAATACCGTAATCTGCTCAGCGTGAACTTCAATTTTACCTGTTTTTAAGTTCGGGTTAACGGTTCCCTCTTCACGAGCTACAACAGTTCCTTCCACTTCCAGTACGAATTCATTACGTACATCTTCAGCAATTTTTAGCGCTTCAGCAGATTTTTCAGGATTAAATACAACCTGTACAACTCCGCCGCGGTCGCGTAAATCAATAAAGATTAATCCCCCTAAATCACGGCGTTTTTGAACCCATCCTTTTAATAGAACTGTTTCGCCAGTTGCTTGTTCTGTTACATCACCACAGTAGTATGAACGTTTTGTCATCATGGTTCCCCCTTATACTTGTTCTTGCAAATAGCTGACCAATTGATCAATTGATACTTCTTGCTGTTCGCCAGATTCCATATTCTTTACGTTTACAACTTGTTTTGCTAGCTCATCTTCACCTAGAACAACAACAAATTTTGCTTGTACACGATCAGCTGCTTTAAACTGAGCTTTCATTTTTTTATCTTGATAATCTTTATCGGCTACAAAGCCTGCACGTCGAAGCGTATTCACAATTGAAACGGATTTTTCTTTTGCTTCATCGCCCATAGTTACTACATAGCAATCTACGCCTGTTTCTATCGGAAGCTCAATTCCTTCTGCTTCCAATGCAGATAATAAGCGTTCGATACTTAAAGCGAATCCGATACCCGGTGTTTCAGGTCCGCCGATTTCTTGAATCAGCCCATTATAACGGCCTCCGCCACAAAGAGTTGTAATGGCGCCAAATCCTTCTGCTTCACTCATTAGTTCAAATGCTGTGTGATTATAATAATCTAACCCGCGTACTAGCGTCGGATCTACAACATAGTCAATGTCTAAATCGGTTAAGTACTGCTGTACTTTTTCAAAATATTCTTTTGAATAGTCATTTAAATAATCAAGAATAGACGGCGCTGTAGCCATCAGTTCATGGTCCCGATCTTTTTTACAGTCTAAAATACGAAGAGGATTTTTCTCCAATCTGCTTTGGCAGTCGCTGCAAAACTCTCCAATGCGAGGTGCAAAGTGGTCAATAAGCGCTTGACGGTGAGCTTGACGACTTTCTGTATCTCCTAAACTGTTAACAACCAACTTTAATTTTTTCAATCCAAGCGATTGGTAAAAGCTCATTAACAGGGCAAGAACTTCAGCATCAATAGCTGGATCATTTACCCCTAATGCTTCTACACCAAACTGAACGAATTGACGGAAACGTCCCGCTTGAGGTCGTTCATAGCGAAACATAGGGCCAATATAAAACAGCTTGGTTGGCTGCGTTGGATTTCCAAACATCTTATTTGACACAAATGATCGTCCAACTGCAGCTGTTCCTTCTGGGCGAAGCGTTAAGCTGCGGTCACCTCGATCTTTAAATGTGTACATTTCTTTTTGCACGATATCTGTTGTTTCTCCCACTCCGCGCAAAAATAATTCAGTGTGTTCAAACATTGGTGTACGAATTTCTTGGTAGTTGAACGCACGGCAGATTTCTCTTGCTCGCTGTTCAACAAACTGCCAATATTCTACTTTGCCCGGTAAAATATCTTGTGTGCCTCTAGGTATTTGAACTGACATAACGTGATATGCCTCCTATATTTAAAATTTACAATACAAAAAAACTCTCGCCTCTACTATTTTTCCATAGTAGGGACGAGAGTTGATCTCACGTGGTACCACCCTAATTGAAACATATGACATGTTTCCACTCATTTCGTTAACGCACGAACACGTTCATCTCCTACTAAGTTTCCCTTTTCAGAGTGAAGCCTCCTGAGTGTTCTTTCATAAAGTCATCATGTAGAAATGCTTTCAGCCTAAGACATTTCCTCTCTAGCCATGTGTCATCTTTACTACTTTTCTCGATCTTTGGCTTATCAATATAAAAATGTTATACATTCATTTTAATTTAGCAATTGCTTTCTATATTACGAATGAAATGAGCAGTTGTCAAGCACCTTTCATGTTAAGAGCGGTCTAATTGTTTTCTTAGTTTCTGAATATCTCGAAGCGTTAAACCAAATTCAGAAGCCAATTCAAGGGATGAAGCTTCACTTTCTCTGTCAATAAAATCATGAAAATGAATGCCAAATACCGGATTTACCTGCTGAAATGATTGTTCACCTTTTTCACTAAACTTCATTGTTTCTTCCTCCCTGCCTACACTTACTTATCCTTTTATTAGCATTGCCCAAAAAAGATGTTTTTACATAAGAGAAAGGATTTTTTTTATTTTCATCGAATACTCTATTTTGTTATAAAAAGGAGGTCTATCTATTCGCCATCTTAACATGAAGTCTGTATCTGTTTTGACTGCAAGTATCCTTTTGTTACTGTGCTCGTCCTCATTTGAGCGCCCAAATGTACCGGTGCATCAACCCATTATTGTAACAGCTGACTCTCTTCATGTACGCAGCGGTCCAGGACGTTCATTTTCAATTACAAATAAATTGACGAAGAATACAAGACTATCCGTTTCAGACCGTCAAGGAGATTGGTATTATGTAGAAAGCTCGGATATTCAAGGATGGGTGTTTAAAAAATTCACGAAAACCGTAGCGCTCAGCAGCGTTCAGCCTAGCATGCAGGTAGCGCAGCGCCAGCCTGTTTATACGCTGAGTAAAAGCTTGCGGCACCTAAAGGGCAAAACAATTATTATTGATGCAGGCCATGGAGGAAAAGACAAAGGAGCCATCGGCACACAGGGCACATATGAAAAAGACCTCACTCTCCGAACAGCACTTATTTTACAAAACAAACTTCAAAAAGAAGGCGCACACGTCATTTTAACCCGCACCCATGATGAGTACCTTCTACTTTCACAGCGCACGCTGCAATCGACTAAAGCAGATGCTTTTATAAGCATTCACTACAACAGTACGAACAGCTCACAGCTAACTGGCCTTATGACGTATTATTACCATCAGCATCAGGACAGTCCACTCACACATTCTATTCATCAGTCCCTTATTAATCATGCAAAATTGAAAGACAAAGGAGAACGTTTTGGAAACTATTATGTTCTTCGCGAAAATACACGTCCAAGTACATTAATTGAACTGGGCTTTTTAAGCAACGAACGGGAAGAAACGTATATTAATTCCATCAGTTATCAGCAAATGATGACGTCCGCTATCGCTGAAGGGTTAAATCATTACTTTCAAAGCAAAGAAAAAACGCAGGCTCATCTGTGAGTCTGCGTTTTTTCTTTGCTTTCTACAATAAGTGTGACCGGTCCGTCATTTGTAAATGATACGTCCATCATTTCACCAAATGCCCCAGTCTCTACTCGAACATTTTTTTCTGATAATACTTTATTAAAATAGTTGTAAAGCGTTACAGCATGATCTGGCCTAGCAGCTCCCATAAAGTTTGGTCTTCTGCCTTTTCGGCAATCTCCGTAAAGCGTAAATTGAGATACCGATAAAATTTCTCCTTCTACATCTAGAAGCGACAAATTCATTTTGCCAGACTCATCATCAAACACTCGCAAATTCACAATTTTATCTGCTACATACTCTGCATCAGCTTCAGTATCGTCATGGGTAATGCCCACTAAAAGCATATATCCGTGCTTAATCTCACCGACCGTCTCACCTGCAACAGTTACTTTTGCATTCTTTGCTCTTTGTACGACCACTCTCATGTATAACGACCTTTCTTAATGCATAATTCGGCGAACTGAATAAATATCTCGAAGCTGCTTAATGCGCTCAACCACTTTATGAAGGTGACTGATGTTATGAATAGAAATTGACATATGAATCGTAGCCATTTTGTTTCGGTCCGATTTTCCTGAAACGGCTGAAATATTCGTTTTAGTCTCGTTTACAACCTGCAGAACTTCATTTAGTAAGCCTCTGCGGTCGTATCCTGAAATTTCAATTTCCACGTTAAACTCTTTGCCTTCTTTAATATGTGTTTCCCACTCTACAGGAATAAGACGGCTTTCAGCATCATCTGTGTGAACGTTTAAACAATCTGCTCTATGAACAGATACTCCCCGTCCCTTTGTAATAAAACCAACAATCTCATCTCCAGGAACTGGATTACAGCATTTAGACAAGCGAATCAGCATGTTCTCTACACCGGGTACGATAACCCCGGAATCTTTTCGCTTATGCTGGCGAACACGCTTGGCCGCAGTGTCGCGTGCAATATCATCAATTTGGATCTCTTGTTCTTGATCGCGCTGCTTTCTCCACTTCTCGGTTAAACGATTAGCTACTTGAGCCGCAGTTAATCCGTTATATCCAATAGCTGCATACATATCATCTTCGTTTGAGAAATTAAACTTCTCCGCTACTCGTTTGATATTATCAGCTGTTAATACTTCTTTTAAGTCAAACTCCATTTGACGAATTTCTTTTTCAACCAGCTCTTTGCCTTTTTCAATATTTTCATCGCGGCTTTGCTTTTTAAAGAATTGGCGAATTTTATTTTTGGCTTGAGACGTTTGAGCAAGCTTTAACCAGTCCTTGCTTGGACCATACGAATGCTTAGACGTCAAAATTTCGATAATGTCCCCCGTTTTCAAACGGTAATCAAGCGTAACCATCTTGCCGTTGACTTTTGCTCCAATGGTTTTATTTCCGATTTCAGAATGAATACGATAGGAAAAATCAATTGGAACAGAACCCGAAGGAAGCTCAATGACGTCGCCTTTTGGCGTAAAAATGTAAACCATGTCAGAAAACAAATCAACTTTTAGAGATTCCATAAACTCTTCTGCATCGTTTGCATCATTTTGAAATTCTAAAATTTCTCTAAACCACGTCAACTTTTCTTCAAATGAAGCATGCTCAGCTGTTTTTCCCTCTTTGTAAGCCCAGTGAGCAGCAATTCCATACTCAGCAATTTGGTGCATGTCAAACGTTCGAATTTGAACTTCTAACGGATCACCTTTTGGTCCGATAACCGTCGTATGAAGAGACTGGTACATATTTTGTTTTGGCATTGCAATATAATCTTTGAACCGTCCTGGCATTGGCTTCCAGCACGTGTGAATAATTCCTAACACAGCATAGCAGTCTTTAATGCTATTTACAATAATGCGCACAGCTAGTAAATCGTAAATTTCATTAAACTGCTTGTTTTGCAGTGCCATTTTACGATAGATGGAATAAATATGTTTTGGACGTCCTGAAATTTCAACTTTAATCGACACTTCATCTACTTGCTCTCGAACTTCATCGATAACTTCAGCCAAATACTGCTCGCGTTCCGCACGCTTTTTCTTCATCAAATTTACAATGCGATAATATTGCTGAGGATTTAAGTAACGTAAAGCTGTATCTTCAAGCTCCCACTTAATTTTTGAAATACCAAGACGATGAGCAAGAGGAGCAAAAATTTCAAGCGTTTCATTTGAAATGCGTCGCTGTTTTTCCTGCGGTAAATGCTTTAGCGTACGCATGTTATGAAGACGATCCGCAAGTTTGATCAGTATGACTCGAATATCTTGAGCCATTGCTACAAACATCTTGCGGTGATTTTCAGCCTGCTGCTCTTCTTTAGACTTATATTTAATTTTTCCCAGTTTCGTTACGCCGTCTACTAACATTGCTACTTCTTCATTGAAAGCTTTTTCTAAATCTTTTAGTGTTATCTCTGTATCTTCAACCACATCATGTAGAAATCCAGCTGCAATTGTTGCTGGATCCATATCTAGATCAACTAAAATTCCTGCGACTTGAATCGGGTGGATAATATATGGTTCACCCGACTTGCGATATTGTTCTTTGTGAGCTTCTTTTGCAAAATCATATGCTTTTTGTACAAAAGCCACGTCTTCTTCATTTAAATATCGCTTCGTATTGTCAATGACCTGTTCCGCTGTTAGGACTTGCTCATTTGCCATGAAATCACCTTTTATCAACTAGCATTTTTAATTCATATTGTAACTATTATCTTGAAAAAATCCAAGGATGTAAAGCCTTTGCGTTTAATTTATCAAATTTACATCATTTCCATTTTACGTATTAACGTTTTTTAACGAAAAAAGAGCACCCGTATCAGGTACTCTTTTTTATGTGATCGTTCTTCTTAATACGTCATTAATGTGAATACATCATAACCGTCTAGTTTGTCACGGCCGTCAAGGTAAGAAAGTTCAATTAAGAACGCAGCTCCAACAACAATTCCGCCTAATTCTTCGACAAGCTTAATTGTCGCTTCAATTGTACCGCCTGTTGCTAATAAATCATCTGTAATCAACACGCGCTGACCTGGCTTAATTGCATCTTTGTGAATCGTTAATACGTCTTTACCGTATTCTAAACCGTAATCTACTTTGATTACTTCACGCGGTAATTTTCCTTCTTTACGAACAGGTGCAAAACCGATACCTAACGCATATGCTACTGGACAACCAACGATAAATCCGCGAGCTTCTGGCCCTACGATAATATCAACTTGTTTATCATTGGCATATTTTACAATCTCATCCGTTGCGGCACGGTATGCATCACCATTGTCCATTAATGTTGAGATATCTTTAAATGTAATACCTGGTTTTGGCCAGTCAGGTACAATTGTAATATAATCTTTAAAATTCATTCTAATGTTGCCTCCTCATTCAATCGAACGCTTAAAAATATCTTGAAATTGATTTTTAAGCTGTACATATGACGTATAAATAAAGTTTTTTTCTATTTCAATCTGCTGCTGCTTTTGGCGATAAGTCGCAGATTCTATTAAATCACGTTTCGCAGAATTTTTCACTAACGAAATTAAGCCATTGTTTATTGTAACAAATTCTAACTCAAAAAACACCTTTGCCATAAAATCAATCGTTTCTTTTGACCAGCCCTTATGAATCGCTACATCTTCTTTGTAGCGTTTTAAATCAAATGGACCCTTTTTCGCTAAAAAGCCGTAAAACCATTTAAAATGATCGCGAGTTGGAATTGTATCAAAATAATGGTCTTCTTCCGTTAAGAAAATAGCGTATATTCTAGAAGGGATACCTTGGACAAACAAACATTCAAGCCATTTCTGTGAAGGAGGCAAATCTAATAAAACGATCTGTTCCCCTGCAAACATACATGCTTTTGCCTGTTCTTCATCTTGAATAAGAACAACATGCTCCATCGGCAGCAACGACTTGTATTTATCAATTGTTGAAGCGTGAAAAGCAACAACTTTCATTTGATCCGTAAATACCTGCTCAAAGAAACGTTTGACATCAACTGCACTGCGATAATCAAACATCTGCCATTCATCTACAGAAATATCTTCCACCATCAGCTGCGGCTTGCGCATATTATTCCACTCATTAATAGATAGTTCACCTACTAATGATACTTTAGCTATAGGAGATACTTCATCTAATATATAGCCTAACCCAAATCCTACTGCATCAACCGATACACCGCTGTCTTCAAATACGAGTTTTAAATGATTTTTATTAGCACCAATTTTCCGCATAGATGTTGTATGAACATCTTTAATGAGAACTTTTGGCTTCGGGTTATGCATACCAAATGGAGCAAGCGCACTCATTTGTTCAATGTTTTCCAGCGTAATTTCCTCTGTTCTGCATACTGTATCAACTGATGTAATTGGAATAAAATCCTGTTCGGTCAACACGTTGCTTGCTTGTTCATTAAGACGTCTGCGCAGCTCTTCTACATCATCGCTGTTTAATGTCATGCCGGCTGCCATTGGATGCCCTCCAAAATGCGGCAAAATGTCACGGCACTTAGATAAGTTCGCGAATAAGTCAAAACCTTCGATACTTCTTGCTGAACCTTTGGCAATACGGTTTTCAGAGTCAATACTTAGTACAATTGTTGGTCTATAGAATTTTTCTACGAGCCTAGAAGCGACAATTCCAACAACGCCTGCATTCCATCCTTCTCCCTCTACAATAAGAACGCTGTTTTCATCCGGAGGATACATACTCTCAACAAATTCAACGGCTTCTTCTGTAATATCGTTTACGATTTGCTGCCTTTCCTTGTTTAACGCATCAATTTCTTTAGCTAAACCTTTTGCCTCTTCAGCATTTGTCGTCATAAGTAAATGAACAGCTGGATCAGCATCTTGAAGACGTCCTACTGCATTAATGCGAGGAGCCATCGCAAATCCAATTGTATCCTCATTAATTTCTTCACGTTTTACTCCGCATACGCTCAGCAGCGCTTCAATTCCCGTGCGCTTCGTGAGCTTGAGATAATCAAGACCTTTGCGAGCAATTAAGCGGTTTTCGTCCACTAAAGGAACTAAGTCAGCAATCGTCCCAATTACTGCTAGTTCTAACAAATGTTCCGGAAGCTCCCCTAACAGCGCATGAGCGAGTTTAAAAGCCACTCCTACACCTGCCAGTTCTTTAAATGGATATGTACTTCCCGGCAGCTTTGGATGAATAATTGCATAAGCATCCGGTAAAACCGGCCCCGGCTCGTGGTGATCAGTAATAATTAAATCAAAGTTTAATTCACGTGCATACGCAGTTTCTTCGACTGCCGAAATACCTGTGTCTACCGTAATCACCAGCTGATAGCCGCCTGCGCTTATTTTATCAAATGCCGCCTTATTCGGCCCATAACCTTCTGTAAAGCGATTAGGAATATAAAAATCAACATCAGCGCCAAGCTGCTGTAAAGCAGATAACATAACAGAAGTGCTGCTGACGCCGTCAGCATCGTAATCTCCATAGATCATAATTTTTTCATTATGATCAATTGCTTGCTGAATACGAGCTACTGCTTTGTCCATATCGTGCAACAAAAACGGATCGTGGAACGTTTGTGCATCAACGTGTAAAAACTCACGCGCCGCTTCTACTGTTGTCATGCCTCTATTAAGTAATAACGAAGCTACTAGAGGTGTAATATTGAGGTTTTCTACAAATTCATTAACAAGTTGTTCATCACATTCTTGAACATTCCAACGTTTTTTTGACTGTAACATGTCTCTTCACCCCTTAACCCACATTATTATACTAGAGTGGATGAAATGGAGCAACGAAAGAAAATAAGCACATTTTTCTGACAGTACGTCTTGAATTTTCACGCACAAAAAAACGTGCGAATACTTCGCACGTTTTTGAATTACTTGCTTTCTACTTCTTTTTGTTCCTCACGCTTCAACTGTTTTCCTTTCCACACAAGCCATAGCTGAGCAGCAATAAACACAGATGAATATGCACCAAGGATTAAACCTACTAACAGAGCAATTGAGAAGTTTTGAATCGATTCACTTCCGAATAGAAGAAGTGCTACAACTGCAATTACAACTGTTAACACGGTATTCATCGAACGAGTAAACGTTTCACGCAAACTTAGATTTACGATAAACGCCAAGTCGTCAAACGTTTTGGATTTAAATTTCTGCATATTTTCACGAATGCGGTCAAACGTAACGATCGTATCGTTAATTGAGTAACCAACAATCGTCAAGACAGCAGCGATAAACGTTAAATCAACTTCTAATCTCGTTAAGCTAAAGACCGTAACGATAAAGAACGCATCATGCAGCAGAGCAAGCACAGCTGCAAGCGCCATGTAAAATTCAAATCGAATCGTTACATAAATGATAATTCCAATTGAAGCAATTAAAATCGCAAGCATCGCATTTTTCGCCAGTTCTTTTCCAACTGTCGGCGAAACGGTGCTTACATTTGGTTCAGAACCATATTTGTCTTTAAAGTGATCTTTTAAATTGGCAATTTCTTTTTTATTCAAAACCCCAACTACACGTACGACACCCGTATCATTACTTTTTCCTGTAATAACTACGTCATCCGTTTCGATATCAAGAGACTTCATTTCACGCTGTATCTCAGCCTGCGTAACGGTATGATTTGCCGGAATCTCTATGCGAGTTCCACTTGTAAAGTCAATACCGAGGTTCAGCCTGAACACGGCAACCGAGATAATACCGATAATCACGAGCACACTTGAAAACGTGAAGAACGCTTTACGGTATTTAACAAAGTCAATTTTATCCCAACGCGTAGGTAAAACGGTTGTGCCGTCATCTTTGCTTAAATCGTGAATTTGCTCTTTCTTCACGCCAAAGTAGCCTGGTTTTTTATCAAACCAGCGGCTGTTTACTAAAAGACTCATTAGTAAACGAGTACCATAAACAGCAGTTACAAAGCTTAGCACAATCCCGATCATTAACGTCGTAGCAAATCCTTTTACTGAGCTTGTACCGTAAAAGAACAGTACAAGAGCCGCTAACATCGTTGTAATATTGGCATCAAAAATGGTGGCAAGAGAGCGACGATTTCCTGCCCGGTATGCCGATATAACAGACCTTCCTGTTTTCAGCTCATCTTTAATCCGCTCGTAAGTAATAATATTTGCATCTACTGCCATACCTACGCCGAGAATAAGAGCCGCAATACCTGGAAGCGTCATAACTACGTGCATCCAGTCAAATACAACTAAGTTCAAGTAGATATAGAAACTGAGTGTAATAATGGCAATAAGCCCCGGTAAACGGTAGAAAAACAGCATGTAAAGGAAGATAATTCCGATGCCGATAATACCCGCTAATATAGTGGTATGAAGAGCTTCTTCTCCGAACTGTGCTCCAACGGATGTAGAGTATAGCTCATCCAATTTAACCGGCAGCGACCCGGCATTTAGCAATTCCGCCAGCTGCGTTGCACTTTTCACTGTGAAGTTTCCACCTGAAATCTCAACATCTGGCTGTGTTAACACGCTGCTAACAGAGGCTGCAGATAGATACTTCGGATTTTGTTTTGTCGCTTCTTTTTGGTATGAGTCTTTTCCTTCTTCATAATCCAGCCAAATGACAATTAAATTGTTAGGTGCTGGTTTTTGAGAAAGCTCTCGCGTGATTTTTTCAAATTTTTTCGCATTTTTTAACTTTAGTGAGACGCTAGGCTGATTGCTTTGGTCAAACGATTGCTTTGCTCCGCCTTGCGCTAAGTCTGTACCATCCATCAGCACCTTATCGTTCACGTCACGGAACGTTAAGTTTGCTTGAGTTGATAACAGATCCCTGGCTTGCTTTTGATTCGTGACACCAGCTAGCTGAACGCGGATGCGGTCGTTTCCTTCAATTTGAATGCTGGGCTCACTAACTCCCAGTACATCGACACGTTGACGCAGCGCTTCAACCGTGCTGTTAAGTGCCTTTTTGTCAATGACATCGCCTTTTTTAGCTGGACTGACTTTATATAAAATTTCAAATCCACCTTGAAGGTCGAGGCCAAGTTTAATATCTTTTGTAATTCCAGTCATCGTTGTTCCGATTGTACTAAACACAAGCAGTACTAAGAGGAAAAAGGCAACGATACGTCCTCTTTTAACCATCGACAGAAAATCCTCCTTCTTATGTAAAAAACATGAAATGATAACAATAGATAAATGACCAATCTAATTATCATTCATAACCTAATGTCTGTCAAATAAAGACCTTATCAAATTTTACTACATGTATTTTACAAGCTCTACTTTAATAATTCTTTCCAGTCTTCTCCATTATTAACACTTGAGAACATATCAGATTTATAAGATTCAATTGTTACATAGCTCATTACCTGCGTGATCTTAACAGATAAAATATCATTTACCACTTGATGGAGAGATAGCTCCTTTTCTTTTTTCCATTTTTTCATTTCTAAATAACTCAATAAATCGTTCTCCGTTACTTCTTCATATCCAAGCATATGAAATTCTTCCATTTTGCTCGATAAGACAGGCTGTATAAGTTCTTTCGAAGCTGAAATAAATGGATGTGTCATATCGATCCTCCTTTCCGTTTGACATTTTGCGTAAAATTTCTTTCTCGTATGAGGAATACTTGTCATGCTTGGACACCGGGGGCGCATATATTCACTGTATAAACCTCAAGAAAGCAGTGAGTATATGTCTAAATTTTTACAGGGAACTATTATTTTAATAATTGCTGGCTTAATTACACGTGTACTCGGGTTTGTCAATCGAATTGTGGTGGCTCGAATGATTGGAGACGAAGGTGTGGGACTTTATATGATGGCGGTCCCCACGCTGGTATTAGTAATCACCTTAACACAGCTTGGGCTACCGGTTGCCATATCCAAGTTAGTGGCAGAAGCAGAAGCTTTAGGTGACAGGCATAAAATAAAAAAAATACTTGTCGTCTCTTTAAGTATTACGTGTACGCTGAGCGTTTTATTTACGCTCGGACTAATATTATTCGCTCCCGTTGTAGCAAAAACCTTCTTTACAGATTCACGTACGATCTATCCGCTGCTTGCGATTATTCCAGTTATTCCAATCATCGCCGTCTCGTCTGTCATCCGCGGATATTTTCAAGGAAAGCAGCAAATGAAGCCTGCCGCTTATTCTCAAATTATCGAACAAGTGGTGCGGATTACGTTAATTGCCGTATGTACAAAAGCATTTTTGCCTTATGGAATTGAGTACGCTGCGGCTGGTGCTATGCTCTCTTCCGTATTTGGAGAACTAGCTTCACTGTTTTATATGGTGTTTATGTTCAAGCGAAAGAAGAAAATAACGGTAAGACGAAAATTTTTTGCTTCTTTACATGCGGGCAAAGATACGTTCCTTGACTTAATGCGAATCGCTCTTCCCACGACAGGAAGCCGCATGATTGGGTCAATTTCTTGGTTTTTAGAGCCGATTGTAGTAGCTCAAAGTTTAGCAATCGCAGGAGTAGCGACAGCGGTAGCAACGAAGCAGTACGGAGAATTAACAGGCTTTGCACTCCCGCTCCTGATGTTGCCTTCTTTTGTAACGGTGTCTCTATCCACTTCTTTGGTTCCCGCAATCAGTGAATCTCTTGCACAGAATCAAATGAAACAAATCGAATATCGGCTTCATCAAGCTCTCCGCTTGTCGTTTGTAACAGGCGGACTGGCCGTTGTTGTTCTTTATGTATTTGCTAATCCGGTAATGGAATTGATGTATGGTTCTGACAAAGCTGCTATTTTTGTCAAAGTCATGGCGCCTTTCTTTATCTTTTATTACTTTCAAGGGCCGCTTCAAGCTGTTCTGCAGGCGCTAGACCTTGCAAAAGCCGCCATGATTAACAGTTTTATAGGAGCAGCGGTCAAAACATCTCTTATCTTCTTACTCGCAACTCAGCCAAATCTAGGCATTATGGGAGCTGGTCTTGCAATTGTTGTTGGGATGATGCTTGTCACTCTTTTACATCTGTCTACGGTTATGAAAAAAATCACGTATAAGCTTCATGTGTTTGAGTACCTTCGCAGCTTTGCTGTAATGGGCATATCAGGCTTTATTGGACACTTCGCTTATATGAACCTTTTCACTTCCATCCCTTTGAGCTTACGAACCGTTTTATCGATTGCACTTACAAGCATTGTATACGTACTGTTTTTGCTGCTTTTTAGACTGATAACAAAGGAAGAATTAAACCGTTTTTCTGTTTTACGCTATTTTAAACGAAAATAAAACGCGGAGCAATCCGCGTTTTATTGTTTCACATCTACCAAATCTATAAAAAATTTCCCGTTGTCGTAGCTGCAATATGAAATCTTATCTAAGTTTGAATACCCTCGCTTTTCCAGCTCTGCCCTTAACCATTCCGTTGTTTTATGTTCATGCAGCAGATGCTCTTCTTGAATAACGCCGTCAATGATAAAAGGCAAATTCAAATTGCCTTTTTCACCTGATTGCTGATCTTTTTCAAACACGGATAGCCTTCCTGAAGATTCTAAAATAGCAAATTCAACATCAGCTACATTTTTTATATTTTTATCACGCAGCTGCACGAGCAAGTCATTGAAGTTATATCGCTGCCTTTTCATTTCATGTTCATTTATTTTTCCATTCTCAATAATAATGCTAGGTTTGCCATCAATAAAATTTCGCATTCGATTGCTTTTAAGAGACCATATAGCTAAGCCAATTTGAATAATAAGAAGCGTTAGCATTGGAAGAATTGAATACAGTAAAGGATCTTTTGGGTTTTCAATCGCCATTACTGCCATTTCAGCAATCATAATAAAGACCACTAAATCCAATATGCTTAGCTCACCTATCTCCCTTTTTCCCATAACGCGAAAAATAATCAAAACGACTACATATAAAAGAACGGTTCGCGCAACCATGATGAACAACTCCACTGCAAAGACCTCCTTTATGTATTCCCTTGTAGTTTGTACCATTTATTTTAAAATAGCCTTACTTTTATGCGTCTATTTTGAAGGTCTCTCGAATATGCTCGTACTAAGGGTTCACCTATCTTTTTATTTCATGAGGGGGAAACAAGTTGGGTGCAAAACGAATGAGCAACGCTGTATTTGCAGGAGTAGCAACAATCTTAGTGATGGCTTTAGCGATTAGCATTATCTTTTCTCTTATTTTAAAATTCACATCGCTTGAAGAACAATCCGTACGTTTATTTTTACTTATTCTCTCATTTATTACACTGTTTATCGGAGGATTTATCGCGGGAGGTCGAAACGGTTCAAAGGGACTTCTCGTTGGAGGAGCCACTGGTGTTTCTTATTCTTTTTTAATGTTTTTACTACAATTCCTCGGCTATAGTCACCTGTTTTCTGCACAGCAGCTCTTATTTCACGCTGGATTTATTGGAGTCGCTATTCTAGGGGGAATTGTTGGCGTAAACATTGCCGGTTCACGAGAAGCATAAAAAAAACGTCACGTACATATACGTGACGTTTTCTTTATTAATCTACGCTTCTTACTTCACGAATAGCATTGCGGTCAAACGTTAATTTTGAACCGTCAGTGCTGCGAACCACAACTTGTGACTCATCAATTGCGTCTACCAAACCGTGCATACCGCCAATTGTAACAACCTTATCACCTTTTTTAAGTGCTGATTGCATTTGCTGTACGTTTTTTTGACGTTTTTGCTGTGGACGGATTAACAAGAAATAGAAAATGACAAACATTAAAAGTAATGGCCAAATATTTTGTAAAACTCCCATGAAAACTCCTCCTTTTATTTATATTATCAACAGGTACTCATTCATAAATTTGATGAAAATTCCTGTAGTGACCTAGAAATTCTTTGCGTCCGGGCCGTTAAACCCATATTTTTCAAAGAACTCATCGCGGAAATCGCCAAGTCGGTCTTCGCGAATGGCTTCACGGACTTGCTCCATTAAGTTTAGCAGAAAATATAAGTTATGGTAAGATGTTAAACGAATTCCAAACGTTTCATTACAACGAATTAAGTGGCGAATATACGCTCTTGAATAATTTTGACACGTGTAGCAGTCACAGTTTGGATCAATCGGACCGAAGTCTTCTGCATATTTTGCATTTTTAACAACAAGACGACCTTCGCTTGTCATAAGCGTTCCGTTACGTGCAATACGCGTTGGTAATACGCAATCAAACATATCAATCCCGCGAATCGCTCCATCAATTAACGAGTCAGGTGATCCCACTCCCATTAAGTAACGTGGTTTGTCGGTTGGTAAATACGGCGTCGTAAACTCAAGCACACGATTCATTACATCTTTTGGTTCTCCAACTGACAGCCCTCCCACAGCATAACCTGGGAAGTCCATTGAAACTAAATCTGCTGCACTTTGACGGCGTAAATCTTCAAACTCTCCGCCTTGAACAATCCCAAAAAGACCTTGGTCTTGAGGGCGGCTGTGAGCCTCAAGGCATCGCTCTGCCCAGCGGCTTGTGCGTTCAACTGAACGTTTTAAGTAGTCATATTCTGCTGGATAAGGTGGGCATTCATCAAATGCCATCATAATATCAGACCCAAGCGCATTTTGAATGTCCATCGCTTTTTCTGGAGATAAGAAAAGCTTGTCTCCATTCAAATGGTTGCGGAAATGAACGCCTTCTTCTTCGATACGGCGCAAATCACTTAAGCTAAAAACTTGGAAGCCGCCTGAATCCGTTAAGATGGGACGATCCCAGTTCATAAATTTATGAAGGCCACCCGCTTTTTTAACAATTTCATGACCTGGACGAAGCCATAAATGATACGTATTACTTAAAATAATGCCTGCCCCCATTGCTTTTAAATCTTCCGGAGACATTGTTTTTACTGTAGCTAATGTGCCTACTGGCATGAAAATAGGCGTTTCAAATGAGCCGTGAGGCGTATGGACAATCCCTAAACGCGCTCCTGTTTGTTTACAAGTTTTTATATGTTCGTAACGAATTGCTGTCATTGATGTATTCCTTTCATGTTAAATTACAAAATTAGCATCGCGTCGCCGAAGCTGAAAAAACGATACTTCTCTGCTACAGCTTGTTCATAGGCAGAAATAACGTTTTCTCTTCCTGCTAAGGCACTTACAAGCATAATGAGCGTAGATTTTGGAAGATGGAAATTTGTAATCATTCCATCAATTGCTTTAAATTCATACCCTGGGAAGATAAAAATATTGGTCCAGCCTGAAGAAGCAACAAATTTGCCGTTATGCTCAGTTGCAATCGTTTCAAGGGTACGGGTAGAAGTTGTGCCTACTGAAATAATACGACCGCCTTTTTCACGTACGCTGTTTAGTAAAGCAGCGGTTCCTTCACTCACTTGATAAAACTCTGAGTGCATATCGTGCTCTTCTAAGTCGTCAACACTGACTGGACGGAATGTACCCAATCCAACATGAAGCGTTAAAAATGCAATATGCACACCTTTTTCTTTTAACTGTTCAAGCATCTCTTCTGTAAAGTGAAGACCTGCTGTTGGCGCTGCTGCAGAACCTTGTTCGCGAGCAAAAACCGTTTGGTAGCGCTCTTGATCATCCAAGCGCTCTTTAATATAAGGCGGCAGCGGCATTTCTCCCAGTTGTTCTAGAACCTCATAAAAGATGCCTTCATAGTTGAATTCTAACAAACGTCCGCCTTGGTCGCTCGTTTCTTTACATACAGCTGTCAGACGTCCGTCACCAAACGAAATAACCGTGCCTTCTTTTACTCGTTTAGCCGGTTTTACAAGCGTCTCCCACGTATCGCCTTGCGTTTGTTTTAAAAGCAATACTTCAATATTAGCACCTGTATCTTCTTTTGTCCCAAATAATCGTGCAGGAAGAACACGCGTGTCGTTTAACACTAAACAATCTCCTTCTTGCACATAATCAAGAAGGTCGTGAAACATATGATGCTTCACATTTCCTGTTTCTTTGTTTAATACCATGAGTCTTGACGCATCTCGCTGCTCAAGCGGCGTTTGGGCAATCAATTCTTCTGGTAAATGAAAATCAAATAAATCTACTTTCAAAATGTTCACCTGTTTCTACTTAATTATTTAAATTTGCCAATTACATAAAAAATAAGTGATAACACAACGCTTACTAGAATACATGTCACAATCGAGAAATAAAAGGTTGTATTTCCTTTTTTGATAAAAATATCGCCAGGAAGCTTGCCAACGAACTGCCATAACAGCCCAATGACGACTAAAATGCCCCCTAATGTGATAAGCATCTTAGGCATATCATTCACTGATCAGGCACCTCCAGCTGAAAATGATCATAGACCAAAGGCGTCACAATTCGTCCTCGAGGCGTTCGCTGCAAAAAGCCGATTTGCAATAGATACGGCTCGTATACGTCTTCAATTGTGTGAGACTCTTCACCAATAGTAGCCGATATGGTGTCTAACCCTACAGGGCCGCCCCTAAATTTTTCGATAATCCCTCTTAATAATTTATGGTCAATATGATCAAGACCTAAACGGTCCACCTGCAACATTTCTAATGCTTCGTTGGCAAGCCTTTCGGTTATGGCTCCGTCTCCTTTGACCTGAGCAAAATCTCTGACTCTTCGAAGCAAGCGATTTGCAATACGCGGAGTTCCCCTAGCACGCCTAGCCATCTCAAACGTAGCTTTCTCATCAATCTCTACATCTAAAATAGCGGCTGTTCTTTCTACTATCGAAGCAAGATCTTCTTCTTGGTAATATTCTAAACGGCTTAAAACGCCGAAGCGATCACGCAAAGGAGAAGATAAAAGCCCTGCTCTTGTCGTTGCACCTACTAGCGTAAACGGAGGCAAATCCAGACGGACGGAACGTGCACTCGGTCCTTTTCCAATAACAATATCCAAACAGAAATCTTCCATTGCTGGGTATAGTACTTCTTCAACTGAACGATTTAATCGATGAATTTCATCAATAAAAAGCACATCTCCAGGCTCTAAGCTGGTTAAAACTGCGGCTAAGTCGCCTGGACGCTCAATGGCTGGCCCTGAGGTCGTTCGGATTTGCACGCCCATTTCATTAGCGATAATAGTAGCAAGAGTTGTTTTCCCCAATCCTGGAGGACCATATAAAAGCACGTGATCTAACGTTTCGCTTCGCATTTTGGCAGCTTTAATAAAAATATCCAGATGGGATTTTACTTTATGCTGACCAATATACTGCTGTAAGGTTTGCGGCCGCAAACTTTGCTCGATGATTTCTTCTTCACCAAGAACATCTCCCGTTACAATACGATCGTCCATTTTACTCCTCCCTTACTTATTGTTTCAATAATCGTTTTAACGCTTCTTTAATATACTGATCCGTTGTCATCGTTTCCTTCATTAAAGCCGGAACAATTTTTTTGATTTCTCTTTCTGCATAACCTAATACTTTAAGTGCTTCAATCGCTTCATCGAGTGCTTCTGAACTTTGAGACTTGACTTCTTGTGCGTCCAAATCTGCAAATAAAGAAGGAACGGCATCTGGTACAATATCATGCAGCTTTCCTTTTAAATCTAGAATCATCTGTCGAGCTGTTTTTTTACCTACTCCTGGAAACTTAACTAAAAACTTCTCGTCTTCCTCTTCCACAGCTTGGACAACCTGTGCTGGATTACCTGACGCTAAAATAGCTAAACCGCCTTTTGGGCCGATTCCTGACACGCTAATTAACTTCATAAATAAATCCTTTTGTTCTCGGGAAGCAAACCCGTAAAGTGCAATTAAGTCTTCTCTTACATATTGATAGGTGTAAACCGTCTTTGGTTGTTCATCAATTGAAAATACATATGGATTCGGCGTAAAGACTTGATAGCCTATCCCGTTGTTTTCGATTACTACATACTCAGGATTTATATATGTAACAGTGCCTTTGATATAATCAAACAATAAGCTCTCTCCTTAATCACGTACGCGCGGGCAGTGACCTTCAACTTTGCCTACGAAGAATCCTGCCCGCATCGTTCTCTATTTTCCTTTAAAGCTGCTTTTTTAAAAGACGTCCAAGAGAACGTTTGCCTCTTTTCATCTTTCTCAACCTATTTTTACAATAGCTGTAAAAAATAGAACCGCACACTTTTATTGATGAATGACCTTTTAAAATATATACAATACTAGACTGCTGAATACCATTTTAACATATCGCCAAAAGCAAATAGAAGCAATTTAGAATGTTGAATTCAATAATTATTTTACCATACTAAAAAACGGCTGCTTGATTGAAAGCGGCCGCTGCTGAAGCTGATAGATTTTATAGAAATTAATGAGGGAAAGATATTCATCTTTTGATTGAACACGAATACCTTTCTTTAATTGTTCATGCTGATAGCTCTCAAGCCTTTTGATGTCAATTTGAAAAAACGATTGTATAATGTGCTGCGACGAAGCTGGTTTGCCTTCAAATGCTGAGAGAATACCGTTAACAGAAAGCCCTACATAACCGTTTTCTTTTAAAATAGGTGAAATATCGTCTATGCTTGTTCTAAAAACTAGCTCTTGATCCGTTTCTTTAAGCAGTCGCCAATTTTTATATTTTTTCATTAATTGTTTTTTCGTCATAGAAGGGCTTTTGATCATTTCTTGACTTACGACTCCATCCACATACACGCGCTCAAGAAATAATGTCATCGGCTCCTTTTCATTCGCATCTGCACGGTATGGCATTATACAAAGCACAACACTTACTAGCATTAAAAAAGCTGCTTGATGAATGACTTTCTTCACTCACCTTCACCTCACACGTTAATCATACTCTTTTTAGTATTATCTAAAAAGGTTTTGTGAAAATCTACACTAATAGTTTGACCTACTTATTTTCTTTTATCCTCTTATTTTATGAAGCAAGTCCCTTTTGCGATATTATGGTAAGAAAACATGGGGTATTTGTTATATTTGCACACTATTTGTAAAATTTTCTCTTAAACGTTTTAATTAAATTTTCGCAGGGTATGTACATAGTGGAAGTAATTGTAAGGACTTCTATATCTATTTTCATAAAAAAGGGAGCTGAAGTAATGAGAATGAATAAAAGTGTAGTCGGAACTTTTTTTTCAGAGAAAGAAGCTTTAGATGTTATCCATAATTTAAAGCGTCAAGGTTATCGAGAAACAGACATTATGGTTATTTCTAACAGTAAAAGTAATACATTTCAAATAGGTCACGATACAAATGTAATTATTGAAGCTGGTTCACCTGCCGTAAGTTCATTAGCTGGCGTCATGATGGATAACTTTTTTACCATGATGACAGGCGGCATGGGGCTCAAACAAGGAAACGGCTTGAAGTCAAAATTAATCCGCATGGGCGTACCAGACTTCTCAGCCGTGCAGTGCGAGACAGATGTAGCCGCTGGTAAAATTTTAATCTTGATAGATGCCGTAAGCTCTGAACAAACTCCAGCGTACGGAACCTATACGGAACACAACGAGCATAGAGCCGTCCAACTACGTGAAGAAAAATTAGATGTCTTAAAAGAACGCGTCCAAGTCGGTGAAGTAAAACTCCACAAAAAAGTAATAGAGGAAGAAAGAACTGTACACGTTCCTGTTACGAGAGAAGAGTTTTATATTGAACGCCGCCCTGTAGTTGACGGAGACTATAACGCTGGGCCACTTACAGAAGATGAAATTATTCGTATTCCAATCATGGAAGAACGCGTAGAAATAACCAAAAGACCAGTTATTGTTGAAGAAGTAATTATAGGAAAAAAACTTATTCAAGAAACAAAAGAATGGACTGAAACGATTAAGAAAGAAGAAGCAAGCGTAGAACCTGATGGACTCGCGAGCCCTGAAGTATACGAAAATATGATGAACTATACAGACCATACTTACGCTCAAGTTTCTGCAGCTCTAGCAAGCGACGTGGAAGCTGAATACGATAATAGTCAGACAACTAACAACGAGAAGCCAAACACACAAGCTAATGAGACAAGCTCTTCTGCAAAAAATGTAAAAAATACAAAGAGTGTCGCTACGGCACCAGCAGATACGAAAAAAAGAGAAGGTCGCCTCAAACAAAATGAAACTAATGCTCAAAAGGAAGAAGCAGAATCCAAAACAACAAGCAAATCTTCTTCTAACAAGAAAAATTAATAGTTACATGTTCGGGGAATAGCTGCCTGGCTTCAATGGCAGCTTTTTTATATGTCTTCTCATCAAAAAAACAGCCGTCCTTCACAGACAGCTGCTTCTTCATTTAACGATGTTTATGATTGACATTCTCATCAACTGATTCAAATAGACCATTGAAATTAGTTTGAATCGTATTTCGGTCTTTTCCATTTCGAATATCGTCATCAAGAGAACGAGCGTTCATAAATACATCATGATCTACTTTTACTTGAACATTGTAGTCCTTTGCAATAGGCTTTACTTTATCGAGCACGTTTTGTTTTAAACGGCCGTTATTTATGTCTTTGGCCGGATCTACAGCAACTAATAGCTGATCTCCACGGACAACGGCGCGGCTATTTTCTACACCTTTAACGCTTGCAGCTCGATCAGCCACTTTTTCCGTAAAGTCTCTTGGATAATCTTCACCATAATACATATTAGCAACGCCATTTGTACGATCATTTGTATTATTGATGTTTCCATAAGGGTTTGTCGGATTGTCAAAACGTCCATCACTTACGTTTAACGGATAATTAGGTGTTCCATTCCCATCTAAAACTTCAGTCATTGGACCTTTCGGATTATCTACGCGATGTTCATTCGCTTTTTCATTTGTATGATAGCCAACAGGCTGTGTCGTATCTGTATAGCGCTGTTCCATACCTTGGTCTTTGTTATTGCAAGCGCCAAGTCCCATCATACATGCAAAAGCTAAAGAAGTTGCTACATACCTATTCAACATAATCGCCCCCTAATTTAAGCTCTACTTACTCTGAGCTTACTATTAGGATTAAAAGACGAGCCGTTTCTTATTCGATGAAGTGTTTATAAACTCTTTACATGTCATGTAGGTTTTGTAAGTGCTGGTAAATCACTCGATAAAAACGTGTACGCTGGGACCATTCTTCAACCGATTGCTGCATTAATCTTTGACGGTTTGCCCATGATAAAGTAGAGGCATTTATATTCCAGTTTCTCATCAGCATCGATGGAAATAGCAAAGAAGCAAGAAAAAAACGCTGCTTGCTTAATTCTTTTATTTTCGAGTGTTGAAGTAGTTCTTTCATCGACCACTGGACGTAAGGCAAAAAGCGCTGGGCAAGCTGGACATAGTCATAAAGAGCAGGAGCTTTAGCCGATAAGTCAAAATCAATCATAACAATACCCAAATGGTTTGTTTTCAAGAAATTATGTGAAGCAACGTCACCGTGAATAATGGAACAGTTTAACCCACTATCTTTGAAGCGCTCCATTAAGACTAAAGCTTTTTCTCCCCAAGTCGCAATGTCTTTATATACATGAAATTGATTAAATTCCCTAAATACATGTGATGTTTCTCGAAAAGAAGAAAGCCGCTTTTTCCATTTTAAAATAAGATCATACTCAGAAAGCTTTGTATACGCGGCTAGTTTCTTTTTATGAATTTCTCCATGATAGCGAATCAATGTTTGTAATACTTCTTCCCGACCCTGAAAACTTTCATACGTTACCTCTTTTACTTGCTTAACAAAAGGCATCATCGCCCAGTACAAATGACGGTCCTTTATATAAAGTTCACCTTCTGGGTAAGCTTCAAAATTAACAGCATACCCTTGTTGAATCTGAGATAAAAAATGATAAACATGTTCAATTTTACCTTTGTCTCTGTATGCTTTTATTACTTTTTTTCCTTTATTCGTATCCGCTATGATAACATGAGGCTTTTTCATACGATAGGTCTCAACGTGAATATCTCTTTTTTTCAAATAGAGAAAGAGACGATTTAAATTAAAATCGTCTCGTGTATAATAATCAATCTTCATCTTCGTCGTACTCATCGTATTCTGGAATACTAAATGCATTTGGATCAAACGCAGGATACGGAGGTACACCAATCATGCCATATGGGGCTGGATAGGGTGCCCTTGGGTCCTGAAAGCCATAAGGTACCTGCTGTTGGTACTGTGGATAAGGCTGCTGTGGTGCATAGTCGTCAGGTCTTGGTTCACCGCAGCCGCAGTCTCCTTGCTGCTGTGGCGCATAGTGCTGCCCATAATGATAAGGCGCGTTTCCATAACCATCGGAAGAACTTTCATAATGGCCACCTGTCATAGCTCCTTGTACTTGTGGATACATCGGTGCTTGATGATAGGCCGGATAAACGGGCTGCTGATATCCCCATGGAGGCGGACAAGGAGAACATTGTACCGGTCCATAGCAGCTGTGTGGCATCATTGGATACATTGGCATCGGTGCCATGTGAGCGCCCATCGCATGTTCTTCAAACGATTCGTTTTCATAACCGTGATGATACATTGGAGCCTGTTGATACATTGGAGCCTGTTGATACATTGGCATTGGATATGGCTGCGGTGCATACATTGGCGGAGGACACGGCATGTAATTAAACCCGCAGCCTGGCATTACAGGCGATATCGGCATGATTGGGTAACATGGCATTTGAGGAGGCATTTCTATACTCTCCATCTCAGGACTTTCTGGCGATTCATGCTTAGGTAGTTCTTTTGGTGCTTCTTTTTTTGGAGCCTGCATCGCCATATTAACGGTGTAATAATTGTTAATATCAATCTCAGGTGCAATTGGCTTTAATTTAGGAAGCTTTGGCGCAACTGGCATTTCTTTTTTAGGCTGCGCAATTGGTGCTTCTTTTTTAGGCTGCGCGACCGGCGCTTCTTTCTTTGGCTGCGCAATCGGCGCTTCCTTTTTCGGTTGAGCAATCGGTGCTTCTTTCTTTGGCTGTGCGATTGGTGCTTCTTTTATCGGTTGCATAAACGGTGTTTGAGCAGGCTGATTAGCTGACTTTTTCTCATCCGGACTTTCATCAATTTCCGTTACTGGATAAGCTTTTGTGGATTGGTCACTATAAGGGTGTTGAACTTTAGGCATTTCTTTTATACCAGGTGAAGGAGCTCCTTCTTTTTGAACAGGCACTCCGCTTGTCGGCACTTTAATTTTCATTCCAGGCATGATCATGTCTGGATTGCTTAATTGAGAATTCGCTTTTTTTAACTCTTCAAAATTAACCCCATACTTTTCAGCGATTTTCCAAAGGGTATCCCCTTTTTGAACGATATGGATTTTCAACGTCATTCCCCTCCCGAGTAGAGTCTCTGCCATCTATATGTGCAAAATCAAAGTAAGTTCTGTTTGTTCATCACAAGATATGCCTTGAACCATTTTTTTATTCATTTTGCCCACAGTTTGGTTCAAGTTTTTATGATAAAGAAAAAAAGACTTATCAACACAAACAATATGTCAATAAGTCTTCTTTTAGACCTTCTCTTTTTAATTGTCTTAAAAATCTTTATGCTCGTTCTAACATATTCGTTAGCGCTTTGATCGCCCCTTGTGCTGTATGTTCATCCACCTTGATTTGATTCACTTCTGTTCCTTCTTCGATGCTTTCTAAAGCCCACAGCAAGTGAGGCAAATCAATTCGGTTCATCGTCAAACAAGGACACATATAGGGATTAAGCGAAACAATTTCTTTATCCGGATGACTGTTGATAATCCGTTTTACTAAGTTCATTTCCGTGCCAATGGCCCATTTAGAGCCTGAAGGGGCTTTTTCAATTGTATCAATAATATATTTTGTAGAACCTGCATAATCTGATTTTTGCACCACTTCATAAGAACATTCCGGATGAACAATAATATTCATCTCAGGCTGCTTCTCGCGTAAATAATCAATATTTTTAACCGTGAAATTTTCATGCACAGAACAGTGACCTTTCCACAGAATCACCTTGATATTGTTTATATCCCCTTCATATTCAAGCATTTCTTCAATAGGATTCCAAATGGCCATTTCATCTAGTCCAACACCTAAATCATAAGCTGTGTTTCTGCCCAAATGCTGGTCTGGTAAAAAGAGAATGCGCTCTTTTTTAGAAAATGCCCACTCCACCATATTTTTTGCATTTGAAGATGTTACAGTTGCCCCATCATGTTCGCCTACAAAAGATTTAATTGCAGCTGTAGAATTCACATACGTAAGCGGAATAATTGTATCTCCGAAAAGATCCTGTAAGACAGGCCATGCCTTTTCTGTTTGCTGAATAGTAGCCATATCAGCCATTGAACAGCCAGCTCGCATATCGGGTAAAATGACTTTTTGATTTTCAGCTGTTAAAATATCAGCTGTTTCTGCCATGAAGTGAACGCCGCAAAACACAATATGCTCAGCTTCTCTATTTTCAGCTGCTATTTGAGCCAGCTGTAAGGAGTCTCCTACCGCATCTGCAAATTCGTACACTTCATCTTTTTGATAATGATGGCCGAGCAGAAACAATTTGCTTCCGAGCTTTTTCTTGATTTCTAGTACCCTTCTTTTCATTTCATTTTCTGTGAGCTCTATATATTTAGCGGGCAGCGTTTGCTGCTGAAGCGTTTGTAATAAACTCATGATTTCCTGTTCCCCTTTCTGTTAATAAGTCCAAGCTGATATCGATAGCCCCTGCTGAATGCGTTAAAGCTCCAAGTGAAATATAGTCCACTCCGCTGTCTCTAAAAGAATGAAGCGTGCCAAGCGTAATTCCACCCGATGCTTCTGTGACAATATGAGCGGGAACCAGTGGTATCCAATCTTTAATGACTTCTGGAGAACAGTTATCGAACATAATGACATCTGCTCCTGCCTCTATTGCTTCTAGCAACTGACTTTTGTTTTCAATTTCCACTTCCACCTTAACCATATGTCCAACCTGCTCTCTTACTTTCACAACAGCGTCTAGAATAGATCCTGCATGTGCAATATGGTTATCTTTCAACATGACGCCATCGTACAATCCAAAACGATGATTATAACCACCTCCAGCACGAACGGCATACTTCTCTAACATTCGCATACCAGGCGTTGTTTTTCGCGTGTCACATATACGCGTATGTGAGCTGCCAAGCAGCGCGACGGCTTTGTGCGTCATCGTGGCAATGCCACTCATTCTTTGAAGTAAGTTTAAGATTACCCGTTCACCGGTCAAAATAGATCGCACGGGTCCTGAAACGGTAGCTATTTTATCTCCAGGCTTAAGAACATCTCCATCTTTTTTCTCCAAATTCACTTTCACGTCAGGGTCTATTAAATGAAATCCTTCTTTAATCAATTCCACTCCTGCGATAATACCTGATTGCTTTGCCGTGAACACAGCTTCCCCTTGGTCAGACGGAGAAAAAATAGCTTCACAGGTTATATCTCCATCTCCAATGTCTTCTATAAAAAAAGACTGCAATAGTTTTTGTAATTTCAACGTGTTCATTGTGCTACCTTCACCTTTCTTTTTAGATTTTCTTGCTTATAAAATTAATGATTGTTTTGTTGAAGCAGCAGACTGCTTAATAATTCGCTTATGCTCCCATTCTTGGTTTTCATGCGGAAAGTCACTTCGGTAATGACCTCCTCTACTTTCTTTTCTTGCAAGAGAGGACTCGGCAATAAGCAGACCTGCCGTTAGCATATTGCAGATGGCCGCAGCTTTCCTCGAATATATAACTTCTTGGTCAAGAGGTATTCCCTCCAAGTAATTTGTGAATTCATGCACAATAGTAGCCAATTCGTTTTCATGACGAATGATTCCTACACAATCCATCATTTTATGCTGAATTTGTCTTGTGGCAGGCAGTGTTTTAGGCATGTCTTTATAGACGTAACGGACGGGGGGATAATGAGATATCGTTCTCGCTTTATGTAAAATATGACGCCCTGTCCGTTTTCCAAATACAAGACACTCTAACAATGAATTGCTTGCTAGACGATTTGCTCCATGAACGCCTGTAAAAGAAACTTCCCCCACGGCATACAATCCTTCAACGCTTGTTTGTCCGTAACCATCTACTTCAATTCCACCCATTAAAAAATGTGCGCCTGGAGTAACAGGTATTCGTTTTTTGTCCAGTTGAATTTTATACTTCCGACACAGTGCCGTAATCGTAGGAAATTTTTGTTGGAAATGAGCCACTTTTTCAATGTCTAAAAATACGGATCTTCCTTCTTTCATTTCATTAAAAATTGTCCTTGCTACAACATCTCGCGGTGCTAAATCCTTAAAGGGATGAACGCCTTCCATTATGCGTTCATTCCATTCATTTACCAGTACGCCACCTTCACCTCGAACCGCTTCGGATACTAGACCTTTCGCTTCATTTTGATACAAAAGCGTCGGATGAAACTGAACAAATTCTAAGTCCGCTAATTTTGCTCCAGCCCTGTACGCAAGCGCTAACCCATCTCCCGTCGCAAGCGGCTGGTTAGAGGTATGCTTGTACAAAGCGCCGATTCCTCCGGTAGCAATAACCGTTTGACGAGCATGATATATAGTAATTTTGTTGTTTTCACCTTGTCCGATAGCACCTCTGCACGTTCCATCTACAGTTATTAAATGCTGAATCATTTCGTTTTCAATAACTGTAATATATGGCAGTACTTCTTTTTTCAAAAAAGCGAACAGCGCTTGTCCTGTTGCATCCCCGCCTGCATGCAGAATACGATTCGTACGATGGGCTCCTTCTTTTCCAAAATGCAGCGTACCATCTGGATTTTTATCAAACTTCATTCCTTTATGAATCAATTCATTTACTACAGCCGCACCTTCTTCCACTAAAGTGCGTACCGCTTGTTCATTGCAATGCTTATTGCCCGCAACCAACGTATCATAGAGATGTTCACTCCAGTGATCGCTGCTTCCAATAGCAGCTGCTACTCCGCCTTGAGCAAGAACTGAGTTATTGCGGTCAATTTTCCCTTTCGTTACCATTACAACTCTGTTATGACGACACAGTTCATAAGCTGCAGAAAACGCTGCTAATCCGCTTCCAATAATTAAAACATCCGTCTCTAACATTTTACACCTCTTTATTTACATGTGTCTTGACACCTATATTTACATATTATTAAATGAAAGACAAGAAGTTTTTTTATCGGAGGGAGAAAATGATTTATCTGGACTATGCGGCAACAACGCCAATGAGACAAGAAGCAATTGAAGTATATACTGAAGCGGCAACAAGCTATTATGGAAACTCCAGCAGTCTTCACACACTTGGAACACAAGCAGAAAATTTACTTACGCTATGCAGAAAAAAATTAAGCCTGTTAGTAAATTGTCGAGAGGATGATCTTTTTTTTACAAGCGGGGGAACAGAAGCTAATTACTTAGCTATTCGTTCTCTTTTAAAAGGAAAAAATGATGAAAGAAAACATATAGTGACAACGAAACTTGAACATTCTTCGGTGCTTCATACGTTGCAGCAGCTTGAAAAAGAAGGATTTTCCCTATCTTACGTACCTGTAGATCAAAACGGAGTTGTGTCTGTAGACGACTTAAAGAAGACGATTCGACCTGACACTGTGCTAGTAGCCATTCAGCACATCAATCATGAGCTGGGTACAATTCAGCCAGTTGAAGATATTGGCCATTTTTTATCTAAAAAAGAAATTCTCTTTCACTGTGATTGTGTTCAATCTTTTGGTAAGCTTCCTATTGATGTTAAAAAGCTGAAAGCTGATAGCATCTCAGTCTCTAGTCATAAAATTTACGGACCAAAAGGTGTAGGAATGGTATACATGAATTCAAGTTCTTCTTGGAAGCCTATTTATCATAAAGCAACTCATGAAAAAGGCTTTCGCCCTGGGACTGTAAATACAGCGGGCATTGCTGCCTTTACTGCAGCAGCTGAATACGCATATGCAGAAATGAAGACCGCTCAAAGCCATTATGAGCGCTTAAAATCGTACTTACTAGAAAACCTAGAGCCTCTTGCTCCTTTTATAGAAGTAGAAGGCCTTGGGAACTCTCATTTTCCTGGAATTATTGGACTGACGTTTTCAAACATACAGGGTCAATATGTTATGTTACAATGTAATCGTCACGGAATTGCTATCTCTACGGGAAGTGCCTGTCATGTAAATCAGCAGGAACCATTAGCTTCTCTACTTGCGATTGGCAAATCGACTGCGAATGCTAAGAATTTTGTCCGTATTTCATTCAGTCAACATTCAACGTTTAAGCATATTGATCGACTCATATCCGTTTTTCATTTATTACAGCAAGAATTTATGACAGTGTAAAAGGAGGGATTAAAGGTGCCAGGAACTCAAAGGAAAATTCTTGGAGAAGAAAGAAGAGAACTTATTCTACAATGGTTAAAAACAGAGAATAAACCAATGACAGGCAGTGAGCTTTCGAAACGAACGAACGTTAGCCGCCAAGTCATTGTACAAGATATTTCGCTGCTTAAAGCTAAAAATGAGCCCATTATCGCAACAAGCCAAGGATATATTTATATTCAAAATCCATCTCAAACTACCGTGCATCAGCGAATTATTGCCTGTCAGCATACGCCAGAAGATGCTGAAAAAGAGCTTCTTCTGCTTGTTGACCACGGCGTTCTCGTAAAAGATGTAACCGTTGAACACCCTGTGTATGGTGAATTAACGGCTTCCGTTATGATTCAAACCCGAAAAGAAGTAGAAACGTTCATAGAAAAAATTCAAGAAACAAACGCAACTTATTTATCTCAGCTAACAGATGGGATTCACCTTCATACGATTGAAGCAGATACAATTGAAAAACTGAATGCTGCCTGCTTAGCTCTTGAAGCGGAAGGTTATTTAGTTTCGAATGAATAAAAAGGTGCTATAACAAAAAAATCCCGCTTTAAAGCGGGATTTCTGTTTCAAGTAGTGTATGGGGATAGCTTCCTAAAAGCTCTACGCTACAGCCTAGTGCCTCAAGTTCAGCCATAGCCCCAGGGATTAATACTTCATCCATTTTTTGTTCAATATCAATGATAAAGAAATAGTTTCCAAGCCCTGTTTTCATAGGACGGGATTCAATTTTAGACAGATTTAGCTTGCGCCAGGAGAAGGCTGAAAGCACTTGATGAAGCGCTCCTGCCTGATCAGATGGAAGTGTAATCATTAACGTTGTCTTACACCCGTTTCCAGCTAAAAATGGCACCTCTTGCGCTCCATCTTTATGCAAAATAACAAATCTTGTTGTATTATGATCATAATCATGAATGTTCGGGCAGGCAATATGTAATCCATATTCATGGGCTGCTAACCCATTCGCAATAGCTCCAATATTAAGCTCAGGGTGTTCGCTTACATACTTCGCAGCAAACGCCGTTGATGTCATCTCTTCTACTGCAGTTGACGTACATTCTCCGTGTAAAAATTTATGACACTGCGCAATTGCATGAGGATGAGAATAAATCGTTTCAATGTTTTTCCACTGTTCTGCACGAGATGGATGAACCATTAAATGCTGACGAATCGGAAGCACAATTTCCCCAACAATCGGCAGACGACGTTCATGAATAAGATAATCAAGTGTTAAATTTACAGATCCTTCAAGTGCATTTTCTAACGGTACAATTCCATACTCAATTTCTCCGTTATCCACTGCATCAATGCATGCTGGAATTGTTTTGTATGGAATATGGTCGTGCTGCTTAAATACGCCTTGGACGGCTACATGTGTAAATGTTGCCTTTGGTCCTAAATATCCTACTTTCCCCACAATCATGCCTCTCCTTATCTATATCTGTTTGCCATTATGCCCCTGAACCAAGCACGTCCACTTTATCTACAAACTCTAAGCTTTTCAGTCTTCGCAGCATTTCATTTAATTCAACATTCATGCTTGCTGTATCTAATGAAAGAGTTACGTTGGCACGCCCTTGTAAAGGGATGGTTTGGTGAATCGTTAACACATTGCATCCCGATGATGCAACGGTGCTCAATAAATGTGATAAAGTTCCTGATCGATCTTCAATATGAAAAAATAGTGAAATAATTCGCTGTTTGACAACCGTCTGAAACGGAAAGACCGTGTCGCGGTACTTATAAAAAGCACTGCGACTCAAGTCTACGGCTTGTACAGCATCTGCTACCGATTCAGCTTTTCCCCGTTCAATTAACAGCTTCGCATCCAATGTTTTTTTCATCGCTTCTGGTAATACATCTTCGCGAACTAAATAAAACTGCTTATCGCTCTTATGCAAGTAAAGCCCCTCCCCTTATCCTATGAACAACAATTAGTCAATAAATTCAAATTCATATTCAAACAGCTTTACAATATCGCCATCTTTTGCTCCTCGTTCACGAAGGGCTTCATCGACGCCCATGCCTCGAAGCTGACGCGCAAATCGACGAACGGATTCTTCACGTGAGAAGTCAGTCATCTTGAATAATTTTTCGATTTTTTCACCGCTTAATACGTATGAGCCATCGCTATCACGCGTAATAACAAATTCCACTTCTTTCTTTTCATGCTTGTACAATACGCGGTGCATAGATAGATCTTCCTCTTCTTGCATTGGGAATTCCGGCGTAGTTTCTACAAGATCAGCTACTGTAAATAACAGTTCGCGGATTCCATTACGCGTTGCTGCAGAAATTGGAAAGACTTTCACTTCGTCTCCTACTTTTTCTTTGAATGCAGCTAGATTCTCTTCGGCTTGCGGGATATCCATTTTATTTGCTACCACTACTTGCGGACGTTCGGTTAAACGCATATTATATTGACGCAGCTCTTCATTAATGGTTAAGTAATCTTCATATGGATCACGGCCTTCTAAACCTGACATATCGATTACATGGACAATAACGCGGGTACGTTCAATGTGACGTAAAAACTGATGACCTAATCCTACACCTTCATGTGCACCTTCGATTAGCCCTGGTAAATCTGCCATCACAAAACTGCGATTATCTTCTGTTTCAACTACTCCTAAATTCGGATTAATTGTTGTAAAATGATATTCAGCAATTTTTGGCTTTGCAGCAGACGTTACGGATAATAACGTTGACTTTCCAACACTTGGAAAACCAACTAATCCTACATCGGCCAATACTTTTAATTCAAGAATTACATTTCTCTCTTTACCTGGCTCTCCATTTTCTGAAAGCTCCGGTGCTGGATTTGCAGGTGTAGCAAAACGCGTATTCCCACGCCCTCCGCGTCCACCTTTAGCAATCACTGCGCGCTGGCCGTGCTCAACTAAATCAGCGATCGTTTCGTTCGTATCTTCATCTAACACAACCGTACCTGGTGGAACTTTTACAACCATCGGCTCAGCGTTACGTCCGTGCTGTCCTTTTGACATTCCATGTTCACCGCGGCTTGCTTTAAAGTGACGCTTATAGCGGAAATCCATCAGCGTACGCAATCCTTCTTCTACTTCAAAGATGACATCTGCACCGTGACCACCGTCACCACCTGCAGGACCTCCTTTTGGTACGTACTTTTCGCGACGAAAGGCAACCATTCCATTTCCCCCGTCGCCACCTTTTACATATACCTTGACCTGATCTACAAACATTTCTTTTTCACTCCGTTCTATATCTTAGCTCCTGCAATAGCAAAAGCGCTGTTAACTTATTGTTAGCATAAGGCTAAATTCATCTTCAGACATATGCTGTTCAACCAATGCAACTCCTTGAGCGCACTCATAACATTGTAGCTTGTTTTGTAGCTTCTGTATATCTGTTAGTATTCCACTAAAGTCAAAAAAGAAACGAATTCCCTGTTCTTCAATGCATACTGAAATACTCAAATAGTTTTCTGCATGATAATCAACATATTTTTCGAGTGCTTCTGTCAAATAGCAACACCAGTTGTATACGAACTCATCGTATTGTGATAAATCCTTCAATTCTCCGAGCACTTCCACATCTAAGCGAACAGCATGGTTATTCCAATGATAGGTCATAACAAAGCCCGCAAACAGTCGCATATTGATGTTTGTTAACTTGGATTCATTTACAATTTCTTCAATGATTTCATTCGCTCGATCAAGCCGATTCAACGCTAGATTGCCTTTGATTAATTGCAGCTTATTTAACCAATCATGCCGCGCGTATCTTAATACCTCTACGACATCCCATTCTTTTTCCATCTTAGCACTCCTAACTTTGACTCGAGCATAAGTATTTCACAACGCTGACAAACATCTCGTATCAATCTTCTTAGATATGTTCGATTATAACAAATTCCAATGGGTAATAGGTGAAATATTCTACAAAAAGAAAACTCTAACCTACTTGGGTTAGAGTTTTCTTTTTGTATCTTATGCTTCTTGAGCAACAGGGTATACAGATACTTTTTTACGGTCACGACCGAAACGTTCAAATTTAACGATACCGTCGATTTGAGCGAATAAAGTATCATCTCCACCACGACCTACGTTTGCACCTGGGTAAATTTTAGTACCGCGTTGACGGTATAAAATTGAACCACCAGATACGAATTGGCCATCAGCACGTTTAGCACCAAGACGTTTCGAGATTGAATCACGACCGTTTTTAGTACTACCTACTCCTTTTTTAGAAGCGAAGAATTGAAGGTCTAATCTTACTAACATGACATCCACCTCCTGTTTAGTTGTCGTTAATTTTTATATAATTACTGTAATCTAATTCGATCGTTTTCAGTGAAACAACCATACCTTCTAATAGCAATTGAATCTGTTCCAATGTGAAGGAATCCACATCTTTTGGAATCTCACAACGGAGATACCCACCATCTCCACCTTGCTCTAAGTGCGGTTCAACCCCACTTATTGAAAAGATAGCATTAATTGTTCCAAATGAAACTGCAGATGCTCCCGCACAAACAAGATCTTTTCCGTGTTCGGAAAAGTCAGCATGTCCACTCATCGTGAACCCGTCAACTTTCTTATTTGCATCACGAGAAATCGTCACCTTAATCATTTGTTATAATTACGCGTTGATAGCGTCGATTACAACTTTTGTGTAAGGTTGACGGTGACCTTGCTTACGACGATAGTTTTTCTTTGCTTTGTATTTAAATACAGTGATCTTTTTAGCGCGACCTTGTTTTTCAACTTTAGCCGTAACTGTTGCACCTTCTACGAAAGGAACACCAACTTTCACGCTGTCGCCACCTACAAATAATACTTTGTCAAAAGTAACTGTTTCGCCTTGTTCACCAGCAAGTTTTTCAACGTAGATTGCTTGACCAGCCTCTACTTTAATTTGCTTACCACCAGTTTCAATAATTGCGTACATTCTCTGCACCTCCTCTAAAAACTAAGACTCGCCATCACAGGTGTTCAAGTGAACTTAAAACCTGTTCTGAGCGGTTGTAGCACAGGTGCTACAAACCAACATATTAAATCTTACTACAAATCAAAGGTTAGTGTCAATTGGAATTCATGTTTTCTTCTAAAATTTTATATAGAAGCAGAGACCCTTTTTTGGATCTGCTCATTCGACCCCAATTGACGCAAAACAAATGTGTTTGTATAATCATCGCTTGGCGTAAGATATACGGTTTTTTTTACCATTTTCTCTAAAGCGTTGAGAAATCCTTGTGCCTTCATTTCATTTATAACATCACTTCGCGTCTCAATCCAAATAGCCTCTTCTTCCGCGCCGCGATGTTCCCAAATTACACGTTCAATTTGAAAAGCAGCCGTTTTGGAATCAATCATTTTACCGGTTCCTTCACATACTTCACAAGGCATAGTTAATGTCGATCCAATACTATTGCGCACTTTCTTCCGCGTTAATTGCAATATGCCGAGCTCTGTAAAGCCAACTACATTCGTCCGCACTTCATCTTGTTCACATAGCTTTTTCATGTACCTTTCTACTTCTGTCCGATCTTCTTTATGAGGCATATTTATAAAATCAATTAAGATCATGCCGCCTAAGTGACGTAATTGCATCTGTTTGGACAGTTCATAGGCAGCTTCCATATTTGTTTGAAGCATCGTCTTTCGAATATTATCTTTTCCTGAAAACTTCCCCGTGTTCACGTCCACGACCGTCATCGCTTCCGTTTCGTCAATAACGATATAGCCTCCGCTTTTGAGCCACACGATTCGCTTTAAAAGCTTCTCTATTTGCCGTTCTACATCGTAAAAAGAGAAAATATTTTCATTCCCTTTATAGTACTCTATTGACGAGTTAGGGTAGGTAGTTTGAAGATGCTGATATAGGTCGAAGTCATCTACTACTATCCCATCAACTCCTTGTTGAAGTGCAGCTTGCACTCTTGTTTCGAGAAAATCTTGTCCTTTGCTGACTAGGGCAGGAGCTTTCATCCCCTGTGTCTGTCGTTCAAGGCGCTCATATTTTTTCTGTAGCTCTTTTATTTTATGTTGGACCGCAGCTTCTGATTTTTCTGCAATCGCTGTTCGAAATAAAAAGCCTTCCATCCCTTGTTTTAACCGCTCACCAAGCTGTTTCCACTGTTGTCGTTTTGGCTCAGCTATTTTTTTGGATACAGCGACATAGTTTCCGTGCGGTAAATATACAAGCTCATCAGAAGAAAATTCAATGATACCCGTCAGCTTCGGCCCTTTTGTCCCAATGCCTTCTTTTACAACTTGAACCAATACTTTTTCTCCTTCACGAATAAAAGCAGACATCGGCTGCTGATCTTTGTGAGGATTCTCTGACTGCTGATAGGATACAAGTTCATTTCGATGAATAAATCCGTTCATTGATAAACCGATATCGATAAAGGCTGCTTGCATATTAGGCAGTACTTTTACTACTTTACCCCAATATATATCACCAATAATTTGATTCTCGCTTTGTTCTTGTAAATAGATTTTTTCTAGTGCTTTATCGTTTATCACGGCTATACGTTTTGAAGAAGTAGCCGCGTTAATAATACATGCCTTCACATACATTGCCTCACTTTAATCTAAATTCATAGGAAAAAGTTCGGTCAGTGCAACCGAACTTTTTTCATTCTATTCTATGTTACTAGAAATCAGTAAACTGTTACAAGTTCGTCTAGTTGGCTATTTGTTCTTTTTTCTACAAAGTAAGCGTGTAAAAGTTCATTTTCATCAATTTGTACATGCTCGCCTGTTTGAGATGTAGCAATAATCATATGCTTACAACCTCTTTGGAATTTTTGCAGAACTTGATGGAGCGTCTCACTGGTTGATACACTTAGTGTTTTTAAAGCTCCAATTGGATGCTCTTTGCCATGATATCTCTCCAACAAAAAGCGCATGTAGACAAATTGTCTGCTCTTCCATTCCAAATATCCAGATATAATTAAAAATGAAATAACAATCCATAAGTGCAGCTGAAAAGGATGCATAATAACGGCGTAAATAATACCGACAGCTAAAAAAAACGTTGATAACCGGAGCGCAAGCTTATGCGCTTCTAAAAATGGTAAAGACCGACTGCAAATTAAAAAAAGCAGCTTCCCTCCGTCCAATGGCCAAATGGGCAAAAGATTAAACAGTAAAATCACCGTGCATTGAAACATAAATTGCTCATACGTTTCCAAAGACAACACATTTATTTTCATTAATAAGAAAGCAGCTCCAAACATCCAGAGATGCTGAAGAGGTCCACTTATTGTCACAATAAACTCTTCTCGAAATGGACGATTCCCATGTTCATCTACTTCTGCTACTCCCCCAAAAGGTAAGAGCATAATTCTGCGAATCCGCCAAGAAAAACACTGAGCCGCTACGGCGTGGCCCAGTTCATGAATAATTACAATAATAAATAACAAAAAAAGCTGCTTTACCGTAGCCGTTAAGATACCAATTACGAAAATCCCCCAAAACAATGGATGAATGTGAATTTTCATCAATAACGAAAAAGCACTATTCAAATTGAATCACCTGACTAGGATCCACAAACTTATCACCTTTTTTAATAGCAAAATAGAATGTTCCAGCATCGCCTTTTTTACTGTTTTCCACAATTCCTACTTCTTTGCCTTTATTCACGAAATCATACATACTAACATTGATTTTTTTGAGCTGTCCATACCAAGTTTCGGTTCCATCCGCATGTTGAATAATAACCGTATTCCCAGTATCATCACGTTTTCCTACATACCTTACAATACCTTCACTCATTGCTTCTACAACAGAATCCACTCCTGTTTGAACCGTCACACCTTGCTTACTTTGAGCAAATGTTTCCGTTACTTTCCCTGAAGCTGGAGTAGCATATTCTCCGCTTACACTTTGCTCCGTTTTGCTAGACTCTTTATTCGGCAGTAGCGTTAACGGCTTTCCAAACTTATCTTCGTACCAGGAGGAAACAGCTGCAAACTGAAATTCTTTATCCATTGTTTGTTGAACCACCACTCTGGCCTGTTCAAAAGTAGGAGAAGCGTTCTTGAACATAATCCCTACAATTAACACTAAGCAGGCTGAAGCTAAAATTTTAAATAAAAAGCGTTCTTTTCGAAATAACGGGTGATATTCCTTTGCTGATGGTGTGTATTCAACCGTAGAATAATCCATCGATCCATACTTTTCTTCTTCACTCATTAAGGACGTATGAAGAGGTTCTTGAGGAAGACGCTTCGTTGTATTTAATTGTTTTCGCTTACGCTCAGCAATTCGTTTACGGATTTCATCAGCACGTCGATTCATGATTCATCATTCTCCTTGTTCTTATCGTATAATCAACTATATGACTTGTCCGTGGAGCTTATGACAGCTTGACTCTACAAAATCAAACAAATAAAAAAAGCTTCCTCTATCGGAAGCTTTTTAAGAACGAACGCCAAAGAATCGTTTAATACGTGCAAACATTCCCTTATCTTCTTCATCTAACGATTGAAGAGGAACCGTTTCACCTAGAATACGTCTTGCAATATTGCGATATGCAATTGATGCTTTGCTTGATGGATCCATGACAATTGGTTCACCGTTGTTAGAAGCACGAATAACATTTTCATCGTCAGCAACGATTCCAATTAAATCAACAGCCAGAAGCTGAGAAATTTCTTCCACGTCCAGCATGTCTCCATTTTTCATCATATGACTACGGATTCGGTTAATAACCAGTTTTGGAGACTCGATATCCTCTTGCTCCAATAATCCAATAATACGGTCAGCATCACGAACAGCTGAAACTTCCGGTGTTGTCACAACGAGTGCCTTATCAGCGCCAGCTACGGCGTTCTTATAGCCTTGTTCAATACCAGCTGGGCAATCAATAACCACATAGTCATAGTCTTGCTTTAACTGAAGAACTAACTCTCGCATTTGTTCTGGTTGAACAGCTGTTTTGTCACTCGTTTGAGCAGCAGGAAGTAAGTACAAACATTCAAAACGCTTGTCCTTAATCAAGGCTTTTTGCGGTTGGCATCGACCTTCTACCACGTCTACAAGATCATAAATAATACGATTTTCAAGCCCCATTACAACATCCAAGTTGCGTAAGCCGATATCAGTGTCTACTAGACACACGCGCTTTCCAGCTAATGCTAGAGCAGTACCTAAATTGGCTGATGTCGTTGTTTTTCCAACTCCACCTTTACCAGACGTAACAACAATAGCCTCTCCCACTGTCAAATTCTCCTTTCTACCCTGGTCAAATTCGGTCTTAGATGCGGTAAAGTTTGCACGCGATCTATCACCATTTGATCATTATCATCTAAGTATGCACATTCCATTATATTCTCTTCCTTCTCACTGCGCTCTTCTTCTGATCGGGTAATGATATCAGCAATGCGCAGCTGTGAAGGTTTCATTAACGATGCAGCAATAACGGCGTTTTTATTGCCGCGATATCCTGCATGAGCAATCCCTTTTAAAGCACCTAATACAAATAAATTTCCTCCAGCTACAACGGTTCCTCCGGGATTTACGTCTCCGACTAGAAGCAAATCGCCTTCTACATGGAGAACCTGTCCTGAACGAACTACCTTTGTAACAGATACTAATTCACTTTCTTCTCTTACGCGGACTGCATCTTGCTTTAAAATAACGTTACTATCAATTTGTTTAACTACTAAATACTGATTTTCTTCTATGAGCGCCTTCAATTCGGTTTCCTGCTCTGTAGTTAAATAACGATTTCCGATTTTGACATACACTGTGACGATTTGATCGGCATCGCCATGCTTATTTGTCAAAAGCTTCGTCTTAAGTTCCGTCAAAAGCTCTGCAAATGAACATGTATCATTGAGATGCAACGTTAATCCATCTTTTGTTCCTTTAATTGTCACATTTTGTTGCTTTTGTTTATTCAAGACGCTCACCTCAACGAATATATAATTTCGACAGAGACTTACTCAATTCCTTTTTTTCGTTTCTTCAATCAGCATTTTTATCCTATCATGAACGAGAAGCGTAATGTATGTTCCGATCAGCGTTCATCGATAAATTTAGCAAAATATTGAAAACATCTTTGAAGCGGAAATGCAAAAATGAGTGCAAATATGGCATTTAAAATGATGGTTGCGTAAAATCGCTCTTGCAAGAAGCGACCAATGGTCATATCGGATATATTAATAATGCTATTAATTCCATATACATAAAACTCAATAATGGCTACAGCTAATAGCGACATGCAGATTACGATAAGCGTATTTTGCTGAAAAATCTTCATTAGTTTTGATACGATATAGCATACGGCCGGCAATCCAAGCGCGTATACTCCTAAGACATCCGTAAAGGCAATATCATACATGAATCCAAGGATTACCCCATATAGCATCGCTTGCTTTGGATGATAATACACTGACATAAAAGCCAGTACCACTACAACAAAGTGAGGCGATAGAATCCAGTCTCGCCATGGTGATGCCATGGCGACAAAATTAACAAAGATACTTTCAAACATAAAAACGACAAGCACGAGAATAGGAAGGACAAACCGTTTCATCAGTTAGCCTCCTCCGCCCCTAAATCGTCTTCAGCAGCGGGCGCACTTCTTTTAGCTACAACTACGTTATCTAAGTCATACAAGTCAGCAGCAGGTTTGATATAAGCTTTTTTCGTTAATCCGTATTCATCAGGCTCAATTTTTGTGATAACGCCAATTGGAAGATTGCTAGGGAAAATGCCGTCTTCTTGTCCTAAACCGGACGTTACTACTTTTTGCTTTTCTTTAATATCAGCATCAAATGGAATACGACGCATAACAAGCGCCTGTTCTTTATCATCATAGCCTTCAATTAAACCAAACACTTCTTTTTTAGCCTGTATTTTAGCAGATACACGGTTTGTACGATCTGATGAACTAATTAACTGCACAGTAGATGTGAACTTAGATGCATGCTTCACTTTACCAATCAGCCCTTCAGGAGTCATAACAGCCATATTTTCCTGCACATTATGAACCGTCCCTTTATCAATGGCAATTACCTCATGCCAACGGTCTGGATTACGAGCAATAACTGTTGCTTCGATTGGGTTGTATTGACTTAAATCCGTTTTTTTGTCGAGCTGTGCTCTTAATTTTTTATTTTCTTGCTGCAAAGCGTTGGCTTTCGTTTCTAATTGCATGCGTTCGTCTAAACGGGCTTTTAATACCTCGTTTTCTTCGTATGTACGCTTTAAGTCACCTACATTCTGAAAGAAACCCGCTACAAATTGTGCGGGTTCATTAAAGGTAGCCTGAACAAGACCAACCGTATCTTTGACAAACTGTTCAGGCCACGTTACATTTTTACGACCATTTAACGAAAAACCAATCAATGCCACTAATACAATAATACTGACTAATAAAATAACTAAACGTTTATTTAAGAAAAATTGTGGCACGATCTACACCTCTTAATATTTAGCGATATGAATCGCTTGTACGATTTTTAAATAAATCAATGTGTTCTAACGCTTTACCAGTTCCAATTGCAACACAGTCAAGCGGATCTTCTGCGATGACAACCGGCATATTTGTTTCTTCACTAATAACTTTATCTAAATTACGTAGCAATGCGCCACCGCCTGTTAATACAATACCGCGATCCATAATATCTGCCGCAAGTTCAGGTGGTGTTTTTTCTAATGTACTTTTTACTGAATCTACAATAGAAGCCACTGTGTCTTTTAGCGCTTCTGCAATTTCTTCTGCTGAAATTTCGATTGTTTTCGGTAGACCTGTTAGTAAGTCACGTCCGCGAATTTCCATGTTTTCAATACCTTCTGGAATTCCGGCAGAACCGACTTCTACTTTTAATGCTTCTGACGTACGCTCACCGATCATTAAATTGTAATTCTTGCGAATATATTGAATAATCGCTTCATCCATCTCGTCCCCAGCGATACGGATTGACTGACACGTTACGATTCCTCCTAAAGAAATAATCGCAACTTCTGTTGTTCCTCCGCCAATATCTACTACCATACTTCCCGTTGGCTCCCAAACCGGTAGATTGGCGCCGATTGCTGCAGCAAACGGTTCTTCAATTGTATACGCATCACGCGCGCCAGCCTGACGAGTCGCATCAATAACGGCACGTTTCTCAACAGCTGTAATGCCAGAAGGTACACAAACCATTACATACGGCTTACCCGCAAACAAACTTTTTGTTTTTTGAGCTTGATTGATGTAATATTTCATCATCGTCGCAGTTGTTTCGTAATCTGCAATAACTCCATCTTTCATTGGACGAAGGGCTACTACGTTCCCAGGTGTACGACCAATCATATTTTTTGCATCGTTACCTACCGCAACGATTTGTTTTGTATCAGTTTGCAAAGCCACAACAGACGGCTCACGCACAACAATTCCTTTTCCTTTTACATAAACGAGCGTATTTGCAGTACCCAAATCTATTCCAAGGTCTCTAGTACCGATTCCAAACATGTGTCTCTTCCTTTCTCTTACCAAAATGCAAAGGTAAAAATTCCATAATTCAATTTCTTCATTTCATAAGTAACATTTTTTATTTTCTATACTTTTTTCATAGATGTCAACGCCAAATATTGTATGATAAAAAGTCATACTTTGTCTATTAATAACGAATGATTGTAAAGAACTTGTCATTTAAAATCATGACTACTATTATAACCCAAGGATTTTAAAAAGCATAGCCTTACATGTATCCTTTTTCTTTTAAACTAATATATTTTCGATCTCCGATAATTAAATGATCTAACAATTCAATTCCTATGATAAATCCGCACTCTTTTAAGCGCTTCGTTACCTCTATATCTTCTCTGCTGGGGGTAGGGTCGCCGGAGGGATGATTATGAATACAAATAAGAGATGCAGCTGAACGGCGAAAGGCTTCTTTAAATACTTCCCTTGGATGGACAATAGATGAATTGAGACTTCCGATAAAAATGGTTTGCTTGTGGAGAACTTGATTTTTCGTGTTGAGGTATAAACAGACGAAATGCTCTTGAGACAGCACGCGCATTTCTTCCATCACATAATTAGCTCCGTCTTCAGGACCATGAATGGTATATCGCTGACTAGATTTCCGCTGTACAATCCTCTTACCTATTTCAATAGCCGCTATAATTTGAATCGCTTTTGCAGGTCCAATACCTTTAATATTCATCATTTCATCAAGCGATGCATGCTGCAAAAGTTGAAGACCTTCAAAATGCGTTAATATGCGATTGGAGAGCTGAAGAACAGATTCATCTTTGGTTCCAGTGCGCAGTAAAATAGCAATAAGCTCGTGGTTAGAAAGACTAGAAGCACCCATTGACACAAGGCGCTCTCGAGGTCTTTCATCTTGAGGAAAATCTTTAATTAACAATGATTGATCCAATTTCGCCACTCCTTTTTAGTAGACGAAACCGTATTGTTTTAGCTCACGTATTGTTCGGGAGAGCGGCAAGCCCACCACGGAGAAATAGTCTCCTTCGATTCTTTTAACTAGCGCAGCACCGAGACCTTGAATTCCATAAGAACCAGCCTTATCCATAGGCTCTCCTGACTCTACGTACTGTACGATTTCATCTTGTTCAATCGGCCAAAACTCTACATCTGTTTGTTCATAGAACGTATGAACTTTTGCATTTGATACGAACGCTACTCCAGTTAATACCTGGTGTTTTTGACCTGACAGCATCGTAAGTGTTTCAATCGCTTCTTGTTTCGTTTTTGGCTTTCCTAAAATACGATTGCCATATACCACAACTGTATCGGCACCTAGGACCATATCCTCTTTATGATGCGAAGCGACGTCCACTGCTTTTTGCCTAGCTAAATCCATTACTACCTCGGACGGAGTGTATGATGGATTGACGATTTCTTCAATTGTACTAACGTGAACGGTAAAGGGAATGTGAAGCTGCTGAAGTAATTCTTTTCGACGAGGAGAGCCTGAGGCTAAAATTAATGTTTGTTTCATACATCTCACCTTTGCATTTTGATTTAAAAAAGAAGGACACACCGTTATTTTAGCAATTTCATCTCCAAATGACAATAAACAAGTGAGGCAGCATTACACTACCTCACTCGTTAAGACGTTACAAGGCTTTCATACTGCTGAAGAGCTTTTAACACGTATCGCTGAGCAAGCCAAGCATCTTTACTGCTTTTATTGTCTTCATATGAAGAAAGAGAAGCCGCAGCTTTTTGAAGGGTGCTCACCATGGTTTTAATGTCTTCATTTGACGCTTCTTTCTGAACTTTTGTCAGCTCTTTTTTCAGAGATTTGATATCCGCTACCCGCTCTCCTTCAATCGCTTTAACAGATTGATCTAAAAGATTAGCCATAAACGGCTGCGCTGTTGTTATAACCGTTTGATCTTTTTCCCCTAATTCGCTAGTGGGCTTAATTTCATAAGACTTTACATATACATCTTTACCTTGTTGTTTATACGTTTTACTAAGCGCCTCCGCTTTTTCTTCTCCAGTGGCAGCACCAACGACCAGAGAATAGGTTTTAGGTGAAAAGATCTCGCCTGCTTGGTTCTCTTCTTTCCATTTATCCATTGCTTTGTTCGCAGCAGCTTTTGATGAAAAGGCACCTGCTTGTACAATGTAAAAGGAAAAAGGTTCTAAAGTAGAAGCAGCAGCTGACGTCCCCTTCGATTCCTGTTCGCTTTTCTTTTCAGCTTTACCAACACTTTCATTGGTAGAGGCTGTTTGAGCAGCTTTTTCTTCTTTCGTTTGCTCACTTGTTTGTGCTTTGCTTACAGGCTGTTCACTTCCTGTCATCATTTTCACACCGACCATACCAATGCCGCTGCCTATTCCGACTGCTAGCAGTACAATCACAGCTGTTCGTTTGATCACACCGCCGTTTACCGTTTTAATCGAAACATTTTTAGGATGTAATCGCGGCTTTTTCTTTTTTTCATTTCTTACATCTTCAATAAACACCACTTTATTTTCTTCCACATGAGAATCTTTGGATGACGGTTCCGGAAGAACCCACGTAAATTCGTCTTTTTCTGGCGCTTGTTCTTCCTTGGATTGACCATTGATTTTAATTGAAATCTTTCGTTCCTGCTTGTCCACTGCCCCACCGCCTTTAGTTAACGTAGTCTTAGTACCGGTTGCAAGCTGAGGTAAACCGACATAAAACATACACTTTTTTCCATGCTATCATAGAAGAAAAAAAAAATAACAAGACATTTGTCGTCTTGTTACAAAAGGTTTTCGCTATTTAGTTACAGAAATTTTAAATTTGTCGAAGACTTGAAGCTCAATAAAAATAGTTGCTAACATACCAATCTATCAATTCGTTTCCATGAAAATAAGCAGCGATTGTCCCTATAAAAATAAAAGGAACGAAAGGAATTGGTACACCTACCTTTGCCTTTTTCATTAATAACCCTCCTATACTAACGGTTCCGCCTATTAATATAGCTAAAAAAAGCGATAGCAAAACAAGCTTCACTCCAAGCACAATACCAATCAGACCATACAATTTAATGTCTCCTTCTCCAAGCCCTCCTCTGCTGAGAAATGCGATTAGAAAAAGGAGAAAAAATGCGATTCCTCCTCCCATTAAAGAATCACTCCACGAAGTTAATGGAATGAAAAGACGCTCAAGAAGAAAGATAGGCAAAAAGAAAAGCAGCACCTTATTTGGGACAATCATATAGGCTATATCTGAGACAACTATAATTGTTAAAAAAGAAACAAAGGTTAATATGACAATCAGTTCTAACGTCGTATTCAATCTAAAAACAGCATATACAAATAAACTTCCTGTCGAAAATTCTATGAATGGGTAGATGAAGGAGATTTTTTTGCGACACATACTACATTTTCCTGCATTTTTGATGTAGGAGACTATGGGAATTAATTGTTGTGGAGAAAGAACATATAAACAGTGTGGACAATGAGATCTTGGAGACAAAATAGATTTTTTCTGAGGAATTCTAAGGCCTGCTACGTTATAAAATGAACCTAACGTGATGCCTGAAACAAATGCATAGAGATAAATTAAACTCATACTATTTCTTCCATATCAGGCGTCTTGTTTACTAATTGTAGATGTTCTTTTGAGTGAAGGAACGTATCTTTTTCCTTTAAATAGTTTCCAATAAACGGAATGAGAAAAGCTGCTAGAAGACCTATTATGATAACCAGTATGATCACGTTCATTAGAGAAATTCCTTTATTCCTCGCTGACAGTTTATTCATTTCAATATCTCTCCTTTATTGATTAGTATCAAACAGCTCCGTTATTAATAAACTGAATCATAATACCCATAAAAGTCATATTCTGTATGCCTCCTTCCTTAAAACACACTTTTTATAGGTAATAAGGATTATACCATTAAAAACCAAAAACAGCATAAAAAAAAACGTCTGCAAAAGCAGACGTCTTTTAATAGTAAGGAGCCATAAATAAGTAGACAATTACACCTGTAAGACTTACATAAAGCCAGATTGGCATTGTCCATCGCACAATTTTTTTATGTTTTTCAACTTGCATTGTCCAGCCCCACACAAGTGCAAACAGTGCCAGCGGAACAATAATCGCTGCTAGGAAACTGTGTGTGATCAAAATGAAGAAGTAAATGGGACGAACGATTCCTTCTCCACCGAACGTAGCTGTTTCTGTAGAAATGTAGTGGAACGTTAAATATGAAACTAAAAAGAGCAGTGTGGAAGTGAATGCTGCTAAAATAAAACCTTTATGAGCATTGATATTTTTCCTAAAAATTGAAATCAACGCTGCAACTAAAAAAATAAATGTAAAACTATTCAAAATAGCATTTAACCGTGGAAAGATAGTCAAATCAAAACTTACTTTTCCTTGATAGCCAATATTCGAAAAGAATAGCAGTAAAATAATAACATTCGCTATCACTGAAAAGGTAAGAATAATACCGGTAAAGTTTTTATTACTTTTCGGTACAATTTTTTCATTATTCTTACTCATGTTAACAATCTCCTTATTTAGTGATGTACATGTTTATTATATATCACTTACCTAGGGGGTGAAAGTGACAATACTTTGAACTTAGTGCTTCCTTATTATCCGTATCCTTTCCTCACATTATGTTAAAAGCAGCAAGATTTCACTTGCTGCTTTTGCTCATTTTAGAAGAAAAGCCCGCACTTCTGATATAAAATACAGAGAGCCCGTAATCACGACCATGTCTTGTTCCCCTGTCGCCTTTTCCTTTACGTAAGCAATTGCTTTTTTCCACTCCTCGTCCATATGCTTATTATGATGAGTACTCATCTCATAAAGCTCCCCAGCTGCGCGAGCACGAGGAAAGTCAAACGACGTAAATGTAATACTTGCAGCGATTGTTTCAAGCTCTTGGACCATTCGATCAGCGCTTTTATCATTTAAGCAGCTGAAAACTAAATGAATGTCTCGATCTTCATAATGAAGGCGTAAAGTAGATAACAAGCTATCAATGCCTTCTGCATTATGAGCCCCATCAATAATCGTTAAAGGATGCTCATTCACTATCTCAAAGCGGCCGTTCCACTTTGTATGCTGAATCCCTTTTATCATTTGCTCATTGGAGATAGAAAGCTTTTTCTTTTCTTTTAAATAACAAACGGCCATGAGAGCCAAAGCTGCATTTTTCACTTGATGATAGCCAAGCATATTTAATTTCACGTCTTCAAATATGCCATACGGCGTGTTTAACGCAAAGCCTTCCCCGTTTGCTAAGGGCTCATAGTTTTTAATGTCGAAATCTTTTCCTAACACAAATAACGAAGCCTGCTTTGACTTTGCTTCTTCAGTAATGACATCAAGCGCCTTTACTTGCTCTGCACCAGTAATAATAGGGACTTCTTTTTTAATAATCCCCGCTTTTTCTGATGCAATTTCTTCTACCGTATCACCTAGTATTGCCATGTGATCAAATCCAATGTTTGTAATAATACTCACCATAGGATTCACAATGTTTGTTGAGTCATACCGTCCTCCAAGCCCTGTTTCAAACACAGCATAGTCAACTGACTCATGATAGCCGAAATAAAGAAAAGCCATGACTGTAATCACTTCAAATTCCGTTGCTGATCCTAAACTTGTATGTTCTAGTCGCTCCACAACAGGCTTTATTTCCTGAACAAGAGCGGTCATTGCTTCATTTGAAATAGGCTGTCCATTCACGCTGATCCGCTCATTAAATGTTTCGATATAAGGAGAAGTAAAGGTTCCAACTTTATACCCTGCTTCTTCTAACATGTTTCGCAAATATGAAACGGTAGAACCTTTACCATTGGTCCCAGCAACATGGATAGCATTTAGATTTTGCTGCGGAAAATCAAGCTGCTCTAGCATCCATTCCATTCGTTCTAACCCCGGCTTGATTCCAAAGCGAAGTCTGTTATGAATCCAATCAAGCGCTTCTTCATATGTCGTTATCATCTTTTATTCACCTTTCTTTTCCATCGCTATTATTATGTAGAGAAAAAGCGTCGCTATACAAGCCACGCTTTTTCTGTTGGTTCATTAACCCGTTGATTATCCGCGTAATTCAGCAATACGAGACTGAACAGCTTCGCGTTTTTCAACATAATCCTGCTCTTTTGCACGCTCTTCTTCTACTACTTTAGCAGGCGCTTTTGCAATAAAGCCTTGGTTGTTTAATTTCTTTTGTACACGTTCTACTTCTTTGTTTAACTTGTCGTATTCTTTTTCTAAACGCGCGATTTCCTCTTCGATATTAATTAAACCTTCAAGAGGTAAAATTAATTCTGCGCCTGTTACAACAGCAGTCATTGCTTTTTCATCTAATGAAACATCTGTTGAAATCACAAGCTCACTTGGATTACAGAAACGTTCTACATACGCACGGTTCTTTTCGAGCTGGCTTTGAATATTTTCATCTTTAGCTTTGATAAATAATTTTACTTGTTTGCTCATCGGCGTGTTCACTTCAGCACGAATGTTACGAACAGCACGGATAATATCTACAAGTAAACGCATATCGTTAGCTGCTTCTTTATCAGAAAGCTCAGGGCGTACTTCCGGCCATTTAGCTACTGTAATTGATTCGCCTTCATGCGGCAAGCTTTGCCAAATTTCTTCGGTAATAAACGGCATGAATGGATGTAAAAGTCGCATTGTGTTATCAAGTACATAAGCTAAAATTGAGCGAGTTGTCTTTTTAGCTGCTTCATCTTCTCCGTAAAGAGGAAGTTTAGCCATTTCAATGTACCAATCGCAGAAATCATCCCAAATAAAGTTATAGAGAATACGTCCAACTTCACCGAATTCATATTTGTCAGCTAATTTTGTTACGTGCTCAATCGTTTCATTTAAGCGCGTTAAAATCCATTTATCAGCAACAGACTTTTCGCCTGATAAATCAAGCTCTTCAAATGTGATGCCGTCCATATTCATTAATGCAAAACGAGAAGCATTCCAAATTTTATTTGCAAAGTTCCACGTCGCTTCGACTTTTTCAAAGCTGAAGCGTAAATCTTGTCCTGGTGAGCTTCCTGTAGATAAGAAGTAGCGAAGAGAATCTGCACCGTATTTCTCGATTACTTCCATTGGATCTACACCGTTACCAAGTGATTTACTCATTTTACGACCTTCAGCATCTCGTACAAGACCGTGAATGAGTACATCGTCAAACGGACGTTTACCCGTAAATTCAAGACCTTGGAAAATCATGCGAGATACCCAGAAGAAAATAATATCGTAGCCCGTTACAAGCACGTTTGTTGGGTAGTAGCGTTTGAAATCAGCTGCATCCACATCAGGCCAGCCCATTGTTGAGAATGGCCATAGCGCTGAACTGAACCATGTGTCTAATACATCTGAATCTTGTTCCCAGTTTTCGATATCTGCTGGAGCCTCATGATCTACGTATACTTCTCCAGTTTCTTTATGATACCAAGCTGGAATGCGGTGTCCCCACCAAAGCTGACGCGAAATACACCAGTCGCGAATATTTTCCATCCAGTGTAAGTATGTCTTTTCAAAACGATCAGGCACAAAGTTTACTTTTTCTTCTTGTTTTTGAAGATCTACTGCTTTATCTGCTAAAGGCTGCATTTTTACAAACCACTGAGTTGATAAATAAGGTTCAACAACGGCGCCGCTTCGTTCACTGTGACCTACTGAATGCATGTGGTCTTCAATGTTGAACAATACACCGTCTTCTTGAAGGTCTTTAACAATTTGCTTACGGCAAGCAAAACGATCCATTCCTTCATATTTACCTGCTTTGTCATTCATCGTACCGTCTTGATTCATCACTAAAATACGCTCTAAATTATGGCGGTTTCCAATTTCAAAATCGTTCGGGTCATGAGCAGGCGTAATTTTCACCGCACCAGAACCGAATTCCATATCTACATAATCATCGCCTACGATTGGAATTTCACGACCTACAATCGGAAGGACAACCTTTTTGCCGATTAAGTGCTTATAGCGATCATCTTCAGGGTGAACAGCTACAGCCGTATCTCCTAGCATTGTTTCAGGACGAGTTGTTGCGATTTCAATATGTCCAGAACCATCTGCCAACGGATAGCGCATATGATAAAACGCACCTTGTACATCTTTGTAAATAACCTCGATGTCTGAAAGAGCTGTTTTCGTAGCTGGATCCCAGTTAATAATATATTCTCCGCGATAGATTAACCCTTTTTTGTAAAGCGTTACGAATACTTCGCGCACTGCTTTAGAAAGGCCTTCATCAAGCGTGAAGCGCTCGCGTGAATAGTCTAAGCCAAGTCCTAGCTTCGACCACTGCTGGCGAATAAAGCTTGCATATTCTTCTTTCCATTTCCACGTTTCGGCTACAAAATTTTCGCGACCTAGATCGTAGCGGCTTTTCCCTTCGCTGCGAAGCTTTTCTTCTACTTTTGCCTGCGTTGCAATCCCCGCATGGTCCATGCCAGGAAGCCATAAAACGTCATAGCCTTGCATGCGTTTCATACGCGTTAAGATGTCTTGTAACGTTGTATCCCAAGCGTGGCCTAAATGCAGCTTACCCGTTACGTTTGGGGGTGGAATTACAATTGTATATGGCTCTTTTTCAGGGTCATTTGTTGCTTCAAAAAACTTCCCGTCTAACCAATACTGATAACGATTTTCTTCAACGGCTTTTGGATCATACTTCGTTGGAAGAGTCACTTCTTTTTCAGACATAATGTATACCTCCATAATATAAAGTTTCAGTCTTTAGAAACTGTGTAAAGCTTTTATAAACATAAAAAAACTCCTTTCCTAATAAAAGGACGAAAGGAGTTGATTTCGCGGTACCACCTTTTTTTATAGACGTATCCCGTTTGATAAGCCTATACACTTCATTTCATAACGGTTGATTAACCGGCTTTTTCTACTGAACTATGCAGCTGTTCAAAAAAGCTACTCATAGGCGACATTCCGAGTGCACATTCTTAAGAAATCTCACAGCAACTGATTTCTCTCTCTGAAAGACGAACATCCCGTACTCTTCCTATTCACTGTATTTATGTATGAATTTCTCTTAATTATACTATATGAAAAAATGTTGAATCGTCAATAATCTTCTCCATTTTTTTATGATTATATTCATAATTTTTTTGTTCTGCTCTTTATTTTTTCATTCGCTCGCTAATTTTGGAAATAAAATGAAGAGCCCACTTAAAAAAATGGCACCATTTCTTTCTTTTTTCATATACTTACTTTAACCTGGGCACGTGGATTGAAAGGGGCATGTACAAATGAAGAAACGAATAAATGTAAATTCGTATCAACTGCAGCGGTGGCTCAAAACAGCAGGAGCAGCTTGTGGACAGTTTATTGTTCCTTTAACAATTTTTCAAGGTATACGTACACTATTTTTCCCTACAACCTTTGATGTACTGTTGTTGGCACTGCTTGCCATACTAGCGGTTGCTTTATATTCCGACTGGATTTAAAAACCCAAGCGCTATTCGTTCGCTTGGGCTTGTGCAGCTGCTTCCGCTGCCATTTTTTTTTGCTGATCTACTTCAAATATTTTAATATTGAGCTGTTCAATGTTTTTCGTCAGCCAGTATGCTCGAATAAATGACTGCATATGTTCAAGCTCTGTTTTACTTTCTTTATGCTGCCTATATTGAACGATACACTGATACAGGGGCTCTGGAAACGCCAAATAACTGTGTAAAAGCAGCCGTTCCTCTTCTCTGAGAGCAAAATGTTTTTCATACGTACTAAACCACTCATAGCTGTCATAAGTCGTTACTGGGTATGTGCGAAGAGTCCGGAAATAAAATGAGACTAAATCATAAATAGGTGAAGCATCTTTTGCATGTTCAAAATTAATAAAAAAACCATTTCCCCGCTCGTCATAGATAAAATGTTTAGCCGATAGCTTTCCATGAGAAGTAACCAGCCGGATCTTTTCCTTTTCTTCCATTTCATCGTTCCACTGATCGAGCTTTCCAAAACCAAATTCAAGCGCTCTTGTCATTTCATAATAAAACGTACAGTAATGCAATTCAAACGGGGACATATAAACTTTCTTCTCACATTCTACTACATACTGCTTCAGCTCTTCCTGACGTTTTTCCCACGTTTCTTTCATCGATGTATAATGATTTTCTATATCTTCTTTTTTCACTTCTACTTCCTGCGCCGAAGCGCCGTGAAGCTTAGCAAGCTCTTGAAATAATTTATGATATCGAATATCACGCTCTTCGGCCGGATTATTTGGGAGCCACGGCATTAAGTAATACGAGCCGCTTTCATCTGAAACAATGGGCTGAGAACGCTTCGTTTGATAAATAGGGACAAATCCCATCCATCCTTTTTGATACACGTTCTGCAGCTTTTGAATGAAGTTTTGATTTCGTTCTTGATGATTCGCCATTTCTTTAAACGCAAACACGCCGGTTTTCGTATAGACTTTTTTTACTTTTCCGTAGTCTTCGATAAAGTCAACATCTAAGTCATATTCTTTTAACAATACTTTATAGTCTGCTACTGTCCGCTGCATCTATATTCTCCTTCCTCGTAAAAAATAAAGAAAACAGTTAAGACATTATATGCGTCAAAACTGTTTTCTTTCCGACTTTAACGAACGGGAATATTTAAGATGCTTCCTTCTTCCAGCTCATATTCATCTTCTAAATTATTTACTCGTAAAATGTTTTGTACATTCGTATTATAGCGGTTTGCTATCGTATCAAGCGAATCTCCGTCTTGAACAATACAAAGCTTCCACGTTGAAAAAGCTTCTTCTTCCCGCGAAAAGAGCTTTGTTAAATAAAGGGCGTTTTCATTTCGGCCGCTTTCATTTTCTTCTTTCCGAAATTCAACAATAATCTTTTCCTTTTCTTGTTCAACTTCTTCTTGCTCAGCCTCTTGTTGAACGTCAGCATACGTATTCAATTCACTAGCTTGCGATTCTTCGAAGCTTTCTTGCTCTTGACGAAGCTGAAACAGTTCAATCACGTTGTCTTCTCTTTCTTCCTCGATTTGGGCTTCTTTTTTCACTTCGACTTCAAATGGTTCATATGCTTCCTCTTCATATTCCACGACCTGCTCAGCACGAGATTCTTTTTTAAATACAGATGAAAAATAACTAGGGGGCTCTTCTGAATGATCTTCTTCAATAGCCTCTGCCTCTAAAAGTGCGGGAGCTTCACGATAGCTTACGTCAAACTCTTGTTCTTCTTGTTCTTCTTGTTCTTCTTGTTCTTCTTGTTCTTCTTGAGCAACGTTTTCAGTATATACCTCTTCAGCATCGTCCACTTCTTCATAGGAGACGATGTGCTGTTCCTCCGAAAACTCTTCCTCTTCCTCTTCTTCTCGTTCTTCATGCTGTTCTCCGTACAATCCTGTGATGGACAAGTCAGCCATTAGCTGCAGCTGATTTGTGCCTGGCAATTCATAATCAAATAAATCAATAGATACATATACGTCTTCAATACTTTGAATACGATTTTTAGGAATGGTAATATCAACAGGAAATTGATGTGATAATTCAGCCGTTCCGTCTTCACGGACAGAGATAGATTGCACTTGATTCTCATTTGTATATTCGCGTAACGAGTGCTCTCCCTCGTACGTTTCGTATTCACCTGTTAATTGTAATGCTCCTCGAATAGACACGTATTGGTCATATTCTTGAATAGATACTTGAGGCTCTAAGGAGATAGACAAAAGTTGTGAGACTTCCTGTCCTTTTTGAAACCATACTGATTCTTCTACGGAAAAACGCAGACATGATAAATTATCCTGCGACAAATTGTTCTCCCCCTTCCAACACCCGCCAGGTAATAGCGCGGTCATTAAAGATGTATGAACAAATAAATTAAAATATGTCTTTAAAACTAAAAAAGCTTACGGAATACTCCGTAAGCTTTGATATAAAAGACAATCTTATTTAGCTGTTTATCCACGCAACTTTGAAAAAGCTTTTTCAGCTGCTGCAATTGTATGTTCAATGTCTGCATCTGTATGAGAAGTTGATAAAAACATTCCTTCGAATTGAGAAGGAGGTAAAAACACGCCTTCATTAGCCATTTCACGATAGTAAGCTGCAAAACAATCTAAATTCGATGTTTTCGCTGTTTCGTAATTTATTACCTGTTCGTTTGTAAAGAAGAAACCGATCATTGAACCAGCTCGGTTTACCGTAAACGGCACATCATATTTTTCAGCTGCTGCCATCAATCCTTCTTCTAAGCGATCTGCTTTACGAATGAACTCATCGTAGGATTGAGGTGTCAGCTGCGTTAACGTCTCGTATCCAGCTGTCATCGCAAGCGGATTACCTGATAATGTACCTGCTTGATAAATCGGGCCGCTTGGTGCAACTCGCTCCATAATTTCAGCTTTACCGCCATAAGCACCTACTGGTAAACCGCCACCGATTACCTTTCCTAAGCAAGTTAAGTCAGGCGTAATGTTGTAGTATCCCTGTGCACAGTTGTACGCTACGCGGAACCCTGTCATTACTTCATCAAAGATGAGCAGTGAGCCATATTCTGATGTGATATCACGAAGCCCTTGTAAGAAACCTGGCTGAGGCGGTACCACACCCATATTTCCTGCTACCGGTTCAACGATTACTCCGGCAATGTCATCTCCGAATTCTTTAAAAGCATATTGTACGCTTTCTAGATCATTGTACGGCACTGTAATCGTGTTTTTAGCGATTCCTTCAGGCACTCCCGGACTATCTGGTAGACCTAACGTTGCAACGCCTGAGCCAGCTTTAATTAGAAGAGAGTCACCGTGTCCATGGTAACAGCCTTCAAATTTTAAAATTTTGTTGCGGCCCGTATAGCCACGTGCTAAACGCAGTGCGCTCATCGTTGCTTCCGTACCTGAACTCACCATACGGACGATTTCGATTGAAGGAACGCGCTTAATCACAACCTTAGCAAGCTCATTTTCAATTAATGTTGGTGCACCAAAGCTTGTACCAGATTCCGTTACTTTTTTTACTGCTTCAACTACTTGATCGTTGGAATGTCCGTGAATTAAAGGTCCCCATGATAAGACGTAGTCAATATATTTGTTGCCGTCAATATCGTAAATCGTAGCGCCTTTTCCTCGTTCCATAAAAATAGGATCCATATCTACTGATTTAAATGCACGAACAGGACTGTTTACTCCACCCGGCATTAATTGCTGCGCTTCTAAAAAAGCTGCTTTTGACTTTTCATAACTTCTCATGTGTAAGCCTCCTTAATTACTTGTCAGATAACCAGCGTGCTGCGTCTTTAGCATGATACGTTACAATTAAATCCGCTCCTGCACGCTTCATGCTAATTAATTTTTCAAGAACAATCTCTTTTTCATTTACCCAGCCATTTTGAGCTGCCGCTTTAATCATCGAATATTCACCGCTCACATTATAAGCCACTACCGGTAAATTAAACGTATTTTTCACATCGCGCATAATATCTAAATAAGATAGAGCTGGTTTTACAATTAAGAAATCTGCTCCTTCTTCTACATCAGATTCTGCTTCTCGAAGTGCTTCTAAGCGATTGGCTGGGTCCATTTGATATGTTTTACGGTCTCCAAATTGAGGAGAAGAATGCGCTGCATCGCGGAATGGTCCGTAAAAAGCAGACGCATATTTAACAGCATAAGACATCACAGGCACATCTTCAAATCCAGCTTCGTCTAGACCGTGGCGAATAGCTGCCACAAAACCGTCCATCATGTTTGAAGGCGCAATAATATCCGCTCCTGCTTTAGCTTGACTAACCGCTGTACGCGCTAATAAGTCAAGGCTAGGATCGTTTAGGATTTTTCCGTCTTCAATTACACCACAGTGGCCATGATCTGTGTATTGACATAAGCATGTATCTGCGATAACAACAAAGTCTGGAAAATTTTCTTTAATTTGACGAATACCTTTTTGAACAATTCCGTGGTCATGGTATGCCTGTGATCCGACCGCATCTTTTTCAGCGGGAACACCAAATACCATAGCTGACTTGATTCCTAAATCAACTAACTCTTGGATTTCATCATTCAAGTAGTCTAAAGAAATTTGATCCACACCTGGCATTGATTTTACAGCATTTCTTTTTTGTTCACCTTCTACAATAAAAATAGGATATATAAAGTCTTCAGAATGTAAATGTGTTTCACGTACAAGCGCACGCATATTTACAGAATTACGAAGACGACGATGACGTGTAAATTGTAAATCTTTCATGTTAAAATCCTCCTTTATTATTCAAAACAACTAACCAACATGTCTATCATACCATTTATTGTGTATGTGTTAGGAACAAGATGCTTAATTCCATATTCGCTCGCTGTCTGACTCGTAATAGGGCCGATGCAAACAACTTTGGTTCTATTTATAAGCTCAAGCCAATTCGGAATATCTTTAACTGACTCGACAAAAAATCTAACTGTAGAAGAACTTGTAAAAGTAATGGCATCAATTCCTGTTTCTACATGTTGCTTAATCAAGCGTTCAGAGTCTTGATTTCGAATGGTCTGATATACAACTAAATCCGTTACCTCACACTCTTTTAACCCATCTTTTAAAACAGAGCGGGCTAATTGTCCTCGTACAAGGAGAACTCGCTCGTGACGTGACACATTTGCTTTTAACAACTCAAGAAGTGATTCCGCAACGTATTCTTTTGGAACAAGTTGCACATTAACATCATGTTTTTCTAGCAATTTTGCGGTTTTTTCTCCAACCGCAGCCACTTTTAATCTTTTTAAGGCACTCGCACTGATATTTAACTCTTTTAGCCATTCAAAGAAAAAAGAAATGCCGTTTTGACTTGTAAAAACAACCCAATCAAAACAGTCAATCGACAGCAGGACATCTTCCACTTCTTTTTCATTGTTAGAACGTGCGAACGTGAGGACTGGTAAGCTTAAAGGTATGCCTCCAAGCTTTTTAATCTGTGCTGCAAATGAATGAGCCTGCTTCGCTTCTCTTGTAATCAAAACTTTTTTTAAAAAAAGAGGAGCCTCATGACTCATTATTTGTCCAGCTCCTCTTTTACACGGTCAATTAAAAGCTTAGCTCCTTGAGATGTTAAGCGCTCAGCAGCTTCTGAACCGATAGCAACGGGGTCTTTTCCCGTAATTTGCTCTTTGTAAATCGTTTTGCCATCAGGAGACGCGACTAGCGACGTTAGCTCAATGTTTCCGCCGTCCAATATACGCCCATAACCCGCAATCGGCACTTGGCATCCGCCTTCCATCTCTTTTAAAAATACGCGCTCAGCTCTAACAGCACGAGCGGTTTCATCATGATTTAGAGCTTGAAGAAGCGATAATAATTCATGGTCATTTTCTCGGCATTCGATAGCTAAAGCTCCTTGTCCTACAGCGGGAACGCTTATTTCCGGCTCTAGGTACTGAGTGACCGTATCTCTCGACCAGCCCATACGAGATAATCCTGCAGCGGCCAAGATAATCGCATCGTAATCTTCATTTTTTAATTTCTCTAAGCGTGTGTCGATATTTCCTCGAATCCATTTAATTTCGATATCTGAACGCATAGATAGAAGCTGTGCCCCTCGACGCAAGCTGCTTGTTCCAATCACAGCACCGCTTGGCAGCTCCTCAAATCGTTCACCATTTTTTGAAATAAGCGCATCACGATGATCTTCTCGTAAAGGAATACATCCAATCGTTAATCCTTCTGGCAAAACAGCTGGCATATCTTTCATACTATGAACGGCCATATCAATTTCTTCATCTAACATGGCTTGTTCAATTTCTTTCACAAAAAGACCTTTACCGCCTACTTTGGACAGCGTTACATTTAAAATTTGGTCCCCTTTTGTAACCATTTCTTTAATTTCAAATTCAAAAGGAAGACCTTGTTTTTTTAACTGTTCAATGACCCACTTGGTCTGTGTTAACGCAAGTTTGCTTCGACGAGAGCCGACAATAATTTTTCGCATGTTGTCCTCCTAATTACGAACCCCAAAAGTGAAAATTCGATAAACTGCCAAATAAAAAGAAATTAATAAGTAAGACTAAGAACAATCCAATATTCCACATTGCGATTGCCTTTCCTTGAATACCTCTACGCAGTCTAGCATACAAGTAAGCGCTGTATGCAACAAACATTAAAAATGAACCTAACACTTTTGTATCGTACCAATGAAAATCTACGTATTTAATATAAGCCCATATGATTCCTAAGATTAACGAAAGCAATAACAGCGGTACACCAATTAAAATTAATACATAGGACATGTAATCTAGCTTTGTTAAATCTTCAATTCTTAGCAAGCGCTTGCCCCATTTCTTCTTTTTCAATAAATTATACTGAACAAGATACAGAGCGGAAAAAACAAAAGAGACTGAAAAAGCGCCGTAAGATAAAATAGCCATAGTAATATGAATGATTAATAATTCTGACACAAGGCGCTCCGACTGGACAGCAGTGTATGTTTCAAGTGGAGCAAACGTATGAATAGCCATAATTAAGAAACCAATCACATTTGTAAAAAACACCATAAAATCAACGCGGAACAGGCGATTAATCACAAGTGAAAGAGTAATTAACACCCACGCGTAAAAATACAGCCCTTCAGAAACGGTAAGAATAGGAAACCTTCCCGTCTCAAACATTCGTAAAATTAAAAAGGCTGTTTGCAAAACCCACACAATAGAAAGTAACCAGAAGGCTATCGAGTTTGCCTTCCGGTTATTTTGTACAAAATCAATAAAATATAATAAAACGCTCGCGGCGTATAAAATCACAATCAATTCATAGATTCTGGTTAATTCCATATCAACCATTATTCCATCCTCACTTAAGACTGATAAGCTACTGAATGAGACGTAATCGATGTACGAAGCTGCTCTTCTTTTTCTTTTTGCAAAGCAACTTCCTGTTCAATATTAAAAATCTTCATGAACAGCTCTAAAGACTCTTCAGCATGTTTCTCTCCAGCCAATTCTTTCGCGTGTAAAATTGGATCGCGAAGAAGTTGATTAATTATACTTTTTGTATGTTTATTTAAAACTTTGCGCTCACGCTCAGATAAATCTGGAAGCTTACGATCAATGCTTTTCATCGTTTCAGCTTGAATGGCAAGTGCTTTTTGACGAAGTGCAGAAATAACAGGCACAACGCCTAATGTACCAAGCCAAGACTTGAAAGCAACAATTTCAGCTTCAAGCATAATTTCAATTTCATCCGCAGCTTTTTGACGCTCTTGCAAATTGGATTCTACAATCCCGTTTAAATCGTCGATATCGTATAAAAAGACCGTCTCTAGCTCATCTAGTTCTGGATCTAAGTCACGCGGAACGGCGATGTCTACCATAAACAATGGACGACCTTTACGCGTACGCTCGGCTTCACTCATCATTTGTTTCGTTACTACATAGTCATTAGCTCCTGTTGAACTAATTAAGATATCTGCTTCGCTTAAAGCATGTTGAAGATCAGCAAATGGTTTCGCTTCTCCAGCAAAACGGTTTGCTAGCTCTTGTGCCTTTTCAAATGTTCGATTCACTACCGTTACTTTTTTAGCTCCGCTGCCATATAAATTCTGTACGGCAAGCTGACCCATTTTTCCCGCACCAAGAATCAACACATGTTTGGATGATAAGTCTCCAAAAATCTTTTTAGCAAGCTCTACGGCTGCATAGCTGACAGAAACTGCATTCGCACCAATTTCTGTTTCATGATGAGCTTTTTTGGCTAATGTCACAGCTTGTTTAAACAGCTGATTAAAAACCGTTCCAATTGTTTCTTCTTCTTGAGCAAGCAAAAAGCTTGAACGCACTTGTCCAAGAATTTGTGTTTCACCAATCACCATTGAATCTAATCCACATGCTACTCGGTATAAATGTTCGATGGCTCCATCATTTTCATAGATGGTTAAATAAGGCGAAAACTCTTCTTTATCTATTCCGAACCATTCAGCTAAAAATGCTTTTACATAATAACGGCCCGTGTGTAATTGATCAACAACAGCATAAATTTCCGTACGATTGCATGTTGAAACAATGATGTTTTCCAAAATACTTTTTTGGCCGCTTAACGTTTTCATGGCAGATGCTAGTTCTTGCTCATTAAAACTCAGCTTTTCTCTTATTTCAACAGGGGCTGTTCGAAAGTTTAAGCCGACTGCTATAATATGCATTTGTACATACCCCCTATAATTGAAATGTGCTTATTTATCCGAATTTGACGGGCAGTAACCCCTAAATTTCCAAAGAGCTACAGTGAGATAACTGCCCGTAAAATCCGGCGTTCTTCATTCTACTATTCGTAAAAAACGGCGGACATTACACAAGTGTAAGCTTCGCCTTATCTCTAACTATTATAACATGTTCTATAAGTCATTCGAAAAAAAAATGTGAACAGTCTTTGAAAACATGTGTTAAGATATTAACTGTTATTCCGTAATAAATTGTATCAAAAAAGCAGCGTTTTATCACGTTTTCTGTTTTGAAACACCTGGAGGTTACTATGAAAAAGCAATCAATGTTTTTTGGTGTCTTACTAGTTGGATTTGGAATCTTTTTCTTACTGAATGAACTACATATGAGCATTGCAGCAAAGGTATACACGTGGCCTGTACTGTTAATTTTAATAGGAGCAGCCCTGTTAACTGAGTCTGCTTTATCTCAAGATCATTCAAACTTGCTTGCAAGCTACATATTAATCACTTTAGGTATTCATTTCTATGTAAGTGAACAAATTCCCTTTTGGCCTACGAATATTAGCATGGTCGTTTTTATGGTGGCCATTAGCTTTTTACTTAGTGCTAGAAAAGCCAAATCAGGCTTTTTCCAAGGCGGCACCCTTTTAATTATTGCCATTTTAATGATGTTTTCAGACCGTCTTAAACTATTTTTGCCAAAAGTTGAAGACGGCGTAAATTATTTAACAACCTTCTGGCCTATTTTATTGTTACTAGTTGGGCTATATTTATTATTTTTCAAACGAAAGTAATCTATGTAAACAAGTTAAAAAAATGGAACGTTTGACTCACTTCCTGTTAGAGTGATGATAAACGTTCCATTTTTTTAGATTCTATTCCTTTGTTTAGTGAGTCATGCGATACTGCAAAGATTTCCACGCTTTATCTTTTCCTTCACCTGTTTCAGATGAGAAATGAATTAATTCATCATTTGGATCCAAGTCCAGCGTTTCTCTCACTACTTTTAAGTGCTTTTGCCATTTTCCTTTGGGAATTTTATCAGCTTTCGTTGCAATAACCATAACGGGAAGGTCATGGTGCTTCAAAAACTCATACATCATAACGTCATCCTTTGAAGGGGCATGGCGTAGATCAACAATCATTAACACAGCTTTAAGCTGCTCACGATTTGTTAAATACGTTTCAATCATTTTCCCCCATGCTTCACGCTCTTTTTTAGACACTTTTGCAAATCCGTAGCCAGGTACGTCTACAAAGTGAAGGATTTCATTAATTAAAAAGAAGTTAAGCGTTTGAGTTTTTCCAGGCTTAGACGACGTACGCGCTAAGCTTTTGCGATTGAGCATCTTATTAATAAAAGATGATTTTCCTACATTTGAACGGCCTGCTAACGCAAACTCTGGCAGGTTTTCTTTAGGATATTGTTCAGGGCGTACGGCACTGATAACAATATCGGCTTGAGTTACTTTCATTTTACCTCTCCTACTAGCGCATGTTCCAATACTTGGTCCACATGTGACACAAGAACGATGTCTAATTCCTCTTGTACACTGTCAGGGATATCTTCAATATCACGTTCATTATCATGAGGGATTAATATTTTAGTTAATCCGGCACGATGTGCACTAAGTGACTTTTCTTTTAAACCGCCGATTGGTAATACGCGACCTCTTAGTGTAATTTCTCCTGTCATTCCTACTTCTCTACGCACTGGTTTACCCGTTAGTGCTGATACTAGAGCAGTGGCAATGGTAATTCCTGCAGAAGGTCCATCCTTTGGTACAGCTCCTTCTGGAACATGGATATGAATATCATGTTTTTCATAAAACTTTTCATCAATTCCGAGTTTCTCTGCATTTGAACGCACGTAGCTAAATGCTGCCTGAGCTGATTCTTTCATCACGTCTCCAAGCTTTCCAGTTAGCACTAGTCTTCCTTTACCAGGGGACAAGCTTACTTCAATGGCTAGCGTGTCTCCTCCTACAGTTGTGTAAGCAAGACCTGTAGCAACGCCGACTTGATCTTCCGTCTCAGCCTGTCCGTAACGGAACCTAGGCTTACCAAGGAATTCTTCAAGCGTTTTGGCCGTCACCACCACGCGTTTTTTCTCGCCAGAGACTACGATGCGAGCTGCTTTTCGACAAATGGAAGCAATTTCGCGTTCAAGGTTACGAACACCAGCTTCTCTCGTATATAAACGGATGATTGCTGTTAACGCGTCATCGCGAATCTGCAAATTGCCCTTTTGCAGTCCGTGATTTTCTAGCTGACGCAGCAATAGGTGACGCTTCGCGATTTCAAGCTTTTCCAGCTCCGTGTAACCAGCAATTTGAATAATTTCCATTCGATCACGCAGGGGCCCCGGAATCGTAGCTAAGTTATTAGCTGTAGCCACGAACATCACTTTTGATAAATCATACGTTTCTTCTATATAGTGATCGCTGAAATTATAGTTTTGTTCAGGATCCAATACTTCTAACAAAGCAGAAGACGGGTCTCCTCGGAAATCATTTGACATTTTATCGATTTCATCAAGCAGAAATACCGGATTAATCGTTCCTGCTTTTTTCATTCCTTGAATAATGCGTCCAGGCATAGCTCCCACGTACGTGCGACGATGACCGCGGATTTCTGACTCATCTCTCACGCCGCCTAGAGACACTCGTACAAAATGACGATCTAGAGACGTGGCAATTGAACGGGCTAGGGATGTTTTCCCTACGCCAGGAGGTCCTGCTAAACATAAAATAGGGCCTTTAAGAGATTTTGTCAACTGCTGCACAGCTAGATATTCCAATACGCGTTCCTTCACTTTTTCAAGGCCATAGTGCTCATCGTTCAGCACTTGTTCAGCATTATGAATATTGAGCGTATCTTCCGTTTCATTTGTCCAAGGTAGCGCAATCAACCACTCGATATAATTTCGAATGACTGAGCTTTCAGCGGAGGTAGCAGGAATTTTTTCATAGCGATCCAATTCTTTAAACGCCACTTGTTTGACATGGTCCGTCATCCCACTTGCTTCAATTTTTTCGCGAAGTGTTGCTACTTCTCCCGTCTTTCCTTCTTTGTCTCCAAGCTCTTTTTGAATCGCCTTCATTTGCTCACGAAGATAATACTCTTTCTGAGTGCGTTCCATCGATTTCTTTACACGCTGTCCAATTTTTTTCTCCAGCTGCAAAACTTCTTGCTCGTCTTGAATATGAGAAATGATCGTATTTAATCTTTCCTTCACATCAGTTATTTCTAAAATTTCTTGTTTAAGCTGAATTTTTATTGGTAAATGAGAGGCTACAATATCCGCTAATCTTCCTGGTTCTTCAATGTCGCTTACGGTTGAAAGAGTTTCAACGGACACCTTTTTGGAAAGTTTTATGTATTGTTCGAAATAGTCTAAAAGCGTGCGCATCAGCGCTTTATCTTCTACATCAACCTGATGTTCTTCGTTTTGCTTTTCCACGTGCACAACAAAATATTCTTCGCTGTCTTCAAATTCTGTAACGTTTACGCGATTTAGTCCTTCTACTAAGACACGCATCGTTCCATTCGGCAGCTTTAGCATTTGTTTAATTTTTGCTAACGTACCGGTTCTATATAAATCCTCTTTTGTTGGTTCATCAATACCCATATCTTTTTGTGATACTAAACAAACTAAGTGATCATCCATCATTGCTTTTTCTAATGCTTGCACAGATTTATCTCGCCCAACATCTAAATGAAGCACCATTGTCGGATAGACGATCAAACCTCGTAAAGGCAATAGCGGCATTGTCAATTTTTCTTTTTCTGCCATGCAATGAACACCTCCAATGCTCGTCAATTAAAGTATGTAAAGTGTGAATTCTTTTAACAATTTTATCTCATTTGTATACACATGTCTAACAATAGTAATTACTAATTGTACCATGAGAAAGAATTAAAAGGCAAAATATATCTTTTTAAGCTCTTTTCATAAAAAAACGCCTTTTTCGTTGGCTGTGTATAAAGGTTTTATACGCGAAAAAGGCGATGAATATTCATCTGACCATTAATTTTTAATTATCATGATAGAATTAGCTAGATTCTCTAGTTGAAATAGCTGGATCTACCGACAAATGTGCAACATGCTCATGTACAGACAATAGCGCTTGTTCAAACACCTCCGTTAAATGATGGACAGGAATAATGTCGATACCTTTTACCTTTTCTACCATTGCATTCATATTTTCTTTTGGCACAATCACCGTCTGAACGCCTGCTTGTTTGGCTGCCTTGATTTTTGGAATCACGCCGCCAATTGGCTTTACGTTACCATGCAGACCAATTTCTCCTGTCATTGCTACCGTATGTTTAATTGGCACTTCATAAATCGCTGAGTAGATACCTGTTGCCATAGCAATACCCGCAGAAGGTCCATCAATCGGAACGCCTCCCGGAAAGTTTACATGAATATCATACTCATCGGCAGGAACATCCATTGAGCGAAGAACCGTTATGACATTTTCAATTGAGCTTTTAGCCATACTTTTACGGCGAATAGACTTCCCTTGAGTCCCTATACTTTCCTCTTCAACGATACCCGTAATAATAATGTTCCCTTTCTCTTTTGCAGGAATCGCTTTGACTTCAATTTCTAAAAGTGCTCCAGAGTTGGGCCCGTAAACGGCTAATCCATTAATAAGTCCCACTTTTTCCTCATCTGCAATTTTCGGATCGTGTCTTGGAGATAGTTGACTAGAATGAACAATCCATTCAATATCTTCATTTTTAATATCCGTTCGTTCCTCTGATATCGCTAATCCAGCCGCAATTTGCATCATATTAACCGTTTCACGTCCATTGCGTGCATATGTAGAAAACAGAGATAAACCTTCTTCTGATATATCCATTCTTACTTTATTTGCTGCTTTTTTTGCAACTGTAATAATTTCGTCGCGATCAAGCTCACGGAAAAATACCTCTACGCATCTGGAACGAATGGCAGGCGGAATTTCATTAGGTGTTCTAGTCGTCGCACCAATCAAACGAAAGTCTGCTGGCAACCCATTTTGAAAAATATCGTGAATATGTGTCGGGATTTGTGTGTTTTCTTCGCTGTAATAGGCGCTTTCCATAAACACTTTTCGATCTTCTAGAACCTTTAACAGCTTATTCATCTGAATAGGATGGAGCTCTCCAATTTCATCAATAAATAAAATTCCCCCGTGTGCATCTGTAACCGCTCCTTGTTTTGGCTGCGGAATTCCAGCTTGACCCATGGCACCTGCTCCTTGGTAAATAGGATCATGAACTGACCCAATCAAAGGATCAGCAATGCCTCGCTCATCAAAACGCGCCGTAGTTGCATCTAACTCTACAAATACAGCCGATTGTTTAAAAGGTGATTTTTTATTTTTTTTTGCTTCTTCTAACACTAAACGTGCTGCTGCCGTTTTTCCTACTCCAGGCGGCCCGTATACAATCACGTGCTGTGGATTAGGACCGCAAAGGGCAGCCTTTAGTGACCGAATTCCATCCTCTTGTCCGACAATATCGGAGAAGCTAGACGGCCTTACACGTTCGGCAAGCGGCTCAGTTAAAGAGATGGCTCTCATTTTCTGCAATTGCTCCATTTCTTTCTTTGAATCCCGGTCAATTGAGACTTTTTGCGTACGCTGATTGCGTAATAAATTCCAAAAATATAAGCCAATGATGATACCAAAAAAGAGTTGGACCATTAAGGCAATATTCGTCCAGTTCATAGATAAACCTCCTGCGCAGTTTAGTAAGATAATTATCAGTTATTATCTCCCTGCAGCAGTAGGAATAAACAAGATTCTAGTAAAAAGTAAAATTTAGTTGTGCTTCATCACCAGAAAAAAGCCGGGTACTCAAATTGAGTACCCGGCTTTTTTTATGCTGATGTTTTGCTGCCTTCTTGAATAGTAGATCCGTCTTCTAATACGAACTTAGGAGCCGCTTGATCACGAACAGTTTCACCTGTGATAATACATTTTGTAATATCATCACGTGAAGGAAGATCAAACATTACATCTAACATAATACCTTCAATGATTGAACGTAGACCACGAGCACCTGTTTTACGCTCGATTGCTTTTTTAGAAATTTCTACTAAAGCCTCGTCTTCGAACTCAAGTTCAACGTCATCAAGTTCAAGCATTTTTTGATATTGTTTCACTAGTGCATTTTTCGGTTTTGTTAAAATCTCAACTAGCGCTTCTTCATCAAGAGGCACTAAGCTAGCAGTAACCGGTAAACGACCAATAAACTCTGGAATTAAACCAAATTTTAATAAATCTTCCGGTAATACTTTTGCTAGTAACTCTTTTTCTGTAAAGTCTTGTTGTTTTGTTTCTGAACCGAAACCAATTACTTTTTTACCTAGACGACGCTTAATAATAGGTTCGATTCCGTCAAATGCACCACCGCAAATAAATAAGATATTTGTTGTATCAATTTGAATAAATTCTTGATGAGGGTGTTTACGTCCACCTTGAGGAGGAACGCTTGCTACAGTACCTTCTAAGATTTTAAGAAGAGCCTGCTGCACACCTTCACCTGATACATCACGTGTAATAGATGGGTTTTCAGACTTACGCGCTACTTTATCAATTTCATCGATGTAGATGATACCTTTTTCAGCTTTCTCCACATCGTAATCAGCTGATTGAATTAATTTTAATAAGATGTTTTCAACATCTTCTCCTACATAACCCGCTTCTGTTAGAGATGTTGCATCTGCAATCGCAAACGGTACGTTTAAAATACGAGCCAATGTTTGAGCTAGTAAAGTTTTACCACTTCCTGTAGGTCCAATTAATGCAATATTACTTTTTGATAACTCAACGTCATCAATTTTACTGTTTGAATTGATTCGTTTGTAATGGTTGTATACCGCAACGGATAACGATTTTTTCGCATCCTCTTGACCAATTACATACTCATCTAAAATGTCACGAATTTCTTTTGGTTTTGGTACATCTTTAAATTCTACTTCTTCTTCTGTACCTAACTCTTCTTCTACGATTTCCGTGCAAAGTTCAATACATTCATCGCATATGTAAACACCTGGACCCGCAACTAACTTGCGTACTTGTTCTTGTGTTTTACCACAAAATGAGCATTTTAACTGCCCTTTTTCATCGTTAAATTTAAACATAATTTTCACCCCTTGTAGTATTTACTAAAGTGCTCGAAGCTGATTTCTATCCGCGCTATAGCCCAACAACATGAACAACTCATCTATTTGTAGGTAAATGCCCCTCTTTATTACATAGTAAAAGCGCTATGAAAAGATTTGTATTGCATTTTACCATACATTTTCTTGAATAGATACTAAAACGTTTTATGTATATGTTGTTGATGAGCATAACAGAATGGAGATCTGCTATTATATAGTGTCCTCTTATTGGGCCTATTTCATAACCACGGATTTCAAACAATGGGTTAAAGCTGCTTCTACGGTGTTGGTTATGATATAAAAAAACTATTGAAGTTTATAAAACAAGGCACGATCAAGTCGCGCCTTGTTTCTTACTTACTATTATGCAACAGCTTTGCTGTTTTCTACAAGAAATTCAACTGCTTTACGTACTTTCATGTCTTCTTTAATGCTATCAAGACTGCCAAGCACTTTCTTAATTTCTTCGACAGGCATGTTGTACATTCCTGCCATGTTTTCTAATTCTTTTTCTACTTCTTCTTCGCTTACTTCAAGATTTTCAGCTTTTGAAATAGCTTCTAGCGTTAAGTTGATTTTCACACGCTTTTCAGCATCCGGACGCATTTGGTCGCGAAGAGCTTTTTCATCTTGACCTGAGAATTGGAAGTAAAGTTCAAGGTTAAGACCTTGCATTTGTAAACGTTGTTCAAACTCTTGCATCATACGATCCATTTCAGTATTGAACATTGCTTCTGGAATTTCTACTTCAGCGTTTTCAGCAGCTTTTTCTACTAAAGTGTCGCGAAGAGCTGATTCCGCTTGATTCTCTTTATCGCTTTGTAATTTTTCTTTTGTTTTTGCTTTTAACGCTTCTAAAGTTTCTACTTCTTCATCTACGTCTTTTGCAAACTCATCGTCTAAAGCTGGAAGCTCTTTAGATTTGATTTCGTGTAATTTCACTTTGAATTTAGCAGCTTTACCAGCTAGCTCTTCAGCGTGATACTCTTCAGGGAATGTTACTTCCACTTCTTTTTCAGCGCCTACTTCAAGACCAACTAGTTGCTCTTCAAAGCCAGGGATGAATGTGTTAGAACCGATTTCTAAAGAATAGTTTTCGCCTTTTCCGCCTTCGAATGCTTCGCCATCAACGAAACCTTCAAAGTCGATTACAGCTGTATCACCTTCAGCTACAGTTCCTTCTTCTTTAACAACTAGTTCAGCGTGACGCTCTTGAAGTGTTTTTAATTCAGCTTCAACGTCTTCATCTGTTACAGTTGTATCTACTTTTTCTACTTCTAAGTTTTTGTATTCGCCTAATTTAACTTCAGGCTTAACAGTTACTTTAGCAGTGAAAACTAGAGGTTGTCCTTTTTCGATTGTTTCAACATCGATTTCTGGACGATCAACCGGTTCGATACCAGCTTCAACAATTGCATTGCCGTAAGCTTCAGGTAATAAGATGTCTAGTGCATCTTGGTATAAAGATTCTACGCCAAAACGTTTTTCGAAAAGTGGACGAGGCATTTTACCTTTACGGAACCCTGGTACGTTTACTTGTTTTACAACTTTTGTGAATGCTTTATCTAAGGCTTTATCAAACTCAGCAGCTTCAACTTCTACTGTTAAAACGCCTTGATTTCCTTCTTGTTTTTCCCATTTTGCAGACATGAATGTTTCCCTCCAAAATCATTTTAAGTAGTGATTTCTAAACTAGATAATGCAGATAGCCTATCAGTTCAACCCTCAATCATTATCTATTTAACTCCCTATTACTTTAAAGTAAGTAGGAATGTAATGTAAAGATGAAATTCTACTATACGTATTTAAGTGCATTTTACAACCATTATATTATAACATACAACAATAACGTTTCAACTAAACACCACATTTTATATAAAAGAAATTTCTTCAATTTCTTTTAGCTCTTTAATTGCCTTTCTTATTTCAGCTGCGGAGAAACTTCCGTCTTTCTCTGCTACAGCTGCATCTGACTCTTCTCCTTGCATCATCAGACTAACAGCATACACCGCTTCTGTCCAAAGTTTTACATTATCACCCGGTAAAAATGGAAATGTAATAAATAAATGACGCTGCCATATCTCAACGGCAACCTGCAGCAATGTAGGATTTTCATGCTCCAGCTTTTCCGTCAGCTGCGCTTCTACTTGCTCAGCAAACAAATACGGTGTTGTTCGTTGAAGCTGAAGCGCATTTACTTTTTTCGTCTCTCCAAACTTGGTAATCATAAAATCAATGTCTACTTCTTCTTCCATGATTGTTTTTAAAGCGACTGTTTTTACGATAGGGTGAACAGCTTCGGATGAAAATAGCTGTTCCAGAAAGAAGCGCTGCTTTTCAATTCTCTTTGTTTTTAATGAATGAACCCATTCAAGCTGATCTTGAATATTGTCTAGAGCTGTGAATGATTTAAACTGCTCTAGCTGTTCTTCTTCTGTTTGTTCTTCTATGACTTGTTCTTGATTCATTCTATTCTTGCAGAACTCCAATAGCTGATAAAGCTGTTCAGCATGTTCAGAAGGGAGTTTGTGTTCTTGAATAACTGCTTGTAGAGTGACATATCCTTCATGATAGTGACCAAGCTGAATTAACACCATGAGGTACATTTGCAAATTATGATAATAATCGCCAATATCTTCTTTCAGCATTTGCTCACATAATTCCTTAGCTATGCCTGCATCACCGAGCTCCACGTGACAAATAACAAGGCCAAGCAAAATTTCATGATGCTTATTATCAAGTTCGTAGGCCTGCTCAAATAAAGGAAGTGCTTCTTGAAATTGCTTGTGCTGCATATGATCTGTAGCTTTTTCAACCAACCGTTCTTTTAATAGAGGAAAAGCTACAATTTTGTTTTGTTGTTCATTCGACATGTTTTCTCCCCACTTCGCGGTCCATTTGCTTTACAGTTTAGCAATTGAATTAACGGAACGCAAAAAAATCGAGCAAAATCATCATTTTGCTCGATTTTTGGTTAATATCTCACCGTTTTTGCTTCATAAGCAGAAATGTCGTCTTCAAAAGAAAGCGTATAGCCAATTTCATCATATCCGTTAACAAGCATATATTTCCAATGGCCATTGATATCAAACGTACGTTCAAAACCTGCTTCATCGGTAATTTTTTGCTGATGAAGATCGATTGTACAGGCGTAAGAAGCACTTTGAGACTCTTTCATCAAATAGGAAACATCTTCTTTTGGTAAAACAATAGGTAAAATACCATTTTTCAGACAGTTTTGTTTAAAAATATCCGCAAATGAAGGTGCGATAATAGCACGAAACCCGTAGTCTAAAAGCGCCCATGGAGCGTGTTCACGTGACGAACCACATCCGAAGTTCTCGTCAGCTACAAGAATTGTTGCTCCTTGATTTTGAGGCTGATTTAATTCAAACGTTTCATTTAACGTTTCATCTTCATTATATCGCCAATCAAAAAATAGAAATTGGCCAAAGCCAGTACGCTCAATTCTTTTCAAAAATTGCTTTGGGATAATTTGATCAGTATCTACGTTTGCTCGGTCGAGACCTGCTACTTTCCCTGTATGGATTGTAAAAGCATTCATCTGTGTTCTCCTCCTTATCGCACCGCTTGTTCTTGTAGTTTGCGTACATCAACAAAATGTCCATATACCGCTGCCGCTGCTGCCATTACCGGGCTTACTAAATGCGTTCTGGCGCCTTTTCCTTGACGTCCTTCAAAATTCCGGTTAGAAGTGGACGCACAGTGTTCGCCTTGTGGAACTAAGTCAGAGTTCATGCCTAGACACATGCTGCAGCCTGAGTCTCTCCAATCAAAACCTGCTTCAATAAAAATAGCAGATAAACCTTCTTCTTCAGCCATTCGCTTTACTTTTTGAGAACCTGGTACAATGATCGCTCGCACATCTGGTGACACTTTCTTTCCTTTAATAAAGGCTGCCACGTCACGAAGATCAGACAAACGAGCATTTGTACATGAACCGATAAATACATGCTGAACTGGAATCTCTTCTATTGCCATGCCAGGCTGTAAGCCCATATACTCAAGTGCTCGTGACAAAGACTTTCTCTCAGCTTCTGTTTTACACTCTTCTAATGTAGGAACTTGCTTGCTAACATAAGAACTCATCGCCGGGTTTGTTCCCCATGTTACAACAGGTTCAATTGTATCTGCATCAATTTCCAGCGTTTCATCGTACGTTGCACCTTCATCTGTTGCCAAAGCTGCCCAAGCTTCCACTGCTTTTTCAAACTGTTCTCCTTTAGGAGCATACTGACGTCCTTTAATATAAGAGAACGTGACATCGTCTGGACTGATTAAACCAGCTTTTGCACCGGCTTCAATAGACATATTACAAATGGTCATGCGCTCTTCCATTGAAAGATCGCGAATACATTCGCCCGTAAATTCCACGATTGAACCCGTTCCAAAATTCACGCCGAATTTTTGAATTATTGCTAACACAATGTCCTTAGCATAAACGCCAGGCTGCTTTTTGCCATTTACTTTCACTTGTAGCGTTTTTGGTTTCGCTTGCCATAGCGTTTGTGTTGCTAAAACATGCTCTACCTCACTAGTTCCTATCCCAAAAGCAAGCGCTCCAAATGCACCGTGAGTAGATGTATGACTATCTCCGCACACAATGGTTTTTCCAGGCTGAGTTAATCCTAATTCCGGTCCAATGATATGCACAATTCCTTGCTCTTCACTTGTTAAATCTAAAAGCTTCACACCAAACTCATGACAGTTTTCAGATAGTTTGTCTACTTGTTTCTTTGCAATCGGATCTTTAATATTAAAACGGTCAACCGTTGGAATGTTGTGATCCATTGTAGCAAACGTTAAGTCTGGACGCTTCACTTGGCGATTTGCCACGCGAAGACCTTCAAATGCTTGAGGAGACGTTACTTCATGAATAAGATGAAGATCGATATATAATAAGTCCGGCTTCCCCTCTTCTCGACGTACAACATGTTGTTCCCAAAGCTTATCAATAATTGTTTTTGGTTTCATACTGCTCCTCCTTTCTGATTATGAAAAACGTTTCTCACAAAACGTGAGAAACGCATGATTAACTGTAAGCTGTCATAATGCTTGAAATGGCAGAATCATTGGCAATTACCGCAGTTATCGCCTCCACCATTTTATCGGTACCTAAATAATGATTACCGTCTGCTAAGTCAGCTGTTCGATGACCTGCATGTAATACACTTTCAACCGCTTGTTCAATCACTGCTGCTTCTTTTTCTAATCCAAATGAATGTCTAAGCAACATTGCTGCAGATAAAATAGCAGCAATGGGATTAGCTTTGTTTTGACCAGCAATATCTGGTGCAGAACCGTGAACCGGTTCGTATAAAGATGGACCATCAGCCGTTAAGCTGGCAGATGGCAACATTCCTAACGATCCTGTCAGCATAGAAGCCTCATCACTCAAAATATCACCAAACATATTTTCAGTTACCACTACATCAAAATACTTCGGATTACGAATCAACTGCATAGCAGCTGAATCTACAAGCATATGCTCAAGCTCTACATCCGGGTAGTCTTTTGCTACTTCTTCAGCTACTTCACGCCACACTCTACTAGACTCAAGCACATTCGCTTTATCAACAGACGTTACTTTTTTACGTCGATTTACAGCCGTGTCAAATGCTTGGCGAATAATTCTTTCTATTTCTGTACGCTTATAAAATAATGTGTCGACAACTGTTTCTTCATTTCCTTCTGTTCGGCGCTCGCTAGGCTTACCAAAATATAAGCCTCCTGTTAGCTCACGGACGATAATGAAGTCAACACCTTCAATGTATTCTTTTTTCAGAGGAGAGGCATCCGCTAAGCTATCATAAAACGTCACCGGACGAAGATTAGCATATAAATCCAGTTCTTTTCGAATAGCTAGCAAACCTTTTTCCGGTCGCAAATGTGAAGGGTTACGATCCCATTTTGGCCCTCCAACCGATCCAAGTAATACAGCATCTGCCTGCTTACAAGTCTCAATTGTACTTTCTGGAAGAGGTGTGCCGGCCTCATCAATTGCAGCTCCGCCAATTAGTCCATACGTAAACTCAAATTGATGATCAAAGCGCTCTCCAATTGCTTTTAAAACGGCAACAGCGCCCTTGGTTACTTCTGTTCCTACGCCGTCACCCGGTAATACAGCAACTTTTTTTGTCATGGTGGTCTCTCCCTTCAGTTCACATTACTTCTTGCTTTGTACGATGCTGCTGAATAGCAATTAAACGATTAATGGCGTTCAGATATGCTTTCGCTGACGATTCTAATACGTCAAATGCTACTCCGCGTCCGCTTGCTTCAGTTCCTTCGCTTTCAACCTTCACAAATACTTCAGCCAGTGCGTCCGGCCCACCGTTAATAGACTGAATACGATAGTCTAATAGTTTTACATCTTGTTCAACACAGCGCTGCAGCGTATTATAGATAGCTTCCACGCTTCCAGATCCCGTAGCTGCTTCTTGAATCTCTTCTCCGTTTTCTTTGCGAAGCGTAATCGTAGCCGTTGGAATATTGTTCGTACCATACTGAACTTGCAGACTTTCAAGCTTATATTCACTGTCTTTGCTAACTTGCTTTTGAATGACTAATGCCAATAAATCATCATCGGTAATGTCTTTTTTCTTATCTGCTAAGTCTTTAAACTTCTCAAAAAGCACGTTTGCTTCTGTATCTTCCAATGTGAATCCAAGCTCTACTAAGCGTGTACGGAACGCATGACGGCCTGAGTGTTTACCTAGCACAATTGGATTTTGTTTAACACCCACAAGTTCTGGGGAAATAATCTCATATGTTAACGGATTTTTTAAGACGCCATCTTGGTGAATACCTGATTCATGAGCAAAAGCATTTTTTCCGACAATTGCTTTATTTGGTGCAATATTCATTCCGGTAAGCTTACTGATAATGTCACTCGTACGCTTAATTTCAGGCAAGATAAGACCTGTGTTCGCTTGATAGAAATCTTGACGGACATGAAGCGCAAGTGCTACTTCTTCAAGAGCTGCGTTACCCGCACGTTCTCCGATTCCGTTAATCGTTCCTTCAATTTGAGTAGCTCCTGCTTCAATCGCAGCCATTGAATTGGCCACAGCTAGCCCTAAGTCATCGTGACAGTGAGCTGACAAATCAACTTTATGAATATTTGACACATGTTCTTTTAAGTAATTAAATACTGATTGATAGTCACCAGGAGTGATAAATCCTACTGTATCTGGAATATTAACGACTTTTGCACCAGCATCAATAACGGCTTCTACAATTCTAGCTAAAAACGGTAAATCTGTTCGACATGCATCTTCAGCAGACCATTGAACAACCGGGAATTTTTCACTTGCGTACTTCACCATTTCCACTGCTGTTTCAAGTACTTCATCAGGTGTTTTTTTCAATTTATGCTGCATATGAATTTCGGAAGTAGCGATAAAAACATGCAGTCTTGGTTCTGCACTTTCTTTTAACGCTTCCCATGCAATGTCAATATCTTTTGTAACAGACCTTGCAAGGCCTGTTACAGAAGAATTTTTGACAATAGACGCAATTTCTTTTACGGATTGAAAATCACCTTTTGAAGAAGCGGGAAATCCGGCTTCAATGATGTCGATACCTAATCGCTCTAACTGCTTAGCAATTTCAAGCTTTTCTTGTAGGTTCAAATTGACTCCAGGTGACTGTTCACCATCGCGTAGCGTCGTGTCAAATAGTTTAATTTTTTGCACTAGCGATCACCGCTTCTTTCTTTTGTTTTTTAACAAATGGCATCATTTCACGTAATTGAGCGCCAACTTTTTCAATTAAATGTTCGTTTTCACGGTTATTGATAGCTGTAAATTCCGGACGATTTGCTTGGTTTTCTAAGATCCAGCCTTTTGCAAATTTACCTGTTTGGATATCTTCAAGCACTTTTTTCATTTGTTCTTTTGAACGCTCATCTACAACGCGTGGTCCTGAAACGAAGTCACCCCATTGAGCTGTATCAGAGATTGAATAACGCATGCCTTCCATTCCGCCTTCATACATAAGGTCAACAATTAATTTTAATTCGTGTAAACACTCAAAATATGCAACTTCCGGTTGGTAGCCAGCTTCTACAAGCGTTTCAAAACCAGCTTTAACTAATGAAGTTAAACCACCGCAAAGTACTGCTTGCTCACCGAAAAGATCTGTTTCTGTTTCTTCTTTAAATGTTGTTTCTAACACACCCGCACGAGCTGAACCGATTGCTTTAGCATAAGCTAACGCTACGTCTTTTGCTTCGCCAGTTACATCTTGGAATACTGCGAATAACGCCGGTACGCCAGCTCCTTCTTCATACGTTCTTCTTACAAGGTGACCAGGGCCTTTTGGAGCTACTAAGAATACGTCAACGAATTCAGGTGCTACGATTTGGTTAAAGTGAATGTTGAAACCGTGAGCAAATACTAAAGATTTTCCTGGTTTTAGTCCTGGAAGAATTTCTTCGTTATAAACTTTTGGCTGATACTCATCTGGAAGTAATACCATTACTACTTCCGCTTGTTGAACTGCATCTTTTACAGATAATACAGTGAAACCGTCTTGCTCTGCTTGGTCCCATGATTTACCTTTACGTAATCCTACTACCACGTTTACTCCGCTGTCGCGTAAGTTTTGTGCATGAGCGTGACCTTGTGAACCATAGCCTACGATTGCTACTGTTTTACCTTGTAATAATTGATCCTTTGCATCTCCGTTATAATATACCTTTGTCATAATAAATCTCTCCTCTTAGTTTATATAGTTTTATATAGTTTACTTGGTTAGTAACTAGCTAGAATTAAATGATTGATGAAAGTTTGGCTGCGGCTTTTTGCGTACCGCGCGGAACAGCTACTGTGCCCGTGCGCGTTACTTCTTTTAATCCATAAGGCTGAAGCAGATCAATCATCGCTTCAATCTTGCTGGATTCACCTGTTACTTGAATAATTAAGCTGTCGCGGCTTACATCAATGATGGTTGCACGGAAAGGCTCAATTACTGCATAAAGTTCGTTACGGCTTGCTGGCGTAGAGGCTACTTTCATTAAAGCAAGCTCTCTTGACACCACAGCTTGATCCGTAATATCTTGAACTTTCAACACATCGATCTGCTTATTTAACTGCTTGATCACTTGTTCAGCAGCGTTATCATGCTCTACGTTCACAACAAACGTCATGCGTGATACATCTTCAGATTCAGTGTGACCTACCGAAATACTCTCAATATTGAAATTTCTTTTTGTGAATAACCCCGTCACGCGATTTAATACGCCCGCATGGTTTAATACAGTTGCTGTAATAATTCGCTTCATGGTTTCACCCCTACCATTTCATGTAATCCTTTTCCAGGTGCAACCATTGGATATACGTTTTCTTTAGGTGCGACAAAGAAATTTAGTAGAACAGGTCCATCTGTTTCCATTGCTTCTTTCAAAGCCGCATGCGCTTCTTCTTCAGTAGAAGCTTGTAAACCTTTGATATCATAAGCTTCTGCAAGCTTCATTAAATTAGGCTGATTCGGAATTAAAGAGTGTGAGTAGCGTTCTTCATAGAAGATTTCCTGCCACTGACGAACCATACCAAGCGACTGATTGTTAAGTACAACCACTTTTACAGGTAAATTTAATTCTCTAATAACTCCTAATTCTTGAAGCGTCATTTGAAATCCACCGTCACCAACGACTGCTACAACTGTTTTATCTTTGTTTGCCAGCTGAGCGCCGATTGCAGAAGGTAATCCAAAGCCCATAGTGCCAAGACCACCTGAAGTTACCCATCGATCTGGATTATTAAATGTGTAGTATTGAGCTACCCACATTTGATGTTGCCCAACGTCCGTTGTAACAACGGCATCTCCATTTGTATACTTGTGAAGCAACTCAACTACTTTTTGTGGTTTTAACACATCCCCTGAGTTCTGATACCATAGTGGATATTCTTGCTTCCACGCCGCTAATTTCTCATGCCATTTCGTATAATCTCCAACTTCTCCTTCTTGCAGAAGCAATTGCTTCAATACTTCTTTCGCATCTCCAACAATTGGAATCTTGGTTGGAACATTCTTTCCAATTTCCGCTGGGTCGATGTCAATGTGAGCAATTTTTGCATTTGGTGCAAAATGCTTCAAGTTACCTGTTACTCGGTCATCAAAGCGTGCACCGATACTAATGAGAAGATCACTCTCATAAATTGCCATGTTTGCTGTGTAGGTTCCGTGCATGCCAGCCATTCCTAAATGAAGCGGATGATCTGCAGGAAAACAGCCCAACCCTAAAAGCGTATTAATAACCGGAATATTTTGACGTTCAGCATAATTTTTTAATTCTTCTGAACCTTTACTCAATAACACTCCCGCACCTGCTAGAATAACAGGTTGTTTTGCAGCTGCTACTGCGTCTGTTAATTTTTTAACCTGCAGCTGATTTGGAAAATAAGTTGGCTGATAGCCAGGTAAATCAATTTCTCCTTCGTAATTAAATGTTCCATCACCCTGTGCCATATCTTTTGGAATGTCGATTAAGACTGGACCAGGTCTTCCTGTTGTCGCAATATGAAATGCCTCTTTGATGATTCTCGGCATATCGCTGATATTGCGTACTTGATAGCTATGTTTTGTAATTGGCATTGTGATCCCTAATACATCTGCTTCTTGGAACGCGTCAGAACCAATTACACTTGAAGCTACTTGACCAGTAAAAACAACTAAAGGAAGTGAGTCAATCATCGCATCTGCCAAACCTGTTACGATATTTGTTGCACCAGGACCACTTGTTGCGATAACTACACCGGGTTTGCCTGAAATTCGTGCGTACCCTTCTGCTGCGTGAATTCCACCTTGTTCGTGACGAGCAAGTACGTGAAACATTCCTGAACCATATAGCTTATCGTAAATCGGTAAAACGGCTCCCCCTGGGTAACCGAAGATGACGTCAACATTTTCTCTTCTTAGAGATTCAATCAACATGTCAGCTCCATTCATTTGTGCCCCAGTGCTTACAGGTTCTTTCGTTTGCATATTGGCTCCCACTTTTCTCATCCTTTCGTTTTCTAGATAAAAGAAAAAAGACTTCTCACCCCTAAATAGACCCTATCAAATGATATAGGTCAAGGGGCGAAAAGTCTTTTGTACTTTACGCGGTACCACCCTCGTTTGTAATCGTAATGATTACCTTATGAATGTATACTGTACATTCTTTTTGATAACGAGTGCTTTGGAAGTACACTCGGTCGCCCTTACTGAATTTCAGGGTGACACTCTGAGGTGAGTTCATTTTGAGTTGGTAACGTCGGCTTCCAGCAACCCGACTCTCTGTTGATACCTAAACATCAAAACTACTTATCCTCTTCAACGTTTTAAAACGCTATATGCTTTTTGAACAATGCTTTACACATCATATTTTAAATTAATTACAATTAATTAAAATTTTTAGAAAACTTATATTTGAGGACTATCTTACGCCCATTTCTATGCATAGTCAACCACTTTTCAAGATTTTTTTAGACAATTTAGACTAAACAGAATATTTGAATGCGTTTTCATTATTGATGTAATAAGGGTTTACAGCAGTTCAAAAAGTTTTTGTGAAACGTTCATTTGTACACACTGAATGAACAAACATTCACTTTTAAGATAAATAAAAAACCGGCTTTTACTAAAAAGTAAAAGCCGGTTTTTTCCGGACGTCCCAGGAGAGATTCGAACTCCCGACCGACGGCTTAGAAGGCCGTTGCTCTATCCTGCTGAGCTACTGGGACATAATATTAAAGTGTATCAAAGACAATACTTATTATATTCAAATATAATTTAAAAGTCAACGTTTTTTTGAAATTTTATGAGAAGAGAGGTAAAAAACCTTCTCTTCTCCCTATATTTGGCTATATTATGCTGAAAGTGTACAGGTTAACTGCATGCTAGGAATATGTTTACCGCTTATATCGTAAAACTGCACGGTAGCTTCTGTACCATCCATTACTAGTATAGCATACGTACGTTCTTTTCTCATACGAGGAAGTAACATACTTCCTGGATTGATAAATAAAACTCCGTCCATGAGCTCAGCTCCCGCTATGTGAGAATGCCCAAAACAAACAACGTTTGCCCCGACTTCTCTCGCTTTATAATGCAGATTCATCATAGACATTTTAACATTATATAAGTGACCGTGTGTAACCAGACACGTAGCTTCTCCAAGCGACTCTACTCGATCATTAACGTAAGATGCATCGTAGTCACAATTTCCTCGAACGCCTAAAAACGCAGACATTTCTTTGCTGTCTTGCGGCAACTCAGAGTCCCCACAATGGATCATCTTATCTACATCAGCATGTCTCTCTCTGATAGTGAGCAGTTCTTCTTGTAACCCGTGGCTATCGCTTACAATTAATAGTTTCACACGTCATCACTCCTTCTAAAATTGCGCATCAATTAGCGGTGCTAGTTTTTGTAACGCATTTGCTCGGTGACTAATCTGATTTTTTTGCTCTTTGGTCAATTCTGCCATGGAGCATCTCCATTTTTCTACAAAGAAAATGGGATCGTACCCAAAACCGTTTTCCCCTCTTTTTTCTTCCAAGATGTGCCCTTTACACGTGCCTTCTACAATTTCGGTTCTCTTTCCGGGCACTGCAATGGCAAGAGAACAGTGAAAGCGTGCCGTGCGCTTTTCAAACGGCACGTCATTTAACTTTTGAAGTACCTTCTCTATATTAGCATTATCATCTTTATTTTCACCAGCATAACGCGCGGAATAAACGCCCGGCTCCCCGTTTAAGGCGTCAATAGCAAGCCCGGAGTCATCGGCAATGACCGGCTTATTTAATGCGGATGAAATGGCCTCTGCTTTTAGCGTGGCATTCTCTGCAAATGTAACGCCCGTTTCTTCCACGTCTTCAATCTCAGGAAAATCAAGAAGCGATTTTACTTTAAATCCCTTTGGTGAGAAAAGTGTTTCAAAATCTTTTACTTTGCCTGCATTTTTAGTTGCAATAATGATTTCACGCACATTAATCCCTTACCTTTCTTTAACCGGAATGTAGGCAGCCAGGTGATCAAGAACTTCCTTTTGCTGTTCAATCAATTGATAAACACCCTTTTCCCCTAAATCTAGAAGATGGTTTAACTGTTCTCTCGAAAACGTCGATTCCTCTCCCGTTCCCTGTAATTCTACAAACTGTCCGCTTCCTGTCATCACAATATTCATGTCAACTTCCGCTGTCGAATCTTCTTCATAATTTAAATCTAAAATCGAATTTTCTCCATGAATACCTACTGAAGTCGCAGCTAAGTAGTCACGAATAGGAATTTCTGTTAGCTTGTTCTCTTCAACCAGCTTTCCAAACGCTAAAACCATAGCCACAAAAGCACCTGTAATCGATGCTGTTCTTGTGCCTCCGTCAGCTTGAATAACATCACAATCAATCCAAATTGTCTTTTCTCCGACCTTTTCCAGATCGACTACAGAACGAAGAGCTCGTCCGATTAGACGCTGAATTTCCATTGTTCGTCCTGTGACTTTACCTTTTGATGATTCACGTATATTTCTTTGTGCCGTAGCTCGAGGCAGCATAGAATATTCAGCTGTAATCCATCCTTTTCCTTGTCCACGCATAAAAGGAGGCACTCTGTCGTCTATGCTTGCTGTACAAATAACCTTTGTGTCTCCCACCGAGATTAATACAGATCCTTCTGGATGCTTTAAGTATGAAGTATGAAGAGATACAGGTCTCAATTCATTAAATTCCCTGCCGTCCAAACGCATTAAGCATGTCCTCCTATAAATTCATTTATATGTAATAGTCTCTTCCATTTTAACTATGAAACAGCGGAAAGAGGTCGCTATTTCAGCAGACCTCTTTCTACTTAGTCCTTTACTAGTATAACAAAAATTTGTTTTTAAAAACTACCTGTGTTCACATTTTTAGGTCTTGAAACTGGTTCCGTTAATTTTTTCCCTTTTTCATCTTTTAGCGTTTTTTTGCCATTCACCTTAATGGCAACGCTGTCTACGGCTTTTTGCTCTGTCAGCGATAACACCAAGGAGTCGAGAACACGCTGAGAAATTTCCGTGCCTTTTAAATTTCCAAAGATGTTTTTATTAAAGTTAAGCGTTAACTCACCGTCCGCATACTTTGGAGCTGCTACGAGCTTTGCATCGGGATTAAAATCTGTCACTAAACCTGATGCAGGCGCAGGTCCTTCTACAAGTTCGTTCACAATTGCAGTGTACATATCTTTGTCATCAGAAGCAATTCGTTTTGTGACAGGAACATAGTAAGTTTGTTTGTCCTCTTGAGCTAAGTAATAAATCGTAACTGGCTTTGTTTGAGTTACGTCAACTACTCCAGTATTATCAAAGTTAATGCCATCTGCTCTGCTCAACCCTTTACTGATTGGCGTATGATTTACAGGCATCTCATCTTTATCATAGCCGTTAATGCGAATTTTAACTTTATTTACGCCTTCAAACTGCGTCAGCGTCCAAGTGACGGCCTGCAGGATACGGAGTTCATCTTCTTTTTTATATTCAGCAAATTCAGGTGAAAAATCTGCTACCATCGTGCCGTCACTTTCCAGCTTTGTCCCTAAAACTCTTGTATCAGCAGGAAGAACCGCTCGGAAATTATTTGGCAATAAGTTTGTGACCGGTCCACCCTCTACTAAATATTCAAGAGACTGTTTAGCGACACCTTTTGATTTAGGAATTTCAAGCGTCTGGGGAACAACGTACCCGTTTTTATCAATTAAGTAGAGTTCTCTTTTGGTAGGCGCAGACGTTTCTGCCGCTTTACTTTGTTTTTTATTAGCTTCCGTTACTTTCGCTTCAGTCGCTAATGATTTTTCATCTTTCACATAGGTGACATCCTTTGGCGGATCAATTTCCTTTGCTGCGTTATCCCCTCCGAAAAGTCCACAGCCGGATAACAATACAGATGTGGTCACCACGGCGGATATGAGAACAAGTTGGGTCTTTTTAGACATTCCTTTCCCTCCTCAGACTGTTTGTACTACTATGTATACGAGCTTTTTTGCATTTTAGACCAGCTCAAAAAAGTTTTTGTCCACAAAAAAAACCGAGCATAATATGCACGGTTTTAAAGCTTGATATGTTCAACATTATATACAGGGTGCTCAAACCATTTAGATGCAATAGATTGAAACAGTTCTGTTGATCCTGTTGTAAAGAAGTAGTGTTCAGGCTCCATGTTTCTAGGAGCTAGTAAATTGCTATAAGAAAGAATGGCACTTACCTCTATTGCCGTTTCTTCCCCAGAACTGATTAACTGAACTCGAGGCCCAATTGCTTCTTGAATAACTGGCTTTAATAACGGATAATGCGTACATCCTAAAATAAGGGTATCCATATCTGTATGATAAAAAGGTTTTAATGTTTCTTTTACAATCCGCTGCGCTTCCGGTCCTTCATAATTACCGCTCTCTACAAGAGGTACAAACAAAGGGCATGCCAAATTTTCCACTTCCACTCTCGTGTGAAGAGCGCGGAGTGCATGTGTATAGGCTTGACTTTTCACGGTTCCGTTTGTGCCGATTACGCCTATTTTATGATTTTTAGTTACTTTAAGCGCAGCGCGTGATCCTGGTTCAATGACCCCTATAACCGGAATATCGAGCTGTTCTTGAATTTCATCCAATACAACTGCCGTAGCCGTATTGCACGCAATAACAAGCATTTTAATATCTTTAGCTATTAAATAATTAGTCATCTCCCATGTGAAAGCTCGTACTTCTTCACTAGGACGAGGACCGTATGGGCAGCGGGCTGTATCTCCAATGTACATAATTTGTTCTTTCGGAAGCTGTCTCATAATTTCCTTTGCTACCGTTAATCCACCCACACCCGAATCTATAACACCAATTGGTCTACTCAAAACAATCGCCTCATTTTTCTTTCATTTCATCATGCAATTTTCGTAACGTTACTCGTAAAACTTCCGTTTCACTCGGAGAGAAGTTTGCCAGTACGCCATTTAAATACGTTTGTCTCTTTTCAATTACTTCTTCGATAACACGTGCTCCTTCAGGAAGCAAATGAATACGTACTACGCGGCGGTCTTTTGGATCTTTCACCCGAACCACCAACTTGTTTTTTTCCATACGATCTACTAAATCTGTCGTTGTACTACAAGCGAGAAAAATACGATTTGATAAATCGCCAATCGTCATATCTCCACGTTCAAACAGCCACTGCAAAGCAATAAACTGAGGTGGCGTAATCGTATAGTCTTCTAAAATTTCTCTTCCTTTTTGCTTTACAATCGCTGCAATATGTCGAAGTGACTTTTCTAATTCTGCCACTGTATCCTCATTATTTTTTGCTGTCATACCGTAATCCTTTCCACCTATAAGTCTTATTTTCTATTATTTCTTTCAGTTAAACCCGTCTCTACTGTTTCTCTTTTCTATTTTATATTGTGCTCTTTTTTCGGTGATTTTTCAAGGTTAACATGAGGATTCTACAACGTTCAGCATCAAAAAACAGCTGCTCCATAAAAGGAGCAGCTGTTTCTATTAATTATTGATATACAGCTCGAAAACTGAGCTGAAATCTTTTGTTGTGTAGGCTGTTTTTTTATCTAATAACCAAGAAAACGCAGCTTCGTTAATTTCTTTAAATTCACCAGCAACACTTCCACTTGTATTTCTTGTACTGCTTAGCGTAGAAGAAGCTAGCTGAATACTTTGTTTAGCAAAATCGAGCGCAATTTCATTTTCACGCGTTATTTCAGACATTTTAAACAGCGCTTTATATAAATCTTTTACCTCTTCTATATGCTTTTTGTGTACATCGATAGAAAAAGTCTCCGAGCCAATTTTAAATTTAATTTCCACATCTAAATCGACAGTTCCAGCCGTTTCTAGCATCACGTTTGAAATGTGATTTGTGCTGTAGTTATAGCGGCGAAGCATGCGCTTTTTGCTTGTAGCACTTGTTCCATCAAGGTGAATGAGCGCTTTATTGGTAAAGCAATATTCATCTGACTTTGATTTGATTAGAAAATAAATTTTTTCTTGTTCTTTATGCATAACGTAATCATCTGCATCTACCTTGTCATAATCAACCGGCTTAATAACAGAACCAATATCACTTAGCCCTAATACATCAGCAGCTACTTTTCCAAACATTTCTCCATCTCCCTTTTAAAAACAATTGTATTATTTTCATGTTTTAAGTGTACTGTGCAAATGAGGGGATGTAAATAAAAAAAGGAGCTTCTTAAAAAGAAGCTCCACATTTATTAAAAGAACAAATTTAAAATCATATAGATAAGTGCAGCTAATGAAGCTGAAATTGGCAATGTGATAATCCATGTAATCACCATGCGCTGTGCAGTTCCCCATTTTACACCTTTCACTCGGTGAGCAGAACCTACACCTAAGATAGAAGATGAAATAACATGAGTAGTACTGACAGGTAGATGAATAAACGTTGCTCCAAAGATAATGGCAGCACCTGTTAAGTCCGCAGCTACTCCATTAACAGGACGAATTTTCATAATTTTACCGCCAACGGTTTTAATGATTTTCCATCCACCAATTGACGTTCCAAGCCCCATTGCCACCGCACAAGCCAGCTGGACCCACCACTGAATCTCAGTACCGCTTTGCATATTGTTAGCAATAAGCGCTAGCGTAATGATACCCATTGCTTTTTGCGCATCATTCGTACCGTGTGTGTAAGATTGTAGGGCTGCAGTCAGGATTTGAACGCGTCGAAAACGCTTATTCGTTTTCGTCAAGTTATGGTTTTTAAACGTTAGTTTGATAATCGTATAGACAATATAACCTACTACAAAGGCTAGAACTGGTGAAATTAGAAGGGCTTCAATGATTTTGATGAAACCTTTGTAATTTAAAGCACCAAATCCAGCAGCTGCAATAGCTGCTCCTGCAATCGATCCAATAATTGCATGAGAAGAACTACTCGGGATACCGAAATACCATGTGATTAGGTTCCACGCGATAGCAGAAATTAATGCTGCTAAAATAACGATAGAACCATTTTGAAGCGTATAAGGATCAACGATATCCTTTGTAATCGTTTTGGCTACGCCCGTAAACGTCATAGCACCGACAAAGTTCATAGTTGCGGCTAAAAGAATTGCATGTCGCGGTTTTAAAGCTTTGGTTGAAACAGAAGTCGCAATGGCATTAGCTGTATCGTGAAATCCGTTGATAAAGTCAAAACCAAGTGCACCAACTACAATTAGAATGGTTAATATTAACATCGAATCCATTATAATATAGCCCCGTTACGCATTCTTCATAATAACTGATTCTAAGTTGTTCGCAACCGTTTGACAATAATCCGCGATTTCTTCTAGCGTTTCATAAATTTCTTTATATTGAATAACTTTAATTGGATCTTTACATGTTGCAAATAATTGTTTTAGCGCACGACGATATAATGTATCACAATGTGACTCATACTCTTTAATTTTAATTGCATGTTCACTAATTTGAAGAAGCTTTTTCTCAGACAACAAATTAATAGTAATTAAAATCTCTTCAGCACAGCCTTGAATATTTTTAACAAATTCAGCTACATATTCATCAAATGTCGTAATTGAATGAATTTCCATTAAAGCAGCAAAGCTGTCGATGCCATCAAGTACATCATCCATGCTCATTGCTAGCTGTAAAATATCTTCACGCTCAATTGGAGTAATAAATGCTTTGTTCAACTCAGTAATCACTGTATGCACGTATTTATCACCTTTTGATTCATACGCTTTTAAAACATTGGCAAATTCCTTTAGGTCAGATACATTTTGAAGTTCAAAGCTGCCTAAAAAATCTGCTGAGTCCTTAATATTTTGGGCAATGTCCATTAACATTTCAGAAAACTTGTCTTTTTTTCTTTTGATCACGTTGCAATCCTCCATCCAATTTATCGAAACTTTACCACTCGTTTTTTCTCTCTATCTTTTTATATGTGTTCTAGTTTCTTTTTTCATTTAAAGTAATGGATAAAACTTATCTGTTCATTACTATAACGAGAGAAACCACCTCTCTTGTGTATCAAAAAATTCGAAAAAAACAAACGTTTACCAGAGCAAAAGTCCCAAAAGATGGTTCTTTTACTTATAGGTTATGCGATTCATTTTTTTACGCCAAGTCAAAAATTACTCCTATTATTGTTAATTGTCAATAACTTTTCAAACACATTTTTTTAGGTCTCTTTACAATACATTAACAATAATACGTTCATTCCTTTTAAAACAAGGGTTTTCAGAGTTTGTATAAAACTGGGATTTACAAAAACTTAACATTACTCCCCTTGTGTAAATAATACAAGCCAGCTCCTTTAGAACTGGCTTTTATTATTTACTTATTATATTGCTGAAATACATTTTTTACTTTCGGCACGACGTAATGACTTCCGCCTTTATCTTCTACTCCTTCAATCATCATTGAAACGAGTAGGTTTTTCTGTTTTGTATCCACAGCTACAAACCAGCCGTTTTCCTGCCCTTTTTCACCTTGAGTTTTCTTTAATTCTGCCGTTCCAGTTTTTCCAGCCAGGGTTAACCCATCTATTTTTGCAGCATGACCCGTACCATTTTTATCTTCAATGACATCAACTAAATCATTTTGAATTAATTGTGCCGTTTCTTTAGATATTACTTGTTTTTTCCATATTCCACTCTCATCACCGTTCATAAGAATAGGCTTTACTATGTTTCCATCGTTTACAATCGATGTATACATCAATGCCAAGTGGAGAGGATTCACTTGCAGTTTCCCCTGGCCATAGCCAGAGTTTGCTAATACTCCCTCATCTTTAATATCTTGATCACCTGCAATTTTAGATGTTTCAAAAGGATAATTAACAGGCATTTTTTGATTGAACCCAAACTGTTTTAAACCACTGTTAAATTTGTCTAAACCTAACTTCAAAGCAGTCTGCGCAAAATAAATATTATCAGATGTAACATAAGCATCACGTAAATTAACATTCGGCTTGCTTCCCACTCGTGTTACGTAGAAATTCCCCCAGCTTTTATCTTTTTGCCACTTCTTCCCGCTGATTGATACACTTTCGTTTGGATTTACCACACCTTCATCAACCGCTAAAGCTCCCGTGACTAACTTAAATGTAGATCCCGGAGAATACGTTTTGGTAAAGCGGTTCATTAACGGCTTATCGGGATTCGTTGAAAGGGATTGATACGTATTAGCATCGATTCCAAAAGAAAAAGAATTCGGATCAAAAGCTGGCGTGCTTACAAGACCTAATATTTCTCCAGTTTTAGGTTGAAGAGCAGTAGCTACTCCTTTTTCATCTTTTAACTGTTCATAAAGGGATTTTTGAACATTCGTGTCTACTGTAACTTGAATGCTTTCCCCATCTTTTGGATTCACTTTTGCAATTTCATTCTTTTTATTACCATCTTTATCTACAGTATAAATCGTGACGCCGTCTCGAGCACGAAGCTTATCTTCATATAAAGACTCCAACCCAATCATTCCAGCTTTAGACTGAGCATTATAGCCTTCATCTTTATGCTTTTTTAAATATTCCGCTGTGACAGGCGCAACGTATCCAACTAAATGGGCACACGCTTCTTCACAAGGATATACGCGCGCATTTACTTTTTTTTGTTGAATGCCTTCTACTTTTTTCAAAGAATTCTCTAAATTAGAGGCGTCTTTTTGACTAACTGTTTTAATAGGAACAAATTGATTCTTTTTCACCCAAGAAGCGCTCAGTGCTTGATTAATACTTTTTTCTGAAAGAGCAAGAGTCTTGCTTAATTGTTGTATAGCGTGCTCGCCGCCTTTAGAAAACTGCTGGGGAACAACTCCAATTTGAATCGCTTCTCCATTTTGAGCTAAATATTTCCCTGAACGATCCATAATTTCTCCACGCACAGCTGACTGAGCAGCTACTCTTACTTGCTCTTCTTGCTTAAGTCCTTTAAAAATCATGTTAGGCTTCCAATTAATATACCAATTCTCTGTATCCCCTTGTTTTTCTTGAACTACAGCAGCATTTTCTTTAAATGAGATTTTACCGGCTACAGAGTTCATGTTTACTTCAAAAGGTAAAACAGCTTTATGGTCTTTTATTTCTAAGTTTTCTATTTTACTTGCCTTCACTTTAAGCTTGTCCGCTTCAATTGCAGCATAGATATTTTTATATCGATTTACAAAGTCTTTTTCTGAAATCGTCTTTTTAGCATCTTTAGACAAGTATCCATACATGCCTTTAAAATCTTCTTTATTCCACATGGCTACATATTTATCAAATCGATCCTGTGCTTTCTGTTGATCATTTGAGCAACCGGCAGTTATTAATAAAAGAATTGCCATAGTAAAAAATAGCCACCCAATTCGTCTCATGATGATTTTCCCCCTTTTTTCAATAGCATTTCTCTATCATATAAAATTTTACATAAACTTTCCATCGGAAAGTTACAATCAGGAATTAATTGGTATTACAACCCACTAAATTTACATATCGACAAAAAAATCAATAGGCAAAAAAGAAAAAAATTGAACATTTTGTGAATATTTTGTGTCTTTTTTGGAAAGTATTTGATATAATAATTGTAAGAAGAAAAAGAATAGGAGGCGACTAAAATGAGAAGATTCTTACAGTTTTACTTTATGTTTAGTTCTCTGTTCTGTTTTGGAAGCGTTTTCGTCCTACTTATGTCTCAAGAATATTATTTTGCACCGTTATTCCTCACACTGGGCTGTTTAAATATTTTTCTCTTTAAAGTATATATTCAAGAAAGTCGAAAAGATAAACAAGCTGCACCTGAAAAACCTAAACCAACAATTTAACGAACTCGTCTCTCGGCTGAGATGAATGTAAAAGAAGAACCGGTGAATTTTTCACCGGTTCTTCTTTTATGACGTTGAAGCTTTTGGAAACCTATCGTTTGCAATAATCTCACCGATGCTTTCACTCTTTCCTTCACCCTCATCAATATTTAAAAGCGGAAACAATAACTCGCCTACGTGATAAGCTTCTTCTAAATGCGGATAGCCTGATAAAATAAAAGATTCAATTCCTAAAGCTTCATATTCTTTTATTCGTTTCGCTACATTTTCAGCACTGCCTACTAGTGCAGTTCCTGCACCTCCCCGGACAAGCCCTACACCTGCCCATAAGTTAGGGCTAATCGTAAGTTCCTCTCTGGTTCCTCTATGAAGGCTCGCCATTCGCTGCTGCCCGACCGAGTCATACCTAGCAAAAGTACGCTGTGCTGCTTGAATCGTGTCGTCGTCCAAATGCTGAATTAATCGATCGGCTGCTTGCCAAGCTTCTTCTTCCGTTTCCCTTACAATAATATGCAAACGAATCCCAAACTTAACGGTTCTGCCTTCTGCTTCTGCTTGCTTTCTCACAGCCGTTATTTTTTCTCTTACTTGTTCAGGAGGTTCGCCCCACGTTAAATACACGTCAGAATGTTTTGCTGCAACTTTTTGTCCTGAGGGTGAAGATCCGCCAAAATAAATAGGTGGAGAAGGTTTTTGAACAGGTGGATACAACAGCTCACTGTTCTCTACATGAATATGTTTTCCTTCATAATTAACCGTATCTCCAGCCAATAACCCTTTCCACACATCTAAAAATTCATCCGCAGCTTCATAACGTTCATCATGTGATAAGAAAAGGCCATCTCCCGCTAATTCGGCCGGATCTCCTCCTGCTACTACATTAACTAGTAAACGACCGTTTGAAATTCGATCAAGAGTCGAGGTCATGCGCGCTGCCACGGAAGGGGCCATAATGCCGGGACGTACAGCTACTAAAAATTTCAAACGCTCTGTTTCAGGTATAAGTGAAGCAGCCAATAGCCAAGGGTCTTCGCATGATTTCCCCGTTGGAATCAAAACTCCTTCAAACCCTAAACGGTCAGCTGCTTGAGCAACTTGCCGAAAATATGAATAGTCTGCTGAACGACCTCCTCGATTTGTCCCTAAATATCTTCCATCTCCATGGGAAGGAATAAACCATAGTATTTTCATGATTCAACACTCCTTTTCGTTTGTTCTAGATGATATCCCAGCTCTTTTAATGAACGTTTAATTCTCGCTTCTGCTTCTTCCGTAATAAACTCAATTTCATTTTCTTTCGTATAAGCCACCTCAGAATCAACAATATAAACTCCATGAATAAGAGCAGTAGCCCCTAAAACTGATAAAGTCGGCTTAAATACATAATCAAGAGTCAGTAGGTGAGCAATGGTTCCCCCTGTAGCTATCGGCAGCACGGTTTTATTGTGAAAACCTTTTTCAGGTATTAAATCTAAAAATGTTTTTAAAATTCCTGTGTAGCTAGCTTTATAGATTGGGCTGACAATAATAACGGCATCAGCATCTGCGACTTTCTTTTGAGCTTCTTGAATCGCAGGGCTAGAAAAGTTAGCATATACTAAGTCTTCAGCGGGCAAGTCACGGACATGCACGGTTTTCACTTCATATTTTTCATCTTGTAGATATGCTGCAATATACTCGCTTAAAGCAGCTGACCTTGATTGCTTTGAAGGGCTTCCTGTAATAATTGTAACCTGGCTCATTATCATCTCTCCTTTTCACTTATAAAACTGATAGATTTACAAGGATTAATACGTGTATAAATCCTTCTTTTATTTTTCACCTGCGTAGCTGTCTCTCCATTTAAGAAGACGCTTTTCTAATACTCGGACAAATGAATCGGTTAATTTGCCTACAACAGCAAAAATGATAATTCCGACAAAAACTACGTCCGTTTGAGAAAACTGTCTAGCATCCATAATCATGTATCCTACACCTTCACTTGCTCCCATTAATTCAGCAACTACCAGTCCGAGCCATGCAATACCTAAAGACAATCGGACACCAAGTAAAATATTAGGAAGAGCAGCTGGTAAAATGAGTTTTGTGATTTGTTTCCATTTACTAAATTGAAGAACGCGAGCAACATCAAATAATTTCGAATCAACCCCGCGAATGCCTAGATACGTATTCACATAGATTGGAAAAAATGCACCATTTGCAATTAGCAATATCTTTGAAATTTCACCAAAGCCAAACCATAAGATAAATAAAGGCGCCAATGCAAGGTGTGGAACAGTTCTAAGCATTTGAATAGATGGATCCATATAGTGCTCTGTTTTCTTTGAGAAACCGACAATTACACCAAATAGCAACCCTAGTCCAGCTCCAACGGCAAAACCTATGGCAGCACGCAAAATACTGATTTGAAGATTAGCTCCGAGTTCCCCGGATACGATGAGCTGTTTAAAAGAAAGTACAATATCAACAGGTGTAGGAAGAACAGTTTTGGATACATAGCCCGCAGAACCAATAATTTGCCACACCGTGATAAGCAGAAGTGGCACGACAAGAGAACGAAGGAAAATCCCCTGCTTATTTTTCGCTTCTTCCTTTCTTTTTTTCACTTTTTGCAAGTGAGCTGCTGAAGACTGGACATGTCCTGAAACCACAGATGTTTTACTCATTTTCATCACCTCATTTTTCTTTTAATGCTTTTTCAATAAATGAATTATCAACAACATCTCCAGTATCAATTTTCTTTTTAATAACACCTAAAGATTGTTGAAAATCAGCTGTTCGCTGTTGTTCTGCAATAATTTCTTTAGAGGTTGGACGATTATAGGCAGGATTATTTTTTAACACTTGTCTTACTACGTCTTTATCTAGATTTTTTTGCTTTGCTAAAATATCCACAGATTCTTCAAAATGTTCGTTTTGCCATTCAAGCGCTTTTTGATAAACTTGTAAAAACTTAACGACTAACTCTGGATGATCTTTTGCAAAGCCTTCTCTTACAATAGTAAAACCTGGTGAAGCAACCTTTAATGAATCGCCGTCTGCTAAAATACGAGCTTCATTTTTTAAGTTTTGCAGTGAGATAAACGGTTCCCAGATTGACCATGCATCCACTGACCCATTTTCAAATGCTGGCTGAGCTTCGTCTGGCTGAAGCTGAATAATCTTTACATCACTTGGCTTCAACCCATTTTGGTCAAGAGCTCTGTATAATAAATTAAAACCGCTGCTTCCTTTCGCAACCGCAATCTTTTTACCTTTTAAATCTTTTACGCTTTTAATCTTGCTGTTTTTCCCTACTAAAATGGCATTTCCTTTCAACCCGTCGCTGGAATTAGCAATTTCTAAAAACGGAATGTCTGCGCCTTGACCAGAAATAACCGGTGAATTTCCAACTTGGCCGAAATCCAAATGTCCAGATGCTAAACCTTCAAATTGCGGAGGTCCGCTTTGAAACTCTGTCCATTTAACATTTACACCTATTTTTCTAAATTCTTTTTCAAACCATTTTTGGTTTTGTGCCAGCATTAAAGGGCCTAAGCTTTGTTGGATCCCAATGTTGATCGTAACGTCTTTTGAATCTTCTCCGCTCGCTTTTTCTTTTGTCCCGCATCCAGCCAATGCGAGAACAAGTACAATAGATGCAGTTAAAAGTAGCTTTTTCATCTGTTCTGTCTCCTTCTCTGTCTTATTGAATCTTTAATGTTCTCCTGCTTCTTCAAATTCTTTCAGTACTTGCTGCCTTAGCTGCTGAAATGGTAACTCTGTCTTTTTTCGCGGATGACTAATTTCTACTGGAACGACCCGGCTAATTTCTCCTGGCCTGGCACTCATAATCACAATTTTAGTCCCCAAGTAAATGGATTCATCTAAATCATGCGTAACAAAAATCATGGTTGTTTTTTCTTTTTTCCATATGTCTAGCAGCACATCTTGCAAATGAGTGCGAGTAAAAGCATCTAACGCACCGAACGGCTCATCTAATAATAAAACTTCTGGATTTCTTAAAAGAGCACGCGCAATAGCGACTCGTTGAGACATCCCTCCGGATAATTCTCGAGGATAAGCTTTTTCAAATCCTTTCAGCCTGACAATATCAATTAACTCATCTACGCGGCGCCGAACGTTCGAATCTTTCAGCGATAAGTCAGCCGCTATATTTTGTTCCACATTAAGCCATGGGAACAAGCGGTGTTCTTGAAAGATCATTCCCTGTTTAATGCTAGGTCCGGCTATGTGCTTCCCGTTGATTTCAATACGCCCTTCATAATCCATATCAAGTCCTGCAATCATTTTAAGCAGCGTACTTTTTCCGCATCCGCTCGGACCAATAACGGTAATAAATTCACCTTTATTAATCGTAAGATTTACATTTCGCAATGCTTGAGTTACTTGTTCTCCTTTTTGAAATGATCGGTTAACAGATTGAATGACAACACTCACAGCAGTTCCTCCTCCTTGAATTTTCAAATCAAAAGCTCGTTCATCTAAAAACACAAAAGCTCCTACCTGAAAAAGGTAGGAGCTTTCGGTTGACCGATCAGCCCGTTGCTATATTTAACTGATTTGTTATTGGATTATTTTGAATTTTATCATATTAATCCGATTTGTCAACTGTGTTTTATATATATTATCACTTTGATTCTTGAGGATTTGGTTTTTTCCATTTAAATACCGAGTTTAAAAACCCATATATATGCTTAGACTCCTTCGTTAACAAAGGGCCAATAATAGCTAGGATCAATACATAAAGCGCAGCGAATGGCTGAAGAATTGCGGATAATCCTCCTTCAATTCCAATGTTAGCCATAATAATTGAAAACTCGCCTCGTGACATAATCGTTAACCCAATGTTGGTCGAAGCCTTGTGTGACAGCCCGCTTTTTCTTCCTGAGATCATACCGGCTGTAAAGTTACCAATAATCGTAAGCGCAACTGCACCAAGCGCAAGCCAGCCCGCATCCCATAGCGTGAGAGGATCAATACTTAACCCGAAGCTGAAGAAAAAGATGGCTCCAAAGAAATCACGAAACGGTACGACAAGATGTTCAATACGATCGCGATGTTCCGTTTCAGAAAAGACAAGTCCAAGCAATAACGCGCCAATTGCTTCTGCCACGTGAATTGTTTCTGAGAAGCCTGCCACAAAAAACAATACCGCAAAAACGACGATTATAAAGATTTCGTTTGATGAAATATTTAAAAGTTTATTTAGTAGCGGCGTGGCTTTTCGAGCAATGATAAAGAACAGCATCATATAGCCAAACGCAATTAAAATAGATGTTAAAGATCCAGCAAGCGATCCGTGGTCTCCAAGCACCAACCCTGAAACGACAGAAAGATAAACCGCTAAGAAAATATCTTCAAACATGATAATCCCTAATATCAGTTCCGTTTCTGGATTCGCTGTTCGTTTTAAATCAACCAATACTTTTGCGACAATTGCGCTGGACGAAATCGTAATAATTCCAGCGATAATCAGCACTTCAAGAAGAGGATTTCCTGTCAGGTATCCATACAATAATCCTAAAGTGAAGTTAATTAAAATATAAATAGACCCTCCCACCGCGATGGACCTACCTGATTTAATTAGCTTTCCAACTGAAAATTCTAATCCTAAATAAAACAGTAAAAAGAGAACTCCAATTCTCCCCATAAATTCAATAATCTCTTGGCTTTCAATAAACTTTAAACTGAATGAGCCAAACTCAGGAGCATGGGGACCGACCGCCATGCCCAGCAGAATGAGGAATGGAATAATCGTAAATTTAAATTTATGTGCTAGTATAGCCGCTAAAGCCACTAGTAACAAAGCTGTCCCAACTTCAAATACTAAATGATCCAATTATGAACTACCTCCTTGTGAAAGCAATTCTTTAATGAGCGTTTTTAAATTCCCTCGTTCTCCAGAGATAACAAGCGTATCTCCTTCTTCAATTAACGTATCTGGTCCTGGAGTTGATAATTTTTTTTGCGTGTTTTTAATGACGGCGATGATAGTGACATCATAGTTGCTGCGAACGTCAATTTCACCAATTGTTTTACTGTGAGCTTTCGCTTGTTTTTCAACTTTGTACCATTCAATAACTAAGTCATTGAATGCCACTTCAATGGTTTCCATTGCTTTTGGCTTGTAAATCATGCCGCCTAAAATTGCAGCTAGCTGTCTTGATTCTGTATCTGTTAACGTAATGTCAAAAATGCTTTCTTCTAAATCTTTTTGATCGAAGTGGTAGATTTCACGTCTTCCATCATCATGAATGATAACGACTACGCGGCTTCCTCCGCTTGTCTCAATTTCAAATTTACGGCCGATTCCTGGTAACTCCGTTTCTTTAATCATCATTGAATGATCACTCCTATAAAGTTTTTAAAAAGAATTTTTTAATTTTGCCCCGTTATTTGCCTAGAAAATCCGCATAGCAAATAAGCCTAAGAATAGTTGGTAATTTTAGGTTTGAAGAAAAGGCTGTTGAAATTTCAACCTTTTTTATTTAATTGAGGTAACTTGATTGAAAGATTTTTGGATAAAAAAGTGTTTTCTTGAGGATAAAATACGCAATTTGATGCGTTGGAATGATGAGTTTGGCACTCGTCCATACTAAAGCAAAAGTTACTATCACGCTTTGTATGAGGGATCCTATTTGTTTAACGCTGTGCTTAGCTCCTGGAGACATGTGCACAATATCGGTGTAATGCTGAACCGAACTTTTTGTGACCTTCACTTTTTCAAAGTCGTTATCAATAAATTTATCTGGCAAACTCGCAAAAGGCAAACAGAATATCATGCATAACAATAAGCTCATCCATACATTTTTCATCATCTCACCTCTCTTTCTTCTGAACTAGTATCTCCTTACTTAAAAGTATACGTACTCTGAAATTCAATTTCAAGCAATAAGTTTTTTTTATAAAGATTTACCTTTTTTATAATATTTTCTTAACGTCATTCTTTTTAGATATGTATGCGACACCTGAAAAAATATACAAAAAGCTGGCTTTCTAAGAAGAAAGCCAGCTCATGTTATAGTTCAAGTTCTCCCATTCGAAGGAGTTCTACGACTGCTTGAGAACGCCCCTTGACTCCAAGCTTTTGCATCGCATTAGAAATATGATTTCGAACTGTTTTTTCGCTAATGAATAGTTCACTCGCGATTTCTTTTGTTGTTTTGTCCTGTACTAAAAGCTCGAATACTTCTCGTTCACGCTTTGTAAGTAGCGGTTTAGGTTGAAACTCTTTTTCTTTCAATGTAACCCTCCTTGCCTGATCCTGAGTTGAACTATCGGATGGGTGTAAATTTAGTCAACATATCTTATGTGCGGTATGCCTACGCGGTTACTAGTTTTAGAAAAAATATGCAAAAAACTCTTTTTTACCTTTAAAAAAGAAAAAAGCCTGAAGAAAGAGCCTTCAAGCCATTTTCATATAGTTGATAAACACCTTTTCATCTCTTCATCCCAAGGCACGCTTTTTCCTGTTTCTTTAGAAATTTGCACCATTGTTCCTCTCCCGGTGAGCACAACCTCTTTTTGCTCATTTTGAATCATATAGTGTAAATCAACCGACGAACGTCCAATTCTATGAGTTTTTACAAAAACAGATAGCACGTTGCCAAAATACACTTGTTTGGCATAATCGCACTGCAAATCAGCCACCACCGGTATCGTTCCCTCATGCTTACTCGTCCACTTTTGCATAAAGCCAATATGGTGAAAAAATTCCGTACGTATTTGTTCAAAATAAACAAAAGGAACCGTATTATTTAAATGCCCAAACATATCTGTTTCTGAAAATCTTACCTTGATCTCCTTCTTAAACGAAAATGACTCTTTCCAATGATCTATGTCTTCAATATACGAAATATTATTCATCTGTATTTCCTCCGTTCGTCATAGACAAAATAAAACCTCTCCGCGTGGAGAGGTTTTGAGTGATTATACTTGATCGCTACCAAAGAAACTTCTGAATGCTTGAATTGTTGTATCGCGGTTCAAAGCTGCGATTGAAGTAGTCAATGGAATTCCTTTTGGACATGATTGAACGCAGTTTTGAGAGTTCCCGCAGTTCGCTAGTCCTCCATCACCCATAATCGTCTCTAAACGTTCTCCTTTATTTAACGCACCGGTTGGATGGGCATTAAACAAGCGAACTTGAGAAAGCGGTGCTGGACCGATGAAGTTTGACTTGTCGTTTACGTTTGGACAAGCTTCTAAGCAAACGCCACATGTCATACATTTGGATAACTCATACGCCCACTGACGTTTCTTTTCAGGCATACGCGGTCCTGGCCCTAGATCGTATGTGCCATCGATTGGAACCCAGGCTTTTACTTTTTTCAGTGAATCAAACATACGGCTGCGGTCTACTTGCAAGTCACGAACCACAGGAAATGTTTTCATTGGCTGTAAGCGAATTGGCTGTTCTAGTTTATCAACAAGAGCCGTACATGACTGACGAGGTTTACCGTTGATGACCATTGAACAGGCTCCGCATACTTCCTCTAAACAGTTCATCTCCCAGTTTATCGGAGCAACCTCTTTACCTGAAGCATCAACAGGGTTACGTCTGATTTCCATCAGTGCTGAAATAACGTTCATATTCGGACGATACGGAATTTCAAACTCCTGATTGTAAGGAGCAGATTCAGCTGAATCTTGACGTGTAATAATGAAGCGCACTGTCTTTTGGACTGTTTGTTGTTCACTCATTGATTAACGAACCCCCTCTTGTTGTTTTTTTGGTTTTTCATCTTTTTTCTTTGTGTAGTCGCGCTTACGCGGTTTGATTAACGATACGTCTACCTCTTCATAATGGAAAGAAGGAGCCGTTTTCTTATCCACAAAAGATGCCATTGTTGTTTTTAAGAATTCTTCATCGTTACGATCAGGGAAATCTGGCTTATAATGAGCACCGCGACTTTCGTTACGGTTGTAAGCTCCTAGCGTTACAACACGTGAAAGCTGAAGCATGTTTTGCAGCTGACGAGTAAATGTTGCCGCTTGATTACTCCATTTAGCCGTATCATTAATGTTAATACGATCATAGCGTTCAATTAATTCTTGAATTTTTTCATCTGTTTTTAACAGTTTGTCATTGTATCGTACGACTGTCACGTTGTCAGTCATCCATTCCCCTAGCTCTTTATGAAGAACATATGCATTTTCTGTACCTTGAAGATTCATGATATTGTTCCATTTCTCTTCTTCTTCTTTCACATGACGATCATATACGCTTGAAGAAATAGCATCTGCGCTCTTTTCTAAACCATTGATGTATTCAACCGCTTTAGGACCAGCAACCATCCCACCATAAATAGCTGATAATAATGAGTTTGCTCCTAAACGGTTCGCTCCGTGCTGTGAATAATCACACTCACCAGCTGCGAATAAGCCAGGAATATTTGTCATTTGATCGTAATCCACCCATAAACCGCCCATTGAATAGTGTACGGCTGGGAAAATTTTCATTGGCACCTTGCGCGGATCATCGCCCATGAATTTTTCATAGATTTCGATGATACCTCCAAGTTTAATGTCTAGCTCTTTTGGATCTTTATGTGAAAGGTCCAGATAAACCATGTTCTCTCCGTTAATTCCTAACTTCTGCGCTACGCAGACGTCAAAAATTTCACGAGTTGCAATATCACGAGGTACTAAGTTACCGTATGCAGGATATTTTTCCTCTAAGAAATACCAAGGTTTACCGTCTTTATATGTCCAAACGCGTCCGCCTTCTCCACGAGCAGATTCACTCATAAGACGAAGCTTATCATCTCCTGGGATAGCAGTTGGATGAATTTGAATAAACTCTCCGTTTGAATAGTATGCACCTTGCTGATACACGATAGATGCCGCTGAACCGGTATTAATAACTGAGTTCGTCGATTTTCCAAAAACAATTCCAGGTCCACCTGTAGCCATAATAACCGCGTCAGCTGGGAACGTTTTAATTTCCATTGATTTTAAATTCTGTGCAGAAATTCCGCGACAGCTGCGCTCATCATCAAGAACAGCACCTAAGAATTCCCATCCTTCGTACTTTGTCACAAGTCCGGCAACTTCATAGCGACGAACCTGCTCATCTAATGCATACAATAATTGTTGACCCGTTGTTGCCCCAGCAAAAGCCGTACGGTGATGCTGCGTCCCGCCAAATCGTCTGAAGTCTAACAAACCCTCAGGAGTACGGTTAAACATAACACCCATGCGGTCAAGTAAGTGAATAATACCAGGAGCTGCTTCACACATTGCTTTTACAGGTGGCTGGTTGGCTAAAAAGTCTCCGCCGTACACTGTGTCATCAAAGTGTTCCCATGGTGAATCCCCTTCACCTTTCGTATTTACGGCTCCGTTGATTCCACCTTGCGCGCAAACTGAGTGAGATCTTTTTACCGGAACTAGTGAAAATAAATCTACTTGCTTGCCAGACTCAGCAATTTTTATTGTTGCCATCAAGCCAGCTAAACCGCCACCGACTACGATGATTTTTCCGTTACTCATCGGAACCCCACTCCTTCAAAACCTTAATTTTATGCAAATGCGAATAATGTACGAACACCTACAAATGTAAGTGCTAAGAAGATTGCTAATGTCACATAAGTTGAAATTCTTTGAGAACGTGGTGTTACAGTTAACCCCCAGCTAACTCCAAATGACCATAGACCGTTTGCAAAGTGGAAGATCGTAGATACAACACCAACTATGTAGAATGCAAGCATTGCCGGGTTGCTTAAAATTCGTTCCATCATTTGAAAATCTACTTCTTTTCCAAGCGCAGCTTGTATTCTGGTTTCCCATACGTGCCATGTGATGAAGATAAGTGTGATTACACCTGAAACACGCTGAAGGATAAACATCCAGTTACGGAAAAAACCGTAGTTGTTAACGTTTGTTTTAGCAGTGAATGCGATGTAAAGACCGTATATTGCGTGAAAAACGATTGGTAAGAAAATAATGAAAATTTCTAGAGCATAGCGGAAAGGTAAGCTCTCCATGAAGTGAGCTGCTTGATTAAATGATTCTTCTCCCTTTGTCGCGAAATGATTCACAACTAAATGCTGTGTTAAGAAAATCCCGATTGGTATTACCCCAAGTAATGAATGGATTCTCCGATATTGAAACTCTCTGTTTGCCGCCATCTGCGTAGACCCCCCTTAGTTAAATGAACATAGTTTGTGAAGAACTTTCTTACTCCCACTAGACAAATAGATTAATCGTGAATACAGGAAATGAAAACCTTTGCATTTCCTAATAAAGTATGTGACAGGTTAATTTTACTCCCATCGATTAAGAGCGTCAAGGCAAGATGTTTAAATCTTCTATAAAATATAAATTTATAAAATTTTATATTTGTTACCGCTTACTATACTGATGTTACAGATTTTTTCTTTCTATTATAATATTGCTTGCCACAACTAAGTAAGCGTTTACTTTATACTTTTATTGTAAACAAGTTCACAAAACATTTACACAGGTAAAAGTACCCTTTTAAAAGGTATATTATGGATTTTTTATCTTTACATCTAACTCTTTTTACCATAATAAAGATCCTCTTACATTTTATTAAAAAAATGCGTGAGAGGTTTTTTAGATTTGTATATAATAGTAGTAAAGAAAGAGGGGAAAGCATGAGCAATTTACAAACAGAATCACAGCAAGAACTTGAAGAGACGATGGAAACATCAGAACCTAATGTCACAGCTGAAACAGAGAGAACTCTTGATCACGTTTCATATTTCGGATACAGCCTTTTGCGTGACGTGTTAATTCCAGAGCTTCTTGGAGACGAAACAAATACCATTTCATACTGGGCAGGAAAACACCTTGCGCGGAAATACCCGTTAAATACAATGGATGAAATCGTCGCTTTTTTTAAAGCAGCTTCCTGGGGAACACTGACGCTTGCAAAAAAAGATAAATATTCACTAGAGCTTGAGTTATCAGGTGATGTGGTCAGCAAAAGATTTCAGCAGGAAACTTGTTCGTTTCATCTTGAGTCAGGATTTGTAGCTGAACAGATTCAGCGTCAAAACAACTGCCTAACAGAAGCCTACTTAACACATAAAGAAAAGAACGGAAAAGTGCTGATTTCGGTACAGTGGGACCGAAAAGATATCTTACCTACCGAAACGCGTGCGGAGCGTTATAAAAAATAGGAAATATGTATATATAAAAGACGTGGAAATACCACGTCTTTTTCTCTTCTTTATACTTGCACTGCTTGCTGCTCTTCTAATTCAAATGCTACGTGAAGCGTCTCAACAGCTTTTACCATATCAGCGTGCGGTACAACTGTAGATACTTTAATTTCAGACGTGCTGACCATCTTCACTTCAATTTTCTCTCCTGCCAGCACTTCAAACATTTCGGCTGCAACGCCTGGATTAGAAATCATGCCAGAGCCGACAATTGATACTTTAGCCAGACTGCTTTCATGTTCAATACGCGTATATCCTAAAGTAGATTTATACTCTTTTAAGACGGCAAGAGCGGCATCTACGTCTACAGTTTTAATAGAAAATGAGATAGAAAGACGATTATTAGCCGTTACGTTTTGAATAATAATGTCCACATTTAACTGTTCTTTTGCTAATGCTGTAAAAATAGTAGAAAGAGTTTGCAACTCGTTGTTTAACCCTTCAATTGTCACTCGTGAAATATTATCTTCAAACGCAATTCCTCTTACGACTAAGTTTTGTTCCATTGAAACTTCCTCCTCAACAATCGTTCCATTCTCGTTTTCTAAGCTTGAACGCACTTCTAGCGGTACCTGATAATTTTTTGCAAACTCAACGGCGCGCGGATGCAGCACCCCTGCTCCCAAATTAGCTAATTCTAACATTTCGTCATATGAAATAGAGTGAAGCTTACGAGCATCTTCTACATAGCGCGGATCTGTCGTAAACACTCCTGTTACGTCTGTATAAATATCACATTTTGCAGCTTTTAATGCTGCGGCAAGAGCTACTGCCGTCGTGTCAGAGCCGCCTCGACCTAATGTTGTAATGCTTCCATCTTCTGAACAGCCTTGGAATCCAGCTACTACTACGATTCGACCTCTATCTAATTGGCTTTGAATACGAGTCGTGTCAATGTGCTGGATTCGTGCATTGCTGTGAACTGCTTCCGTCTGGATACCAGCTTGCCAACCTGTTAGCGAAGTTGCTTCATACCCTTTATATTGAAGAGCCATTGTTAACAGGGAAATCGTTACTTGTTCTCCAGTTGTAAGAAGCATATCCATTTCGCGTTTGCTTGGACTGTCCGTAATATCACTTGCTAATTTCACCAGTGCATCTGTAGTTTTGCCCATTGCCGATACAACAACAACTACTTGGTTACCGCGCTCTGCTTCTTGAATAACACGGTTTGCTACATGTTGGATACGTTCAACAGAACCAACAGATGTTCCACCAAATTTTTGAACGATTAATGCCATAATTTTGTTCATTCCTTTTCAATAAATTTGCATATGCAGGATGATGAGAAGCTAAATTTTTTTACTCAGACAATAAAAAAAGCAATGAGATGAGCTCTCATTGCTTAACGAACGAAAATTATAAAACATAACCGTCCACTGCCGTGAGATAGCTCTCCAAGAATCTACATCTTGACAATCCTACGTTTATTCAACGCAGAACCAGCAATCATTACTATGAGGTAATGTTCACTTCGGCAAATTTCCCTTTCCGCATCATTCATAAGAGCTCATACCCTTCCTGATACGTACTGATTAAATTTGCACCTCTATCTTCACTTCATTTGATGAAGTGTCGTATGAAATTAGTTAATAGCTTATCAAATATTTTCTATTATTTCAAGACTATTTTTGCAATGTTTCATAAATTTTTTCAGCGATGTTTTGAGGAACACCTGAATTTCGAATATCATCAACCGTTGCTTCTTTCAATTTTTTCACCGAACCAAAATACTTTAACAAAGCTTTTTTACGCTTTTCTCCCACTCCCGGAATGTCGTCCAGAACAGACTGAAAAGCGGACTTAGAGCGCACTTGACGGTGGAAGGTAATCGCAAAGCGGTGAACTTCATCTTGAATTCGCTGAAGCAAATAAAATTCTTGACTATTGCGTTCAAGCGGTATGATTTGAGGAGGCTCACCAATCATCAGGTTGGAGGTTCTGTGCTTATCATCTTTGACAAGACCTGCTGTAGGCACTAAAAGTCCCAATTCATTTTCGAGAACGTCCTGTACTGCAGCTAAATGCCCTTTGCCTCCATCTACAACAATTAAATCTGGAAGCGGAAGACCTTCTTTTAACGCTCTGGAATACCGTCTGCGAACGACTTCTCTCATGGAACTGTAATCATCTGGTCCCTTTACGGTCTTAATTTTATATTTGCGATATTCTTTCTTTTCCGGTTTCCCATCAACAAAAACAATCATCGCAGAAACGGGATCTGTCCCTTGAATATTTGAGTTATCAAATGCTTCAATCCGGTAAGGCGCTGCAATTCCAAGCTCTTCTCCTAACCGTTCAACTGCGCCGACCGTGCGCTCTTCATCTCGTTCAATTAAATAGAATTTTTCACCGAGCGCAATTTTTGCATTTTTACACGCAAGTTCTACTAATTCTTTCTTTTTGCCTCGCTTTGGATGCTGAACCTCTACTTCTACTAATTTCTCAGCTAACTCTGCATCAATCGTTGCTGGAACCAGCACTTCTTTTGGCTTAATATTTTTGGCATAAAACTGACCGATAAAAGTTAAGAAATCTTCTTCTGGCTCTTTATAAAAAGGAAACATAGAAACTTCTCGCTCAATTAATTTCCCTTGGCGAATAAAGAAAACTTGAACACACATCCAGCCTTTATCATAAGAATAGCCAAACACATCTCGATTAACAAAATCATTAAACGTTACTTTTTGCTTTTCCATTGTCGCTTCAATATGAGCAATTTGATCTCGATATTCTTTAGCCCGTTCAAAGTCAAGTTCTTCTGAAGCTTTTAACATTTTTTCAGTTAACTCTGTTTTGACATGCTCATATCCACCATTTAAAAACCGCGTGATATTTTCAATAATTTGTTTGTTTTGCTCTTCTTTTACTTCTTTTACGCAAGGAGCTAGACATTGCCCGATATGGTAATACAAACAAGGTCTGTCTGGCATGGTAGAGCACTTTCTTAGTGGATAAATGCGATCAAGAAGCCGCTTGGTTTCATTTGCAGCTTGGACGTTAGGATAAGGACCGAAGTATTTCCCTTTATCTTTTTTTATTTTTCTTGTAATAACAAGGCGGGGCTGTTTTTCAGCTGTAATCTTAATAAAGGGATAGCCCTTATCATCTTTAAGCATAATATTGTATTTTGGATCATGCTTTTTAATTAAATTCATTTCTAAAATAAGCGCTTCTAAATTAGAAGATGTGACGATATATTCAAAGTCGACAATGTCGTTTACAAGTCGAAGCGTCTTTCCGTCATGAGATCCGGTAAAGTAGGAGCGCACTCGATTTTTTAATACTTTTGCTTTTCCTACGTAAATGACCGTTCCATATTTATCTTTCATCAAGTAGCAGCCGGGCTGATCCGGTAAAATAGCCAGCTTTTCTTTTAAATAATCATTCATACTTTTCTCCTTCCTCTTCTCTTACTCTGTCCATCTATACATTCGCTTATGAAGCGTAACCTACATTCTTTCCTGCTTTACAATACATGCACATAAGCCGGATTTATGACGGTGTTCCTTACATCTAGTATAAAACAAACGAACGCATATTCGCTAAATAAAAGTATTCCCAAAAGAGAAAAAGTGGAGAAAAAGAAAAAACCTAGCCTGAGCTAGGTTTTGACTTACGCGTGTTTATTAATTAATTCTGTTAATGCTTCTTTTGGTTGGAAACCAACTACTTGGTCAACTTTCTCTCCATCTTTAAATAATACTAAAGTTGGGATACTCATAACACCAAATTTTCCAGCTGTTTCTTGGTTTTCATCAACGTCTACTTTCACGATTTTAACTTTATCGTTAAGTTCGCCATCAATTTCTTCAAGAACTGGAGCAATCATTTTACAAGGTCCGCACCATGGTGCCCAAAAGTCAACAAGCACTAGGCCTGATTTAATTTCATCTGTAAAGTTTTTATCTGTAGCATGTGCAATAGCCATTTTAATTCCTCCTAAATATATGCAATATCCAAATTCTACTCACAGTATATCACCTTCAAATAAGGTTTGCTAACTTTTTGCTTACATTTATACTGTTTATTCTCCGCTCTAGTTTGTACAATTCACATAAAAACATACGTAGAAAATTTCGTTTTCCGTGAGGTTGAGACATAACGAAATGAATTCCATCTAAAGGTGAACAAATAGTATACAAAGGCTGAACCGCTTGTGCCACCGCAGTTGATTTCTATGCAAGACTTCGCTTTCCCCGGGAGTCTGGCACAGAAATCAACTGCTAGAAAGACCCACACACATAAAGTTTACCCCAACAAAAAAACGAACCACTAATCAAACATCTTGATCAATGGTTCGTTTTTCACTTCGTCTAAAATCCTTTTGTCCCAGCCTCTTACGCAGACTGTACTTTCAGCTTTTTAAATTCTTCCGTTAGTAGAGGCACCACTTCAAATAAATCTCCAACGATTCCGTAATCAGCTACTTTAAAAATATTCGCTTCAGGATCTTTGTTAATGGCAACAATAATTTTTGAATTTGACATGCCGGCCAAATGCTGAATGGCTCCTGAGATTCCGCAGGCAATGTATAAATCTGGTGTGACTACTTTGCCCGTCTGACCGATCTGAAGAGAATAGTCGCAGTAATCTGCATCGCACGCTCCGCGAGATGCCCCAACAGCTCCATTTAACACGTCCGCTAGTTCTTGGAGAGGTCCAAAACCTTCCGTGCTTTTTACACCTCGACCACCTGCAATCACGACTTTTGCTTCGGATAAATCAACCCCTTGCGTTGCTTTCCGTACAACTTCTTTTACAACTGTACGCAGGTTTTTGATTTCAACATTTAAATCCTCTACATCGCCTGTACGTCCCTCTTCTTTTGCAAGCGGTGAAATATTATTTGGACGAATCGTGACAAACGTAAAAGCATCGGTCATGATTTTCTTTTCAAATGCTTTACCAGAATAAATTGGGCGGGTAAAGACTACTTGATCCCCTCCAACTTCTACATCCGTCACATCGGAGATAAGTCCTTTGTCTAAGCGAGCTGCCAGTTTTGGCGCTAGGTCTTTGCCAAGAGCCGTATGGCCAAATACGATAGCTTCAGGCTGTTCACTTTCAATGATGGCTAATAACGCCTGAGCGTAACCATCTGATGTATAAGCAGCTAAATCTTCATGCTCCGTCACAACAACTTTATTTGCTCCGTACGCAATAAGCTCTTCACTTAAAGCTTTTACGTTCTTTCCTACTAACGCTGCAACAATTTCTCCACCGTCAGCTACAGTAGATGCTGCGGAAATCGCTTCAAACGATACGTTTCGTAATCCCCCATCACGTGCTTCTCCTAGAACTAACACTTTGCGTCCCATTGCAATACCCCCATTGTTTTGACTTATTAAATGACTTTTGCTTCTTTATGCAGTAAATTGACCAGTTCTGTCACTTGATCTTTTATATCTCCTTGTAATACGCGTCCTGCGTCTTTTTTCGGAGGCAAATAAATTTCAATTGTCTTTGTTTTTGCTTCTACATCATCTTCATCTAAATCTAAATCATCCAATTCCACTTCAACCAACGGTTTCTTCTTCGCTTTCATAATCCCTGGAAGAGATGGATAGCGAGGTTCGTTAAGTCCCTGCTGAGCTGTTACTAAAAGAGGAAGCGACGTTTCAATAACCTCGGAATCACCTTCCACATCGCGTACAACAGTTACTTTTTCACCTTCGATATCCAATTTTGTAATGGTCGTGATATAAGGGATTTCTAACTGTTCTGCTACGCGCGGTCCCACTTGGCCCGAACCTCCGTCAATCGCTACGTTTCCTGCCAAAATCAAGTCAGGAGATTGTTCTTTTAAGTACTGTGCCAGCAGCCTAGAAGTCGTGTACTGATCGCCATCTTCTATGTCATCTTCCGTATTGATTAAAACCGCTTTATCTGCTCCCATAGCCAAAGCTGTTCGGAGTTCTTTTTCTGATTCTTCCCCTCCTACACTCACGACCGTAATCTCCCCGCCATGCTTTTCCTTTAGCTGAATAGCTTCTTCAACTGCATACTCATCGTAAGGATTAATAATGAATTCAGCCCCATCTTCAACAATTTGACCATTTTTTAATGAAAGTTTCTCCTCTGTATCGAATGTTCTTTTTACTAACACGTAAATATTCATTCAATTCCCCTCCTAAGCTTATTTTCCTAAAAATTTAGGCTGGCGCTTTTCAATAAAAGCGGCTACGCCTTCTTGAGCATCCCGGCTTTTGAATACGCTTCCAAAAAACTGCGCTTCTTTTTTAATGCCGCTGTAGTAAGCATCTGTTTTTACATGCTGAAGCAGCTGCAAGGTAGCTTTAACAGAGATTGGGCTTTTTTTGGCAATTTTTCTAGCAAGTAAAAATGTTTCATTGATAAGCTGACTTTCTTCAAAAGCTGCATTTGCCAATCCTAACTCCACTGCCTCGCTTCCGGATATTGGATCACTTGTCAGCATCATCTCACAAGCCTTATGAACTCCTACATAACGAGGCAATCGCTGAGTTCCTCCAAACCCTGGTATAATTCCTAACTGAAGCTCAGGCAGGCCCAGCTTAGCGTTTTCTGTTACCAAACGGATATGGCAGCTCATAGCAAGCTCCAATCCTCCGCCTAAAGCAGCTCCATGAATAGCTGCAATCACTGGTTTTGGGTAATTTTCAATATACTCAAAGAGCTCTTGACCGTTAACAGCAAGCTTCTCGTATTCTTTTTCCTGCTGAAGTGATGTGAATTCTTTTATATCAGCTCCGGCACAAAAAAATTTCCCTTCACCTTTAATAACGATAACCCTTGTCTCTTTACTATCTTCCAAATGTTTCAAAACACTTGAAAGATCTTTTAATAAAGCTTGAGACAAAGCGTTAGCAGGTTGTCTATTTAACGTAATGAAGCTTATTGCATCAACAGTTTCAACCTGGATAATCTCCATTTGTTTACGCCACCCTTTCTTTCTATTTTCATTACCTTGCGCTTTTTCCCCTCGCAGGGGAGCAGCAGGCTCACTTACGATTATGAGCCGCTGCAGCCGTTTAACAGCAGGGAATGGACTTTATCTACCGATTCTATTAGACCATATCGATGATCGTTCATTACCCATGTTGTGACAGTTTCATCAATCGTTCCAAAAATCATCTGTCGCGCAAGACGAATATCTATATTTTCAGAAAACTCACCCGTTTCGATTCCTGTCTGCAAAATAGAATCAATGAGAGTCAGATAATCTTTTAATACATCATTAATTTTCAATCTTAAATCTTTGTTCGATTGACGCAGTTCGAGCTGTGTCACTGTAGCTAAATGATGATCCTCTGCTAGAAACGAAAAATGTTTGTCAATTAACACATGAAGTTTTTCTGCCGCGGTTTCAATTCCCGCCAGTTCTTCATAAATTTTTTCTACAAATTGTCCCATCTTCTCTTGAAACAAAGAAATTAAGACATCTTCTTTGTTTTTAAAATATAAATATATCGTACCGTCTGCAACTCCAGCCTGCTTAGCAATTTTAGAAACCTGAGCATTGTGGTATCCGTTTTCTGCTATTACTACTACAGCTGCATCGATAATCTGTTTATACTTTGGCTTATTTCTTCTCAATCTTATACGCTCCTTTAAAATATGAATGATTATTCATTCATATCTTTATAATAAAGAAACCGCAAGTATCTGTCAATTATGTTTCAGGAAAAAAATCAAAGGCGACGATCGATTACGTCGCCTTTTTATGCTTTTCATTTTCTTCATCAATCAGCGCTCGTCGCAGAATCTTACCGACCGCTGTTTTCGGAAGCTCATTTCGAAATTCATAAAGGCGCGGAACTTTATAAGCAGCTAAATACTTTCTGGAAAACTCATTTAGCTCTTCTTCAGTACATCTTACACCATTTTTTAATACAATGTAAGCCTTCACCGTTTCTCCTCTATATGGGTCAGGAACACCTACTACTACAGCTTCTTGAATTTTTTCATGCTCATATAATACTTCTTCAACTTCTCGAGGATAGATATTATATCCCCCGGCAATAATAATATCTTTCTTTCGGTCTACTACATAAAAATAACCTTTATCATCCATATAGCCAACATCACCTGTTAGCAACCATCCGTCTCGCATAACAGCCTCCGTTTCTTCAGGCTGCTTCCAGTATCCTTTCATGACCTGAGGACCTTTAACCGCAATTTCTCCTACTTCGCTTACAGCAGCTTCTTTACCTGTTTCAAACGAGAGAATTTTGGCATCCGTGTCTGGCCAAGGCACTCCAATGCTTCCTGGTATTCTCTCTTCCCAAAGAAAATTAGCATGAGTAACAGGAGAGGTTTCTGTTAATCCATATCCTTCTACCAGTTTACCTCCGGTGATCTTTTCAAACTGCTCCTGCACTTCTACAGGAAGGGGAGCCGAACCGCTCATACATGAATCAATGGAAGATAGGTTGTATTTTGCTAAATCAGGATGATTTAATAATGCGATGTAAATTGTCGGAGCACCTGGAAATAAAGTAGGCTGCTGCTTATGGATGGTTTTGAGCGTCGTTTTTGCATCAAATTTAGGCAGAAGAACCATCTCATAGTTTTGCAAAACCGATAGAACAAGAACCGTTGTTAAACCATACACATGAAAAAATGGAATAATTCCAAGCACTTTTTCTTCTCCATGCCTGCAGCGGTATAACCAATGTGAACACATTGTTGCATTGGCTACCAAGTTTTTATGAGTAAGCATGACTCCTTTTGGAAAACCTGTTGTTCCCCCGGTGTATTGTAAAATCGCGATATCTTCGTCTGAAATTCCCTCAGCGTTACATACTGCGGGAGAGGATTCATTTATAATACGTTTAAATAAATGAGTAGTCTCCGTATGACTCACATCCACGCTTATCTTCTGCTGCTTGCGCTGAATAAATGGATACATTATGTTTTTGGGAAATGGGAGATAATCTTGAATAGAGGTGATGACTACGTGTTTCACTTTTGTTAACGCTTTCATTTTTACTACACGCGGATATAGCAAATCGAGTGCAATAATCATGGTCGCTTCTGAATCATTAAGCTGATACTCTAACTCTCTTTCCGTATACAAAGGATTTGTTTGAACCACTACTCCTCCGGCAAGAAGAACAGCATAAAAGGAAATGACTGCTTGAGGGCAATTTGGAAGCATAATGGCTACTCTATCCCCTCTTTTTAATCCCAGTTCAATAAGGTAAGATGACAGCTTTAGAGAATCTTGATGCAGCTGGGAAAACGTCATTTTTTTCCCTAGAAAATAGATTGCGCTTTTTTTAGGATCCTTTTGAACTGCCTCTTCAAAAAGCTGTGCTAAATTTTTTTGTTCATAATGAAGCATAGCAGGTATTTCATCCGGATATTGAGAAAGCCATATCTTTTCGGTGGATTCCACACGCATCCTCTCCCTCAAAAAAAAATAAAAAATTAGATTTTTCTAATTAAAATTATAGTTCATTCTTTTTTTAGATGCAATCGTTATTCAATGTTCTCTTTCCTACCTAATCACTCTTTCATCCTGCAGCGTAATAAATAAAAATTGGATTTACCCCTGTACATTATCCGAATTTTTTGTATATAATAAAAATTAGATTTTTTTAAGGAGCTGTATGAATTGACAACAACATTGACTAAAGGACCGTTTAAAGCAGATCACGTTGGAAGCTTTTTGCGTCCCGAGCGTATCAAGCAAGCACGATTACAAGTGGAAAACGGGGAAATGACAAAGAAACAGCTTCGAGCAATTGAAGATGAAGAAATTCGTAAACTCGTAGAAAAGCAAAAACAAATTGGATTAAAAGCCGTCACAGACGGTGAGTTTCGCCGTGCGTGGTGGCACTTTGATTTTCTGTCAGAGCTTGTTGGCGTAGAACTTTACGAAGCAGAGACGGGAATTCAGTTTCACGGAGTCCAAACAAAAGCTCACGGCATAAAAGTGACTGGAAAACTAGATTTTAATCACCACCCTATGATTGAAGATTATAAATTTCTTCATCAAGCTGCTGGAAAAGAACACGTAGCTAAGTTCACCATTCCAAGTCCTAATATGCTGTTTTTCAGAGGTCATATTGAAGAGTCTGCTTACTCGGATACGGATGTATTTTTTGCTGATTTAGTTAAAACATATCAAAAAGCCATTCAAGCATTTTATGATGCCGGATGCCGCTATTTACAGTTAGATGATACTGCGTGGGCAGTCTTTTTCTCAGAAAAAGGACAAGAACAAATCGCTTCAAAAGGTTTCACCCCCCAAGAATTACTGAAACGTTTTACGGATGCGATCAATGAATCCATTGCGCATAAGCCAGATGATATGGTCATTACAATGCATATTTGCAGAGGGAATTTCCAGTCTACTTATACAGCAAGCGGCGGATATGAAAATGCGTCAAAAGCTATTTTCAGTCAGTTAAACGTAGATGGACTATTTTTAGAATTTGATGATGAACGCTCAGGAGGATTCGAACCTCTTCGACATGTAAAGCGAGATGATCTTCAGATTGTCCTTGGTCTTATCACATCAAAATTTGGAGATTTAGAAGATCCTGAAGCAGTGAAAAAACGAATTGCTGAAGCGGCAGAATTTGTTTCTCTTGATCAAATTTGTTTAAGTCCCCAGTGCGGATTTGCTTCTACAGAAGAAGGAAATTTACTTACTGAAGAGCAGCAGTGGGATAAAGTAAAGCACGTGATTTCAATTGCTGAAGACGTATGGAAGTAATCATAAAAAAGCTGACCTGCTTGAAGGCCAGCTTTTTTGCTGTCATCATAATGTTAGGAAAAGCTATATAGATAAATAGATAAGACCAATAAGCATAAACACTCCGCATAAAACGAGTAAAATTTTCGCTAACTTCTCCATCACTCTCTCCTATCCTATCCCTGCTCCTATTACATAGGACATACCGATTGAAATAACAAGTGAAATAAACCCAACGGCTCTGTTATCTTGTTCAATTTCATCATCGATTCGAAATTTCGGCGTCAAAAATTCGAAAATAAAATAGCTGACTAGTAAAAGAACGAATCCATATATTCCCCATCCGAGCATTCTTAACAAATTGTCGTTATGCTCAATTGAATAGCGAAAAATATTAGCTAATCCAAATATTTTCCCACCTGTTGCCATCGCAACAGCCATATTTCCTTTTTGAATCTCTTCCCAATTCTTATACTTAGTAACGAGCTCAAACACAACAAGAAAGACGACAATGCTCAAGACAACCACGCTGTAATAAGCGGCAGATTCAATATACGGGTCTTTCCAAAAATCCCTCATTTTTGCATCACTCCTAATTTATATTACACTTCACGTAATGAACTGACAGGTCTCTTTCCTTTACTTGTATCGTTCTTAAAAGAGATAAAAAACCCAGCATAGTCCATGGCCATGTCGGATTTTCTATCTTCATATATGCTTGTTCAGCGCATCGACTGATACCTTTATTTCAGCGTTCTTTTATTTAAATTCCACAACCGTAACGCCAGAACCTCCTTCAGAAGCCTCTCCGAAACGAATATTTTTAACAGAACGATGATTTTTTAAATATTCCTGTACGCCTTTACGAAGAGCTCCAGTTCCTTTACCGTGGATAATCGAAACGCGCGGATAGTTGGCTAACAAAGCATCATCAATATATTTTTCAACTCGGATCAGCGCATTTTCATAGCGCTCTCCTCTTAAATCCAATTCTAGATTTACATGATAATCTTTTCCCTTTACCGTAGCAAGCGGCTTGGTTTCTACAGGTTTTGGAGAACTGATATATTCGAGATCTTTTTCCTTCACCTTCATTTTCATGATCCCCATTTGTACTTGCCATTCATTATTGCTTACTCGTTCTACAAGCGTTCCTTTTTGTCCCCAGCTTAAGACTTTCACTTCATCTCCAGCTTGAAGAGTGTGCTCTTGTTTTTTCGGCGCAGCCGGTTTCTTTTTACTTTTTTCAAGAGTTGGAACTGCATCTTCTAGACGTTTACGCGCTTCAATCAATTCATGCTCTTTTACAAGCGCATGATTTTTTTGACTCATTTTACGCAAATCGCTAATGATTTTCTCTGCTTCTTCAGATGCTGCTTTAACTGTGGCTTGAGCTTTTTCTTCAGCCTTTTCGTACAGCTTATCTCGTTTTTCATTAAACTCAATAATCTGACTCTGTAATTCTTTATGAAGCTTCTGAGCCTCTTTTCTTAGCTCTTCAGCTTCTTCTAGCTCGTGTTCAGATTGACGGCGGCTATCTTCAAGAGAGGCAATCATATTTTCTACTTTATTTGTTTCTGAGCCAATATAGCCTTTGGCACGTTCAATTACTTCAGCACTTAAACCTAAACGTTTTGAAATCTCAAACGCATTGCTTCGGCCGGGTACACCAATCAGCAGCTTGTAAGTAGGGCTCAATGTTTCAATATCAAACTCTACGCTAGCATTGACCACTCCTTCACGATTATAGCCGTACGCCTTTAATTCAGGATAGTGAGTAGTCGCAACTACGCGAGCTCCTTTTTCATATACTTGATCTAAAATCGAAATCGCAAGCGCTGCACCTTCTTGAGGATCCGTTCCTGCTCCCAATTCATCGAACAAGACCAGACTTTCGTGATCTACTTTTTGTAAAATATCTACAATGTTGACCATATGGGATGAAAAGGTACTCAAACTTTGTTCAATCGACTGCTCATCTCCAATATCAGCAAATACGTGCTTAAACACAGCCATTTCCGATCCGTCCAGCGCAGGAATCTGCAAACCCGCTTGAGCCATTAACGTAAATAATCCAAGTGTTTTTAACGTTACGGTTTTACCGCCGGTATTGGGTCCTGTAATAACGATAGACGTATATTGATCACCTAGCTCAATATCATTCGCAACGACGTCTTCCTGTGCAATAAGAGGATGTTTTGCCTTCACTAACTTAATATAGCCTCGGTCGTTCATTTTAGGTTTTGAAGCTTTTAGCTCATGGCTATAGCGTCCTTTAGCAAACATGAAGTCCAGCTCACCTAACAGATACACGTTTTGACGGAGTTCATTTGCCACTTCCGCTACCTGAAGGGTTAAAGCAATGAGAATACGCTCAATTTCTTGTTTTTCTTTTACTTTTGCTTCTTGAAGCTCATTGTTTAACGTCACAATCGCCTGAGGCTCAATAAATAAAGTTGCTCCGGATGAAGACTGATCGTGCACAATGCCTCCATACGCACTGCGATATTCTTGCTTAACAGGAATAACAAAACGTTCGTTTCGAATGGTAACAATCGCATCTGACAACATTTTTTGAGCAGACGAGGAGCGAATAAGGCTTTCTAGTTTTTCGCGAATACGAGACTCCGTTGAGCGAAGTTTTTGACGAATGCCTCTTAGCTGGTCGCTTGCACCGTCTAGCACTGTGCCATTTTCATCAATGCTCATTTTAATTGTTTGTTCTACCTCAGGAAGAGGCATTAATTTTTCGATATGTTCAGTTATAATTGGAAGCTGTAAATCTTCGTCTTCCACTACTTGCTCAATAAATTGCTTGACTTGTCTTGCAGCATAAATAGTGCTTGCTACATCAAGAAGTTCATTAGAGCTTAGCGTTCCCCCAATTTCAGCGCGCTTCACGCTAGATCGAACGTCAAAAATGCCCCCTAGCGGTACGTTGCCACGCAATCGCAGCACGGTTGTCGCTTCATCTGTTGCTTCCTGCCATTTGACTACTTCTTCATACTGAGTCGAGGGAATCAAATTCGCTACTTTTTCTCGGCCTAAAGAAGAAGCTACTTTTTTCTGAAGCTGTTCCTTAACTTTATTAAACTCTAGTACATGAAAAATACGTGATTGCAAAACTGATTCCTCCTGTTGCTTATTTATGTCGATTTAAAAAGGCGGTTAATTCTTTGAGGCTATACGTATTTAATACCGTTTCTGGTTTAAGCCAGCCTTTAATTCCCGTAGATATTCCAATTTCCATATGCTCTAGCATGTCTAGATTGTGAGCATCTGTATTAATAGCAATTTTAACTCCTGCCTCTTGGGCTTTTTTTATGTGCTCAGCAGCTAAATCTAAACGGTTTGGATTCGCGTTTAGTTCAAGAGCCGTTTTTGTCTCTTTAGCTAATTCAATCAGCATATCAATATCTACATCATATCCGTTGCGGCGACCAATCAAACGACCGGTCGGATGAGCGATTAAATCTACATGAACATTGTTTAACGCTTGCTTTAAGCGATTCATAATTTCTTCGCGTGATTGCGAAAAACTAGAGTGAATGGACGCAATAACAAAATCTAGCTCAGCTAGCAGTTCATCATCATAATCAAGTGTTGCATCAGGCAAAATATCCATTTCAATTCCTGCTAGTATTGTAAAATCATCGAACTGTGCGTTTAAACGATTAATTTCTTCACGCTGTTTACGAATGCGTTCAGGCGTTAGACCGTTCGCTACTTTTAAATACTGAGAATGGTCTGTAATCGCCATGTACTCATAGCCTCGTGCGCGACATGCTTCCGCCATTTCTTCAATTGAATACGCCCCATCGCTCCACGTGGAGTGCATATGCAAATCACCTTTTACGGCACCGTAGGTCACAAGCGTTTGAGGCTTTACAAATGCATCTACTTCCGTTCCATCTTCACGAAGTTCCGGCGGAATAAAAGACAGCCCAAAATGTTCATAGAATGCTTGTTCAGACTCAAAAGTCATGACTTCGCCTGTCTCCGCATTTTCAACGCCATACTCGCTAATTTTTTCACTGCGGTCTTTTGCTAATTGACGCATACGCACATTATGATCTTTTGACCCTGTAAAATGGTGAAGCGTTGTGGCAAACGCTTTATCTTCTACAAGACGAAAATCCACAGACACATCGTACTCATAGGCTAACGTTACCGATACTTTTGTATCTCCATTTGCAATGATATCCTTCACATTTGGCAGCGATACTAGCTGTTCACGGACAACATGAGGCTCAGCTGTTGAAATAATAAAATCAAGATCTTTTACGGTTTCCCTCATGCGGCGAATGCTCCCTGCTTGAGAAAAACGCTCAATGCTGTGCATCTGTTTAAGGGCTTCTAAAATTTCTTCTGCTATTGGAAGCATAAAAGCAAGAGGCAAACGATCAGGACGCTTCCCAAACTCTTCAATAGCAGCGATAATTTTTTCTTCTGTCTTTTTACCAAAACCGCTTAGTCCCTGCACTCGATTTTCCATACAGGCCTGATGCAGTGATTCCATATCTTGAATATCTAGCTCTTTATATAATTTAGCGATTTTTTTACCTCCAAGCCCCGGCAGCTTAAGCAAAGGAATAAGTCCTTCAGGAACTTCTTGCTTTAGTTCTTCTAATACGCTTGACTCATTTGTTTCCATATACTCTGTAATGACTGCAGCCGTTCCTTTTCCAATCCCTTGGAGCTTGGTAAAATCCTCAATCTCTGTCAGCGTTCTCTCGTCCGTTTCTAGCGCTGCAGCTGCTTTTCGAAAAGCAGAAATTTTAAAAGGGTTATCTCCCTTTAATTCCATATATGTAGCAATTGTTTCTAACAATTTAATAATATCCTTTTTATTCATCTCTTTTCACCAGCCTATTATCATAATAACGAAACTTTCAAAAACATGATGAGTGACATATGTACTCTCCCAAATTTTCATCTAGACATATTTTTATCCTCGTGAAAACCGCAGGTCAGACTGCGATAAAAAAAGAGGGTATCTCAAAAGTATTATGACACTTTCGACACACCCTCTCAACAAGCTATTGTAATTTCATTACATTACACCATACTGAGTCCACAAATCTTGAATCGCAGACGATAAGTATGGAGTATTTTGTACGATATTGATTGCAATTGAAGACTGTTGAATTGGCGTTTGAATTTCACTTACAGGAATCACGGCTCCAATGTATAACAAAATAAAAACGATGATATACACTTCAACGAATCCAAGTGCACCTCCGCCCCATTTATTTAACTGGCGCAGAATTGGCAGTTCGGTTAAAGCCGTTAAAACAGAGCCTGCAAGGCGAAGTACAATGTGAGTAGCAAAAAATAAAATCGCAAATGCAATCATTCGATAAAAAGCGTCTTCTATCGTTCCAGAATCAAATACAAACGATGCGACACTTTGCTGCTGAATATTGTCCGGAAACGGAATCAGCAAGCGAAGTCGGCTTGCCAAATCTCCACTAAACATATAAGCGACGATAAACGAAACCGCAAAACTGACAATATGAATGAGCTGCAAAATAAATCCTCTTTTAAGACCTGTTACAAAGCCTAAAAGAAGCAATATAATTAAAATGATATTAAGCATTGACTCAGTCATTCCTCTTTTCCATAAAGTTTTTGTTCAAGTCTCTCATAGTCTTCTTTCAGTTTTATATATTCGTGTACAGCATTCACAGCTGTTAATACTGCTAATTTATTGATATCTAAAGAAGGGTTTTTAGTACTGATTTCACGCATTTTTTCATCCACTATAGAGGCGACAAGTCGAATATGGCTTGTACTTTCGCTACCGACGATGCTGTACTGCTGACCAAAGATGTCAACTGTCGCACGTGTTTTATCTTGTCTTGACACGAGAAAATCCTCCGTTCCACGAAAAATCCTAATCCCTATCATACCACGAAGAAGACTTCAATGGAAACATATCTATATTTAAGCTATCATAAGGGATAGTGCTTATAAAGTAAACTAAAATACCCCGAAAGGAGTGAAGCATTATGTCACATGCTGTTATTAAGGTATCAGCTGATCAAATAGCTAAAATGAAGATTCATTACACATCCTATCTACAGCCCAAACTTCCGCAGGGAAGTATTTTTGCAGCTAAAACTCCCGGCTGTTCCATCACTGCGTATCGCTCTGGAAAAGTACTTTTTCAAGGAAAAGAAGCTGAAACAGAAGCGGCTAAGTGGGGAGGCCCTTTAGATGCTGCGAAAAAGGCTCCTGTCTCACACCTCCCATCAAACTTCAGCTCACTATCTGTCATCGGTTCTGACGAGGTAGGGACGGGAGATTATTTTGGTCCTATGACCGTAGTTGCTGCCTATGTTCAAAAAGAGCAGCTTCCTTTGTTAAAAGAATTAGGAGTACGAGATTCAAAAGAGTTAACGGATGCTAAGATCATTGAAATTGCCAAGCAGCTTGTTTCGTTTATTCCCTATAGTTTGCTTGTTTTACATAACGAAAAGTATAATGCATTTCAAGAAAAAGGCATGTCACAAGGTAAAATGAAAGCTCTGTTACACAACAAAGCTTTATCCAACGTGTTAAAAAAATTGGACCCTGAAAAACCCGATGCCATTTTGATTGACCAGTTTGTCGAAAAAAACACCTATTATAAACATGTGGCAAAGGAAAAAGAAATTATCAAAGAAAATGTCTTTTTCAGCACAAAAGGAGAAAGCGTTCATTTATCTGTAGCTGCTGCTTCCATTATTGCCAGATACGCATTTTTAAAACAAATGGATTTGCTGACGGAAAAGACCGGGATGGTTATTCCTCGCGGAGCTGGCGCACAAGTTGATATCGCCGCTGCTAAAATCATTAAGAAACATGGCGTGAATGCGCTGAACTCCTTAGCTAAAATTCATTTTGCTAATACAGAAAAAGCTTTAAAATTAGCTAAAAAATAAGAGATGTGGAAATCCACATCTCTTTTCTTATTCTTATGAACGAAGTGTTGCACCAAATTCTTTTTCTACAGCCTCTAACACTGCACCATGTGCTTTTGCTACTTCTTCATCTGTTAATGTACGTTCAGGATCTAAGTAACGTAAAGAGAAAGCTACAGATTTCTTGCCTTCTTCCATACGCTCTCCTTCATATAGATCAAATACCGTCACGTCTTTTAAAAGTTCTCCGCCCACCGCATAGATGACGCGCTGAACTTCTCCTGCAAGAACGTTTTTATCTACCACAAGTGCAATATCACGTGTAATAGATGGGAATCTTGGAATAGCTGAATAACGAACTTCTTCGACATCTGCAGCTAATAGCTCTTGAAGGTGTAATTCAAATACGTACGTTTCACGAAGACCATACTGTTTCTGAGCAACAGGATGAACTTGACCTACGTATCCAATTTCTTTTTCATCTAACCATACAGCCGCTGTACGTCCAGGGTGCATACCGTCTTTTTTAACGGGAGCATATGAGATTCGTTTCTCCAAACCAAGCTGTGCAAATAACCCTTCTAGTACACCTTTAATCACATAGAAATCAACGACTTTCTTTTCACCTTGCCAGCCGTGAGCATGCCATAGACCTGTGATTGCCCCAGCTACACGCTCCTGCTCATCCGGTAATTCTCCTTCACCTTTAGACAAGAACACTGAGCCTGTTTCGTATAGTGCAATAGAATCCGATTGGCGAGCATTATTATGCTTCACTGCTTCTAGCAAATGAGGCACTAAGCTTTGACGAAGGATGCTGCGATCTTCACTCATCGGCATTGCTAAACCAATGGTACTTGTTGCATTTAGTGCAAACTGAGTAGCTTTTTCAGCGCTCGTTAACGAATATGTTGTTGTTTGTGCTAGTCCCGCACCTTCTAAGAAACGGCGAACTTTACGGCGTCCAAGCTGATACTCCGTTAACTTCCCTGGAGTTGCCACTGTTACAGGAAGTGTTGTAGGAAGGTTGTCATAGCCATACATACGCGCTACTTCCTCGACGATATCTTCTTCAATTGTAATATCGCCTCGACGAGTTGGCACTGTTACAACAATGGTTTCGTCTTCCACTTTGTTTTCAAATTGAAGACGGTTCATAATGTCTTGTACTTCTTCCATTGATAGCTCTGTACCAAGCACATCGTTAATACGTCCAAGTGACACAGCTACAACAGCAGGTTCCACAGTTAGTGTATCTACTTCTACATTACCGCTTACCACTTCACCTGAAGCGTATTCAGCCATTAATTCTGCTGCGCGGTCAGCAGCTACACGCGTACGGTTAGGATCAATTCCTTTTTCAAAACGAGCGCTTGCCTCACTGCGAAGACCGTGGTCTTTTGAAGCTTGGCGAACCGTTAAGCCTTTGAAGTAAGCTGATTCAATGAGAACATTTACCGTATCGTCTTTTACTTCGGAGTTCGCTCCGCCCATTACACCTGCAAGAGCTACCGGCTCACTTCCGTTTGTAATGACAAGCTGATTGCCTTTTAATACACGCTCTTGGTCATCAAGTGTTACAAACTTCTCGCCTTCTGACGCGTGACGTACAACAATTTCCTTTGAACCAAGACGATCATAGTCAAAAGCATGCAGCGGCTGGCCGTATTCAAGCAAAATATAGTTGGTAATATCAACAACGTTGTTATGAGGTCGAATACCAGCTGCCATTAAACGCGTTTGCATCCATAATGGTGACGGAGCAATTTTTACGTTTTTCACAACGCGCGCTACGTAAAGGGGATTGTCTGCTTTTGCCTCTACTTTAACGGAAATATAATCAGCTGCTTGCTCATCAGACGTTTGCACGTTTACTGACGGATACTTCACTTCACGACGTAAAATAGCAGCCACTTCATGTGCTACACCTAACATACTTAAGCAGTCTGAACGGTTTGGTGTTAGCCCTAGTTCTAATACTTCATCGTTTAAGTTTAATGCATCTAGCGCATCCGCTCCTACTTCAGCATCGCTTGGGAACACGAAGATGCCTTCTTGATAATCTTTTGCCACAAGCTTGCTTTCAATGCCAAGCTCTTGAAGAGAACAAATCATACCGTTCGATTCTTCACCGCGAAGCTTAGCACGCTTGATTTTAAAGTTACCTGGAAGTACAGCTCCCACTTTTGCAACCGCTACTTTTTGACCTTGTGCCACGTTCGGTGCTCCGCACACGATTTGAACGATTTCTCCTCCGCCAAGATCTACTTGACAGCGGCTTAATTTATCAGCATTTGGATGCTGTTCACGTTCTACAACGTGACCAATTACTACTCCGCTGATGCCTTTATTTAAGTTTTCTACACCTTCAACTTCAATTCCACTTTTTGTGATTTTATCTGCTAACTCTTCTGCCGTTACGCCTGATAAGTCAACATACTCTTGTAACCAACGATAAGATACAAACATCGTAGTCCCTCCTTTATACTTGTTTAAATTGATCTAAGAAACGAACATCATTTGTATAGAAATGACGAATATCATCCACGCCGTGTTTTAACATAGCAATACGCTCTACACCGATTCCAAAAGCAAATCCACGATATTTAGTTGAATCGTATCCAGCCATTTCAAGGACATTTGGATGAACCATGCCTGCTCCTAAAATTTCAATCCAGCCTGTTTGTTTACATACATTACAGCCTTTACCTCCACATTTTGCACACGATACGTCTACTTCTACAGACGGCTCAGTGAATGGGAAGAAACTTGGACGAAGACGAATTTCACGGTCTGCACCGAACATCTTTTTCACAAATACTTCAAGCGTGCCTTTTAAATCGCTCATACGAATGTTTTCGTCTACTACAAGACCTTCAATTTGCATGAATTGATGAGAATGCGTAGCATCATCGTCATCGCGGCGATACACTTTACCCGGGCAAATAATTTTAACAGGTCCTTTGCCTTCATTCTTGTTCATAACACGAGCTTGAACAGTTGATGTATGCGTACGAAGAAGCGTTTCTTCCGTAATATAGAACGTATCTTGCATATCACGTGCTGGGTGACCTTTTGGCAAGTTCAGCGCTTCGAAATTATAGTAGTCCTGCTCTACTTCCGGTCCTTCTGCTACTTCATAGCCCATTCCTAAGAATAAATCTTCTACTTCTTCAACCACGCTTGTTAGCGGGTGATGCGTACCTGCTTTAACAGGGCGTCCTGGCAGCGTTACGTCGATTGTTTCTGAAGCAAGTTTACGCTCTACCTCAGCTGCTTCTAACGCCGTTTGTTTTTCTTCAATTTTAGATGCAATAGCTTCACGCACTTCATTTGCAAGTGCTCCCATTACAGGACGCTCTTCGGCTGAAAGTTTTCCCATACCGCGAAGTACTTCTGTGATAGGGCCTTTCTTTCCTAAATAAGCTACGCGTACGTCGTTTAATTCTTTTAAAGCACTTGCTGCTTCGACTTTTGCAATTGCTTCTTGTTGAAGTTCTTGTAAACGTTCTTTCATCACTTATTCCTCCTTTTAACGTAAAAAATGACAAATAAAAAAACCTCCTCCCAAAAAAGGGACGAGGATTAGTCGCGTTACCACCCTTGTTAACTATATACGCAGACGTATACAGTTCACTTCATTCAAGTTAACGGAATCTCCGGAACACCTTTACATCTATGTAAGATGGTCTAAGTGTCAACTCAAGAGGTGAATTCACTTATTACATTTATAAAAATGCTTTCAGTCACGGCATTTTCTCCCTGCATAAACGGACATAAGCTACTGCTCTCTTTCATCGTTTTTTACATATGTAACTATTGTATTATTATAGTGAAAACACGTTCTCGATGCAACTACATTCCGCGTAAATAATAAAGTAAGATTCCAGAAGCGATGGCAACATTTAGCGACTCGCTCTTTCCATAGATGGGAATGTACAGATTCTGATCCGTTTGTTCCAGCACTTTCTCGCTTACGCCGTTTCCTTCATTTCCCACAATCAGCGCAAATTCGTTTGAAGGTTTTATGTGTGTATAGACCTTTCCATTTTGTAGCGACGTGCCGTAAATCGCTATCCCTCTTTCTTTTAACAGTGAAATCATTTCGAGTAAATCACCTTTTACAATTGGAAGATGAAAAATCGCTCCTTGCGTTGAACGAACGACTTTTGGGTTGTACACATCCACGCTGCCCTCTCCAACGATAATAGCGTCCACTCCCCCAGCATCAGCGGTTCGAATAATCGTACCTAGGTTACCTGGATCTTGCACCGCGTCTAAAAGCAATACTTTCTGCGCTGTATGAATGATTTCTGCATGCTTCGTTTGAAAACACACAGCGATAATTCCTTGAGGTGTTTCGGTGTCAGATAATAATTTGATTATTGCTTCGTTAACAACGGTTATTTCGATACCGTCTATGTTCCACTGTGCTGGCACTTCGATCGATTCGCGTATAATTAGTTCCTTTACGCAATCCTCATTTTTGATAGCTTCTTCGACTAAATGAAAGCCTTCTACCATAAAAAGGCCCTGCTTATCACGGTCTTTTTTATTATGCAGCTTTTTCCACGCTTTTACCTGTGGATTTTTAACTGAATCAATTTGTTTCACAAACATAACTCCTTTATCTATATAAAAATAAATAGTTCGATTACATTTTGCTCAATAATCATTAGATAAGTTTCACTTTATTGTACATAGAAATCGCAAAGAAAACAAAAACTATTGGTAACTTTACGATAGCTGAGGTGAAAATGATGGATCTTAATTTACGAAATGCTGTTATTGCAAACGTTTCAGGAAACTCAAAAGAAGAGCTTGAAGCTACAATTTCTGACGCTATTCAAAGCGGCGAAGAAAAAATGCTCCCTGGACTTGGTGTTTTATTTGAGGTGCTTTGGGAAAAGTCTCCAGAATCAGAAAAAGAAGAAATTCTGACAACGCTTGAAAACGGTTTAAAATAAATAGCCTTTTCCTATGTACAGCAAAAAGCTCATTCTCCTAGGAGAATGAGCTTTTTTTAATTATACGTAATTGCGTTAACCGTATTTCGGTCTAAACGTTTAATTACTTCGGCAATTAATTTGACTGCATTTTCATAATCATCACGATGAAGCATCGCTGCATGAGAATGGATATAACGAGTTGCGATCGTAATTGAAAGTGCAGGCACCCCGTTAGCTGAAATATGGATAGAACCTGAGTCCGTACCCCCTCCAGCGATTGCATCAAATTGATATGGAATATTTAATTCATCTGCCACATCTACCACTGTATCTCGAAGTCCTTTATGAGAAACCATGGAAGCATCATATAAAATGATTTGCGGACCATCTCCCATTTTAGAAGATGCTTCTTTATCAGAAACACCAGGTGTATCTCCAGCGATACCGACATCAACAGCAAATGCAATATCCGGTTCAATAAAGTTAGCGGATGTTTTTGCACCTCGGAGTCCAACTTCTTCTTGCACCGTTCCCACACCATACACAACATTTTCATGTTTTTCATTTTTTAAAGCTTTTAATACATCGATAGCAATTGCACAGCCGATACGGTTATCCCATGCTTTCGCTAGCAGCATCTTTTCATTGTTCATAACCGTAAATTCGAAATAAGGTACAACCTGATCACCAGGTTTCACTCCCCACTCCGCTACTTCTTCTCTGCTAGAAGCGCCAATATCGATGAACATATCTTTAATGTCAACTGGCTTTTTACGAACTTCTGGAGGCAGGATATGAGGAGGCTTTGAGCCAATAATCCCCGTTACCTCTCCTTTAGATGTAACGATGGTTACGCGTTGAGCAAGCATAACTTGCGACCACCATCCGCCTACCGTTTGAAAACGAATAAAGCCGCGTTCATCAATTTGAGTCACCATAAAGCCTACTTCATCTAAGTGACCGGCTACCATAATTTTAGGTCCTTGTTCGTTGCCTACTTTTTTTGCAATCAAACTGCCTAGCCCATCCGTCGTTACTTCATCTGCATAAGGTGCAATATATTTCTTCATAACCTCACGCGGTTCACGCTCATTTCCAGGAATTCCTTTTGCATCTGTTAGTGCTTTAAGCATTGTCAATGTTTCATCTAACTTTGTCATATGGATTACCCCTTTCATATGTATACCTCTATTATAGCTAAAAAGAGGTTGAAGTAAAATTTCCCATCCCTTTATTTCTAGTATCCTTGTTCTTGGCGCTTAAAATTCACTTCATTTTTTGAGACGTACGCTTCTTCAATATGTTCAGCGGAAAAACCAAACATATCGCCAAGCGTCATGTAAGATACAAACATGTCCACATAGTTTTCTTTCGACTGATCCTGCTCGAAAGCAGCAACTTGTGCAAATACCTGTAAAAATTGTGCTGTTTTTGAATCGCTTGCTTTTGCATTTGGTAACTCAGTTAAATCAGCGTATCCTTTTTCAATCCCTAAAGAAAGGATAAAATGTACGCCGTCCACAAATTCTTCTAAAATAACAGCGTCTTCAGCCGGAGGTTTGACGCTCCAAAATTTGAAGCAGCGCGTTTCGTTTGCCAGCTCTCCGATTTCGACAAGCAGTGCTAAAAGCTTTCTCGGAACCAAGTTTTCCTTATGAAGCTCATGCTTGTCCTCTATATGCTGATCCAGCTGGCGCTGCATGGTAAATAGCTGTTGTAAATTCAATGTAATCACTCCTGTAATTATGTATATCTTCTTCTTTTTAAACCAATAAAGAAATTATATCAAAAATCATGAAACTTTTTAGAAACTCGAACGTAAAGTAAGAAAACTGTGCCTTGTAAAGGAGGGAGCGTTATGTTTGTTATTGTTATCGTTCGCGTGTTCATTTTCGCGCTTGTTGCTTACACACTATTAAAGCTGGTTCAGCATTTTCGCAGTCCAAAGCGGAAGCTTGTAGCAGCTCAGGAACATCAGCAATTTTTTGTTGTTGACGAAAAAACGAATATCCGCAAAAATTTTCTACTAACGTATAAAGGTATTTTATTTGAAGGAGAAAAATACAGCAATCCCAATGAACCAGAATCTTTGTCAATTACAATGGTGTTAACAGATCCATCTCGATTACATGAACTGCAAAAACAAGATTTCAAGCTGCTGGAAAGCCACGTACACGACATGTATCCAAATGCTCCTATTCGCTGGAAAAGCCCCGTTCGAGAATTTTTACACTGAGCACAAAATCATTTGTGCTCAGCTGATAACAAAAAAGAAAAGTAAGTCAAGAGCAGCAAGAATAGGAAAACCTACTTTAAACGATGTGTGCTTCGTTTTATGACGATAGCAATACATACCAATCAGTCCTCCGATGGCTCCTCCGACAACAGCTACCGTCCACAGTGTGCTTTCGGCAATTCTCCACTCATGTCTTTTCGCTTTTTGTTTGTCTCTATACATCATTCCTACCCCTACGATATTAATAACAATAAAATAGGTAAGCAGCAGTTCATTCATGATATGTCCTCCGATAGCAAAAAAGCCTCATCATCTAAAGATGACGAGACTTTATATTCATTACTTATCTAAGCCTTTTTTAGCAGCAGTTGCTAATTCAGCAAATGCTTTTTCATCAGCTACAGCTAAGTCAGCAAGCATTTTGCGGTTAACTTCAATACCTGCTAATTTTAAACCGTGCATTAAACGGCTGTAAGAAAGACCGTTCATACGAGCAGCTGCATTAATACGTGTGATCCATAATTTACGGAAATCACGTTTTTTCTGACGACGGTCACGATAAGCATACATGTGAGATTTCATAACTTGCTGATTAGCAACTTTATATAATCTATGCTTCGAACCGAAGAAACCTTTAGCTAATTTTAAAACTTTTTTACGACGTTTGCGTGTTACTGTACCGCCTTTTACGCGTGGCATAATTGTTTACCTCCTGTATTGTTTCTATCTCAACCCAAATTACTTAATGTTATCTAATAAGTGACGGATACGTTTGAAGTCACCTTTGCTTACTAAAGAACCTTTACGTAATTTACGCTTTTGTTTTGTAGATTTGTTAGCGAATAAATGGCTTGTGTAAGCACGAGCACGTTTTAATTTACCGCTTCCAGTCTTTTTGAAACGCTTTGCAGCGCCACGATGTGTTTTCATTTTTGGCATGGGGTGTTCCTCCTCGTTCTATTACTTCTCGTTTTTAGGTGCCAAGACTAAGAACATGCTGCGGCCTTCCATTTTAGGAGCCGATTCAACTGAACTTACATCTTCGCAAGCTTGTGAAAAACGTTCAAGTACTTTTTGGCCAATCCCTTTATGAGTAATGGCACGACCTTTAAAGCGAATAGACGCTTTCACTTTGTCACCTTTTTCAAGGAACTTGCGTGCGTTACGAAGTTTAGTGTTAAAATCATGTTCATCAATTGTTGGACTTAAACGAACTTCTTTTAAGTTTACAACTTTTTGGTTTTTACGAGCTTCTCTTTCTTTACGTTGTTGCTCATAGCGGAATTTACCGTAGTCCATAATACGACATACCGGCGGTTTCGCATTTGCAGCAACCATTACTAAGTCAAGATTTACTCGTGAAGCAATTTCTAATGCTTCATTTTTTGATTTAATTCCTAATTGTTCACCGTTTTGATCAATTAGACGAACTTCGCGAGCTCGAATGCCCTCGTTTACCATCATGTCCTTGCTAATAAGTAGCCACCTCCAAGGTTTAATGAGCGAATACGCTTGCTTAGACCGATTATTAACTCACACAAAAAAGTGTGAGTACATACTGCACCCACACTTCTATCGTTTTAATTAAGATACGATGTACCTGCTAACTGCTCTATGCGTCACTCAGGTGAGAAGCGGGTGCTTCTTCTTCTGTATAAACAAGTATTCAATTACTTAAGCTATTATAGTATCAACAAAGACAAAAGTCAATGATTTCGTTCTTTTTTTAACAACAAAAGTTATTGTATCAAAGGAAAAACATTTATGCAACAGTTTTTTATAAATGTTAGATAAAAAAGCAGAGAATTTCAATTCTCTGCTTTCTTCATTAACGAGATGCTTCTGCTTTTACATTTTGTAAAAAGGCTTGGAAATCCACTGTTTCTGAATTCTGCTCACCATATTTACGTACGTTTACTGCTTTATCCTCTACTTCTTTATCCCCTACAACAAGCATATAAGGAATTTTTTGCATTTGAGCCTCACGGATTTTATAGCCAATTTTCTCATCGCGAGAATCAAGTTCCACGCGAATACCCGCAAGCTGAAGCTGTTCTTGCACTTCTTTTGCATACTCAAGGTGAACCGTAGTTGATACCGGAATCACTTGAACTTGTACAGGTGCTAACCACGTTGGGAAAGCTCCTTTGTATTCTTCGATTAAGAAAGCTACAAAACGTTCCATTGTTGACACCACACCGCGGTGAATAACAACCGGTCGATGTTGTTTTCCGTCTTCCCCTACATACGTTAAGTCAAAGCGTTCAGGAAGTAAGAAATCCAGTTGAACCGTAGATAGCGTTTCTTCTTTACCAAGAGCCGTTTTAACTTGAACGTCTAGTTTTGGACCGTAGAATGCCGCTTCGCCTTCAGCTTCATAATAATCAAGATCAAGCTCATCCATTGCGTCTTTTAACATACTTTGTGCTTTTTCCCACATTGCATCATCATCAAAGTATTTTTCTGTATCTTCAGGGTCACGGTAAGATAGACGGAATGAATAATTTTCAAATCCAAAATCTTTATAAACCGCTTCAACTAAGCGAACTACACGAATAAATTCTTCTTTGATTTGATCCGGACGTACAAAGATATGCGCATCATTCAGCGTCATGCCTCGAACACGCTGAAGTCCTGATAATGCTCCTGACATTTCATAGCGGTGCATCGTTCCAAGCTCAGCAATACGAATTGGAAGCTCACGATAGCTGTGAATACCTTGTTTGTAAACCATCATGTGATGAGGACAGTTCATTGGACGAAGAACAAGGTCTTCGTTATCCATTTCCATTGCAGGGAACATGTCATCTTGGTAGTGCTCCCAGTGACCAGACGTTTTGTAAAGTTCTACACTTCCAAGCACTGGAGTATAAACGTGCTGATAACCAAGGCTTACTTCTTTATCTACGATATAACGCTCGATAATACGGCGGATCGTCGCACCTTTTGGAAGCCATAAAGGCAGACCTTGTCCTACTTTTTGAGAATTTGTAAATAAGTTTAACTCTTTACCAAGTTTACGGTGGTCACGTTCTTTTGCTTCTTCAAGAAGACGAAGATGCTCGTCTAAATCTGCTTTTGTAAAGAATGCTGTACCATAAATACGCTGCAGCATTTGATTATCGCTGTCTCCGCGCCAATAAGCACCCGCCACGCTTAATAGTTTAAATTCTTTAATTTTACCTGTTGACGGTACGTGCACGCCTCGGCAAAGGTCAAAGAATTCGCCCTGTTGGTAAATCGTAACCTTTTCACCTGCTGGAATCGCATCGATCAATTCAAGCTTTAGTTCATCGCCAACTTCTTTAAAAAGTTGAATGGCTTCTTCACGAGAAACTTCTTTTCGTTCAATTTCAATATTTGAATTAACGATTTTTTTCATTTCTTTTTCAATTTTACCTAAATCTTCAGGAGTAATTGATTCTTCCATATCGATGTCATAGTAAAAACCGTTTTCGATAACCGGCCCTACACCTAGCTGTACTTTTGTATCTTTGTATAAACGTTTGATTGCTTGAGCCATTAAATGCGCTGTACTGTGACGCATAATTTCAAGCGCTTCAGGAGCATCTTGCGTAATGATTTCAAGACTGCCATCTTGTTCGATTGACGTACGTAAATCCAGCAGCTCGCCGTTTACTTTACCTGCTAATGCTTTTTTCTTTAATCCCGGGCTAATAGAAGCCGCAATATCTTCTGTTGATGATCCTTTTGGATACTCTTTCACAGCTCCATCAGGAAATGTCATTTTGATTACTTCTGACACAACTTTCCACTCCTTTAACATAACTAATAAACTTTTTGTAAAAACAAAAAACTCGTCCCTTATCAAAAGGGACGAGTTGTGTATACACGCGGTACCACCCTTGTTTCCTCTTCGTATCTTGGATAACCCAAAGAACCCGAAGCGGCTCGAGGTTTTATAACGGAAATTCCGTCAGTAATTACTAGAGACACTGCTCGTTTACTACTGAAGTTTAGAGGTGGTAAGAATATATTCCGTGTTAGGAGATTTTCAGCCTAGATCTCCCTCTCTATAAACCGTAAATATACACTCATGTCCTCATCATAACTTGTGACATATAGCTGTTTTTCAATATGCATTTATTATATTCATTTTCAAAATAGAAATCAACCTTTCACGTTATATTTTGCTTTTGATCAAACGGAAATTCATTTTTTTCGTATAACATAACTTTTTCTTGAAAAATATTTTGAATGGTATAAACAAAATCATGATCATGCTGGTCGCTATACAGATGAATAGCAGCTGGAGATAAACTTAGCAAAGGCGCGATAATAGTTGAGTCTATGTATAATGATTCTTGTTCAGATAAAAAGGCCTCTGCTAGAGCTGCACATTCACGTTCAGGAACATACCTACTATTGTCGTACAACACAAACCTGTTTTTATTCAAGTGCATTACGTACACATCACCTGTAGATGACTGTCTTTCATTAGCTGCTTGACGCAGCTGATGAATAAGAATTTGATAGTCTTGTTCAAGCTTATATTCATCAATCGCCAGCTCGGCATAATAGCGCAGCCGCTCTTGATATTCTTTTAAACGGAATTGGAGAAAAGACTCAAAGGTGAATGTTACATTATGAATGAAGAAGTCTTGAAGAGCCTGGCGGATAAGTAATTCTCTTGGAAGAGAAAATGTTTTTTGCGGAATTTCGCCTCTCTCTCCTTCCATAATCCCCCCCATAATTTGAAGCAGCAAATCTTGCTCTTCCTCTTCTGAATAGAAAAATTGTTCTTTTAATATGTTTACCATCATCTTTTTTTCTTTCTTTTTTAAAATTACGTGGGTTAATACCGGTATCACCATGTCTTGTAAAATGGCCTCTCTATGGTATGTCTCATCAATGACTAAAAGCTGATTATTCACTAGCTTCAAGCACTGTGAACCATATGATAAAGCGCTTCGCTTCGCGCATAAAGACTCATATACAACGACTGCGTCTTCTACATATTTAAAGAATATTTTCATTCCTCATAGCCCCCCTTTGGACACGCTTTATTAATGTATATGGGGCAACATGCAAAAAAATGAGCAAGTCGTTACAAGAAATGTAAAACGACCTGCTCATCTATTTCGTTTATTCTCTCCATTCATTTCAACAGGAATGGCTAGAGACTTAATTCGTTCCATGACACGAGCGGCTTTGAGCTCTTCCTGCTCGCCTCTTTGGGTATAAGTCAAATGATGTTGAAGCTCTTTAAAATTTAAATTCGAGCTGAAAAATGTCGGCAAATTTTCGAGCATGCGGAATTGTAAAATGGTTCCGAGCACATCGTCTCGCATCCAGCTCGTTACGGATTCTGCTCCGAGATCATCAAGCATAAGAACCGGTACTTTTTTGACATACTCTATTTTCTCATTGAAGCTTTGATCTTGAAACGAACCTTTTAACTCACGCAAAAACTCCGGAACATACAGAATGGTAGATTTCACTTTCTTTTCGGCTAACGCATTGGCAATTGCTCCAAGAAAATACGTTTTCCCCACACCAAACGAACCGTGTAAATATAAAGCTTTCATTTTCTTATTTGGCTCATATTCTCGCACAAAATCTCTTACTAGTTTAATGGCTTCAAATCTTCCCTGCTCAATTTCGATATCAGACATTGTTGCCTGTAAAATTTCTTTCGGCACGTACATACACTGAATAAAAGATTCTTGTTCTTTTCGCTCATCTTCTTGTACTTTTCTAGGACAGCGTTCATACTGTAAATCAATATTACGGCCTTTTACAACCAGCTGAGGGTGGTATCCCTTCACCATGTTGACACAGCTTTGCAGAGAAGGACACTTGTCACAGCATTTGCTTTGGTCGATAAATTCATGCATCTTCATCAGACCTCGGTCGACCATTTGCTCATCTAACTCATGGCGATGCTCTTGCAAAAATGTTTTAACTTCAGGATCAGACAGGATACTGTTTCTTAATGCTTCTAAGCGTGCTTTAAAATCTTTTTTGTTCACTAACTGATTTAGTGAATCATTGATAGGCTTCATCTTTTTCACCTCGTCTCTATCATACCTGCTTTTTATTCTTTATGCTTTTGTTTTAGCTCTTGATCTAACTGCTTGAGCTCTTCTTGTAGCTTTCGTTTTTCTTCTTCAAATCCGTCCACTTCTTTTGAAGGCTGCTTTTTCTCTTCTTTTTCTTCATCGCTCAGCCACTCTGGCACCATTTCTTTACGCACAATCTTTCGTCCAGCCGTTTTTTTATTTTGCTTTGCTTCGGTCCAGTTCTGATATTCTTTCTGTTCATTTTTAGCTAAATTCATGGCATCTTGAACAGTTTGGACCTTTTTGCGCGCCCAGTGTCCAGCAATTTTCTCTACATAGCTCTTAGACAATTTCATATCGGATCTTAGCATAACATAGTAAATCAGAACATTTACTACCCCTGGTGAAAGTTTTTGGTTAAACATCACTTCTTCAATCATTTGCAAATCCGCTTTTGAAGGCTCTGCTCCCCCGGAAAACTCGATCAAAAGCTGTCGAGGAGAAGTCACTTCAAGCTGTTGAATAAGCTGCTCTTCTTTCGTCTGCGGCTGCTTTTCCTGCATAGTACGAAGCATGGGCGGCTGAATTTGTTCGCTTAGGTTTGGAAGTGCTTCTCCATTTTCAAATTGGTAAAAGGACTGTGCTGCTTTTCTAAGTAATTCAATATCAACTTGATCGTTCTCATTTAGTGAATCGAGCACCACATTTTTCATTTGAAGAGGATCGATACCATATAAAAAAGCTAGCTTTTCAATCGCTTGTTTTACTTTAGATGTAATGGACCTTTTCGAAATCATTGAATCTGTTAGACCTGCTAAAAATAAATCAAAATCAAAGGAGTCCGGGCTCATCTCAATAGAAGCGCGTTTGGAGGAATCCACAAAGTCCGTTTGATCATCAGGAGAAAATACATCCTTGCTTTCAGACTGAAAACTCGGAGCCAGCTCTGTTGCTTTAACTGATTTAAATACATCGTTAAATGAATGCGTGACATCTTTGAACGATTGGTCATCGACGAGTGAATCCGAAAAATAATTTTTCACTTTTTGAAAGATGGATTTTCCAAGTCGGTTATATAAATATACATTTAACACACCATCGTTAAAAAACTGATGGGGCATAAGAGGAGGAATGAGCTCATAAATGAACACACGAACATCATCTTCTTCCTTAATATATGTTTTTAACAAACCAATGCCTTCTAATTTTAACCGCTCATGGTAAATAGCTTTCAAATTAATTTGCATCATTGACATTAGATGATGATGCGTAGACTCTTTCCCCCATAAACGGTCTTGTTCCAGCTCGCTCCATAGCGTCATATACAGACCAAAGCACGTCGTACCCACCAACGGCTGATAGAGCATGGTTAAAATCTTTCGGTCGTATTCCTGCAGTATGCCGTTCGAACGAACAACATAACGATCGACGGGTATCATTTCTTTCCAATGTTGTTCTTTCATGTCGTTCCCTACCTACTTTTAAAGTAATAGAAATGACAAAAAAAGAGCCTAAAGAATACTTCAATAGCTCTTTTACAGTCGTTCCTTCTTAATTAAATCTTTTAATTCATCAATAAATACATTGATGTCTTTAAATTGTCGGTATACAGAAGCAAATCGAACATAAGAGACTTCATCGATAGCAGCTAATCGCTCCATCACCATTTCTCCTACCACATCTGACTGCACCTCTGATGTACCCTGACTGCGCAGCTCTGTTTCAATATCGTATACGGTATCTTCTAATTGTTTTAAGCTTACTTGGCGTTTTTCACACGCCTTAATTAACCCTCGAAGGATTTTGTCTTTGCTGAACTCTTCTCTCGCTCCATCTTTTTTTACAACAATTAACGGAAGTTCTTCTACTTTCTCAAAAGTTGTAAAACGATAGTGACACTCTTCGCATTCACGTCTTCTACGAATAGAGCGGCCTTCTTCTACAGGGCGCGAGTCCAGCACTCTCGTTCCATTGTAATGACAGGATGGGCACTTCATATTCTCAGCTCCAATAATAAACCTTGTTTTTCTTTTTATTTTCTCTTATATAAGTTAATTTCCATCTATGTTAGCCGGCTATTCGCCATTTATTATGATTTTTATCATCATTTCCTTTAACAAACACGATGCTGTATTAAAGGATTTGCTTTATTCCATCTTATAGAAAACAAGGCTTGAATACAAGTAAAGGAAAAGGAATTTCCCCATTTTATTTCCTGAAATTCAAAAATGATAAGGAACTTACGAAGAAAGAGGAATAAGTTTTTGATCAAAGCTCTTATAAAGCGTACGTACAAGTTCTTTACTAAAACCAAAATCAACCGGCACCACTTTTGATTCTGTTGTAGCAGAAAAATCGATAGCGGTTTCAAGAGGACGTACGTTAATAATGGTAATCACAACAAAAGCTTTTCTTCCTTTTACAACGTTTAAGCTAATTTCTCCTCGCTCTTCATATGCAGCAAGTATCTCTATCCCTTGCATGTGCTTCAACATTTCATGAACTTGCTTAAATGCATTCCCAGCCGTTGTTTTATAATAATGCGTTTTTAGAGTCGGATCTGAATGGTGATCGCTTGTTTCTACATGATTAGAAAATAAAGATTTAACTGCTTGTACTACCCCCATGTTGTTATCCCCTTTGTTTTTGCGTATTAAAATTTTATATACTAAAAAGAGGTGTGTAATACACCTCTTAACTTACGTAATCAATCGACACTATTAAAGTGCATTCGCTTTAGTTTGTTTTACCTGAACAGGACCCATTCCACGTGGCAATTCAATTGTTTCACGTGTCTGTGCACTTAGAGCATCTGCAATATAATCTGCTGCGATTGTAGGATCTAAATGACCACAAGTATAAACATCGATACTTGCATAACCATGCTCTGGGAAGCTGTGAATCGTTAAATGTGATTCTGAAATAATAACAACGCCACTTACACCTTGAGGTGCAAATTTATGGAACGCTACTTCGCGAACTTCCGCACCAGATTTTAAAGCTGCATCAACAAACGTTTTTTCAATATAATCAATATCATTTAACTTATCGAAATCGCATCCCCATAATTCTGAGATGACATGACGACCCATTGTTTCCATAATGATATTTCCCCCTTTAACAATTTTTAATCGTTAAACATGAAGTTCTTTCGCCATATAGCATGTTAACTACCACGGGGGAAAGTTAGTCCAAAGAGGTCCTAACCCTTTAAGTAGCCACATCACCGAAAGGTACACAAGAAGTTCACGAAACATAGTATACTTTGTTTACATTTATTTTGCAATACGTGTTTTGATTTTATTAAAGATTGTTCTTGCAGATAGACCTATACAAATTACCCCTGTATTCTCGTGAGACAGTGTGTAAAAGCTTCTAAACGACTATTAATTTTTTATTAAAATTGAGGAAAATAAACACCCCTTTGCATGCTTATCTTATTGCTTTTCCCTATTCTTTTGAATAAAAACAAAAAAAAACAGGGCGATAGCTCCCTGTTTTTTTAAAAGCAATCAATAGCTTTCTTAGCTTACTCTTATTTTTGATCCATTACGCATTTCTGCAGCAATATATCTTACCAAATCGACTACGCGCTGAGAGTAGCCCCACTCGTTATCGTACCAAGCTAACACTTTAATTTTATGATCTTCCATTACGATCGTGGATAGTCCATCTACAATAGCTGAATGAGGATTTGTATTAAAGTCAATTGATACGAGTGGTTCCATTGTTAAATTTAAAATGTTCTTTAATGGTCCTTCAGCAGCTTTAATAAATGCTAAATTAACATCTTCCATCGTCACAGGTTTCCTTACATCCACAACTAAATCAACAAGCGATACGTTCGGCGTTGGTACACGAAGCGCCATTCCATGAAGCTTTCCTTTTAAATGAGGAAGAACTAATGAAAGTGCCTTGGCTGCGCCAGTTGTTGTAGGAATAATTGATTGAGCACATGCACGGGCTCTTCGCAAATCTTTATGCGGATTATCGATATTCTTTTGATCATTTGTATATGCATGAACGGTCGTCATTAAACCGTTTTCAATTGTGAACGCTTCGTCTAGTACCTTGACAACTGGAGCTAGACAATTTGTCGTACAAGAGGCATTAGAAATAATGTTATGCTGATTCACATCAAACTCTCGTTCGTTTACGCCCATCACAATAGTAATATCTTCCTGTTTACCCGGTGCCGTTAACACAACTTTTTTCGCACCTGCTTCAATATGTAACTGCGCTTTTTCTCTTGAATTAAATTTCCCCGTTGCTTCAACAACTAAATCAATCCCAAGCTCTTTCCAAGGCAAATTCAGCGGATCACGTGAATTTAATAGCTGAATTCTTTTACCGTTAACAATTAGCGCATCATCATCACATTTGACATCTCCATTAAATGGTCCGTGTATAGAGTCATATTTGATTAAATGTGCTAACGTTTCTGCTGGATAAGATGCATTTATTGCAATAATATCTAAATTTTCCTCTATAATCGCTGTGCGAAACACCATTCTTCCTATTCTCCCAAAACCATTAATGGCAATACGTGCTTTCATGGCTATACCCCTCTCTATATGTGTTATACTATTTAACTTTTTATATTTAATAGTATAACATAAATATTTAAAAAGTGAATAATATTAATTTTTTTTAATAAATTATTTTAATTAAGTTTTACTATATGTATATAGCGAGAACAGATATTTAACACATTCTTTTTTAGAAGCCCTTAAATATTCCCAATAAAAAAAGAGTGAATGCAATCATTCACTCTTTAATCTAGCCATAGGGCTAATATACTTAAAAGCTGTTGTTTTGTTTCCTCTACAGGACCGTTGTTATTGATCACCGCATCGGCTAAGGCTACTTTTTGAATCAAAGGCAGCTGTGCATGGATACGCGCATAGGCATCCTCCGTCGAGAGATTATTACGCGATTTTAACCTTTCTAACTGCACAGACTCATCGACATATATAACCACTACTTTATCGACTAAGTGTGTCAAGTCACTTTCAAACAGTAGCGGAATATCTAATACAACGGCTTCGTAACCTTCCTCTATATAGCTTTCCTTTTGAGAAAGCATTTCTTTTCTTACGGCAGGATGTACAATTGCATTCAATTTTTTACGTTCTTCCTCTTGATAAAACACAATTTCCCCTAAAGCCGCTCGATTGATCTCCGCATTTTCGTGAAGAATAGCACGGCCGAACGTCTCGACAATTTGTTTGTATGCTTCTTTTCCTGGTTCTACGACGGCTTTTGCAATGTGATCAGCGTCGATTACTGGAATACTGATATCTCGTAGCATTCCGGTTACCGTGCTTTTCCCGCTTGCAATTCCGCCTGTTAATCCAATTACAATTGACATTGGCCTCTCCTTTATCTCTTTATTTAAAATCTAAAAATACCTAAAATAATGAGCAGAACTCCTGGTACAAATGAGAACATTTTCATCCATGATAAACGTGAAAAAACCTTGCCAAACTGTATGCCCGCACTTAAAAAAAGAGAACTCATAAGAGCTACAGCAATTGCTAGAGCATACGGCGAATAACCTAATAAAGCCGCTCCAAACCCCGCTCCAAATGCATCAAGAGATAATGCAATTCCAAGTATAAATGCTTCAATACCATTGATGGAACCTGAATTATCTAAATCTGCTGCAATTGGCTTTTTCAATACGTTAATGACTAGGCCAATTGACTTAATTTCAATTTTCACTAATGTTTTTTCTTCTTTCACTCGAGGTGAATCTGCCGGACAAAAAAACTGGTATAAAATCCACATCCCAAGCAGAACAAGAATACCTCCGCCTACTTTATTTAGTACATCCACTGAAAATAGATGCGTAAGTACTTTTCCTAAAAACATAGAAAACATTAAAGAAAATGCTGAGCAACATGAAATAATAAAAATGGATTTCAGCGGGATTTTCACCTTTCGAAGTCCGTACGTCAGGCCAACGCTAAAGCTGTCAAGACTTACGGCAAAAGCAAGAATAACTAAAGAAAATGTTATCATGATGAGAGGACTCCTTTCCTTTCTGTCTATACGTAGTATATGAAAGGAGCCCATCCATTGTTATTTTTTAGCCGGCTGACAATTTGGGCAGATATGTGTTCCTCTACCGCCTACAACAAATTTTTCAATTGGAGTACCGCACGTTTTACAAGATTCGCCTTTTCTTCCGTACACATAAAGCTGCTGCTGAAACATGCCTATTTGTCCCTGTGTGTTTACATACGTGCGAATTGTGCTGCCTCCTTGCTTCACAGCTTCTTGAAGAGTCGCTACAATTTCTTCGTGCAATTTTCCATACTCTTCGTCTGTTAGTTGGCTGGCCACTCGTTCAGGATGAATCCCTGAGCGAAACAGTGCTTCATCTACATAAATATTCCCAAGCCCAACCACGACATTTTGATCGAGTAAAACCGGCTTGATTTTTCGAGAAGTTTTGCCGATTCGCATTTTTAATTGACTTGGATTAAATGTTTCGTCAAACGGTTCAGGTCCAAGGCCAATAAGAGGAGGAAACAGATCTTCCTCTCCCTTTTTAAATAAGTGCATAGTACCAAACTTCCTTACATCCCGGTATCGCAATTCTGTTCCATCGGTGAAGTGAAAAAAGACGTGTACATGCTTATCTGGTTCTTCTGCATTCTCATGGAGAGCATATTTACCTTCCATACGTAAATGAGAAACCATCGTATAATCATCGAGCACAATTTTCAAAAACTTACCTCTGCGTTCAACATCTCGAATAGTTTGTCCAACAAGCGCGTCACAAAACTGTTCAACTTGTTCAGGACGTTTGATAATATTGGGCCATTTAACTGTTACACGCTCAATGGTCTTTCCACTGGCTAATTCAATTAACGTACGTCTGACGGTTTCAACTTCTGGTAATTCTGGCACGTTTGTCACATCCTTTTTCCACTACTTTGCTTCGTACCAAGTCTTTCCGTAAGAATAATCTACTTTCAACGGAACTTCTAGCTCTAAAGCGTTCTCCATTACTTCTGGTACGATTTTCTCTAAAATTTTAATTTCTTCTTCTGGGGCTTCAAAAATCAGCTCATCGTGTACTTGAAGCAGCAGCTTAGCCTGAAGATTTTCATCTTTTAAGCGCTTATCCATTTCAATCATTGCTTTTTTTATAATATCAGCTGCCGTCCCTTGGATAGGCGTATTCATCGCCGTACGCTCAGCAAAGCTGCGGAGGTTAAAGTTTCGGCTCGTGATTTCAGGCAAGTAACGTCGGCGGTGCAAGAGCGTTGTTACATATCCCTTTTCTTTTGCATCGCGTACAATCGTATCCATATACTCCTGTACACCAGGGAAGCTTTTTAAATAGCGTTCAATAAAAGTAGCCGCTGCTTTTCTCGTAATTCCTAAACTTTGCGATAAACCGTAATCACTGATGCCATAGACGATTCCAAAGTTAACTGCTTTAGCCTGACGGCGCATATTCGACGTTACTTCTTCTCTTTCGACGTGGAACACATCCATCGCTGTTTTCGTATGGATATCTAAGTCATGCTTAAACGCATCGATTAGCTTTTCATCATCTGCAATATGAGCCAGTACGCGCAGCTCAATTTGTGAATAATCCGCCGCAAATATTAACCAATCAGGCTGTGAAGGCACAAACGCACCTCTTATTTTTTTACCTTCTTCAAGACGAATCGGGATGTTTTGCAAGTTAGGATCTACTGAGCTTAATCTTCCCGTTTGAGTTAATGTTTGATTAAAGCGGGTATGAACTTTTCCATCGCTTTCATGAATAACCTTTTTTAATCCTTCAATATACGTAGACTGTAATTTTCCTAGCTGACGGTATTGTAAAATCTCTGGGATAATATCATGGGTACTAGCTAATTGCTCTAATACATCAGCTGATGTGGAATAGCCTGTTTTTGTTTTCTTTATGACTGGAAGCTGCATTTTTTCAAAAAGAACAACTCCTAGCTGCTTTGGCGAATTAATATTAAATTCTTGTCCAGCGTATTCGTAGATTTTCGCTTCAATTTTTTCAAGCTGTTCTCGAAGATCTTCGCCCATTTCATCTAAACGCGCCCGGTCAATTTTCACCCCTTGATATTCCATATCAGCAAGGACAATGGCAAGAGGCATTTCAAGCTTCTCAAACAGCTCAAACTGTTCATTTTCAACCAATTCTTTTTCTAACACTTCTTTTAAATAAGCGACGGCGGCTGCTTTTCTTATAACATGCTCAGCTAGCTGATCAGCTTCCGCAATGCTTCGCTTAGCTCCTTTTCCATACACAGCTTCATCTGATTGCACTTGATGATACCCTTTTAATTTTGCAATTGTCGCTAGGTCATCATTTGCCTCAGCAGGATTCAAGATGTAAGAAGCAATCATTACATCATGTTCAATTCCTTTAATTTCATGCCCCGCCCATTTTAACGATACAATCGTACGTTTTCCATTAAACACCGTCTTTTTTACATGTTCATCTTCTAACCATGCTTTAAATTTAGAAGATGAAAGAGCTGTATCTTTATCAATAAAATAGTGGCCATTTTTGTTGCTGATTCCGAAACCGAGCAGCTGATTGTGATGATAGTTTTCTTCGTATCCTTCTACAATAAGAGCTGCTTCGCTTGTTAACATATCATCGTGAACTTCCTGCGCTATTTCAAACGTCAGTTCTTCAAAATCTGCTTCCTCTTCTGCTGATTCACCAAATTTAGCAAGCAGAGAATTAAACCCAAGCTCTTTAAATAATGAGATGACCTTTGAAGATTCAAACCCGTCATACTTTGCATCTTCTACAGATACTTCAAGAGGCGCTTCGCAATAAATTGTTGCAAGCTTTTTACTCATGATGGCTGATTCACGATTATCTTCTAGCTTTTCTTTTAATTTTTTACCGCTGACTTGACCGATAGATTTCAATACATTTTCAACCGTTTCGAACTCTTTTAATAGCTTTAAGGCTGTTTTTTCGCCGACTCCAGGCACGCCTGGGATATTATCCGAGCTGTCCCCCATAAGGCCTTTCATATCAATAATTTGTGCAGCCGTAATACCATACTTTTCATCAATGGCTGCAGGCGTATAGGAATCGACATCCGTAATCCCTTTTCTCGTAATATCTACGGTTACATGTTCTGACACAAGCTGAAGTAAATCTTTATCCCCAGAAATGACTTTTACGGCCATTCCTTTTTGTTCAGCTTGTTTTGAAAGCGTACCGATAATATCATCCGCTTCATAATCAGGGAGTTCATAGCGCTTAATCCCATATGCATCTAATAACTCACGAATAAAGGGAAACTGCTCTGAAAGTTCAGGAGGCGTCTTTTGTCTTCCTCCTTTGTATTCTGTAAATGTTTTGTGGCGAAACGTTGTTTTCCCTGCATCAAATGCCACAAGTAAATGCGTCGGCTTCTCTTCCTCTAAGATACGTGTCAGCATTGTAGTAAAGCCATATATGGCATTTGTATGTATTCCTTTATCATTGTTTAAAAGCGGCAAAGCAAAAAATGCACGATAGGCAATACTATTCCCGTCAATTAATACTAGTTTTTGTGTCATTCATGTTCCTCCATTTCGCTCTCTTCTTATCTTACCTTTATTTTAGCAAACAATAAGCTTTAAGGACAAAAAGTACTCTTGAATTCAACGTTTTATTTTCATGTGGTGATAAGATTTGTCCATCATAAAATAAAAACACCGCCTAGTTATTTTAGGCGGTGTAACATGTGAATGGATAGAAAATGTCAAAAAGAATCGGCGAAAATAGCACGGTTAAAGCTATTTTCGCCTTACACATTGGCTCCTTGGATGAAGGGGTTTCCATGAAAAATTGTATCAATTAATTATTAAGCTACATTAAATAAATTGTAAAAGGAACGTAAACATTTTACATCTGCGGCAAATACTTGTGCAGCTTGACCGAAAAAGTTGTCCCTTTATTGACTTCACTTTTCACTTCAATTTCCCCTTTATGAGCTTCAACAAGATGTTTAACAATTGCTAATCCAAGACCTGTTCCTCCGGAATTACGGCTTCTTGCTTTATCTACTCGGTAAAAGCGCTCAAAAATACGTGAAATTTCATCAGAATCAATACCGATACCTGTATCTTGAACATGAACTGTAATCGTTTCTTCTTCCTCTTCAAGCGAAACGTGAACAGTTCCTCCAGGCATTGTATACATGAGCGCATTGCCGATTAAGTTAACAAACACTTGCATAAGGCGCTGACTGTCACCATCAATCCACGCTTCTTCAGGAAGCGTATCTAACGTTAGCGTGATTTCTTTTTCAGTCGCTCGGTTTGATAGCACTGTTATGACCTCATAGAGAAGGGTATTCAAATCTACTGAATGAATGCTTAGCTTAAACCCTTGCTGTTCAACTTTAGACAAATCTAAAAGATCTTGAATCAAGCTCTCCATGCGCTGACTTTCCGTTAAAATGATAGATAGAAACTGCTGGCGCAGCTGTGGATCTTCCATGGCACCGTCTAACAATGTCTCACTAAACCCTTTTATAGACGTAATAGGAGTTTTTAGTTCATGAGACACATTTGCTACAAAGTCACGGCGAACTTGTTCTAGCTTTTTCAGCTCGGTAATATCATGGAAAACAAGCACAATCCCTTTCCATTCATCGTTTAAGCCAATAATCGGCGCTCCGTAAACATCAAAATATCTTCGTTCAATATTTAAAGGCAGAACCACTTGTTTTCGAACCTTTACTTCCGTCATAAATATTTTTTCCACAAGCTTAATGATTTCTTTATGCTCAAATACCTCGTAATACAAATGATAAAGGAAGTCATCCGGATGTATATGAAACTGCTCTTTATAAGCTCGATTTACTAAGTTTATATAGCCTCGACTATCGATAAGAAGCATGCCGCTTCCCATATTTTCAATTAGCGTGCGCAGCCTGTCCTGCTGCATTTCTTGATTAGTGATAGACTCTTGCAGATTACGAGCAAGTGCGTTAATAGACTGACTCAGCATCCCTGTTTCATCTACATAATCTTCATATGTACGAGCTTTATAATTCCCTTTTGCAAGTTCCATAGCCACTTTGGTTGCCGATTCAATAGGACGGGTATAGCGTCCCATAATCTTTACACCTAAGAGTAAAATCACAATCAAAGCTAAACCTAAGCTTCCAATAAGAAGGCCCCAAATTTGCTGATTTACTTGTTTCAATGAATCAAACGATGTACTCAGCACAACAAATCCCTCTTGCTTACCTTCTATAATAAGCGGGATACCATAGTAATATAAGTCGTAATCTTCTTTAATTTGATCAAAGCTTTTTTTACTGTTTAACTGCTTTTTTAATACTTGTTGGATTACGATACTTTTTTCGATTCTTTGCTGCTTGCTACCTGGATTTGAGTCAACTAATATTTTTCCGTCTTTTTGAACGATAGTCGTTCGTACACTTAACGAATGGCTGATTTGATCAACTTTAGATTTTAAAGCAGGACTTGTGATACCTTCTTCGCTAATGTACATTTCTACAAGCTTTGCCTCTTTTTCCATTCGCTCTTGAAACGTCTGAAAATAAAAGTTTTTAAACAACTGTCCCAGCAGCAGGCCAAGACCTACTAATACAATAATAATAAGTACTAATAGAGCCAAAAGTAGCCTTGAACGAAATTTATTCATCTACCTTTGGTTCCTCCAGCTTATATCCTAATCCTCTAATCGTTTTTATATAAACAGGTTTTCGCGTATTGTGTTCGATTTTCTCACGCAAATGGCTGATGTGCACATCTACAATTCGCGTATCTCCGGCAAAATCATAATTCCACACTGCACTTAGTAGCTGATCACGAGTTAATACCCGCCCTTTGTATTTTGCCAAATATAATAATAACTCAAATTCTTTTGGAGTAAGCTCAAGCTGCTCTTGATTAAAGTAGGCCTCATAATGATCTGGAAGAATTTTTAAATCACCGATCGTGATGCGCTCGCCATCTTCCTCTTGTTCATTTTCCTGAGCAATAATTTGTGTTCTGCGTAAAATGGCTTTTACACGCGCCACTACTTCTCGAGGACTAAATGGTTTCGTCATGTAGTCATCTGCGCCAAGCTCTAGCCCTAATACTTTGTCGAACTCATCGTCTTTTGCAGTTAACATTAAAATAGGCGTCATCACTTTTTGCTGACGAAGCTTTTTACAAACTTCAATTCCATCCATCTTAGGAAGCATCAAGTCTAACACAATTAAATCCGGTTTTCCTTCTAGTGCCTTGTTGTATCCTTCTTCCCCATCTTCAGCTGTTTCTACTGTAAAGCCAGCTTGTTGTAAATTATATTGTAATAATGTTGAAATTGATTGTTCATCATCTACGACTAATAATTTCTTACCCATATTAACGATATAAGCCTCCATCTAGTTAAATTAAACCGCAGCTTCATCCAAATGATATTATTTTCTATTTATCTTCTCTTATCATACAATGTTTTAGCCTCGTTCTCCAATACATTTCAACATTTTCAGAAAATATGATCAAACAGTTTCTTCTATATTTATAAATATTTAAGGTGTTTTAAAAATTTTCAAAGTCGTGTGTCTCTACTGATGGAAGTCTAAACGGCGGATACACAAGAAACCGCGCCGTTACTACTTTCTCTTTTTGCTCATTGACCGCTTCCACCTCAATCGTAACAGTTTTAGAAGAAACATCTACCTCTGTCACTTCAAATAAAAATTCAATCGTGCTATAATGGTGAATCTTTTTGGGGAAGGTTACCGTATGTTCTGCAACGTGGCTTCCAGGTCCGGGCAAATACTTTGAAATGGCTGCTGTCATAATACCGGTAATCATAATACTTGGCACAATAGGTTTTTTAAAAGGGGTCTGAGATGCGTAATCATGCTGAATGTATAAAGGGTTCGAATCATTTGTCAGCCCTAAGTACAATAAGATATCCTTATCTTCAATTCGTTCCGTTAGCGTTAATTTTTCTCCAACTTTTATATCTTCAATACTTCGGCCTATTTTTTGTTTTTTACCTAATACCATCATCATTCCACCTTTTGTATAAAGTAATAGCTTTTCTTTATATACAAGAAAAATTCGAGGTTTCCCTCGAATTTTCCTTGTGAATATTGTTTGAATATTGATAAAAACCTATACTCAAACCTATTTTATGGTATTAAGCTAATACACCCATGACAGTTTTAACTGATTTTGCTGATTGATCTAAAGAAGCTTTTTCAGAATCAGTCAGTTCTAATTCAATTACCTGCTCAATTCCTGCGGCTCCTAATACGGTTGGAACACCTAAGTAGATGCCGTTATAACCATACTCACCCTCTAGGTAAGCAATCGCTGGTAAAATGCGACGCTGATCTTTTAGGATCGCTTCTGTCATTTCCACTAAAGAAGCAGCAGGAGCGTAGTACGCACTTCCATTACCTAATAAGTTAACGATCTCGCCGCCGCCTTTGCGTGTTCGTTCAACAATTGCTTCAAGGCGCGCTTTTGGAATAAGCGTTTCAAGAGGAATACCGCCAGCATATGAGTAGCGTACAAGAGGTACCATATCATCGCCATGTCCACCAAGTACAAAACCTGTGATATCTTTTACTGAAATGTTTAACTCCTGCGCTACGAACGTACGGAAACGTGCAGAATCTAATACACCTGATTGACCAATTACGCGGTTTTTAGGAAAACCAGATTCTTTAAATACCGTGTACGTCATAGCATCTACCGGGTTTGTTAACACGATAATATGACAGTTTGGTGAGTATTTAACAATTTCTTGAGTAACAGACTTCATGATCTTTTGGTTCGTTGTTACTAAATCATCGCGACTCATACCTGGCTTGCGTGCGATACCAGCTGTAATAATGACAATGTCAGAATCAGCTGTGTCTTCGTAGTTGGCTGTTCCTGTAATGTTAGCGTCAAATCCTTGTACGGGACTTGCTTCTAACATATCCAGCGCTTTACCTTTAGCTGGATTTTCTAATTGCGGAATATCAACTAATACAACATCAGCTAACTCTTTTTGACCAATTAAAAAAGCAGTTGTAGCTCCCGTAAAGCCCGCTCCGATAACAGATACTTTTTTACGCATATTTGCCATTATAATTCCTCCCCTAAATGAATAGCTATTAAACTGTTACTTGTTTTCCTAGATTGCTAATTAATTCATCAGCGAACTCTGAACACTTCACTTCTGTTGCACCATCCATTAAACGTGCGAAATCATAAGTTACTACTTTTGAAGCAATTGTTTTTTCCATTGATTTCATGATTAAATCCGCTGCTTCGTTCCAGCCAAGGTGTTCAAGCATTAACACACCTGATAATAATACAGAAGATGGGTTTACTTTATCTAAACCAGCATATTTAGGTGCTGTACCGTGAGTTGCTTCAAAGATAGCATGTCCAGTTTCATAGTTGATGTTTGCTCCTGGAGCAATTCCGATACCGCCAACTTGCGCCGCTAATGCATCTGAAATATAATCTCCATTTAAATTCATTGTTGCTACTACATCGAATTCACGTGGACGAGTTAAAATTTGTTGTAAGAAGATATCTGCAATTGAATCTTTTACAATAATTTTTCCTGCTGCTTCCGCTTCTGCTTGAGCTTTGTTTGCAGCCTGTGCACCTTCTTTTTCAACGATGCGGTCATATTGTGCCCAAGTAAATACTTTATCGCCGAATTCTTTTTCAGCTAGCTCATAGCCCCAATTTTTAAATGCGCCTTCTGTATATTTCATAATGTTACCTTTGTGTACAAGCGTAACAGACTTGCGGCCTTGTTCAATTGCGTAGTTGATTGCTGCACGCACAAGACGCTCTGTTCCTTCAGAAGAAATAGGCTTAATACCTAATCCAGAAGTTTCAGGGAAACGGATTTTATTTACGCCTAATTCCGTTTGTAAGAATGAAACAAGCTTTTGTACTTCTTCAGAACCCTTCGCATATTCAATACCAGCATAAATATCTTCAGTATTTTCACGGAAGATAACCATATCTGTATCTTCAGGGCGCTTAATTGGAGAAGGTACGCCGTCAAAGTAGCGAACAGGACGTAAGCATGTGAATAAGTCTAATTCTTGACGCAATGCCACGTTTAGAGAACGAATTCCACCGCCTACTGGTGTTGTTAATGGTCCTTTGATTGCAATTATGTATTCGCGAATTGCATCTAATGTTTCTTCCGGTAACCATTCGCCAGTTTGATTAAATGCTTTTTCACCTGCTAATACTTCTTTCCAAACGATTTCTTTTTCACCATTGTATGCTTTTGCAACCGCTGCTTCTAATACGCGAGAAGCTGCTGCCCAGATATCCGGACCAATTCCGTCACCTTCGATAAATGGAATAATTGGGTTATTTGGTACGTTTAACACGCCGTTTGCTACAGAAATTTGTTCACCTTTTGTCATGAGAATGACCTCCTTAAAAAATTTGTCTACTTTCACTTATGGAAAAGTGCTCAACGAACGTGAGCACCTTCGTCACATTGTTTAGCTGCGCTCTTCAAGCGGAATGTACGTTTGTTTTCCAGGACCGATATAATCAGCTCTTGGACGAATCAAACGATTGTTTGAATACTGCTCTAAAATGTGAGCAATCCATCCTGATACGCGGCTTACGGCAAAGATCGGAGTAAATAGATCGTGATCAATCCCTAAGCTGTGGTATACAGAAGCTGAATAGAAGTCAACGTTTGGCGGAAGCTTTTTCTCGCCTGTTACGATCTCTTCAATTTTTACTGACATATCGTATAGCGTTGTATCTCCTGCTTGTTTGGTAAGTTTTTCAGACATTTCTTTCAAGTGCTTGGCACGAGGATCACCCTGTTGATACACACGATGTCCAAATCCCATAATCTTTTCTTTTTTCGCGAGCTTTTCGCGAATGTAAGGTTCTGCGTTTTCAACTGTTTGAATGTCAGACAACATTTTCATAACAGCTTCATTCGCTCCCCCGTGAAGAGGACCCTTTAACGCTCCAATAGCGGCTGTAATTCCTGAATAAATATCGGATAACGTTGCCACACAGACACGAGCTGTAAAAGTTGAAGCATTTAGCTCATGGTCAGCGTGTAAGACAAGTGCTTTATCAAATGCCTCTACTTGGATATCAGTTGGCTCTTCGCCGGTTAACATATATAAAAAGTTAGCGGCAATGCTATAGTTTTCGTTTGGTTCAATTGGCTCTAATCCGTTACGGACTCTTGAAAAAGCCGTTACCACCGTTGGTAATTGTGCTTGCAAACGAACAGCTTTGCGATAATTTGCTTCTTCATCCATTAAATCAGCTTCAGGATCGTACAACCCCAATAGTGATACGACTGTTCTTAAAGCTGCCATTGGATGAACATCTTTAATTGGATAAGTTTTGAAATGATCTAAGACTTCTTGGGGTAATTTAGCGTTTTCTGCTAGTAATCTAGAAAACACAGATAATTCTTCTTTGTTAGGTAATTTTCCGTGCCATAGTAAATACACCACTTCTTCAAATGTTGCATAATTCGCTAAATCATCAATATTGTAGCCTTGATATGTTAAAGTGTCATCAATAATTGAACTCACTGCTGACGTTGTAGCGACTACCCCTTCTAGACCTCGAGTTGCTGTCATAAATCTCCACTCCTTTACAGAAAAAATTCCCCATACCTTTCTGTGTAAAACGTGAAAAACAAAATTGAGCCTCTGCTCAACTAGACATTAAATGATATACGAAGCGCCTCTTTTGAATATATATCTTGGAAGAACATTCCTTTACCCCACGTAAAGAAAATGCTTACATTTCCATTTGTTTCAATAACACACAAAATCAAAACATCTGCATGTGTCATTGCTTTGTTACAGCCCTATAGGTAAAACATACAATTGTATGTAAAAAGATGCGGCCTCAAAATATATTATAAACAATTATCTGACTTTTGTGAATCAAAAGAGAGAAGAAATTTTAAAAAAATTATTATTATACAAAAATTTCTACGAAAAAAGTTCGGTTAATTTCATAAATAAATAAGCAATTCCAGCACCGATTAACGGACCTACTGCCACCCCTTGAAACAGCGCCACAGCAAGAATTGTGCCAAAAACTAAAGCGGTCGTAATATGCGGATCATCTTCCAAGAGTGTAAGTCCATATTTGGCAATAATTGCTACAGCAATTCCCGCTCCTAGAGCAATCCAGGCATAAGAAGATTTCACAGCCTCTCCTAATTGTTTGAATCCTATGTCTCCTGTTGCAATCGGCACAAGAACGGCAATTGTAATAACCGTTACTCCAATATTAATTCCTTTTGATTGTAGAAACGGAAAAACCTTACCGTCTAACCCGATTAATTTTAAAATAAGTAAAAATGCAACTGCAATGATTAATGATTGATTTTTAGCCACTAATCCAATTACGAGTAAAACAGCTAAAAAAAGCATGGGTTGTGAGAACATTTTACTCATCCTTTCTTTTTTTATTGTGATAAATCTAAAGCGTATGACGTAAATATTTTATGAGTAGCTTTTTCTTTTGTTAACTATGGTTTACAAGGAGGCCTCTATTTATTGTGTACAAGCTTCATTTACACCGACTATTTCGCTTAGCTTGTGTGTTGGCAATTATTGCAGCATCTATATTTCTTAGTTATTATGTCTCTTCTCTCATATATCCATTTATTATCGCCTGCTGCATCGCTTTTTTTATAAACCCTATGGTTAATCTATTTGAATTGAAGCTGCGCTTACCCCGCTACTTAGCTGTTTTACTGTCAATGGTTCTTATCTTCTCTCTTTTGGCCGGACTTATTACGTTACTTATCACAGAAATCATTGCAGGAAGTACGTATTTAGCGAAAGTTGTTCCCACAAATTTCAAAGAAGTGGTCATATTTATTGAAAATATTGCTACAGAACAAATACTTCCGTTTTATGAACGCATTACTTCTATGTTTAATAACTTAAATACCGGTCAGCAAGCAACTATTTTATCGAACATTAAAGGGGTAGGCAACCATATCGCTCAAACCGTGGGCGATTTTTTGCAAAATGTATTGCAAAGCATCCCAGTACTTTTATCCGTATTGCCTAATGCAGCGACTGTGATTATTTTTTCATTGCTGGCTACTTTTTTTATTAGTAAAGATTGGTACAAGCTGATGGCTAAAAGCAGCTTGTTTATTCCTAAAAAAGTAAGAGAAAATGGACAGACAGTTGTTGTGGAGCTTAAAAATGCACTGTTTGGTTTTATTAAAGCTCAGCTTACGCTTATTTCGATTACCACAATCATCGTTCTTTTTGGTTTACTTGTTCTTAGGGTTGATTATGCTATTACAGTCGCTTTATTAATTGGCTTAGTAGATATTCTTCCTTACCTCGGAACAGGACTGGTTTTTGTTCCTTGGATGATTTATGCCTTTGCAACAGATAACGTGTCATTTGCTGTAGGGCTCTCGGTACTATATGCTGTAGTACTTGTGCAGCGACAAATTATGGAACCAAAAATTTTGTCATCAAGCATTGGTCTTGATCCTCTCGCTACATTAATTGCTTTATTTGTAGGATATCAACTGATTGGATTTTTCGGATTAATAGTTGGCCCTGTTATTCTTGTTATTCTAAAAACTCTTCATACAACGGGGGTTTTTAAAGAAACGTGGCAGTTTATTATAGGAAAATGAAAAAGTGTGTGAAAGAAGCTTCTTTCACACACTTTCTAATTAACGAATAATCGTCATTCGATTACGTCCTTGAAAAAATCTTCTTAGCCACGTTAAAAGAAAAGGCTTAACGATTCTGCGTGTAAACGGCAGTAAAAAGATAAAGCCTACAACATCTGTCAAGAAGCCTGGAAACAGCAGAAACAGTCCGCCAAATAGTACACACATACCATCAAGGATTTCACCGCTCGGAACATGTCCCTGGCTCATCTGACGCTGTGCTTTTTGAAAAAGAGATGTTCCTTGTTTTTTCGCTAGAAACGCACCAATAAAACTGGTAGCAATAATCAGTAAAAATGTTGACATGACACCAATGAGATGACTTGAATAAATCAAAATCATTACCTCAACAGCAGGTACAATAAGAAGGAGCGGAAGGAGCTTCCTCACCATCATCACCTCTTCGCTTATTGAATTGCCTAAACAAAAAGAGAAGGGTTCCCCTTCTCTTTTTTCTATCATCTACGTGTTCTTACAGTACGCTTGCGTGTCCGTTGTATACAACACCGCGTGAAGCATCAACTGTAATATCTTGATCTTCCGAGAATACGCTTGTTGCGTTTTCTACGCCTACAATGACAGGAATGCTTAAGTTTAACCCTACTACAGCTGCATGGCTTGTTAGACCGCCTTCTTCTGTAATAAGAGCTCCTGCTTTTTCAATTGCACCGATCATATCGCGATCTGTGCTGTTTGTAACAAGGATAGCACCTTCAGTCATTTTTGCATTTGCTTCTTCAGCAGTTTTAGCAATAACTACTTTACCAACTGCTGCTTTACGACCAATTCCTTGTCCTTTAGCAAGAACGTCACCTACAACTTGAACTTTCATTAAGTTCGTTGCACCTGATTCTCCAACTGGAACACCAGCTGTAATAACCACTAAGTCGCCGTGTGCTACAACGCCTGTTTTTACTGCGTCATTTACAGCGTGATCTAACATATCGTCAATTGTATTTACGCGCTCACCAACAACTGGTGTAACACCCCATACTAGAGACAGACGACGTGCAACAGAATCGTTTGCTGCAACAGCTACGATTGGAGATTGCGGACGATATTTAGAAACGATTTTCGCTGTATAACCACTTTCTGTTGGCGCTACGATTGCACTAGCGTTTAAGTTAAGCGCTGTGTGTACAACAGATTGTCCAATTGCATCTGTAATAGATGGGCCAACTTGCTTGCTGCGCTGTTGTAAAATCTCAGAGTAGTTTAGAGCTTGCTCAGCACGAGAAGCGATTGAATGCATTGTTTGTACAGCTTCAACTGGGTAAGAACCTGCAGCTGTTTCACCAGATAACATAATTGCATCCGTACCATCAAAGATAGCATTGGCAACGTCACTTGCTTCCGCACGAGTTGGGCGCGGGTTGCGTTGCATTGAATCAAGCATTTGTGTAGCTGTAATAACTGGTTTGCCAAGCGCATTACATTGTTTGATTAGATCTTTTTGTACTAATGGTACTTCTTCAGCAGGAATTTCTACTCCTAAGTCACCACGAGCAACCATTAAACCGTCTGAAACTTCAAGAATTTCCTTGATGTTATCTACGCCTTCTTGGTTTTCAATTTTTGAGATGATTTGAATGTGAGCTGCATTGTGTTTTTCTAGTAGTTCACGAATTTCTAATACATCAGATGCGCGACGCACAAAAGAAGCAGCGATAAAATCAATGCCTTGTTCGATACCGAATACAATATCGCTTGCATCTTTTTCAGTGATACCAGGAAGGTTTACACTTACGTTTGGCACGTTTACACCTTTTTTATTTTTTAATGTACCTGGGTTAAGTACTTTTGTTTTGATTTCACCGTCAGTTTTATTGATTTCTAGTACTTCAAGACCGATTAAACCGTCATCTAAAAGGATTTTTGATCCTACGTGTACGTCTTCAATTAGACCTGGATATGTAATTGAGAATTTTTCAGTTGTTCCCACTACTTCTGTCATAGAAACAATGATTTCAGAGCCTTCTTGTAACTCAATTGCACCATTTTCCATTGTGTTTGTACGAATTTCAGGTCCTTTTGTATCAAGTAAGATACCTACTGTTTTACCTGTTTGTTTCGCAGCTTCACGAATGTTAACAATACGTGCACCGTGCTCTTCAAAGTCACCGTGAGAGAAGTTTAGACGACAAACGTTTAAGCCTGAGTTAATTAGTTCAACTAATTTTTCTACACTTTCACTCGCTGGTCCAATAGTACATACAATTTTAGTTTTACGCATTCAAATTTCCTCCTATATATTTACTATTTACTCTTTAGATAGGGCAAATAGCTATTTCTTTTACTAACCTTGTACTAGCAGGCTATGAACAAATATTTTGTTGCCCTGACTTGTTCACCTTGCTTTACGTGTAACTTATGAAATACCTACGTAGCGCTGAATCAAATAGCAAACAAATACACAGCACTTTAACGATGAATTTCTTCATCGTTTGCTTCTTGTTTTACTATTCCCTGCAATTCATACAGCAATACTTGCTGCCTGATTTGTCTTTTAGAGAAAAGACAAACGCTCGCACAGCTGCTAATAACCATAGGAAATTTTTTAAAAACACTCTTTTTCTACTTTTACTTAAAGGTTTTTGCTGTCTATAAAATACCACGAAGAACTTGTAAACACAATAGAGAAGGGCTATACAAACCGCACAAAAACGCGCACCCTTATTTTTCAAGAGTGCACGTTTCTTTATTTTATAGTAATGGCATCGTTTTCAGCTGCAAATTGTCCGATTTTTTTGTATTTTAAATAACGCTCTTCCACTAGCTCTTCTTTTGATAAATTCATCAGCTCTTTTAATGATTTCTTGATAATGCCCTCCATGTATCCAGCTTGTGCATCGATATCTCGGTGAGCTCCGCCTTTTACCTCTGAAACCATTTCATCTACAATACCCAGTTCTTTCAAATCTGGTGCTGTAATCTTCATCGTTTCAGCAGCTTTTTTCGCAAGAGAAGAATCTTTCCAAAGAATGGCTGCCGCTCCTTCTGGAGAAATAACTGAATACGTGGAGTTCTCAAGCATATGAAGGTGATTTCCTAAACCTAATGCCAAGGCTCCCCCGCTTCCTCCTTCTCCAATTACAATGCAAATAACAGGTACAGTTAAGCCAGCCATTTCGAAAAGGTTTTTCGCAATAGCTTCGCTTTGTCCGCGCTCTTCTGCCGCTTTTCCTGGATAAGCTCCTTTTGTATCAATAAAGCAAACAATTGGGCGGTTAAATTTCTCCGCTTGCTTCATTAGACGCAGTGCTTTACGGTAGCCTTCAGGGTGAGGCATACCAAAATTACGGCGAATATTTTCTTTCGTATCTTTACCTCTCTGATGTCCAATCACGGTAACAGGCACGCCATTAAACTTGGCAATTCCTCCTACGATTGCTTCATCATCTCCATAAAAGCGATCTCCATGACACTCTAAAAAGTTTGTAAACAAGCGCGAAATATAATCGAGTGTTGTAGGACGCTCAGGATGACGAGCAATTTGAACACGGTTCCATGGGCTTAGATGATTGTAAATATCGTTTTCTACTTTTTCTAAGCGATTTTCTAACTTATCAATTTCGCTAGATAAATCCACTTCTGTGTTTTTAGCAAACTCTTTAAGCTCTGCAATCTTGTTTCGCAACTCGACAATTGGACGTTCAAATTCTAATTCGCTTACCACTCGATGTCACCTCCTGCTACGTGTATATCTAAAATAGTTGTTAACGTTTCTTTTAAATCATGACGGTCAATAACTCCGTCTAGCTGACCATGCTTCAACAGAAATTCCGACGTCTGAAAATCTTCTGGAAGCTCTTCTCTAATTGTTTGTTCAATAATACGTCTTCCAGCAAAGCCAATTAACGCGCCCGGCTCGGCTAAATTATAATCCCCTAACGAAGCAAAGCTTGCTGACACGCCCCCTGTAGTAGGATGTGTCATAATCGAAATGATTAAGCCGCCTTCATCACTGAACATTTTAAGAGCTGCGCTAGTTTTAGCCATTTGCATCAAGCTCAGAACACCTTCTTGCATACGTGCACCGCCTGAAGCTGTAAAAATAAGGAATGGAACATGCATTTCCTTCGCTTTTTCAATGGCGCGAGTAATTTTCTCGCCGACTACAGAGCCCATGCTTCCCATACGGAAGTGTGAATCCATAACAGCAACTACTACTTTAATGCCTTCAATATCTCCTTCACCCGTAACAATCGCTTCACTCAAATTAGTTTTCTCACGATCTTTTTCGAGCTTTTCGAGATAATCAGGGAACCCAAGAGGATTTTCTGACGTCATATCTTTGTCGTATTCAACAAACGTTCCGCTGTCGATTAAGCTTTCGATACGCTCTGGTGCTGTCATTTGATGATGATATCCACAGTTTAAGCATACTTTTAAGTTTTTATTTAACTCTTTCGTATACATTATTTTTTTACACTTTTTACACTTGGTCATAATTCCTTCAGGTACATCTTGTCTCATATGCTCAGAAGGAATCGTAGCATATTTTCGTTTTTTTGGAGTTTTTGTGTTTTTTGTAAATAAATCTCGTAACAAGGTGTAACCTCCTTTTGGTTCTTTTCTTTATCATAAGAACCTTTATTCTTCCTCTTCTTCTACTATTTACAAGTTGTGAAAATCCGCCTCAAATACAAATCAAGTGACGGATAGACAAAAATTGGACGAATTGTTCGCTTCACTTTATTAGTTGCTATTTACTTTACTAGATGACTGTTTGATTTTGTGTAGAAAGATGGCATGTCTCTTTCGACAAATTCCTTCTTTCACACTTGTTTGTAGCACTGATGGTGAAGATTTAATACAGCTGCTTCATCTTTTTTAGCTAACGCCTCTACTAATTCACTTATCAGAGTGTCGCTTGGCGCTGAGTTTTGTTGAAAAGTTTGAGAAAAACGGCAAATAATCAACCAGATTCGGTGTAATAGCCGATTAGGCTGCAAAGAAAACAAATAGTCAAACAAGTTCTTCAAACAATCGTCATTCTGCTTTTGAATTGCTTTCGAAACATTGATTTCGTCCTGTTCCGCTAAAACAAAATACAAACAGCTCTTTTCAAGAATATATCTCGTCTGAATTAAATCTGATTTTGTTTTACCGTCTTGTACTAAAAAAGTAGCTAATAAATCAATAAATTGATGATCCCCTACTTCTTTAATAAACGTACCTTCACCTCTTCTAGTTTCAATCAACCCAATTAGCTCTAACGCTCTGAGCGCTTCTCGAACGGAAGAACGTCCTGCGCCTAACCGTTCAGAAAGCTCTCGTTCTGACGGGATTTTATCCCCCGTAGTTAAACGATCGTCTTCCATTAGCTGGCGAATTTGTTTTAGAATTTCTACATATACTTTTGAACGTTCATTCTTCAAGTTTACTACCACTCACTTTACATTACTTTAACAGGCATGCTTGAAGCATCATGCCTGTCAAAGAACAGTTGATGTAACCTTATTCAATAATCGCTAAGCGACGTGTGTTTTCAGCTACGGCTTCTGGCTTTACTTTTATTCGGGCAACGCCTGTTTCCATAGCTGCTTTTGCAACAGCGGCGGCTACTGCCGGAGCCACTCGTGCATCAAATGGACCTGGAATCACATAGTCTGTATTCAAGTCCTCTTCCGTAATTAAATTAGCAATGGCCTCAACTGCAGCCATTTTCATTTTTTCATTAATATGAGTAGCACGTACATCTAGTGCACCTCGGAATATCCCCGGAAACGCTAGGACATTGTTCACTTGATTAGGAAAATCAGAACGTCCGGTGCCGATTACTTTCGCGCCAGCTTTTTTAGCTTCTTCTGGCATAATTTCAGGCACCGGATTTGCCATTGCAAAAATGATTGGGTCTGGATTCATCTTTCCAATCATCTCCGGTGTGAGTGCTCCTTCAACCGAAACTCCAATAAATACGTCAGCTTCTTCTAACGCATCAGCTAACGTACCTTCTACTTTGCTTCGATTTGTATAGGCTGCAACTTCATCTTTTATACGGTTCATGCCGTGAGGACGCTTGTCATAAATCGTTCCTTTGGAATCACACATAATGATATCGCGCACTCCATAGCTGTATAATAATTTAATAATAGCAATGCCAGCAGCTCCTGCTCCATTCGCTACCACTTTGATTTGTGACATTTTTCTTCCTGTCAGCTTCAGGGCATTAAGAAGACCCGCTACCGTAACAATAGCCGTCCCATGCTGATCATCATGAAAAACCGGGATATTTGTTTCCTTTTTCAACCGCTCTTCAATTTCAAAACAGTTAGGAGCCGCAATATCTTCTAAATTAACGCCTCCAAAAGTAGGTTCTAGCAATTTAACAGTTTCTATAATTTTGTCCACATCTGTCGTGTTTAAACAAATTGGGAATGCATCTACGCCGGCAAAACTTTTAAAAAGGACAGCTTTCCCTTCCATTACTGGCAGAGCAGCCTCGGGACCTATATTGCCTAAGCCCAATACGGCAGTGCCATCAGATACAACAGCTACCATATTTCCTTTCATCGTATATTCATATACATTGTTTACATCATCATATATTTCTTTGCAAGGTTCTGCTACACCAGGGGAATAAGCAAGGCTTAAATCCTCTGCGTTTCGAACAGGAATTTTGGACTTTGATTCTAGTTTACCTTTGTTAATGCGGTGCATATGCAATGCTTCTTCACGTAAAGACAATGAATTTCACTCCCAATAAACAAAATGATAACAAATACTGCGCCTGAACCATGTTCTTTCCCACACTACTCATATGATGTTATAAATCCAATTGCATTTCATTTCAAGAAAAACGCATCTAATTCGTATATTTCATAAAAAACGGTGGTCAGACCACTTTTTTAACTATTTTACCATATAACATCACATGAAATCTGTAAAGACTATATCTTCTTGAACACAACGTGCTTCTCTCCCAGCATTGCTTTTAAAGTGTTTATTAACTCGTCGCTTCGTTCAATAGAATAGTGAACGGGAAGCTTGACCAATTGACGTTCTGCCTCATAATAAATTTTTACGGGGATTTTCCCTCTATGAGACTGAAAATGCTGGTAAATAGTATGAAGCAGCTTTTCTGTACCTTGCTTTGTTTCTATACGTAAGTATAATTCTTCTGACGGTAGTTTTTGAACCGCTTCGCTAGCAGCTTCAGCACGTTGACAAACAATTTGCTGCTGCCCATTTCTTTCATCTATCTTTCCTTGTATCAGTAAAACCTTACCTTGTTCAAACAGCAGACGATTCTGCTCAAATACGCGGGGAAACGCAACAACTTCTCCTTCTCCACTTTCATCCGTGATGCGTAAAAAAGCCATTTGCTCTCCTTTTTTCGTTCGAATGACGCGAATTTCCAACACAAATACTAAAAGAGAGACCGCTTTTCCTGAAGCGTATTCTTTCATATCGTGAAGAGAAACAACAGAATAAAAGGAATTCAGCGCTTCATACTGAGAAGCAGGGTGGCTTGATAAATAAAAACCTAGCATATCTTTTTCATACTGAAGCCGATCTTCTATTTTCAGTTCCTCTTTTTCCATATATTTAGGCTTTAACGAAAATTCATCTCCAAATCCAAAGTCATCATCTGGCAGTACCAAGCTTGCATGTTCAAACGCTACATCAATCGTTGCTAATAAAGTAGCTCGATTTTCTCCAAACTCATCAAAGCCTCCAGACAGAATCAAGGCTTCAAGCGCCTTTTTATTCACGGCTTTTTGTGAAACACGGGCACAAAAATCAAATAAGTCTTCAAATCTTTTTTTCTTTCGCTCTTCTGTTATTTCCTGCATAGCTGCTGCGCCAATATGTTTAATCGCTGCAAGGCTATACCTTATACTTTCACCTTCTACGTTAAACGAATACATGCTCTTGTTAATAGAAGGTGGGAGAACTTGTATTTTTTTTCTTTTTAGTTCATTAATATATTGAGCAATTTTCCCTTCGTTTCCAATAACGCTCGTTAGTAAAGCTGAAAAGAACTGCAGCGGGTAATGTGCTTTCAAATAAGCTAACTGATAGGCTACCATACTGTAAGCAACGGCATGACTTCGGTTGAAGCCATAATCAGCAAAACGCACAATAAGGTCATACACTCGATTAGCAACGGATAGGTCATATCCTTTCTTCTTGCTTCCTTGGATAAAATGAGCTCGTTCACGATCCAACACTGACCGTTCTTTTTTACTAACTGCTCTTCTCAACAAATCTGCTTCTCCAAGAGAAAAACCGGCCATTTTTGAAGCAATCTGCATAATTTGCTCTTGATACACGATAACGCCGTGCGTGGATTGTAAAATGTCTTTAAGCGTAGGATGATCATATATTACCTTCACCACTCCATGCTTGCGCTTAATATAGGTTGGAATATTTTCCATCGGACCAGGTCTATACAGCGCGTTAACTGCTACAATATCTTCTAGCTCTGTAGGTTTTAATTGCTGAAGAACTCTTCTCATTCCATCTGACTCTAGCTGAAAAATACCGGTCGTATCTCCTTTACTCAGCAGTTCAAAAGTTTTTTGATCGTTAAACGGTATATGAGACAGTGCCAGCTTTCGATTCATGTCCCGCTCAATTTTCTTTAAAATATGATCTAAAATGGTTAAGTTGCGCAAACCTAAAAAGTCCATTTTCAAAAGCCCAACGTCTTGCAGAGCTTCCATTGGATATTGAGTCAGATATACATCATCATGTCCTTCTTGTACAGCTACAGATTGCGTCAGCGGCTTCTCACTAATCACAACGCCTGCTGCATGCGTAGAAGTATGCCTTGGCAGTCCTTCTATCTTCATGGCAATGTTGTACCATTGTTTTCTGGCTTCATTTTCGGATAAATAGTCTTGAAGAACTCTTGAATCACGAAGAGCGCTTTTCAACGTTGTACCTGGTTTAGTTGGAATCGCTTTGGACATTTTGTTTAGCGCGTCTTGATCAAATCCCATCACTCTCCCTACATCACGTACGGCTGCTTTAGCTGCTAATGTTCCAAATGTAATGATTTGAGCTACGTGCAGCGCTCCATATTTTTGAGCCACATACTGAATGACTTGATCTCGTTTGTTATCAGGAAAATCAATATCAATATCAGGCATCGAAATACGTTCAGGGTTTAAAAAGCGCTCAAATAAAAGCTGATGCTGAATTGGATCAACATTTGTAATTCGCAAGGCGTATGAGACCAGTGAGCCTGCTGCTGAACCACGGCCTGGGCCCGTTAGGATACCGTGTTCATGAGCATAATTCATAAAATCCCATACGATAAGAAAGTAATCACTAAAGCGCATATTTTCAATAATGTTCAGCTCATAATCCAAGCGTTCCTCATATTGTTCCGTGATCACTTGAACTCTTTCTTGCAATCCTTTTTCGCAGAGAGTGCGCAAGTAGGCTGATGATGTAACAGACGGGGGAACAGGATATTTTGGAATGGACATTACACCTAGAGAAATTTCGAGCTCGCATCGACTTGCGATTTTTATACTTTCTTCTATTAAAAAATGCTGGTCATGAAAGAGATCTTCCATTTCATCAGGTGATTTGAAATAGTACTCGCTGCTCTTACTTTTTACCTCTTCATCGCTATGTAATTTCTCTCCGTCTCGAATAGCTGCTAAACACTCATACGCATCCCGATCTTCTTTTTTTAAATATTTCACTTGATTCGTCGCAACAAGCGGGATATTTTCTTCAGCAGCAAGTTCCGTTAACTGCTGATTTATAAAAGCTTCATCCTGTTCGTGGCGCTGTATCGATATATACAAAGACTGCGAATATACTTTTTTAAAGAATTGAAGCACTCGCTTAGCATCTTGAAGTTTGTTTTCTGCTAGCAGGGTTTCAACTTCTCCAGTTACACCGGGTGTAATAGCAATCAACCCGCCGCTATAATGATGGAGCCATTTTTTATTTACACCGTGTTTTTCCTTGGTTTGAACTAAACTGCTTAGTTTTAATAGATTTTCATATCCCTTATCATTTTCCGCTAACAAAACTAAAGGGTACGCTCGCTCGCTTTCTTCATGTTCTAGGATTGATAATGTGAGCCCAATAATTGGCTTGATCCCTGCTTTCACGCAGGCTTTATAAAAAGGAATGACTCCGTACATCACGTTTTCATCAGTCAAAGCAATCGCTTCATAGTTCATTTTCTTAGCTGTTTCTACAAGTTCATGAATACGAACGGAACTGCTTAATAAGCTATAAGAACTTTGAAGCTGCAAGTGAACAAAAGGCACAGGACTTCCCACCTTTCTTTAATTCTTTATTCTTATTATAAATTTTGTTGCCGGCGTAGACAAATTACATAACTCTGAGCGTTTGTCCATATATATGTAGGAAGCGTGATTCATTGATAAACTAGTAAAGGAGGACACGTCATGACAAAAGAGCCTTTTATGTCTCTTTTCATTTGGAGTTATTTCACTTCATTAGGTATTATTTTAGGCGGTTCATTAATTGGAGCATTTGCGGGGTTTTTAATTGGAAAATCTCCTTTATACGTCATGCATACCCTCAGCAATAGTTTGAAAATCTGGGCAATTGTCGGAGCAATTGGAGGAACATTTGATACGTTTTACAGCTTTGAGCGCGGACTCTTTGAAGGAGCCACAAAAGATGTATTCAAACAAATCCTTTTAATTCTATCCGCTATGGGAGGAGCTCAGACCGGGGCTCTTATCATCAAGTGGTTAACTCAGGAGCATTTTGTATGAGGGTACCCAGCGAGCGAATGTTCAAGCGCTCCGACTGGCAGCGTTTTTTTGCCGGTATAGTCATTGGAGCAATTGTTAGCTGGGGGGTGTTTTTAACGATTTATGGCGTTTCAAGAGATAGAGAGCTAGAGGAAGTTCGAATTGCTAATGATAAGCTAGAAAAAGCAAATTTGCAAATTAGCGCATGGCAAGAAGATGTAAAAGCATTAAACAAGGAAATGAAGCAGCATTTGATTATTCAGAATGTGAAAGTAAAATTAGTAAATGGCAATCGTTATAAAGTAAACTCTGTGGTTGAATACAATATTCAAAAAAGCGTCGACGAAGAAGCACAGCACTTAATTGCCCAAGATATTGAAAGTGCGTATCGAAGCAGGGATATCTTAAAAAAAGCAATTGAAAATAAAAAATACGAATTCGATAAAACGATTTATGAAGTTGAAGTTCATCAAATTTATTTTTATACAACGCTTTCGATTGAAGTTCGAATTAAAAAGATGGAAAAAGTACTATAAAAAGCCGCTGATTTAAAATCAACGGCTTATTTTACAGATTACTGCTGACTGCAGAGCTCTTCTAAATCAAGTAGTAAAGGCTCTACTTCTTCCCATGAATAAATGGAAGCGCCGGACGCAAGAGGATGGCCTCCTCCGTTGTATTTTCTAGCAATTGTATTAATGACAAGCTCTTTTGAACGAAGGCGAACACGAATTTGATTTTCTTCCTCCACAAAAAACACCCACGTTTTTACTCCATCAATTTGCCCTAACGAACCGACTAGCTGAGAAGCATCAGCTGGTGTCACATCATATTTTCGAAGAATTTCATTTGGAATTTTCATATGAGCAACTCCTGCTGGAGACATCGTAAAATTTTGCAGCACATATCCGTGTAAGTGAGCGACGTTTTCTTTTGTTTTGTATAACTGATCATATACATCTTTAAAATTGAAACCATATTGAATCAATTCACTTGCATAGCAAAACGTTTTCGGCTTTGTATTTGGAAATAAAAATCGACCCGTATCTCCGACGATACCGCTGAAGATCAGCTTTGCTCCTTCATCATTCAGAGATAAACCCTTTTCTTTTCCTTCCAAGTAAAATTCATAAATCATTTCGCTTGTTGAAGAAGCAGACGTCTCAACCCAAAGCAAATCACCGTAAGGAGTTTGGTTTGGATGGTGATCAATTTTAATGACCATTTTTCCATTTACGTAGCGCTGATCTGATACTCGTGCTTCATTAGCCGTATCACAAACAATGACAAGCGCACCCTCATAGGTCTCATCAGCGATATCATCCATCCGGTATAAAAATTTTAATGACTCCGCTTCTTCTCCCGTTACGTATACCTTCTTCTCCGGAAAAGATGTTTTTAACAATTCCGCTAATCCGCACTGAGATCCGTATGCATCTGGATCTGGACGAATGTGCCGGTGAATAATGATGGTGTCAAACTGCTTAATAGCTTCTAATATTTGTGCTTTCATTTTCTCTCTCCCGTCAAGACTGTTCTTATTTTATGTACGCACCACGTGCACTTACATTTCCACAGCGCTGTATCCATATTATTTATTAAATCATATCTCTTCTCTTTTTTAAAAGAAGAATCAATCAATAGTAGAATTTTCTGTCATCGACCTGTAAAATAATAGATACTACTGTAAACACTTTCAACACTACTGCTTACTAGCATCTAGAAACATTACGGATAGAAATACACCGGACTGGAGGGGCGTCTGTGCCATTTTTTATGATTTTAATCGTTGTGTCCTTTGTTTTCTACATGTATTTAAAAGTAAAATACGTACGTTCGAAACGCCCAATGGAACGAAAGTGGATTTCCGCTAAGTCGAGTATTTGTCTTGGCTCTTTTGTATTATTTTTTGGAATCAATCAATGGTTTATTTACGAAACAAGCCTTTCGCTTATCATCGGCATACTATTTGTATTATTCGGTTCAGGCAGCATATTAGCAGGTATCAAAGCTTACAAGTACTATCAGCCTTATGCAATAAAAGAAGCTGATCAAATGTAAAAGAAGCTGCAGAGCAGCTTCTTTTTTTATACTCTTTCCAATAACTGAGCCATCATCATCGCTTTCCCTACTACAACCCCGGCATTGTAGACTTCTACATCTAATTTAGCAAACTTCCGACCAAGTTCTAATAGCTTAGGACGAATTTCAATTACGCTTTCAATTTGAACTGGCTTAATAAAATAAACGGTGATGTTTTCAATAACCAAATCACCTTTTTTATATAAGCGAAGAACACGATTGGCGGCTTCCGTTACAATAGTAGTGAAAACTCCGTATGAAATAGTCCCCATATAATTCGTCATTTGCGGCGTTACTTCACAGCGATACACTGGTGCTTCTTTTGTCTCTTGTACATCCATAAATTGATTGGTTACAATGTCGTCAATGGTTTCTCCTACCTGCGGTTGACGCTGAATCATTTGCAGCGCCTTTAAAACATCTTGACGGCTGATAATGCCCTCTAGCCGGTGGTAATCATCCACTACAGGCAGCACTTCAATCCCTTCCCATACCATCATATGCGCAGAAGAAGCGACCGATGTTTTCCCGTGAACCGTCATCGGATTTTTCGTCATTACTTTTTCAATTGAAGTAGAAAGGTCATATCCAATAACATCTTTTGAGGTGACCATACCGTGAACTTTCATATGCTGATCCACTACAGGAAAACGACTGTGGTGAGTCTTATCGTTACATTCATGCCATTTTTCAATCGTATCGGTTAACTGCAAGCTAACCGCTTCAGAGATAGGTGTTAAAATATCCTCTACAAGCACAATTTCTTTTTTTATCAGCTGATCATAAATAGCACGGTTAATCATCGTTGCAACTGTAAACGTGTCATAGCTCGTTGAAATAATAGGAAGCTTAAGATCATCCGCAAGCTTCTTAACCCATTCTTCCGTATCAAAGCCGCCCGTAATTAACACGGCTGCTCCTGCTTCAAGAGCTAATTCATGAGCGTTTACTCGATTCCCTACGATAAGAAGGTTTCCGGCCTCGGTATATCTCATCATAGCATCAAGCTTCATCGCTCCAATAACAAACTTGTTTAACGTTTTATGCAAGCCTTCACGTCCGCCCAGCACTTGTCCATCCACGATGTTTACTACTTCAGCAAACGTGAGCTTTTCAATGTTTTCTTTTTTCTTTCGTTCAATTCGAATGGTCCCAACTCGTTCAATCGTTGAAACATATCCTTTATTTTCCGCGTCTTTTATTGCTCGGTACGCCGTGCCTTCACTGACATTCAGTTCTTTGGCAATTTGGCGCACTGAAATTTTTTCACCAATTGGAAGCGAATCGATATACTGTAAAATTTGCTCATGTTTTGTCGCCACGTGTACTTCACCCTTCTAAAACGTTTTTACGTTTCATATGTCTTTTCTTTTATTATACGGGGGAAGTGAAATGGATTCAATCTAACCTCTTTGACGCAAAGGCTTTCTCGCACTATTTTTTTGAATACCTGCCTTCTTGCGGCGCGGTGCATAAAGCAGTGATGACAAATTGCCTCCGGCTACAAAAAGAGCAAAGGTAAACCAGCTTATACTAAAAATCCCTTGCAAACTCGAAGTTGTTAACACTAAGTGCGGCATTGCATAGTAAAGCATCACTCCACATAGTAAAAGCGATAAAATAACTCGATTTTTTTCCATAGCTCTCCCTCCTTATTATTACTATCGTATGCAGGGAAGTAAAAAAAGCAGAACGTTTCTTTGCAAATAAAAAGAGATTAAGACATAACTGCATCGATTCAATCCAAAGACGAACAAATGTGAGACATGAGCTGAACTGCTTGTGACACCGCAGTTGATTTCCGTGCAAGACTTCGCTTTCCGCGGGCGGCCGGTGAGCCTCCTCGGCGCTTGCACTCCAATCCACAGCTAGAAGCCGCTACATATATGAAACCTACGTTCACCATAACAATAAAAAAAGAACGAGTGATCGATATTATCGATTACTCGTTCTTTTTTAACTTTAACTGAAATCGTTTTGTCCCAGCCTCTATCTATGATTAAAGATCCAATCCTTCTCCAGCTTTTAATACTTTTCCTTCAATGCCAGATAAAGACTCAACAAACTGATGAGGATCTTGCTTAATTACAGGAAATGTATTGTAGTGAATTGGCACAACAAGCTTTGCCTGCACCCATTCCGCTGCGATAGCTGCATCTTCAGGTCCCATTGTAAAGTTATCTCCAATTGGAAGAAATGCTACGTCAGGCTCATGGCGACCAATTAACTTCAAATCAGAAAATAAAGCCGTATCTCCAGCATGATAAATTGTCTTTCCTTCAATCGTTAAAAGCAAACCAGCCGGCATTCCTGTATAAATAATTTTCTCATTATTTTCTGTATAACTTGAACCGTGGAAAGCTTGGGTCAATTTCACCGTGCCAAAATCAAATGTATAGGCTCCGCCTATGCTCATTGGATGTACGTTTAAGCCTTGCCAGCTAAGATATGTAGCTAATTCTGCTACTGCCACAACAAGTGCACCGCTGCGCTTAGCAATTTCCACCGTGTCGCCTACATGATCATTATGGCCATGAGTCAGTAAAATCACATCTGCTTTTACATCTTCAGCATTTAAATCTGTTAATTCATTTCCAGTGATAAACGGGTCAATTAAAATTGTTTTTCCTTTTGTTTCAATTTTAACAATAGAATGTCCATGATAAGAAACGTGCATCATTTATTCTCTCCTTTTACACTAACATTTTCTATATTCTACCCGTCCGTTTTAGTTACAAAACAAGTGAATACGCGGCTATCATATCACAAACTGCGCAAAAACATGCCTTATTATGCTTGCTCTAATAAAGTTGTTGCATCAGCGTAAGTGAGACCGTGTGCATCTGCCACAGCCGCGTAAGTGACAAACCCATTTAGAGTGTTGATGCCTTGAAGAAGGGAAGGGTTTTTTAAGCACGCTTTTTTATATCCCTGACTTGCTATTTGCAGAGCATAAGGAACCGTTACATTGGTCAGCGCTAAGGTCGACGTACGTGGAACAGCTCCTGGCATATTAGCAACAGCATAATGCAAGACCTCATGCTTCGAATAAGTCGGGTTATCGTGAGTGGTAATGCGATCAGTTGTTTCAAAAATCCCCCCTTGATCAATAGCAATATCAACTACAACGGACCCTTTTGACATCGTTTGAACCATTTCCTCTGTGACAAGCTTTGGCGCTTTAGCTCCCGGTATGAGAACCGCTCCTATCACTAAATCTGACTCTTTTACAGATTGTGCGATATTGTAGTGATTTGACATTAATGTCGTCACTTCTTTACCAAATAAATCATCAAGCTGGCGAAGGCGATCAGCGTTTAAATCAATCATTGTAACATCAGCCCCTAATCCGACCGCAATTTTAGCTGCGTTGGTTCCTGCTACTCCTCCTCCAATAATTGTTACTTTTCCTCTTTGCACGCCTGGAGCTCCACTTAATAAAATCCCTTTGCCACCTTTGGTTTTCTCCAAAAATTGAGCTCCAATCTGAGAAGACATTCTTCCTGCAACTTCGCTCATCGGAGTTAACAGAGGCAAGCTTTTGTTTGGAAGCTGTACAGTTTCATAAGCGATGCCTACCACCTTTTTATCAATCAATGCTTTCGTTAATGCTTCTTCAGCTGCCAAATGTAAATAGGTAAACAAAATAAGTCCTTCACGAAAATATCCGTATTCTTCTGAAATCGGTTCTTTTACTTTCATAACCATTTCAGCATCCCATGCTTCTTTTGCAGTATTTACAATAGAAGCTCCTGCATTTGTGTAATCTTCATCATGGAATCCAGAGCCTTCTCCTGCCTGTGTTTCAATATATACATCATGCCCACCGTTAACTAAAGCTGTAACACCAGCTGGAGTAATAGCCACGCGATTTTCATTGTTTTTTACTTCTTTCGGCACTCCAATTTTCACCTTTATCCCTCTTTTCTTATATCAGTGATTAACTGAAAAAAGAACGCCACACCAAATCCTTTAGAAAACCGGATTTACTATGACGTTACCTTTCGATAGAGCTCAGCATAATCCTGCTTTTCTTAGTCTATATACAGTATATGCATCTAGTTATTCATATAGTTCGTTATCACTCTGTGCTTCTGGATTTTCGACTACAGAAGCCATAGCATCGCCAATGACGCCGCTTGAATAAGAATCCATTAGCTGTCTTGATGTCTCTTTTTCTCCTTCGAAATCATATTCATATACATGCTGCGGATGTTTTTTGTCTTTCATATGTCACTTCTCCTTTTTCACTTTATTTTCTTTAAGAATGTGAACTTTACTTCATAATCCCTTACATAATCTTTTCTATTTTCTTCTTAAATGCTCTAGTTATACCATTTATCTCACATCAAAAAACGCCCGCAGATTTTTCTGCGGACGTTTTGATAACTTTTTTATATTGATGTTTTTTCATGCAATTCATCTTTAGCTAGCTGAATTGCTTTTTTTACTTGTTCAAATCCTGTTCCTCCCGCGCTATTGCGGCGATTAACAGCTGTTTTTGGACTTAATACATGATAGATGTCTTCCTCGAATAAATCTGACGCTTCCTTATATTGCTCAAGCGGCAAATCCATTAGGTAGATATTTTTCTGAATACAAACGAGAACCAGTTTCCCAACCACTTCATGTGCTTCACGAAACGGCATACCTTTTGAAGCAAGATAGTCAGCTAACTCCGTTGCATTTGAAAAATCTTGTTTCGTAGCTTTTTCCATAACATTTGTTTTTACTGTCATTGTTTCAATCATGCCAGCAAAAATGGTCAAACATCCTTCAATCGTTGTAACCGTATCGAACATGCCTTCTTTATCTTCTTGCAAGTCTTTGTTGTATGTTAAAGGCGTGCCTTTTAACACAGTCAATAAGCTAAATAAATGACCATATACTCGTCCTGTTTTACCACGAATTAACTCCGCCATATCAGGATTTTTCTTCTGAGGCATAATACTGCTGCCCGTTGCGTACGTATCATCCATTTCAATAAATTGAAATTCTTGACTAGACCATAAAATTAACTCTTCACAAAAACGAGATAAATGCATCATTAAAATAGAACTGTTGCTTAAAAACTCTAAAATAAAGTCACGATCGCTGACAGCATCCATACTGTTTTGATAAATCCCATTAAAGCCTAGAAGTTCCGCGCTATAGTGACGATCAATTGGGAATGTCGTACCAGCTAAAGCTCCTGCTCCTAAAGGAGATAAATCAATACGCTTCAGTGATTCCGCATAACGTTCAGCATCGCGCTTGAACATTGAAACATAAGCCATTAAATGATGAGCAAAAGAAACCGGCTGCGCGCGCTGTAAATGTGTGTAGCCTGGAAAAATGGTTTCAACATGCTGATCTGCTTTTGTAAGTAGTACATCTTCTAGATTTTCAATCAACCCTACAATTTGCTGAACATGCTTTTTTAAATATAAGTGCATATCTGTAGCAACTTGATCATTACGGCTTCGACCCGTATGAAGCTTTCCTCCAACCGGACCAATTTCATCAATTAATAACTTTTCTAAATTCAAATGAATATCTTCATATTGAGCAGAAAATGTTAATTCTTTCTTCTTAGCTTTTTCAAGCAGTGTTTGAAGGCCCTTTTTAATTTGTGACGCTTCATCTCCAGAAAGAATACTGCATTTCTCCAGCATTTTTACATGTGCTAAACTGCCTTCAATATCTTCTTCTACAAGATGCTGATCAAATGAAATCGACGCACCGAACTCGTCAATCCATTGTTCAGGGCGTTTCGTAAAACGCCCTCCCCAAAGTTTGGTCATACCGTTGTCACCTTCTTTTGATTTACCATGCTGCTCACTTGTGTTGGAAGTCCCCATAATGAGATGAAACCAACTGCTGCATTGTGATCAAATTCATCTTCTTTTGTATATGTTGCAAGTTTTTCATTGTATAAAGAATTAGGAGATTTACGTCCCTCTACGATAGCATGCCCTTTAAATAGTTTTACTCTCACTGTTCCGTTCACATATTGCTGCGTATCTTTTAAGAATGCAAGCAGTGAATTCGTTAATGGAGAGAACCATAAACCTTCATAGATAACTTCTGTTAATTTTTTCTCAATTACTGGTTTGAAGTGCGCTACTTCTTTTACTAATGTTAAATCTTCAAGCTCTTTGTGCGCTTTAATTAATGTCATAGCAGCTGGACACTCATATACTTCACGTGATTTAATTCCCACAAGACGGTTTTCTACATGGTCAATACGTCCGACTCCGTGCTTACCTGCAATTTCGTTCAATTCTAGAATTAACTGAGCTAGCGTGTACGATTGACCGTTTAATGATACGGGAACACCTTCAACGAATTCAATTTCCACTACATCGGCTGTGTCCGGAGTGTTTTCAAGAGAAGCCGTTAGGTCATATGCTTCTTCAGGTGGAGCTGCCCAAGGATCTTCAAGAACACCACACTCATTACTTCTTCCCCATAAGTTTTGGTCAATTGAAAATGGGCTGTCTAAGTTAATTGGAATTGGAATATTCTTTTCTTTTGCATACTCGATTTCTTCTTCACGAGACCATTTCCAGTCACGAACAGGAGCTAAAACTTCTAAGTGTGGATTTAATGCTTTAATTGATACTTCGAAACGCACTTGGTCATTTCCTTTTCCCGTACATCCATGTGCGACAGCTACTGCATTTTCTTGTTCTGCTACTTCTACAAGCTTTTTAGCGATTAGCGGTCTAGATAGTGCAGATACTAATGGATATTTTCCTTCATATAATGTGTGTGCTTGAAGTGCTGCTAACGCAAATGTATTGGCATACTCTTCTTTTGCATCAATCACATATGATGATACCGCTCCAACTGTTAAGGCTTTTTCTTTAACGAATTTTAAATCTTTTCCTTCGCCTACATCTAAACAGCAAGCTACTACATCGTACCCTTTTTCCTGTAACCATTTAATTGCAACTGACGTATCTAAACCTCCGGAATATGCTAAAACAACTTTTGGATTACTCATTATCTATTCCTCCTACAAATTATATATATATTAATACAACCGTTTTAATTTTTATTCATTTAATCTACTATTACTTTAACAACTTTTTAATCTATTTTCAATAGTTATTCAAAAAAAAGTATATAAATTCACATTTATTTTAATTTAACAGGGTGAAATCTCTTAAAATACTGTAAAAATAAACATGAATGAATATTCTTTTCTTACATACTGTGTATATTTATATGCATAAATCAAGTATAAATGATTTATTTTTCACTTACAGTAGCTCTGGCTTTTGTCATTGTATAAAATGGAAGGGAAGAGGTGAAAAAATGGAGCGCTTTTTTACTTATGACAACAGACTCGGTATAAAAATTCCTGTTCTTGAAAGAGAATGGACATTCTATTCTGAAAAAGTTCAGCAGGATATTCTCCTAACATGGGAATCCATTCGGGGGGATATTCCAGACAAAATTCAATCTTTAGAAAAGAGTATTAATCAAAAACAAGCGGCGTTAGAAGACGAGACTAATTTTATCCGCTCCTGTGAATTAAATAGCGAGATAGGAGAACTTGCTTCTATTATTAATGATTTGTGGATTTGGTATCGAACAAATGAGGAAATATCAAAGAAAGTTCACGGATAGACAAAAAAAACGAGTCTCATGAAAAATTAATGAGACTCGTTTTTCTTATCCAGCAAATAGCGGTATTGATAAAAGCGCTTTGCATAATCTGTCACTTGCTTGGCCATTCGGTAATTCATCCCTCCGCCAACCATCATACTCACCACTGGCAAACGATTGTAAACTTTTCTTTTTGCAGCAAATATAGCTAGCGTTTTCCCGATTTGCACAACGATTTTTTGCAGCCACGTTTTATCTACAATTTGATCAACACCTTCATAAAAATACGGGTCAAATTCTTGGCTTAACTCACTCTTTAATTGATGCCACCCCTCAGCCTGAAGGTGTCTAGGTAGCGTTGCTGCATGGAAAACTTTTAGCGTTAGCATCAGCTCTGAAGGAGTCTGGATATGATAGCCGTAGCTCATTGCTGCCTGTTGCACCGCTTGAATATTCATGCATAAAACAGCAGGTATATCAATACCGACTAGCAGCGATTGTCCGGTTCCTGAAAGTGCTCCTTGACTCAGCGCATACAACCGAAGCTTGGCCATTTGCTGTTCGCATATATAAGAAAGCTGATCTACTTGAAGGGAATTCATTTCTGAGAGATCTGTGATATCCTCTTTGAATACACGAGCGGTTTCAATAATTCGTTTTGTCGCTTGAGTTTGCATTTCCGTACCTTGAATTAATGCAGTTAACTGAAAGAGTCCCTCATCAATTTTATGTAAATAGGTCTCACGAACAGAAGCTGGAATTAAGTTAAGCCCTTTTTCTAACCACTCTTCGTATAATAACTCCATCTCAGTTGCTTCTACACTCTGTAAGCTCTCTTCCCATTTATAGATTTCTTCTAAAAGCTGTTCTTCGCGATTCGTTAGTATCATCATGTCACCCTTTCAAGAAATAAGTAGTTTTATTTTTATTATAACAAATAATGCATCCGTTACATTTTGCTTCCTATATTATTTCTTTCTTCTATACGTTGTAAACCTTCTTTCAACCGTCAGCTACTGACGCTATATAAAAAAGCTGATTTCCTAACAAGGAAATCAGCTTTTCGTTAGTTTGCCTGACAATTTATGAGAATTCATGCATTGAAGAGGCACTTTATGAACTTAAATATTCGCTAAACGAGTAACGTCACGTGCAATCATAACTTCTTCGTCTGTAGGAATAACCATAACTTTAACTGGAGAATGAGGGTAGCTAATAAATGCTTCTTCTCCTTGTACACTATTTAAAGCTGGATCCCAATAAACGCCCATGAACTCTAAACCGCGAAGAACGCGAGCACGTACAACATCACTGTTTTCTCCAATACCTGCTGTAAAGATGATTGCATCTACACCAGACATACGAGCAGCATAAGAACCGATATATTTATGAATACGGCTAGCAAATACTTCAAGTGCTGTTTCAGCGCGTTCATTGCCTTCAGCGCTTGCTTTGATTAGATCGCGTAGGTCACTAGAAATACCAGATACACCTAAAAGACCACTTTCTTTATTTAATACATTTAATACTTCGTCAGCAGTTTTTCCTGTTTTCTCCATAATAAATGGAATTAATGCAGGGTCAATGTTACCTGAACGAGTTCCCATTGCTACACCAGCTAATGGTGTGAAGCCCATTGATGTATCAATTGACTTGCCGCCTTCAATTGCAGCAATACTTGCACCGTTACCTAAGTGACAAGAAATTAAGCGCAATTGTTCGATTGGACGGCCAAGAAGCTCAGCTGCACGCTCAGAAACATATTTATGAGATGTGCCGTGGAAACCGTATTTACGAACGCCATACTGTTCATAGTACTCGTACGGTAAGCTGTACAAGAATGATTTTTCTGGCATTGTTTGATGGAATGCTGTATCGAAGACTGCTACAGCTGGAACATTTGGAAGAATATCTTGGAACGCTTTAATTCCCACAATGTTTGCTGGATTGTGAAGCGGTGCTAAATCAGATAAAGCTTCAATTTCCGCTAGTGTTTCATCTGTGATTAAAACAGAATCAGCAAACTTCTCTCCGCCGTGTACTACACGGTGACCTACACCAGTGATTTCATCGTATGATTGAATGATGTTTTGAGAAAGTAACTTTTCAACTAAAATTTTAACTGCAACAGCATGGTCAGGGATTTCTGTAATATCCGTTTGTTTTTCACCATTTACCGAGATCGTGAAAACAGCGTTATCTAAACCAATTCGTTCTACTAAACCTTTTGTTAATACCGTCTCACTTGGCATTTCAAATAATTGAAACTTAAGTGAAGAACTGCCGGCGTTGATTGCCATGATTTTTGACATAAAAAAACAGCTCCTTCTTTATTATACGTGCATCATAAACATAACGAACAGAACATAAAAGTGTAATCTCTACAATATTCTATGCATTTCGACACGATTTCTATCCTTATTCATTTAATCATTCACGACAATAGATTTCAAGAGCTATACATCATGAAAACGCTACCGACAAATATTCATTATTTTCGAAAAAGACTTACTTTTTATTCACTCGGAACCATTGGTCCATTTGAGCCATAATATCACTCATTGCTTCCCGATTGCTGAACTTCGGTAAATTCACAAGCAGCGCGTTTTCAGGTGCTGTTACTCCTTCTCCCTGCTTTTGAAGAACCATAATACTTTTAGCAGCCTGCTCTTGTTTGAACATTGAAAGCGGCAGCTGAACGATTCCTTGAACGATTGCTTCCTCTTTTAAAAGCGGCTGTAATAAATGAGACTGTTCAGATTCAAACAAGTTATTTGGAATAAGAGCCACTACGTATCCTCCGTCTTTTACATGACGCAAGCTTTGTTCAATAAATAAGTGATGAGCATAAGTGTGACCTTCTTCAGCTCTTACTTTATACTCTTTTGCCCCTTCGTCGTTTGGATAATAACCAACCGGCAGGTCACAGACAACTAAATCAACAGGATCAATAAAAAGCGGCTGTAAGCTGTCTTGATTGAATAATTGAACGCCGTGCTTCTGTAAATTTGCATTTACATATGTCAATTGAAGTAATAAATCATCCACGTCTACACCGTATACGTGTTCAATTGACGCAGCGTGTGTATTTAAAATGGTTGTTAATAAGTTCCCTGCTCCTACTGCTGGATCTAAAAGCGTATATTTATCTTTTCCTGCCATGAACTTTCCAACTAGGTAGCTGACAAATAGTCCTACAGCATCAGGCGTCATTTGATGGTTAGGCTGAACTGCTTCTTTCATGCCTTTTAAAATAGCTAGCTGATACGCTTTTCGAATCGTTTCTTTTTCAAAATGATCAAGCGTGATTGAATCGTACTCTTTTTTTAAACGTTTTTTAGTTACCTCATCTAGCTCTTCTTGTAAAATAGTTCCTTGAAACAAATTTTCTCCCGTTTCAGCTACTGCTTCTAAATATACGCAGTTTAGTTCTTTTCTTAAAATAATAGCTGTTTGATCAATTACACCAAATAGCTTTTCCATACTAGCTAACTGACTCATATTCTGCCTCCTGTGTAATGAAATAATATCTATATAAATGAGTAAACGTCCTATTTGGAACATCATATTTTATCATAAAAACTTCTTAAAACACAAAGAAGGCGAAAAACATTGTTTTCCGCCTTCTGCCGAACGCCACTGACAATCTTACTTAGCTGTTTTAGCTGCTTCGATTGCTGCTTCGTAGTTCGGATGCTCAGTTACTTCTGGTAAGTACTCAACATACGTTACGTTGTCATTTGAGTCTACTACAAAGATTGAACGAGCTAATAAGCGTAATTCTTGAATGGCTACACCATATGCTTCTCCGAAAGATAAGTCGCGGTGGTCAGATAAAGTTTGAACATTATCAATGCCATTAGCACCACACCAGCGCTTTTGAGCAAACGGTAAATCTACGCTTACTGTTAATACTTTTACGTTATCTAATTTAGCTGCTTCTTCGTTGAAGCGGCGAGTTTGCGCATCACAAACTCCAGTATCAATAGAAGGAACTACACTGATTAGGCGAACAGAACCCTTTGTGCTGTCAAGCGTTACTTCTGATAAATCATTTGCTAAAACAGTAAAGTTTGGAGCCTTGTCTCCAACCTTCACTTGATTTCCTAATAATGTTACATCGTTACCTTTAAATTTAGTCACGAATAATTCCTCCTTTAAATAAGTATGTACACTGTTCATATTAGCTTGTCTGTCTCTATATTGCAATTAAATGACATACAAAACATGGCACTCCAAGCTAGAAAACAAACCAAACAAAATAAGCTTTGCTTGCTTCTTTTACTATTCAAAGAAGCAAGCAAAGCTTTATTTTATACCTACAAATTAAAATCGTTTGCACTATCATGATGCTGATTTTGTTGATTGTGCTGATCCTGCTGATGATTGTTGCGCTTGAACATTTGCTGCACGCGTTCAATTGCTTGAGGTGCTGTATCTAGAATCTTTTCATATAAATGTGTACTTTCGTTAAGGTGAAGCATTTTAATTCCGCTTCCACTTACAATTAAAAAGGCAATTGGCGTAATCGATACACCGCCACCGCTACCTCCGCCGAATGGATGAGCTGATTCTTGCTGATGCTGTCCCGGAGAAGATGGTGCATGCCCTTCTACTCCAAACTCGCTTCCGCCCGCTGCAAAACCAAAACCTACTTTTGAGACAGTTAAAATAACACTGCCATCAGGTGTTTCTACAGGATCCCCAATGATTGTATTAACATCAATCATTTCCTTTAAATTTTCCATAGCTGTCGACATTAAACTTTTAATTGGATGTTCTGCCATTAAGATAACCTCCTTATGTTTTCACAGAGTGTGTCTTGTTCTTATTTGACGACTTCCATCTTTTGCGACGCTTTTTGGACGTATGCCGCCAGTATCTCAAGGTCCGTAAACCTACTAGAATAGCTTGACCAACTCGAAAAGAAATTATGCACTCAAATACCGTTTCTGACCAAAGATGTTGAAATACAGGAGTAACGCTCATGACAGGCATATCTTTTAGTTTCATATAACGGCTGATTATACCAACTATGCCCCCCTTTGCAGACCATACAGCCCCGGTAAGTACGCCTGTTAACGCAGCATCACCTAAGCCGAAACGGCTATGCCATCTAATATCACTTACCGTCACTTTCTGTAAGAAACGACGAAAAATTTTATGAAAACCGACTACCTGTTCAAGGAATTGCTTCGCATTTTCTAACATGCTTAACCCGTCTTCTACAGAATAATCATTCCATGAATTCTCGTCTTCTTTTCCTTGATCCCCCATTCCTTTCTTCTTTTCAACAAGCAAACGAGGAGAATCTTTTTTCACTTTCACTACCGGAATTTCATATGTATAGCGAATAAGACCAAACCAAGCCCTGAGCCTCACTCTGTAATAATCGTTATCTCGGACATGGTGAAGATCTACAAATAGTGTGATTTTTGTCCATACAATAAGTACAATAACAATTAAAAGTGCTAGCAATATCCATAAAAGCCATAGCACATCCTTCACTCCTTCTTAGCTTCACATTATCTCCAAAACACAGAATATTAAACCTTATGAAAACAATAAAAAGAGGTTGAGACATAACGAAATGAATCCAATCAACTGCTAGAAGAATCTAAACAAATGAAACCTTCGTTTACCATAACAAAAAAAAAACGCACCACTAATCAAAATCTTGATCAGTGGTACGTTTTTCACTTCGTCTAAAACCCTTTTGTCCCAGCCTCTTTTTATTATCTGCTGATTGTACCTTCATGTATGACAGTTGTATCTGCGTAGTAATCATGGGCTCCTTGCTTCTTAGGTAAAAACGCAACTAATAAATAGCCAAGTAAAAAAACTGTTTTAGAAATATAGCGCCCAACTCCTTCACGAAACAGCACAACAGGCCAAGTTAAAGTGGAGTCTTTCAGCGATACTACTTTAAGCCCAAACACCATCTTTCCAAGCGTTTGTCCAAAATACTTGGTCATTAAAACAAAATAACCATAAAAGATAATAACCGTTACAATCGTATAGGGAGAAAAAAATCCATCTCCTCGAGAAATACCTGCTAAATGGAAAATGGGCTTGATCAGCAGAGAGTTCAAGCTAGCTACTACAGCTAGATCTAAAAGGTATGCCCAAAAGCGCATCCAAAAGCCTGCATAATGGAATTCACTACCTATTGGAGTACTTACCGCTGGGTCATGTTTTATATTGTCGTTTGATTCGGTTGAATGAGACTGATTTTCCATGTTCCCACCTCTATTCTGCATATAAATACATCAGACGCGGAGAGCTTGGCTGCGCAAATATTTTTAACATTGCAGTAACTTGTTCATCTCCACCTATTACTTTTTGCATGCTCATTGAAAGCCAAGAAGGCAGTCCGAATCCTTGATTGTATTGAATTACTTGTGCACCTTTTAACTTATAATCTTTCTCCATTCCTGTTACCGCATCTTCAAAATAGCCTAGTTGATCGACCAGCTTCAGCTCTTTAGCCTGACGTCCATCGTACACTCTTCCATCTGCGATAGAACGCACTTTTTCTTTAGACAAGTGACGTCCCTCAGAGATAACATTGACGAAACCATCGTACGAGTTGTCTACAAGTGTTTGCATAATTTCTTTTTCTTCTCCGGTCATTTCTCTTGTTGGAGACATAATATCTTTATGAGCCCCGCTTTTAATCACAACAGATTCTACTCCTAGTTTATCAGCCAGCTTGCCGTAGTTAACGCTTTGCATAATTACACCTAGTGAACCTGTTAAAGTGTCCGGGATTGCATAGATTTTATTAGCAGCTGTTGAAATGTAATAGCCTCCTGAAGCAGCCATTGATCCCATTGAAATATACACTGGCTTTTTCGTTTCTTTCTTCAGCTCTTCAATTTTTTTATGTATTTCAGCACTTTCAACGACGCCGCCGCCCGGTGAATTCACCTTAATAATGACTCCTTTAACTGCCTTATCATTTTTTGCAGCCTCTAGCTGCTTTAAAAATGCTTGGTGGTTATAACCATTTTGGGACATAAGCGGAGAGGAACCGCTCCCTGTATCTTGAATCGTTCCATTGACCTCTAGCACTGCAATTTTCTTAGCTGCATTCCCTTTTTCGATAACTGTTTCTGATAGTTCACTGTCGTCTCCTCCAAATATTCCTGCCAGACCGTCATCTTTTTCTTCTTTGACTGAAAAACCAATATTAACAATCGTAGAAAAAATGAATAAGCAGGCCGCAATTAAAAGAGCAATCCACCTTTTTTTGTTCATGAAAATCCTCCTTTTTAGGTGTCAGAATTAAAAGATTATTCTTTTAATTCTTAAAGCAATAATGCTATAATTATTGTAACAAACTTTTTTTAAAAAGTTTACTTTATCGCTAATATTTTACATATCAGACAAACAAGGGGGAACTATCTATGCCAAATCGTCGCAACGTTTATTTCTTTCATCCAAAAAATCAGGAAACAAAGGCGCTTGTAAGTCCACTTATTGAACTTGCAAAACAATATGACTTTCAAATAGTAGATCATTTCGACAGCGCTAACATCATTGTAAGTATTGGCGGTGACGGAGCTTTCTTACAGGCTGTCCGTCAATCTGGCTTTCGAGATGACTGCTTATATGCTGGTGTCACAACTTCAGATCAACTAAGCTTTTACTGCGATTTTCATATCGATGAAACGGATAAAATGATTGAAGCTATTACGACAGAAAATATAGAAGTACGTCGATTTCCCGTTTTACAAACTCAAATTGATCAAGGAACTTCTTTTTATTGCTTAAATGAATGTTCGATTCGATCAGGTGTGATAAAAACACTCAGTCTAGATGTTTTTATTAATGAAAATCACTTTGAAACATTCCGTGGGGATGGGATGATTATTTCAACACCAACAGGCAGTACGGCTTATAATAAATCGGTAAGTGGAGCCGTAGTTGATCCGTTAATTCCTTGTATGCAAGTCAGCGAATTGGCATCGTTAAATAATAATAACTATCGTACATTAGGATCTTCATTCATCCTAAGCGCTGAGCATACGCTCACTTTAAAACTATCCAATGACAACAACCACAGTCCAATTATTGGAATAGATAACGAAGCATTAAATGCACGCCAAGTTGATCAAGTTCAAATTCGTTTAAGCGACCGTCAAATTAAAACGGTTAAACTTAAAGATAACTCCTTCTGGCAACGAGTTAAGCGTACATTTCTATAATAAAAAGCGCCCTTGGGCGCTTTTTATTTTTGATATACAATTTCTCCATTAATAGCAGTCATCTGCACCTGTACCGATGGGATATCATCTACATGTATCTCAAACAGATCTCTTTCTAACACGGTAAAATCAGCTACATAGCCCTTTTGAACATATCCTTTTTTGTCCTCTTGATGAATGGCCTGCGCGCTTCCTAAAGTAAACAGCTGAACAGCTTCAAATACTGTAAGTCGCTCAGATGGTATGTAAACGACCGAGCTATTTGGAGAAGTTTTTCTAGAAACTGCTGCATGAATTGTTAACATGGGATTGATAGGTTCAATAGGCGCATCCGATCCCCCTGCACACATAACGCCCTCGTCCAATAACGTTTTCCACGCATAGCAATAGTCTAAATGCTCTTCTCCAATTTTTTCAATGACCCATGGAAAATCACTGGCTAAAAACCGAGGCTGAATATCCAATACAACCGGGAGCTTTTTTACACGCTCAACTAAATCTTTTCGTAGAATTTGCGCATGAATAATACGATCTCTTTGCCCTGTTTGAGGAGGATATTGCTCGATGCTTTCTACTACATATTGAAACGCTAAATCACCAATCGCATGAATTGCAACCGTCATGCCCAATTCTCTTGCTTTTCTCACTAGCTGTTTTAATTCATCTAGTGATTGAATAGCTACACCTCTTGTAGATGGGTCGCTTTTGTATGGAAAGCTTAAAAGAGCAGATTGACTGCCGAGAGAACCATCAGCAAAAATCTTCATTGGACCTATTTCAATAAAAGCGGATGTGTCTTTCTTTTTTTCAAGGTATGTATACATATCATCTACAGCTTCATGATGAACAAGTAAATGAGCACGAAACAGCTGCTTTTCTTTATGAATAACGTCTTGAAATGCTTGATATGCACGCAAAAAGCCTCCATAATAATTTAAATCTTCCGTATGTCCACCCGTCAATCCGTGCTGAACACAATCTTTAATGGCTACTGAAAGAGCTTGTCGAATGTATGCTTCTGATACTTGAGGAATATGACCCGTTACTAATTCTTGCGCTTGATCAGCCAAAAAACCGGTAGGATTTCCTGCTTCATCCCTCTGGATAATACCTCCTTCCGGGTCACGTGTTTCAGCTGTAATCCCGGCTATTTTAAGAGCAGTCCCGTTTACTACTAATCCGTGACGACAGACTCGCTTCAACATAATCGGATGTTCAGTTGAAAGTTGATCAAGATCTTGATACTGAATCAAAGAGGAATCTTCCCACTGATTTTCATCCCACCCTTCTCCAATTACCCATTCTCCTTTTGGTGTACTCTCTACTTTTTGCCGAACGCGCATCAGCACGTCTTCCCTAGAAGTAGCTTGAGACAAATCAAGCCTAAGGAGCTTTTCACCGTGACCAATTAAATGAAGATGGCTATCTACAAAGCCCGGATACATTGGATATCCTTTGAGGTGTACTTCTTTGTCAATCTCAGCACCCCATTTAATTCTTAGATCTTTTTCTGCGCCTATATCTTCAATGAATCCTTTTTTTACATATACGCTTTCTACATGTTTACCCTCTTTTAGCATCGTATATATTTTGCCGCCGTAAAATAAAGTCCCCATCGCCAACATCTCCTTTACTTTATAAAGCTTGATCTTGTCTCTATTATACGTGACAAAACAAACAAGACAAAAGAGTGAGGTTTCCCCCACTCTTTTTAGCCATCATTATTTAATTAATATGACTTATTTACCACCAAGTTGTTGCTCAGCCATTTGAACTAAGCGTTTAGTGATTTCTCCACCAACAGATCCGTTAGCGCGAGCTGTTGCTTCTGGTCCAAGATTTACACCGAATTCAGAAGCGATTTCGTATTTCATTTGGTCGATAGCAGCTGCTGAACCAGGAGCTACTAATTTGTTTGTGTTTGCCATGTGTTTTCACCTCCTTGTTGAATATAGATTGTGTCAAAACACATGGCATCATACATTATTTTTTTGGTAATTTTATGAAATTTAACTTTTAAAACAAATCTTCTACGCTGTCTTGGGTATTTGTAGCCGAAGAAGCTGTCATCTCAAGCGTTTCTACATTATTTACCGCTTCTTGAATTAATGTTTCAAAATCATAAAATTGTTCGTATCGATTTATTTTTTCACGCTTTGGCTTCGTTTTTGGTGAGCTTGGCGTAAAGATTGTACAGCAGTCTTCATACGGTCGATTCGAAATTTCATGTGTATCAATTTTGCGGGCAATTTCAACAATCTCCGTTTTATCCATTGTTACAAGCGGACGCAAAATTGGCGTATTAGTCACTTCATTAATCACATACATGCTCTCAACCGTTTGACTAGCTACTTGCCCTAAGCTGTCGCCAGTTACGATAGCTAACGATTCATTTTTTTCACGAATAAGGTCCGTAATTCGAAGCATCATACGGCGTGTAGAGGTCATGGTATAATTCTCTGGAATTTGCTTTTGAATCGCTTGCTGTACAGCTGTAAACGGTACAATGTGAAGCTTTACTTTTTCGTGATAAGCCGTTAATTTTTGCGTTAAATCGATGACTTTTTGCTTAGAACGTTCACTTGTAAAAGGCGGACTGTAAAAATGAACCGCCTCTATTTCTAAACCGCGCTTCATAGCTAAGTATCCTGCAACCGGGCTGTCAATTCCTCCAGAAAGCATCAGCATCGCTTTTCCACTCGTACCAACTGGAAGACCTCCGGCTCCGCGATAATCAAAGCATGTAATATACGTTGCTTCACTTCTCACTTCTACTCGTACATTTACGCTTGGTTCTTTTACGTTTACCTGTAGATGCTCTGTATTTCGTAGAATATGACTTCCTACTGCATAATTTAATTCGTTTGTATCAAGAGGAAATTGTTTATACGCTCTTCGAGTAGATACTTTGAATGTTTTTCCTTCTATATCAAATTCTTTCATTGCTTCTAACGCTGCTTCTTGAATCGCTTCAAGCTCATTTTCAACTTTTAATGCTAAACTAAAGCTTTGAATACCAAAGATTTGCTGAAGACGTTCGATGATAGGCTCGTGATTTTCACCGTTTAAGTGAATATACATGCGGTCTCTTGTGTATTTTACGTGAATATTTTGGAATGCACTAAGAGCCGTTACAATATTTTTTCTTAGCTGGGCAACAAATTTTTTTCTATTTTGTCCTTTGGTTGAGATTTCTCCGTACCGAATTAAAATATGGTTATATATCATAATCTTTTACCTCATTACTTTCTTTAGATCTTCAATTACTGTGAAAATAGCATTTACAATGGGCGTTACTTCATTATAATCATTTAAGCCTGACAAGCTCAATCGAATGGACTGATCGGCTTCTTCGTAATTTTTACCGATAGCTAAAAGCGTTTTGCTTGGCTTTTTTCGCTTTGATGAGCAAGCAGATGTAGTGGATACAAACACTCCTTTTTCTTCAAGAGCGTGAACAAAAACCTCACCTTTAATACCTTGTGCTGTAAAATTTATAATATGAGGTGCCGAATGCTCATTCGGCGTATTCATCGTGATTCTTTCGTGAGCAGAAAGTTTGTCCATCAGTTCTGCTTTTATTTTCCGCATTTTTTGCTGATTTTGAGCAGCATGTTCAAGTGTTAAACGCAGTGCTTTAGCAAATGCTACGATTCCCGGGACATTTTCCGTGCCTGATCGATGCTGCATTTCCTGAGAGCCTCCGCTAAGCAACGGATGAAGCTGAACTCCATTTCGTTTATATAAAACTCCTGTCCCTTTTAAGCCGTGAATTTTGTGTCCTGATAATGTGCATAAATCAATTTTATGATCCGCTAAAGAAAGCGGAACTTTTCCAATCCCCTGCACATGATCGACATGAAAAAGCACCTTCGAATAGTTCGTCAGCATCTGTCCAATTTCTTCAATTGGCTGAATGGTGCCAATTTCATTATTTACATGCATAACAGATACTAAAATGGTTTCATCCGTAATAGCTGATTCAATAGCCGCAGGTGATACAAATCCACTGGAATCTACCGGAACATACGTAACGTTAAATCCTAGTGCTTCTAACTGCTTGAATGGTTCATGAACAGAATCATGTTCAATATTTGTCGTAATGATATGCTGACCTCGGCTTTTATATTGCATCGCTACGCCTTTAATAGCCAAATTATTCCCTTCCGTTCCTCCAGATGTAAAAATAATTTCATTTGACGATACGTGCAGCAATTCTGCTACTTGCTCACGCGAACGGCTCAACAAATTCTCCGCCTGTACGCCAAATTGATGGAGGGAGGATGGATTGCCATAATAAGTTGTAGCTACTTTAGTAAAAGATTGTATGACTTCATTATAGGGTTTTGTTGTAGCGCTATTATCTAAATAAATCAAGGATGCGCGCCCCCTTCTTCATTTTTTCGGAACAACGTATTATCATAACATACCTTGATACTTTTTTAAATTGGACGTTACTTATATTATTGATAAACTATTTAGATTTTTTCAAAAAAACCTATATATGATTTCATAAATATGATAGTATGTATCACGTACTTTTAGTTTTTAAAAAGTCAGAAAATTTAATTAACATCATAAGATACACTAGGAGGCATTATGAAAACCAAAGCACTTACTAACAAAGAAATATTTGCCATCGGCCTTATGCTGTTCGCTCTCTTTTTTGGAGCAGGAAATATGATTTTTCCTCCTTTACTTGGACAGCAAGCAGGAACACACACTTGGAGCTCCATCATCGGTTTTCTCATTACAGGTGTAGGACTTCCGCTTATGGGTATAATTGCTGTTTCTAAAAGTAACGGAAACTTTACCGAAGTAGCTAAAAAAGTTCACCCTATTTTCGGAATTTCATTTACTATACTGCTTTACTTAGCAATCGGTCCTTTTTTCGGTATACCAAGAACAGATACGGTAGCGTTTGAAATCGGCGTAACACCATTTTTATCAGAAAATGCGGCTGCAAGCAAGATTCCTTTACTTGTCTATACCGTTATTTTCTTTGGCCTAACACTTTATTTATCATTGAATCCAACTAAAATTGTTGATCGCATAGGAAAAATCCTAACTCCTTTGCTGCTGGCAGTATTAGCTCTTTTAGCTATCAAAAGTTTAATGACCCCTATGGGTTCTTTTCAAGAACCTCACGCCAAATATATAGCCTCTCCATTTACGGGCGGCTTTATTGATGGATATTTGACAATGGATACAATCGCAGCTCTCGTATTTGGCATCGTTGTTATCAACAGTATTAAAGAAAAAGGCGTCACAGACGAACAAACACTTGCTTCGATATGTATAAAAGCGGGATTGATTGCTGCTGCTGGGTTAGCTCTCGTTTATCTCTCTCTCGCTTACATCGGTGCTTCAAGCGTAGAAGCAATTGGTATGAAAGAAAATGGAGGAGCTATTTTAACAGCTGTAGCTACAACATTATTCGGTTCGTTTGGAACCATTATTTTAGGACTTGCTATTACATTTGCTTGTTTAACGACAGCCATCGGATTAACTTCTGCTTGCGCACGATTTTTCACGCAGCTGGTGCCGAGCATGTCATATAAAACATTTGTTGTCATTTTAATGCTGTTTAGTGCTGTTATTTCAAATGTAGGTCTTACTCAATTAATTTCTATTTCCATACCTATTTTGACCTTTGTATACCCTATTGCCATTACGCTAATTGCTTTATCGTTAATTGAAAGAGCCATTTCGTTTGGTCGAGAAGTATATGTGACAGCCGTAATCATTAGCTCGATTCTTAGCATTTTTGACGGGTTAAAAGCAGCAGGAATTATCCTAACAGGCATAGACGACTTTTTCAAAAACTATTTGCCGCTTTATAACCAAGGCCTTGGATGGCTCATTCCAACAGTCATTGCCGCCTTCATAGGCTATATTATTAGTATTGCAAGAGGTACACATCACACAGATCGTATACAAAGAAAAGCGTCATAAAAAAGCTCGTGTCCTTTGGACACGAGCTTTTTAACTCTGTGAAGATACAATACGCTGTATACGATCCAGCGCACCAGGATCTACTTGCTCAATAGCTGCAGATGCTTGTTTTAATGCTTCTTTGTATTCGTAATGACGAAATGCTTCTTCTGCTTCTTCTAAAGACTGTGCAATCGAATGATGAGTACTTCTATAACGGTTACCATATTGAATCACTCTTTCAACGAGTCGCGCTTCTTCTAACATTGCCTCTGTTTCATCAAATGTATCCTGAACAAAACCAACAGCATCTTCAAGTAAAGATTGAACAGCTTGAATATTAAGCGGTTTTTCTTTCAGCTTAGCGGTTACTTCATTTAAGATATGAACCGTTTTTTCAAGCTGCACTTTATATTCTTCAGGAACACCAGGAAGGTTGCTTTTTTGAATAAGGCGTCGTGCTTCAATCAACTGAGATTTCAGTTCTTCTATTTTGTCCTTAGCTGAGAGCTCATCTTTGCGAAGAGCTTGTAGCATATCGCTATAGGATTCCTGAGATTCTTTTAATTGGTTAAGCTGTTTGGAAACGTCTTCGAGTTCTTCTTGGATCACACTGTAGGCTAAATTGTGCTCCGCCACCTTGTCCGAAATATTATAGTACAAGTTAGTCAATCGTTTTAGTTCGCGGTCCATTTTATAATATACGTCTAAATCGCGCTCTTTAAAATGATAGCTTTGCTGTACAAATAGCGTTTCTTCACGAAGTTCACGGTTTCGTTCTTGAAGCATACGAAGGAAGTTAGATACCGTATGAGATTCACGGTTCATTTTATGATAGGAGAAAACCTCATGCTCAAGTGAGTCATATAACTGCTCTAAGCGTTCATTCACATCATCTAGTTTTGTAATCGCTTCTTCCACATATAATTCTTCAATATCTGCAATAATTTCAGCAGTTTCTTGTTTTAAAAGCTCTACCGTTTCTTCTACTTGCAGATGATCTAACACATATCCCTGCTCACTCATTTCGCGAAACCCGTCAAGCAGTTCATTGAACTGAACAGGAAGAGTGGTCTGACACTCAACTAACACTTTAGGAATTTGTTCTAAATACGAATCAATAGCTGTTAAATCAGTTTTTAATTGAAGAACAATCTCACGTGCTTGAAGATAGTTTCCGTTAATCGTCTCTTCTTCGTATTTTTTAAACTGCTCTTTAGATGTATTAATTGCGTATTCTAACGTTTTTTCAGCATTTCCATAGGAATACCGATGTGCGAGCAATTTTTTCTTCACATGGCGGTGAAGCTGATTTAATTCCTCAATATCATATCGATTATCTTGTTCGCTACCAATTAAATTTTGAAGTTCAGTAAGTATGTTTTCAATATCTATCTTGGTTTGTTCTAAGGCTTGATCAATATGTATAGACAACTGCTTCGCTTTTTTAAATCGGTATTTATCTGCTGCTTCTTCCGTTTCAAACAGTTCTTTATCAATTTTCGGGAGATTAGTTGATATAATTTCATCCCACTGCTCACGCCAACGTTCAAATAGCTCTTCAGTTTGACCTGTCATGTTCAATTCTTTTACTTTTGAAATTTCCTCTGCAACTGGCGTATTTGCTAATTCGACTTTGATCGTTTCCAGGCGATCAATTTCTTGATAAATCTTTTTACGTGAAAACATTCCGTACACAACTAATCCGATAATAAGTATGATTAGTGCTATAATGAATTCCATACTAAGCCCCCTTACAGTGCGTTCTACATGACAAGTTTCTTATTTATAAAAAGGGTGAATTTAATCCTTTAAATTTTTTTGCGTCAATGTTTTTATGATACCATGTAAAGTCCAACTTTTGAGCAAAAAATTAAATTTTTTTATACAAAATATTGGCATGGCGTCACTTTGTGTCGTTACAATGGAAAAAGAAGAAAAAAGGAGGCATTTTTTATGAAAGTTGACAAACATATTCATACTCCATTTTGCCCACACGGTTCACCTGATTCATTGCAACAATATGTTGAACAGGCGATTTCCCTGAACTTTGACGAGATTTCGTTTACAGAGCATGCTCCATTACCAAAAAGCTTCAGTGATCCGACGCCTGATCGCGACAGCGGAATGGATCCTGACAAACTTGATTGCTACATTCAAAACGTACAGCAAGTTAAAAAAGAATTTGAGCGCGATATTCGCATTAATATCGGATTGGAAGTTGATTTTATTGAAGGATTTGAACACGAAACAACAGATTTCTTAAACGAGTATGGTCCTCATCTCGATGACAGTATCCTTTCTGTCCACTTCTTAAAACATGAAGAAGGATATGACTGCCTAGATTTTAGCTCTGACGTATTTGCACATATTGTACAGAAATTTGGCAGCGTAAGCAAAGTATATGATAAGTATTACAACACGGTATTACGCTCTGTACAGGCCGATTTAGGCGTTTATAAGCCTAAGCGCATTGGGCACATGACACTCGTACATAAATTTCAAACTCGCTTTCCATATGACGACACGCTTTCCCCTATTATTTTATCAATACTCGATGAAATAAAAATGAAAGATCTGGCTTTGGACTATAATGGTGCAGGGTTGTTTAAGCCTTTGTGCAAGGAAGCGTATCCAGCTCCCTTTGTCGTAAAAGCAGCCCAACAGAAAAAAATCCCTCTCGTATATGGGTCAGACGCCCACTGTGCGAAGGATTTAGGCCAAGGCTATGGAGAGCTCCATTTAGGATAATTGAACGCGCAGTTTGTTTGTCCGTTCATATGGCAAACATACCGTTGTGTGCACCCATTGCTCAAGCTCAATCGCATATTGCTGAACAAAATACGGTTCGTGAGGCAATATATGAAGAACTTCACTTAGGTACTGAGGATGGAGATAAGGCATAGACAGCATGCCCTTAAGCTCAATGATTGTAAAGGAAACGTGCAGCTTTCGAAACTCCTTTTCTTTCATCCCTCTTTCAAGGATTGTTTTTAAGTAGTATTTTTCCTTGGTTAAATACGTAGTCATAACTTCTCGAATTAAAATCGTGTCAAGAGAGATTTCTCTATATACAAGCCGGGCAATGTGCCTATTTTCGTGCTGGTAATGTAAGATAGCTCGAATCATCACGATCATACTTTCTGTTGGAGACAGTTTTTTCATTTCTTGGAATGCTTGCTCCAGCACCCCAATATAACCTTCAAAATAAGAAATCACTAAACTTTCAAGCAATCCTTCTTTGCTATGAAAATAATATGAAATATTCGCTACATTCACTTTCGCTTTCCCAGCAATCTCGCGCACCGACGTACCATCAAAACCTTTTACGTTAAAAAGAGAAACAGCCGCATCAATAATTTTCTCTTTCGTTTTTGACTGTACAGCCATCTATCTACACCTCATTTCGATTTATTTTTACAAAACACATATGATTGCAAAATTGTGTAGAAATCGTTACAGTATTTAAAAAGGATTTTAGTAGCCTCTCTACATAATTCGTGATAGGCTTTTTAGTTCCTGTAATCTTTTATCGACAAAGTAGCGTTAAAACTGACGTTTCCTGATAAAAATTCATTAAATCTTATGTTGAATGGAGGAGAATACATTGTTTAATGTCGAAAACTACAGCGGCTCAAAACAAAAGGATTATGAATTAGTAATTAAGCAATTACGCGCCCTATTAGAAGGAGAAAGCAATACCATTGCTAATCTAGCAAATGCTTCAGCTTTACTAAATCAATTTTTAAATGAAGTAAACTGGGTAGGTTTTTATTTAATGGAAGACGGCGAGTTAGTACTCGGTCCTTTCCAGGGGTTGCCGGCTTGTGTTCGAATTCCACTTGGAAAAGGCGTATGCGGTACAGCAGCTCAAAATCAAAGAACAGAGCGAATCGAAGATGTTCATGCATTCCCTGGCCACATTGCATGTGATGCTGCTTCTCAGTCTGAAATCGTTGTGCCAATGGTAAAAGACGGTAAACTTTTAGGTGTTCTTGATATTGACAGTCCAATCAAGAATCGCTTTGATGAAATCGATCAACAGTATCTTGAAGAATTCGTCAAAGAACTCACTTCTTTTCTTTGAATATGAATAAGCAAAAAAACCGCTGCACATCAGCGGTTTTTGCTTATTAAACAAACGTTTGATTAGCCCATCATCACCGTTTTCTTATGTTCTTTCTTCTCCTTTCATCCTTCAAAAGAATATATCCTTTCTTTTACATTCTTTTAATCTTCAATCTTCCTTGACTTTATACGAGGAAACACCTATAATACTCGTTGTGTGAAATATTGCAGCTTATACAATCTTCTTTATGTTTTTTCATTTTGTTCCTCATTAAAAGATTGTTTTACAGAAGTAGCAAGTCTTTTAACAAGATGGTGTATCGTGTAACTCTCTGCTGCTAGAGCGATGGTACATGAAAACAAAATGAGCATATCGCTAGAATGTGTCTGTTTTTGTTTTGCATAAAATAAAAACACAAACAAGGAGGAGTCATCATGGCTCGTTATACAGGTCCAAGTTGGAAAATCTCTCGTCGCTTAGGTCTTTCTCTAAGTGGTACAGGTAAAGAATTAGAAAAACGCCCTTACGCTCCAGGTCCACACGGCCCAGGTCAACGTAAGAAAATTTCTGAGTACGGTTTACAATTACAAGAAAAGCAAAAATTACGCCACATGTATGGTGTAACTGAGCGTCAATTCCGTAACTTATTCGTTGCTGCTGGTAAATTAACTGGTAAGCACGGTGAGAACTTCATGATTCTTTTAGAAGCTCGTCTTGATAACTTAGTATACCGTATGGGTCTTGCACGCACTCGTCGTCAAGCTCGTCAATTAGTTAACCACGGTCACGTTTTAGTTGACGGTAAACGCGTTGACATCCCATCTTACCGTGTACAACCTGGTCAAGTGATCGGTGTTCGTGAAAAATCTCGCAACCTTTCAATCGTGAAAGAAGCGCTTGAAGTTAACAACTTCGTACCAGACTACTTAACAGTAGACGCTGAGAAATTAGAAGGTACATTCACTCGCTTACCAGAGCGTTCTGAATTATCTGCTGAAATCAACGAAGCACTAATCGTAGAGTTCTACTCTCGTTAATAGTAAAAAGCCGTTCCTTATGGAGCGGCTTTTTTACTGTCTATATATAGAAAAAAAGGCCTTTCGGCCTTTTTTTATGCGTATTGAATAAGCGTATATTTTTTCTTGCCTCGACGAATCACTGTGAATTGACCTTCAATACGGTCTTCTGCACCTACTGTTTTTTGTAAATCTTGCTCGCGCTCACCATTTAAGTAAATAGCCCCGTTTGAAATATCTTCACGTGCTTGACGTTTAGAAGGAGAAATTTTACTTTCTACAAGTAAATCAATTAAACCAATATCTTCACCTGTATGCGTGTAAGAAGGAACATCCTTGAAGCCTTGCTTAATTTCTTCTGCTGTTAACTCTGAGATACTTCCGCTAAATAAAGCTTGCGAAATACGAATTGCTTGCTCAAGAGCTTCTTCACCGTGTACAAGCGTAGTCATCGCTGCCCCTAGTGCTTTTTGTGCTTCGCGTTTTTCAGGAGCTTCTTTTGCAGAAGCTGCTAATTCATTAATTTCTTCGTGTGATAAGAATGTAAAGTATTTTAAATATTTTATAACATCACGATCATCTGTATTAATCCAGAATTGGTAGAATTCATACGGACTTGTTTTTTCAGCGTCTAACCAAATTGCTCCGCCTTCTGTTTTACCGAACTTCGTTCCGTCAGCTTTTGTTACAAGCGGAACTGTTAATCCAAATGCTTTTGCATCTTCTTCTGATTTACGAATTAATTCTAAGCCAGCCGTAATATTTCCCCATTGGTCGCTGCCGCCAATTTGAAGCTTACAGTTATATGTTTGGTATAAATTCAAGAAATCGTATGACTGTAAAATCATGTAGCTAAATTCCGTAAATGAAATGCCAGATTCGATACGAGATTGAACAGAATCCTTTGCCATCATATAGTTAATACCAAAGTTTTTACCGATATCTCGTAGGAATGTAATAACATCTAATGAACCAATCCAGTCATAGTTATTCGCAATAACTGCTGCATTTTCACCTTCTTCGAAATCTAAGAAGCGTGAAAGCTGACCTTTGATACGCTCACTAAACATAGCAACCGTTTCTTTTTCGTTTAACGTACGCTCTGCTTTTTTACCGCTTGGATCTCCAATAAGACCCGTACCTCCACCAACTAATGCAATTGGTTGGTGTCCAGCTTGTTGAAAGCGACGCAAAATTAAAACAGGAAGCATGTGGCCGATATGAAGGCTGTCGGCTGTTGGATCGAATCCGCAGTATAAACGAACAGACTCTTTACTCAAAAGTTCACTTAAACCTTTTTCATCCGTTTGTTGGTTAATGAGCCCTCGAAACTCAAGATCTTGTAAAATATCCATGTTATATATTCTCTCCTTTATCTAATTGCTCGTTGCAATTTGTTGAACAACATAAAAAACGCCCCTTCTTAAAAAAGAAGGGACGAAAATATCGCGGTACCACCCTATTTGGAAATAAATTATTTCCCACTTAAATGATGTAACGGTCTACCCGTCTTTTGCTACTGTAAGTTCACAAAAGATGCTCAAGGACGTATTTCATATTTGTCTATGTACTGATTTTCAGCAACCATCAGCTCTCTTAAACAGGGAGACAAGTATTACTTCTTCCTATCACTGCAGTTTATTTTATTTAAAAGTTTACACCCCACAATTATGAATGATTTCATTTTAAAATTCAAGTCCAAAAAAAAGTTCAAACAGCTGGCTGTTTGAACTTTATAAAAACCACTTATTTTTCCTACAAAGATTGAAACATTTACTCCTTAGTCTTCCATCGTTGACAAATCTCCCGTTGGCAAATCTAATTCCCAAGCTTTTAAAACGCGACGCATAATTTTACCACTTCGTGTTTTAGGTAGCTTATCTTTAAACTCGATTTCACGCGGGGCTGCATGAGCAGCTAACCCTTTTTTCACAAATTGACGAATATCTTCAATCAGTTCATCTGAAGATTCATACCCATCTCTAAGTGCGATAAATGCTTTAATAATTTCCCCGCGCACAGGGTCAGGCTTACCAATAACACCCGCTTCTGCTACAGCAGGGTGTTCAACAAGCTTACTTTCTACTTCAAATGGACCCACGCGTTCTCCTGCCGTCATAATAACATCATCGATTCGGCCTTGGAACCAAAAATAACCGTCTTCATCCATATACGCCGAATCACCTGATACGTACCAATCACCTGGCATAAAATATGACTCATACTTTTCTTTGTTGTTCCAAATCGTATGCATCATAGATGGCCAGCCTTTTTTAATTGCTAAGTTACCCATTCGATAAGGTGGAAGCTCTTGTCCTTGATCGTCAACGATTGCTGCTTGTACACCTGGAATTGGTTTCCCCATAGATCCTGGCTTAATTTTCATAGACGGATAATTACAAATCGTCTGACCTCCAGTTTCGGTCATCCACCACGTATCATGAATACGTTTTTGGAACACCTTCATTCCCCAGCGTACCACTTCAGGATTTAACGGTTCTCCCACACTTAATACATGTCTGAGATTACTTAAATCATAGCGTTTAACTAAGTCATCACCAGCACCCATTAGCATACGAAAAGCTGTAGGTGCACTGTACCAAACCGTTACGCCAAAATCTTCAAGTGCTTGATACCATGCATCTGGACTAAATCGTCCTCCCACAATCACATTGGTTGCTCCAGCAAGCCAAGGACCAAAAATCCCATAGGAAGTCCCCGTTACCCAACCGGGATCTGCTGTACACCAATACACATCGTCATCTTTTAAGTCGAGCACCCACTTAGCAGTTTGATAATGCTGAAGCATTGCATTATGAACGTGAAGCACCCCTTTTGGTTTGCCAGTTGAACCTGATGTATAATGAAGTAGCATACCATCTGTTCTATCTACCCACTCAATTTCCACCTCTTTATTCGCCGCTTCTAATCGCTTCAGAAAATCTAGTTGAATGCCTTCTTCTTCTACATTTTCCCCTACCAGGAGAATGTGTTTTAAAGCTGGCAAATCTTTCACCGGAACGCGGCTCAGCAATTCAGGCGTCGTAATTAACACTTTTGCATCACTGTCTTGCAAACGATCTTTTACTGCACCTTCCATGAACGCTTCAAATAAAGGCCCAACAATAGCGCCAAGCTTCACCGCGCCTAACAATGCAAAATAAAGTTCCGGAGAGCGAGGCATAAAGATAAACACGCGATCTCCCTTCTCTACGTCTGCTTGTTTTAGCACGTTTGCGGCTTTGTTTGACCATTCTTTCATTTCTTTGAATGTATATTTTTCATTGCGCTGCGCATCTCGATAGTAAAGCGCAACTTTATTTTTACGCGTAGAGTTTGCGTGCTTATCAATTGCTTCATAAGCTGCATTTAATTTACCTGTTTCATGCCATGAAAATTCCTTCTCCACTTGTGACCAGTCAAAGGTTTGATACGTTTTATCATAGTCCTGTAAGTTGTATACCCCTTCAATTACAGGAAGCGCTTCCACCTTCATCACAAACTCCCCCTTATGTATAAAATTTACAAACCTATTATATAACAAAAATAGACTTTTCACAATTTTATAAAAATTATTTGTCGGAATTGGGATAATAGTCTCCCTTGTTATATGACAACCTCTGTTATAGAAGTGTCGAATTAACAAGAATCTCTTTTAATTTCCTATTCTATGTTTTTTAAAAAACTCCTTTTCTTTTATTTAATTTTTTGAAAACGCTTTAATATAGAGTTTTTTTTGTATTATAATACAGATAAGACTGCTTGAAGGTGGTGATTCATGTGAAACATTCCCAAACATACAATATGAAAGAACTAAAAACAGCTGTTGGAGCAATTGTTATTGAAGGACCTGTCTCCTCCAAGACCTTGCAACAACTTGATTTTCATGAGCAACTAACGGCCTTTCGTCCACCTGAACAGCAAAAAGAAGCATTGATCGAGATTGCCAACTTGCCTGAAGGTAGAATCATTATTGCTCGCCATCATCATACAATCATTGGTTATGTAACCTTTTTATATCCCGATCCTCTAGAACGATGGTCAGAAGGAAATATGGAGAATTTAATCGAATTAGGAGCTATAGAGGTAGCCGCTCCATTTCGCAGCTACGCTGTTGGTAAAAACTTGCTTATCGTATCTATGATGGATGATGCAATGGAAGATTATATTGTCATTACGACAGAATACTATTGGCATTGGGATTTAAAAGGAACAGGGCTAAATGTGTGGGATTACCGCAAAATTATGGAGAAAATGATGAATAAAGGCGGACTGACGTGGTTTGCCACAGATGATCCGGAGATTAGCTCCCACCCTGCTAATTGTTTGATGGTAAGAATCGGGAGCAGAGTACCTCAAAAAAGCATACAAGAATTTGATAGCCTGCGCTTTCGAAATCGCTTTATGTATTAAGCTGACCTTTAAGAAAAGGAGCTGTGTCTGATGATTGTTGAAGAGATGATGAAAACTGATCTCGTTACCTTAACCCCCGACCATACGATTGCTGAAGCTATGAAACTTTTAGATACACATAAGATTAGACATATTCCTATCGTTAATGACCTTCATCACGTAGTTGGCATCATTTCTGATCGAGACGTAAGAGATGCAAGTCCATCTATTTTAGATAATACTTATACATCTGCTCTTCTATCTGAACCCGTACGGATGATTATGCAAACAGAAGTCATTACAGCTCACCCTCTTGATTTTGTTGAAGAAATTGCAAGTATTTTTTATGAACATCAAATCGGTTGTATTCCCGTCACAAAAAACAAGCGGTTAGTAGGCGTTGTTACCGAAAGAGATCTATTACATACGTTTATTCAGCTTACCGGCACTAATAAGCCAGGTTCACAAATTGAAATAAAAGTAGAAAATAAGGCTGGTGTTCTCGCTGAAGTTACATCCCTCTTTGGTTCAACGAGAACAAACATCTTAAGTGTACTTGTCTACCCTGATGTAGATGAACGATATAAAATCCTTGTGCTTCGCATTCAAGCTATTAATCCATTGATTAGTATAAATACATTAAAAGAAAACGGCTATGAGGTGTTGTGGCCTAAATTACCGGAGATGACGTAATGACTAGTAATGCTGTATTTATTTATTCAGATGATATTCTTTCGTACAAATTCAGCAATAATCATCCGTTTAACCAGCTTCGTGTTCAACTAACATATGAACTGTTACGGGAATTTGGCGCTTTAGGCAATCAAGATATTGTATTACCGCGGATGGCATCTGATGAAGAACTTCAGCTTGTCCATGATACTAGCTATATTCAAGCGGTAAAATTAGCAGGAAGCGGTGAGCTTTCTATTGAAAAAGCAGCAGATTTTGGTCTTGGAACAGAAGATACACCTATGTTTCCCAACATGCATGAAGCCAGTGCTTTTTTAGTTGGGGGTACACTTACTGCTGTAGATTATGTGATGACTGGAAAAGCTAAGCATGCTCTAAATTTAGGAGGAGGATTGCACCACGGCTTTCGAGGAAAAGCTTCCGGCTTCTGTATTTATAACGATAGCGCGGTAGCCATCAAATATATGCAGCAAAAGTACAACGCGCGCGTTCTCTATGTCGATACAGATGCTCACCACGGTGATGGCGTGCAATGGACATTTTATGACGACCCTTCCGTTTGTACTCTTTCCATTCATGAAACGGGACGCTACTTGTTTCCAGGCACGGGAAACGTTAACGAACGCGGGCACAGTGAAGGCTATGGTTATTCATTTAATGTGCCTGTTGATGCTTATACGGAAGATGAGTCTTGGCTCGACGTTTATAAGACCTCTTTAAAAGAAGTAGCTGCTTTTTTTAAACCAGATGTTATCTTGACACAAAATGGAGCCGATTCTCATTATTACGATCCGCTCACTCATTTATGCGGCACCACGAAAATATACCGTGAAATTCCTAAAATTGCTCATGAAATTGCCCATGAATACTGTCAGGGAAGATGGATTGCGGTTGGCGGAGGAGGTTATGATATTTGGCGGGTTGTTCCTCGGGCTTGGTCATTCATTTGGCTTGAAATGATTGAACGAAAGGCAGAAGGCATGCTTCCTCTGTCATGGCTTGAAAAATGGACAAAAGTATCGCCTCACCCCGTTTGCACACAGTGGGATGATGAACCTAATATCTATCAGCCAATTCCAAGAAAACCAGAAATAACAGAAAAAAACGCTCAAACTCTTGAGCGCGCTCTTTATCCTATTCGTTCTCATACATCTCATTCTTAAAAAAAGGCTATACAAGCGTATGGCCTTTTTCACTGTGCTTCGGGATCTGAAATAATAATTTCGACGCGTCTATTTTTTTGTAGATTGCCATTAGACGTGTTCGGAACAAGCGGCTTTGTATCTCCGTATCCAAGTGCTTCAAAGCGGTTAGCAGAAAGAGAAAAATGGTTCGTTAAATAACGTATGACGCCGCTAGCACGCGCTGCCGATAGTTCCCAATTAGATGGATAACGATAGGTGTGAATGGGTCGATTGTCGGTATGACCTTCTACTTTAATATCATTTGGAATAGTACTGAATAACCTTCCTAATTCATCCAGAAAAGGGGTACCTTTTTTCAAAATGTCCGCTTGTCCTGTCTCAAACAGCACCTGTTCTTGTAAAATAAGCACAACTCCGCGTTCATCTCGCTTAGCGGTAATGACATTCTGAAGCTTATTTTCCTTCAGGTAATCCTGCACTTTTGCTAAAATGTTATCCAGCTTTTGAGACTGCTGGCTCTTTTCTACAGAAGCTAATGAGCCACCGCTTGTAAGCGAATTGACAACGGTCTGAAACTTTTGATTATCAACGCTAGACATTGAAAATAGTAAAATAAAAAAAACTAATATTAACGTCACCAAATCAGCAAATGTTACCATCCATTTTGGCGACTGTGCCGAATCGCTTTTTCTTCTACGCTTCACGAACGTGTTCACTCTTTTCTTCCAGCTTTCGTTTTTCAACAGGGGCAAATACTTTTAGCTTTGCTTGCACAAAGCGAGAATTTTGACCTGCCTGCAAGCCTATGACACCTTCAATAATCACTTCTTTAACAAAAAGCTCATGCTCCGTTTTACCAGCTAATTTAGCTGCGATTGGCTGAAAAAACAAGTTTGAAAGCAGCGCCCCGTAGAAAGTCGTTAAAAGAGCAATTGCCATGTTAGGCCCAAGCGATGAAGGGGTATTAAGGCTTTTAAGCATTAGCACTAGCCCAACGAGCGTCCCAATCATTCCCCAAGCGGGGGCATAATCGCCTGCTTTTTCAAACATACTTCGACCTCTCGCATGTCTTTCTTCCACTGCAGCTATTTCAGCTTCAAGCAGCTCTCGAATCATTTCCGGTTCTACTCCATCAACGGCTAGCAAAATACCTTTTTTCACAAATGAATCATCGATTTGTTCAAGCTCTGCTTCTAACGATAGAAGTCCTTCTCGACGCGCTTTTTCCGATAAATGTACAAATGTTCCTACAATTTCTTCTACGTTTATTTCTTTAGATTGAAACGCTTGTTTCCCTACTCTTCCCATATTTTTTAATTGTTTTAAAGGAAAGCTCACGCACAGCGTACCAAAAACGCCTCCGAGTACAATTAACATCGATGGTACATCAATAAAAGCTAAAAAACCGCTCATTCCTCCACTTGAAATAACCCCAAACACAACCATAGAGATACCAATTAGTATCCCTATAGGTGTGAGCATATCAATTTTTTTCATATTCTATCTCCCCGTGTCTGAACTTTGGATTCGTTCTTATTCATTCACAGGTATTATTTAGTTGATTGTCTGAACTCGATGCGGTGAGGAAGCTGTACAATGCTGCTGTCTACCGTTTCTTTGTTCATATATTTCGTTAAGAGACGCATCGCTACTGCACCAATATCATACATTGGCTGTACAACAGATGTTAACTGAGGACGAACCATTGTTGAAAGTCTTGTATTATCAAAACCGATAACTTCTAGATCGTTTGGTACATTCAATCCGCGATCTTGTGCCCCATGAATAACGCCTAATGCCATTTCATCCGTTCCAACGAAAATAGCAGTTGGCTTTTCAGCTTCTTCTAATAGTTTTTCAACCGCTTCAATACCTGAATCGTACGTGTAGTCTCCTTCTACAATATAAGAATCACGTACAGGCAATCCGCTTTCAGTAAGAGCACGCTTGTACCCTTTTACTTTTTTCGCATGATTGATTGGTTCTTCTAGCGTACCTGAAACGAATGCAATATTTTTATGACCGCTGTCAATTAGTGATTGCACTGCATCAAAAGCTGCTTGTTCATAATCAATAGTTACAGATGGAATTTGGTTAGTTGATTCGATTGATGCTGCAAGTACAACTGGAACCGGTGATTTTTTTAGCTCTTCCACGTGTTCTTCCGTTACATTCCCACTCATGAAGATGATTCCGTCTACTTGTTTACCAAGCATGTTATTTAAAAGGTGAAGTTCTTTATCTTGATTTTGATCGGAGTTACTTAAGATGATATTATATTTGTACATCGTTGCAATATCTTCGATTCCACGCGCTAATTCTGCATAGAAAATATTTGAAATATCAGGAATGATAACTCCTACTGTCGTTGTTTTTTTACTTGCTAATCCACGCGCTACTGCGTTCGGACGATAGCCTAGTCTTTCAATTGTTTCTAATACTTTTTTTCTAGTTGATGGTTTTACATTTGGATTTCCGTTTACCACACGAGAAACCGTTGCCATCGACACGCTTGCTTCCCTTGCTACATCATAAATTGTTACGTTCACAACAAACACTCCTTATCGAAAAACATTTCGTTTATTTTATCCTTATTTCATTTCTTGTATTTACGTATATAAATCCATCTTCCTTTATAGAATGGCTATTTCTAGCTCCTTCACTCTTACATACAGCTTAGATACCCTGTATGCATCTAAATCATTCCTGTTATGCCCTTATTATTACGTGGCAAAGACAATTTTACCAGTTTATATGTAACAATGTAAAAGACGGTGTATATTAAGTAAATAAAAAAAGTGAATCGCGAATTTATATCATATGCAATCACAGAATGATAGCGAATATCTGTAACTACTATACGATACTATGTGCTTCATCGCAACGTATTTACCGCCTTTTTCCGACAAGTTTCACGAGAATTTCATAAATTCTTGTTTTTTGGATTTGCACTTATTCTTTCCTATTTTGACAAAAGTTATCGACTGTTTTCAAAATACGTGATAATTTCGCTTATCTTTATTATAACGAAAGGCAAACAAGCTTGAAACCATTAAGTGCCTCAAACTTGTCATAAAAGTATACGAATTTTTCATTTTTACGTTTTTTTATAAATTTAAGTTACATATAGGTTTTAGCTGCTTCATAAATTCTGTAAATTGCGGGATATCCATTTGCTGAGCTGAATCAGAAAGTGCTACCGCAGGATCTGGATGAACTTCTGCCATAATTCCATCTGCACCAATGGCAAGAGCCGCTTTAGCCGTTGGAACAAGTAAATCTCGTCTTCCCGTTGAATGCGTGACGTCGACTAAAACAGGTAAATGAGTTTCTTGTTTTAAAATGGGAACAGCTGAAATATCCAGCGTATTTCGCGTTGCTCGCTCATAGGTACGAATTCCTCGTTCACACAAAATCAGCTGATCATTTCCTTTTGAAACAATGTATTCAGCAGCATTAATAAACTCATCAATCGTAGCGGCTAAGCCTCGCTTTAATAAGACAGGCTTCTTCACCGCACCCGCTTCTTTTAACAGCTCAAAATTTTGCATATTACGAGCACCAATTTGAATCACATCTACGTATTCTACAGCTGTTTCAATATCAGCGGGATCGACAATTTCACTAATAACGGCTAAATCGTATTCGTCAGCTACTCTTTTTAAAATTTGCAATCCTTCTAAACCAAGGCCTTGAAAATCATAAGGAGATGTTCTTGGCTTGTAAGCTCCGCCTCTAAGCATCCGCACGCCCTGCTGCTTCACCGCTTTTGCTACGGCTGCTACTTGCTCATAGCTTTCAACGGAACAAGGTCCTGCTACAAAACGCTGAAGCCCGTCACCAATTGTTTCTCCTTTTACCGTAACAATTGTATTTTCCGGCTTCTTTTTACGAGATACAAGAAGTGCTTTACGATGATCATCTTCTTGAAGCTCTAAATGAGCTTTGAAAATCTCTTTGAAAATATGTTGAAGCGTAGACGTTTGAAACGGTCCTTCATTCTTGCTTAAAATCGCATCAAGCATTGCTCGTTCACGAACGGGATCAAACCGTTTGGTTGACTGCATGCCTTTTAACTTTCCTATTTCTTGAACAAGCTCGCCTCGCTCATTAATAAGCTTTAACAGTTTCATATTTACTTCGTCAATTTGAGATCGCAAATGCTGAAGATTTGAATTCGTCATGTACGTCCACCCTTTCACTGATTTTAAAAAATCCGTTTAGCAGGGTTACTACATAAGATGATAGATGATGGAGGATATATGTAAGGGGCTTCTCTGCTTTTATGTGCTAAACTACATCTATTGTACGAAAAAGCGGATGAAACCGCAATCAGCATATTAAAAAAAGAGTTTGAAACATAGCTAAATCACTCCAATCTAAAGAGTAACAAATGGGATAAATAAGCTCCTATAGATTGGTTGTTACAGAGAGGTTGATTTCCGTGCAAGACTTCGCTTTCCGCGGGCGGCCGGTGAGCCTCCTCGTCGCCTACGCTCCTGCGGGGTCTCACCTGTTCCGCTTTTCCCGCAGGAGTCTTCATCTTGCCCTCCAATCAACAGCTAGAGGCCGCTATATATATATGAAACCTGCGTTCACCCTACAAATAAAAAAACCGAACGATTAATCGTTCGGATCTTCCTTCACCTAAACTGCTTTTGTCCCAGCCGCTTTCAATTAATGAGCTACGTTTTTGGCTAATTCTTCTTCGTTAATGTTCCAGTGAGAAGCGTGCCACTTCACTTTTCCATCTTCAAACAGAAGCGCTTGAGGTGATTCATGCTTCACTTCATACGTTTCAGCAATATAGTTAGATACATCTCCTGAATCTTGCACATGAAGATAATAAGAAGGAATGTCTTCATGACTAGAAGCAAACGCTGAAAATGCCTCATGACCAGCTGCACTAATTGGACACGTTGTGCTGTGTTTTAAAAATAAAAAGCGATTGTTTTCCTTTACAACTTGTTCGAACTCTTCAACTGTTGAAATTTTTTTCATTTTTTTCACCCTTTCTGTACTTACTCTTAAGTTTACATGGTTTGAGCGTTTCCATACAAAAAGAGTGCTCAGCTTTATGTATGATGCTCATAAATTCATTTATAAGATGGAGTTTTTTTCTGCAATGAAACGATTATTTACTTGTTGTTATCCAACCTACATTACATACAAAAAAAGCGTTCACCCTATACGGTAAACGCTTTTGATTCTTTATTACGGTCGTGGCACTGTGCTTTCCACTTCATCTAGTGCTTTTTGAGCTTCTGTTAGCTTTTGCTGAACGTCTTCGTTGCTTTGAGACTCAACTTCATCAGCAAGCACTTCTAAGCTTGTTGGCGGTAATGCTTCGTGTTCAGGATCTACTTTACGGAAGTTTTTCACCTTGTCCACTACTTGTGAAGATTGCTCAGACAGTGTTTGTGATAAACCAGCCGTTTTTTCTTTAGCCGTTTGAGCAAACCCTTGTCCTTTTTCAACAGCGCTGTTTTTCGCTTGCTCCGTTTTTAGACGAACGTAAGCTGCCTGCTCATTTAAATCAGAACGGAACTCTTTACCTGATTTTGGAGCAAGTAGTAATGCCGTTGCAGCTCCTACAACTCCTCCAATCACTGTTCCTACTAAAAAGCCTTTATTTGAAGTGTTGTTTGGTTTATTTGGTTTGTTTGACATATGCGTCTCCTCCTTTAAAGTTCATCCTTATGAAAATGAGCGTGAGCGTTGAACCGCTTTTTCTTTTACTTCAACAGGTACAGGCTCTGCTTCAACTTTTTTCTGTTTTCTTAATTTTATACGCTCCCATACGTCTAATGCAACATTGCTCCATTGAACGACTTGAGCAACAGTTTCTTTATTTTCTTCTACTTTCTCTGAAACGCTTGATGATACGCTTTTAATAGACTTATTTAGGTCTTGGATTGAGTCACCTACGCCTTTAACAGAATCCACCACTGTGTTCAGCGCTTCGGATTTACGCTGAATATCTTCAGCTAACAGATTAGTCTTATGTAAAAGTGCAGTTGTTTCGGCTGTGATTCCTGTCATTTGCTTTTCTACACCGTCTAAAGTACCTGCCACTGAATTTAATGTGTGCTGAACGGATTTCAATGTTTTGGACACGGAAACCACCAGGTAAAAAATCGCAATGGCAACAATAGCAGCGCTTAAATAAAGAATAATAACCATCTGTGCAAGGCACCTCCTATTTTCTTCTCTCTTGTTATAACTACTTTCCCAATTTTATAAACAATTAAACCTTCTATTCCCTATAGACTCTTTAACTTTACCATATTCTCTCTGCTTTTATTCAGAAAAAGGGAAGATTGTACATTATTTCGCGATATATGAGTTATTTCCCTTCCTAAAGAAAAAAAGGATTTTAAAGCATAAAAACTAACAAAATAAGCTCAGTGGGGTACAATAGAAAGTGAATCACCAATCATTGTTATTTTAAGGAGGCACTATTTATGAAAGACCCTCGAATTGCGACATTAGCCAAAAATTTAATTAATTATTCTGTTCGCCTTCAAAAAGGAGAAAAAGTATTAATCGAAAACTTTGGACTTCAGCGCGAACTTGTGACAGCACTTGTAGATGAAGCGTACAAGGCGGGTGGCTATCCATTTGTACTGCTAAAAGATCATTCGGTAGACCGAGCTCTTTTAAACGGTGCACAAGAAGAGCAGTTCAATATGATGGCAGACTTTGAAGCAAATGTGATGAAAGAAATGAATGCTTATATTGGCTTGCGTTCTGGTTCAAACATTTTTGAACAATCAGATGTTCCGGCAGATAAAATGAAAATCCAAGGGAATACGATCGGTAAAAAAGTACATAGAGAAATTCGCGTTCCAAAAACAAAATGGGTCGTTCTTCGCTATCCAAACGATTCAATGGCGCAGCTTGCTAAAATGAGTACAGAAGCATTTGAAGATTTTTACTTTGATGTATGTAACTTAGACTACGGCAAAATGAGCAAAGCGATGGATGCTTTAGTTGAGCTCATGAACCGCACGGACAAAGTTCGGTTAACAGGTGAGAATACGGACTTAACGTTCTCTATTAAAGATATTCCTGCAGTGAAGTGTGCCGGAGAAATGAATATTCCGGATGGTGAAGTATACACCGCTCCTGTACGTGATTCTGTAAACGGAACAATTTCTTACAACACTCCTTCTAACTATCAAGGCTTTACGTTTGAGAATGTATCCTTAACATTTAAAAACGGTAAGATTGTTGAAGCAACCGCTAATGATACAGAACGCATCAACGGCATTTTTGATACGGATGAAGGCGCTCGTTTTGTTGGCGAATTTGCGATTGGCGTAAATCCGTATATTCAACATCCAATGCAAGACATTTTATTTGATGAAAAAATTGACGGAAGCTTCCACTTCACTCCTGGCGAGTGCTACGAAGATGCGTATAATGGAAACAAGTCAAATATTCACTGGGATATGGTGATGATTCAGCGCCCAGAATACGGTGGCGGTGAGATTTATTTCGATGACGTGTTGATTCGTAAAGACGGGCTATTTGTCATTGAGGAATTAAAAGCGTTAAATCCTGAAAATTTAAAATGAGTTTTGAAATAAAAAAAGGCACTCAGGAGAGTGCCTCTTTTTTATGATACGGTCTGCTGATATAGTTTTTCAAACTTTTGAATGTCTCCAGCACCCATAAATACTAATACAGCTTCATTATGGTCTTTTAACGATTCAATTGTTTCTTCATTAATTAATTCAGCTCCGCTGATTTTGCTTCGTAAATCTTCAATTGATAATTTACCTTGATGCTCACGAGCTGATCCAAAAATGTCACATAGATATACTTTATCAGCGTGCTGTAAGCTTGCTGCAAAGTCCTCTAAGAACGTTTGTGTACGCGTAAACGTATGCGGTTGGAAAACAGCCACAACTTCACGGTTTGGATACTTTTGACGAGCAGCTGAAATCGTTGCATTAATTTCCGTTGGATGGTGTGCATAATCATCGATTAGCACTTGTTTGCCAACGTTCTTTTCACTGAAACGACGCTTTACACCTTGATATGTTTTAAAACGCTCTTGCAGCACAGCAACATCAATTTCTTCATAATGACAAAGTGCAATAACAGAAAGTGCATTTAAGATGTTATGGTCGCCATACCCTGGAATTTCAAATGATGCGTGGAATGTATTACGAACGAACACATCAAATGTTGTGCCTGTTGTGCTTTTTACGATATTACGTGCTTGGAAATCATTTTCTTCACCTAATCCGTAATAAAGAACAGGTACCTTCGCTTGAATTTGCTGCAGATGTTCATCGTCACCGCAGGCAATAATTCCTTTTTTGACTTGAAGTGCCATCTCTTGGAACGCGCTGAATACATCATCGATATTGGCAAAATAATCAGGGTGATCAAAATCAATATTCGTCATAATTGCATAGTCTGGCGTATAAGATAAGAAATGGCGGCGATACTCACATGCCTCAAACGCAAAATACTTGCTGTCTTTTACACCTTTACCCGTACCGTCTCCAATTAAATATGAAGTAGGTTCAGCTCCTTGAATCACATGCGCTAACATACCCGTTGTGGATGTTTTTCCGTGTGCTCCTGTTACGGCTACACTCGTATACTGTTTCATAAAGTCACCTAAGAAACGGTGATAGCGTACAAGCTTGACTCCTTCTTTTGAAGCTGCTTCTGCAATTTCTTCATGCGTATCAGGAAAAGCATTTCCTGCGATTACAGTCATGCCGTCTTTAATATTATTTTTATCAAATGGTAAAACAGGAATTCCCTGCTGCTCTAGTGCTTTTTGCGTAAAAATTTCTTTTTCAATATCCGATCCTTGAACTTGAAAGCCCATATCGTTTAGGATTTGCGCAAGCGCACTCATTCCTGTTCCTTTAATACCTACAAAATGGTAAACTGTCATATAAAGAACCTCCAACATTCGTCTATCTGTAAGACAGTATATGACGGTTATCTAGAATTGCTCTTACAAACGTATATAAATGTCGTTTGATTGCTGATTTCACGATAACATTCGTACATTATATCACTTCTTATAACATAACTCCATGACTCCATTTCTACTCTCTTCCCTTGCGAAACGGCCTTTTATTTTGGCTTCATCACATAGTATATAGCCTGCTGTTTTAAAAACGAGCGCCATGTCATTGCATTTTTTTTGTCATTATATTGCGTTACTAACTGTTCAATGCGTTGTTTATGTCCTAAAAAGAAAGAGTCAATTAACACGTCATATCCGATTGATTTTATTTTTCGAATCCAAATTACTTGTTGTTCCTCTAAATTTGCAAATCTTCCTCTTACATCTTTGATGATAACCTGCTCATTTGTCAATGGGGTATATCCTTTTAAGAAAAACGAATTAGGTACTTTAGACACAATAATTGGCTCTAGTACACTCGTCAAAAAAAAGGCTCCTTGAATCAAAAACGACTCTGTTTTCTGTTTCGCCTGATCAGCTAAAAAAAGCTGCAGCAAGGTTTTCCCCTGAATGGTTACATATTCAAATGCAAACCACTGAAAAAATAATTGTTCATGGGAATCAGACAGAGGCGCCTCATGAGGCAAGTTTACTAACTCTTTAAATAAATGTGAAGCCCGCACTTTTTCTCGTATATTCGTATAGCGGTTCACAAAAAAGAAATATTGATTGTAAAAGTCGCAAATAGCATTATCAGACTGAAGCTGCTTTTGTTCACGAATTTCATTAAAGTTAATCAGTTCATGATTTTCTTCTGTCATTACTCTTCACTCGTACTCTAATTATTTTAGTTTGTCCTCTTTATACGCCTTCAGCTCATATGTTTCTGCCGGTGAGAAATGATAGCAAACTATCACATGCTAAAAAAGCAACACACACATTATCCTTACATATAGTAAATCATTTTACTAGTTCTGACAAACCTTTTCCTTTTTTTCTTGATGGATTTCTTCCAAAATCTCTACTCAAATTCTGTATAAACAAACTTAAAGCAGGAAAAAAAGAAGCGATGGATACAGTGACAGAGCGTTAGCTCACACCATGCTGTATCCTGCTGATTTTGCATAGCCTCTTTTTTAACCTACATGTAGAAAAACAGCTTAAAATGTAGAAGTGGCTGTTTGACTTTCCATTTCCTGAAGCTCGTTTTCGGTAATGAGCACATCTCTCGGCTTGCTTCCTCTTGCTTCTGAAATAATTCCTTGCTGCTCCATCATATCAATTAGGCGCGCTGCCCGATTGTACCCCATTCTGAAGCGTCTTTGCAGACTGGAAGTAGATGCACCGCCTTGATCTAGCACAAACTCGCATGCTTCATAGAAAAGCTCATCCTCTTCATTTGAAGCAAAGCTTTGCTGCTTTTTCAACAAATCTTCTTGATCAAATAGGTATGTTGGCTTCATTTGTTTTTTGACATGATCTACAACGCGGTCAATTTCTTCATCTGAAACAAAGTTCCCTTGAATTCGAACGCTTTTAGAAGAGCCGTTTTCAAGAAGCAGCATATCACCTTTACCTAGTAGCTTCTCTGCTCCCCCTGTGTCGATAATTGTACGTGAATCAACTTGCGAAGAAACAGAAAATGCAATACGCGTTGGCACATTCGCTTTAATTAAGCCTGTAATTACATCTACGGAAGGACGCTGCGTTGCAAGCAATAAGTGAATGCCACATGCTCTTGCCTTTTGTGCAATACGGCAAATAGCTTCCTCTACTTCCCCAGGAGATACCATCATTAAGTCGGCAAGTTCATCAATAATAATAACTAGATATGGCAGCTCCCCGCTTTTTTCATTATGTTCTTTTACACGTTCGTTGTATTTTGTAATATCACGTACGCTCGCATGTGCAAACAATTCATAACGGCGCTCCATTTCCTCTACTGCCCATTTTAAAGCTGTAGTAGCTGCTTTAGCATCCGTGATAACCGGGCTGACTAAATGCGGAATACCGTTGTAAGGAGCTAGCTCAACCATTTTAGGGTCAATTAACATAAGCTTGACTTCGTGTGGCGCAGCTTTATAAAGCAAGCTGACGATAATAGTATTAATACACACGCTTTTACCAGACCCTGTCGCTCCGGCAATCAAACCGTGAGGCATTTTATTCAAGTCAGTCACAACCGGCGTTCCTGAAATATCTAATCCTAACGCCACCGTTAAAGGAGAGTTATCTTTTCTAAAAGAAGGATGCCTCAAAATTTCACGAATTAACACCGGCTTACTTTGACGATTTGGCACTTCAATTCCAATCGTATTTTTCCCTGGAATCGGCGCTTCAATTCGGATATCACGCGCGGCTAGGCTCAGTTTAATATCATCTGTTAAATTCGTGATTTTGTTCACTTTCACACCGGGTTCAGGATGTACTTCAAATCTGGTCACGGTAGGACCTTGCGTGACGTTTACGACCTTAGCTCGAACGTTAAAGTTTTTTAATGTCATATCCAAAAGCTCACGCTGCTCATCCGCCCATTGATTATCTTCTTCAATAGCAGCTGGAGGAATGTTAAGCAAGTTCATTCCAGGAAATGCATAAGGAGAAGAAGCCTTTACATTTACAGGTTCTTCAGCTTTTAACGAAGCCTGCGGAACCGCTTCTTTGGTTTTTTCACCGTGAACTTCTTCTTGCCTACTTACTTCCGTTTTTTTTTGCAGAGCTTCTGCCTCCTGCCTTTGGTATGAACCTTGAGACGGCTGACTTTTTTCTCGAGCGCTGTTATTCACCTTTGTGCGGTCTTTTTTCAGCATCATCACGTTAAAAGGCACTAATCGCTTACCGCGAGCTCGTTCAGCATTTCCTGGCTGTTCTGCAGGTACAAGAGGTTCTACAGCTGACTCTTGCTGTACTTGTTCTTGTAACTCTTGACTTTCCTGCATGCTGCTCTCTTCCTCTTTTATCACCGAATTTTCAAGCTCTTGGTGAACAACAGCCGATGCCGCTTCTGGTTGCCACTCATCAGCTGCGGGTTGCGATGAATTTAAACTTTCAGAATTCAGCTCATGTTCTGCTTCCATATGAACACTGTTTGCTGGCTCTTCTAGAATGACGTCACTTTCTTTCTCAGCAGCTGGAGCTTCTTCTTTCTTTCTAGGCTTTAGTGCTTCTACTTCTTCTTCTGCTTGTAAAAACACTGCGCTTCCGTCCATCAACGTTTCTGCTTCTACTTCTTCAGTCTCATTTCCTATCTCTTGTTGGAGAGAAACTGATGGTTCAGACGGGCGCGTTTCCTCTGAAATTTGAACTTCTTCGGGCGCTGTCATACCTTTCGCTAAATCCCAGTCAAGAGTTCTCTCTTGTCCCACTAACGGTTCGACCGCGTGTGATTCTTCAAAAGTTGGCACCTCTTCCTGTTCTTTTACAGCTGCTGAAGAACTTGGCTTTTCGTCAGGAAATGATAGCTTCTCTTTTTGATTTTCCTCATATTGCTTCCACTGAGCAAAACGCTGAGAAGACAGTTGCATCATTTCTTCTGTTTCTTGAATCGGTGCTTCTTCGGCTATAGGCGTAGAAACTGGTTTTCTTAACGGCTCTACAACAGCTGTATTCATCGCTCGTCGGTAAATTTCATCTTCAAACGCTGCTTTTGATAACTGTGTACTCGGCAGCTCATATTCTACTACTTCCTCACTGCCGTTTTGTACAACATTAGAAGGCCGCTTATTAAACCCATAAACAGGTGAAGGAATTTCAGTCGGACGAAACGGACGTTTTCTTACTTGCGGAACCGCTTCTTTCTTTTCAGATACCGTTTTTAACGGTTGAGATACTGACTTAGGCTGCGTTAGCGCCGACTTGCGAACAGGCTCTTGATAAAACGGAGCCGGTGCCTTTTTTGTTACAGGCCTTGGTTCATTTTTAGGAACTGCTGCTTTTTTTGCTTCTCCCGTATCATCAATTAAAGGAAAACGAAACGTTCCTTTTGGATATTGATAAGCTACTTTTGTATGAACATCTTGCTGCTCTTCACTGTAACTCCGCTTTTGCGTTCTGGCCGAGTGTGGAACAGAAGGTTTTGGCGCTGCTTTCATCACTGGCTTTTGATGAACTGACTGCATTTGTTTCGGCTTAGGAGTCTTCTTTTTAGGAATTGTTTTTTCTCTATTTAAAGGGTATTCTTCCGTTGTATTTCCATGTTCGTCTACAACGATTTCTTTCACTTCGTATCCTAGTAAATAATCCATTACTTTTCGTACAAAACCCATTTTTATCACTCTTTCTATCAGACTATCTTACTTCGTTTAGCCTCTTATACCGCAGTGCTGCGATATCTACAAAAAGCTATCCATGTATCCTTTATTTACCTTTGGCCTCAAAGTATTCTCTGAGATGGATATATATACTATCTTTTCATTTATCATTCTATCACGTATGCTTGAACTCTTACTATAAAATCTACTATTTTGCTTCCCTTATTTATACAGTAAAATTCCTCTTTACAAAAATATTTTTTCGCGTCTAGTTAGCACTCATAATTAAACACGAAAAAAGCCACTAGTATATACTAGTGGCTTTTAATTTTATCAAACCTTTTTAAGAATTGACAATTGCTTTTCAGCAACTGTAACGCTTTGAAATATACGTGTAAAAAAACATCATGCTTTTGCCCTATAAATCAGTATGGCACTCTGCTTTTATGCTTAAAAAGGTTGACCTACTTCATATTTGTCTTCAAGTACTAAAATCCCTTTTTCTTGGGGAGCGTTCGGAAGCGCCAGCTCTTTAGCAGAGCAAATCATACCTGAAGAAGGTACACCGCGTAGCTCTGCATCTTTAATGATCATACCGCTTGGCATAACCGCTCCTACTTTTGCTACCACGACTTTTTGACCTGCGTCTACATTTGGTGCTCCACACACAATTTGAAGTGTTTCTGTGCCAACATCTACTTTACAGATGTTCAGCTTATCTGCATTTGGATGCTTTTCTTTCTCTTGAACATATCCCACTACAAATTTAGGAGATAAATCCACTTCAAGTTTACCTTCAAAACCGCTTTCGCTAAGTACACGATTTACTTCTTCCACCATTTCTTCTGTTAATTCAAGAGAACCATTTCCCTCTACTTTTAACTTAGAAGAAGCATGAAAGATGTTATAGCCAGCTGTTGTATTTGATTTTTGATCAAAGATACGTACAACGTCGCCTTTTGTTTCAAACGTGCGATTTTCAATTGCGATATCTTCTAGCTTGACGATTAACGTATCGCCGATACCTTCTTTATTATAAAAAAGATTCATAATTAGTCCCGTCCTTTACTGCGATTTTTTCCTAGAATAAAAATAGGTTCTAGCTCACCGTTTTCGTATAAAAATGAAAGAGCTGTGATGGGTACACGTCCACTTGCAAAAAAGCTCATGGTCATTTGCGCAAGAATATCATAACCCGTTTCGTTTTGGATATCAGCTAGAATCAGCACATCTTGATGAGGTACTGCTATAGCCATTGTGCCCGAAACACTAGAAGCAAAATCTTGCAAAAATGCCTCGTTAAGAATTCGGCTTGCATCGTATCCATCGTTCTGATTGACAAAATAAAAGTCATTGCCTGCTACCGTATCTTTTTTATGTGAAATCGGCAAAGAGCGAAGATTAAATTTAGCCATTTCCCGCACTGCGGATAGATCTAAATTTTCCTTGCGAATTAGTTTCTCATCTAATAGACGATATGTATTGCCTAAATCAAGCGCATAATAAATGCGTGTTTCAGCTGTATGTTCATCATAAATCAACGGCAAGTCTTCATTCGATTTATCTGGAAAAGACGTTGAGCGAATAACTGGATAAATGCGCTTTTCTTTTCCCGTTACCTGCTGTTCATCGTTCATAACACGAAGAGCTTCTTTTATATAATATACCATTTCATCTAGAGCCGCTTCCTTTTTTTCTTCCCATTTTGCAATTAGCCCAGGTAAAGAAATAGTTACACCTTTTTTCGTTTCCTGATGTTCAACGCGCAGCGTATCTTTTTCACGATCAAATAAAAAGGACCAATCCGCACCCGTTAATCGCTCTTCTAGTAGTTTTCTCATCTTTTGACTATTCATTTTCGCCATATTTACGCCTCCTTTTCTCATTTTTATGTATGAAGACTGATAGCTGTAGATCGCTATCAGTCTTCACTTGATTTATGCATTTAAGCCGTTAATAAACTCTTCAATTTCTTCTTTTGTTTTACGGTCTTTGCTGACAAAGCGCCCTGTCTCTTCTCCGTTGCTGTAACCAACAAAGCTTGGAATTCCAAATATGCTTAATTCTGCACAAAGATCGATAAAGTCGTCGCGGTCGACATAGTGAAATGTATACTCGCTATGATTCGCCTCAATTTCTGGAAGCACAGGCTCGATTACTCGGCAATCTGGGCACCAGTCTGCTGAAAACATCATGATATGCTTTCCTTCTTTAATGATTTCTTTGTATTGTTCAATTGTTTGCATTTTTTCCATTTTTCTTACCTCCACTTTTTCTTTTACTTTCGTATTTAAACGGCTAAAGCCCTATACATTATTTAATCCTTCTACATCAAAACATAGTATATGAGTTGTTGCAACTATCATACACTGATGCTTTTCTATTATAAAGGGTTACAAAGAAATTTCCTATTGAACAGCTTGATTTGTCCTAAAATCCAGCTGTCCTTTTAGCATTAAAACAACCTGATAAAACATAGCCGTCCGATCTAAATTTCCATTGGTAAAAATACCGATTGCTCCTTCTTTTTTTCGAATATTCTTTTGGTTTGTATACAATTCCATAGCTTCGGCTAATTCTTTTTTATCATGACGAAGCATACCGGCTACCGCTTCAGGAAGCCGAATACGAGCCCCTCCACCTAAAATCGGTTCAAGGTCCTTAGAGGTAACAAGACTTCCCCAATTGCAAAGGAATAAACCATGAGGTGTTTCCTGCACCCCTCCTTCAAGCCCAATGCCGATATCAGCACCTGTCTCTTTGACAGCAGCACGCGCGCGGTTAATCGCTCCTTCGATGGTTTCTTCGTCAGAAAAAGGCTGTGGCGACACCCCGGACTGCACGGCTACCTCTACATATGTAAAAGTATCTCCAAATACTTTTTTTACTGCATTTACTTTCGTTGGATTTTTCGTTCCGATTGCAATTTTCATTTTTTTCTCCTGTCATTATGAAACAAAGCAACCGCAAACGCAGCTGCTTTGTTCTTTTTTATCCGTTTTGCTTAATCGTATCGAGCGTTGTTTGGTCTGTAGAACGTACGAGTTTGACAAGTAATTCTTTTGCGGCTGCATAGTCATCTACATGAATCATAGACGCATGAGTATGAATATAACGTGAACATACGCCGATGACCGCAGAAGGAACTCCATTATTAGAAGTATGAACGCGCCCTGCATCCGTACCTCCTGGAGAAACAAAGTATTGATAAGGGATGCTGTTTGTCTCAGCTGTATCTAAAATAAATTCTCTCATTCCTCTATGTGTGACCATCGTACGGTCAAAGATACGAAGTAATACGCCTTTTCCTAATTGTCCAAATGCATTTTTATCGCCTGATGTATCGTTAGCTGGACTAGCATCTAGTGCATAAAACAAATCCGGTTTAATCATATTCGCAGCTGATTGAGCACCGCGAAGTCCTACTTCTTCTTGCACAGTAGCTCCAGAATATAAGATATTTGGCAATTTTTCATTTTTTACTTCTTTTAATAATTCAATCGCAAGTCCGCACCCATAGCGGTTATCCCATGCTTTCGCCAGTATTTTCTTTTCATTTGCCATTGGCGTAAACGGACAAATCGGTACAATTTGATCGCCAGGACGAATGCCCATTTCTGCTACTTCCTGCTTACTATCTGCGCCCACATCAATCATCATATTTTTAATGGCCATTGGCTTGTTGCGCTGTGATTCGTCTAATAAATGAGGAGGGATAGAAGCAATTACGCCGGTGATAGGACCTTTTTTTGTAACAACATGGACGCGTTGAGCTAGCAGTACTTGACTCCACCATCCTCCTAGAGTTTGAAAACGAAGCATTCCTTTATCTGTTACAGACGTAACCATAAATCCTACTTCGTCCATATGTCCCGCTACCATTACTTTAGGACCTTTTTCTTCATTATAGCGAACGCCGAATAAACTTCCTAACCCATCTTGAATGACTTCATCTACAAGGGGTTCAATTTGCGAGCGCATAAATGAACGTACTTGATGTTCGTTTCCAGCGGCACCTGGTAACTCCGTTAATGTTTTAAATAGAGATAGCGTTTCATTGTTCATATATACTCTCCTTTATGTATCATTTTCTTTATTGTATCGAAAACCGGAAATAGTTGCTAGTTCCGTCCTTCTCTTCTACAACTCAACTTAACAAAGCATTCGACAATTTGATATAATGATGAAAACATATCCTTAAAAAGCAGGTGAATAACGTGAAATGGACTCAACTAATAGCAGGAGCTGCAGTCGGATTTGCAAGCGCTTATATTCTTCAAAAAAGAAAGTCGTCAATTTCCTCATCGGAAGCCCTTACGATTGTTAAAAGCGCTTTTAAACAAAATGGGGCAATCGACGGCTCCTGGATTGAAACAACGACTAAAGTCATTCAAAAACATGGTCTCTCTTTTTATGGTTATACAGGTGGAATTATCAGAACACGTGATGCAAAACAGGAACATTACGAGTTTTTCATTGATAAAAAAAGCGGTTCTATTATTGAATTGACGCTGAATGCACCCGTTTAATTTCGTCAACTATTTCTCCTTTGTTATCCCATTTTACAGCTCGATAAAAAGCATCATGATAAAAACTTAGCCAAGCATGATTCTCATAGGCATAAGCTAGCCACTGCTGCTTTTGTTCAATCGAAGTCATTGGATAATCATCATATGCCATTACCCATAAGACATTTTGATGTGCATGTGTTGGCAAAAGATCGCCCATGTGCACTAAGATGTCATTGTTTCCTTTTAATACAACTACAGCATGACCATCGCTGTGACCGCCGGTATGATGAACCGTTACTCCAGGCACAATTTCCTCTTTATCGCTAAATGTTATTACTTGATGCTGAATAAATCCCCAATTTTGTTTCCAATACGTATTTTTAGAACGTATATTAGGATTTCTCATTTCATTCCACTCGATCTCACTAACAAAGATTCTTGCATTTGGAAAAGCAGAGGAAAAATGGCCATTGCTGCATTTTGTTAACCCTGACACATGATCAAAGTGAAGATGCGTCATAATGACATGAGTAATATCTTCGCACGTAAACCCCAACTTTTGTAAATCTTCAGCAATAAATGATTCTTCTGTTACACCAAAATGACGCTTTTTTTTCTCATCCAACATACCATTCCCTATACCTGCATCAATTAACATGAGGTGTTTTTCAGTTTGAACGAGCAAAGGATCAGTCCTCATTGGAATTCGGTTTCCTTCTGAGATAGGATATTTTTTTGTCCAAAGCTCTTTTGGAACAACACCAAACATTGCTCCTCCGTCTAAATGATTATTCCCTCCACGAAGCCATGTCACTTTTAATCCGCCTATTGTTAACGTTTCCATTTTACACCTCCATTATATTCCTTTTTATTTTATCACTATCTCCTTCTCTTTTTGAACAAAAAAAGACTGAGGAACTCAGTCTTTTTCGTTCAGGTATTTTACTTCACAGCGGTAAATACGGCTGCCTTTTTGTGAAAATTTCTCTTCATATTCCGTCATAACATTGCCTTCAAAATCGCTTTTATGCAAATCTAAGCTAATGTATTTGAGAAGAAGCCCATATTCTGAAAAGCTTGTCAATGAATATTCAAATAGCCCTTGATTATCTGTTTTAAAGTGAATTTCTCCACCATCAACCAGCAGGTTTTCATACATGCTTAAGAACGTTTTGTATGTTAAACGGCGTTTGGCATGTCTCTTTTTTGGCCATGGATCAGAGAAATTGAGATAAACGCGATCCACGTCATTTTTTGCAAAAAACTCACTAAGGTGGTTAGCATCTACATTCAACAGCTTTAAATTTGGAAGCTCTTCTTCAATCAATCGTTCTAGAGCACTTAAGATGACACTTTCATACATTTCAATTCCAATATAGTTGATATGCGGATTTTGTTTAGCCATCCCTACTAAAAATTGGCCTTTTCCTGTTCCTACTTCAATATGAAGAGGATTTTCGTTTCCAAAAACCTCTTTCCAGTTCCCTTTATACTCTGCTGGATTTGGAACCACGTATTGAGGATTTTCAGCAATTTTATCTTTTGCCCAAGGTTTGTTTCGTAATCTCATGTTGCACCTCTTTAATGTATTTTGACGCATTGAAAATGTCGGTTATTCAAAACAACCGACATTCTCATGCATAATTGTGTTTAGATAGAAAAAAATAAGAGCATCATACGAGAAAGGATGATGCTTAATGCCTTTAAATGCCGAACACCAAATGAATATATTAAAAGATATTTTATCTAATCATCAAAGTGATTGCTGCGGAACGGTTGCGGAATGTGAACAGGTTGAACGTTTAATTCAATCAATGTTAGCAAAAGGATACGCTAGCACAGACGTACAAGCAACACTACAAAACGTGTATAAATACACGCAAGATGCAAAAAGTGCTGCTCATTTAGACGAACATATTCAAACCAATCAACAAAATTTATCACAATGGGTCCAAGAACTATCTACCTTGTCATAATCTTTGCTACTGTGCTTGAATGTCGTTGACGAGCAACATCCGAAGATATTCAAGCCAGTAATTCATTTCAGAATGTTCATTTTTCGAACGATGCCATTCAACGAATAAAATGGTTTGACTTATCACATACCACTTCATTCTCTTTTTCAAGTTCTCGGTTAGTTCAACTCCATAATGCTCAAGCCATTCTTCCCACTGAGATGGATTGATGTACCAATAAAGCAGTAAACCTAAATCAATAGCAGGATCTGCAATCATCGCTCCGTCCCAGTCGATTAAATATAGCTGCGTATTCTCTCCAAGCATCCAGTTATTGTGGTTCACATCACAGTGACACACAACATATTTATCTGTCTGAACGGACGGAAGCTCTGCTTGTAAATAACTGATTCCCTGCTCTACAATACTTTCTTTTTGAAGTCGCTCGTCCACATTCTCTACGATATCGGCTAGCACGTCTTCGGGAAGAAGCGGTGTTTTCCCCAACCTTTTCAACATATCTAATAACTCGTTTGAATGATGAATTTTACTAAGCAATTCTGTCACTCGACTCGAATTCATATCTTTTGGTTTTAATTCTCGACCATCTAGCCAGTGCTGAGCTGTGATCACATCTCCATTTTCCATTCGTCTTGTCCACACGAGCTTCGGTACAATTCCTTCAGCTGACAATACTGCTAAAAAAGGTGATGAATTACGCTTTAAAAAAAGCTTTCGGTCTTGAAATTTTGCAAAATAAGCTTCTCCTGTCGCTCCGCCAGCAGGAGTAATTTCCCATTCGCTTCCTAATATATCTTCCAACCAATTCACCTTCAATTTCAACACACACATTTCGTTTAAAAATTTCACTCAATAAAGCAATCTATTAAGACATCATGACGTTATTTTCTTAGTAAATAAAAAAGACGGCTATTGAGGATATGTATCAATAGCCATCCTTTATAAATATTATCTCCATCATACTTTTTTCGTCAAGTGGTTGAAGACAATAATTACGTTTGAAATAAAATAAGAACGCTAAGCTTTGAAACGTTTATAGCATTATCCTCTATAGTAGGATACCCATTTTTATATACTTTACAATGATCAAGTGCTATTTTCCATGGTCCTTCTGGCAAAACTACTTTTTCTTCCATTAGGCCTTGATTAAAAAACACAATAATATTCTTCCACGGACCGTAAGCCAATACGTTTGATAAGCAATAGCCAATAACGGATTGCGGCGTATTTAGGAAAGAGACATGCTGCCTAATCGCTGAAGCATCTCCCAAGCGAAATGCACCGTGCTGTTTGCGAATACGAATCAGCTCTTGGACCCAATTCACATCAGGAGAAAATTTGATTCGTCGATTCCAATCAAGTGCATTAATATCATCGGGTGAATTATAGCTGTTCTCTACGCCTTGTTTAGTGCGGTAAAACTCTTGACCACTATGAAGAAACGGTATGCCTTGTGAAAGAAGTACAATAGCAGTAGCAAGGCGGTGACGACTTCTACGAGTGTCTTCGTCTTCGTCTCCGTTTGAACTCATTAACTTATCCCACAGCGTATGATTATCATGTGATTCAACGTAATTAACTGATTGTGCTGGATTTATAAATAAAGCCCGGCTGTCTTCTTTATCCAGAATGCTCCCCGCTATAACGGATTGCACGGTCTCTTTTTGATGAATATTTCCGCTGATAAAACCTTTTTCATACACATCAAACGTGCTTCCTTTTACAGAATCTCGAAAGCGATCATTAAAATAGCCGATTTGAGGCGTTTGGCGGGCATTAGCCATAATTGCTTTTTGATTGTAGGGGAGAGGAGTATTTAAATCCCAACCTTCGCCAAACACCAAAATAGTAGAATCGATTTCATTTATTTTTTCCCGAATGATGTTCATCGTTTCTATATCTAAAATCCCCATGAGGTCAAAGCGAAACCCATCAACGTCGTACTCTTTTATCCAAAATAATACTGAATCGATAATAAACTTTTGCGCCATTTTCCGTTCAGAAGCAAAATCATTTCCTACTCCCGTCCCGTTCGAAGGCATCCCAAACTCATCATGTCGAAAATAATAGCCAGGAACAATTTTTTCAAAAGGTGATTCCTCTCGTACAAATACGTGATTATAAACTACATCTATAATAACACGGAATCCCTGTTGATGAAGTGTTGATATTAATTGTTTCACTTCAGCAATACGAGTGGCGGGATTTGAAGGGTCAGCGGAGTAGCTTCCTTCTGGTACATTAAACAACAATGGATTATACCCCCAATTATAAGAAGCCCGAGGATTTAATTCATCTACTCCGCCAAAGTCGTTAATAGGAAGAAATTCAAGGTGGGTTACTCCTAGCTCTTTTAAATAATGAAGACCTGTTGTTTTGCCTGGCTGCCCGCTTGATTCAGTAACAGCTAGGTACGTACCTTTTTTTTCTATCCCGCTTGAAGGATGAATAGAAAAGTCGCGAACGTGCATTTCGTAAATAACGGCATCCGTTGGCTGAAGGAAAGGCGGCTTTTCATGGAGATGAACATAGGCTGTATGAAGATTTATCAGAACTCCGTATTCACTATTTGCTGTAGCTGCAACGGCATAAGGATCCACCGCTTCATTTGTCCGGCCGTTTACATCTATTAAAAATCGATAATAATACCCTTCTTTATCTAAGGAGAGTTCCTTTTCCCATACGCCTTTTCTTTGACGAGCCATAACGTACAGTTCTTCTTTCCCGCTGTTTGCATGTATTAATTTTAAAACCACTGCTGATGCAGTCGGGGCCCAAATTTTTATCATAATATGATCTGAATAAAATGCTGCACCCAAATCATTTTGATTATAATAAAATCTCTCATCAAACTCTTTGGTTCGTATAACAGCCCCTACCTGCAGCGGAACTTTCTCCCCGTAATTATCACAGATAATGTACGACTGTCCAATTTCTATGCTACCTTCAACCTTGCCTTCATATTTGATAAAACCTTCTAATTCATGTACGTTTTCAATAGAGATGGTCTCATGCATTTGTGTACTTTTAATCACAAAAAAATCAATTTGACCTTCATGATAAGAAGTTGGAACTAAAAGAGTAATACGATCTATTTGATCTAAATAAGCCTGAAACTTATTATCACCAGTCATCCTTTTCTCCTCCTTATGCCAATTACCTCTTTAGTAGCATTATATGTAGCAAACGCAAAAACGAAAGCACTTTCATAACGTGAATGTTCGTATTATTCACCTGCTTCGAATTCCCGGTCAAAATAAATACTCTGGCTGTGTTCGAGTAATACTTGAGCTGCTTTCATCTGCTTAAACTTTAAAGGTACTTTAGATTTCCTAAGTTCATAAAACCATTCTTCATACTTTCTAGCATCTACAAATTCAACCTGATAAGGCTTCGCAGCGTAATCAATGTATCCACTTCTGCTCAGTAATATTTTCTTTACGTTATGTTCAATATCGTGAGTACGATAAATGCTTCGGACAATTTGCTCCGTTCGATTTAACCCAATTAAAGGATTTAATATCTTTTTTTGATCTCTTCCTCTTAACTCTGTCCAAAAATTTTCTTTTGAATACTGAAAAACAGCACTTTTATATGTTTCTATTAAACAAATACAGAGGGTTTCCGTTGGAGTAACAATAATGATATCTCCTTCTACCGTAGCTTTATTAATCAGGAAAACAGGTTTGTACATCACGAGACACGTATCAGGAAAGCGCTGGATAAAATAACGGAGAGCTTCATCATGGTAATATTTACGATCTGCTTGTGAGAACTCAAATAAAGTGGATGTAGCCCATTTCATTTGAAGATCAAATACATTTTCTAAAAACAATATTTTTAAGTCTTCCGCTGTTTGTGGAAGAGTTGTAAACCTCAATAGCTCTTGATTTTCCACGCTATCGCTAGAGAACGCTTCTTCCACTTCACACGTTTCTTTTTTTCTTGTAAACCGCTCTTTTGCTTTTTGCAAAAATGAACGTTGATCTTTTGTTTCTTCTTGTACAGGCGGCTCATGTAATAGCCCTTCTTCAAATAATTGCTTTGCTTTCTTCCAATTATGCTTTTTTAAGTGATTAAACTGAGACGTGTAGTGATAAACGTCTTTTTCATAACGGGAAATATAATCTTGCACCTTAAGTAGCTGCGCCACGTTTACATCAATCCCCTAATTAAAATTCCTCTAAAACTTTGTTCGCCGATGATTTCTCTATTATCATCGGCATTTTCTTTCCTTTGATGAGAGTGATTTTTAAATAACCTCTCTCCATGCTTGTATGTTCATATGCTACTGTGACTGCAAGGAAAAAGATAGTATTTTTTTATATTTAGGTTTGCTAGCAGGATGAACTTCAAAAAGGGCAAACGAACTTACTTGAAACTGTTCTTCAATTGACGTTTGCTTTAACTGTTCTTTCAAAAGTCCGGCTTCCCCTCCCCACTTCTTTGCAATCGTAATATGAGGACGATAAGGACGTTTTTCGTATAAGCCGCTTAGATCTCCCCATACGGCCTGTATATCCCTTTGCAGATTCATAAGCTTATCACTTGGCCTGAGGCTTACATAAAGCACTCTAGGCTTGTTATAAGCACCGAACACATCGTACTGACCTGTCTGCAGTGAAAAACTTGAATGACGGGAGGCTACTTCTTTTAAGCAGGTAATCAGCTTTTCCTTTTTTTCATCTAAAAACCCTAAAAAATGTAGCGTTATATGATAATCGTCAGGGTATGTCCATTGTTTGAAAGGAAAAGGTATTAATTCCTTTGCCCAATTTTCTGCCTGATGTGCAATGGATACAGGCACATTGATTCCAATAAAATAGTGTTTATCACCTTTCATCAAATCTCTCCTTTTCTTTTCATTATCTTTCCCCAATTGGTTATGTTCAAAAAGAGCTAGATCTATTTTAAAGGTTTTTCCGGATGAAATAGAGAGGTTTTTCTGAAAATTTGCCATGTGCTTAAAAAATAAGAATTTGTGTTATCATAGAAACAATACAGAGAATTTTTATAAGAAAAGGATGAGAAAAATGAAAGTTGTTAACAATATGGCTGATTTGATTGGCGAGACACCTCTTGTTAAGTTGAATCGTCTTCAACCTGCAGATGGAGCATCTGTTTACTTAAAACTGGAGTTTTTTAATCCAAGCCGTAGTGTAAAAGACCGTGCTGCTTTTAATATGATCGTGGAAGCTGAAAAAGCAGGCTTGCTCAATGAAAATTCTACTATTATTGAACCAACGAGCGGAAATACAGGTATTGGCTTAGCTATGAATGCAGCGGCAAGAGGTTATCGTTCTATTTTAGTCATGCCAGATACCATGACTCAAGAACGAATTAACTTGTTAAAAGCATATGGTGCTGAAGTTGTTCTCACACCGGGTGATGAGAAAATGCCTGGAGCAATTCGCAAGGCAGAAGAGCTTACAAAAGAAATTCCAAATGCATTTATGCCTATGCAGTTTGAAAATAATGCAAACCCTGACGCTCATCGAAAAACGACTGCTAAGGAAATTATTGAGGCAATGAACGAGTTAGGCAAAGATCTATCTGCTTTTGTTGCTACTGCTGGAACAGGCGGAACGATTACAGGAACTGGTGAAGTCCTAAGAGAAAACTACCCAAATATGACCGTTCATGTTGTGGAACCAGCTGGGTCTCCTGTATTATCTGGAGGAAGACCTGGGAAGCACAAGCTTGTAGGAACAAGCCCTGGATTTATTCCTGATACGCTTAATGTAGATGTTTACGACGAAATTTTAAAAATTAAAGATGAACAAGCCTACGATATTACGCGACGCTTGGCTTCTGAAGAAGGAATTTTAGTCGGTCCTTCATCTGGCGCTGCGTGCTATGCTGCTATCGAGGTAGCCAAAAAATTATCTCCTGACCAAGTGGTCGTATGTATCGCTTGCGATACAGGTGAACGTTATTTATCAAGCGACCTGTTCTCATTTGAATAATAAAAAAGCGAACGCAAAGGCGTTCGCTTTTTTATTTAGCTAATTCGTAAATAGCCTGTGCATAGATAGCTGTTGCGCGAAGTAAATCCTCGATTACCATGTACTCATCTTTTTCGTGCGCTACTTCTTCACGGCCTGGGAAAAGAGGGCCAAATGCCACGCCTGCTTCTAATGCTCTGGCATATGTTCCTCCTCCAATTGAAATAAGTGTAGGTTCTTCATTTGTTTGTTCTTGGTAAACCTTTTGAAGCGTTTGAATAAGCTCATGTTTTTGATCGACGTGATGTGGTTTAGAATCTGTAAAATGTTTGATGGTCATTTGATAAGATTCATTTTTTTCTTTAATCGTATCAATAATATCGTCAATATGAGCTGATACAGGATAGCGAATGTTTAAACCAAAGTGCCCCGCTTCTTCTTGATTGTAAGACATGATTCCAACATTTATCGTTAAATCACCCGTGACCTCATCTTTGCGATTTAAACCCATTTTTTCTCCTAGTGCATCTTGGACTAAATACGCATTTGCATAACCTACAAACTGATTAGCTTGTTCATCAAGTTCTAATGTGTGTAAAAAGCGAAGAAGCGTAAGTCCAGCATTTTTCCCTTTATCAGGCACACTGCCATGTGCTGAAACGCCTTCTAAAGTAAGTGTGTATACACCGCTCTTTTCTGTTATTGAACCTTTTAAAGACTGATCTTTTAAAAATTGATCATATTTATTTTTAATATCCGTTTCACTATGGAATTCAAGAACAGCTGTTGCAAGATCAGGAACCATATTGTAGCGTCGCCCAGAGACAAATGATGTAAGCTGAACGCTTCCCTTTGTTCCTTCAATTGGCTGCTGGCGAATTTCTACGTCTGTAATGCCTTTTTCAGCAAAAATGATAGGAAAATCCGCATCCGGCGCAAATCCCATCGTTGGCATCTCTTCATGGTTGAAGTAGTGGTCCACACATCTCCAGTCACTTTCTTCATCCGTTCCAATAATTATTCGAACCCGTTTAGATAGAGGAAGCCCTAAATCTTTCACAATTTTCATCGCATAATAAGCAGCCATCGTCGGGCCTTTGTCATCGATTGCTCCTCTAGCAAAAATTTTCCCGTCTTTTATTTCACCGCCGTATGGATCAACCGACCACCCGTCTCCTTCAGGAACAACGTCTACGTGACAAAGAATGCCAAGAAGATCTTTCCCTTCTCCTGCTTCAATATGACCAGCATATCCGTCTACGTTCTTGACGGAAAACCCGTCATTTTTTCCTTTATTTAAAAGAAAGTCAAGCGCTTGAGCAATTCCAGGTCCAAATGGCTCTTCTGGTTTGTTTGTCTCTGTTAAAACACTTTTAATTTGCAAAAAACGCTTCGTCTCAGCTAGAATTTCAGCTTCTCTTTTTTGCACTTCTTCTTGCCAATTAATTGCTGTCATCTGTTTGTCTCCTTTGCCTGCTTTACAGATTGTGTCTATCATTACTATTGGTAAATTTAACTTTATCATACCTTTATATAGAAAGAAATAATTGTCTCTTTCCTTTCATATCAAAGGTTTACAGAGTCAAAATTTCGGGAAATAATTTGTAGGCACAATCGATAAAAACGGATTCTATTTGTTTATTGTTTACATATACTATAAAAAATGTGCAAATAGAGGAAGGAGATGTTACGAAAGGATTACATATTTATATCATTTTTTGTAAATATTGTGTTAATTTGCGTTTTCTCTTTTATTTTTCTGTCGATTTTGTGTACAATAAGGATAAGGACTGAAATAGTGCTTGACATCTCAGAGTTATAAAGAAGTTGTGCCTTACGAAAAACGAATAAGGAAGTGGTTTTTTGAAACCTTCAACTAATCGAATGCTAACTCGTATCAAATCGGTCTATATGTTCATTTGTAAAAATGGAACAGTTACAACGCAAGAGCTCGTAGACGAATTTGGTATTACACCAAGAACCATTCAGCGTGACTTGAATGTGTTAGCATATAATGATTTAGTTCGCAGCCCAAGTCGCGGTACATGGACGACTACGCAAAAGAAGGTCAAGATGTCATCCTAGTAAGTTTATTTCAAGGGTAGTAAGTGATTTATATATAGAGATAAAATTCTACGCAGTAGAAAGTCAAGACTTGGACGAGTGCATAGTCCCCCGCTCCATTTGCACGTCAAGCAGAGTTGGTACTCGTTTAAGTGCTTTAACGTGAAATGTTTCACTTGTCTAATAAAGTGGACAAAAAAAGGAACCATTTTAGACTTAGGTTCCTTTTTCTTTCGCCTCTTCTTAGGCATTTGATTTTTGTAATAAAGCTAGTTCTTCTTCGGTTAACTCCCTGTACTCTCCTAAATCTAACGACTCGTCTAATAGCAAAGCTCCCATAGATAAACGTTTTAAATACGTTACTTTTTTTCCTCTTGCTTCAAACATACGCTTCACTTGATGAAATTTCCCTTCAACGATCGTTAATTCAATTTCTGATTCCACATCGCTTGTTAGTATCTTTAACTCTGCTGATTTTGTTACGTATCCATCATCAAGAGTGACACCCTGTCTAAATGCTTCAGCATCTTCTTCAGTCACCGGTGCATTAATTTTTGCAAAATACGTTTTAGGAACGTGCTTTTTAGGAGATAGCAGCTGATGTGCAAGCTGACCGTCATTTGTCAGCAGCAAGAGCCCTTCTGTATCTTTGTCTAAACGCCCTACCGGAAATGGATCGTACACAGCATCGTCAATTTCCAGTAAGTCCAACACTGTTTCATGAAGAGAATCTTCGGTCGCTGATATGACACCTTGCGGCTTATGCAGCATAAAGTAAACAAATTCTCGGTAAGAAACGGCTTCGCCATGTACAGTTATTTCTTGTTCATCTGGATTAACGTGTACCTTGGCATCTTTAACCGCTGTACCATCTACCTTAACAGCTCCAGTCTTTAAAAGACCTTTCACTTCTTTTCGGCTTCCGTACCCAATAGTAGAAAGCAATTTATCCAAACGCATGTAATATCCTCCTCTTTTTTGAAAAGAAGATGACTCTAACGAGTCATCTTCTTACTTAGGCACTGCGCTGTTTATTTCGGCGCAGTATCTTTCTTTCAATTGCACCTGTTACCCTCGCTCCCATTACTTTTTCAAGCAGGCTTGAACGATAGGTAATAATAAAGTAAATAAGGCCGCCTACTGCTGCTCCTATAATCGTAATAACAGTGGCAGAGAATCGTCCTGGCGTTGTAAACAGACCAATCACTGCGGCGACAATTTTTACGCTGATTCCCATAATCGCAACAAAAATGAGAATAAGCACAGAACGTTTTATAAACTCACTGTAGTTATATTTTGCGTGTTTTTGAATAAGCGCAAACATATAAACAAGAGATACGATATAGCCTAGTGCTGTCGCTAAAACTGAACCAATCTCGTGGAACATAAGAATAAATGGAACGTTCACCACAATTTTCACAATCAATCCAAATAATAGACTTAAAACAGCATATTTTTGTTTGTTGATTCCTTGTAAAATAGCTCCATTAACCGTAAAAAATGAGAATAACAAAGCTACCGGTGCATAATAAAGCAAGACATTACCACCCGCATCCGATGCATCTGTTCCAAAGAAAAACGTATAGGCTGGGCCAGCTAAAGCCATTAACCCTACAGATGCTGGCAGCACAAGAAACATAATCGTTTGATATGTTTGATCAATTTGCTTTTGCAATACATTATAATCTTTATTCACAAATGAACGTGTAATCGTTGGTACAAGAGTCAAACCAAACGCAGTAGCTAATGAAACAGGAATCATCACAAGCTTTGGAACATAAGACTGAACAATTCCGTTCATGGACTCCGCTATTTCTTTTTGTCCAGCCGCTACCATCGCACGGTTAAATGTGAATTGATCCACATACTGATACAGCGGAATAGCTAAGCTGACAAATACATATGGCAATGAATACGTAAGCAGCTCTTTAAAAATGGATACGGTAGAAATACGCGTAGGCGTTACCGTCTGCTCGTTCACCATTTTATCAAGATAAGGCTTTCGTTTTTTCCAGTACCAAATTAATACGGCCAGTCCAGCAAGAGCTCCTACAAAAGCCCCCATCGTAGCAAATCCAACGGCTAATGCAAGACTTCCATGGACAACTTTGATGACGATATAGGTAGATGCCAATAAAAAGACAACCCGCACAAGCTGTTCAACTACTTGTGAAACAGCTGTTGGTCCCATAGACTGGTGACCTTGGAAAAATCCTCGCATTAAACTCATCATCGGTACTACAATTAACGCAACACTAACCATTCGCATAACCATTACTACATCTTCTAAGGAGTTATTTAAATCAGAACCTCCCAGCGTAATTCTAGACATAACAGGAGCTAACGAATATAAAAGTAAAAATGCAAGTATTCCTGTGACAAGCATTAATTTCATGCCGGCCCGGTACATTCTTCTACTCGTATAGTAATCACCGAGTGCATTATATTTTGATACAAATTTCGATACGGCCATTGGCATACCGGCTGTAGCAATACTTAAATAAATAGCATATTGGTTATATCCGTAACCAAACAGTGCTCCCCCTACGGTTCCAACAAGGATCGCAAATGGAAATAAATAAATCATTCCCAAGATTCGGGATACATAGGTGCCAAGCGTCAGCACAAAGGTCCCTCTTAACAATTTTGAATCAGACATACGTTTGCCTCCGATACTTAATGTTACATACTGATAATAATGATAGAATTGAAAAGAAGCAAGTGACAGTATACACTAAGAAAGGTCTTATACTCACTCGCACTCGTCAACAAACTAAAAAACAAAGACTATAGCCCATTTTATCCAATGTTGAGAGATTTGTCAGTGAACAAACTAAATTTTTTTAAGAATAGACAGGTTGGTGAAAGTATGATATATGATGTAGTCGTAATCGGAGGAGGACCTTCTGGTTTGATGGCATCGATTGCAGCTGGTGAGTCAGGTGCAAACGTATTATTAATTGATAAAGGCAATAAACTTGGACGAAAGCTTGCCATTTCTGGAGGCGGACGCTGTAATGTGACAAACCGTCTTCCCATTGATGAACTTATTAAACACATTCCAGGAAACGGGCGCTTTTTATACAGTGCGTTTTCTGTTTTTAATAACGAAGATATCATCTCTTATTTTGAAGGCCTTGGAATTAAATTAAAAGAAGAAGATCACGGCCGTATGTTTCCGGTTAGCAATAAAGCGCAATCTGTTGTTGACGCATTAATTAGCGAACTTCACCGTCTTCGTGTGACGATTCGCACAAACACAGCCGTTAAACGCGTAAACTATGAGAACAACACCGTGAAAGAAGTTGTGCTTCAAAACGGGGAAGCAATCCAAACGAAAAGCGTTGTGATTGCAGTAGGTGGAAAATCAGTACCTCATACAGGTTCGACAGGAGACGGTTATCAATGGGCAAAAGATGCCGGACATAAAATTACTGAGCTTTACCCAACAGAAGTTCCTATTACATCTAGCGAACACTTTATTAAAACCAAAACGCTTCAAGGTCTATCGCTTCGCAATGTAGGACTAAGCGTGCTAAATAAAAAAGGCAAGCCTGTCATTACTCATCAAATGGATATGATTTTCACTCACTTTGGCATCTCTGGCCCTGCCGCTCTTCGCTGCAGCCAATATGTTGTTAAAGAGTTAAAGAAACAAAAAAGCAATACTGTTCAAATGTCTCTTGATTTATTTCCTAGCCAAAACGAAGAAGATATTTTTCAACAATTAGTCAAAACAACAAAAGAAGAGCCGAAAAAAGCAATTAAAAATGTCTTAAAAGGTTTTGTATCTGAACGCTATCTATTGTTTTTACTCGAGCAGACAGGCATTGATAGTCAGGCGCTAGCAGGACAGCTTCAGCATGAGAAACTGAGAGAATTCGCAAGACTGTGCAAGCGATTTGAATTTGCTGTAAACGGCACGCTTTCTTTAGAAAAAGCATTCGTCACAGGAGGCGGCGTATCTGTTAAAGAAATTCACCCAAAAGAAATGTCTTCGAAATTTATGCAAGGCCTTTACTTCTGCGGGGAAATTCTTGATATCCATGGATACACTGGAGGATACAATATCACTTCTGCTCTTGTAACAGGCCGTTTGGCGGGGAGTAATGCAGGAGAATTTGCAACAAGCCTAGCATAATATGCTAGGCTTTATACATAACCATGGCTGAAAAACAGTACACCTGCTCATCACGATCAACATCAACTGTCACTTGGTATTTAATATCAACGACGTCTTCATCCTCTAATTTCCGTAAAAATCGATTCACCGCAAATTCTAAATCTTTTTCATGCTCTTTATCAAACATTTTTACTTGTATCACAGCTTCGACCACCTTGTCCTATCAAATTTGTTTCAATCAGAATGGACTGTTTCTCTTGATGATGGTTTTTGTACTGATTTTCAATCTCTTACTACCTCTATTTTTATGAGGGCTTTTATAGATTTAGTCATCATTTGTTTTCCTGCTATCATTTTAGTCGGATGGCAGAAGTTTCATTCAAAAAAGAGAGTGAGACATAACGAAATGAATCCAATCTAAAGACGAACAAATGAGATACATGAGCTGAACCGCTTGTAATACGGAAGCCGATTTCCGTGCAAGACTTCGCTTTCCGCAGGGTCTCACCTGTTCTGCTTTTCCCGCAGGAGTCTTCCCCTTACCCTCCAATCAACTGCTAGGAGAAACGAAACAAAAAAAATGAACCACTAATCAAACGTGTTGATCAATGGTTCATTTTTCACTTCAGCTAAGATACTTTTGTCCCAGCCTCTTTTTTATTTATTAACCGTTTTTCCTTCCCACTCTAACATACCGCCAACCATATTTGTTACTTTATATCCTTGTTCTTGAAGGTAGTAACATACGTTTTCACTGCGGCGGCCCGAACGGCAAATGAAAATATATTCTTTGTCTTTATCGAAATAATCCACATTAGCTGGAATATCATTCATACGAATGTGTTTAGCAGTTGGAATCATTCCTTCTGCTACTTCTTCATCTTCGCGCACATCAACTAAATGAAGTTCTTCTCCATTTTCAACGCGTTTTTGAAGTTCTTCAGGCGTAATTACTTTTACTTCTTCCATCTTCGTCATTCCTCTCTATTCTTTCATTCAGCTTGCTATCGCTATTGTAGCAAATTCAAATACCTTTATGCCACTAAATAAGAAAAGCTTAAGCAGCAAGATGCCTAAGCTTTTCCAATCGTAGTTAAAGGTTTGACTAAGCACCTGATGTCAAACCCGAAAGGCGGACATCAGGCGCTTAGGTCTAGAACAGAACCCCTGACTGCTCTTTAGTCAGGGGTTCTCTTCTACATCCATACTTAATTAGCTACGATGTTTACTAATTTACCAGGCACAGCAATCACTTTGCGCACTGTCTTACCTTCAATGAACTCTTGAACATCTTCATTAGCCATTGCAATATCTTGAAGCTCTTCACGAGATGCCTCAGCAGGTACATTAACTTTTGCACGTACTTTACCGTTAATTTGAACGACAATTTCCACTTCATCATCTACAAGTTTCGCTTCGTCAAACGCAGGCCAAGCCTCATACGAAATTGTATCTTCGTGACCTAGTTTGCTCCATAATTCCTCAGTCGTATGAGGACAAATTGGTGCTAATAGCTTCACAAATCCTTCTACGTATTGCTTTGGCAGCACGTCAACTTTGTATGCATCATTGATGAATACCATAAGCTGAGAGATACCTGTATTAAAACGGAGGCCTTCGTAATCTTCCGTTACTTTTTTCACCGTTTGGTGATACACGCGTTCAAGCGTAGTGTCATTGCTTTCTTGAACCTTGCTGCTTAATTCACCGTTATCGTTAACAAGTAAGCGCCATACACGATCTAAGAAACGGCGTGCACCATCAAGCCCTTTTGTTGACCAAGCGATTGATGCATCTAAAGGTCCCATAAACATTTCGTAAAGGCGAAGCGTATCTGCACCGTGGCTTTCTACGATTTCGTCTGGGTTTACAACGTTACCTTTTGACTTACTCATTTTTTCGTTGTTTTCTCCAAGAATCATACCTTGGTTAAACAGTTTTTGGAACGGCTCTTTTGTTGGAACTACGCCGATATCATATAAAAACTTATGCCAGAAACGAGCATATAATAAGTGAAGAACAGCGTGTTCAGCTCCACCGATATAAATATCAACCGGTAACCATTCTTTTAATTTATCTGCATCTGCTAACGCTTCACTGTTTGTTGGATCAATGTAGCGTAAGTAATACCAGCAGCTGCCTGCCCATTGAGGCATTGTATTTGTTTCGCGGCGCCCTTTTTTGCCTGTTTCCGGATCTACAACGTTCACCCAGTCATCAATGTTTGCTAACGGAGATTCACCTGTGCCTGACGGTTTGATTTCAGTCGTTTTTGGTAACACAAGCGGAAGCTGATCTTCAGGAACTGCCGTTGTTGTGCCATCTTCCCAGTGAATAACAGGAATTGGTTCACCCCAGTAGCGCTGACGGCTGAATAACCAGTCACGCAGACGGTACGTTACTTGTTTTTCACCTTTTTCATTTGCTTGAAGCCACTGAATCATATTTGAAATTGCTTCTTCTTTATCTAAACCATTTAAGAAGTCTGAATTAACGTGCTCGCCGTCGCCTGTATAAGCTTCTTTTGAAACGTCTCCGCCCGCTACCACTTCTTTAATCGGCAGTTCAAATTTAACCGCAAATTCATAATCACGCTCATCGTGAGCCGGAACAGCCATAATTGCACCGGTGCCATAGCTCATTAGAACATAGTCAGCAATCCAAATTGGCATTCTCTCGCCGTTTACAGGGTTAATTGCATAAGCACCAGTGAATACGCCAGTTTTGTCTTTAGCTAAGTCTGTACGTTCTAAATCGCTTTTGCTTTTAATTTGATCTAAATACGTTTCTACTGCTTCTTTTTGTTCGGCTGTTGTAATTTTTTCTACAAACGGATGTTCAGGTGCTAAAACGGCATACGTTGCCCCAAATAGCGTGTCAGGACGCGTTGTAAACACGGTAAACGTGTCCTCGTATCCATCGATTGTGAAGTGTACGTGAGCTCCTTCAGAGCGGCCAATCCAGTTGCGCTGCATTTCTTTAATACTTTCTGGCCAATCAAGCTCATCTAAATCTTCTAGTAAACGATCTGCATAAGCTGTGATTTTAAGCATCCACTGCTTCATTGGACGACGCTCAACCGGATGTCCCCCACGCTCACTTTTGCCGTCAATAACTTCTTCGTTTGCAAGCACTGTTCCTAAAGCAGGACACCAGTTCACAGCTACTTCATCCACATAAGCTAAGCCCTTTTTATATAGCTGTAAGAAAATCCACTGCGTCCATTTGTAGTAGGTAGGATCCGTTGTATTAATTTCACGCTCCCAATCGTAAGAGAAACCTAACGATTTGATTTGACGACGGAAATTATTAATGTTAAGTTCAGTGAACTCAGCCGGATCATTTCCTGTATCCAATGCGTACTGTTCAGCAGGTAGTCCGAATGCATCCCATCCCATTGGATGAAGTACATTGTATCCTTGCATACGCTTCATACGAGATAAAATATCCGTTGCTGTATAACCTTCTGGATGCCCAACGTGTAAACCCGCTCCAGATGGATAAGGGAACATATCTAATGCGTAAAACTTACGCTTTCCTTCATCTTCCGTTGTTCTAAATGTTTTATTTTCTTCCCAAACTTTTTGCCATTTTTGTTCGATCTTTTCATGATTAAAAGCCATACATAATCCTCCTTGTACGCTCCAGCTGTATTTAATTAAACTAAAAAACCCCTCATCCCTCAAACAAAGGGACGAGAGGTTGAATAAACTTCCCGCGGTACCACCCAAATTAGCACAATTATGTACTCACTCATTTTCCTTAACGCGGATAGACGGCAAATGTTACTTTACTTCACATTTACAACTCCAAGGTGAGTTCATGAACGCTCGTTTGCTGACTCGCACCACCCGTCAGCTCTCTTAGCTCGCTTCGTTCACTACTATTCCTTATCATAGTTTTTACATCATACTACCTTGTATTGTAAATAATATGTTCGTAAACTGCAAGTTGTTCAAGGGATTTTGTAAAAGTTTCTGCACTGCAGCACTGCTTTGTTGCTAAATCCTCTCTTTTATTCTTATATATGAACAACTTCTCCCAAAAACATACATCCACGGCCAAACAAAAAAGGGATTGAGACATAATTAAATCAATCCAATTTAAAAACGAACAAATGGGATAAATGCGCTAGTATGAATTTCTTGGTTACACCGCTGTTGATTTCCGTGCAAGGCTCCTCTTTCCTCTGGCAGCCGATGATCCTCCTCGTTTCTTACACTCATGCGGGGTCTCACCTACAGGAGTCTTTGTCTTGCCCTCCACTCCGCAGCTAGAAGCACCTAAACAAATGAAACCTACGTTCACTATAAACATGAAAAAATCCGAACGATTCATCGTTCGGATCTTCCTTCACCTAAAATACTTTTATCCCAGTCCCTACTTTCTTTAGCTGCTATTATTAAATGCCAAATCCAAAAGAAAACAGGATGATCGCAAGTACAAGACCAACAAGCGGCACAATCACCGTCATTGCTGCAACTGATCCATACGCATCTTTATGAGTTTCTCCGCAAATAGAATTAATTGTTGTTACGACATAACCATTATGAGGCAAGGAATCTAATACTCCAGAGGAAATAGCTACTACGCGATGGAGAGCTTCTGGATTTACACCAGCATCTAGATAGTGAGGCGCTAAAATTGGCAAAGCAATCGCCTGACCTCCTGAAGCCGAACCAGTCATCCCTGCGATAACACTCACGGCAATAGCTCCTCCAATCAACGGACTTCCTGGAATATGCGTCATGGCATCTACAGCCACTCCAAACGCGGGAACAGCCTTAGCAACCCCTCCAAAACCTACGACAGCAGCTGTATTCCCAATAGCAATTAACGCACCCAGCGTTCCTTCTGAAGCTGCATTCCAAAATCCTTTAAAATGCTTTCGATTTACAATGTATGTGACAATGATGCCGCTTAAAAGTGCAACAATCAGCGCAGATTGCTGAAGGGGCTTATGAAGTGCAAAAGAAATAATGAGCACGACCACAAGCGGAAGCAAACTTAATAAAGGATTAGGAAGAGACTGATTTTCCGTTACTACTGGATCTTTCTCGCGTGATATAAAACGCTCCCCATTTTTAACTGCTTTTGAAATCAAGCGCTTTAACCACCAGTAGCCGAATACAGCCATCACTACCGCTACAACTAAACTAACTTCCCATCCTGCATACGGACTAGTCTTTAAATATTCAATTGGAATCCAGTTTTGGATTTCAGGCGACCCAGCCGAGGTCATCGTAAACGTAACCGAACCAAATGCTAAAGCAGCAGGAATAAACCGCCTCGGCAAATCGGCTTGTTTGAATAAGCTTAAAGCCATTGGATAAACAGAGAATGCTACTACAAACAGACTGACTCCTCCGTATGTTAAGACCGCACAGGCAAGTACAATCGCCAATACTGCTCTTTTCATTCCTAGTTTACTGACAATCCAGCGGGAAACACTATCAGCGGCCCCGCTGTCTTCCATTACTTTTCCAAAGACGGCCCCCAATAGAAACATTAAATACCAAGCCGCAATAAATCCTGTGAAACCAGACATGTAATTTCCAACAAAATTTGCTTCTCCTTCTTTCACAAGCTGTGGAAATAAATGCATTCCGCTTGTTAACGCAACAACTAAAGCACTGAGCGGACCTGCTATAAATAAATTCATGCCTCTCATCGTTAATACAATGAGCAGCAATAATCCTCCAATTAATCCAATCATACTAAGCATGTTTAGCCCCCCATGAAGTCATATAATTAGAAAACGCTTACATATTTACAGGTATATACTCCTTTCTTTGCTTGTCACGACCCTTACTATATTATTAAAGGAATACTGAAGACATTCCTACGTTTATTAAGCAGTCAAAAATAAAACCATCTCTATTTATTTAGAGATGGTTAACGAACGCTGACGTTTTTCTTTTAATTTATAATCGTATATCCATGTTGTACACATGCTGAATAGCAATAGCCCAATTAATAAATAGCACAGCGTAGACATATTAAACGCATCGAAAATAACGCCTCCAAAGAGAGGACCAATCATTTTACCTGCAGTAGCCATGCTGTTAACTACACCTTGATAAAATCCTTCTTTTCCAGATGGAGCCAACTGACTTGCAACAGCTGGAATGGCCGGCCAAACGAACATTTCTCCAATTGTTAACACAACCATTGCTGTTAAAAACTGCGGAAATGTTGTAGCATTCACCACGATAACAAAAGAAGCCACAAAAATAACCGTTCCAATTAGGACCTGTACTTTTAACGTTTTTGCTACTTTTTGAATGATGGGTACAATCAAAGGCTGACCGACTACAATTAAAATCCCGTTAATCGTCCAAAGCAAACTGTAGCTGGAAAGAGGTATATTCAGCTCACGCGTATGCGTAGCAATCGTTGTTTGCCACTGAACATACGCCACCCAGCATAAAACATACCCCGTACATAAAATAAGAAGAGCAGTCAGCTTCGTTCTATGCCCAATGCTCCCTGCTTCATTAAGGACATTCGTTTGTCCTACGGTAACCGAAATATGACGATATGAAAAAATAGCAATAAGCAGAAAAATAACGTATAAAATTGTATTAGCTAAGAAAATATACGTAAATGAATAAGACGCTACAATGCCCCCTACCGCGGCGCCAATAGCTACTCCTGCATTTTGAGCAACGTACATCGCATTAAATGCTTTTCTTCCGCCTTGTGGCCAAACGGACCCTGCCATTGCATACATAGACGGAAACACAATACCAGATCCAAACCCTACAACAACCAAGAGAACAACGTATGTAGGCCAACCATGGAAAAACACGAGTCCCACTAATGCAATAAGAGTAATAATAATCCCTGATAAAATGGATTTATATCCTCCAATTTTGTCAAAAAGCGTTCCTCCAAGCAAATTTCCTACTACGCTTGCCGCAGAATTCAGCATAAGAACCACTCCTGCGACGGATAACGACTTTCCTAAATGTTCATTTATATAAATTGTATTGAGAGGCCATAAAAATGAAGCTCCCGTTACGTTTACAAGCATACCAATAATCAAAAACCAAAGTGATTTGGGCATTGATCTCCCCCCTATCTATTCGAATGCCAACGTACATTCTAGTCTTTTCTTAAAGGGTTCGCAATGCTTTTACATATAGACAATTTATTTGAAATTCGCTGACTATTTAAAAAGGTGATTTCACATGACAATATCATGCAAAACCACCTTTTTATCGCTTATTTTTGCTTCGAACGAACCGGCTGTGCACGCTTGCTGTTTCGTGCTTTTAATTCTTTTACCGGATCAAAATCTTTTCCTAGCTCAATGTCATTGCTGTTGATCCCGTTTTTTGTTTTTTGTTCCGGATTATTTTGATTTGAACGCGTTGCCATAAAATCCTCTCCTTAATGCTGAGTTGTGATCAATTTATTTTGCAGCTGCTGAACTTGCAGGCGCATGCGATATAGCTGCTCTCTTTGCTGTGCATTTGCACTGTGAGAAAACTCTTCAATTTCTTTATAAGCATTTTCTAATTTTTCCTGTGCTTTTGTATATTCAGTGTCGTTATAATGTTCTTGCTTCATGCCTTCCTGCAACTGACCTTGTCCAAAGCGAATAGCATCTTCACACTGTTGCATAAGTTGATCCACTGCTTGACGAGTTGTCATTCTCTATTCCTCCTATTCGTTCATTTCTGTCTTATATTGCGCAACTTTACTTCCCTTTACGACAAGAAGAACCTGTTAAATATAAGCATCCTTAAATTTGTTTGGCACTTTTTCACGTTTTTGATACAATTTGTTGATGTATATTGCATGTAAAAAGGAGGTTGCTGATTTGAGTCAGACAAACCCATTTCCGTATAAATCTGAAAACAAACGTTATCACACCTGGAATTACCACTTACGTAACCACTTTGGCCATAAGGTATTTAAAGTAGCCTTAGATGGAGGATTTGATTGTCCAAACAGAGACGGCACGGTAGCTCACGGCGGCTGTACGTTTTGCAGTGCTGCCGGCTCAGGGGATTTTGCCGGAAACAGAGCGGATGACCTCGTGACACAATTTAATGAAATCCGTGAAAAAATGCATCATAAATGGAAAGACGGAAAATACGTTGCTTACTTTCAAGCATTTACTAATACTCATGCTCCTGTCGAGGAGCTTCGTGAAAAATATGAAGCCGTCTTAAAGCTTCCCGGAGTTGTTGGGCTTTCTATCGCCACGCGCCCTGACTGTCTCCCCGACGATGTGGTGGAATACTTGGCTGAATTAAATGAACGAACTTATCTATGGGTAGAACTTGGACTGCAAACTGTGCATGAACGAACTTCACTGCTTATTAACCGGGCACACGATCATCAACGCTATGTAGATGGGGTAGCAAAGCTTCGAAAACACGGTATTCGCGTTTGTTCTCACATCATTAATGGTTTGCCTTTAGAAACACCTGATATGATGATGGAAACCGTACGTGAAGTAGCAAAATTAGACGTTCAAGGAATTAAGATTCATCTGCTTCATTTGCTAAAAGGAACTCCTATGGTCAAACAGTATGAAAAGGGCCTTGTTGAATTTCTTTCATTTGAAGAATACGTAAAGCTTGTATGCGATCAGCTCGAAGTAATCCCTCCTGAGATGATTGTTCATCGTATTACAGGCGATGGACCGATAGACCTCATGGTTGGACCGATGTGGAGCGTAAATAAGTGGAGCGTATTAAATGCCATTGACCAAGAGCTCCAACGTCGCCAAAGCTATCAAGGAAAATATTACGAAAAAGAGTTGATGGAAAGATGAAAATAGAACGTATCCTGCCTTTTGCCCGCAAATTGCTCACTAATGCTGTGGCCCAAGGAGATGTCGCGATTGATGCCACAGCAGGAAATGGACATGATACATTGTTCTTAGCTAACTTAGTCGGAGATACAGGTCATGTATATGCATTTGATATTCAACCTCAAGCCATTCAAGCAACTCAGCAGCGATTGACCGAACACCATGTAGAAAACAGAGTAACACTTATCCAAGAAAGCCACAGCAATATAAACATGCTTCCTCGTTCTATTAAAGGACGAGTCACGGGCGCTGTCTTTAATTTAGGTTATTTACCAGGTGGAGATAAAGACATTGTCACCACTTCTGAAACAACAATCTCTGCAATTGAGCAGTTACTTGATTTACTAGCACCTGAAGGAGTGATTGTGCTCGTTATTTATCATGGACACGAACAAGGGAAACAAGAAAGAGACGATTTACTAACATATGTCCAAAATCTTGATCAAAAAGACGTTCACGTTTTACAATATCGTTTCATGAATCAGCAAAACAACCCTCCCTTCATCATTGCTATTGAAAAAAGATAAGCCGCATATGGCTTATCTTTTTAACATTCGGTACAAGCGTCCGTTGATATAGAAAAAGTAGCTGAGGGCTCCCCCCGCTTTTATTAACCTACGTGCATTCACATGAACATGTTTTTGTGCACGCACTTTTTGATCCGACAAATAAACGCCCAAGAGTCCTTTATAGATAAAGCAGTGAAAGTGATAATCGGGCAGTTTTTTAGCATATTCGTCCGCTTTTACGACAAAATGCAAAAAGCGATCCATCATTTGCTGATAATGAGGATAATAAAAACAAAAGTTCAAATCTCCTCCTGCTTTATCTTCTTCTTGGTCAATTAAATAATCGAGTAAAATATGTAAGCCTTGAATATAAGGAAAATATCCTGCTTTTATTTTCTGCGTCATTTCTTCGGTCATCTCTTCTTGAAAGCTATAAGCAACTAAACAAAAAATGCCTAACGTTGAACCAGAGCACGCTGAAAATTCATACCACTCCATTTCAGGAACACTGTGCCGGTGAGCATCGAACCAATTCTCTAATCGTGGAACTCTTTCCTTGATTTCAACATGCTTATGTATTTGCAAATCACAATAATAATTAGCTAGTTCTAATAAATGTGAAGAGACTATATGGTAATTACAAGCTTTTCGCAAGGACTGCTGACAAGTCTGGACAAGTCCGGCTAAGTATCCTCCGTCGTCTTTATCCGTTCGAAAACGATAGTAATCCCCAAGAGGTGCATGAGGATTCAACGCATCTGGCATTGATTCATGTAAGGCGGCAAAATCTTTAGGGTCAAGCGAATTGCTGCGGTCACATAAGTTATCTAAGTAATCGCTGATTGTTTGGTAGGCAACAATAAATTTCACGCATTCAATCATATTTTCTTTCGCTAAAATCGATAGGATACCGCCCCCTTCACAATGAAAAGTTTTTGTATCGATACTTGCCAATGCTTGAGTACGCAATTCTTTATTAGGAATCTCTTTTGCTCGTCCGCGCCAATAATTAAGCTCATGATGAACGACAGGAAACACTTCTCGATAAATTTTTCTCATTAAGGAAATAGGATGAGACGGAATCTTCATTTATTTTCACCTCAATTTCTTACCGCACTTATTAAATGTGAAGATCGACAAAACTTTTTGCATATGTAAAAACGTATTCTCTTTCAGGCTCATTAAAGATTTCATGATACAGCTGAGACCATTCTTTGTAGATTTTTTCACTTAGCTCTATTTCATCAAACCACTGCCTAACAATCAGCTTTTCAATAATTTTATCTTCTCCTGCCTGCATCACAAGAAGCGGGACATCAGGCAAACGATCAATATCTTTAAAAGCTAAGTTGACAGCTTGGATCAATTCCCGGTACCATCTTACAGAAACTTTTGTAACATACAGTGAGTCATTTTCATCTTCATCTCGAACTTCTTGGTTTCTTGTTGCTTTTTCAACAGTGAGACCTAAATCGAAAAGTTTGTTCGGCATGACTTTATTTAACCCTTTAGATAGCATATCTAAATAAGCCGGTACTTGCTCTTTTAATCCTAGACAAGGAGAGGAAAGAATCGCACCCCATATAGGGAGGTTTTTTGTCTGGAGCGTACGAATAACCGCCAGCCCTCCCATACTGTGACCTAACAGGAAAATAGGCAAATCATATTTTTGCGCTTCACGTACCCATTCTTCCACTTCATACACATATTCATCAAAGGATAGGATATGTCCTCTTCTTCTTGTTGTTAAGCCTTGGCCAGGAAGGTCTCCCATAATTACGTGCATTCCAACCGAACGCCACATCTCAATCAGCCAGCGATAGCGTCCGTGATGCTCCGCTGCTCCATGGACCATGACAATAACGCCTTTTGGATTTACTGCTTCCCATTTATGCATTTGAGTTACTCCTTCTTCCTTTTTTTTGTTTACCTGCTTAAAAAACCTTTGTACACTTACATTAGAAGATTTACTACTTTTTTTCAACTAATAAAGGGAGATGATTTGATGATTTATCCGTATAAAGAAAAAATGCCTACCATTGCACCCAGCTGCTTCATCGCAGACTATGTCACGATTACTGGAGATGTCACCATTGGTGAAGAAAGCAGCATTTGGTTTAACACTGTTATTAGGGGAGATGTTTCACCTACGATTATTGGTAAACGAGTAAATATACAAGATCAATCAACACTCCACCAAAGCCCAAATGCTCCTTTGCTTATTGAGGATGATGTAACAGTAGGACATCAAGTTATTTTACATAGCTCCATCATCCGCAAACGCGCGCTCATTGGCATGGGTTCTATTATTTTAGACGGTGCGGAAATTGGTGAAGGTGCTTTTATCGGTGCTGGAAGCTTAGTGCCTCCCGGTAAAAAAATACCGCCTAATACTCTCGCACTCGGCCGACCTGCTAAAGTGATCCGCACTCTGACAGAAGAGGATTTAAAAGATATGCAGCGCATTCGTACAGAATATGTAGAAAAAGGGCAGTATTATAAGTCTATTAAGAAATCTGATTCTTCATTATAAAGGAAACGTTCCCTCAGAAAGTCATACTGAGGGAATTTTTTTAGTATCTCCACAAACTCTCCAATCATGTTCTATTCTCTCCACAATTGTAAAGAAATTTCCATATTAATTTACATCGTTTTAGTACTGCCTCCACAATTAAAGATTAAACTGAATAATAAAGACGTATTTATTGAAAAGGGAGCGACTCTATGAAAGCCAAGTTAATTCAGTATGTATACGATGCCGAATGCCGATTATTCAAAAGCGTAAACCAACATTTTGATCGAAAGCACTTAAATAGATTTTTACGTTTACTCACTCACGCCGGCGGAGCCACGTTTACCATTGTGATAGCGTGCTTGCTGTTATTTCTGCATCCTTCATCTGTCGCTTACGCTTGTGCGTTTTCTCTAGCCGTTAGTCATATTCCTGTGACCATTGCTAAAAAACTATATCCGAGAAAACGACCTTATATTCAATTAAAACATACAAAAGTATTAGAAAATCCATTAAAAGATCATTCATTTCCATCTGGGCATACAACAGCTATTTTTTCGTTGGTTACCCCTCTTATGATTGTTTATCCAGCCTTCGCTGCTGTTCTTTTGCCTCTTGCAGTAACGGTAGGAATTTCAAGAATTTATCTCGGTCTGCACTATCCGACGGATGTCATGGTAGGCCTGATACTGGGCATCTTTTCAGGTGCTGTTTCACTGAACATATTTTTAACTTAATTGATAGGAGGAGTACTAATGAGAATTGCTTTATTTACGGATACATTTGCTCCAGAAGTTAACGGAGCTGCTAAAACACTTTATCAGTTTACTCAGTACGTCAAATCAAAGCAAATTCCCATCCAGGTATTTGCTCCTGAATTTGCTCATGATCAGTCATTTTCAACGTATGTTCACCGTTCGCCCAGCATGCCGTTTTTTCTTTATCCAAACAGCCGCTTTTCATTGCCAAACGTTCTAAAAATTAAAAAGCAGCTGCAGGAATTCAATCCTTCTATTATTCATTTGGCCACTCCTTTTACAATGGGGCTTTGCGGCTCCTATTACGGGAAAAGATTAGGTGTCCCTCTTGTCGGCTCTTATCATACCAATTTTGATGATTATTTATCTCACTATGAACTTGAAAAAATGCGTGTACCACTGCAAAAATATATGAAATGGTTTTATAAACCTGTACAAAAAATATTCGCTCCCTCTGAAGTGACCAAACAGCAGCTAGAAGAACAAGGGTTTCACAACGTAGCTATTTGGTCGCGAGGAGTAAATCATAAATTATTTCATCCCCACTATGACCGCTTTGATATTCGCATTAAATATAATATTAAAAAGCCCTACATTTTAACGTATGTAGGAAGATTAGCTAAAGAAAAGAACGCTGATTTTTTAATAAAAATCGCACGATCTCTACCGGATCATATCCGGCATCAAATTCACTGGGTTATTGTGGGAGACGGCCCTTTAAAAGAACAAATGCAGCAGCAAGCATCTGAGCATATGACATTTACAGGCTTTCTTGAAGGTAAGCAACTTGCTCATATCTATTCATCATCTGATTTGTTTGTTTTTCCTTCAGAAACAGAAACCTTCGGAAATGTTGTACTGGAGTCTCTTGCTTCTGGAACTCCTGTAGTGGCAGCAAAGGCAGGAGGAGTTAAACAGATGGTTCAGCATGGGCGAAACGGCTACCTTTGCAAACCTCACTCCTTAGAAGAATTCAGTTCGGCTATTACAGATTTACTCGATGATTTGCATCAGCGGCTTCACTTTGGCCATGCAGCGAGACAATACGCTCTTACTCAATCATGGGACGCCATTTTTCAGCATTTGCTTTCAGAATATGAAGGTGTCGTAGAAAAATCTGCTGCAGGTATTCAATGGGCATAAAAAAAATCTCCGTTTTCACGGAGATTTTTTTATTATTTAGCTAAAGCTTGAGTTTTTAATGCTTCCGCTTTGTCTGTGAACTCCCAAGGAAGCTCCACATCCGTACGACCAAAGTGGCCGTAAGCTGCTGTTTGCTTATAAATTGGGCGACGTAAATCAAGCATTTTAATGATGCCTGCTGGACGTAGGTCAAAGTTTTTGCGTACTACGTCTACTAGTACTTCTTCAGAAACTTTTCCTGTACCGAATGTATCAATTGAAATAGATACTGGTTGTGCAACACCAATTGCATATGCTAGTTGTACTTCACATTTATCAGCAAGATCAGCTGCTACAATGTTTTTCGCAACATAACGAGCTGCATAAGCTGCTGAACGGTCTACTTTTGTTGCGTCCTTACCAGAGAATGCACCGCCGCCGTGACGAGCATATCCGCCGTAAGTATCAACGATAATTTTACGACCAGTTAAACCAGCATCTCCTTGAGGACCGCCGATTACGAAGCGTCCTGTTGGGTTAATGAAATACTTTGTATTTTCATCAATTAACTCGTTTGGAACAACTGGATTAATAACATATTCTTTTAAGTTACGTTGAATTTGCTCTAACGTTACTTCTGGGTGATGCTGAGTGGAAATAACAATTGTATCGATGCGAACAGGTTTGTTGTTTTCATCATATTCAACTGTTACTTGTGTTTTACCATCCGGGCGAAGGTAAGGAAGAATTTCTTCTTTACGTACTTCTGTTAGACGGCGAGCAAGTTTATGAGCTAATGAAATTGGAAGAGGCATTAGTTCTTTTGTTTCGTTACATGCATAACCAAACATTAACCCTTGGTCTCCAGCTCCGATTGCTTCGATTTCTTCATCTGACATTTGACCTTCACGTGCTTCTAACGCTTGGTCTACACCAGCAGCGATATCAGCTGACTGCTCGTCGATAGATGTTAATACTGCACAAGTTTCAGCATCAAATCCATATTTTGCACGAGTATAGCCAATTCCTTTAATTGTTTCACGAACTGTTTTAGGAATATCCACGTAAGTAGAAGTTGTAATTTCACCACTTACTAAAACTAAACCAGTTGTTACGCTTGTTTCACAAGCAACACGAGCATTTGGATCCTTTGCTAGGATAGCATCAAGAATTGAGTCAGAAATTTGGTCACAAATTTTATCGGGATGTCCCTCTGTAACAGATTCTGACGTGAACAGACGACGTTGTGTTGACATCAGTTTTCCTCCTTATAAATACGATACATTGTGATACGGTACTCATTCCCTTATTTTCATTACACGTTAAAAAATATAAAAAAACCTTTCCTTGTATCGAGGAAAGGTATCAAATTCTACATAAGCCTTTCACTCTTATCGATCAAGGTTGTGCCCTTGCATCAGGTTAGCACCTTATCGTCTACACAAAAAAATGACGATGGTTGCTGGGTTTCATAGGGCCTGTCCCTCCACCAGCTCGGGATAAGAGAGTATCCGTTCAAGGACATATAATACATGAAAAAGCGCTTCACTGTCAACAACATTCAAATGGAAATCATCTCTTTATGTTTGAATCTGTTTTAATGTAACATACTCAAATTCTGAAATAGTACATCTTATTAAGAATTATCACTAAGTTTAGTTAATAAGACAGATCAAAATAAGGCTTTCATTTAAAACAGCTTCACTTTTTTCGCTTCTAGCACATATACATGTGTCTAAAATAGGTATAACGTACATTTTTTTATAATACACAAACATTTTTAGTTAAATAGTATAGAATAATTAAATAAATGTGTTATACTAATTATAAATTTCAAACATTAATGAATAAATAATAGCTAAAAAAGGAAGGTAGTGCACATGAGTACTGTTGATATGTCTATCGAATTAAATGGTTTGCTTCAATTAAAAACAACAAAACACCAATTATCTGTTCCACAACTTGTTGAAAAAATTCTAGCTCGACGCGAAGGAACGCTGACTTCTACAGGTGCTGTGTCAGTCGAAACCGGAAAATATACAGGTCGCTCTCCTTTAGATAAATTTATTGTAAGCGATGCTGTGTCTTCAAAAACGGTTGAATGGGGACCTGTCAATCAGCCAATTTCTGCTCAGCGATTCGATGCGCTATACAAAAAAGTCTTAACCCACTTAAAGAAGCAGGATGAACTTTTTGTTTTTAATGGATATGCTGGAGCTGATAAAAAGTATCAGTTACCAATTCAAGTAGTTAATGAATTTGCATGGCACAACCTATTCGCTCAGCAGTTATTCATTCGCCCTTCAGCCGAACAAAAAACAAATGATGATGTGAAGCCGTTTACAATTGTAGCAGCTCCAACGTTCAAAGCTGATCCTGAAACAGACGGGACGAACTCTGAAACCTTCATTATTCTTTCGTTAGAGCGACGTATTGTGCTAATTGGAGGAACTGAATACGCTGGTGAAATGAAAAAATCTATTTTCTCAGTGATGAACTTCTTGCTTCCTCAAAACAATATTCTATCCATGCACTGTTCTGCTAACGTAGGAGAAGAAGGTGACGTTGCATTATTCTTTGGTTTATCTGGAACGGGTAAAACAACGCTTTCTGCTGATGCAAACCGTCGTTTAATCGGAGATGACGAGCACGGTTGGTCAAGCTCTGGTGTATTTAATATTGAAGGAGGATGCTACGCGAAGTGCATTCAGCTTTCCGAAGAAAAAGAACCGCAAATCTTCAATGCAATTCGCTTCGGCGCCGTACTGGAAAATGTAGTGTTAAATCAAAATACGAAAGTAGCAGATTACAATGATAATAGTTTAACAGAGAATACTCGTGCCGCTTATTCAATTGACTCTATTGATAATATAGTATTGCCAAGCGTTGCTGGGCACCCTACAGCTATTGTCTTTTTAACTGCCGATGCTTTCGGGGTCTTGCCTCCAATCAGCAAGCTTACAAAAGAACAAGCGATGTACCATTTTCTGAGCGGATACACTAGTAAGTTAGCTGGAACAGAGCGCGGCGTAACATCGCCACAGGCTACTTTCTCTACATGCTTTGGTGAGCCTTTCTTGCCTCTTGCTCCAACAACTTACGCAGAAATGCTAGGAAAGAAAATCGATGAACATAATGTAAATGTCTACCTTGTAAATACTGGATGGACCGGTGGTGAATACGGCATCGGCGAACGAATGAAGTTAAGTTACACTCGAGCTATGGTTCAAGCAGCCCTTGAAGGAGAACTAGCTAATACCGAAACAGTAACAGACGCTATTTTTGGTTTATCGATTCCAACTCATGTTCCGGGAGTTCCTGATGAAGTGCTTCAGCCTTCTAAAGCATGGAACGATGCAACAGCTTATAATCAAAAAGCAACTGAGCTTGCTGCTAAATTCAAAGCGAACTTCAAGCGTTTTAATGATGTGGCATCTGATATTTCCACATTAGGAGGACCTAGGGTCTAATAAAAAACCGATCGTCTTAGAGACGATCGGTTTTTTAGTTAGTCGAATGTAATTTTGTCAGTTCATATGTGACAATGGTTTTTTCCTGTTCCATTTCTACCTTACGCACAACAGCAGTTCCAATACATTCTCCAGTTTTCGTTTTGTGAATGTTTAATGGAATATCTAACGGATACAAGCGATATCCTTTTTTCTCAATTTGAAAAATGTTATCCGTTACACGCTTTTCGTTGCCTTTTGTCACAATCATTGTATTTAATTCTAGCGGCATCCCCATTTTTTCTCACTCCTCACTGTTATTCTACTTGTTTTCTCTATCGTAGCATATCTTTTATTGCGCTTTCATCCACTTCGTTAACTTCTTCACCGTTTCTCGGTTTTCTTTTGGTGGAAAAGCATGTGGAAAGTTTTCGAAGTACCAGCTGGTAACTTTTTTATTGGACTTCTTTAGTTTAGATTCGAGCTGATAGGAATGATCAATCGACACGTTTTTATCTTCTAAACCATGAATAAGCAAGACCGGCGGCTCGACGAGATGAGCACGGTGCAAAGGTGTCCTCCATTCGTATCTTTCAGGATATTTAGAAGGAGTTCCTCCAATCACCCGCTTCATCATTCTTCTTAAATCTTCTCTTTCTTCATATGTCAGCACCATATCCGTGACGCCTCCCCATAACACAAGAGAGCGGCTGTCGTTTTTTTCAATGGCTGTGAGTAAAGCCATCACTCCCCCTCTTGAAAACCCAAAAATATGAATGCGGTCATGGTAGACGTTGGGGAGCTGTTTCAGTAAATCGTAAGCAGCAAAAGCATCGTAACGATCATCTCCTGCAAAATCTTCGTTTCCTTCGCCTCCTTGATTTCCCCTATAGAACGGAGCCATCACAATAAAACCTTGAGAAGCAAATTGAATGAGTCGAGCAGGACGAACCGTTCCTACGTTCTTAATACCTCCTCTTAAGTATAAAAAGCCGTCATACATTCCTTTTTCTTTTGGCTCTGCGAGCATTCCTTTAATCTTAAGCCCTTGACATGCATATGTAATCACCCACAGCGCCACACGAGGGTTTGATGATGGGAAACGCTGTTTATGAAGAATTGTTCCATCTTTCATTTTTTTCCTCCATTCTTTATATAACTAGCCTGCTTTCTCCCGCTAAGGTGTACTTTCAATTGTTGGCTAATACTTCTTTGATTTTACACATAGTTATATAGGCACTCACCTTCTTCTACTTTCTTACATACATTATCATAAAATATTTTATTCTTTTAAGGAGGTTTGCTTTATGAAACCAATCAAATGGCTTTTTTCTTTGCTTGCTATTATGATTTTACTCATTCCACTAATTAGCTGCAGCAAAACAACATCTGTACAAACGGTTCGTGTCGGCGAAGTAACTCGCTCTATCTTTTATGCTCCCCAGTACGTTGCTATTTCAAAAGGCTTTTTTGAAGAAGAAGGACTAAAAGTAGATTTAAAAACAACGTGGGGCGGAGATAAGACAATGACGTCACTTTTATCTGACGGCATCGACGTCGCCTTAGTCGGCTCGGAAACTTCAATCTACGTATATGCACAGGGGTCTAGTGATCCCGTCATCAACTTTGCACAACTAACCCAAACCGACGGAACATTTCTAGTAGCGCGTAAAAAAGTCGATCACTTCTCATGGGATCAGCTTAAAGGCAAAACGTTTCTTGGTCAACGTAAAGGCGGTATGCCGCAAATGGTAGGGGAATATGTGTTGAAACAGCATAATATTGATCCTAAAAAAGATGTAAAACTCGTTCAAAACATTGATTTTGCTAACGTTGCGAATGCTTTTGCTTCTGGTACTGGAGATTACGTTCAATTATTTGAGCCAACGGCTAGTATTTTAGAGCAACAAGGAAAAGGACATATCGTTGCTTCCTTCGGAAAAGAATCAGGAACAGTTCCTTATACAACATTTATGGCCAAAGAAAGCTATTTAAAAAATAATCCTGAAGCGGCAGCTAAATTTACTCGAGCTATTTACAAAGCACAAAAATGGGTGAATACACATAGCTCAGATGAAATTGCTGAAGTGGTTGCACCGTATTTTGAAGATACACCTAAAGACACGCTAAAAACCGTGATTGACCGCTATAAATCCCAAAAATCTTTTGCAACCAACCCTTTATTAGATCAAAAAGAGTGGGATCATTTACAAAAGATCATGGATGAATCTGGAGAACTTCCAAGACACATCGATCACAACAAGCTCGTCAACACAAAATTCGCAAAAGATGCAATGAGTGAGTAATATGACAAAACTTCACATTCAAGATGTTCAGCATATGTATCTTACGACAAAGTCTGCTACCACTGCACTTGAACATATTAATTTGTCTATTGAAGAAGGAGAATTTGTTTCCTTTCTCGGCCCAAGCGGATGTGGAAAAACGACGCTTCTATCGATTATTGCAGGCTTGATTGAACCAACGTTCGGCTCTGTCACAATAGACGGTGAAAATATCGGAACATCAGTCCCAAACATCGGTTATATGCTTCAACAAGATTATTTGTTTCCGTGGAAAACCATTAAAGAAAATATTTTACTTGGTCTTGAAATTCGCGGACAGCTAACAGATAAAACAGAGAGTAAAGCACTGTTACTCCTAAAAGAAATTGGTCTACAAGGCGTAGATGACCTATATCCACACCAGTTATCCGGAGGCATGAGACAACGCGTCGCTTTAGTCCGAACACTTGCCATTGACCCCGCTATTTTACTCTTGGATGAACCTTTTTCAGCACTTGATTTTCAAACAAAACTCAAGCTTGAAGAACTTGTCTCCAAAACGCTGATGACTTATCAAAAAACGGCTGTTTTGGTCACGCACGATATCGGCGAAGCCATTGCTATGAGCAGCCGAATCTTTTTATTCTCAGCCAAGCCGGGAAAAATCGCAAAAACATTCACGGTTCCTTCTATTTTACGAACCCTTTCTCCGTTTGAAGCACGACAGCATCCTGTCTATAACGATTTATTTATGGACATATGGAAGGAGCTTGATCAACTTGAAACCCACTAGTTCCCTAGATACTCTTCACGAAAGCTACCTTCGCAAGGTTCGGGGCGAAAAACGATTAGTACTGAGCGTACAGCTGGTCATTTTCTTAGCCTTTTTTAGCTTCTGGGAACTGGCTTCTCGTTTAAAGTGGATTGACCCTTTAATTTTCAGTTCCCCTACTAAAGTATGGCATTTATTTTTAATTAAACTTGCCGACGGCTCGCTGGCAGAACATATTGGTTTTACATTATTTGAAACGGTTCTTGGCTTCATTCTAGGCACATTACTAGGTATTTTACTTGCAACGGCCCTTTGGTATTCAACTAGGCTTGCCCATATATTAGATCCTTACCTCGTTATTTTAAACGCCATGCCTAAAGTAGCGCTGGGCCCTATTTTAATTGTAGCAATCGGGCCAGGGTTTTTCTCAATTTTAACGATGGGAGCGATCATATCCGTTATCATTACATCCATCGTCGTTTACACAGCCTTTAAAGAAGTTGATCCAAACTATATTAAATTACTAAAAAGCTTCGGGGCAACAAAAACCCGCTGTTTTAAAGAAGCAATTCTTCCAGCTTCCATGCCTGCCATTATTTCCACATTTAAAGTAAATGTCGGCTTATCTTGGGTAGGCGTCATCGTAGGAGAATTTTTAGTTTCTTCGAAAGGGCTTGGATATATGATTATTTATGGTTTCCAAGTCTTCAACTTTACCCTTGTTCTTCTCAGCTTATTATTAATTGCCATTTTCGCTACGATTATGTACCAAGGCGTTGCTTATTTAGAAAAGAAATTGATCCGACGCTCATAAAAAATCCCCCCGTACAAACGGGGGGATTTTTATTGATACGATGCTTTTACAAAAATGTTCTCTTTACATATTTCATTACATATTGTAAAACATTATCTTTCATGATGAAGCTGTATGCATCATCTTGTTGAATGCCCGAAGGTAGTTCATCAATCATCACGGGACCATCTGTTTCCATATAGTCTTCTTTTTTAATTACATTTCCAATAGTAGCAAAATAAATATTTTTAATAATGGTCTTTCCTTTACTTACTACTTTGTACTGACCAATATAAGTCAAAGAAGAGACTTCTCCGCCTGTTTCTTCAAATACTTCTCGAACCGCTGCTTCTTCTGGTACTTCATTGCCTTCTAGTTTTCCTCCGGGAAATTCTAAACCTCGTTTTGAGTGATTCGTTAGCAACCATTGATTTTCATACCTGCATACGACCCAAACATGACGTGGAGTTTTCGAGAATGGATTTTTTTCAAATGATAAAAATACTTGATTATGATATGCATCCTTAAATGTGTACATGGTCGACTCAAACTCCATTTGATTTTTCCCTTATTTTATCATACATTACGGTCATACCTGATAAGAAAAGTATGCTCGTACTTTTTTTATTTACTTTTTACCCCTTATTCCATTCTATCTGAAGATAAAATATTCATCTGTTTGATATGTGATTTTGTTTCATCATCTCCCAGCTGATAAAGCATGGCATATATGTCAACTGTTGTTTTATCGTACATATCATTTTGAGAATCATGATGATACTCCAGATACGGAATATGTGATCGCCAAAAGCTTGACCAATCGCTTGAAGCGCGCTGATCTAAATAGGTTCTCAGCTGCTCCACTTCTTCATCTGTTGCTTCAATCGCATAATTCCAATCTGAAGCAGTATTTGACTGATTGATTTCCCCTGAACTCAGAGATACATAATATTTTTTTGTCATGAAAGATATTCAGCTCCTTCTTTCTAGTGCCAACTTATCTTTCTTATTTGTATCTTATTCTTTTTTTATACACTCTAAGATTTAAAGCGGTCTTTTAAAATCGCTATTGCTTTTTTTAACGGCTCTGGAATCGGAACCCCTACAATTCTTGCGTTTTCTGTAATTGAAATCATTTCGTTTAAAATATAGAACAAAATAGCTCCATCTCGAATAATATGACCGTTTTCCCAAAATACAGAATCGATAAAGTTTGCTACAGCAATCATGGCAAAAATAAAAATCTTTTTGGCAATTCCTTTAAAACCTACTTTGCTAGATAAACGTTTATTTATAAAAGCTGCAATCGTGCCTGTCAAGTAATCCATTGCCACTAATGCTACTAAAGCCATTAGTAAATAGTCCCACTCTCCAAATAAAAAAAAAGCCAGTGAACCTAAACTTGAAATTATCAAGACAGAAAGCTTCTGCATATCCACTTTTTTCACCCTTTCAGCAGTCATATCCCTACAGTATATGCCGGTGAAAGAAAAGTGTTCGTCCATCTTATCATAAAAAAACCTGCGATTACTCGCAGGTTTTAATTATTTGCCTAGGAATGATTTTAACATCCACGTATGCTTTTCTAAGCTTTGATGAATGGCTAACAGCATGTCTCCTGTTGTTTCATCGCCCGCTTCACCGGCTGCGTCCATTCCTTCTTTTAATTCAGCAGTTAGCGTATCAAAATCGCTTACTAAAGAAGCAACCATGTCTTTAGCCGTTTCGCTTCCATCCGCTTCTTTAATAGAAGAAAGTTCTAACGATTCTTTCATTGTTGCCACAGGTTTTCCTTCTAATGCTAAAAGGCGTTCTGCAAGGTCATCAATAATTGTAGCTGTTTCCGTATACAGCTCTTCAAACTTTTCATGAAGAGTGAAGAATTGTTCACCTTTTACGTACCAGTGAAAGTTATGAAGTTTTATGTACATTACACTAAAATTCGCTACTTGTTTATTAACGATTTCATTTACATTTGCTGCCATGTTTTTCGCTCCTTTGTGAACTCTTTATATAATATAGTTGTACCCTTTTTTAGTTGATTAAAACATTTTTTTCATAAAAAGAGACATTTCCCTTTCTTTAGACTCAGCGAAACTTCTTCAACTTTTTTCAAATAAAATAAGCAGCCCAGCGGACTGCTTATTTTTTAACCAAATACTTTTTCTAAATCTTCTTTGTCCTGTTCTAGCCAGAACTTCATCAAGCGTTTTGCTCCTTCTAAATCGTGAAGTTTCGCTTGACCGCACTGCTTTTCGTTTGCTGCTGGAATTTCAGTAATGTTAATTGCATCTTTTAACGTATCGTCTAACAAGTCAATAATTTCACGCACAGTTGGCTCGCCGCTCACTACTAAGTAGTACCCAGTTTGACATCCCATAGGCGAAATATCAATAATATCAAAGTGATCGTATTTTTCTACATGAGTACGAATATTAAAAGCTAATAAATGCTCTAGCGTATGAATAACGTCCGGCTTCATTGCTTGTTTGTTTGGCTGGCAAAAACGAATATCAAATTTATTTACAACGCCGTCGCTTCCCACTTTGTGAACACCGCAGTGTCTTACGTAAGGTGCTTTAACCGCATTATGATCTAGCTCAAAACTTTCTACTGATGGCATAATCCCACTCCTTTTTTCTTCTTTCACCTATCATAACATGCAATTCCGATATATTTCATCCATTTAATAACCTTTATTTCTTTTAGTTGCTTTTTATTCCTTCTATCCCTTATAGTATGAGCAAACACGAAAGAAAGAACGTGATAATAAATGATTGCAAAGCTTTTGCTTTTACTTATAAAAGGATATCAAAAAGGAATTTCACCTTTTCTTCCGGCAAGGTGCCGGTTTTACCCTACTTGCTCCCAGTACGGAGTTGAATCCATTAAACGCTTTGGTGCCGTAAAGGGATCTTATTTGACTGTAAAACGCATTTTAAAATGCCACCCGTTCCATCCGGGTGGCATCGATGAAGTACCTGAGAAAAAATCACACTAAGCTTTAGTTGTTTTCGATTGCTTCATACCCATTTACAACAACGTCTAGCTTTCCTGTATTTGGATCAATAACTAGTCCATGTACAGGAGTATCTTTTGAAAATAGAGGATGATTACGGATTGTCTCTACACTATGCTGAACAGTCTCTTCTACTGAATCAAAACCCGTTAACCATTGTTTCAAATCCATAGAATATTCAATGGTATTAATCACTTCATCTGAGATGCCTTTTGCTCTTACTTTCTCTAAAAAAGGTTCCGCCTGAAGTTTACCTGCTCCGCAGTCATGGTGACCAATTACACATACCTCATCAGCTTGTAGCTCGTACACAGCTACTAAAATGCTTCGCATAATACTTCCAAATGGATGTGAAACAAGTGCTCCTGCATTTTTAACAATTTTCACGTCTCCGTTGCGCAGATTTAAAGCGTGCGGAAGCAATTCTACTAATCTTGTGTCCATACACGATAAAATAACCATTTTTTTATCAGGGAATTTGCTTGTTTCGTAAAATTCATACTTCTTTTCTTCTACAAATTTTTTGTTGAATTCTAAAACATCTTGTAATAAGCTCATTTGCTGTCTTCTCCTTCATAAAAAAAATTCTTTCTTGTATTATAATACTTTTTCCTATAAGATGAAAAGTGTTAAATCGTAATCATTATTATTTAAAGACAAGAAAGTAGGTTAAAACAGTGAAAAAAATTCCCGTTACCGTTTTAAGCGGATACCTTGGTTCAGGTAAAACAACGCTTTTGAACCATATTTTAAAAAATAAAGAAGGTTTAAAGGTCGCGGTCATTGTCAATGACATGAGCGAAGTAAATATTGATGCAGACTTAGTTAAACAAGGCGGATTTTCTCGAACAGAAGAAAAACTTGTTGAAATGCAAAATGGCTGTATTTGCTGTACGCTCCGAGACGATCTAATGAAAGAAGTAGAACGCCTAGCTGACAATGGTGATATTGATTATATTGTCATTGAATCCTCCGGAATCAGCGAACCGATCCCTGTTGCTCAAACATTTACTTATATTGATGAAGAGCTTGGCATTGATTTAACTCAGAAATGTTCGTTAGATACGATGGTCACTGTGGTAGATGCTAATCGCTTTTGGGAAGACTTTTCATCCGGCGAAAGCTTATTAGACCGCAAAGAAGGAACAGATGAAAACGATACAAGAGAAGTGATTGATTTATTAATCGATCAAATTGAATTTGCAAACGTCATTTTATTAAACAAAGTTGATTTGTTAACAAAAGATGATGCAGATGAGCTGCAAGCTGTTCTTCACAAATTAAATCCAGAAGCCACTGTTATCCAAACAATTAATAGTGAAGTAAGCCTTGAAGCCATACTTCATACTGACTTATTCGACTTTGAAAAAGCTAGTCAAGGAGCCGGATGGATTAAAGAATTAAATGAGGAACACCATACGCCTGAAACGGAAGAGTTTGGTATTTCTTCTTTTGTATACAGAAGGAATCGTCCCCTTCATCCTGAACGCTTTATGAAATGGTTAGAGAACTGGCCGGTTGATATCGTACGTGCAAAGGGATTTTTCTGGCTTGCTTCGCGTAATAATATGGCAGGACTTCTTTCTCAAGCGGGTACGTCCATTATGATTCAAGCAGCAGGTGAATGGATAGCAACTTACGCACCGGAAGAAAGAGAACAAACCTTAAAAGAAGAGCCTGAATTACGAGCAAAATGGGATGAACAATTTGGAGATCGTATTAACGAGCTCGTGTTCATTGGTATTGATATGAACAAAGCGGAAATAATTGAAACTTTAGACCGCTGTTTGCTGACAAATGAGGAAATGAATCAAGATTGGGCTACTCTCAAAGATCCCCTTCCGAAGTTTACAGTAAGCGCGTAAATTTTTAGTTTTCAAATCGTAATAATTACGATATAATAACATAGGTCATAAATGGTTACGATACAAACGGAAGGAGCAACATAATGAAATTCAAACCACTTTTAATGGTGCTGGCATTAGGAATTGGAACAGCTCTTGCAGGGTGCAGTTCAAGCAGTGCAAATAACGCATCTGATAATAAAAACAAAAAATTAGAAGTTTATACAACAATCTACCCTTTACAGGACTTTACTGAAAAAATCGGTGGAAAATATGTAGAAGCTAAAAGCATTTTACCAACCGGTGTAGATGCGCACTCATTTGAGCCTACAACAAAAACAATGGTCAAAATCGCCAACGCGGACGCATTTGTTTACTCAGGAATTGGACTTGAAGGTTTTGCAGATAAAGCACAGTCTACACTTAAAAATGAAGATGTAGCTTTAGTAGAAGCTGCAAAAGGAATTAAATTAGCAAAGAGTTCTGAAGATGAGCATGCCCACGAAGACGAACATGCCCATGAAGAAGAGCATAACCACGGAGATACAGACCCTCACGTTTGGCTTGATCCTGTTTTAGCTATTCAATTAGCAGAAAATATTAAAGACGAACTTATTGAATTAAAACCAGATAAAAAAGCAGAGTTTGAAAAGAACTTCCAAGCGTTAAAGACTCAGCTTGAAGATGTGGACCAAGAGTTAAAAACAACAATTGGCGACGCACCTCATAAAGAAATTTTAGTATCACATGCAGCCTATGGCTACTGGGAAAAACGATACGGCTTAAAGCAAATTAGCGTAGCGGGTTTATCTCCTACAAATGAGCCGTCTCAAAAACAATTAGAAAACATCGTAAAACAAGCAAAAAAAGACCATATCAAATACTTTATCTTTGACCAAAATTTAAAGCCTAAAGTGTCTACGCTTGTAAAAAATGAAGTAGGAGCTCAAGCTTTAACACTTCATAACTTAGAGTCATTAACAAAAAACGATGTTAAAAATAAAGAAGATTATTTCTCCATTATGCAACACAACATTGATACGTTGAAAAAAGTATTATATTAATAAAAAAACTAGCCTCCGGGCTAGTTTTTTTATTGTAATTTATATTTTTGCTTAAAGCGTTCTACACGGCCGCCTTTATCAGCAAATTTTTGTTTTCCTGTATAAAATGGATGTGTATCCGAACTGATTTCAACTTTTAAAAGCGGATATGTGTTGCCATCTTCCCATTGAACGGTCTCATTTGATTGTTTTGTAGATCCTGATAAAAATGATGTTCCGCTATTTGTGTCCATAAATACAACTTTACGATAGTCTGGATGAATATTGGTTTTCATAAAATATCTCTCCTTTAAAACAATATACGTTCATTATAATCGTAATGATTACTATTATCAAGTGATATGTTTTACCAATTCCGATGCATAAAGCGTGGTAAAAAGTGGACAATAAGGTTTATCAATACTTTACTGGAAAGGTTGAAAAATGAATGGATCATTTAGTTACTGCACGTTCAATGTTTGGCCTGAACATGGGAGTACATATCATTTTTGCCACCCTTGGTGTTGGCATTCCTCTCATGATTTTATTGGCTGAAATTCTTTACTACAAAACAAAAGATAAAGATTATGAACTTATGGCACAGCGCTGGACAAAAGGAGCTGCCGTCCTGCTTGGAGTCGCTATTCCTACGGGAACAATTGCTGGTGTACAACTAGCGTTGCTTTGGCCGGGTTTTATGGAAATTGTAGGAAAAGTAATGGCTCTTCCCTTTCAAATTGAAATTTATGCTTTCTTTATTGAGGCTCTGTTTCTCTCTATTTACGTATACGCAGCGGACCGTATTTCTCGAAAAATGAGGATTATCAGTCTGATTTTAGTAGCAATAGGAGCACTTGCCTCTGCCGTTTTAATTACCAACGTGCATGCATTTGAAGGGACACCTGCTGGCTTTCGAATTTTAAATGGAGACATTGTAAGCGTAGATCCTTGGGCAGCTTTCTTTAATCCGAGCTTCTTTGTAACGTCCGGTCACGTAGCCGTTTCTGCTTATACAACCGGAGGCTTCGTCATTGCTTCAGTCGCTGCCTTTAAAATGCTTCGTGCGCGAAAACATAATCCAAGAGAATATAAGTTTCATCATAAAGCGTTGATGATGGGATTAGTAATCGGCGGGATTTTCTCTTTTGTAACGGCTTTGAATGGACATGAATCTATGCAAAAAGTATACGAATATCAACCCGAAAAACTTGCAGCAGCTGAAGGTCTATTTGAAACGCAAGATCATGCGCCATTAGCTTTAGGCGGATTTACAGATGAAAAAGAACAGCGAGTCAAGTATGGAATTGAGTTTCCATGGATGCTCAGCTTCTTGTCGGGTAATAGCTTTAATACAGTGATTACTGGACTCAATGACTTCCCTAGGGATTATTGGCCGCCGCTTTTTGTGCATACCTTGTTTAACGGTATGGTCATTATCGGATCGATTTTAATTTTAGTGGCGCTAGTGGGCGTTGTTTGGTACAAGTTTTTAAAGAAGAAAAGCTTCCCGAAAATTTTCATGTGGGCATTTGTCGCAACCGGTCCTCTTGCAATCATGGGCATTGAATTCGGATGGATTTTTGCATGTACAGGAAGACAGCCTTGGGTCATTTACCGCATAATGCGTACATCAGAAGCTGTTACTACTTCTGCTAATTTGCATATTCTATTTTTTTTATTTTTGCTTGTTTATATCGTACTTGTGGCCGCAGTCGCCCTTGTACTGGTGTTTTATTTCAGAAGAAATCCGCTTTCTAAAGAGCTTGCTGCGCAAGCAGATTAAAAAGGATGTGAGAATATGGGTGATTCATTACTAGCAATTACTGTAATATGGGGCTTCATTTTTATCTATGCCGTAATGGGAACGATGGACTTTGGAGCTGGTTTTTGGTCGATGGTATATATTAACCGTACGAAAACAAATGCTACAGATGTAGCAAACAGATATCTATCGCCTACTTGGGAAGTAACCAATGTATTTATCGTTGCGATTGTTGTTGCGCTGTTTAGCTTTTTTCCTCGAGCTACATTTACGCTTGGAACAGTGCTACTAGTACCGGGAAGTATCATTTTACTTCTCTTATCTATTCGAAGCGGATTTTTAGTGTTTTCACACTATGCTAGCAGCTTCAAATATCGGAGAGCGTTAGTTTATATATCCGGTATCTCTGGCGTGTTAATTCCTGCTTTTTTAATCGCCGTACTGCCAGTAAGTCAAGGGGGATTTATTGATGTAATTGACGGCACGCAGCGATTAAATTTAGCAAGAGTGTTTTCAAGTCCGCACGTTTATTCATTTATTGGTTTTGCCATTACCTCTTCCCTGTTTCTTTCGTCTCTTTTATTAGCAGATTACTCGAAGTCATCTGACGAAATGGAAGCTTATGCGGTCTATCGGCGCGATGCGCTCATTACAGGACCTCTTTCACTGCTAATGGCTATCTTTATTATGATTACAATGCAATCAGAAGCCAGCTGGTTATATGATAAAATGATGCAGTTTAAGCCTCTTCTTTACGGATCTGTAGGTCTATTTGTAGTAGCTGGTATTGCTCTGCTGCTTCCTTCTCAAAAAGGAAAAGGAATGCCTCGTTTAGCCGTGGTATCAATCGTCCTTCAATATTTCTTAGCAAGTTACGTATACGGACGAAGTCATTTACCGTATGTCGTGTATCCAAACGTAACGATTGAGAATGGATTTACACATCCCGATGCGTTCCATTCGTTATTTATTGTGTATATTGTTGGCTTTGCGATTTTATTTCCTGGATTCTTTTATTTCTGGCGTCTATTTATGAAAGATAATAAAGAATACAGCAAAAAGAAGCCATATTAAAAACCCGGTCAGCACTTGACCGGGTTTTCTTATGAAGCAGCAGATTTTGCTACTATTTCAGCAAAATCTTTAGCAAATACCTTACATTTTTCTACATCTTCTCCAAAGGGAGAGAGCTCAATTTTCAAACCGGGAACGGCTATATTTCCGTTGCGTTCCTTTATTTTTTCTTCAATTAAATCAACTGCTCCGCAAAAAACATCATATGAGGAATCACCTGAGCCAAATACAGCCATCTGCTTTTGAGTGAGATCTATATCATCCATTTCATCATAAAGATCTAAAAAATCATCTGGCAGCTCTCCATCTCCCCACGTATAAGCTCCAAAGATAATAGATTCCGCGGATACAAGGTCAGAAGCATCAATGTCATATACTTCTGCTCGTTTTACATGCAATCCATGCTTGACTAATTCTTCTTCGATCAAATCGGCTATCGCTTCTGTGTTACCTGACATACTCGCATAAGCTAGTAAGATTTCCTTCATGTAAACAACGCTCCTTTACACCAGCAGTGTTGGCCGCACATCCCCTTCTTCAGCACATTCTTGTTGAAGAGGACAGTTTTCACACTCACTGGATGCATAATTCTTTTGAAAATGTTTTGGTTCCATTAACACACTTTTGACAATATGTAGTTGAAGTATGGCTTTTTGATAATCGTCTGGGGCAATATGATAAGTTGTTGTTTCTCCAGTTAATAATGAATAAAAACGAATTTGTTCAGGAACCTTTTTAAAAGCTTGTTTCGAAAAAACGATAATAAAGTCTTTCATTGCGTTTTTCACTTCTTCATGGTCATCTAGAATGAATTTTGTTAGCGTATAAGATTTTTCTGTCCATGCAGCAAAATCAATGGTTAGAGAAAGGTTGCTTTGAATTTCTTCTACATAAACGCTGTATTTCTCAAACACAAAAAGCGGTAGTTCCACATGTGCTTTCTTTCCTAAAAACCTTAGTAAATAATCGCTTACTTTAGCTAACACATCGTAATAGTGAACGGGTGATGAAAACATATTTGGCTTTAGGCGCCAATATTTTTCAATAAGCTGTAAAACATAGAGGTTTGAGCGATACTCAACCGGCTTGCTATAGTATGTTTTAATGATTTGATGGACAGTTACTTGAACGAGCTGTTTCCAATCTATAGATGTTTTTTTCAAAAGAAGCTGCTGCTGATAAAATTTGTACGGACATCGAATAAATTGTTCGACGTGGTCGTTAGAGAGTGTTTTTATATGTACTTTTATCGGTTCCACCTATGTCTCACCACCCTAATTGAAATTCATTCTCAATAATAAGTAAAAATTAAATCATGAAATCTGCTCAATTACTCTACGAATAGCACTCCATGAATGTTTGACGAAATAAATGGGTTTTTTTTGTTTTTTTGCTTTCTCTTTAATGACTTTTGCCATATTGTGATTAATAAAATCCGTAATAACTAATACAAACCCAATATGTTCGGGTATTTCTCGCTTCACCATATTGCTTTTACGGCCATCTAAATGAATGACTTCATTAAACCCTTCTCCCGCTAAACGATCTGTAATATGCTTTAACCTGTCTCCTCCTACAACCATAACTGATGACATGTTTGTTCCCTCCCAATTAATTATTCATTTAATGATTTGCCAACAACTTGTATTCTTTACTATATACACAGTTTAATTGAGAATGATTCTCTTTGTCAATGTTTAATTGATAAAAATTCTCAATTAAAATGAAAGTCTACCACCTTTCTTATAAGTTGGTTGAATTTTGACCATACTATAGCTATCACATACGAAGGAGGGTTAACGTTGGAACAAAACATTCTTTGTGAAGTAAATAACTGTCACTTTTGGAAAAATGGAAATCACTGCAGCGCAGAAGAAATTTACGTGGTAAGTCATAGCGGAAAACATGCAGCAAGCAGTTATGAAACAGACTGTAAAACGTTCAAGCCAACTGAAGCGTAACCCGCAAAAGGACAGCCTCTGGGTTGTCTTTTTTCTCTCTTCAAAATCATAAAAAAGGAGACTAATATGAAAACTGAACAACTGATTCATTTTTTTAAAGAAGAAGCAATAAAAGCAAATGAACAAACCTTTCCAATCTATGTACAATCGTTCACTCATTTATGGACATACAAATGGGGAACACTTGAAAACATTCCAGAAGAAATTGATGACTTAATTACTACACGTGCGTTAGAACTTGGACTTATTCACTTAAAAAAAGCTGACTAATCAATAAGAAAATTAGTCAGCTTTTGTGTTTATAGATCATCAAATCCATTCGCATCTGATGCTTTTGTATATTGTCGTGATTTCTGTTCAAAGAAATCCGTTTTCCCTAAATCTACCTCTTGGTAAGCAATAATCCAACGAAGGGGATTTTCAATCGGTGCTTCTGGGAAAGCAGCTCGGCCGAAGCCTAATTGATTACAGCGTTTATTAGCCATGTATTCAATATACTGCTGCAGTTCTTTCATCGTGATGCCGTCGAATTTTTCTCCGATAACAGATTCCGCCCATTCAATTTCAAGACGAGCTGCCTCTTGGAACGTTTCAACTACAAACGTTTCTAGCTCCTCCGTACGATAAGCTGGATTTTCATTTAGTACTTCCTTGAAAATCTTTTCAAATAACCCAACGTGAAGCTGTTCATCACGATTGATATAGTTAATCATCGTAGATGTCGCCACCATCTTTTGATTTCTCGCAAGATTATAGAAGAACGCAAATCCACTATAGAAGAAAAGGCCTTCTAAAATAACATCATATACCATAGACTTCAAAAAGTTTTCAACCGTTGCTTCTTCGCTAAATGCTTTATATCCGTTTGTAATAAAGTCATTTCGAGCGCGAAGCTTTTCGTCTGTGCGCCAGTATTCAAATACTTCATCTTGTTTTCCTTTTGGTACAAGACTTGATAAAACATATGAATACGAATGATTATGAACCACTTCTTGCTGCGCTAAAATAATCATTAAAGCATTAATCGAAGAATCGGTTACATAATCAGCTACTTTGCTAGCATAATCTGATTGAATACTGTCCAGTAGCGCCAGCAAGCCAATAATTTTTAAAAAGCTCTCTTGTTCGTCAGCCGTTAACTGAGGGAACTGCTTAATATCTTGACCCATATTAATTTCAAACGGCGTCCAGAAGTTAGCTAGCATACGCTTGTATTTAGGGAACGCCCATGAAAATCGGACGTCATCCCAGTTTAGAATATTTGAGCTCTTGCCGTTGATGATTCCTGTCGAACGGTTCGGAGCTGTTTCATTCATTAATTCTCGTTTTAACATGCTTGTCATCAATTATTCACTCCTTTTAACTATGACAGCTTTCACATTCTTCAATGACTTCACTTGATGTTGAACGTACGTAGTAGGTCGTTTTTAACTTTTCTTTCCATGCCGTCATATGAAGATCCAGCAGCTCTTTTGCTCGGATATCATTTTGTACATATAAGTTGAATGAAATGGATTGATCAATATGGCGCTGGCGCTTGGCGTTTTGCTTAATGCTCCAGTGCTGATCAATTAAATAAACGGACTTATAATACCAGTTTGTTGCTGGCGATAAATCCGGTGCCGTCACCGGGATTTTATAGTTTTTCTTTTCCTCTGAATAAAACTTACGGAAAATCGGATCAATACTTGCAGTAGAACCCGCAATAATAGATGTTGATGAATTAGGTGCTACAGCCATTAAGTAGCCATTTCTTATCCCATTGTTTTGAACTTCGTTACGCAGTTCACTCCACGCTTCGCTTGTGTATTTACGTGTTTCAAAATAAGCGCCTGACTCAAAATCTGAGCCTTTAAATAATGGATATGCGCCTTTTTCTTTAGCTAAGTTCATGCTTGCCTGTACGGTTAAGTAAGCGATTTGCTCATACAATTCATCGCAATATGCTACCGCTTCATCTGTTTCCCATGCTATTTTCTTTAAGGCAAGCAAATGGTTCCAACCAAATGTGCCAAGCCCTACTGCGCGGTACTTTTGGTTTGTTAGTTTTGCTTGAAGTACCGGCAAATCATTTAACTCAATAACATTATCAAGCATGCGTACTTGAATTGGAATTAAACGTTCAAGCACATCTTCAGTTACGGCTCTCGCTAAGTTGATAGACGAAAGATTACATACAACAAAATCGCCCGGATTCTTTGTAATAATAATTTTTCCGTCTTCCGTAATTTCCTCTGTTACGACCGTTGTGCTTTGGTTTTGCGTAATTTCTGTACATAAGTTGCTGCAGTAGATCATGCCCTCGTGGCGGTTTTGATTAGCTCGGTTAACCGTATCACGATAGAACATATAAGGCGTCCCTGTTTCAAGCTGCGAAAGCATAATGCGCTTGAAGATTTCAATAGCAGGTACTGTTTCTCTTGAAAGCTGTTCATTATTTACACACTCAGCGTAACGAGTGCGGAATGAACCGCTGCCTTCTTCTTCATCATAAAAATCTTCTAACGAGTAGCCCATCAGCGTACGAACTTCGTGAGGATCGAATAAGTGCCAATCTTCACGTGCTTCTACTTTTTCCATAAACAAATCTGGCAAACATACGCCAGTGAATAAATCATGCGTGCGCTGGCGTTCGTCACCATTGTTCAACCGCGCGTCTAAGAATGAAAAGATGTCTTTATGCCATACGTCTAAATATACGGCAATAGCTCCTTGTCGTTGACCTAGCTGATCGACACTTACAGCCGTATTATTTAGCTGTTTCATCCATGGAATTGTTCCTGATGATACGCCTTTAAAACCTTTTATATCACTTCCTCGGCTTCTAATATGACCGAGGTAGACACCAATTCCGCCTCCATTTTTACTAAGCGTGGCCAAATCTGTATTGCTATCATAAATACCGCGTAAGCTGTCATCAATCGTATCAATAAAGCAGCTAGATAGCTGTCCGTAGCTCTTTCCTGCGTTTGAAAGCGTTGGTGTGGCAACCGTCATATATAGACTAGAAAGCGCCCAGTACGCTTCTTTTACTAATGCTGTTCGATTTTCTTTCTTTTCTTGAGACATCAGCGTCATAGCAATGATAAGAAAACGTTCTTGCGGTAATTCGTATACGCGCTTATCATGTGATGTCGCTAAATAGCGATCTGCTAATGTCAACAATCCAATGTATGTAAATAAACGATCGCGTTCAGGAATAATGACTGAAGCAATTTCATTAATTTCTTCTTCTGTATATGTTTTTAATAGCTGTTTATTATAAATACCGATTTTTGTTAGTTCTTGAATAAGCTGATAAAACGAACCGTATTTCTCTTTTTTATCATAGCCTCGGTTGTCCGCTGCTTTTCGATATAGTTCGTTTAAGTAGACGTCTGCCGCTACGTACGTCCAATCTGGTTCTTCCATTGAAATACGCTCTAAGGCTGCTAAAATTAGGACGTTTGCAACCTTTTCGTCCGTCATATTTTCCTTTACTGTAACAGTTTGAATAACCTTTTCCTCATACAAAGAAAAATCAAGCTGCGTAAATTCTTTTTTTAAACGTTCAATATATGCAGTTAATTCATGTAGAATTGTAGGCTTTAATGTATTCACCATAAATATGGCTCCTCTCTTCACTTCAAAATAAAAAATCGCTCACCGTACCTCGGTGAGCGAATAGAACGAAGATAGAAGAAGACACTAAGTCTTTTCTCAATCCTCGCTCTACCCTCTCACCTCCCGAAGAAGATAAAACGACATAAAAAAGGCAGGTCTCCTGACTTATGCTTCTTTTTACTTTAAGGCCTTCCCATGATGTTTACTCACAGTGGATCTCCTTATTTCATCAGCATTCACAGTTGCGGGGACAGCTTTGGATTTTCACCAAATTCCCTTTTAAGTCTTTTTATCAGACACCTTTTTCACTGGAAAACACAAAATATAGTATTTTATTATCGATTTCAAAACAACATATTGTGTTATGTTATAAACACATTATATAGGACAACTTAGAAAACTATCAACCTATTTTCAAAAATAATTTTGTTTTTTACGATAAAATCCTTCGACTTTTTTCATCAAACTATTCCATCATAACATGTTTTGACACGCTTGATGGAACAATGTGCTCTTTTTAAAAAATTTGTCCTATTTTTCTACTAAACATTGACAACCTCAATAAAAAAACCGTTTTACATAAAAAACGGTTTTTAATTATTTGTATTCTTTTTCAAATGCTGTGATTGTTTTGATAAAGTTTTTATCAATATCGTATCCTATCCCCGGTTTTCCCTTCACCTTTATTACTCCGGCTTCTACCTCTACTTCGGGCTTAATAATATCTTTTTCCCAATAGCGAGACGACGCAGAAATATCACCTGGTATCGTGAAAGAAGGCAATGTCGCAAGGGCGATGTTATGAGCACGTGAAATGCCGGCTTCTAACATTCCTCCAACCCAAAGTCTTACACCATGCTGGGCGCACAAATCATGAATTTGCTTTGCTACGGACATTCCGCCAACTCGACCGATTTTCACATTGATAATCTTACAGCTTCTTTGTTCAATTGCATGACGTGTATCTTCATAGCTCACAATACTTTCATCTAAGCAAATTGGCGTCTGCATTTGCTTTTGTAACAATCGATGATCAAGGATATCATCAGAACTTAACGGCTGTTCGATCATCATTAAATTCAAGTCATCTAGTTTCTTCAATGAATCACTATCGCTTAACGTATAGGCTGAATTGGCATCAGCCATAAGAGGAATGTTTGGAAATTCATCTCGAATTTGTTTCAGTAGCTCATAGTCAGCACCCGGCTTAATTTTCACTTTAAAGCGCTTATAGCCATCTTTCATGTAAGTCTTTATTTGTTCTTTCATTATGGAAATATCATTTAAGCCAACTACCACTCCAGCTTCTACAGCAGACCTTACTCCTCCAATTACTTCAGATAACGGCTTGTTTTGCCTCTTTGCATACAAATCCCATACAGCACAGTCCAAAGCTGCTTTAGCCATGTTATTTCGCTTTAGAGGTTTGAATAACTTTTGAACATCCTCTGGTTTTTGAAGCTGCTGATGAAGAAGCGAGGGAATTAAAAAATCGTCTAACATATGAAAACATGTTTGAATCGTTTCTTCCGTATACCAAGGAGATGAAAAAGCAACTACTTCTCCCCACCCTGTAAATCCTTTTTCATCTTCTACTTCAAGCAAAATCAATTCTCGATCCTGCACTGTACCATAGCTTGTTGAAAAAGGAGAAAGAAGCTTCATGTCAATTTTATAAAGGTGTACTTTTTTTATAATCATCGATTAGCTCCCTTTCTGTATGAAAGATGATAGCTTCCGGCGTATGATTTTATTAGAAGCCGTTCGCGGCAGCTCCTCTACTCGAACGAAATACTTTGGAAGTTTGTACTTTGCTAAAAATTGTTGAATGTGTAAAGATAATTCTTCATCTGAAACGTCTTCGTTTACAACAATACATGCAGCTGGCACTTGTCCCCATTTTTCATCAGCTACTCCCGTTACACCGGCCTCTTTAACAGCGGGATGCTTCAACAAAACATTTTCAATTTCAGCTGGATATACATTTTCTCCACCTGAAATAATAAGGTCTGAACGTCTGTCTAACACATATAGAAAGCCTTCTTCATCCACTTTCCCGATATCTCCTGTATAGAACCAGCCTTGTTGAAGGGCTTTTTCAGTAGCTTCAGGTTTATTTAAATATCCTGTTGTAACATTTGGACCTTTAACAATGATTTCTCCTGCTTCGCTGGTCTCATTTCCTTTTTCATCTACAATTTTCATTGCACATGGAAATAACGGTTTACCTGCTGATCCCAGTTTTCGCAAACTATCTTCAGGTGAAAGCGTAACGAACTGTGAAGATGTTTCTGTCATTCCATACGTTTGATAAACAGGAATTTCTTTATTCACACAAGCCTCTAAAATAGTAAGCGGTGCAGGTCCTCCTCCTAAAAGCATGCACCGAAACGTATGCGGATATTTTCGTTCCCCTAACTCATCGAGCATATTAGACAGCATGGAAGTGACAACCGAAATAATCGTTACCTCTTTGTTTTCAATCGCTTCATTTACTGCTCCTGCTTCAAACCGTTCTTCTAAAATGATTTTCATTCCGTAAAAGACGCTCCGCATTAAAATAGATAAGCCACTAATATGAAACAAAGGAACCGCTATAAGCCAGCAGTCTTTTTCATTTAATCCTAAATTAAGCGCTGAGCCAACGGAACTCCACCAGTGATTTCCATATGTCTGCAGCACTCCTTTTGGATGACCTGTTGTTCCAGACGTATACATAATGGTGAATGTGTCCTCGAGATTCCACGTTTTTTGAAAATCCGTTTCTGCTTCTGGAGAACTTTTTAAAGCAGGTAAAGTAAGCTGAGTAATGGAACTTTGGAATTCTCTCATTAAAAATGTTTCATCCGTAATAAGCAACGACACGTTTGCATCTGTTAGCTGATAATTAATTTCTTCGTTTGTCAAACGCGTGTTGACGAGCAGCAACTTTGCACCAATATAAGAAACCGCATGTAAAATCTCAATAAACTCCACGCTATTTTTCATGTATAAAGCAGTCGTATCGCCTTGCTTTACACCGTTAAACGAAAGCTGATGTGCTACTTTTTGAACACGTTTATGAAGCTCTTGAAACGTAAGAGACGTTTGCGGTGTTTCTACCGCCACTCGATTTGGCGTCAAATATGCTCTTTGCATAAGCCCATTGGGAATCGTTTGGCTACTCATGAATTTCTCTCCTTTTTATACTGATTAACTAAATTAAATTGAAAAAACAGCCTGATGATAATCACCAAGCTGTTTCAGCTGTTTAAGGGAAACGTGGGAACTGTTGGAAGTCTGGATTGCGTTTTTCCTTAAATGCATCGCGACCTTCTTTTGCCTCATCGGTTGTGTAATAAAGAAGCGTTGCGTCACCCGCAAATTGCTGGATACCAGCTAAGCCATCCGTATCAGCATTAAATGCTGCTTTTAAGAAACGAAGAGCGGTTGGACTTTTTTCTAACATCTCTTCACACCATTGAATTGTTTCAGCTTCAAGCTGTTCTAATGGAACGACTGTGTTTACTAATCCCATGTCTAGTGCTTCTTGAGCGTTGTACTGACGGCATAAGAACCAGATCTCACGCGCTTTCTTATGACCTACGATGCGAGCTAAGTAACCAGAGCCATATCCTGCATCGAAGCTTCCAACTTTAGGACCTGTTTGTCCAAAGACTGCGTTATCCGCTGCAATTGTTAAGTCACATACAACGTGAAGAACGTGGCCACCACCAATTGCATAGCCTGATACCATCGCAACAACCGGCTTTGGAATTACGCGAATTAAACGCTGTAAATCTAGAACGTTTAGACGTGGAATTTCATCTTCTCCTACATAGCCGCCGTGGCCGCGAACTCTTTGGTCTCCGCCTGAGCAAAATGCTTTATCTCCAGCACCTGCTAATACAATTACTCCAACGCTTGCATCGTCACGAGCATAAGCAAATGCATCGATCAATTCCATTACTGTTTTTGGACGGAATGCATTGTGCACTTCCGGACGGTTAATCGTAATTTTAGCGATTCCGTTATATGTTTCGTATAAAATGTCTTCATACTGACGTACTGATGTCCATTCAACTGTCATCTTTATTTCCTCCTAATTATGTAGTAGCTAAGAACTCAATTACTATTCTACCAAAAATCTCGGGTTGTTCCACGTGAATTGCATGGCCTGTCCCTAAAATAATTTTAGAAGTAGCATTTGGTATTAATGTTTGCATTTCTTTGGAAATTAAACAAAACTTTTGATCTACTTCTCCTGTAATAAGCAAAACCGGCATCACCAGATCGTCCAGCTTCTCCCAAAGGGACGGCTGGACTCCTGTCCCCATTCCTTTCAAACTGTTGGAAAGGCCGATCTCTGTATGAGAAAGTCTTTCTTTACGCACCGCTTCTTGAACATGACGAGGCAATTGCTTTTGAGAACGAAAAAGAGGGATTTCCTCCCAATCGTTCACAAACTCTTCAATCCCATTTTCCATAATGCGGCTCGCCAGCTGTTCATCTTTTTCTTTTCTTAGATTTTGTTCTTCTCGTGTTTTTAAACCAGGCGATGCGCTTTCTAATACCAACTTTTTCACAAGGTGTGGATATCGCTGAGCAAATGAAAGAGCAAGTCTTCCTCCCATCGAATATCCGATTACATTCACCTGTGATAAAGATAGCTGTTGAAGCAGCTCATGCAGTGCTTCAACAACTGCTTCCATTGAATATGGTTTGATTTCTTTCGGAGCTGCTGATTGGCCATGACCAATAATATCAACAGCAATCACCTGATAGTCTTTAGCGAATTTCTTCATAAAGGTACGCCAGGTTTGAGAAGAACCGGTAAAACCGTGAAGCAGAAGGAGCGGCTCTCCTTTCCCCTCGGTGTGCACATAGTAAGATACACCACTTAATTGATACCTCATTGCTTATTCCTCACCGTTTGACAAATTTATTTCCTCGGAAACAAGTTTCCACAAACTGCGATGAGTCTCTACATTTTCTGTACGAGTTGTACGAATCTCTACAACATGCAACCCGCCTTTTGCAAAAGCATGATTCATTGCATGTCGAAATTCTTCCCAGCTGCTTGCTGAAGAAAATGTGCCATCATACAGACGAGTGGCATGCTCAAAGTTTAATCCAGTTGGCGTACCGAATAAAAATTCAAAGTGCTTTTCTTGTTTTGACTGCGGTAAAAATGAAAAAATTCCTCCGCCGTCATTATTAACTAGCACAACGGTTAAATTTAAATTATGCATTTTAGCTGCCAAAAGACCATTTAAATCGTGATAAAACGATAGGTCACCAATAAATAAAACGGTGTGATCGTAAGCCGTGCTTACGCCTAGAGCAGACGAAACTACACCATCAATTCCATTTGCGCCCCGATTTACAAAGAGTGGAATATCTTTTTCCGTATTTAAGAAGAAAGAATCAATATCTCGAACAGGCATTGAATTTCCAGCAAACAACGCCGTGCCTTCAGGTACTACATCAACAATTTCTTGAACTACTTGTCCTTCGAACCATTCCTGGCCAGAAGTTAATGTCCTCAGAGCCTGTGCAGTTTGAGCATTAATCTTTTTCCACAGACTCAGCCATGAAGTAGACTCCTCTTGATTCGCTGAAAGACGCTTGATCAGTTCTTCACAAAATAATATCTCATCGGCTTCAATCATCACTGTCGAACGTAAAGTAGGGTCTCTCCAGCCTTTACCTTGGTCAACTACAAACATTTCTGTCGGCTCGTGTGCTTTCAAAAATTGCAATAGCGGTTTCGATACCGGCATCGCGCCAAAACGAATGACAACTTCCGGGTAAAAACGCTCATCAACCTTATCACTTTTTAAAAATGTATCATATGTCTCTATTACATTTTCTTTTGAATGCTTGCCGCTTCTTAATTGTGATAACGGATCTGCGAGCACCGGAAAGCTTAAAGATTCAGCTAAATGGCATACGCTGTCTACTGCTTTTAAAGACATTTGATCTCCGCATATAATAAGTCCTTTTGTTGTTCCCTCTAAGCGCTTCGCAATTTCTTCGAAACCTTTTTCAGATAGAGATGCTTCTCCATGAATAGCAGACACATATGATTTGCCGCGTTTCCCTTGACTCCATAAATCTTCAATAGATAAATCTGGTACAATCGGTTCACGTAAAGGTACGTTAATGTGTACAGGACCGCTCGGTATAGCTTGAGCTGTATGAACAGCCCTTGAAGCTACTGTTCGGATATAACGATTCATATCTGCACTTTCTTCTGGTAAAGCTGTATCTACAAACCACTTCGCATATTGACCGAAAAGATGATTCTGATTAATGGCCTGGGGGGCACCTATATCCCTTAACTCATGCGGCCGATCCGCTGTGATAACTACTAAAGGAATGCGTGAGTAGTGAGCTTCAATTACTGCAGGATAATAATTCGCTGCAGCTGTTCCAGATGTACATACAAGCGCCACTGGTTTTTTCTTTGCTTTTGCTATTCCTAGAGCAAAAAAGCCGGCGGAACGTTCATCAATATTTAAGTGTACATGAATATCAGGGTGCTCAGCCATAAGCATCGCAATAGGTGTTGAACGTGACCCTGGACTGACCACTACTTCTTCAACATTTGCTTCTACTAATTCATCCACGAATGACGCAATATACGTTGTTAATGATTTAATGTGTTCCACGCATAATCCCTCCTAAAGCTGAAAGCATCGGGTTGAATTTAATTCTTGTTTCTTCATATTCACTTTTAGGCGTAGAATCTGCTACAATTCCACAGCCCGCAAATAAAACGGCTTCTTTCTGCTGAATAACAGCGGAGCGGATTCCTACTATAAACTCACCGTTTCCGTTGATATCCATCCATCCTAAAGGAGCTGCATACCACCCTCGGTCAAAGGATTCTAGCTTTCGAATAATAGGCAGGGCCTCCTGTTGAGGATATCCTCCTAGCGCTGGTGTTGGATGGAGCTTTTGAATAAATGAAAATAGCGTCACATCTTCCTTTATACGTCCTTTAACAGGTGTATACAAATGTTGAATATGCTTTGTTTTATATAAACTTGGCTTACTTGGAATTTCTACTTCATAACAGTAAGAATTCATCGCTTCTTTAATCATATGAACAACAACATCGTGTTCAATTAAGTTCTTTGGATCTTGAAGCAATTCCTCACCTAGTTCGTGATCTTCCTGCCTTGTCTTTCCTCTTGGAATCGAACCCGCTAGACATGTGGAAAACACATAATCTCCTTGTTTTTGCACTAGCCTTTCTGGGGAAGCGCCGATAAAATGCTGATGCTCCCCCTCTAAAATATATGTGTAGCTAGTTGGCTGTTCCTTTAACAGACGCTGAAGCACGTATTCAGTAGAAATATCTTCATTAAATTTTACTTTTAATTGACGAGCAAGAACCACTTTCTCTATAGCCTGTTGCTTAATTAAAGTAGTAGCTCTTTCAATATTTCCTTTAAATTTCTCTACCCCAATTTCCTCTTTTTCCAACAGCAAAGGTGAAATATGCGATTCCCCGTCGTACTCTTCACAAAGAACAAGTTTTTGGACCTCTTCGAAATAATTGATGTGCTCTTTTACAGAATCTTGTCCTTTAACCATCATATTAACGGTAAAATATCCTTCTTTATCTACCTGGGTATATAACACTGTTGGAATCATAAATTTTGAACTCGGGAAATCACTCCAATAGTTTTCTCGATACTGATTTGGGTCAAATGAAAATCCTCCAAATAAAAGAGGACCTGTCCCATCCGGGAAAATTTGGTTGTTTTTATAAAAGTCTTCTTTTATAAAGCGCTTCCATTCATTTTCAATGTGGAAATAACGTTCTTTTGCCGCATTGGTGCAAATAGTATGCGCATATCCTAATCCAACAAATGTATAATAACTGTTGGGATCTTTCCAAAAAAAGCGTTCTTTATAAAACTGGTCATGTCCGTTCGCATAAAAAATAAGGGGGTCAATAGGTCTTACTTTTTTTACTAAACTGACCAATTTTGGCTGATTTTCATTTTTTGCACACTCAATCGCATCTTTAATGTATTCTTGTACTAACTGTTCGGTCGTTGCAATCACACTACGTCCCCCCGTTCATCTTTTTTCTTAAGTCTGTAACTAATTTATTATAAACTTTCAGTTCAAAAAAATCTAGCATCGCGATTCACGAGAAAAAATTAATTTCGCTTGTCTAAATTATGCCTTTTCATTAAATGAATCAAAAATCTTTATGATCTATTTAGTACTCCTTACACCTCGAGAACGTTATTTTTATCGTACCCTTTTCTATAACCTTTAACTTTCTTTAATTTTCCACTCCTTTTCTCTCTTAGGTTCATGAATACCCCAAATACTCCTAATATGAATCGTGTTTTTTTGAATTTTTAACACATACTACAAAAGCACAATAAATTTTTAAGGGGGAGCTTCATGACACTTTCAAAACAAGAAATCAGTCAGTTAAAACAAAATTTACAGCAGCAGCAGGCTGATGTTCAATCGCACTTTGACCAAAATGATCATTTTGGTCTAACTCGAAGCGACGCTCACGATGCTGTAGGAGAACTTTCAAGCTACGATAACCACCCTGGTGACACAGCCACGGAAACATATGAGCGTGAAAAAGACCTTGCACTAAATGAACATGCAAAACAAGAGCTACATGAAATAGAAGAAGCACTTCAGGCAATCGCTCACAGCACGTATGGAACATGCAAAGTATGTGGAACAGATATCTCGTTTGAAAGACTTCAGGCTGTACCAACTACTTTATACTGTAGAGAACATAGTCCATCACAGGATATTCCAAAGCACAGACCTGTAGAAGAAAATGTTCTCCATCACCCATTTGGTCAATACGACTATGACGATACCGAAACGACAGGATATGACGCAGAAGATTCTTGGCAAGACGTTGCGCGTTACGGGACGTCTGAATCTCCTTCTGATTTTATAGAAGATACGTCTAACTATAGTGAAACCTATATTGAGGCAGATGAAGCTATCGGGTACGTTGAAGATTATGAAAACTTTGCCGCTACCGATTTATATGGACAGCCTCTTCCTATTTACCCTTCAAAAGAGCATGAGCGATATGAAAATGCATTGGATGAAGAAGGTACGATGACCATATTTGGAGACTTACCGGCCTATGAGAAAGATCCATACACTGAAAAGGAGTAGTTCTTCATACTACTCTTTTTTCTATTTTTAGTAGGAGCTATAGGAGATGACATCGAATGAATAGGAGATTAGAATTATAATGAGGTGAAAATGATGAATGCACATGAAATTGATTACAAATTGTATGGAGATGACATGCAGTTTGTTGAAATTGAATTAGATCCTTCAGAAAGTGTTATAGCAGAAGCTGGAGGAATGATGATGATGGAAGATGATATTGAGATGGAAACCATTTTTGGTGACGGTTCTTCCTCCAACAGCAGCGGGCTTTTTAATAAACTAAAAGGAGCTGGGAAACGCGTATTAACTGGTGAAAGTTTATTTATGACGGTATATACAAATAACGGATATCACAAACGAAAAGTATCTTTCGCTTCACCTTTTCCAGGCAAGATTATTCCTGTCGATTTAGAGCAGCTCGATCATAAAATCATTTGTCAAAAGAGCTCCTTTTTATGCGCTGCCAAAGGCGTATCCGTTGGCATTGATTTTCAAAAAAAACTAGGAACGGGCTTCTTTGGCGGTGAAGGTTTTATTATGCAAAAATTAGAAGGTAATGGCTTGGCATTTTTGCATGCAGGCGGGACCATTCATAAAAGACAGCTGCAGCCGGGTGAACGCCTTCGCGTGGATACTGGATGTTTAGTGGCCATGACCCGTGATGTAAACTACAACATCGAATATGTAGGGAAAATTAAAACAGCTCTGTTTGGAGGAGAAGGCATGTTTTTTGCTACTCTGTCAGGACCAGGAACAGTTTGGATTCAATCTCTTCCTTTTAGCCGACTAGCCGATCGCGTTTTATCAAGTGCAGTTTCGCCAACGGGAGGTAAAGGTGAAGGCAGTATCCTTGGTTCTTTAGGTGATTTCTTAAACGGTGACAACAGATAAAATAAAAAAGGTGTAGTCTTTGACTACACCTTTTTTATTTATTGATTTAATAAATTTTTAGTGGAGTGAATTCCCCAAATATCAGATGCATATTCCTCAATCGTTCGATCACTAGAAAAAAAGCCGGAATGTGCAATGTTCGTCGCACTCATTTGAAGCCATTTATTTTCATTTCTATAAGCCTCGTTTACTTTTTGCTGTGCCGTAACGTATGAGTCAAAGTCACGGAGTACATAGTATTCATCATTTTGCATTAATAATGAATCATATATAGGCTCGAACAAGTCATATGTGTCTGGTAGGAAGCCGTTTGTAAGCTGCTCGAGCACTTGTCGAATCCGCTTATCATGATGGTAATAATCATAGGCACGGTATCCCCCATTTTGCTGATAGCTCAACACTTCTTCGGCTTTTAATCCAAAAAGAAAGGCATTATCTTTTCCTACTGCCTCGCTAATTTCGACGTTCGCTCCGTCCAGCGTGCCAAGAGTTAACGCTCCGTTCATCATGAATTTCATATTTCCCGTTCCCGAAGCTTCTTTGCTGGCGGTTGAAATCTGTTCACTGACATCCGCTGCAGGAAAGATATACTCAGCAAGTGACACCCGATAGTTTTCTAAAAAAACGACTTTTAAAAACGGTGATGTTTGTGGATCATGATTGACAACATCAGCTACAGAATTAATTAGCTTGATGACTTTTTTTGCATAATAATAACCGGGAGAAGCTTTCGCACCAAAAATAAATGTACGAGGAACGATTTGAAAATTAGGGTCTTCTTTTAATCGATTGTACAAATACATAATGTGCAGCACATTTAAAAGCTGTCTTTTATAAGCATGAAGCCTTTTAACCTGCACATCAAAAATAGAATTAGAATCGATTTTAATTCCCGTTTGCTCTTGAATAATATCCGCAAGCAGCTTTTTACGCTGTTGTTTTACTGTTTTTAGTCCTTGTAAAAAGCTTGGATCTTCCACATACTCTTGGAGCTTTATAAGAGAATGCGGCTGTTTAATCCATTTATCTCCTATCACCTCGGTAATAAGGGAGGAAAGCTGCGGATTAGCTTTTAACAACCAGCGCCGGTGGGTAATTCCGTTCGTTTTATTGTTAAATTTAGCAGGATAAAACTGATAAAAATCTTTCATTTCTCGTTCTTTTAAAATATCAGTATGAATCTTTGCCACGCCGTTTACTTTGTAACTTCCCACAATTGCTAAATGAGCCATCTTTACTAACCCGTGCGCTAAAATAGCCATATTTTCAATCCGCTGCCAGTCTCCTGGATATACTTCCCATAATTCTTTACAAAAGCGTTCATTAATTTCTTCAATAATCATATACACGCGTGGAAGCAAGGGTTGAAATAAGTCAATCGGCCATTTCTCAAGGGCTTCAGAAAGAGTCGTATGATTTGTGTATGATATGGTATTGGACGTAATATGCCATGCATCTTCCCATTCCATTTTTTCTTCATCCAGTAAAATTCTCATTAGCTCAGGAATCGCAAGTACAGGATGCGTATCGTTAATATGAATGGCTACTTTTTCGTGAAAATTTGTAAGTGTTTGATAGGTATTTCGATGTGCTCTGATAATACTTTGTAAGCTAGCTGACACAAGAAAATATTGCTGTTTCAATCTTAATATTTTACCATCTTCATGTGTATCATCCGGATATAAAAATTCTGATACAGCCTCTGTTTGACGCTTATACTCCATCACATCTTTATGTACTGGAAATGATGAAGGTTCCGCATTCCAAAGGCGAAGTGTATTCACTGTATCTGTTTTATATCCGATAACCGGGATGTCATAAGGAACAGCAGAGACCGGTTCTCCTTTTACATGACGAAAAGAAAATTTTCCGTCTTCCTGTACCATTTCAACTTCGCCCCAAAAATTCACTTCGATAGCTTGATCTAATTTGCGTACCTCCCATGAATTCCCATGCCTTAACCACTGTTCTGGGAGCTCAATTTGAAAGCCGTTTACAATCTTTTGATCAAACAAACCGTGTTTATAGCGAATCCCATAACCGTGGCCAGGAAGATTAAGTGAAGCAAGAGAATCTAAAAAACAAGCAGCCAGCCTGCCTAATCCGCCGTTTCCTAATCCGGCGTCTACTTCTATCTCTTCAATATTTTCAAGTGAAATATTCAGCTCACTTAATCCTTCTTTTACAACTTCCCGAATTCCTAAGTTCAACAGATTTTGACCTAATAGTCTGCCTAATAAAAATTCGATAGAAAGATAATACACTTGCTTTGTATGTGAAGACCTATGAATTTCATTGGTTGAAATCCAATCGCTGCTAATATACTCTCGCACCATATTTCCTAATGTATGATAGTGATCTTGAACAGTAGATTCTTTAAAGCTCTTTCCATATGTCATTTCCAGCTTTTTTAAAAAAGCCTCTTGAAAGCTTTTTTTATCAGAGAACAATCTGCTCACCCTTTCACGATGGAGTAGATGTCAAATTTGAATACAATTGATTATATTTAAATGCCGATTGCCCCCAGCTATAATCCTGACTCATAGCATCCATCATTAATTTTTTCCATACATCTTTCTGGTGATAAAATGAAACAGCTCTTTCTAACGTATGAAGCATGTCATGAGCATTATAATTTTTAAAAGAGAAGCCATTTCCCTCTCCGCTATATTCATTATAAGCTTTGACCGTGTCATTCAGGCCGCCCGTTTCACGAACGACTGGAATGGTTCCATATTTTAAGGCTATTAATTGTCCGAGTCCGCAAGGCTCAAAACGGGAAGGCATTAAAAATAAATCCGTACCGGCATAAACTTTATGAGCAAGTTCCTCATTAAAACCAATAATGGCTTTTACTTGTTGCGGGTACGTATCTTCCATCTCACGGAAAAACTGCTCAAACTCGTGTTCTCCAGTTCCTAAAATAACAATTTGGGCCCCTAAGTTAACCGTCTCATGGAAAACGTGCTTAACTAAATCCAATCCCTTCTGCTGAGTTAACCTTGTAACCATCGAAATAATTGGAACATCCTTATTTTCTTCTAATTCAAGATAGCGCTGGAGCTCTTTTTTATTTTTATATTTTCCTTCAATCTCTTCTACCGAATAAGGATAAGATATAAGCTGATCTGCGTCTGGGCTATAAGCTTCTTCATCGATTCCATTTACAATCCCAATCAAATCTTGATTTCGCTGACGCAATAATCCATCTAAACTTTCTCCGTAATATGGCATTTGAATTTCATCTCGATATGTAGGACTTACCGTGGTAATTTTATCAGCTGATACAAGCGCAGCTTTCATAAAATTAATATTCCCATAAAACTCGAGCTGGCTTGTAGTAAAATAATAATCATTTAAATTTAATAACTCATATAAATTGCTCTTAGGGAAAATTCCTTGGAATTGCAAGTTATGAATCGTAAAGACCGTCTGAATATGATCATACATATCATAATTAGCACGAAGTAAAAATGGAATCATAGCCGTATGCCAGTCGTGACAATGAATAATATCAGGCTCATTCTCTAAAAATGGGATAGCTTCAAGCACAGCTCTACTGAAAAAAGCAAATCGTTCAGCGTCATCGTAGTGCCCATATAAGCTATCTCTTTTAAAATAATATTCATTATCAATGAAAATATATTTAACGCCATCCATCGTTAACGATTCAATTCCGCAGTACTGTCTTCTCCACCCAACCTGCACATGAATAACTTTTTCAATCACCATTTCATCTTGATAATGTTGAGGAATCGTTCCGTACTTTGGCATGACTACACATACGTTCGTTCCTAACTTTTTTAATTCTTTAGGCAGGGCACCAGCTACGTCTGCTAATCCTCCTGTTTTAATAAAAGGTACACATTCTGATACAGCAAATAATACATTCACGACTTCATCAACGCTCCTTGAGTTGTTCCTTTAGCAATGACTCTAGGTAGACCTGACTCACCTAGCAACGTTTCATTACTTCCTATTTTCACATCTTTGTCTAAAACAACATTTTCTAATACACTATTTTCTAAAATAACGCCTTTTTGCATCACAATGCTATTCTTAACGACCGTACCTTTTCCAATTTTAACGCCTCGGAAGATAATACTATTTTCCACATGCCCTTCAATCACGCACCCGTTTGCGATCATTGAGTTTTTCACAACCGCTTTTTTTGCGTAACGAGTAGGCGGTTCATCTTTTACTTTAGTGAAAACAGGACGTTCGTTAATAAATAGCTGCTTCCAAACATCTGGAGATAAAATTTCCATACTTGTTTTATAGTAGGCATCTAAGCTAGAAATCTCAGCCGTATATCCATGGTGCTCATACTTTTCTACACGATGAGATTGTGCCATATATCGAACCATTTCTTTAATCGTATAAAAATCATGCGATTCATTTTGCAAAATATTAACTAAAATCGATTTATTAATAATATACATATTAAGCGATTTATCACCCTGCTTCATTTCAGTAATATCTGCATTTGAAGCAATATGACGTTGTAGCACGTGCTCAAAGTCAACTGTACATATCGTATAACTATTCGCAATTAATACGTATTCCTGCTTACTTCTTAAGAAATAATCAATATGGTAACGGAACTGCGTGAATAGTGATGGACTTTCTAAGTGTAAATCACTTGTCATAGGAGGGAAGATAAACAATCCATCTCGCTTTCGATCCAAATCCCATTCTTTTCCTGAACCTATATGATCCATCAATGCGCGGTAGCGGTCACGAGGAAAAATGGCAACGCTCGAAATTCCAGAGTTCACCATATTAGAAAGCGTAAAATCGATTAATCGATAGCGCCCTGCAAAAGGAATGGCAGCAATCGATCTATAAAAAGTTAAAGGCTGCAGCGCTGTTGTGTTTGTACAAGCATCAATAATACCAAGCATTTGATTATTCAATGTCGTTCATCCTCTCTGTTCGTTAAATGCATTTAGCAACTGATTCAATCAATTCTTGAGTAACAAGAATTACTTCTTCGCTTCCTTTGGTCGGTCGAATAATAGTACCGTCTGGAACTTCAATATCCGATGGAACAATTGCGTTTTCAATATATACGTTAGAACCTATCTTTGCAGTAGGCATGACAACCGTTTTCTTAACCTCAGAACCTGAGCCGATTTGTACACCTGGAAATAACACGGACTGCTCTACGTTTCCTTCGACAACGCACCCTTCATTTACTAATGACTCCACCACGCAGGCGTTTGGCGCGATATATTGAGGAGGCTGATTAGGGTTAACAGAGTATACTTTCCATGAAGAGTCAAATAAATTAAGCTCATCTTTATCACATAACAAATCCATATTCGCTTCCCACAAGCTTTTTACAGTTCCTACATCTTTCCAATAACCTTGGAATGGGTATGCAATTAGCTTTTTCTTTTCATCTAGTAAAAGCGGAATAACATCTTTACCAAAATCATGGCTTGAATACGGATTGCGTGCATCCATTTCTAAATATTCTTTTAAAATACTCCATTTAAAAATATAAATTCCCATGGAAGCTAGATTATTTTTAGGACGCTGTGGTTTTTCATCGAACTCCATTACGTCTAGATCACTATTTGTATTTAAAATACCAAAGCGGCTCGCTTCTTCCCAAGGTACTTCAATAACAGAAATCGTTACGTCTGCTTCTTTGTTTATATGATAATCAAGCATATTTTCATAGTTCATTTTATAAATGTGATCACCTGATAGAATCAGTACGTACTCAGGATCATATTGTGTCAAATAGTTTAAATTTTCATAAATAGCACTAGCCGTGCCTTTATACCACTTTACTCCATCTGACTCTGCATATGGAGGCAATACCGTGACGCCACCATTCCGTCGGTCCAAATCCCAAGCGCTTCCGATTCCAATGTATGAATTGAGAACTAGCGGTTGATATTGGGTTAATACACCTACTGTTTCAATACCTGAATTTGTACAATTACTTAAAGCAAAATCAATAATTCGATACTTACCACCAAATGGTACAGCTGGCTTTGCTAGATTTTTTGTAAGCGAACTTAGCCGACTACCTTTTCCTCCTGCCAATAACATCGCTACGCATTTCTTTTTTAACATGTTGTTTTCTCTCCCCTCGTTTTCTCTTTGCTCGTAGTATACTAATGCCAAACGGCGGAATATTCATTTCAATGCAAAAAGGTTGGCCGTGAAACGATTCATCCACTGATTTTAGTGCCTTTTTATTTACAATGCCTGAACCGCCGTACACTTCGTCATCACTGTTAATAACTTCAATGTACTCTGTCTCAACTGGAACTCCAACTTTGTAAGAATGATATGGATGCTCAGAAAAATTGCTAACAACTATAAAAATCTCTTGATTTTCTTTCGACTTACGAATAAAAGAGAAAATTTGTTGATGATGGTTGTTAACATCAATCCATTCAAATCCATCTGGATTATGGTCTAATTCGTATAAAGGCTTGCTTCTTTTATAAATCTTGATGAGATCCTTCATATATCCGTTAAGATTGCGATGCATGTCAAAGTCATAAAGCATCCAATCCAACTCCTCTAAATCTTTCCACTCATCAAATTGGCCAAACTCTCCGCCCATAAATAAAAGCTTTTTCCCAGGGTGTGCAAAGAAATATCCATATAGCAGTCGAAGCTGTGCAAACTTGCGCCAGTAATCACCTGGCATTTTATTAAGTAATGATTTTTTCCCATGTACGACTTCATCATGAGAAAGCGGCAAAATAAAGTTTTCGTTAAACGCATACATTAGGGAAAAGGTCATTTTATCGTGAAGATAGGGACGTCTTTCCACGCCAGCTTCCATGTATGTTAAAACGTCATTCATCCATCCCATGTTCCACTTATAATTAAAGCCTAAACCGCCCTCATACGTAGGTGCTGTAACAAGCGGCCAGTCCGTTGAATCTTCTGCCATCATTAATACCGTTTCATCAGATTCAAAAACAGCTTCATTCAACTTTTTCAAGAAGCTGACAGCTCCATCATTCACTGCTTTTCCAGAAGAATTTTGCCAATAAAGCATATTAGCTACAGCATCTACTCGAAATCCATCTATATGGAAGTACTCCAACCAAAACAAAGCATTCGAAATCAGAAAACTTTGTACTTCAGGCTTTCCTAAATCGAAATTAGCTGTTCCCCAAACGTAGTTTTCACGATCGGGTTCTTGTTTGTATTCATAAGTAGGTTCTCCATCGAACATATACAGACCATGTTCATCCTTACAAAAATGCCCGGGTACCCAATCTAAAAGAACCCCTATATTGTTTTGATGACACTCATCTATAAAGTTCATCAACTCTTTAGGTGTACCGTATCGACTGGTAGCAGAATAGTATCCAATTCCTTGATATCCCCAGGATCGGTCGAGCGGATGCTCAATGACTGGTAATAACTCAATATGTGTAAAACCTTGTTCAGCAATATAAGGAATAAGCTCCTGTGCTAATTCACTATATGTATAAAGGCTGCCATCTTCATGAGTCCTCCAAGACCCTGCATGCAGCTCGTAAATACACAGTGGTCTTTCATATATATTTTGCTGTTTTTTCTTTCTACGCCAATATTGATCGTTCCATTTGTACCCATCCAATGAGTAAACAATAGACGCAGTGTTTGGACGTACTTCACTGAAGAAAGCGTATGGATCTGCTTTTAATTTTTTTTGATTGCTTTGTGTAATGATTTCATATTTATAAATAGTCCCTTGTTCTAATTCAGGGATAAATGTCATCCAAATACCTTCTTCATTAACTTTAACCATTGAATGTTGAAAACCGTTCCATTTATTAAAATCACCTACAACGCTTACACCCTTTGCATGAGGTGCCCACACGCAAAATCGTACGCCTTCAATTCCTTCTACCGTTACCTGATGCGCACCGAAAATAGAGTAACTGCGAAATAAGTTTCCTTCGTGATACAAATGAACATCAAATTCAGTAGGCTGAACCGCTAGATTCACTTTTGCCACCCCTTTAACTTCAAACATAATATACGCACATAATACATGCTTCTTACCACTCATTCCCTTTTACAGTAAAAACATAAACCTTTTCTACAAATATAATAGAATAAATGTTCTTTTAAATTGCTCTTTATCCCATACTCTTCATACTTTATTACTTTATGAATAATTCCATATAACATAGGGAAAATCCTGCTTAAAACTTACTTTTTATTCTGAAAATTCATGGTAATTATTCCTAACTATTATTTCTGTTTACTTAATCTTTAAAAAAGCGCAAATAAAAAAGGTTTGCATATATGCAAACCTTTTTGAGATGACCCGTACGGGATTCGAACCCGTGTTACCGCCGTGAAAGGGCGGTGTCTTAACCGCTTGACCAACGGGCCATATTTAAATTTAAAACGACTGGCGGAGAAGGAGGGATTTGAACCCTCGCGCCGCTTACACGACCTACACCCTTAGCAGGGGCGCCTCTTCAGCCACTTGAGTACTTCTCC
>NZ_JBYCZN010000021.1:0-6355 GCF_057586255.1 Priestia sp. SRI_019 | reverse complement strand
CTACGAAAATCAGTATAAACCCTTGGTATTAAAGGGTTTATTACTGCCTTAGGGGTTATTTTACTCTCACTCTCTATTTAAATAGCAATTCGCTTATAGAATTGCAAGGGTCTTTTTATAATTTTTTCGTTAGAAAATTAATAGCCTAAAGGCTAAAAAAACCGTCTCAAGACGGTCATCTTTTAATTAAAAAAACTACCCAATCTATTTGAGTAGTTTAACGTAACCATAATTGCCACCATTTCTTCTTGTTTTTTTCTTCTGACAAACTAGCAGCTATTTCTTTTTGTGATTCTTGCATTTCTCTTAATGTTGAAATCAATGTTTTATCTCGTTGTTCTAAACTATCTTTTATGTATGACTCTTGTTTTAAAAACTGTTTTTTAAAGTCTTCTTGTTGTTTCTCTATAATTTCATTTTGGTTCTTCACTAACTTTTTTAACTCTTCTAGCTCAGTCATAACCGTTGTGACTTGATTAGTTATAACCGTTATATCTTCTGTTGTAACAGTTATGTCGGTTATATCGGTTGTGTCAGTTATAACTTTGCCTTTTGCAATTTCCTTTACAGCCTTTGAAACGGTCATACCTTTTTCATTTTTTAAAAGCATTAATTCTTTAAATAGATTTATATCATCTTGTGAAAACAAGAGTTGTCCTTGCTGATTACGTTTAAAGTTATAACCATGTTCTTCAAAAAGTAAATAATATTTCTTTGCAGTTGAAGTCGTGACTCCAATAGCTCTTGCTAATCCATCTACTTTTTCATAGAATTCCATGTACATAACAGTTATAACCTCCAATTTATTAAGGGTCATAACTATTATAACACCCTCTAATAAGATGTTAGTGTCTTAAAGAAAATAAAAAAGCATGAACAGGACTTAGAGAAAGAATAATTTTCAAGCCTATCAACCATACTATTTTTAAAAATAATATGGAGTGTTAGCTAGTATGTATTTCACTGTACTCAAAAATTCTATAATATTAACTATTGGGTATTATTTATCAATTATTGTTTTACCGGAAATGGTGAAGGTGAATGCCATTGTTTCAGAATGTTTGTTTTTTATACCTGCTGGCTTTTGGATTATGAGCTCAACAGATAAATGGTGGATTAATACGATTTCTATACTTTTAGCTGTAATACTTTCCTTTCCTCTCATAGATAGTTTCTTTCAGTAAATAGATAAATTATTTATGTTAGAAGAAATGAAAAAGACAACCTCATCTCAATGGCATTGGAAAGAGGTTGCCTTTTAGGGATACACTTATGAAAGTGTAAAAAATCAATTCGTTTAAATAGTACCATATTTCCCCTCTATATACGATATTTATCCATAAGAACATATGTATAAAAAGAAGCTCCAGTCTAACGGACATATTACATAGCAGCTTCTCTTTGATTTTTTAACAGATTAATCCGTTAATAGATCATTTCAGCATTCTTTAAAAAAACTTAAAGATCAGAATGGAAAAAAAGTAAATTTACCAGTTAGATTTTTTTAAATAAAACTATCTAGGCCGTATCAATTTGGTACGGTCTTTTTATTTATATTGGAAATATTTAGGTGTCATGTTTTCATGACACCCCAAAAAGTCCAACAAACTCAGTCATACCAAGGCTTAACACCACTTTTAAAACTTTCTCTCTATTATCACTATTGTTTAGTAGCAATTCGCCACTAGAATTGCAAGGATCTTTTTATAATTTTTTCGTTAGAAAAATGTTAGCCTGAAGGCTAAAAAAAATAAAAGGATACCTATTTTTAAAATCAGGTATCCTTTTATCTTAAGGGTTTTGACAACATTACAAATCATAAAAGTAGTCAGAATAATTTTACAACTATTTTATAATTAAATCAATGTAAGGCAACTTTGAGCATATGAATAAAAGGTGCACTTTTTATACATTCGTTTGGGTTATGCCCTAGTATGAAACCCTTACGCGTCAAGGATGTATAAAAAGCTGCATAACTCATAAATGAGACCTCTTTCGAACCCTTACTCCCATAAGGGTTCTCTTTTTTGATGTCTTCCGGAAAGAGACATTATGTTAACTAGCAATGCATACCGTATACAGTCTGAAAACAGAAAAAAACTACCTCTGAGTTGGGAAGGTAGTTTTTTCTCTAATTGGCATTTTAGAGATGATGCTTGCCACATCATCAGTAGTTTGCTCTTAGAGATTTGATTTATACAATTTTTGTTATTTTTGAAGGGTAACCACTTGACATTTTTATAGGATGTTTTAAATACAATCATTGGTAGAGGTGATAAAAAGTGACAAGAGTAAAATATAGGAGTAGTGACATTGATTTAATTGCAAGGATGATGCATGCAGAGGCTGTAGGTGAAGGGAAACTAGGCATGCTTATGGTTGGGAATGTCATTGTAAATAGAACAGCAGTTGACTGTTTGGATTTTAAGGATTTAAGAACCATACGGGATGTAATTTTTCATGTTCAAGGTGGAAATTACTCTTTTGAAGCAGTACAAAAAGGTAGTTTATTTTATAGGCCAGCAAGGGATGTAGAAAGAAGATTAGCACGACAAGTAGTAAACTATTGGAGACAACAACCTTCTAAGTATGCTCTTTGGTATTTTAATCCTCCTGCTGCTTGTCCACCTACATGGTACGGTCAACCATTTTCAGGACAATTTAAACAACACTGTTATTATGAACCAGAGGCTGGTACATGCGAAAGTGTTTATAGATAGTAAAGAAAGCTTGGATCAGTTATTAACTGTTCTTCATATTAAATTATGTAATAAATAGAATAGGAAGACTCATTCAATGAAGGCTAGTCCTTATACAAGGTACGAGTCGTATTTTTTAAAAAAACCACTTAAAAAATCTCCACTCTTTTCCCCTTGTATAAAGACTTTCGGCAGGTTTAAATTTATCGCCAAGCCGACATACCCAAAACGAAGGATATAGGAGATCGGCTTGTTTAGGAAAGTATACCTGCCGAACCGCCAGATCGGCCGCCCTAAAGTGTTCATCTTATTCCAAGATGAACAACACTTTAAAAACATAAGAAGCCAGCCTCTACCCCAAAACAAAGGGGGAGATAAGCTGCATTGTCAATGGTAAGCGGACCGTAGGGAGCATTAAGGAATTGACAATGTCTCTGCACCCGAACCCTCTTGGCACTCAAACAACCACGTTTGTTTGACGCCAACCGGCGAGGGAGCCCCCTCAAAGTTTTGAGGGGGTTGGGGGTGTTTGTAGAAGCCATTCCAAAGGAGCTTTCCTTTGGCAGGTGTGGACAGCGTCCGCGATTTGGCTCCCCCTTGAAAAGGGGGCTGGGGGGATTGTTATGCCTGGCATAACCAAGCTCAATTGGGTACCAATTGTAGAGCTTGCCTTATTCCGACTGTTTGGTGTATTATGGAAGCATACAGCTGGAATTTTACACCAAGTTCACCACGCTCAGTAGGTGAACATAAGGAGGAATAAAGGGATGAGCGAGACGAAAGGCGAGCGTAGGAACGAGCCTAAACAGGTGAAGTTCCGTGTCACTGAGGAGGAATTCGAACGGCTATCGCTGATGGCGGATAACGTAGGAATGACGGTGCCTGCCTTTGTGAAAGCAAAGGCACAGGGTACCCGTGTACGACAGCCGAAGATCAATCGTGAGGGTGCTCTAGCAATTGCGAAGGAATTGCGTGCCGTGGGTACCAATGTGAACCAGATTGCGAGATGGTGCAATGCACGAGACATTGAACAATTGAGTGAACAGGAGCTTGAGAGATTGGTATACAATCTCGACGAAATTAAAAAGGGATTGGCTGCAGCATGGCAACAATTAAGCTAAGTACGACGAAAAATGCCAATGCGTTACTGAAGTACGCTGAGAAGCGCTCTGAGGTATCAAATTCGCTTGATTGCGATGTGGACTATGTTCGGAACCAATTTAAGGCTACAAGGGAAATATGGGGCAAGAACGGCGGCATACAAGCCCATCATATCATTCAATCATTCAAACCAGATGAGGTGGATCCCCAACAAGCCAATAAAATTGGGTTACAACTGGCTGAGAAGTTGGCAAAAGGTCATGAGCTTGCCGTCTATACGCACACAGATAAAGATCATATTCATAACCACATTGTGATTAATGCGGTGAACTATGAAGATGGCCGAAAGTTTCATGCACATGGCCAAGAGGCTATTGACCATGTGCGCAAAATAAGTGATGAACTGTGTAAGGAACATGGGCTGTCCATTGTAGAAGAGCGCTCGGCCGATGTTCGGTACACATTAGCTGAACAGTCATTACTTGAGAAAGGTGAGTCTAGTTGGAAGGATGAAATTCGAACGGCCATTGATCAAGCCAAGGAGCAGACAGCTAGTTTTGAAGAGTTCCAGGAACGTTTAAAAGACCAGGGCGTCCAGGCGGCTTTAAGAGGTAAAAACATCACGTATGAGCATCTAGAATCGAATAAAAAGGTACGTGGCACTAAATTAGGGTTGGCGTATGAGAAGGAGACGATTTTACATGGCTTTGAAAGACAAGTTACAAGAGAAAGAGAAACAGCAGGTTCAACAGAAAGAGGAGTTACAACAGTTACAGCAGTTATACCAGGAGATGATCTTGCGTCTCAGAACGACAGAGGGCTATCTCTCGACGTTTTTGAAAGAAAACATGAACAAAGAGATGATGATCGAACAAGAGCTCGAACAGATCAAACAGACGAGCCAAGACGTGCAGCAGGAAATGAGCTTAACTTCGATGACATTGCTGAGCAAATTAGAGAACGACATCGAAACACACAAGCTGCATACAAACAAAACTTTGGCCGAGATGAAGACGGCCATCAGAGTGTTACAAAGCGAAATGAAACAGAATCAGGAGTTTCTGAGCAAAGAGTTTCAAATAAACAATCAAGCGATCAAGGACGAGCTAGAGAAGATCAACAACAACCTGGGGAGCAAGTTCGACAGCTTGAGCGCGACAGCGAAGGCGGAACTCAGCGAGGTCGAAAAAAACAGCAAGACTATGATTTCGAACGCTAAGTTAGGTGTGGCGTTTAATGGTTGGTTAGACTGGGTGAAGTATGGAGCTGGTGCAGCAATCTTTATGGTACCTGTATTCTTCTTGTTTAAGTGGTTCTTTGGGTTGTTTGGTATAGAGTTAGGATAACATTTTAATTAATTTAACTTGTCAAATAACAGCTTTCGTTATAATCTAATTGATTACATTGCATTGCATTGCGATTGATTAGATTAAATTGTATAATGTTGTATATAGAAGAAGTTGGAGGTATTAACATGACAGAGAAAAAGACGTTAAAAACCACTTCCATAAGGCTTGACGAAGATGAATTAGTAATGGTTCAGGAGTTAATTAATTCATTTAATGACTTTAATGATTTTAGTTTTAGACCCATTACTCAAAATGATGTTATACGTTTAGCTTTAAGAAGGTTATATGAGAAAGAAATACCTGCAGAATCAAGAAGTATAAAGAAATAAATAATCAATGAAATAAAGGTGTAGATGATTTAAAATTAAAAATAAGAAAAGTCCTCTAGTTTTAGCGGGCCAGAGGACTTTTAACAAAACATTTCGAGGGATTAACCTCTTGTTGTTGTGCAACCTATTTAATTAATTTTATTTTAACACAGGACGGTTAATTCCTGCTAGAGGAGAGGAATTAACAATTGAAAAAAAGAAAATTCAAAATTAATTTTGATGATGCTGAACAAAATGCTAGGTTAAGAGATTTAGAAAATGAAAAAGAAAAATTTAAAGAAGACTATCATGGCGTTGATCAGGATGATGTTAACAAAGCTATAGAAGTATTAAGTAAAGCGACTGGAGGAAAGGAGATTTACGTTGGAACTAAACGTTCTCCAAAATCAAAAGTGAAATTTGCTCAATTTATTCAGGATAATTGGGATTATGCTTTAGAAAATGATTATTTTACTGATGAACAGATGCTCTTCTTACTTCGTATTCAAAGATATATGCAATTTAAAAGTAACTGTATTGTAGATAATATTCACTCTAGAAGTGCAGTTCCATTGACACAGAAGGCTATTGCTGAAAGATTAAAAACTAGTGCGCCCAAGGTTAGTAGAATTGTAAATCAGTTAGTTGATAAAGGAGTAGTTGTTAAAGCTCAAGGTCAAAAAACAGAAGGGAATAATGCCCGTACATATGCCTTGTTTATTAACCCGAATATTATTTACAGTGGAGAACGAGACAATATAGAAACAACTTTAAAAGCACTTTTTGCTAATGCTAAGCCTTTATTTAAAAATTTTCCAGTGACCCTTTTTTAAGGGTTACTTTTTTTTATATTTTCGTAGTTATCTAATTCGGTAACTATAGTTATCTAATTCGGTAA
>NZ_JBYCZN010000007.1:0-103091 GCF_057586255.1 Priestia sp. SRI_019 | reverse complement strand
ATTTTTTCATTGAGCAGCCAAAAGTTAAATGTATTGGCGTAATAGCTTTAATGGAAGGTCACTAACTAAAAGGAGGTGATTTTTGTGAAAAAAGTATTATCTCTTCAAGTTTTAGATTCAAAGAAGGATGTAGAGCTACGTGCAGGTTCATCTTTAAGTGTTAACTGCAAAGTAGTAAGCACAATTAGTTTTGCAGTTTGCTAATTTTATATTTTCTATTAAAGATTACTGAATAATATTATTCGGTATCCTACCATAGATTATAGAAATCATTTTTTCATTGAGCAGCCAAAAGTTAAATGTATTGGCGTAATAGCTTTAATGGAAGGTCACTAACTAAAAGGAGGTGATTTTTGTGAAAAAAGTATTATCTCTTCAAGTTTTAGATTCAAAGAAGGATGTAGAGCTACGCGCAGGTTCATCTTTAAGTGTTAACTGCAAAGTAGTAAGTACAATTAGTTTTGCAGTTTGCTAATTTTATATTCTCTATCGGGGGTCTATGAATATTTTTCGTAGATCCCTAATTCAGTTTATTTACATAAAGTATTGAGAGGATCAGGATAGTTCATTATTAAGACATATATGTCAATAAGCTAATAACTAATTCTAATTTTCGATTACATTTTAATACTGAAAAAGAAAGGAAAAAATATGAATACTAAAAACAAAAGAAATTCAGTAATACTAGCCACTATAGTATCAGCAGTTCTACTTTGTTCATTGCTTATAGTATCTTCCCTATCTTCGCTTTCTAATACTGGACCCAATGTTAACAAATTTGGTGATGTAGGAATGTGGTCTTCAGTGGGAACAGTGTTAATTTTTTATCTTATACCTTTAATTATTTATGCACTGGGTGTTGATTCAATGAGAATTGTAATGGCTATTTTTTGTGGTTTAGGAATGTTAATAGCTATTACAGCACTTTTAGTAATGGTATTCATGGACATTTTTTCATACAATAGTATGATTATCTCTATAGGGGCGATAAGTTTAGGTGTGGCTGCATTCTTATCAAATATTATATGGTATTTTGTAGCTTTTAGAGCAAGTAATAAAGTATATGAATCATAAATATATAGACTGGTATCGCTAATTCGTTTCTTGTTATAATAGGAAGTTATGACTTTAAAGGTTAGTTTACTAAGTAACATAAATATTTGTATTAAACCAAAAACCCCCTTGATTCTTTGATATCAAGAGGGCTTTTGGTTTATCAATGAAAATTATTGCAAATAAGTATGATATTATATCTATGAAATTAATAAAAATAGTCTACGAAAGGATTTTTTTTATGGAAATTCCCAATAAAGAGCAATTAACATTCATTTGTGAAAATATGACAGAAACTTTTAAACTTTCATTCTTTCTTTTTAATAAAGAGAAAGAATTGATTTTTCAAATTTCTCCACATTCTTCCCAGCCTTCTCTTTCTCCTCATAAAATAGACCATATCAAGATACTTATCAATGAGGAGGTGTGTAATGATTATCCACTAATTAAACCAACGAAATTTCTTGAAAATTTCTTAATAATTAATTTGAAACATAAGGATAATTTTGAAGGAGCAATGGTTGTTGGTCCTTTTATGTATAAGAAGTATCCTCTAGGAATATTAAAAGAATTCATTAATAGTTTGGGTACACTTGAAGAAACGAAATCGCTTCTTTCATACTATGAGTCCATTCCTATAGTCAAAAGAGTAGATTTAATACGCCATGGGATTATTCTTTACTATATGATTTATCAAAAAGAGCTTGATTTACAACACATGTTTAAATTGAATAAGATGAAAACGGAAAATGTAATGGAAGATGAAGATACTTCTTTAATTGCTTCTGAAGATCACAATGCTAAGCATGAAAAATTACTTGAACTAATTAAAGAAGGTAATAGTGAAGAGATAGATAATTTTATTGATATTCTAGATCAAGAATTTCACTATGCATATTCTTCTAAGAGATATGATTTGAAAATTTTAAAAAGCTTGGCCCTTTCAAACATTACTCTTGCAGTAACCTCTGCCATAAGAGGTGGGCTGTACTCTGAAATTGCTTATGACTTAAGTAATATCTATGTTAAAAGTATAGAGAGCTCAGAAGATTTAGAGTGCATAAAAACTTTAACAAAAGAAGCATTTATTGATCTTGGACAACGCGTACGTACAAGTAAAAATAATATATATTCTAAAGAAATTACTATCTGCATGAATTTTATAAATGATCACATTTATGACATCATAAAAGTATCCAAATTATCTGAGTTAGTAAATTTACATCCTAGTTATTTATCAAGATTATTTAAAAAAGAAACAGGAATATTACTAAATACATATATTCAAAAAGTAAAAATAGAGGAATCGAAAGCGTTAATTACTTCTTCATCATATTCTATTTCTGAAATTTGTAGCTTGTTACATTTTGCTAACCAGAGCCATTTTACAAAGGTATTTAAAGAATTGGTGGGAATAACACCTTATAAATTTTTAAAAAGTAGAGAATTGTAGTCACCTACCAAATACATATACTTGATATTGGAGAAATTTTTATTTGCAAATGCTTGTGAAGCCTGATGTTCTACTTTAAGTACATCTCTAAGTGGAAATGAACATTATGTGACTAAATCATAAAAAGGTTGTAAAAAATTGTTAAGCAGCAAGAGAATCAGGAGTGGCAATGTCTTCAGATTAGGAAGCTTTTAAGGAGATTGTTCCTAATTCTACAATAACGATGATGTTTTATTTAAGATTAGTGATAAAAAAGAATTAAATAGTTACTATCTTTATATGAAAAGTAAGCTAGACCTTTTTGGAGATATGCACTAGAAACTTGATAATTCAAAGTAGTATCTAAACAAGAAAAGACCCTTTTATTAGGTGTCTTTTCTATTCCATTTTATAATTTTTGTACAGCGTATAGTAACAATTCCTCAATGTTTCTTTTACCTAGTTCTTTCGCTTTTTGTTGCAACTCTTCTTTCAAATCACTTGTTACTTTCACGCGTACCACTTCCAAATCGCTATCAATATAAATGCCACGGCTACGCTTGTTAATTTTCCCTGAGACAAGAACCGACTCTAATAACTCGACGATTTCTTGTGCTGATTCCGTCAGTAATACTGGTTTAATTTCAATCAAAAATTGCTCTTTCTCTTCTTGTGGTGTAATCCTCATATTGGTCGGGCTTAGATATTGATAGAATAAATCCAGGAGCTTATAAAGCTGTGATTTCGCATAGGCTGTTTGCTTAAAGGCAAACGTTGCATAGCCTTCTTTCGTAATCGTTTTTTTCGATTCAATTTTATAGGCTGCTTCATAGCCTCGATCAAGTAATTCTTCTACTGTTATCTCTTCATGTTGCTCTGTAACGGCCATAATTGGATCTTCTACCGAGATGATACGTGCAAACTGCTCTTTTTCTTCACCTTTTTTCACAAAAAGCTGAAATAAAGCCACATTTTGTTCAGCATGATAGAAATGACGCTTACTCGGTTTGCGCCCCACTTCATGTGTACGCTTAAACTCTTCTAAATCTTCTTCATTGACAAAATAACAATTAATGCCCCTGTATTCTTCTTGGAACGCCGGTAACAGTTCTTGTTTAATATACTTATTCACCGTCGTGACAGAGATATCGAGTTGCTTCGCAACTTCTTTTGTCGTAAGTCCTGGCTTTTTTAACTCTTCTTGTAAACGAACAACATCCTCGATATCAAATTCATAACGTCCTTCGATATGCCAGTCATCTTTATTAATAGGATTTAATTTTTCTTGTTGAATATATGTATAAATAGTTTTCTTTGATGAAATACCTAACATTCTCATTATATCTTCAATGGTAATAATTTTAGTCAGATTATCAATCATGACATACACTCCTATTCTTTTTCTTATATTTGATAATTAATTATATCATATTTATGTATAGTTATAAGGATAAAGTTTTTTTAACTGATATGTAAATAGTAAAACCAACTTATATAATATTATGTTTTACTATTTACTCTAACTGATGACAAATAGGAGATTTTTCTACAAACAATATAAATATTAAACTATTTATATAAAAAGTAAATTTACACTTTTACTTTTAAATAAGTTACAATTAATGAGTAATAAATATAATAAGTAACTTTTAATATATATTTAATTACAAAAGCATTAGGTATTTAATTAAAATAATTTATAGTTTGGCTATTGCTAGCAGAAATATTATCACAATTTAAAGGTTCTTTATCATCTATATACATATAAATATATACTTTACCTTCACATAGATAAGAAACTATTCCAACACAGGAAAAACCTATAAATAACAAGACATGCTTGATGAAAGGAGAAGTTTTATGCGAGATGTCTCATTAGTACATATCGGAACGGAAGTAAGAGAAAGAAAAGGGGATTTCAATAAAATCTTTTCATTGATGCTAGATAATAAATATTATGATGCATTAGAAGAAAGAAATGAGAATCACCAGAGAAAAAGTGAAGATATGTTCAGTGATTTTACGGATGAAGAAATGATGTACTACTATGTCCATCAGCGAAAGCATATTCGAAAGGATCGAGAACGAAAAGAAAATACAAAAACCGAATACTTACGGACTTTATTGCAGTTTTATCAGTATGCGGTAAAAAGTGAGTCGTTCTTGCGCCAAGATGTTGACTATTATATAGAAGAAACTATTTTTAAAAACCTACGTCCTTGGCATATACGGAACTACCAGGACTATTTAAGCACTGCATTGTTAGGGAAGGGCGGGAAACCTTATTCACCTGCAACTTTAGACGCGAAAATGACGATTTTAAAAAGTTTTATGAAATGGCTACATGAAACGAATTACATACAGCAACCATTGTATAAAGAAATCTTGAGTACATCATTATCTGAACAAGAAATTCCAAATCGAGATTTGTATTATCATGAAGTCAAACAGCTTCTAGATTACTATAAAGACCATCCTATTAATTATGGATTGTTAACGATGTTGGCCATGACAGGATTGCGTGTACAGGAAATAGCTAAAGCTTCATGGGGAGATGTATATCTAGACAGTTTAAGTGGCCATTATCGACTAAGAGGGGTAGGGAAGGGTGGAAAGAAATTTGATAAGTTACTTCATCCATCGCTATATGAACGCATTCTTACTTTTCGAGAACGACGTCATGTCAGTACAGTATTAAATTCAAGTGATCAAGGTCCATTATTACCAACTAAAGAAGGAGAGTTTTATCAATATAAAAACTTAAGTAATTATATTGTGCGTATCATTGAACGAACGGAATTACCTTTTATAAAAGAACGTAATAACAGGATTACGCCTCATTACTTTCGTCATTTTTATGCGATTTATAGTCGGCAGCAGGGAGCAGACATCTTTTTAATTCAAAAAGAACTAGGTCACAGTGACCGTAAGACCACCGAACGTTATCTGGAGAAGGTTTTGCAACGTGAACAAGAAATTGGATTGTTGTGGAAGGAACAAGATTTTTAATTCAAATATAAAAAGTCACGTATTATATAAAATAATTTTATCATAACTCTTTTCTAGGGATATAGATGTGTTAGTCTAAGGAAAGCCAAACAGAAAAGAGTGATTAACCTGGAAGAAATAAAAGAGCAAGAAATTGATTTTGATAAGGTGTATGACTATGCTGAATTCCCGGACAAAATTAGTGGCAGATGCGATAATTGCAACTCAGCTTACTTCAAAAGTTCTGTAAAAGGTGGCATTTTCTTACGTGAATGTCGAGAATGTGGAATGAAGAAGAGTATCTAAAAAATACGTGGTTTCAATATATAACATCTGGTCCCTTGAGAGTTTGAAGGGGCCTTGTTGTTTGTATTTAATAAGATTAACTAAAGATGCTTGAGTTTAAATGAGGAAGCTAGACATTCAACAATTATGGTTTAGGCTCAATATAAGAAGGAAGCTCCTTCGGTTGGTTTGTCCCTGTTACCATTAAAAGATAAGTAAATACAAAGAATAGAAGAATTATCCCTATTACTAAAATGAAACGAAAAAACTTCTTGATTTTTCTATGTCTTCTGAACTCATAAAAATTAAAAACATTATTCATACAAATCCTCCTCGTCTTATTTTTAAGAAACAAAGAAATAAAAAAGGAAGATAAAACCTCCCCACTTATAACTCATTAGGTAGTTTTATCTCCCGATATACCATTGTTTCACCTTTATTGTACTTAATATTTTAAATTGTCTGTTATTTATAGTGTTAGCAACATGGTACACAACATTGAGAATTAGACTTTGTGACATTGGAATTTCTGGATATAATACCTTTTATTTTTGAAAGGTAATTCTCTTTAGCTAATAAATTAGTATCATGTGTCTGTTGACGAGATGCATAATTCATCGCACGTTGTTCTTGCATGAGTATAAATTCTAGTTCATACATCATAATTACTCACTCCTTTTTAAGCTTCTTTCTTTTGCTCCTTATTAGCTTCACTTGAGCAACAAGTGCTCTTTTCTTCTTTTATCTCTACAATCTCGATATTGCAGCAATCTTTTTCTTTCTTATTTCCTTTAAAAATTGACATTAATCCCATTTTTCTTCGCCTCCATTAAAGTTCTAATACTAAGAATAAATAGCCTGAAACAGTTGCCATCAAAAACACTGATACAACAAATGCACTTACTAATTTCTTATGGAAAATACTCTTCAACATAATGATTTCAGGTAAACTTGCACCAGCACCTCCTATTAGCAATGCCATAGTCGGAGCAATAGGGAATCCATTAACAAGTAAAGCTTGAGCAATTGGTAACATCGTTGATAGACGAATGTATAATGGAACACCAATAATAGCTGCTAATGGGATAACCCACCATTGGTTTTGATCAGAAATAAATGTCAAGAAATTGGTTGGCACTGCCTCCTTAATAATTGCTCCTACGAATGCACCAATTAATATATATACGAGAACTGAACGAATTAAATCTATAGTTTCCTTAATGGATTCCTTAATGTTTAAAACAAGATCTTTTCTGCGACGTTCATCTTGCTCTGGGAGATTTCCTTTAATCATGACTTTTTTAACTTGCTCTTTATAGTTTTTCTTATTTAAATACCATCCAATAATCATAGAGAATACAAAAGTTGTAACGGTATAAATAGCTGTTACCTTTACTCCATAGATATAAGCCATTAACCCTAAAATCCAAGGATCCAATAACGGTGAAGTAAATAAATATGTCATTACTGTTTGGAAAGGAACATTACGATTGAGCATAGTTACTAGTAAGGGAATAGTGGAACATGAACAGAACGGTGTTATAAAACCAAGTAGTGCACCTGCTAAGTTACCTAGGAAAGGGTTTTTACTCCCCATCCATTTCTCTACTTTTTCAAAAGGAACATAGGCTTGAATAAAACTAATGAAAAAAGAAATACCAAGGAATAAAACTAATAAGTTCTTACTTAAAGATAGAAACTCCAATAATACTTTGGTTACTAAATCTGGCATAAAGCATTCCTCCTAATTCATTTAAACTTCGAAACTATGTATATTTACAATAGTTGCAAAATACAACTATTACTTTTAGAAAAAGAGGCATTAACAGCAACTGCTGTTTTTCATAGCCCCTAAAATTAAATCAATACTTTCTAAAACTTGACCCCGTTTATTTTCTGGTACGTTAGAAAGGATTTCTTGAATATATATATTCATCTGTTTAGCAATCTCATCTTCATATTGCTCACCTTCAGGAGTAAGCGTAATGGTTACATATCTACGATCAGTAGGGGATTGTATACGACTTACTAAGTTACGTTCTACCAATCCTTGAATGTGACGACTTAATGTACTGTTATCCAACCCTAAAGAAGAAGATAGTTCATTTAAAGATGGGGTTTTTGTGCGCTCCACTTCAAATAATATATGACTCTGTACTAAAGAAACCCCACAACATTGTGCACCTTCTTTTTCGAGTAAACCAAAGCGTCTAATTAGGATTTGAAGCATTTGACGAAATTGATGAGATTCTTTTCCCACTTCTACGTTGTTCATATTCTTTTCACCACACCTTATTTGCTTGTTGAAACAATTGTAAAATACAACTATTTCAATTGTCAATGATTAAATTGCCATTTTTTTCAGATTTTTTTGTTGACGGGTATTGAAATAGATTATATTATTTAATTAACAAAATAAAACATTTTAATAAAAATAATAAAAATGTTAATAAAGTTAAAAAGGAGTGTTAAATACATGTTAGCTTTAAATCAAAAATTAAATTCTTGTTTTGATACTTTCTTTACGGAAGCAGTCGAAGGGGGCACACTTCCAGAAAGAGAGAAAGTTGTAGCTATTTTAACTTCAGCTACTTTATTAAACGATCAGGATACGTTGAAGAACGCAGTTCTAACAGCTAAACAATTAGGTTTTACCAAGGAAGAAATCGGTCAAATAACGGGTATCGCGATTGCTGTTAATGCTCAAAAGTTAAGGGATCAAGTCGAGGTAAGGGTAGAAAGTAAACCATCTTCTACATGCTGCCAATAAGGAGCCAATCTATGGAGAATCAATATGTTATTTTAGTGAGTCCTAGGGATAATGAAGTTCAATTAGTAAAGGAGAAGGGCTATAAAATCATTTTATTAAGAAAAGAGATTTCATATGATGAAATTTTTGATGTGGATATACCTGTTGAAATTGATTTAAATGACGAAGAAGCTGTGTTAGAAAAGTGTCTCCAACTAACTAATCAGCTAGAGGTCATTTCAGTTTTTACCATGAATGAGTATAGAATTCCCTTGGCATCTAAGATAAGTGAAATGCTGCAATTAAAGTATCAACTACCTTACGAAGCTAGTTTAAGATGTAGAAATAAAAAAATGGCTAGGCAAAAACTAAATGAAGCTGGTGTAGGAGAGGTCCAATATCGTCTTGTTACTTCAGACAGTAACTTGGAATCCCAACTTCAAGGCATGGATTTTCCCCTTATTGTTAAACCTTCTAATGATTCAGGAAGTAAAAATGTTTACTTATGTAAGAACGAATCAGAAATAACAACAGCTATTAAACATATTGTGAAAAGTAAGAAAAACATTGTGGGCCAAACCATTGATTCAGACATACTTATTGAAGAGTTTTTAGATGGACCGGAGTTTAGTATTGAGTCTGTAACGGTTAATGGCCAAACTACTATTATTGGAATTACAAAGAAACTTGTAACTCCATATCCTCTTTCTATTGAAGTAGGACATGATTTCCCTGCAAACTTAAATACTAATGAAGAGAATGAAATTAAAAGGCTAGTAGAACAAAGCTTAGCTGCTTTAGATGTGGATTTTGCCGTTACTCATACTGAGGTCAAATTAACAGAGAAGGGTCCAAGAATAGTGGAAGTAAACGCTAGACCTGGAGGCGATGAGATTCCACACCTGGTGAAAGCAGTCACTGGAGTAGATCTTAAAGCTTTAGCTTTCCTTGTTACCTTAGGCAAAGGAATTGCTTCCATAGATTTGTCTTCATCTACTGTTCCTTCTGCCTCCATTCGATTCTTGTTAGCAAATAAGGAAGGGAAAGTGTACTTCGATGAACAGTTCCAATCTGCTTCTATAAAAGAACAGAAGTGGTATGTTAACGATGGTGAATCAGTCCAACGAACCGAGAGTAATTTTAATCGTTTGGGTTATTTTATTGTCTATGGAGATGAGCAGAGTCCTTCATGTAGTAAAGCCGATTCTGTAGAAAAAGAATTATCTATAACAATTAAGAACCCATTGGAGATTTAATTATGATTACAGGTGTTGAAAATAAATTTAAAGCGCTTAGTGATAAGACTAGACTTGCACTTTTACAGGAAATTTCCTGTTGTAAGGAGTTATGTGTATCCGATTTGCAGGATAAATTTCAAATTTCTCAATCTAAGTTATCCTATCATTTGAAATTATTAGTTGAAGCAGGAATACTTATACGTTGTGAAAGAGGAACCTGGTGTTACTATAAGGTAGATGAGAAAGAAGTTAAACGTATCTTATCGCCAACTATCTACCAAGAAATCATAAAAAACAGTGAGTCAGAGTAACTCACTGTTTTTTGTATTAAAAGCATTCTTTATAGGAATCTGCAGCTTTTTGGAAATCTCCTAACTGGAAGTAAACATCAGCCACCTTTTTACAGACATAATCACATGGCATAGATTGTTCTACCAAAATTCTTTTTGCTTCACTATAATTTCTTAATGTTTCTTCTGTATTAGATAATTTACAATTAATATCTCCTAAAAGTTCAAATGCTTGTGCCTTATGTTTATTAACATCATTTATACCTATAATGTCTTCACATATAGAAGAAGCCTTTACATATTCTTCTTGTAAATAGTACACTCTTGCAAGTTCTACCTGCGCGTTCATAATTCTCGCTTCTTCTGCATTCAAATTCTTATAAATGTTTATAGCTGTTCTCAAATCAAGTTCAGCTTGATAATAGTCTTCTTGGTAAGAAAATAAAATTCCTAGGTTGGTATAGGTACCGGCCTCATGGTATCTATTTTCACTAAGTTTAAAGTATTTAAGAGCCCGTTCATAAGAACCTTTGGCATCTTTATAACGTTTTAACTCCATATTACAAATTCCCAGAGCCATAAAAATTTCTCCTGATTTATAAAAGGTGCCTAGACTATCATTTAAGTCCCTTGCTTCTTCTAAAAAATTAATGGCAGAATAAAATTCCTTTAATTTACCGTGAACAACCCCTAAATTAACCAAGATGGATATTCTTATCATTCCACTAATTTGATCATAAATCATAATACGATAAGCCTTATTTAGAATATGAAGTGCTTTTTCATTATTATTAACCTGGCTATGGCTAGAGCCAAGAGAGTCTAAAGAACGAAGCATTTCATTCGTATGTTTACCTTTTTCAAGCTTTGAAAAACTCTTTTCAAAGAAAGTAATGGCGTGGTTATAGTCTTTTTTATGCTCGTAATACTTTCCATGTATCCACATTAAAATACCTTTGTCATATTCATTTAAATCGTTCCGGGACAAATATTCTTTATTTTGAATAAATGCTTCAACTTTATCAAATGAATTCGCATTTACTTGGTTTTCTGCAGTTTTTATTTCTTTTTTTACTTGGGATAAAAGTAAATCTTTATTTTCTATAGTTTTAAAGAAATCATCGACTGTACAATCTAGTTTCTCGCTTAACTTTTCTAATACATCAAATGAAGGCTGAACAAGGCCTTTTTCGATCTGGCTTAGATAGCTTCTAGTAATGATGCCCTCTGATAAATCTTGCTGCGTTAACTTTGATTCTTTTCTTAATTCTTTTATGCGCTGTCCTAACATAAAAACTACCCCAATCTTTTCTTTATTTACCTATCTCTATTATTAACATTTTTGAACAAAATGTAAATAGTTTGTTAAATGTTCAAAATATGTTGACAAGTAATTCCACATCTATTACTATTTACTTATGAATTAACATTTATAACAAAACTTATAAATGATTAAAAATGTTAACTGATGTTAAATGGTGTGAAAAAGGAGGAAGATAAAGATAAAGTTTGAAGATTACTAGTTAGTAAGGTTAACACTTCCATATTTATGATGACAGTTAGGGAAACTTAATTAAAATAATTTGAATATTCAAAAATGAAAGGGAGCGATGAAATTGAAATATAAGATATGGCTTATGTACGCTACGATGGCAGCAGCCGTTATTATCTCTATGGCAGATCCAGTTTGGCCACGAGTTTAAATAAGTAAAATAAATTGTTAAGAGGAACTCAAAAATACTCTAATAATGGAGGAATTGAAATGAAATTGAAGTATAAGACTTGGTTTATGAAAGCTACGATAGCAGCAGCCGTTATTATCATGATGGCAGACCCAGTTTGGCCACGAGTTTAAATAAATGAAATAACTTATTAAGGAACAATCAAAAATACTCTAATAATAGGAAATTAAAATTAAAATAAAATTGAAATGTAAGATGTGGTTTATGAAAGCTACGATGGCAACAGCTACTATTATCATGATGACAGATCCAGCTTGGCCATAAGAAGAAATTAGGGGGATTAATTAATGAATATTTTACTAGTTTCAAATTTTGAAGGTGGCTTTCAACCAAATACTATTGCTACAGCAGCCACTCCTTTAATTAAAGCAGGTTTTAACGTTTCAGTTTTAGATACTTACGTTGAAGGCATAGTGGAAGAAAAGTTTTCTGATAAAGATTTAATCGCAATTTCCGTTCCGTTATTTGATGCAGTGCATGCTGGAATCGAGATCGCAAAACGGGCCGCAGATCTTAACCCAGAAGCCCACATAACCTTTTTTGGACAACATGCCACGATTAACGCTAATCGTTTAGCTGGAAAGTATAGTAACTCCTGTATTTGTGGGGAGTGGGAGCACCCATTAACCCTATTAGCTAAACATCTTTCTGGCGATGTACAAGAAAATATCCCAGGCTTATTAAGTGCAGAGCAAGCGATAAAAGGAGAATCCATACATCCTTACATGGCACGTAATCACCTAGACATACCTTCACGAGATTTATTACCACCATTGTATAAATACCCTCAAAAGCAAATTAATCATATTTTAGGATCGGAAGAAGTTGTAGGCTCTACTGAAATTGCAAGAGGCTGTCACCACAAATGCTTATACTGTTCAGTATTTGCAGCATACGATGGCAAAGTCATTTTAGTTCCAGAGGATATAGTGTTAACAGATATTCGAAATTTAGTTGCAGGGGGAATGACTCACCTTACATTCATTGATGCAGATTTCTTTAATGCAAAATATCATGGAATCAAAATTTTACGTAAACTTCACGAAGAATTTCCTGACTTAACATATGATTTTACCACTCGCGTAGATCACATCTTAGAAAATAAAGAAACTCTTTTAGAAATGAAGAACCTAGGAGTCAAATTTATTACCTCAGCATTAGAATTCCCATCTGAAGAAGTACTTGATGCGGTTGCTAAGGATACTACTGTTTCAGATATTGAGGAAGCAATTGCCTACTTAAGAGAGATTGATATCAAGTTGAATCCAACGTTTATCATGTTTAATCCGTGGACGAAATTTGAAGACCTTACGACATTCAGAACTTTTGTAGAGGATAATCAACTAGGAAATATAGTAGATCCAATTCAATATGAAACAAGACTATATTTGTATAAAGGTTCCCCATTATTAAATAAAGACTCTATTAAAGCCTTAGATTTAGAAGAACATGAATTTCACTACGATTGGAAACATCCAGATCCTCAATTGGACGAGCTTTATTTTGAAATGTTAACACCAGCTGAAGAGGGCATCTTTAAGCGATGCTGCTTGAAATGTTAAGGAGGAATAACTAGTGGCTGAGAAATCTATGGTAACAGCTCCTGTTGGCCAAACGCATGTCTTGCCAAAGATAGACCCTTACGCAGAAACAAAGAAGAAACTGATAGCAGAGTTTATTGGAACCTATTTTCTTGTTTTTGCAGGGACAGGAGCAATTGTCGTCGACTCCCTTACAAAGAGTCTAACTCATGTTGGAGTAGCCTTCACATTTGGTTTGGTTGTATTGGCTTTAATTTATTCATTTGGACATATCTCAGGAGCTCACTTCAATCCAGCAGTCACACTCGCTTTTCTATTTCTTGGTGAAATCAACAAAAGAGAAGCTACACTATACCTTTTCACTCAATTAATCGCAGCTTCCGCCTCAAGCCTCACGTTATTACTTATGTTTGGGGACGTAGCGAACTTGGGAGCTACTCTGCCTAGTGGTTCTTGGACCCAAAGCTTTATTTTAGAATTCGTTATGACATTTGTACTCATGATGGTGATTTTAACATCAGCTGTACATGGTAAAGCCGTCAAAGCATTTGCTGGCATGGCAATAGGAGCAACTGTAGCTTTAGAAGCCATGTTTGGTGGTCCAATTAGTGGGGCCTCAATGAATCCTGCTCGATCATTTGGACCTGCAATCGTATCAGGTACAGTTAGTACGCTATGGATCTACCTAATAGCCACTGTATTAGGTGCCATTAGCGCTGCCTTCATTTATAAAATACTTCATGAAGAAGAGTAAATAATCAGGGGGAATGAAAATGAAAACTGCAAAATTAGTGTTACTTGGAGGATTTTTAGGAGCTGGTAAGACAACTACAATGATTAATTCTGCTTTAAAACTTGAGGAGCAAGGTTATCGTGTAGCCATTGTAACAAATGACCAAGGGAAAGAGTTAATTGATACTGAGCTAGCTCGCAAAAATGGTTTAGATACAAAAGAAGTAACAGGCGGTTGTTTCTGCTGTCAATTTGAAGACTTATATGAGAATTTAACTGGTTTATTAGAGGAAAAACAACCAGATGTCATCATTGCAGAAGCTGTAGGAAGTTGTACAGATTTAGCTGCTACTGTAATCCAGCCTTTAAAACAGTATTATTCAGAGCAGTTTAAGACTGCGCCTTTAACAATTGTTGTAGATCCAGCTAGATTAATGCATGAGTTAAATGCCACAGATGAAACAAGACCTTCTTTTTCACAATCAGTCAGCTATATCTTTGAAAAACAGTTGGCTGAAGCAGATATCATTACGTTAAACAAATTAGATCGCTATTCTTCTGAGGAAGTTGAAAAATTATATAACTATTTACAACAACGTTATCCACAAACGGTCATTCAAACAATTTCCGCAGAAAGAGGAGATAACCTTGATGTTCTGACAGAAACTTGGTTAACAACAGATTTAGGTGGAGATAAAGTACTTGATATCGATTACGAACGCTATGCAGAGGGAGAAGCTCAATTAGCTTGGATGAATATTTTGGGTGATTTAAACTCTGATCAAGACGTAGATCCACGTCAGTGGGCTAAAAGCTTCCTAGATAAATTAAATGCCCACTTTATAAGAGAAAAAATGGCCATTGCACATTTAAAAGTACATGTAGGACTTGAAAATGGATATGTAAAGGCGAGTATGGTTCATACAGGCGATGAACCAACGTTTACGGAGGAAAATGTCAAAAATGCAAAACAACTAAGAGTTGTTTTAAATATCCGTATTGAAGCATCTCCAGCCATCTTAAATCTAGTTGTAGCAGATGCCATTGGAGCTTTAAATCAAGAATTTAGAACGAATTGGACTGAAACATACAATGAGTGCTTTAGTCCATTACCACCAAAACCAGTTCATCGTTTATACGAAGTAATGTAAGGAGGAGATATAAATGAAATCAAGCGATTTAATCGAAATTTTCCCAAGTGTACCAAATGTTCAAGGAGATTGTTGTGATACAGATTCTAACTTGGAAGTAGAAACTGATTGCTGTGAAGATAGTCAAAGCTTTTATGAAGAAAGCCTTGAATTAAAAGATCAATTAAAAGAGCACTTTGATAAATCGGTAAATGTGCATCTTTATAATTATGATATTTCAATGGATCGCGTAATGGCTCAGAAAAAACTCAGCGAATTAATTAAACAAAGAGGATTTCAGCATATAAGCGAGGATACAATCCTTAAATATGTAACACCAGCTGTAGTTGTAAACGGGAACTTAATAAGCTTTGCAACTAAACCTCATCTAGAATTAGTAATAAAAGAAATTAACTAAGCGATAAGGAGCCAGCTTGCTGGCTCCTTATTCATAATAAGACCTATATATAAATAAAACATTGGCTTCTAAATAGAGAGATAAAATTCTTCAAAGGTAACAGACTATATCATAATGAAGGGGATTGAAGAAAGAGATGCAAAATCAAAAGATAAGTGAAGATATAGTAATTCAACCAAGGATAAGAAAGAAATTAAATTTTGGAACGAGCCCTCTAACAGGCTTAATCATCTCAATTGTAACGACAAGCTTCTTTGCACTAATGAATATTGTTCCTACAAGTTCCTTTTTAACGTTTATAGGGTTATGTGTTGTCGCATGGTTAGCTGCAGAAAATGGAGGAAACGATGTCTCTAAAGGTGTGTCCTCGTTAGTAGCTTCTGGCTATGCGAGTGCGTTAACAGCTATTATATATGGTGTTATCATGACAGCAATTGGAGGAGTATGTTCCTTTTTTCTTGCTTCTAAATTAGTTGGTTTATTTACTGCAGGTTTAATGAATCCAGACTATCAACTTACAGGCATTATGGCTTTAGCTATGGCTTTAGGAGCAACTCTTTGGGTAGCACTTGCCACTAAATTCTCGTTACCTGTTTCTACAACTCATGCCATTATCGGAGCAGTCATTCTAGTTGCATGTATTTCACAGGGGGTATCTAGTGTTTTATGGGGCAATCTTGGAAGTAAATTTGTTTTACCATTACTTCTTAGTCCTGTATTAGGTTTATGTATAGCTTGGTTACTTAATTTATTTATAGACAAAATTAAAATTAATCCACAAGTAGGAAAAGGTATTGCGTGGATATCTAGTGGCTTAATTTGTTTTGTTCGATCAGTCAATGATACGCCAAAAATTGTAGCAATTGCTTTACTAGTCTCAGTGTTAAATGGTTCCTCAGAACAAAGCAATACCTTACCATTTTCATTCTTCATTTTAGTCACGGTAGCAATGAGCCTAGGGAGCTTAATTAAAGGGCTGCCAGTCACAGAGTTGTTAGCAAAAAAAGTGACCAAATTAGATGAAAATAGCTCCTTATCAGCAGTGTTCACTACCACCTCATTAGTTATGGCATCGAGTCAATTTGGATTACCAGCTTCTACAACCCACGTAAGTACTTCTTCTATTATTGGAGCTGGATTAAAGAATGGACGAAAAGCAATGAATTTCGGAGTTATTAAAGAAATTATTCTATCATGGGTAGTTACTTTACCAGGAGCCGGGATTATTGCAATGGTCTTCTACTATATTCTAAAGTTACTCCTTTAACAGCTATTATATCTTTATACGATTTCCGAAGTAGAAGAACATGTTAGAGATTCAAAAAAAGCCTGTCTCCTTGAAGAGGCAGGCTTTTCATTTAACAACAAGTTTTAGGGGCTTTTTCATTTGGCCCTACATTGGAGCTAATTTTATGAACATCACTATTTGCTTTAGTGTAAAAGAATTCCCATTCATTTCCGTCCGGATCTGTTACCCAAAATTTATCTTGAACAGCATAACAACAAGTTGTATCCATCTCCTCACGAGCAAAGAATCCTTCTTTCGCTAATCGTTCTTTATGAGCAATTACTTCTTCTGCATCATTAACTTGGAATCCAAAGTGGTTGACTTGGTTCCCGTTTACCTCATCACGTACGTTTAGAGTAAAGTTAAGTCCTGGTTCATCTAATAGAAATTTCGCATAGTCTTCTTTTATCTTCTCAGGTTTTATGCCAAATACCTTTTGATAGAACTTAATCGATTGGTCTAAATTCGTTACGTTAATTCCTACATGAACATATTTCACTTAAAATTCCTCCTTAGTAATATAAGCACTACGTTAAATCAAAAAAATTGATATATTCGGTAAAAAATAAGGATAAAATTATCCTTTTTCATTTTTAAATAAACAACGTAGCTCCTCAGATAATAAATGATTTAGCTCTTCGTTGTTTAGATCATAGTAATTCCAAGTTCCCTTTTTTTCTTTTGTAATCAAGTTAGCATCCAATAAAATCTTCAAGTGATAGGATAGTTTTGACTGGGATATACCAAAGAATTCAGTTAAATCACACACACATGTTTGACCTCGTTGACAAAGCTCATGCATAATTTCTAGTCTTTTTTGATCCGCAAGAGCTTTAAACTTTTGTTCGTATTGTTCAAATGTTTGCTTCATATCTTTTACTGTATCCATTACTCTTCTCCTTAATCAACTTTTTTTGATTTAATAGGTAAATGTATTGTATGCTTTTTCAAAATTTGTATACGTAGTTTTTCCGCGTAACATTGGATCATCATGAAAAAAACGTTTGAATATAAGGGTTTTAGCTTCGTTTTTGTCTATATTTTGTGTATTGACGACTAATCGGAAATAAGCATGAAAATACTCTACAGATAGGTTTCCTGAATTGTTAATTCTCATATTTTAACCTCACATTGAATGAATCAAAATTTCTTGATGTATTAATCATATCAAAAAAATTACAGAAATCAATTAATACATCAAAAAAAATTGATATAATAATTAAAGACTTAAGATAGGGGGAGTTTTATGAATGTTCGAATCATGAAAGAAGAGGATTTACCACAAGTTTTAAGTATTTATAACGAAGGAATTGAAGACAGAATTGCTACTTTAGAGGAAGATGTAAAGGATTTACCTTACATAAAAGAATGGTTGTATCATCGCAATGATCGGTATGAGGTTATTGTGGCCGAAAGAGAAGGAGAAATAGTCGGATGGGCTTCTTTAAATCCCTATTCTCATCGTTGTGCATATAATGGCGTAGCTGATGTATCCGTCTATATTCAACGTGAGAGTCGAGGAAAGGGGATTGGAAAAGCTTTATTGCACACCTTAGAAATTATCGCAAAGAAAAATAATTTTCATAAGCTAGTTCTCTCGACTTTTCCTTTTAATGAAGCAGGTCAGAAACTATACCGTAGTTTGGGGTTTCGAGAAGTTGGCGTTTTTTATGAACAAGGAATATTAGACGATCAGCATGTAGATGTGATGGCAATGGAGAAAATCCTTAAATAATTCGTAAAATCCTCTAAGGAATAATCTTGGGGGATTTTTCACATATAAGTAGAAGTTGATGTGAAGGTTAATTATTACATAAATTTCTTTATATATAAGTGAACAGTTAGATGGGTGCATGATAACAAGATGGGACTGATCTAACTTATTTAATCAAAAGGGTTGTAAATGTTTTAAAAAGCAAGTATATTAATACACATAAACATATAAGCAAATTATTATATATTAATTCTAGTTAACTAGGAGGTGTATGTACGTGGGTGTGAAAACAGTAGTTGAAATTGAAAAAGCAGCTCAAATTCTAAAATTGTTGGGTGATAAAACGCGCCTATCAATGATGAAGCTTTTACAAACAAATGAATGCTGTGTTTGCGAATTAGTAGAAATCTACAAGGCTAGTCAGCCATCCATTAGTCAGCATTTACGCAAGTTAAAAGATATTGGTTTAGTGAAGGAAAAACGAAAAGGACAATGGGTTTTTTATTCTCTTAACGAAGCACATGAAAATCACGATTTTATAATCAGTTTGCTTGCTTCATTACCAAGTCAAGATGAACGTTTAACTGAATTAGAAAAACAAGGCTTACGTATTAGTTGTTGTGAGTAATTGGAGGTTTAAAAATTGACATCAGTTGTCCTGGCGTCACTGATCTTTTTAGTGACATTAGTTTTTGTTATTTGGCAACCTAAAAACCTATCTATAGGTTGGTCAGCCTGTGGGGGAGCCGTCCTGGCTTTGCTGGCAGGAGTCGTTGATTTTCAAGATGTTCTGGATGTAACAAGCATCGTATGGAATGCGACCCTCACATTTATCGCAGTTATTATTATTTCCTTAATTTTAGATGAAATTGGTTTCTTTGAATGGGCAGCATTGCATATGGCAAGAGCTGCAGGTGGCAATGGTGTTCGTATGTTTGTATATGTTTCGCTACTTGGAGCCGTTGTTGCAGCCTTATTTGCGAATGATGGAGCAGCCTTAATTTTAACGCCGATTGTACTGGCAATGGTTCGCGCATTAAAGTTTGAAGATAAAATGGTCTTTCCATTTATAATTGCAAGTGGATTTATTGCAGATACAACGTCATTACCACTTGTGGTTAGTAACTTAGTTAATATCGTATCAGCTGATTTTTTTGGTATTCGATTTTCTGAGTTTGCATCACGTATGATTGTGCCAGATTTGTTCGCACTCTTCTCAAGCATTATTGTTTTATATCTATACTTCCGCAAAAGTATTCCTAAGAAGTACAATGTTGCGGATTTACAGAAACCAGTCGATGCGATTAAAGATGAAAAGATGTTCCGATTATCTGGGATAGTACTCGTTATTCTAGTCCTTGGTTACTTTGTTGGTGAATTTTTCGATATTCCGGTATCTCTCATTGCAGGAATTATTGCTGTTTTCTTCTTAGGAATAGCAAGAACAAGTCCAGCAGTGGAAACAAAAACAGTATTAAAAGGAGCACCGTGGGCCATTGTCTTTTTCTCCATCGGTATGTATGTCGTGGTATACGGTTTACGTAATGTTGGTCTAACAGAAGTGCTAGCCGATGTGATTCAAGCAACAGCCGATCAAGGCCTGTTTGCAGCAACCATTGGCATGGGATTTATTGCAGCCATTCTTTCATCCATCATGAACAATATGCCAACCGTTATGATTGATGCCCTTGCGATAGACGCAACACATACAACAGGAACGATTAAAGAAGCACTTATTTACGCCAATGTTATTGGATCAGATTTAGGTCCGAAAATCACGCCAATCGGTTCTCTTGCCACACTCTTATGGCTTCATGTTCTTTCTACAAAAGGCGTGAAAATCTCATGGGGAACCTATTTCAAAACAGGTATCATTTTAACCATTCCAACACTGTTTATTACACTTGTTGGTTTATATATTTGGTTACTTATTATTTCATAACATTTCTAAAGGAGATTTGACACATGTCTAAAAAAACACTTTATTTCTTATGTACAGGTAACTCTTGCCGTAGCCAAATGGCAGAAGGTTGGGCAAAAAAACATCTAAATAATGAAGAATGGGATGTACGCAGTGCAGGTCTGGAAGCACATGGGCTAAACCCCAATGCTGTCAAAGCGATGAAAGAAGCAGGCATTGATATTTCGAATCAAACATCTGATGTTATTGATCCTGAAATTTTAAATAATGCGGATTTAGTCGTCACGTTATGTGGTCACGCAGCAGATCACTGCCCAGTAACGCCTCCTCATGTAAAACGTGAACACTGGGGATTTGATGATCCAGCAAAAGCAGAAGGAACAGATGAAGAGAAATGGGCATTCTTCCAACGTGTACGTGATGAAATCGGAGAGCGTATTCACCGTTTTGCTGAAACAGGTAAATAATCATTAAAATTAAATAGCCGGGAGAGTTTCTCTCGGCATATCCTTTATCTTTTATATAAGTATATTATTATAAACTACTTTTAAAAAGGTATAGTCTACATAAAGGGAGATGAAATTATGAAGAAAGTAGAGATTTTTGATCCAGCTATGTGTTGTTCAACAGGTGTTTGTGGTCCTAGTGTTGATCCTGAATTAACAAGGGTGGCTTCAGCTGTATTCTCCTTGGAGAAAAAAGGGTTCGATATTACACGTTATAACTTAACAAGCGAACCAAATAAGTTCGTTGATCAAGTAGCAGTTAATAAGATTCTTATGAGTAAAGGTCCAGATGCTTTACCAGTGGTATTAGTGGATGGTGAAGTAGAGAAAACTGGAAGCTACCCAACCAATGAAGAATTTGCTGAATGGTTTGGTGTTAAAACTGAAGAATTAAAGAGCGAAAAACCACGCATGTCGATCAAATTAAATATTAATAATCCAAAATAGGGAGGTAAAAGAAATGTTCAAATCTTTTCAACCCGAAAAAATGGTTCAAACACCCTTTTTATTTTTTACAGGTAAAGGCGGTGTTGGCAAAACATCCATAGCATGTGCTGTAGCTGTTTCGTTAGCAGATAACGGTCATAAAGTACTGATTGTTAGTACAGATCCTGCTTCAAATTTACAAGATGTATTTGAAATTGACTTGAGAAACGAGCCAATTGAGATACCGATGGTGAAAAATTTATATGCTTGTAACCTGGACCCTGAAGAAGCAGCAAAAACATACCGTGAGAAAGTCGTAGGACCTTATCGTGGAAAACTCCCTGATGCTGTTGTTTCTACTATGGAAGAACAATTATCTGGAGCTTGTACGGTAGAGATTGCTGCATTTGATGAGTTTACAAATTTACTTGCTAATGAAGAAATGGTCAACCAGTTTGATTATATTCTTTTTGATACAGCGCCAACAGGGCATACACTTCGCTTGTTACAATTGCCTAGTGCATGGACTGGTTTCTTAGATGAAAGTACACATGGAGCTTCTTGTTTAGGGCCTTTATCAGGTCTAGATGAAAAGAGAGGTTTATACGCAAAAACGGTAGAAGCTTTATCAAATCCGGATCAGACGACTTTAATGTTAGTGGCTCGGCCCGATGTTTCTTCTCTAGAAGAGGCAAATAGAGCTTCAAAAGAATTAAAAGATATTGGCATTTTAAATCAAAACTTAATTGTGAATGGGTTAATGAGTCAATATGTACAAGGCGATGAAATATCTACTGCTTTTTATACTCGACAACAAGAATCATTAAAGAAAGTGCCAGAAGAACTTCAACAAATGGTTATGTATTCAGTGCCTTACGTATCTTACCCTTTAACGGGTATTAATCATTTACGTCGTTTGTTTAAATCAGAGACATTACCAGAAACCGAAATTAAAAATGTAGAGCTTTCTCCAGAAAAGTTATCCGAGTTTAAAGATGTTGTAGAAGACTTCTCTAAAAATGGAACAAAAGTTATTTTCACAATGGGTAAAGGCGGTGTTGGTAAAACAACAGTAGCATCTGCCATTGCAGTAGGACTAGTTGAAAAAGGCCATCGTGTTCATTTAACTACCACAGATCCTGCAGCCCATTTAGATTTTATTTTTAGTAATAGTGGAGCAAAGGAATTACTAAGCATCAGTCGAATTGACCCTAAAGCTGAAGTAGATGCTTATAAAAAAGAAGTACTTACAAAAGCTAGTGAGGAACTTGATGAAGATGGCATTGCTTATATTCAAGAAGACTTAAATTCACCATGTACAGAAGAAATTGCTGTGTTTCGAGCTTTTGCGGATGTGGTAGCTAAGTCAAATGATGAAATTGTAGTCATTGATACAGCACCAACTGGTCATACGTTGCTTTTACTTGATGCTAGCGAGTCTTATCATAAAGAATTGGAAAAAGCTACAGGAGAGGTTCCAGAAAGCGTTAAAACGTTACTGCCACGTTTACGTAATCCAAAAGAAACGAGTGTAGTTATTGTAACTCTTGCAGAAGCAACGCCAGTATTAGAAGCGAATCGTCTTCAGGAAGACTTGAAACGTGCTGAAATTACGCCAAAATGGTGGGTTATCAACCAAAGTTTGTACGCAACAGATACAAAGGATGCTATTTTAAAGGGAAGATCACAAGCTGAAAAAGCATGGATTAAGAAAATAAAGAAAGAATTAACATCTAATTGTGCTATTATTCCCTGGCAACCAGAAGAGAAAATCGGTTACGAAAAAGTCAAAGAGTATATTCAATAATTCAAAGTGGGAAGTAACCTGTTTTAATAATGATTCAGACATTAAAATTATAGAGGTGGACAACATGAATAACAAAAATTATCAATCATTAATTGACAATCGTATTTTTATTGGTGGTGCAGCTGATGTAAAAGAAATAATGAAAAATGATAAAGTAGATGTGATTTATGACTTACGTGCAGAATCATTAGAACATGATGCTCCAGAAGTACGTGTTCATACGCCAATTGTAGATGATGCAGAAAACCAAGATGAATCTATTGAAAATGCAATTAATGAAGTAATAAAATCGTACAAGGAAGAGAAGAAGATTTACTTCCATTGTGCAGGAGGAAGTAATCGTACTGGTACGATTGCAATTGGAACTCTGTTAGCACTTGGAGAAGCTGATTCCATTGCAGAAGCCGAAGAAAAAGCAAAAGCAGCTCGTGCTAAAATTAATGTAAAACCTGAAATGAAAGCTTCACTTCAACGTTTATTTCCAGAAGCTTAACCAATAAATATAATTGAAGATAGGGAGAGATTAGATGAATATCACAGATGGAGCTAAAAAGATGTTAGAAGATGTATTCGCTGAACAAGGAGCTAAAGGCATTCGTTTTTACTCTGAAGGTGCTGGATGCTGTGGACCTCAAGTCGGTTTATCATTAGACGAACCTACTGAGGATGATACAGTCCAAGAAATTAACGGTATTCAAGTAGCTATTGAAAATACAGTACTATCTACAACTCAAGGGCTTACACTTGATGTTCAAGAAGGTCCTCAAGGTGCAGGATTTGTTTTGGTAGGAATGGATAACAGCTGTTGTTAATTAAATAATTAACTTTAAAACTGTAGAATATATGTGGTAAAAAGAGAAGGTTAAAATCTTCTCTTTTTTATTTACCTTTGTTTACTTCTTTTTAGGACCTAGAAGATACAATTCGTTATGCTGCCAGTGATTCTCATTACGTTCTACTTCAATTTTTGATACAACTTTAGATCTCCCATTCAGTTGATGAAAAATATACGCGACTAAGCCACGTTCCAACATATAAAGAAGAGCATATATTTTATAAACATCTAATGATCACCTGCTGCTGTATAGTTTCTTTTTATTTCTATGAGTAGACAGGCAAAATTGTGGGTTTTAATATAAATTTAAATTGTTTATATCTCAATTTCAAAAGTATTCTTAACAAATTGAGATATAAAAAAGCGCAGTCTAAGACACTCAAACGATTTTACTCTATCTATAAACTAACTCTATGCACTTACTATTATATTGGACCATAAAAGGCCCCCTTTCTCCTGAAATAAATTGGTTCCTAGAATATGTCTTATGTAAACTAGAAAAGGAAGTAAAGCAAACCCTTCTCATTTCTGAGTTAGGGTTGTAATTTTTATTTATACATGTAACTGCTGATTAACCAATCTCTTTACTCTCTCATAAGCTTTGACCTCACCTTGGTAAAAACATGCACTGTTCCAGTCTTCCCTTTTCTCCGCATCCTTTCTCCACGCATCAGATTGTTCTAGTAACTTATCAATGTATTCAATAAACTTCTTTCGTTCCATTTAATCACCTGCTTCTATTGGAATTGGAAATATTTATAAATTATTTTGATAAGTAATATTTCTAGAGTTTAGTGAGAATACCTGTTGGAATTTGATACAATCTCCAGGACTTTTAGGAATAAAAGAAATGACCCCCAGTAATGAAAGTCATTTCTTTTATTTTATTGCCTGTTTATGCTCATTTTAATAAGTTATTTTAATGCTTTTTTGATTTTAGAAACATTACTTATGTTAATTTAAAGAGAAATAAAAAAAGCTGCCAATACAGCTAGGCAGCCCTTCCTTAAATATCCCTAATTATTCTCTCTGCTATAAACCATAGAGGAGATATACTTATTTCTTTTGCTCGTTTGTTAATTTCTCATTGTTTTTTCTTTTTTCAGAAGTCGTAATATCTGTATCTTTAGTTTGACTTTCTGGTTTCTGGTTGTTTACTGGGGTTGCAACCTCTTCAATTTCTTTAATAACAGGAGAAGTTGTCACTTTAAGTTGAGCTTCTTGTTTCTTGTTGGGTGAAAGTTTAACTTTTTCCTCTTTTGGAGCATCAGAGGCAATTGCGGCAGCAACTTCTTGGTAACTTTGATCTACGTGATTATCCATGTTTTGATAGATTTCAGAGTCAGCAAGTTCAGGAATCACGGGAAGTTCTGACTGTTCAATTTTTGCTTCTTCCTTTAGAACAGTATCCTTCATCTCTTTAATCTCTTGAATTTTACGCTTACCAATGATGACTTCTTCCACAACTACAGGCCTCTTGGTTACTTCAACTCGCTCCTCCATAATAGGAATACGAATGATCTCGTTCTCTGTCAATGGGCTACCATCATACTGACCGTCTATGACCGGGCGACGTTCTACGTAGACTTCCTCACGCATAACTGGAACCTGGATAGTTCGTAGTTCTTCTACAATTTCCTTACGAAGGTTTATTTCCCCAGTCTGACCTCGCTCTTTCCTTACATTAAGCTGCTCTTCACGAAGTTGCACTGACCTATGCCCCTCTGTCTCGTATGGCGACTCCCTAACCGTAGTATGTGAAGGAATTGTTTGAGTTTCATCCACATCAATTAGGACAAGGATTTTCCCTTCCTTTACACCCATTTCACACTGTTTTGCAGTAAAGCTTTGAATCCCCATTCCGACAAGTTTTGAAGTTAGGCCACCAGCTTGGATAGTAGAAATCATTCCACCTGTCATCATGGTAAGAAAGCTGTCCATCATCACACCTGCCAACGAACTTACAGCTGGTGTTCCAGCTTCTATCATTACATTCGTTTCAGTCCCTAACTGTAAAGTATTATTGCTATCCTTTGCTATTACTAATATGTCTGTTTCACGATACCCCTGATGTTTTAACCCCTTAATTTCATGTATCACTTCTTGCTCCGAATGAAAAGCCCCTGCAACTCGTTTTCTCGTTCCCATTTTCCCTTCCCCTTAAATTTTAATTAAACGAAAACTTCTTTTCACATTTAATTCCATCCTTATTGTGTATATCATGTACCCAGTGGGTTTCTATTTAAAACTTGATACGGATGACTATGTAAATGACCCCTAAATTATAAAATGTAGAAAGATGAAGTAGAGGCAATATCCATATTCGGGAAAACTTTAGAGTTTTTATTGAAAAAGAACATTTGTTCGTATATAATATGAAAAAGGAAAAACTTCATATTTTTCCTTAATTGAAACATATAGGATATTTAATGCAGAGATAATTTACAATTAGTTTTCATGTGGGAGAAAAGCAATGAATTCTACATACCATCATTTAAAAGATACAAAAAAAGAAGAAGGACAAAAAGAATTACTTGAGAGAAACCTAGAAGCTCATAGAAGTAGAAGATGGGTAACCAACTCTATTTACGCTATGTCCCTACTTGTAGTCGTACTTTGTTTCTATTTTCATGTACCAAAGGCTGCAATTATTACTCTAATCTTATTTTTGATATGTGCAATTAGCGAAATACTGTATAGAGCGTTAGATAAAAAGATAGAACTACGGTTAAAACGGATTAAACAGGAGAAAAGAAAGATCATATTTAAAGGAAATAAATCCTAACAGCTTTTCTACGAATTCCTTTCTGCTATACAGATCTGAAATTATTTTTCACATGTGAACGAAGAAGAAAGAGTTAGCTTCATTATAGAATGAAGTAAAAAAGCAGTACTTTAACTATTCAAAGACTGCTTTCTGACTATATAGAAGAGAAAGATTAGCAAAAAATTATCCTTGATAAAGTTTATGACTATGCTGAATTTCCGAATAAAGTTAGTGTCCAATGCGATAACTGCAATTCATCTTACTTCAAAAGTTCTATAAAAGGTGCCATTTTTCTACGTGAATGTCGAGAGTGCGGGATGAAAAAGAGTATTTAAATATAGATGATATAGAAAAAGAGAAGGTTAAAAACCTTCTCTTTTTTAGTTTAATTGTGTTTTATCAATAGTTTCCGATGTGGTGTCGTAACCAGTCATCCCTTGGTACCCTGTATACGCACTACCATTAAATGCAGGAATCTTTTTAGAATATGATTCATATGTAGTAGATGCTTCAGCTACTCCTCCCGTAACTAATAATCCAAAAGCAGATACTAGGGCAAGTGCCTTACCTTTTTTCATATGTATTTTCTCCTTTTTTAAGCTATCAACCTTAGGAAATTTTGTTTCAATCCTTTATCCATGATACAATGCATTGTTCTCTCTTTTTTCACTAAGTAAATATAAGCTATAACAATTCTGATGAATATAGAACAGACCCCTTCCGAACGGAGGAATTCGAGATTAAAATGATCATTAATAAATTGAAAAAGATGTCTATAAAACAATGGGTGGTTTATTCCCTTATCGTGTTTTGTTTTGTCCTCTCCATCATTTTTGTGAATCATAATAGCTCATTCTACAAGCAGCCGATAGCTGAAGTGTTGAGCACCCATTTGCAAAGTAAAGAGAAAGTGACCGATCAGCATAACAATAAGGACCAAACCTATAAACAAAGTATCAAAGCCGAAATAAAAAACGGCAAAGACAAAGGGAAAGTTATTCATTTAGAAAATGAATACTCCTCATCTGGCGCTTATGATCAAAAGTATAAACCCGGTAATCAAATCTTCGTTATAATTGATAAGCATTCAAAAGAAAAGCACTTAACCGGATCCATTAAGAATGCCAAGCGAGACAAGTACGTTCTGCTTGTCGGATGGCTTTTCATCTTCACGCTCCTTTTTGTCGGTAAGGAACGGGGATTCCTTGCCTTGATCAGCTTGTTGGTTAATGCTGCTCTGATGTCCTTCGCATTGGATATTTACGTGAACAGTTCATACAAAAGCTTAGTTTTCATCTGCAGTATATTGGTCATCTTGTTTACAGTCATTTCGTTGCTGCTCCTCAATGGTGTAAATGAAATGACGTACGCTTCGATCACATCCACACTGCTGGGCATCTTCCTAACGTTAGGAGTTATGTATGCCGTGGTCCATTTTACAAATGGAAACGGATTAAGATATGAAGGAATGCAATTTTTGACTCGACCGTATGAAATTGTCTTTATGGCTGGCTTGTTGATTGGATCATTAGGGGCGGTCATGGATGTTTCAATCACCATTTCCTCTTCCCTCTTTGGGCTTTATGAAAAGAATGAAAAGATAAGCTTAACGGTACTTCGAAAATCAGGAATGGACATTGGGAGAGACGTCATGGGCGCATTAACCAACATCTTGTTTTTTGTTTATGCGGCGGGATCCATTCCGTCCATGATTTTGTATTTAAAGAATGCTTCACCATTAGGGTTTACCCTTTCCATGAACCTTTCCTTAGAGATTGCACGTGCACTGGCAGGAGGAATTGGCATTATGCTAACCATCCCAATCGCCGTGTACACATCTATCTATTTTATTAACCAAAAGAGGAAAAGAATATGAATGCATTAGTCATCCTGTCACTGATCCTACTTGTTTTAATGATTGTAATTGGCGGATATAGAGGAATGCGCTCTTTTATATCCTTGTTTTTGAACTTTGGTGTGCTTATGTTTACCATTTTTCTTATGCTCGGCCCGCAAATGAATCCAGTCATCATCACTTTAATTTCGTGTGCAATCATTAGTTGTATTAATCTCTTTTTCATTAATAACGTAGATCGAAAAACAGGAACTGCTTTTCTTTCTACAATTGTCACGATTGTTCTTTTGATTGTATTAATTGAGGTGATCGTGAACGTATCTATGATTCAAGGGTATGGTGAAGAAGAGACTGAAGAGCTTGCTGTCTTCTCCCTTTTTGTAGGCATTGATTTTGTTAAAATAGGAGCTTCTGTCATGATCATCAGTACAATCGGTGCGATTACAGAGGTTGCCATATCAATCACTTCATCAATGGGCGAAACAATGAAGCATCACCCTTCAATCAGCAGAAAAGACTTATTCTTGTCCGGAATGAGAATAGGAAAGGATATTCTTGGCACTGATACGAACACGCTGTTCTTTGCCTTTTTTGGAGGCTATCTCGCACTTCTCATCTGGTTTAAGGATTTACATTATTCCATCGGTGCGATCGTGAACTCCAAAATCTTTGGTGCGGAAATGATGACCATTTTCTTTGCGGGGATTGGAGTAGCTCTCATTATTCCGGTTACAGCTTGGATCAATACCTATTTTTCTGTGAAAGCGAGAGAAAAAGCATTGAAAGAAAGCAATGAGAACTAAATAGAAGAAACAAAAAACCCTCTTCGAATGATACGAAGAGGGTTTTACTCAGATTATTAACTGATTGAACCTTCCATTTCAAACTTAAAACCACCTATATATGAGATGATATTATTTAAAAACGTTCGTAAAAGTGGTGTGTCAATATAAAGTCGTTCGTACAGTGTTTTTATACTTTTTCGAACACTGAAAAGCGTTCGCTAATTGAATTTCATTTTTGTTCGTAAAGATATACTTTTATGAACTATATATTTTGTGTTATTGTTAAATTTATACAAATAATTCCACTTTAAATATAGGTTTAAATACTATATCCATAATTGCATAAAAAAACCTATTCCCTGGTGCTTTGATGTGGGAATAGGCTCAATGAGTTAAGATGACATTTCGAAAAATCTCCAATTAACATGCCTTTTTTATTTTACAACAAATCAAATTAGAAAACGATTACATTTTTTGTTTTAAACACAAAAAATTCGCAGCTTAGAAAGAGTGGTGGACTCGTTGGAGTTGGGTTTCAAGAACCAATATGCACGAGTATATATTTTCCTTTATCAATTACCTTATCCCTATTTACATAATAAAAAGAAAAGCTACTGATAAAGGATAAGTAGCTTTTCTTTTTGTTATGTATCTTATCAGATTCAGCTCCATTCGTATATAAATCCCATTATTATACATAATAATAAAAATATACTTTCTCAAAAGGGGCTTTCGATAGTGAATAGAGAACAAGTCATTGAAGTTTATCAAGATGTTCTAGAAAAGAGAAGAAAAAGATTTCCTAATTATTTCTTTGTAGGTAAGGAAGGAAAAAAATATATGCGCTATATGACATGCTATTTACTTGAGCAACACTTATCAATCCCCATCGATAAAATCCCTTTTCAAGTAGGTGCCAATACATTATGGTCTCATCGTCTCAGACCCCCTGCTATGCTATATGGATGGAATTATTATGAAGTCATTGATAATGCCTATCCAGGAAAATTTAAACCTTGGCAATTCCAACAAACTCCTGATAAATATTGGGAGGGAGAAGAAGGAAAGAGAAGAGCTATTGAGGCAGTAAGATATGTAATAGAGGAAAAAATGAAGATTCCTATGGAAGAAATACCCTTTCGAGTTAATTTTAATTTTTTTAGACAACATGGTTTAGGTGGCGCCTTTACGCTTTTAGGCTATTCCCCTTTTCAAATAGTTGAAGCGATTTATCCTAGTGTCTTTAGGCCTTGGCAATTTGCTCATGTTCCCATGAATTGTTGGAAAAATGAAGAATATATTCGAGAGGCAATGGATGATTTCTTATTCAAACAGCTTCATTTCTCTTCCTATCAGGAGGCTTTTCTCCAATTAAAGAGAAGTCATTTTACCGATTTTCAGTTAACTGGTCTCTTTCAAATGGCTTTTGATTCCAGAATGAATAATGTAAGGAAATGGATAAATGAACAACTAAATAACACAGACGATGAATTATTTTATATGAATCTTAATTAATGAAAGAACTGATTGAAACGGGTAGCCTGAACTAAATTACCATTATGTCCATTTCCTATTTTTAAAAATGATAATTGATGAGTATATTGTTACTTGCTTTGATTTTTCTTCTTCATAAAAAGATATAAAGATTCAGCAAAAAAAAGAAAAAGAAGAAAAAAGAGTACAAATAATTCAGCGACTTCCATTACCCTAAATGGACTCACGGCGTTGTACAACGCCTGAGAAACATCAAATCCTTGAACAATATCAATACCTAAAGAAAAGCCCATTAAACATCCCATCATTAAAAGGCTAATACCTATGATTTTCATATCTATCACGCTCCATATAATAGGTTCTTCCCTTTCTTCTATGATGATACATAAATATTTATTGTTAATTTTTACATAAAAAACTCTTATATGGTTAAAGTAATAAAAACTGAAAGAAGGGTGCTTAAATCTATGCCTTCGTTTTTTAAAGATCGCAAACCAAAAAAGAAACGGCCACAGGGTAACGAGAATCAAACTACTGATCATCAAATAGAACGGATACAGGTTTCATTATCAGGTAACCTTAACATGATTAAGCAGAAAACCGGAAATAGTTCAGATGTCGTTATTCGTGAGATAAAAATGGGGGGGGATTCTGACATTAAAACAGCGATTGTCTATGTAGAAGGAATTGTAGACAATCAGTCGATTCAAGAGTATCTACTGCAATCTATGATGAAGGATGATCATAAAGAAGTAATAAATCAGCAAAATGCGATAGACCTGCTTTCTAAAGATATAATGACAATTGGAAACATATCTTCAATCACTAACTTGGATGATTTATTTGCATCTTTAATGGCAGGAGATACTCTTATTTTAGTGGATGGAGTAGATCAGGCACTGAGTGCTAGTACCAAAGGTGGAGAGAAGCGTTCCATTGCGGAATCTACTACCCAAATGGTAGTGCGAGGACCAAAAGGAGCATTTACAGAGTCTCTTGGGACCAACACAGCTATGGTACGCCGCATCATTAAGACCCCAGATTTATGGATGGAGTCTTTAAAAGTTGGGCGTGTAACAAAGACAGATGTGACGCTTATGTACGTACATGGCATTGCCAATGATAAAGTCGTCAAAGAAATTCGTCAGCGATTAAATCGAATTGATATCGACAGTATTTTGGAATCAGGATATATTGAACAACTAATAGAGGATCAAACATTGACTCCTTTTCCAACTATATACAACACGGAAAGACCTGACGTGGTAGCAGGGAACCTGTTAGAAGGGCGAATTGCTATATTTGTGGATGGAACCCCATTTGTGCTGATTGCGCCAGCTGTGTTCATGCAATTCTTCCAATCGGCTGAAGATTATTATGCTCGTTTTGACATTGCAACCTCAATTCGTCTTTTACGTATTTTTATGTTTATGATTTCGCTAATCGCGCCTGCTACCTATGTCGCGGTGACAACCTTCCATCAGGAAATGGTGCCAACCACGCTCATTGTAGCGATTGCGGCACAGAGGGAGTCCGTCCCTTTTCCGGCATTTGTGGAAGCTGTGCTTATGGAAATAACCTTTGAAATCTTACGCGAAGCAGGGATACGCTTACCTAAAGCTATTGGTTCAGCAGTATCCATTGTCGGCGCCCTTGTAATTGGTCAAGCAGCCGTTCAAGCAAGTATTGTGTCACCAGCAATGGTTATCATTGTATCAATCACAGCCATTGCTAGTTTTGCCACACCTTCTTTTGATATGGCGATTTCAGCTCGTTTAATCCGTTTTTTGTTTATGATTGGTGCAGCAACATTTGGTTTCTATGGCATCATTTTGTGCCTTTTATTGATGGTTGTCCATCTATGCGGCTTACGATCATTTGGAGTACCCTACATGGCTCCATTTGCTCCCTTCATCCCTGTAAACAATGCTGATACGGTTGTGAGATTACCATGGTGGACACTGAGACAAAGACCACGATTAATTACTGCTAATACGGTTCGAGAAGGGACAAATCAACACCCACACCCTCCTGCATCTCGAGGTATGGTGAATCGAGATTTTGAAGAAGGTAACAACAATGAAGCGTAAAGGTTTTTTTCTTTTATTAATGATGGCAATGACGCTCTTGCTCACAAGTTGCTGGAGTAAAAAAGAATTAACGGATCTTGCTATTGTATCAGCCATGGGTATCGACGAAACGAAAGATGGAAGATTTCACTTAACACTTCAAATTATTAATCCAGGAAACGTGGCAGGAGGTATGCAAGGAGGAGGAGGCAGTCAAAGCCCTCCTATTACCATCTATTCGGCTTCAGGGGATAATATAGTAGAAGCAAGTAGACGGGCTTCAGGCAGAATCTCTCGACGATTGTATTATGCTCATACAAACTTAGTCGTAGTTGGAGAAAGACTGGCCAGAAAAGAAGGACTTAATACGTTAATCGATGGTTTAGATCGGGATCCGGAATTTCGAAATACTTCCACTCTTGTGATTGCGAAAAACTCGACCGCAGCTGACCTTGTCAAAACATTAACGCCAGTTGATAAAATTCCAGCGAATAAAGTGCTAAAAACCTTAGAATTTACGGAAAGAAAATGGGGAGAGAATGTAAAAACATCACTCCAAGAAGTGATGAAGAGCATTGAGTCCCCTGGAAGAGGAACTGTCGTATCAGGATTTCGTCTAGTTGGTAATCCCCAGCAAGCACAAAAGCTAGATAACCTTCAGGAAAGTGAACCCGAGGCAACGCTTCGAGCTTCCGGAATTGCTGTCTTAAAACAAGGAAAGCTAGTGGATTGGCTGTATGGAAAACCAGCAAGAGGAACGGTATGGATTCTCAATAAAATCCAAGGAACGAATATTAATATTGATTGGGCAGGAAAGAAAGAAGCTATTGCTTATCAAACCGTACGACAAAAAACAAGTGTGTCTGCTCAAGTGAAGAATGGCAAACCTCATATTTCTGTTCATACACGTGTTGAAGGAGATATCGGTGACATGGAGGTACCTGTTGATATCACCAATCCAAAGGTCATTACAAAAATCGAACAATCCGTGAGGAAAGAAATTAAAAAAGAGCTAAAGACAGCTATTGAACGTGCCCAAAAAAACAAAACGGATATTTTAGGATTTGGCGAAGTAGTTCACCGTACTAGACCAAATCAATTTAAAAAATTAAAAACAGAATGGAATGATGTCTACTTTCCAAAGTTAGATGTAGATATCACAGTGGAAGCCTATGTACGTCGAGCTGGCTTACGAAATAAATCGTTTCTTTCAGGAGTAAAAGAGAATCAAAAGTAAGGAGAAGGAGGTGCCAGTTAAATGGAGAAAGCAAAAATCAGTGCCAGTCAGCTCTTTATTTTAATGGTCCTGTTTGAGCTTGGGAGTGCTTTACTGGTACCTCTCGCCATCAGAGCTAAACAGGATGCCTGGCTTGCGATTCTGCTCGGCATGTTAGGAAGTTTTGTTTTATTTTTAGTTTATCATAAACTTTATACCTATTATCCTGACCTTTTGCCTACAGAATATATGCAAAAAATTTTAGGTAAAGTGATGGGTACTGTACTTGCCTTTGTTTACATTCTTTACTTTATGTACGATGCCTCAAGAGTTCTACGTGATTTTGGTGAAATGTTGTTAACTTTTTCCTATCCTGACACGCCTTTATTCATTGCCAATGCATTATTAATGCTTGTCATTATTTACACCATTAGAAAAGGAATTGAGGTCATCGCTCGATCAGGAGAACTGCTTTTTATTTTTATGTATGTCCTTGCCGTTGGTGGCTTTATCTTAATTATATCTTCTGGGTTAATTGATTTTAAAAATTTACAACCTGTTTTGGAAGAAGGGTTACTATCATCGGTAAAGGTTGCATTGGCTGAAACGTTATATTTTCCGTTCACTGAAGCGATTGTGTTTACCATGATTTTGCCGTATTTAAATGATTCTAAGAAAGCAAAGGTGACCATGCTATGTGCAACTGGATTAAGTGGAATCAATTTGGTTATTATCATGCTCATTAATATTAGCGTGCTTGGAGTTAATCTAACTGCGCGTTCCGAATTTCCACTTCTTAGTACAGTCGCGAGCATCCAAGTAGCTGATTTTTTAGAACGACTTGATGTATTTTTTATGCTTGCTATGGTGATTGGGATTTTTTTTAAGGTTACCATATTATTTTATGCAGCCACCATAGGAACAGCTAACTTATTCAAAGTTAAGTCACCTTCAATGTTAGCGTATCCTTTAGGTATTGTTATTCTATTTTTATCTATCACGATTGCGAGTAATTTCCAAGAACATCTCCATGAAGGATTATATATAGCCAAGTTTATTCTGCATATTCCTCTATTCACAATAATTCCCCCTATCCTTCTTTTTATAGCTTTCTTACAAAAAAGGAAGAAGCATGGGGGAAACCATGTTTGACTAGCTAGTTTTCATATAGAATATTGTCTTTATAGCCTCATTTCCTAATAAGGTAATTACCCGTAGAAAGATTCTCTCTACACTAGAGTTACCTTTAGAACAAATCTCATCTTTATTACATAACGTTCGAAAGTGATAGAAAGTTAAATAACCATTCAAAAAAGCAGAAGGACGCTTTAATAAAACCAAAAAGGAGGTCGCAATTGAATGGAAAAAGCTAAGATTAGTTCTAGTCAGCTCTTTATCTTAATGGTTCTGTTCGAGCTGGGTAGTGCTTTACTGGTACCTCTTGCGATAGATGCAAAACAAGACGCTTGGCTTGCAATTCTCCTTGGAATGGTATTCAGTTTCGTTCTATTGTTAATCTACCACAAGCTTTATACCTATTATCCTGACCTTTTGCCTACAGAATATATCCAAAAGATCTTAGGGAAAGTATTAGGTACCGTACTGGCTTTTGTTTACATTCTTTATTTTATGTACGATGCCTCAAGGGTTCTACGTGATTTTGGTGAAATGCTGTTAACTTTTGCCTATCCTGACACACCTTTATTCATTGCCAATGCATTATTAATGCTTGTCATTATTTATACCATTAGAAAAGGGATTGAGGTCATCGCTCGATCAGGAGAACTGCTTTTTATTTTCATGTATGTCCTTGCCGTTGCTGGCTTTATCTTAATTATATCTTCTGGCTTAATTGAGATTAAAAATTTACAACCCATTTTAGAAGAAGGTTTATTCCCTGTCCTAAAAGTGGTATTTACTCAAACCTTGTATTTTCCATTTACAGAAGTCATTGTATTTACCATGATTTTGCCGTATTTAAATAATCCTAAGAAGGCAAAGGTGACCATGCTATGTGCAACAGGGTTAAGTGGAATCAATTTAATTATTACCATGCTTATTAATGTCTGTGTACTTGGTGTTGATTTAACTGCACGTTCACAATACCCACTTCTTAGCACAATTCAGAGCATCCAAGTAGCTAATTTTTTAGAAAGGCTTGATGTATTTTTTATGCTTGCTTCAATTATCACTATCTTCTTTAAAATCTGCTTGTTATTTTATGCAGCTGTCATAGGTACAGCAAATTTATTCAAGGTTAAATCACCTTCAAGGTTATCGTATCCTTTAGGGCTAATCATTCTCTTTTTATCTATTACCATTGCGAGTAACCTTCAAGAACATAACTATGAAGGGCTGAAGGTGGCAATGTTCACTATACACATTCCTCTTCTTGGGATTATTCCTCCTTTGCTTCTTCTTGTAGCTTTCTTTAAAAACAGGAAGAAGCATGAGGAAAACACATTTAACTAGCTAATTTTCATATGTAATATTGTCATTCTTGTTAAGCTCTCCAGTAAAGTTCTTACCCGTAGAAAGAATACTTTTAGCCTAGAATTAACCTTAAAGTAAATCTGCTATCTATTACATAACGTTTAAAAGATTGTACGTTATGAAAGGTCGAGAAAGCAAAAGATTAATTTAAATAAAATTAGAAAGGAGGTTCCAGTGGAATGGAGAAGGCAAAAATTAGTGCCAGTCAATTATTTATTCTAATGGTTTTGTTTGAACTAGGTAGTTCTTTATTGGTACCTATTGCAATGGATGTAAAACAAGATGCCTGGCTTGCGATTCTGCTTGGGATGGTAGGAAGTTTTGTTCTATTTCTAGTCTATAATAAGCTGCATTCTTATTACCCGGATCTCCTGCCTACCGAGTACATGCAAAAAATCATGGGTAAAGGGATTGGAACGGTACTTGCCTTTGTCTACATCCTTTATTTTATGTATGATGCAGCAAGGGTTCTCCGTGATTTTGGCGCGATGTTGTTAACCTCCGCCTACCCTGAGACTCCTTTATTCATTGCACATACTTTATTAATGCTTGTCGTTATTTATACGATTCGAAAAGGAATCGAGGTTGTAGCTCGCTCAGGAGAGATCCTTTTTATATTTATATATATTTTTGCCATCATGGGATTTATTCTCATCGTATGTTCAGGTTTAATCAAGTTTACAAACTTACAGCCAGTACTTGAGGAGGGTGTATTCCCCGTCCTGAAAGTTGCATTTACTCAAGCTATCTATTTCCCGTTTGCAGAAGCGATGGTATTTACAATGATTTTACCCTATTTAAAAAACCAAAAAAAGGCAAAAATGACGATGTTATGTGCAACAGGACTAAGTGGAATCAACTTAACTATTACCATGCTTATTAACATTAGTGTACTTGGGGTTGATTTGACTGCACGTTCACAATTTCCTCTTCTTAGTACCGTACAAAGCATCCAGGTAGCTGACTTTTTGGAACGTCTTGATGTATTTTTTATGCTTGCTTTAGTTATCGGTGGTTTCATTAAGATTAGTGTGTTGTTATATGCAGCTGTCATAGGTACGGCTAACTTATTTAAGATTAAATCACCTTCACGCCTTTCATACCCTTTGGGCTTCGTTATTCTATTTATGGCTAGCACGATTGCCAGCAATGTTCAAGAACATCTACATGAAGGACTAAAGGTAGAAATGTTTATTCTGCATATGCCTATCCTCGGGATTATTCCTTCTCTGCTTCTTCTTGTTGCTTTCTTGAAAAATAGAAAGAAACAGAGGTCATAAAAGGTTTATTTGCATTATTTCCTTCGAAGATGAGGTGGTTCTTACAATCTGTTAAACCCCTATAAGACAAGGCTTATCAGGGTGAATTTACACTATTTGAGGTGGTTTTCATGTATACCTGGTTTTATGATCATTTTGTTAATACAATTCTATTTCCTCTTACTTGTATAGTAATGGTAGCCATCACGTTAAGTACATATACATACTTAAAATTGAGGAAAGCAAATAATCAATAGTCTCTAGGAATTGTTGATTTTTAATATCGGTCTTTCTTCCCCCCCTTTAAAAAAGCTGATTATGTGTAGTTTACTTTTCGTCATATCATTAAGTGAAACTAAACGTATTTTATTAAAAGTAGTGTTATTGATTTTACTCCGTGTCGACAAATGAAACTTTTTTCTACAAAGTATTACGCTTCTAAATCACAGAATATCAATGATTATTTAACAGTTATTTCTTTTATTTCGACGCGAATTTTTCTAAAAAGATATACTTTTACGGATAAGATATTTAAATCTATTACAAGATGTTAAAGTAATTATTATCGTTAACAAAATAAAAGAGCAACCTCGGCATTGGCAAGCGAGGTTGCTTTCACATAAGGGGTCGTTCAAACGTATCCGAGAATGAACAACCCGACTATAACATATTTTTAATATTCATACTATTTCCGATGTGCTCTACATATGTATAAAAGGTGGTCTTTTTATACATCAACATCTCTTTGGTTGTGCTCCTAAACGTTAGTGTGTCAAAGATGTATAAAAAGCTGCATAAAGCAGAAATCGTAACCTCATCGGAATCCTTGCCTACCAAGGGTTCTTTTTTTTGTGTGTATTCCGGAAAGAGGTATTATGGTGCGACAAGAAGTCGCTTTCTTACAGTGTAGCTAACGCTACTTATCTAGACGCGAAGATGATCTCCATCCAAAACGGCATTCTTGGTAACGAGTTTGTCGGTTGCATGAGGAAATGCGGAAACAGAGGACAAATGCATGGTCCAGAATACTGCTAGGAGAAGATAGGCATGGTAAACGAAAGTGAAGGTTTGTAAGCTTCGTTACTCTTAGCTCAAGATAATGCATAGATTGGCTTGGGTCTTGGTAAGAGGAACAGTAGAATCATAATGCTACTCTGATGCGTCCCGCATCTTACCCGGAGTAAAGAACCTACCTACCCCTATCGTATCTGTAGAATGTGGAACTTGGTAAGCCCTATGTCATCTGCATCAGCAGTAGAATGACTGCAAAGTCAAACGATGTGACAGAGGGTATGGGATATGAGAAAAAGCTAAAGCCGTTAACTTGAAAGGGAACAGGAAAGCAGGAACACTGTATAACTGGACGGATATTGTCGTCTTTATGGACAATGACAGGCTCGAAAGAGCGCCCACTTCTCATGGGTCTTCAACACGAAAATAAAGTTGTGGCTATCTTCTAACGAAAAGGAGCGTGCTGTTATGAATACCTCTCTACGAGCGTCGGCGCACGTCTCGCATAAAGATTGGTACTCTATTGATTGGAGTATTATACAAAAATATGTAGCGAAGTTACGACAAAGAATTTATCGTGCCGAACAACAAAATCAACAAAGAAAAGTAAGGAAACTTCAACGTTTACTCCTTCGGAGTAAAGCAAATCTACTGCTTTCTATTCGCAGAGTAACACAACAAAATACCGGAAAGCGAACACCTGGTGTAGACGGCTATACGGTCTTCAAACCAAATGAACGTATCACACTATATCAACAACTGTTAGGATATAATGTCTTTCAACATCGCCCAAAGCCAGCGAAACGAACGTTTATCGCTAAGAAAAATGGGAAGCTAAGACCTCTCGGTATTCCGACGATACGAGATCGAGTGTATCAAAACGTAGTAAAGAACGCACTGGAACCTCAATGGGAAGTTAGATTCGAAGCCACTTCCTACGGTTTTCGTCCTAAACGAAGTACACACGATGCTATAAGTAACCTCTTTAACAAGCTGAACACAAATAGTAAGAAAAAGTGGGTATTTGAAGAAGATTTCCTAGGATGTTTCAACCATCTTAACCATAATTGGATAGTAGAACAAACATCTTCATTCTCAGGAAGTACTCTTATTAAAAGATGGCTCAAAATGGGATGCATAGAGCAGGATATGCTCCATAAAACAACAGAGGGAACTCCTCAGGGAAGTATTGTGTCCCCTCTTCTGGCCAATATTGCGTTATGTGGGATGGAAAAAGAGATTGGTATCTTCTATAGAAAAACACACAAATCAAATGGAAGATATAAAATCGATCCCAAATGTAAAATAGGACGTATTCTTTACGCAGATGACTTCGTCATCGTAACGGAAACGAAGGAACAAGCTGAAAGTATGTATCAGAAACTCAATCCTTACTTACAAAAGCGAGGAATTAAATTGAGTGAGGATAAAACCAGAATTACACATATCGAGAGTGGGTTTGATTTCCTTGGTTTTTCACTCCGACAATACAAAACGGAACAAGGCAATAAGTTATTAATCAAACCCAGTAAAGACAGTATCAGAAAAGCAAAAAGCAAGATAAAAGATACGTTCGCAGTGATGCGAGGACGACCCGTAAAAGAACTAATACGTGTTTTAAACCCAATTATTCGTGGTTACGGACAGTATTGGAAACATGTCGTTTCTAAAAAGACGTTTGGTTATATAGACAACTACGTCTTCTTGAAAATAAGGAAACATCTTAGACAATTGCATCCAAGGAAGTCTTGGAAGTGGATTAATAAGCGCTATTTTAAGAAACCCCACCATGGTGGAAATAATAAATGGATTCTCACATGTCCACTTACTAATATTCAATTGTTGAAGATGTCTTGGATTAAAATAGAACGACATGTCATGGTAGCCTACAAGAACAGCCCAGATGATCCGAATCTAAAAGAGTATTGGGAAAAGCGAGACCGAAAGGTCTTTAATAGCGAAAATACTTTAGATAGGATGAAACTCGCAAGGAAACAAGGATATCGTTGTGCATTGTGTAAGCAGACTCTACAAAATGGAGAGAAAGTTACAGTGCGAAACCTAGAGGTTTCTACAGGTAAATTGGCTAAATTAGTACATGTACCATGTCTTGAATAAGTTGTTTGGATAAAAAGAAGGCTTGAGCCGTATGACGGGAAATCTGTCACGTACGGTTCTTAGGGGGGCGGGCGCTCGTGAGAGTGCCTGCCTACCCGACTTAACTAACTTTGTATATGATATACAGCTTAAAAACAGAAAAACTCCCCCAATGCGTTAAGGAAGTTTTCTGTGTAAAATTCGAATAAGAAAGTCCGTAGATGCCTCACGGCGTCTTGTATAGTTTGCTCACTGTATTTAATATTATTCGAAATAGGCAAGTTTAATATAATAAAAAGTAGACAGAATATTTTATTAATTACTTTACTTTGTAAACGCTTTCATTTATACTGAGTGTAGGTTGGATGGCATGAGTGGCTGTCATAGTATTTAGCGTAGGTGGGGCTGATACGAGGAAACAGGGCATAAAAGAAATGTCCTTATTTGCTTAGGAAATATTATGGAATTCTTTCAAAGTTTTTATTTTTTCACTTAGTTGATTAATTAGAGAGGTGTTTTATATGAATAAAAATGAAGGTACTAACGTTTTTTTATTAATGTTGTCGGTAATCTCTATTTGTGCAGGATTGTTATTAACAAATGTTTTTATTTATTCTCCTATTATTGGTTGGCTTGTAGCAGTATTTTGTTTAATAATGAATTTTATTTATAAAGAGGAACAATTGAAATATAGAAAAAGAGAAGATTAAGAATAGAATCTTCTCTTTTTTATGGATTCTTATAATACGTTTTATGGTAACTAAGAGTAATATAGAAAAAACCTATTGGCTCATTTGAACTGAACCCAAAAAGTTAGACACGTTATTTAGGCAGCTAATGAGGATTGAATTCTGTATTCTACAGGGGTCAATCCTTTTAATTTTTTTTATTCGTAGATGGTTGTAATAGAGGATATAGGCCTCTAATTCCTGTTTGAACTGTTCTATACTTTCAAATTCTTGTAGATAGAGTAACTCTGATTTTAATAGACCAAAGAAGTTTTCAATAACCGCATTATCTAAACAGTTACCCTTACGGGACATGCTTTGAGTAATGTTATTTCCCTTCAATAAATGCTGATATTTGGTCATTTGGTAGTGCCATCCTTGATCAGAATGAAGAATAGGGCAGTCTCCCTCATTTAAACAGTCAAATGCTTTATGTAACATCGTAGTGACCAGTGAAAATACAGGTCTCTTGTCGATATGGTAGGAGATAATTTCCCCATTAAAAAGGTCCAAAATAGGTGATAAGTAAAGCTTCTCTCCGAATAGGTGAAACTCTGTGATATCGGTTACCCATTTTTCATTTGGTTTAGATGCTTTAAAATCACGTTTAAGGATATTTGGAGCGATTCTTCCTGTTCTCCCACGATAAGAACGATACTTTTTGAGCCGAACGAGGCACTTTAAGCCTAGCTCTTTCATCAATCGACAGACCGTCTTATGATTAATAAGATAGCCTAGACGGTGTAATTCTAGCGTAATACGACGATAACCATACCTCCCTTTGTGTTTATGAAAGATATGATGAATGGTTTCTTTAATTTCTTTATACTTGTCAGGGCGCTTAAAGGCTTTTATCCAATAATAATACGTACTACGAGCGATTCTAGCTACTTTGATAAGGTCGACGACCTTATACTCATGCCTTAATTCAAACACTACTTGGGCTTTTTCTCGCTCTTTAATTCCCTTGATGTTTGTACTAAGGCGTTCAACTTTTTTAAGTACGCATTTTCCATTCGTAAATATTCAAGTTCCTTTACTAGCTCTTCATTTGTTTTCTGTGAATCATTATTTTTAATCGAATTCTTCTTCACTTTTGGCGGCCTCCTGGTCTTGGCATACAGGCCGTCCATGCCCTGTTCTTCAAAGATTCTTCTCCATTTTATAACCGTTGAATATGAAGGGATATTAAATACAGAAGATGCTTCAAGAATAGACGCTCCCGTTTTTTCAATATACGTTAATACGTCCATTTTAAACTCGGCAGAGTACTTTGTATACGTTGATTCTAAACCTTCTTTCCCATGTTTTTTAAATAATGCCACCCATTGAATAACATCTGATGTATTCGCACCATATAACTCAGCTGTTTCTTTATATGAATATTGCTTATTGATGTAGAAATCTACAGCTTTTAACTTTGTTTCAAGTGTGTGTTTTGACATAAAAAACTGCACCTCCAATTATTAGTTTTTGTCTAACAATTGGGGTGCAGTTCACGCATAAGGTAGTTTTTTTCTCTAATTGGCATTTTAGAGATGATGCCTTACGGCGTCTTGAGTAGTTTGCTCTGTATAGAAAAAATTCATGTAATGAAAAGCAAAGAATTAGTGTTTTCTTATAATTAACATTTCAGCAGCATGGTCTAAATGTTTTTCTGATTCCTCCAACCGTTTTTGGGTGTTTACTAAAGATTTTTGAACAGATGAAGGTGTAACAGCTAGAACTTCAATACTCTTGGTTTCTGTACACACCAGGTGACCTATACCATCTTTCCATTGGATCGTACATTTAAAATTCCCAAATAACTTGTTACTTGTCTGTAAAACCAAATGTTTCGTTATAGAATCAGAATTAGCACCCTGCGAGAGCATTGATATCGCTTTACCTCGATCTTCTTCATGAATAATGGTCCATATATTAGACGTAGAAGGAAAATAGGTATGGGTTATGTTTGAAGAATTTAAAATTTTACCTTCTTGATTGATTTGAAAATAAGGAACAGGAATCCATTTAGTTTTACTAGTATCCATGTTCTATCTCCTTTAAATTAATAATTTCATTTTTAAGATATATATTATATACATCTTAAAAATGAATCACGGATGTTGTCAACTTTAAACTTTGAGGAAGTGTCTATTTTTAAGATATAGAAGACAAAAAGAATCCTTTGCCCATGTAGGCAAAGGATTTTCAAATTTATTGGAATTGGGGGGAATACGTTATTAGTCTGGCCAGTTTTGTAGATTCATATACATATATCTTTAAAAACAAATGTTGTCATTCACGATATATAAAAAATAACTTTGTCTCCGTTTTATTGTTCGTTAAGTAAATAATAAATTATTTAATTTATTATTAAGGTTTTACTAGTTACACATCTTGTAGACAAATAGAATGTTTTTCTACAAAGAATATAGAACTACTATAAGAGTTATGTGCTAGATTAAAAGTGACCATATATTGTTTTTACATCTAAACTAACCTTGAAAAACGTTCAATAGTCAGTCATCTGGTACGATGAAGATAAACGATACGAATAATGTTTAGAAAAGTCATATCTCATTAGTTATTAATTGACTTATAGAATTGGTTTAAGTTAACATTGAACAAACTTAATACTCAAAAGGGGAGTAGCTGTACAACAAAAGTCGTCACTACGAAACAAAATGTTTCCGGCTTTGTTGGCAATCTTAATTGTTAGCAAGACCTTTGCCTACTTTTTTAGTTAGGTGAAGTCTGTGTTTGTACATCAAGCGCTTTTATCTACTAAAAGGATAAAAGCGCTTTTTGTTTTTTATAGATTTAAAATGACTATGAGGAGTGATTAAATCATGTTCAAGAAACTGTTTGATTCACTAATGAATAATAAGCACAAGCGTTACAGTAGCAGTGATTACAGGAGAGGAAGATCAAAACCTTTTAAAAGTTATAGCAGCAGTGATGATTATAGGAAAAGAGATGGTCATCACGGAAGTTATGGACATCATCATTATAAGAGGAAAAGAAAGAGTGGAAGTTTCTTTAGTAGTTAAATGAGAAAAGGGTACCTCGTTCTAATGGCATTGGAGAAGGAGGTACCCTTAAAAAAATCTATAACTGAAAATAAAGCGTAACATATTCTCGCTATAAACAGTAGGTGTTACTGTCGGAGCATAAGTATATAAAGCTTGGTTGTTAAGCAGTTCTTTAACAAATAATCATTAGTATGTTCGTCATTTATAAAAAACCTGCCTACCTCATGAGAGCACTCTCTCTTTCCCCCCTTGCGCGTGAGCTGCTGAAAAAGAGGGGTTTTTTCTATGGTCCAAAAGAGTAATTAGGTTAACTAAAGCTTTACTACAACATTCTCCAAACATAAGCTTTTTTATTATTTTAAGTTTACCAACAGAATTTTTGAAACCGTTAAAGGTTCTACTTTATTTTCGAAATAATAATCCCTGCAATCATAATGAAAAAACCCAATGCTGTTTTCCAAGTAGGAACCTCTTTGAAAAATAGATAACCCATTAATATTGAAATTACTATCTCTATTCCTTTAGATGTAACTAAAACAAATGTTAAATTCTGAATCGCTTTAAGTCCAAATTTGATGCCGTATCCGATGAGCATATTGGCTATTAAAAATAGTGGAAAGGCAAAAAGTTGATACTTTAAAGTCGTCCAAAAGGCTGGATCAATATGCTTACTTTGATACGAAAATAATAGGTTTATTAGAAATAAACCAAAAAATAAAAAGGTAGCACCATAAAAATAACTCATCCGTATACACTCTCATCATAATCATATTTGTTATCAGTTTACCCAACAAATGTTTCTTTATGCTATAAAAATTGCCTTAGGTAAAAATGGTAGCCTTGATACAAAAAACTATGCTCCTTAAATAATAGTTAAGAGGTCATTTTTTATAAATGATCTTAAAAAATCAGGTTGTGATCTAACAGTCTTCTTTGGAAATTGACTATCATCAGATTAAAAACAAGAAAAGCCCTCAAATTATGAGGACTTCTCTTACCTATGAAATAAGAAATGGAATTTTCATTCGCATCTACAAAACGTATTGTAACATGTATTAGGTATGAAAAATAAGCTATTCAGACCCTAAAAAAGGTATTCTAAGATTCCAATTGGGTTTTACAGGGGAAAATTTTGTTATATAATGCCAATCTATTTATTGTTAAATAAAAAAGCTAACTTAGGTCGTCATGTGAGCTAGCTTATAAAGGAAACTTAATATGAAATTTGTTTCACAATAAGTCATATTGTAATTTTTTTCAATATCAATGGATTTAACACTGATTCTGTCTATCTAGATAAATTAAGGAGATACTTTTTCCACAGGTTCATTAGAAGAAATATTTTCTATCCACTCTTTTTTTAATATCTGCTTATATAGACCGTTATTCAATTCATCATCAATTAGTCAAGATAGTGTGAAGATAGTTCAGGTGAAATAGTAAAAGGAAATTGTCATGAAGAAAAATTCTACAGCACATTAAAATGGAATTAAATGTTTATACACCTATAATTGGGGGACTTATCTTATAAGAACATCACTATTTAATTGAGAGGAGAATAGAAAATGAACAATAATACTGGGACTGTAGAAAATAAAGTAGAGAATAAGCTAAACGAGATGAGTCAAGAGAAGAAAGACAGCATTCTTTCTAGTTTTAACGAATTCAAAACATACTTAGGTGATAAAGTCACAAAAGGTGAGAAATTGGGGTTGAATGATGACCAATTAACTTTGGCAGCTAAAAAAATAGCTGATTATTTGGCAAAACATGAGGAACCACAAAATGAAGAGCAATATTTATTACATGAGCTATGGAAAGTTGGAAGTGAGGAAGAACAACATCACCTTGCCCGTATGCTTGTTAAATTGGTTAAAGAATAATTTAAGTTACTTACTAGGATTTCAAACTACATGATTCATCTTACCCTATAAGACTATATCCATATAAAAGGACATTGCTTGTACAAGCAATGTCCTTTTTTCACTTTTTACAGTGTCATTGATTTCTACCATTTAGTATGTGGAATGAATGCTAAATTATACGTCCATTATTTTCTATGTATATACATCTCTGACAATAGGAAACTTAAGAGAAACAAGGAGGTGACACAACATGGCAAACAACAAAAGCAGCAACAACAATGAATTATTAGTATACGGTGCTGAACAAGCAATCGATCAAATGAAATATGAAATCGCTAGCGAATTTGGTGTAAACCTTGGTGCTGATACAACTGCACGTGCAAACGGATCAGTAGGTGGCGAAATCACAAAGCGTCTTGTACAAATGGCTGAGCAACAACTTGGCGGAGAACGTTTCTAACAAAACTTTATAATGATGGCTTAAGGAAGAATGGATATCCATTCTTCTTTTTTCTGTCTTTAAGCTTCTTCTCCTAATACTTAGCAGCATTCTTTATTTATATTTGTAGAAAATCTTCTACTTTTACATCCTTCTTTAACTTTTGCAGTCCTTTATTTATTCTGTAAATTGTGGAGTATTTGGGTATGTAGTTTTCGTCATTGCAAAGTCTAGATATAGTTGGACGACTTAATTTTGTTGCCTTTTCGAGTTCTAATTGATTAATGTCGTCTTGTTTATCTAACCATTTTCCAAACTTTGTTCGCTTCTTTCCTAAGCCTAGAATCATACAGCCATCTCCTTTAAGAAGAAGTATGGACATTATGTAACTTTTTTAATCATTAGAAAAAAAGTTACATATAGGACAAGCAGTAGTTCATATCATAAATTAAGACGTCAGAAAGAGACGTCAACTTAAACTAGCAGGAATGGAGCGAATCAAGTGACAAAAGAATTAGCAATCTCATTATTAAGTCGAAAAGACGTCTATTTAACGGTAGAGGGTAAACAGATATTAGAGGTCATTTTGAAAGAAAAAAACGCGTATGAAGAAAAATAAGAAGACTAAACATCAAGTAGACACCTATCGACCAACTGTACGGTATCACTCTATTTATCGTACATATGTAGATAGCCTTTTTCAGGCTACCGAGTTAGACCGAAATCAAATTATAAGGTGTGCGCTCTTTACAGCAGCGCACAACCCTGTCTTCTTAGCATTGATGAATCAGTATAAAATGAGTGACGTCCCTCTTCCTTCCTCTCCATGGCAACCTTCTTCCTACCAGTTATGGATGGAACAAGAACCAAACACCGAAGAGAAAGGAGGAGGCAACCATGATAACCTTGAGCGAAAAGGAACGTCTACAAACGCTTTTACGTTACTTGGAGCATCAACAGATGGCCAATCAGTGTCGGGAACTACTGCTCAATCCGACCGACAGTCTTCCACCAATGAAAAGACAGCACGGGTTACAAGACGTCAGCAACCGATTAAGAGACGAACAAGGGAGATTCCTACCTTACAATTATCAAACAATGGAGGAATTAGACTTGATTTTAGATGAAGAATTCGAGATACAACGAAAACTAAAAATAGATCCGATTGAAGGTTCTTATAATAGCTATGCGGTGAACGAAAAAGAAAAGAGGGACTGGAGTGGAAATATCTACTTAACTTGTGTTGCAGCAATTTTAGCCATTGCCTTTTTCACCTGACGTCTTTTTAGAATAGTGTCGATATTTTGGTCATAAACATATAGCATGAATACAGTTAAGACCGCCTTATAAACTGATACATAATGGGCGGTCTTTGTTCTAAATATGATTAAAAACGTTTGGGAAATGAAAAATAAAGAAATAGAGATATATTAAATGTATCTTTTTAGACTTGTGACATAGGAGGAATGTAGATGGAACATAGCCCTTGTTTTGAAGAATTAGTTTCTGATTTTGAGAAATGTTTAAATCGACATTTAAATTACAAAGAAAAAGAATTACTTGCATGGATAGTGAAAAAAGAAAGTAATAAGTCTGTTCAATAATTTACAGTTAACCTCTTCATATTTCAAAAAACTCTCTGATGTGTAGCTATCCTACCCATAACCGGTAGTTGCTACACAGAAAAACCTCCTACACCTTAATGTGTAGGAGGTTTGAATAGTCCCAAATAGTAGATTAGAAATAGAAGGTATTCGGCATTGTTGATTAATCTACCAATGCTTGTTTATCGTCTATTTCACCTGGTTTTGAATATGTAACATACGTGCCTGCCATCATATCATGAAGACTTCTTTTATCCTTACGGAAAACCACCATGAACACACTTACAATTAACGCAATACCTAATGTAAGACCATAAACAATGCCGGCTACAAGAACTCTTAATAGCATTGCTCCGACTCCAAGTTTCTTTCCATTGACTTTGACAATTCTAACTCCAACAATTCGTTTACCTATAGTATATCCATACCATAATATAGGTACAGCAACCGCATAGATGAAACCTATGATTGATGTAATGGGATCGTCACCATCAAAGTCTCCTGTAATAAGAAAACCGATAAGCCCCAAAGGAATACTTACAATAATACCATCTAATAGATTTCCTAATAGGCGTATCCAAAATCCTGCTGGTTTGATGACTTGATTCACTTTATATTTCTCCCCTTCTTATAAATTAACATTTTATCTATCTATATAGCTCCCTAGACGATGATAATATGATTAAAGAGAAAGGTAAAAAATATAAAATGATTTAAATTTATCCACTAATAAATAGAAATTATTCCTATTGTAAGACCACACATAAGACTCACGATGAAGACACGTAAAACCGTAGATCCGCAGCCTACATTTCGCTAAGGTTATAGTTAAATCGTTTGTATACCTTGTTTTTGTGTTGGTGATTCGTTTTCATAATGTTGATTATGACATGTTGCTCACTTCTCCAATGCACATTCACATCATGAATCATAGAAGGTTGAATTCCTTGAAGCTCTTTATATTGGTTAAGAGTGCTTCCGGGTTGTCCGTAGTACATTCTAAGAGAATCAGCCTTTTGTTTTTGCTCATAATCAAAGTAATCAGTGGTTTGTTTATATATCTTTTTTACTTCAACAATGTTTTGTTTATTAGGAGATGTGCTGGTCGTAAGTGAGACGTTACGTATCATGTTTGGCTGTTGCTCGTATTTATCCAAGAAGTAGTTCATCATAAATACGAGAAAAATTACTCCAAAGGATAACATGATCCAAAGCCACTTTTTCATGTCGACACTTCCTCTTTTATGATTGAAAATCAAAATGAGTAGATAATCTCATTGCGAAATAGCATTTTCTGCTATTTCGTATCCTTAGATAATAACATACTCAAAAACTCTTGAAAGTTCTCAGCCACTTTTGATGTAGCTGGATCACATTCATATGATTCTTCATAATCTAGGAAATCAACAGACGGATTGTTCTTATCATAGTGAAAATTTAAACACAAATAATCTCCCCATGCTAGCTTCGCAATTGGAATTAATTCAGATCCAATGAGATCTTCATCATAAAAATTCCGTCCTTGTTCTCCTAAGCAAGTTTCGCAGCAACCAATATCATACACACCATAAGGATGCTCACTAAAGTTTTTAATAATGCCTAAAAAACGTTCAATTTGACATCTCTTATTGATGATTGTTAGTGGTGTAGAATCTATTACTGTACATCCGTTATATTGTTTCAAGAATTCTTTATACGCTTTGGGCAATTGGATGCGAAAAGAAACTTCTATTTTTGCAATATCTTGCTCCTCTGGTAATGGATAAATGACGCTTTCCTTCACCAATCTCATTTTTATCAGTCCCCTTGCAATAGGCCATCTTCAAGGAAATACATTATGACTTTTGGTATTCATACATAACCGGAACTTTATCCATTTTAACGGTTTTGGCTACAACATAACGACGGTAACCGTCTTTTAAGATATTTGATCCTTTTTCAATCGTCAATGGCTCATCTAAGCGTCCTGTACGTTTCACAAAATCAATGACCTTTTGGGTTTTTTCAGGATTTGGACGTGTCTTTAAGAATTCTTCAGGTACGATAATATCATCAAAGTTCAACAAATCCTGTGTCCCTTTAGGTTGGTTCGGTAGTGTATTCTTTTTAGGTTCAGCCTTTTTCTCTTCTGTAGGCTCTTGCTTTGCTTCTGGCTGAACAGCTTTTGTTTCTTTCTTTTCTTCTTTTGCTGCAGGTTGAGAAGTAGTTACTGGTTTTTCTTCCTGTTTGGTAGCAGCAACTTCTTGTTGCGCTGCAGAAGCCTCTTGTTTGGCCTCTTTTTTATCGTTTGAATCATTACCTTCTTTGTCTTTCTTATTCGGGATAACAGTAATCTGGAAGCAGATTACGCCTACTTCACCAGGGCATTCATCAATCGGAATATCTAATGTGGGTTCTCCTTGAATTAAGATTTTTTCTTGCATAATGCTTTTTTTCGTGAGCCCTGTTTTGTTAAAAGCTTTCTTTGCAACAAATACCGTGTACGTAATAAACGTACTCTTCTTCAAGCCTTTAGGCGCAGATGGTGACCCTTTTTCACGCATATCAAAGGCAACATAGCGATCGTATTCTCGTAGTGGTCCTGTGGCTGATCCAGTTAAGGTAATTTTATGTGGCATAATGTTCTCCTCCTGCGTAGATATAGATTTATTTAATATTTAGAACAGTGTTCTAAATAAACATATCCTAATAATAATTCAGCTTATAAGGGATTTCTTTACTTTTTACATTTTCTCCTATCGTACATATAAACAGAGCCGATGCGCATACTTTGAGTATGGACTTGTAGCTCAATAGCAGAGCAGCCAGTCGTATTACACTATACAACTTTGGCGTCTTGCGGGTTCAAATCCTGCCAAGTCCTCCCTTAAAACACTGAATACGTTAAAAATGGTAAAAGTCCTTGCTATGCTTTAACTATTTTTAAACATTAAGAAGCTGGTTCTTTTAATTTAGCATGTTGCTCTAATAATTCCTGCTCCTTAGGTGTTAATGCTTGTCCTAAATCTTGTTTCAGTTCCGCCATTTCTAATGAACTGTACGTAGAGCAGTGTTCTTGCAGCAAGCATTCTTCTTCTGGTGTAAGCTCTTGCCCTAGGTCTTGCTTTAATTGAATCATTTCAAGCTGTTGTTCTAAAACTATTTCTACTTTCTTTGTACCCTTCCCTTGATCCTGCTCAGCCTGTAACCAATCAGGAACGATTTCTTTACGGATAATATGTTTTGGTATAAACAATTTTGTTGATGACGCTTCTTTATGTATAACTTTCTCATGAGTTGGATATACTGATGAATAATCCTGGTTTTTAGGATCCACCAACTGATAGAATTGGTTTTTCGCAATTTTATAGAGTAATTGGCACATATTATCTAAGGACAAAGATTTGCCTTTATGATTAGCTTCATGTACATATTTGTCTAATCCAATAATAGATGTATACGCAATTTCATGCATTTGCCCTTTGGTAATATCAATCTCTGTATCTCGTTTGACCGTTTTTGCAGCATTTTGAATGCGAGCATAAAAATCTTTTAATTGATGACCATACTTACCTGCGTAGACTTGATTGACTTTCTTAGGAACACCTTTGATATAAGTAAATGACTGTGAAGCAGACATTAAATGATTATTTATATGATTTACAGGTAAATCAAGGTTAATAAAGGCACCAGGTGATTTATCAGTCTTTAAGCTTGGTGTATCAACGTTTTCCACACTTCCTGGATACATCACAGGAAGCGTCACAGGAGTTGTCATTTCCTCTTGTTGGACCGTTTGTATACCTGTTGTATCATGGGCAAAAAAGATTTCGTCGCAAATCTGATTAAAGTTCTTATGGCTTTTAAGAATAAATACATAGCTATCAGGGTGAGTACCTGTTGCATCCTCTTTAATGTATCGTGCTACAAGCACAAACGGTGTCGCTTTTAACGAACGTACAAAACGAGAAACCGTACTTTTAGAAACTTCAAATTTCTTCATGAGCGTTTCAGAACGAATGGCTTGGATGCCTGTAGCCACTAGGTTATAGATGACATGATCGAGCATTTCCATTCTTTTTTTAGGAAATTCTTTATGTATGGCTGATTGGTTCTGTTTGTAATGGGTACGAATAATTTCTAAGAACTCTTCTTTCTTTTTCCGAAGTATGGATTTGTTCTTCCATAACCACTTAAACCGTCCGTTGAAGGTGTCTACATCTCTTAAATAGCAGGTCAATATTTTTGTCATTTGTTCATTATCTCCTTTAAGGAACAAAAAAAGACACTGTTTCCCTGAAAAAAGGAAAACAATGTCGTGATTTTGATGAACTAAGCCCTTGAAATAGATAGCTATTTCATATAAAATAAAACCATAAGTTTTATTTTATAGAAAAACTAACTCTATTAACAAGAGACTTCGACAAGTGTTTTCCCTACTGTATCTAGGGGGAACGGTTTAAGAGTGCTACCAACACGTCTTAAACAGTTGAAGTCTTTTTTCTATTCCGGTCATTTTTGTTAGTTTTATTATAGCGTTAATTAATCTCATAATTCAATAAGAATTAGTAATATATCTCAAAAGATTTAGATTTGCACCTTTTATGAAGTGAAAACCCTATCTGTATTCAAATGAATTTATTGTTGAAGGTATTAAGAGAACTTTCTCTGACAACTGCTACAAAAATAATAAAACAGCTTCTAATTACTGCTCAGTAATTAGAAGCTGTTTTATTATTTTGTGAACATTCTTTTCCATATGCTTTTTCCTTGTTCTTTTTGAATTTCGGTCATAGCTGAATGGATAGAATCTAGTTTTTTAAGTAATTGATCATTCACTTCTTTTAAACGCTGATTGTCTTGTTCAAGTTTATTCATCTGTTCTTTTATTTCTATAACATCTTTTTTTTCTGCCAAATTTTCAGATGGAAGCGTTAGTTGTTCTTTCTTTTCCATTTTTTTATCCATTTCTTCTATTTTTTTAGCAAGCAATAAAAATGCTTCTTTAAAGGAGTTTTCGTTTATATCTTCTTCCTCTGAATCTTTGTTAATAATTTTTGTTTGTTCTTCGCTCATTAAATTTGCTTTAATTAATTCTTCACGAATCATTTCATTTGGTGCATGTTTTCCGAACTTTTCTTTTAGTTCAATAATCTTCTCAATTTTTTTATCTTCATCAGTAAATATGTATCTTATTCTTCCAATTCTTTTATGTCGTACTAACCCGACTTCGCACCAGTCTCGCAACTGATGATTTTCTATATTAAATTTTCTAGCAACTTCTGAAATAACCATTGTTTCTTCGCTCATAATTGTACCTCCCTCATAAACGAATTAATCTAACTTAGTTAGTATCTTATTATATGAAATATTTTTAATAACTCAATTAAGTCTAACTTAATTGGTCCTGACTAATTAAATTAGACTTAATTTAAAGCTTGTCTTTATTATTCTAGCAGATTTTACACTTAACTGAATTAAATTTATTATATTTTACGTTATGTAGTTCAATTAAATTTGAACTGAGTCCTTCAAAAAACTACAAATCCATTATAGTTTTTTGAAATATTATAGTAAGTTTAATTAAAATACAATTAAGTTCAACTAAATGTATTTTAATTAAACTTTTATTCATTTCTATTTAATTTAGTGCAACTTATTTTATTTTAAGTTCAACTAAACTAGAGTTGTGTGCAATGAGGTGATTTTAAGTCAATCTTAAGTTGAACTATCAAGTTTGAATTAATAATTTAGAACAAAAAAGTTGTTTTTCTCATTTTATCCTCAATCTATTGAGGAGTTTAATAGCTAAGGCTACTGTGGATTCTGTTTAGATAATATACTTCTTCTGTAATATGATGTGAAACATATCTATGGAGGCATTATCATAAAAGCAGTCTTTTTGGCTGAAAAGATGCCTTATAGCTTATTTGTGGACATGCTGAGTAAACTGATTGTTTATTTATTGTGAATAGAAATCGTTACGAATAGGTAAACCCTTTTAAGGTTTTTGGACAGTGTAAGCTTTTTGAAGCACTTCAATGATTAATTCTGATGTGATTAAACGAGCAAAAATAGCACACAATTTCTTTAATTTGAATTTAATGAAGATGCTAAACAGAACGAACCACTTCGTATCATAGAGACATACTTAATTTCAGGCACCCATTGTCTAGAGAGATTTGATAAATTTTTGAAACGCTAGAATGTGTTTTGCTTTTTCGTCAATATGACCATAGCCTCTTTTTTGAATATCTATCTCTTATTTTAGCCAGAGTTTTTTTGAAGAATCTTAGCTGATTTTCTAGGCATTAGAGAGCTTTCCTATGTATTAAAAGATGTTAATACATCCACGCAGTTATAAATTGTTACTTCTAATTACTATATTCGCGGCTTAATTATTTAACCAAGTTTTTAGCGTGGTATAAATACATAACCAATTTTTTAAGTTATCATTTTATTTTCTCCCACTTATGATCATTTCCTGATTTTATCCAGTAGTCATAACTAATCCAGACTCAATTGAGTCTGGATTAGTTATCTTATTTGAATGAACATTAATTTGATAGAATCATCTTTTATTGGTGCATTTAGTATGTGTATACATAATTGAAATTAATTTAAATCAATTAATTACTAATTGAGTATAAAAAAAGTATAGATTCGACAGCTTTTAATTAGAAAAGTTGATATGCTCTATTTTAATTAAATTAAACTTCTTTTTTGTTGAGTTGATTTTAATTCAATTGATTCTAAATTAGTGATAATTAACTCGTTTTTTTAAAAAATTAGAGTTAGATTCTTGCAGAAGAAAAAAGAAAATCTAATTGTTTAGTTATATAGTAGGGTGATAATAAAATCTTAAAAAGTTATTTAGTGAATTAATGAAAAGTTTTCAATTTGAAAAGTACATGTCTTTAGTTTTTATCAAAAGAATAGAGAAACAGAAACAAAGATTTACTTTGATGCTAAAAGCATCCTGCTTCATGAATATAAGCAGAAAATTTTACGTGAAAAGATGAAAAAATGAATGAAAAGCAACAACATTTAGCCATGAAATGAAAAAACATAGGGAGACGCAAAGGGGACATAGCTCCAAAACAGGGGGACATAAAGGGGACACTGAGGTTTTATAGGGGGACGTGAAAGGGACGTACACCAAAAAAAGGGGACGCAAAGGGGACATTAAGCGACTTTCTTTGATATCACGGTTTTGCTAGGCTCTGCCTAGCCTATCACACCCTGTGATAGCAAAAACCCCTTATGCTCTTCTCTCTTTTGTAGTTGGGAACCACAATTTACAGGGGAGGAACGAATGTCATGGATATGTTTTTACAAAATATCAATCTGATTGCCGTTAAAAAAATAGATGAAATTGCGAAAGAAAAGAACATTTCTTCTTGAGGATTTGTAAAAGTAAGCTTAAAAAGGAGGGATGTACTAAGAGAGATAAAGGATTATGACAAAGGGAGAAAAGAGAAATTATAAAATGAATTCACGAAATTTTTTGCACGGAATATTGGAGCACATTCTACGGAAAAAGGAATGCAGCACAAGAAATGGAACGTAAAAAAAAGCAAAAGTTTGAAGGCAGAAAAATTTTCTTTCTTCATACTCGGAAGATAGAAGGAGGAAAGAAGCAGCAGGAAAACCAGGTAATCAAAATTTGATTATTATTAATAAGTACTACAACAAGCTTGCCTATTTTCACAATGGCTATATTAAAATCGTTGATCCAGTAGCAACTGGGTAAAACGTGGGATAAAACACCGGTTGGCTTTTTTAAAGTCGTGAACAAAATTAAAAGCCGTCCTTACTATACAGGACATATTCCTGGGGGCGATCCTCGCAATCCGTTAGGAAAACGTTGGTTAGGGTTAAATGCAAACGGTACGTATGGTGATACATACGGCATTCACGGTAACAACAATGAAAGTAGCATTGGAAAATATGTGAGTCAAGGTTGCGTGAGAATGCATAATGCAGACATCGAAAAGCTTTATGCTAAAGTCCAAGTAGGCACACCGGTTGCCATTACATATTCTTATAAAAGCTTCGTTGATCTTACAAGCGTATACGGTTATAAATTCAAAGGCTATAAGATGAAAAATAATTAATATCTGAGCAGCATTCCATGTCTTTTTATCGTGGAATGCTACTCTTTTACTTTGAATTTTTATTTAAGGTCGATAAAATATTTATTTTTAATGATTACATAGATGTTATAAACAATAATAGAAGCATAAAAATTGTTAATATAAGACTGATGAAAATATTTAATATAGAAAGGATTACATTATTTTTAAATTTACGTATTCCAATGATGAGGCCGGATGTAACTATAGTCCACCAAAGGATATCAAAAAATAGTTCATTAAATTTTGCTGTAATTTCAGTGAAAAATAATACGATGAGTAGTAATTGTAGTAAAAGTACTCCAATTCCCCATAATGATGGTTTGTTTTGAGTATTTCTACGACGAGAAAGTACTCCAACTACTATAAAAACTAATATAAGAAATAAAACAAAGAGCATAATTAGACCAGTAAAACTCATTAAATTTCTCCTCAGTTTAACGTGTATTTCTCTTTAACTAACTAATCTCCTTAACCAATCTCGTTAAAGTTCTTTCCCTTACTTCATTTGTGACTGTTTTAAGCATCTTCTTCATCTTTGTACTCTAAAATATCACCAGGTTGACACTCTAAGGCTTTGCAAATAGCTTCTAAAGTTGAAAACCTAACGGCTTTCGCCTTGCCATTTTTTAAGATAGAAAGATTGGCCATCGTTATTCCTACCTTCTCCGATAGTTCCGTTACACTCATTTTTCTTTTAGCCAACATGACATCAATATTAATTATAATTGCCACTTTATCCACCTCAAACTGTGTAATCGTTCTCTGATTTTATATCAATTGCTTGTTGTAAAAGTCTTTTAAGAACCGCAGCGAATACTGCAATGACTAATGAAGCAAAGATAGGTACCATTCCCACTATTATAAGGCCTGGAGCATCGTCTTTGTCTGCTGCCAAAAAAACAAATGGCATCATTATCACATACAAGCCACTAATCACAAGTGCACAATACTTTATTTTCTTTAATGCTGTTACAGAAATGTTAGAAAACGCCTCGTTCTGGTCAATATAGATAAGAAGTCGAAAAGCCTGATATAACGTAAGAAAATAAGGGATAACTGAAAGGTACATAATGCTTACAGCAGGATATAGTATGTAGGAGTAATCTGCATTTGCTGTATTGTTAGCTAAATAAAATAATCCATATATACCTAAAGCAAGAACTGGAGCTCCCATAAAGAAAAGAGCTATCTTTAAAAATATTGTTGAACTTTGTTTCATAATAAAACACCTCATTTAATAAATTTCAAATAAGAATTTAACATATAATTTATCGTTTTACAATAAAAATATATCATATTTCATATTATTATTGTTGTTTATTCAAAATGACTTTAATTTTTAAAATGCAAAAAAACATTCTTTTATATAAATAGGGACTTCAATAAAATAAAAACTGTAGATGAAAATTCCATAAGGTAAACAGGGATTCTTAAATTTTTTATAGCACGATAGTCCAAATTCTTTGAGGTACTCCTTGCAACCTATTAGGAAAACGTGGGTTAGAATTGAATGAAAATGGTACATACAGTCTATATTGAACAACAATAAAAGCAGCGTTTTATGTCAACACACGGGGGGGTGCTTATTTTTTGTATTCTTACCATATAGCCCTTATCATAGAAGTAGATGAAAAATATGGATAAGGGGAAATGAGGGTGAGAGCCAAAATCGAAAAAGCTAATCATGTAGTGATGTTTACAGCAACTGGTGAGTTTTACGCACATGAGGTACCGTGTGAGCTAACAATTGGCTTCTTTACTTGTCCATCTTGTGGGGTAAAAGTATACCATAGAAAGGATCACTTCTTTTCCCGTAATCATGAGCGCACGTGTACGTATGTGAAAGAACAATTTAAAAGAAATGCAAGGGGATAGTATCAAGTAATTTGTGTAACTATTTATTCTCGTGCTAAATTACTTTCTTAAAAAAGAAGAGTTAACAAAATCCCTTTGTTTTTCTATAAGAATAAACAAATGATGCAGCAAAAATTTAATTCTATAAAAGGGATGTCTAGATTTCATGTCCCTTGCTTTATCTTTGGAGGTTGAGAAAAGTATGAAAACAACGGGTATTGTGCGAAAGGTAGACGAGTTGGGGCGTATTGTAATTCCTGTGGAGTTACGGAAGGTTCTTACTATTAAAGAAAAAGATCCTGTAGAAATATTTGTCGATGGCAATCATATTATTCTTCAGAAATACAAACCCAAAAATGAATGTATGATTACCGGTGAGGTGACCTCACAAAACAGGGAATATGCAAAAGGAATTATATTAAGCCCACGAGGTGCAGAAATTTTAAAGCATGAAATTGAGTTTAAATTTGGCATTAAAGCGTAATTTATAAGTGTTTCCGTATGGCATGGTGGCTAGGTCTTATCTTTTTTTGATTGAATCTATGCAAACTCTCCAGAGCAAGGTTCTGGAGAGTTCGTGTAGATATTTTTTTATTTTACAGCTTCTTTAAATTCTTTACCTGGCTTGAAGGCTGGAGCCTTTGTAGCTGGAATGACAATTTGTTCACCTGTTTGTGGGTTACGTCCTGTACGCTCTCCACGTTCACGTACTTCAAATGTACCAAATCCAGCAATTTGGATTTTTTCTTCTTTTGCCAGTGTGGCAGAAATCGTTGCAAATAGTCCATCAATGGCTTTTTTCGTGTCTTGTTTTGTTAATTCAGCCTTTGACGCCACAGCATCAATTAATTCACCTTTTTTCATAGTTAATTACCTCATTTTCTACTATGTATAGATAAGAAACATATCATAGCCACCTTAAAAAAGTCAAACATATGTTCTTGTAGATCTTCTTTATTAAAGAAATAGTATATTTTAATACAAAATAACTAAAATGCATCGCCCGTAAAGTTATACTTTTGCGGACTTTTCTTTAATTTTTAGCTACATATAGAATTTTCCATACTGCCCCTAATATCGATTTAAAAACAGAGTATTCAATTATTTTAATTTATTTTGTAAGCGATTACATGTACAATGGAAATAAGCTTGCTATCATTGTATATAACGTAGGCGGGGCCAGTACAAGATGAAAACAGCTTATCCTATTAAATATTTTGTTAATTTGTATGTATAAGAGATTGTTAGTTTGTCAATAATAAAAAATAGGGACTTGCATAAAGGAGGTCAAACTATTGAGCGAATATAAACAGGTTTTCTCTACATTTATTAATGAAGAGCGATTTGATTTACATTCATACCTTACTTATTTATTTATCAATGAATGTCAGGAAGATGTAGTAAATCAGTTAGAACAGAAATATGTAAAACAATAAATGTATAAATAGGAAAAAAGAAAGGGTAAATAATAATGAACGGAAAAATCGTGTAGGTGACTTTATCTTTCTGAGCAGAAAGAATAGGTCGCCTATTGGTATTTCTACTTAAGCTAACAGAGCAGGTTAGTTTAATATTTGGACAATTTGTTTTTCTGGTTTTTTTTTTTGAAAATAGATGGTTCTTTTTCAGCGTGAAATTGCTCTTTTAAAAAGCCCCTTAAATTTCTCTCTGTCTTCGGGTGTAAATGGTTTTGGCCCCTTTGTACGCTTTCCACTTTTTCGAGCCATTGCACTCAAATAACGCGTTTGTAATAATTGGTCAATGTTTTCATTTGTATAGCTAGACCCATTATGGTGAAGTACCACACACCCTTTTGCTAAACCTAGCGAAGCAAGACCATAATCTTGCGTAACAATTATATCTCCTTTTTCTACTAACCCCATAATCCGATAATCCGCAGCATCTGCCCCAGAGTCAACATAAATGGTTTCCACTCCTGATGGTTGTTCCACATTAGAAAAATGAGAAAAGCTAGTAACAAGGATAACAGGAATTTCAGCATTCGTACCTTCAGAAATAATGATATCTTTTACCGGACAAGCATCTGCATCAACATAAATTTTCATCTTTAACTCTCCCCGTAAATAAGTTTGAGTTGATGATAATGGAAGACTTATCCTTTGTCAAACGATAAAGATATTTTACCTAAAATTATTAAAAAACAGTTGTTGTATTAAAGCACGCGTTTGATGCTCTCTTTTTTAAACTGAGAAGCTAATTTTATCTCACGTAACCTTCTAAAGTATGAAAAAGATGTTATTATCACTTATGAAACCCATAATAATAATGTGTTTTCTATTTATTAGGAGTGTGGTGATATTTGTTTTTAATTCATTTATGTGAACTTTGTAATGTTGAGGAAATAACAACTCAAATAGATACGAAATATAAATGCCCTAAGTGTGGACTATTGACTGAAGATAGATGGATTGATGAAGAAAAGGAGTATGAATCATGAGTTTTAAGAGGGAGAATTAAATACCTTATACATATAAAATATACGTAACTAAGCGTCCTGAAAGGTAAGCAAAATAAAAAGCAACCTCGGCATTGGCCAATGAACGAGGTTGCTTTTTTTGTAAGGGTTTGTCCATACGTATCCGAAGTATGAAACATAAGTAGATTACCATGTTCTGTAATTAAGCACTAATTTGAATGTGTTGCTACATATACAAAATAAAAGAGCAACCTCTCGTCCACTGCAGAGGTTGCTCTTTTGCTACGTTGAAATTTGTAAAAATAGTCTGACCCGTAGTGTGGCATATTATGGTATCAAATGCTATTTTTGGGGTCTGAAGTATATGAATAAAAGGTGCGCTTTTTATTCATCGATTTAGTTGGTCCTTCTAATAAAAAGCCTAATAAATCAAGGATGTATAAAAAGCTGCATAACTCATAATTGAGACCTCTTTCGAACCCTTACTCCCAGAAGGGTTCCTTTTTATGATGTATTCCGGAAGAGTGTTTATGTAAACTAGCTTTGTATATCGTATTCATTTATTTCGCCCTCTTTATAATGTGTTAAAATGTAATTATAAGGAATAAGAGGTGAATATAGTTATGCTTACAGCTTTTGTAGTAACAGCTTCTATTTTAGTATTAGCTTGGATCGTTGGACAAAGAGAGAAACGCCACTAATTTTATATGTTATCCGTACGCAGAATTGAGATGATTATAAATGGATAAGAGAAATATGTTAGTTAAATCAATGTTTTTGTTAAGCTTACTTTCTGTAATGGTCTTTAGCTTTATTTTAAAGCAGGGAGTAACTGCATTACTTGTATCTGCTATTTTCATTGGATTAGCAGGGATTTTTATGAAAACTAAACCTACAAATAAAGACAGCAGCTAATTCTATATTGGCTGCTGTCTTTATTTGTTTCCTAGAATTCGTTTTATGAAAACTAGAGGTATGAAAAAGTTTAAACAAAACTTAAAAATAAAAGAAATTACCTTTTGGAAGAGGAGGGCGCTTTCTTGCTCATCGAATAAGGATCCTAGATAGATGTCTCAACGTTAACACCTCTCTTTTGTTAGTGTCCAATACAAAAATGGTTACAGTATTAATTGTTTACAATTGGAAAATAAAACATAATTTATTCTAATTACTAAAAATAACAATGTTATAATAAATTGGGTTTGAAAATAATTAACAACTAAGAGGTGATAAACATGATATTTCTTACTCTGTTTTTATTATTAATTATTGTAGGGTATCCAGTATGGGACTATTTTTATTTAAAGAAAATAAAAAGTAACCAACTAAACAAGTGGCGAATGTACGGAGAAATTGTTATTACCCAATGGATATTGGTCATCATATTTTTAGTCTATTGGCTTTTGACTAAACACGCGTTTAACAACTTATTTTTTATTAAAAAACCTTTATTTTCTTTAGATAAAGATTTTTTACTGTCTGCGGGAGTGGGGGCAGGAATTAGTATTGCAATAATTGTTTTTATGATTTCTTTTTCCAAGAAGGCTAGAGAGAAAATTTCCGAAGGATTAAGTGATGAGAGTATTCAATTCTTGTTGCCATCAAACTTCAAGGAAAGGCTGTTTTTCCTTTTGATAGCAGTTACAGCAGGAATTTGCGAGGAGATTATTTTTCGTGGTGCAATGTTTCATTATTTCGACCACTTACCTTTTGATTTATCTATCGTTGCGATTGGAATTATTTCAAGTCTGTTATTTGGAATTGTTCATCTGTACCAAGGCTGGAAAGGAGTGCTATTCACTTCCTATTTAGGTGGTATTATGTTTTTTCTTTTTGTGGGGACAGGCTCTTTATGGGTTCCTATCGGACTACATTTCATTATTGATTCGAAGTTTGTCTTTTTGCCTAACAAAAAGAGCCCTTCAAGTATAATTAAAGAAAATTAAAATCATTATTGTCGAGAAATACTCGAATAAATTATAAATACCTCCTAAAAGGCAAATTACGTTAACTACAAATCAAGCTCAATAGAATTCTAGTTATAGTGGATTAAAGGAAAGAGTATTAATTAGTATTACTTCAATGCAAAATTTAAGATAAATATTGACATCAAGGGTTGGGATAACATGCTACTACAAGAGAAAAAATTATACAGAATTGAATTTATAAAGCCTTGTCGGATATATGAGAGTAATTCACTAATGAGATTTAGAAACTCTAGTATTTTAGATATAAACAATCTAAAATCAGATCAATATGGAATTATTCCTAAAGGGGTTAAAGGATGGGTCTTAAAAAAGTGGGGTAAATTGTATTTCTCTCCTGATGACTATCAGGAAGACTTAAAATTCTTTACACCCTCCGAACAACCTCATATTCTTATCTCCTTAAAAAGAATAGAAAACCATTATAAAAGGATAATCTCATAGATAAATTTTGTTAATAACTAATAGAAAGAAAAGGAGCATCAATAAGTAATCAGGTGCTCCTTTTGTGCTGAGAAGAGTGTTTATGTAAACTAGCAATGTATATGGTATACAGTTATTAATCCCGATAAAGGTATAATTAAAGAGTAACACTTTTCTTATAAGGAGGGATGGCTTAATGATTGATAATAGATTATCTAAGATTAAGAATCATGAAGTAGATGCTGCTTTGAGTGAACTTACTGACACAGACATTTTGTTGAATTTCCAACAAGCAATTACGAGCTTATACCCTCATCTAATTCCCATACATGCTCATGCTTATGATGCTTGGGACGATATTGTCATTCCATTATTTTATGAAATGGTTTATAAGACGTTTACTTATAAATACGGTATTGAGATTGAGCCAAATGAAACACACGCTTATATGTTTAGCTTAAGGTGTTATGAAGGTATCCATCATATTGAATGCTTTCCAAAAATGGCATCCTTTAAAGGCATACTGAATAACGATTATTTTGAGGTGAACGATGAGGAACTAAAAGGAAGAAGGCTTGTTTTCAAGTCTTTTGGAGATAGTGTTCACTATTTAACAACTGGTTTGGATACTGAAAGTACTGATGCTGTTAATTTTGAACTAGTTGAGGTAGACGTTATATGTTCTCAATCAAACAGGACCACGGATATTGATGGATGTACTACATTTTTTATTCATAAAGACGATGTAGAATTTATGTTTATTGCTGAGACTTTTAATCAAGATTTATAAAAATAAAGAGGAGCTTTAGCTCCTCTTTTCACTTCCTAGAATGTGGATTATGTTAACAATAATGTCGTATACAATAGGTTTTCAAAGATGCATTTGTATAAATAATGAAAATATGTAACTTTTATGGAATTCATTCGTATATATTATCAGGAGGGGATAATATGAATACATCGAGTATTAATTGGGCAGATATATCTTTCCAAATTTTTTGGTTAATTTTATTAGTTTCTATGGGCTTGTTTGTCTGGAAAGTTATTAATGTTAGAAAACAAAATAAGCGTTTTAATAAAAACTGATAAGATCTTTGTACATAGGAATGTGATTTTAAGAGAATGGTGGTACATCTAGATGGCTTGTTGCAATCATTGTAAACACAAATGGAATGCCAAGAGCGTATGGTTACTGGGTTTTTCTAAGAATGGTAAGAAGTGTCCTAAATGTAATAAAAGACAATTTGTTTCTTTTAAAGGTGCTAGTCCTTTAATAGGACTAGGCTATTTAAGTGGAGTAGTTGCTATACTCTTTATTGTTTTTTTTCCGTTTCTTGTAAAACTAACAGATAAAGAAGAAACAACATGGTAGTAAGTTAAAAATAAAAAACGTATCTTTAAGCCTTTAGAAATAAGTATCTAAAGGCTTTTTATTATTGGTTTCCGATAAGGCACATTATGTTAATTAAACGAAGAGGCTTAGAAAAAATCTGAGTCTTTTTTTATTGTTTGCAAATTAACCATTGACTTAGAGCTAACTCTAAGTTGTAACATCTAAATAAAGGAGGAAATAGAATTGTATAGTATATCTGAAGTTGCTACGAAAACAGGTTTTACAGCTCATACGCTACGTTATTATGAAAAGATTGGGTTATTGTCTTCACCATTAAGAAAAGGTGGAAAAAGAAGATATACGGAAGGTGAAATTCGTCTACTCAAATTTATGAAAATATTAAAACAAACAGGAATGTCTCTAGAGGATATTCAAGAATTTTTAAAGGATGGATGTCTCCTAGAAAATATTGGTTCTTCTGCCATTCAATTAAAAAAAATTCAAACGAGGGCAGATATTTTAAACAAACATTTACTTCTTCTAGAAAAACAAAAACAAGAGATTGAAACAGTTATGAACGTAACAAAAGAGAAATTAGGGACGTATGAAACAATGATTGGAGACTTGAAAAATGAAAAGTAGAATATACCTTATGTTGATAGGTTTCGCTATATTTACAGGTGCTACATTCAACCTGGCTAAGTATGCTGTTCAGTATTTCTCCCCTGCAAGTGCTGCGGCATGGCGATTTGGCATTGCTGCACTCGTTATGGTTCTTATATTAGGATTACAGAAACAAATAAAGTCAAAAACTATTAAGGTTCATTGGAAAATGTATATCTTACTTGGCATCATAGGGATTTTTGGGTTCAATGCTTTTTTCTTTTTAGGAATGCAATATACGTCTCCTTTAAACGGGGCTCTCATCATGGGAACTAACCCTTTGGTAACTGCAATTTTTGCTTATTTTATTTTAAAGAATTCTATTACAAAACAACAGATGGTAGGTATCTCTTTTGCTTTAGTAGGTGTTATTCTTGTCCTTACGCAAGGTTCGTTAGAAATTATTCAAACATTATCCATTTCTAAAGGTGATTTACTTATCTTAGCAGGGAATCTATGTTGGGCTTTATATGGTGTATTAGGAAGAAAATATTTGAATGGTAGTTCTTCGATGGAGACCACTACTTATACAATGATTGTTGGTTCTCTTTGTCTTTTAATCTTAGGAGCTTTTTCACCAAGCCCTCAGCCCTTGTCTCACGTTACGTGGTCAGCTTGGGGAGCTATTCTCTTTATGGCTCTATTTACAAGTGTATTAGGCTATTTGTGGTGGAATAAAGGAATGGCTACGATTGGTGCAAGTAATACGTCTTTATTTTTTAATTTAGTTCCAGTCGTCACCATGATGCTTTCTATTTTAACGGGTGCCCTTATTACATTACCTCAAGTGATAGGTACGTGTTTAGTTATTGTAGGTGTTTTAACAGCTTCTGGCTTTTTACGCTTACGAAAAAAACAAAAGATTTCAGCCTCAGTATAAGAATAAATTGGTAAAGTCTATATAGAAAATATATAGACTTTATTACTACCGGTAATACCTGTTGTGTAAATTAGATTTGTATATGATATATAATTAAAAAAGAAAAATTTGGATAAAGGTATTGTTAAAATTATTTTTATTATGTAAAATTTTCTTATAAAACAGACTATGTGTTACTGGCGTAAACATGGAGGACCATGAGGAAGCACATAGATAACGGCCGTACGCCTGGGCAAAGTATTTGAACATGAGTTCAAATACTTTTTTTATTTAGAAAGGAGATTTTTAAGTGAAAGAAATTTGTTTACGATATGGGATGAATCCAAATCAAAGTAAAGCTAACGTTCAGAATGCTGAGAACACGCCTATTAAAATCTTAAATGGAGAGGCGAGTTATATTAACTTCCTAGATGCATTAAATGCTTTTCAACTGGTCCGAGAGCTTCGACAGGCGACTGGTCAACCTGCAGCTGCATCTTTTAAACACGTAAGTCCAGCAGGTGCAGCTGTGTACTCTCCACTAAATGAGACACTTACTGGATCCTATTTTGTTGAAGGCCTAGGCCTGTCTCCTTTAGCGATTGCTTATGCAAGAGCGCGTGGGACAGATAGGATGTCATCGTTTGGAGATTGTGCTGCTTTTAGTGATGAAGTGGATATAACTGTAGCTACTCTCCTCAAAACAGAGGTTTCTGATATGATTGTTGCACCAAGCTACACTCAAGAAGCATTAGAGGCTTTGAAACAGAAAAAGAAAGGAAAATATCTAATTTTAGAGATTGATTCAAACTATGTGCCTGACCCAATTGAAAAAAGAATGGTATTTGGAATTACTCTAGAACAACAAAGAAATGATGTACAGATTGGGAAAGAAGTTTTTAATCGTATTGTTACTACTCAATGTAATATTCCTAAAAATGCAAAGAGAGATCTTCTTGTTGCTCTTATTACATTAAAATATACACAATCAAACTCCATTTGTTTCGCATTAGATGGCCAAACAATTGGAATTGGTGCTGGACAGCAGTCCCGTATTCATTGTACGAGGTTGGCTGCTGAAAAAGCTGATAAATGGTGGCTAAGACAACATCCAAGGGCCCTTAACATGAAGTTCAGAGAAGGCATTTCTCGTGTAGAAGTGAATAATGCAATTGATGGATGGCTTAATGATGATATTACTGAGGTAGAAAATGAGCACTGGAAACAATGTTTTGAGGAGGTCCCTGCTAGGCTAAGTAAGAGTGAAAAACGAGAATGGCTAAAAAGGTTAAAAGGCGTTTCCTATGCATCCGACGCTTTTTTACCTTTCCGTGATAATATCGATCGTGCGGCTCAAAGTGGCGTTAAATATGTGGTTCAAACAGGTAATTCTTTACGAGATGAACAAGTTACACAGGCAGCAAATGAATACGGGATGATCATGGCACATTCAGGTATACGTGTATTCCATCATTGAGCTATGAATTAAATATAATTAGTCCAAAAGAGCCAAGACTTATAAAGGGACTGGCTCTTTTAAACTGTTTTCGATACATATGATTATGGTAACTACCTTTTATATCATATACATATAATTATCTTTCTTATGAAACGAGGTTATTATGAGTGTCTTTAATTTAATTCAGCTAATTTTTTCAAACGTTCTTTGTCTCTAATAATGTAGCCTCGTGACTGCTTTTCAATAGTATTTGATTTACATAGTTGGGCTAGTACATGGAGTAGATGGCGATATGATACACCCAGGTATTCGCATACTTCAGTATGTTTTTCTTTATAAAAGTTATCATCAGCCGACAACATTATAAAAGCAGCAAGACGGTTCTCAAGTGGATAGGCCTGATTTTGTGTATACTTTGCTGAAATTCTAGTTGCTTTCTCGCTTAAAAAACTGCATAAATATCTGAGAAATATAACATCTGTTAAGAGCTTATTTTTACAGGTATCAATAGGAATAGCCAAACAAATGGTTTTTGTGATAGTTTGTATGGCTTTAGCATATCGTTGTGAATTTAATAGTTCCACTTCCCCCATAAATGTTGGAGCTTGTAAAAAATTAATCAAGGACACTTTCCCATTTTCGTGTGTAACATAGAGTTTTGCCTTACCTTCAACAAGATAATAAATATATTGAGGATAGGATCCTTCCTTATAAATAAATTCACCACGTTCAAATTCGCAGACCTGAATAAATGGAGTAATTGGAAAGGAAAAAAGTGATTGAATAGAGTATTTCTCGACATAGTAACTTTGCATAGGGTCGTTTAAAAATTTCATTTTTTCTCCTACTATTATAAAAATATGAGATATCTCACATTATTTTATGTTTTTACATGCTATGATGCAATCAAAGTTGATAGATCAATAGGGAGATGTTTCATAAAGATGATCAAACAAGATGAATATTGGAATGAAGTAGCTAATAAAAAAGAATTTACTACGCCTTTTCAACCTGAATTATTCCTAACACATGTTAATCACAATGCTGTCATATTAGATTATGGTTGTGGGTATGGACGGACTTTATTGGAATTAAGAAGCTACGATTATAACAATTTACATGGTGTAGACTTTTCAGAAGAAATGATTAAAAGAGCTAAGTTTCATAACTCAGAAATCGATTTTCAAGTTATTCAAAGTGGGAAGCTTCCTTTTCCTAATGATTCTTTGGATGCTGTCTTACTTTTTGCAGTTTTAACATGTGTTCATAAAAATGAGGAACAAAACGCTATTTTAAATGAGATTAAACGGGTACTAAAGCCAGGAGGTATTATTTACATCAACGATTTTCTACTAAATAGCGATGAAAGAAATAAATTACGTTATGAAAAGGGACTCACTAAGTATCATACATATGGGGTTTTTGAGTTACCAGATGGGGCTATTTTACGTCATCATAGCGAAGAACGCGTGAAAGAATGGATAGATCAATTTGAAACCTTAGCATATAAGAAATTAGAATATACAACTATGAATAGAAATCGTTCAAATGGTTTAGTGTATATGGGGAAATTAAATTGAATTTATTACAAAGAAAATATAAAGGGAGAATTGTAATGGTAGAGAAATTAGAGCTAGAAAAGATTAATCTTCAAGAAATTACAAAAGATATTAAAGATCAACACGTGAATTTTCCTGTATCGAATATTAATAATCACTGCCTTCGTATAGCTGTATTTTCAGGCGAATACAAATGGCACTATCATTCTAATTCGGATGAGCTTTTTATGGTTTTAGAGGGAGAACTTTTAATTGATTTTAAAGGTAAGGATACTGCTGTTTTAAAACCTAATGATACGTTACTTATACCAGCTGGAACCGTACATAGAACCAGAGCGAAGCAAAGAACAGTAAACCTTTGTTTTGAAGATATAAATGCTGATACGATAATTATTGATGAGTAAATAAAATAACATAACCACTGTAAAAGCCATTTAAGATAGGTCTTAAATGGCTTTTACGTATATACAGATAAATCCCGATAAAAACATTATGGTAACTACATTTATATACTATGTACATTTCAAAGAAAGCTAGATTTTGCAGGATCAAGCTATATAATATGAGATTTTAATTTGATATAATATTATTTTGAATTTTTTACCACAAAACTCAATAGGGGGATACAATTAAATGAGTGAAAAAACAGCTTTGTTGCTTATCGATGTTCAAAACATCATGTTTTCTTATGAAGGTGGATCTTTATGTAATGAACAACAAGTACTTAAAAATATTACTTCTCTAAGGGAAAAAGCACACAAATCTAATGTGCCAATTATCTATATACAGCATACAGACCCCAGTTCGGATAGTATGCTTAGTGAAGGAAAAGTCACATGGGAAATCCATCAGGATGTCGGCCCCATACCAACGGATATAGTTATTCAAAAATCTTCTTGGGACGCATTTTATCAAACAACTTTATACAAAAAACTTCAGGAACTTGAAATCGGAAAATTAGTCATTGCAGGTATGCAAACTGAATTTTGTTTGGATACTACTTGTAGGAGAGCATATAGCTTAGGGTATAAAGAGAATATCTTAGTAAAAGATGCCCATAGCACATTTGATACGGCTGTGCTTTCAGCTTCTAAAATAGTAGAACATCATAATAATATGCTAGGTGGCAGATTCGTTACATTAAAAGAAGTAAACGAAATTATATTTTAAGCTAACAAAAAAACAGGATTAGATAGTGTCTAATCCTGTTTTTTTGTTAGCTTTGTGCTTTTGTGATATATGTTTTAACTGAAGGAGGTTGATATGTATTGAATTGATCTAATAAACCTTGTGGTTCTGTATCTACAAGAGCCATAGAACGATATTTTTCCTGTAGAAATTGTTCTTCTGTCATGTGATTAAATAAAGAAATAAGTGGTGTGTAATAATCATTAATATTTAATAATCCGCAAGGCTTCTGATGTAACCCTAACTGAGCCCATGTGAAAATCTCAAAGAATTCCTCTAGTGTACCTGGACCACCTGGTAATGTAATGAATCCATCTACAAGTTCAGCCATCTTGGCTTTTCTCTCGTGCATAGATTTAACAACGATAAGCTCTGACAGGTTTTTATGAGAAATTTCTCTTTCTTCAAGGAAAGTAGGCATGACGCCAATGACATGTCCGCCAGCTTCCAACACGGCATCAGCCACAGCACCCATTACTCCAACACTTGCTCCACCATATACGAGCGAAATATTACGTTTAGCAAGTTCTTTTCCCAGGTCCTTTGCACCTTGAATATAAAGGTCAGATGCTCCATTACTTGATCCACAAAATACAGCTATTCTTTTCATAAAGATCCCCTCCTATGTAATCACCGTTATTGATTATACATAATAATGGATGATTTGGTAAACTTAGTTGAAGTTAAAAAAGGAAGGTGGAACCATTTAATGAACGTAACAGAATTTCAACAATGGGTAAAGGACTACTACAAAATGAGAGGTTGGTCAGATTTAGATATCTTTATTCGAATTGGTTTTCTTGCCGAGGAAACAGGTGAAGTAGCACGAGCTATTAGGGCTTTAGAAATCGGAAGGGATCGACCAGATGAAGTAACTGGAACTTTGGAAGAAAATAAGAAAGAATTAACGGAAGAACTAGGAGATGTGTTAGGTAACTTGATTGTTATTGCTAACAAATATGATATTTCTTTAGAAGAAATATTCAGTTCGCATAAAGAGAAGCTTGCAGAGCGTTATTCTACTAAATGATATAGATGTGACAAAAGAAGGGAAAGTGAAGTCGTTTTATGAAAATTCATGATTTCATTTATGGATCTTTTCACTTAGAACCAGTCCTAGCAGAATTAATACATACTGAGCCCCTTCAGAGGCTGAAAAAGATTCACCAAGGTGGCGCAAGTTATTTAGTGAATCCAAAGTGGAATGTAACACGATTTGAACACTCTGTAGGTGTCATGCTATTGATTAGAAGGTTAGGTGGATCTATAGAAGAACAAATAGCTGGCTTATTACATGACGTTTCTCATACAGCTTTTTCTCATGTCATAGATTTTGTTTTAAATAATCCAGAACAGGATTTTCACGATCAAATATTTGACAAAATAATTCAATCATCAGAAATCCCTTCTGTTTTACAAAAGCATGGATTTAATATTTTGTCTATATTGCCTATTGAGAAATGGTCCTTATTAGAACAACCTCTTCCTTTGCTGTGTGCAGACCGCATCGATTATACGCTTCGTGATTTATCTACCTATAATATGATTTCTTCAGACAATGCTTGTAAATTTGTAGATGAATTAAGAGTGGTTGACGGCAAAATTTTTTTAAAAACAATTGAGGCTGCAGAATGGTTTGTTAAAGCTTATTATACGGAGGTCATTGACTTCTTTCTTCATCCATCAAATGTATATGGGTATGCTATACTAACGGATATATTAAAGATCGCAATGGCCAAGGAGATTATTCATTTTGATGACTTATTATCGGATGATGAAACAGTTTGGAGAAAGTTAATTGACAGCAAAGACCATGAAGTGCTACAAAAAATGAAAGATATGAGCAAAAAAGTAATAAATGATGAGGTAGATTATGACATACACCAAAAGAAAAAGGTACGGATTATTGATCCCTTTGTGTTAGTAGGGAACGTCCGAATGAAGAAAGCAACAGAGCTCTCCACCAAAGTAAGAGAATTAAATCAGTATGCTCTAGAAAAGTCTTTAAAAGGAACATTCATAAGAGTTCTTAATACTTAGTAAAGAGAAAAGCACCTTATTTAGTTAAATAAGGTGCTTTTCTTACATGTGTGGTTGATCATAGCTGCTTTTAATAGTTGATAAAAGTGAAATATACATGTACATATTTAAAATATAGGATTAGGTTATAATTTGTCCAGTCAAAAGGTAAGCAAAATAAAAAGCAACCTCATATCCCATGGCATTGGAAGGAGGTTGCTTTTTGTCATTCATACTCGTTGAAGAATGCATAGCACCGCAAGTAAATAATATCATATATTTACCATAATTACTATATTTTTCTTATTTTTCATATTATAAAGCGTGCACTTTTTATACATCTTATCTCCAATCACCTGAGGAGAAAAACCTGTTAGATCAAGGATGTATAAAAAGCTGCATAAAGCAGAAACAAGGCCTCATCAAGAACCATTGGGACTGACCCCTAATAGTGAGACAAATAAAAAACACCTTTAAGTTAAAAAACGGGTATATACTACCTAACAATCACTTGGAGGTGTTTTTTCTATGGGGACAAGAGTTAGTTATCCAGCAGAGATAAAAATAAAAGCTATTGAGATGAGATTAGCTGGTCTACCTGTCAAAGAAGTGCTTTCCCAATTAAATATTCGCAGTTACACCCAATTAAAAAGGTGGATGAAATGGTATAAAAATGGAGAAATGCATCGATTTGAACAGCCTGTAGGCAAGCAGTATTCATACGGAAAGGGACCTGGCTTTAAAGACGAAATGTCCAAATTGAAAGCAGAAAACCGGTATTTAACACAACAGATTGAGGTCTTAAAAAAGTACAAGGAATTGGAGAGGAAGTGGTCCCAGAAATCGTAGTGAACGTAGTAGAAGAGTTAAAAGATAAGATGCCAGTCTATCAAATCTGTCAGCACCTTGATATCCCTCGATCGACTTATTATCGCCGGAGGAAACAGGAACAATCAGAACGGACAAAGAAAAAGAAATGGATGGAACAACAGATCGGTGATCAATGTCAAAAACATAAGTTTCGATATGGCTATCGAAAAATTACAGCATTACTCAATCGAACGATGAAAATTAACCATAAATTTGTACAACGTGTCATGCAGAAATACGGTTGGCAATGTCGCGTAAAACGAAAAAAACGAAAGCAAACAGGGCAACCTTATCAGGTTGCAGAGAATGTATTAAATCGTGAGTTTCAAGCTGATCGCCCTCTTCAGAAATTAGTAACGGATATTACCTACTTGCCTTTTGGACCTAAGCAGTTGTATCTTTCAAGTATTCAAGATTTATTTAATGGGGAAATCATTGCATATTCGATTGGTGATCACCAAAATGTAGAATTTGTCTTAGATACGTTAAGCCAACTTCCTTTTTTACCTAAAGGATGTACGTTGCATAGTGACCAAGGATCTGTGTACACCTCGCATCTCTATCAACAAAAAATTAAAGAAAGAGGCATTACTATGAGTATGTCCCGTAAAGGGACACCCGCAGATAATGCCTCCATTGAATCGTTTCATTCCTCGCTAAAGTCTGAAACGTTCTACCTCGACGAGTTAACATATACGACGACCACCATCGTCGAACAAATCGTCGAAAACTATATTACTTATTACAACAATGCCCGTATTCAAACGAAACTAAACAACCAGTCACCAGTACAATACCGGCAGCTGGCTGTTTAAAAGGTGCTTTGAGTCCTGTCTCACAAACAGGGTGCAGTCCCAGGATTCTTCAAGAGGTCCTCTTTATCGTTTATACAGCTTTTTATACATCCTTGATATGAAAGGCTTTCTCAGAGGAATAAATAAAGAAAGAAGGTATAAAAAAGCTGTCTTTTATACATATGCTCGTACGGAAAATATAGTCTATATAGAAAAAATATGTTACTATTTATCTACAGTTATAGAGTTACCTTAAAAAGCAACCTCACTCCAATGCCATTAGAGAATGAGGTTGCTTTTATTTTCGTTAAAAACAAAAACTAATCAGTTGAAGTAATCTTTTCTAATCGGTTTAACAATTGATCAATAAATTGACTGATTATAATGGTATCACGGCTAGTAAATCCTTCTTCTAATCCCACTTTAATCATAAGTTCTCTTGCTGCCTCTATATCTACGAGTAAAGCCTTTCTTAAAGTACTGTTATATCTGTATCTTTGCAATTATATAGTCACCTATCCCTCTAAGTTGTTAAGTCTTTATTTAACAGTAACTGGATTTTTACCCTATAACAATAATTGTTCCTGTAAAATCTAATTAAGAGTATGAAATGCGTCTTTTAGGGATTGAATTCCCCAATTTATAGAACGTAGAGGAGTACATAAAAGTAGATGTATTTGCAGTTTTCTTTCGTTTTAACGTTTAAAATCTTCTTCTAATCAATTGGTTATTTATATAAATTAAACAAATTTATACATATAACCTTGTCTAAACTAATGTTATTAGTTAATATGTAAATACAAATAGTTTTTAAGCTAATATACGAAGGAGATGTTCTTATGAGGGTTATTCATAAAGCACACTTACATCAATTAACTTTTCTACCGGGGTTTTTCCCAGTAAATTGTTACCTAGTTGAAGAGGAGCATAGTTTAACATTAGTTGATGCTGCGCTTCCTTACAGTGCTAAAAAAATATTAAAAGTTGCTAGAAAGATTAACAAACCTATTAAGCATATTCTCCTAACTCATGCACACGACGATCATGTAGGAGCACTTGATAGAATAAAGCTATTACTTCCTAATGTTCCTGTATATATTTCAAGTAGAGAGGCCCGTTTAATGGGTGGAGATACTACATTAGATCCTAATGAACCGAATACTCCTATCCGTGGCGGAGTACCTAAAAATTTAGAAACCCGAGCAGATGTTTTACTACAAGATGGTGATCAAATTGGTTCACTAATTGCGATAGCTGCTCCTGGACATACGCCAGGTTCAATGGCATTTTTTGATACCCGCAATAATACCTTAATTGCTGGTGATGCCTTTCAGACAAGGGGTGGTATGGCAGTAACTGGCCAGCTTCAGCCTTTATTTCCCTTTCCAGCAATGGCTACATGGAATAAGGAAGTTGCACTTCATAGCGCTCACAAGTTATTGGATTACAAGCCTTCATTGCTTGCTGTAGGGCATGGGAAAATGATAATACAACCAGAAAAAGCTATAAATAACGCTATTACAAAAGCTAGATTAAATTTAAAACACATTTAACCTATAGTAAGAAAGGGGTCTAACTATGGCCACAAGACCAGGAATTGATTTAGACACTATTTTAAAAGCCTCCACAGAAATGGCAAATACACAAGGGTTAGACGAAGTAACATTAGCTTCACTTGCTAAAAAACTCAATATCCGTCCACCTTCTCTATATAACCATGTAAATGGATTACCAGCATTAAGGAAAAAACTTGCTGTTTATGGTTACGAAAAACTTTATAAAGCGTTAATACATGCAACGGTAGGACGTTCACAAGATAATGCAGTTCGTGCACTAGGGGAAGCTTACATAGTTTTTGTTCGTAATCATCCAGGGTTGTATGAAGCAATGCTTCGTTCTCCTAATTCTGATGACCTAGAACTTAAGCACATACAAAACGAAACCATTAATATTGTTATTCGAGTACTTAATGAATATGGCTTAGGGGAGGAGCAAACTTTACACGCCGCACGAGGGCTACGAAGTATTTTGCACGGCTTTGCTTCACTTGAGCAGAAAAAAGGATTTGGTCTCCCCCATGATCTTGATGTAAGTCTTCTCATGTTAGTAGATATTTTTTTAAGAGGAATAAATGCGATGAAACAAGAGAGTAAAAACAATGAAGACGATTAATTTAATATGAATCTTCTTTCTTTCATCAAAACTTTAAATTTAATGTTGCGATTTTCTTTGGAATTGTTCGCACTTGGCTCACTAGCTTACTGGGGATTCCAAACTGGAAAAGGGTCAATGAGAGTATTGTTAACAATAGGTGCTCCGTTAATAATTGCAGTAGTTTGGGGGATTTTTGGTTCTCCTCGTTCTTACGTTCAACTATCTACCCCTATGCATATATTGCTTGAACTGCTTGTATTCGGGCTTCCTTCTGTTGCTCTATACACTAGTGGTAAGCATTCTCTGGCACTTATTTATATTACAATTGCTATAATAAATCGCATTTTAATGTATATCTGGCAGCAACAATGATACTAAAATGTATAGATAGTTAAAATCAAAAAAACGATTACTCAGATTAGAGTAATCGTTTTTTGGTAAATTTCTTTTACACCCTATGTGTTACATAAGGTAGCTTTTAATTAGTTCGCAAAGGTATACTTTTACGGACTTTTCTTTTGGATAGAAAATTTATTATTTTTAAAGTTCATTTAAGTTAAAAAAGAATTACGAACGTCTTTTTAAGAACACGCACTTTTGCGAACGTTTTTTATGGAATAATAAGGAGTAAAACACATATAAGAGGACTAATTCCAGTCCTCTTTCATTAGATTTTTAACTTTATACCTGAAGCCTTGCATTCAAGGGAAGATTTTTGGGGGATCTCGTTTGCTACGGAAAGACCTTTTAATCGTAGAAATTATTAATTTAGGAAATGAATGAAGGTTTACTATACAAAATCTCATTTTATATAGGTGAAGAACAATTTATTAGGGATATTAATTTATTTAATATTCAAAAGATAATTGTGCATAAAATAATCTTTAGAGGCCAATATAAAAAAATTATTATTTTCTTATCAATAGCTTATTTAGTTATATTAACTGCATGTAATCAGGAAAGTACAGGTACTGATAAAGGAAGTTCCGCTGTAATTGTTGTGGTTCAAAATAATAAATATAACGGAACTGAAGATAAATTAGATAAAAGTAAAGAAATAGGAGAACAGATTGGTACGGTAGAAAAGAAAACAAAAGCGAATGATGTGTGAGAAAATAATCAATCAACCTATCATGAAGTTGGTACAAAAATTTATTCAGTCAAAGGAACAGAAGAATACATTACTGTTGAAAATAAAGGTAATAAAAAAACAATTATTAAAAAAGGTAACAAAAGGGGGATAACATATCCTGTTTTGTTACCTTTCTTGTTAAAATTCTATTTTAATTTTTTGTGCTTCGCTGATTTTTTTCTCGTTTCTATCAAATACATCACTTGTGGTTATTTCAATCCACTTAATATCCTTTTCTTCCTTGTGATCCGACTCGTTTTGCCCCTCTTTGTGGGCATGACCACCTGTTGTATTCACAATAAAACCAATGTTTCCAAACTTCGTACCATTACCTTCAATTTCACCATTTAACTCTTCAAGGTAAATATCTTTTTGCCAATCAAATGTTTCACCAGTACTCGTTTTCAGTAAGGCAATTGGTGCAAAATTCACTTTCTCTGAAGAATTGTTTTTGATCTCAATGAAAACTTTAACAAAATCAAACTCTTCGTCATGTGTTAAGACATGAAAATAATCGATCATACTATAATCAGGTCTTAAGTGAATCAGTTTCATTTCTTTTACTGTTAACTCGATTTCACCAAGTTTATAAGTTTTATTTATAGGCTTGATTGCTTTTAATGTAGTCTCACCTTTTTCATCTGCATATGTCTGACCGACTTTTTGCAATGAACGGTCATCTGTTACTTGAGAATTAGGCTGATATTTGTCAATTTTGCTCTCAGTTTGTTTCTGATTCTTTTCCTGTTTCGTTTCATCATTTTTTTCGTCATCATTATTTTCTGTTTGATTTTTGTTCGCTGCATTTGTTTGATTGTTTTCAGGACTGGTATTGGATGAACAGCCAACAAGCAGCATGATTAAAAATAATATAGAAAGAGTCTTTTTCATGATGATGCCTCCGTATGATTCTATATTCTAAAAAAGTTCCCGTTACTTGAACTAAAGCAACGGGATACACTTTATCTTATCTAATTATTTCTTACTTATCTTGAATTTTAATATTATAATCTAAGACATCAAAAATATTTTTTGCAATATCAGTGTTATCATTTGATCCAGAAAATTTTTCACTTGATGGTCCGAATGCATATACAGGAACATCTTCACCTGTATGTCCACCTGTTGTCCAGCCTGTGTGAGAACGCTTGTTGAAAATATTCTCAATGGCATTATCGATATCAAGAACTTTCTTTGTCTTAGCTGCTGCTTCAACAGATTTAATTTCTTGTTCTGTTAAGGCAAGGGTATTTTGATCAATGTATTTCTTTAATGTTTCTTCAACGCCTGCTCCTTTAGCAATCTCTTCAGCCATGAAATCAGGCGTGCGCTTTGCAGCTTTGATTGGTTCACTGAACCAGTTATAAATACCGTCTGAACCAATTGAGTATCCACCAGTTGAGTGGTCAGCTGTTGCTACTACTAAGGTATGTTTGTCTTTTTTTGCAAACTCAATGGCTGCTTTATATGCTTGTTCAAAGTCATCCATTTCACTCATAGCTCCAACGATATCGTTGTCATGCCCTGCCCAGTCAATCTGGCTTCCTTCTACCATTAGGAAGAACCCATCTTTATCTTTGTTTAATTTTGAAAGAGCCGTGTTTGTCATGTCTTTTAATGAAGGAACTCCTTCTGTACGGTCAATTTTCTTTGGAAGTCCACCATCAGCAAATAAACCAAGTACTTTACTGTTTTTATCGTTTAACATATCTTCACGATTTTCCACATAGCTGTATCCAGCTTTTTTGAATTCTTCTGTTAAATTACGATCTTTTCGATCAAAGTTGCTTTTACCTCCACCAAGAAGAACATCGATTTTATGTTGACCATTTACCATTTCGTCAAAATAGTCATCGGCAATTGAGTTCATGTTTTTACGGCTGTGATCATGTGATCCGAAAGAAGCAGGTGTTGCGTGTGTAATTTCCGAAGTCGCAACAAGACCTGTTGCTTTTCCTTCTTCTCTAGCAGCTTCAAGAACTGTTTTTGCTTCTGATCCGTCATTATCAACGGCAATCGCGCTGTTATATGTTTTAATACCTGCAGACATAGCAGTTGCTGCAGAAGCAGAGTCCGTTACATTTTGTTCAGGGTCTTCTGGATAAGTTGTTTGTTGACCTACAAGGTACTGATCAAAAGTTGTTGGTTCAACAACTTTTGTTGATGGATCGTCTTTGAGATAACGATGAGCAGAAGTATAAGAAACTCCCATGCCATCACCAATTAAAACAATGACATTTTTAATTTTCCCATTATTAGTCCCTTTTTTCTTAGTAGATTCCTCTGCGCTTGCAGGGGAGAAACCAACAAGTAAACTGCTAAAAGCAACTGTTGAAAGAACAGCTACCGGTAATAACTTTTTCTTTAACTTCTTTTTAAACAATGTTGTTACCTCCATTTGTTATCGCGATTTATGTACTAAAGAGAATTATAGAGAAAGTTTATTAATAGTTTTTTGATAAATTGTAAACTAAGTGTTAAAAATAGAAATAATGCCCTTTACAAAACGAAAAAAATCCCTATGTTAACAAATAAGGGTTAATTTTCATATTGAGTTGTTGTAAAGAGTATCAATTTGCTGTGTTTTAGAAACCGATTATCACGATTATGAATTTTATAGTTACGTATTTTTTGTAATTCCTAATTTATTAATCTTCTATATTGAAACCTTACATACAAATAAACAAGTGTACCTTACCTATTATAAGAGAGGCCAATGCATTACAGAGACAGGCTTCATTCAGTTTGTTGATTCTCTTGGGGATTCATTTATTTTCATTGATAACTTATCTAAGTTAAAGAATAAAATCAGTTTAAGTCAGCTCTTCGATGTACAATTTGTCTAACTTGGAAACAACGAGAAAGTACGAGTGATTTTTCTCCAAATTTGACAAGGAAAGGCTACTCATTTGAGTAGCCTTTCTAAAACAGTACCTAAGAGGATAAAAGGGGTCAGTCCCAAGGAATTAGGGTTCCTTTTTTATTTTGCTTCAAAATAGTATAACTATTTGTCTAGATGCCCAAAATTCTCTTTGGGTTTGGGTGAATACTCCGATATATAAATTGCAATTAAGATGAAAAAGGCACCTAACCATTCTATTCCTTGGACAGTTTCCTTAAGGACAATAAAAGCAAATACAGTAGCGAATATTGGTTCACTTAACTCTAAAAATTGAACCTTATTAGCTTCTAAGTAGTTAAGAGCTCTTGTTGTGCAATAAAATCCCCCTATAGTAGGAAAGATTGCCAAAGCTATTAAAGATGGCATTGAACTAAATTCTGGCATTACTATGCCTTCTTTATAGAAGGGAACGAATAAGTAAATGACTCCAAATAACATGAAGTACCAAATTAATGATAAACCGCCCTCTAAGGAGAATTTTTTGGTTAATACTAGGAATAAACCATAGCCAATACCTGCAATTCCAGCAAGTATTGCTCCCGTTGAAAGCCCTCCAGTAGCACCTTGTGCAAGAGCCATTATTATTAAACCTATTATCAATAAGATTAGTCCTACATATTTTAATTTATTCTTTTTTTCCTTTAATAATAACGAACTAAATACAAACGTTGTTAGAACAGATGAACCTAGTAAAATGAATACAACAAAAGGTACAACAGCATATTTATAAGCAGTTGTTTCGAAAAAGTATAAAACAAATATTCCTAAGAAGGAACAAAGGGAAATAGCCTTAACGTTTTTCGTCAACATAATAATATTTTTTCTGAAATTAGAGTTTAAAATAGCAAATGTAGAAAGGACAGCAAAAGCAATAAAACATTTATAAAATGAGACAGCTGCTGGCGTTAAGCTACTTGAAAATAAACCCTTACTTAATATTCCTACGGTACCATTTAAAATAGCTGCTCCTAAAGCCAAAATGATCCCTAGAGTGTATGTATTTTTCATGCGCTTTTCCTCGATTTTTTTATAATGGGTAATTTATTATTTTTTATCAAATCAAAAATTAAGGGTGAATTAGAGTTAGAAGATATAAAAACTCCTCCCATTTTTTCATTCAGGTCTCTATACATTTTATCTTTCATCATAATAGTATGTGCTTTAGAGATATTCCAATAAGGTATACTAGCTTGAAGATGATGGGTTAAATGGTAATTCTCTGCATGTATACTCAAAAAGAATGCTTCAATCCAATGGCTATATCTATTACGGGTCATCTTAATACTTTTTTTATTATTTAGTACTAATGGATAATGCTCTGCCATTTCTATAAACCATCCAATCACCATAAAAGACGTGAAATATGGAATAATCCAATATAGAAGAAGATATTTTAAAGAATCAAAGTATGCAAGTACACCAGCAATTAGAATCCACATTACAATCATAGCAGTGAATTGTTTAGGGTACTGTTTAAGCTGTAGCATTCTGTATTTAAAAACATAATAAGCGTAGCTTAAGATATTTAGTAGAAAGAGAGGCCTTAATACATATTTAATAAGAAAATGATTGCTGTTTTTTAACTTATATAAGCCTGCTTCTATATGATACTGATAATCAGGATCTTTATCGGGGTCTCCTAAATAAGTATGATGACCCTTAACGTGAGAATCCTTGTATATATTAAATTCTTGTCCAATAAGATAACCTGAAAAATACGTTCCTAATATGTAATTTAGCTTTCGATTTTTGGCTAAACATAGGTGGGATGCATCATGAAGTATTGTTGCTAAAGCCCTTTGTCTTGAGCCAATTATAAGTACAGCAATTAAATAAAGCCATATATTGTACTGACCTAATAATATAGATGCACTAATGATAAGGTAATCATACAAAATACCAATTATACCCCTGTAGTTATTTGACTTATACAATGGCCTTAATTCATCTCTTACTTCTTTAGAGAAATTGTGGTATTCGTAACTAGCCAATTTAAAACCTCCCTGATAAATTTTAACACATTTACTAATATTATATAATTTTTGCATTTTTGTCTATAATAAAAATTCCTCTTTGTGGTTATTTATTCATTAATAATAAAGAGATAAAAATTAAACATATTATAAATCTAGAAGTAAAGGTTTTTTTTACAATTCTTTTCTTTGTCACTCATAACTGTAAATAACCAATAAATAGTGTAGGAAGTTGTTTATTTATACTTATAAAGAACTTTGAATGAGTTGAAACGCTAAGTAGTATATAGAATTACAGAAATTTATAATTAAGCAGCTACTTTAATAGAAGAGCAAATGAAACAGATGAATTTCACCTTAATTGAAGCCTTGCATACAAATAAACAAGTATACCGCACATATACGTAATGAAAACGATATGCAAACGATTATGCATCCCGTCATGTGAAGAAGGAAAAAGTAGCTTTTAATACAGCATAGGAACTTTAAAGAACACCTCATTTGTAAGCAGCTCTTTTATTTATAGAGAGAAAACTAACTACCAAAAGAAATAGATGGAGAAAAGCAGCATTCTCATGTGTAAATGGCAGGGGAATGCTGCTTTTTTCTGCAGATATAGGTATATACTTATACATTTTCTTTTACAATTCACCATATTAAACCTTATTATGGAATTAAACTCAAAATAAGGTGGGAGATGCTTGTATGAGAGCTAAGATTGAGAAAGCGAACCATGTAGTGATGTTTGAAACAGCTGGTGAGTTTTATGCACATGAAGTGACTCAAGGTCCTAAAGTGGGTTTCTTTGCTTGCCCCTCTTGCGGAGTGAAAGTTTATCATAAACAAGATCATTTCTTTTCACATGAACATGCACGTACGTGTACTTACGTACAAGAGCAACCTAAGAAAAAGTTCTAAACCTGTATCTTAAAACCTAGTTTGTAAAATTAATATTGGTCAATTTATACATTTATAGTATAATATGAAAGTTGTGCTTATGAACATATAAAAGGAGAGTCAGCATGAAGGGACTAAGTACGTTAAGAAAGATAGATGCAGTGGGGCGTATAGTAATTCCTATTGAGCTAAGAAAGATACTGGATATAGATAAAGCTGATGAAGTAGAGATTTTATTGGAAGATGATCATATAGAGATAAAAAAATATAAAGAATCTAATGAATGTCTGATTACAGGTGAGATAACATCTCAAAACCATAGATATGCAAATAATCTAGTTCTAAGTCCATTAGGAGCAAAAATCTTATATAACGAAATAAAGGACAAACAAAAAACCTTTGAATCGTAAATTCAAAGGTTTTTTAGATCAAACTATTTTTTATCCTGTATACTTTCTAACCAGCTTTGTACAGAAGAACCTAAGCTAGTTGCTCCTACCTTTAGTTCATCCATAATATAAGAAATTAAATTGTGTAAACTGTACTCTTCCTTATAAGGGTTATTTTTATTAATGAATTTTAACACCTCTTTTAGCTCCTTTATTCTTCCCTGATCCAATTCTTCTTCTAAATGCCGAGTCATATAGTCATCAACAAAATCAGAATTTCTTATGCTCGCTTCAATTAAAAAAGATGCTGCTAATGCAGGAGAGCAATCTAAAGCATAAGCTAAGCGTTTCAGGATATCATACGTTTCTCCATGCCCATCTTTTAAGCGTGTAGAGACACGCTCTTTCTCAATATTTTTGTATAGGTGTCTAATTGGCTCATTGGACATATCCCCCATATACACAGTGCTGCCAAAGCTAAATCCTCTTCTAAAATAATTTGATAGGTAGTCCATTACTTTTGAAGAAGCAAGGCCTGATATACAAATGGACTCAACTACATTTTTCACAGGTGTATTTGTAATGTAAGACAATCGATAAACACATTCTTTAAGATCAACGGGAAGTGATGGTTTTACATCTCGTTTTTTGTCACTTCGAATTTTTCTTTTCTTCTCTTCTACTCTCACATAATCACTCCTAAAATCTAAAATTACCTCTAGGACAATGACTTTTTGTACATACCTAAAACATGTATATGGCAGGGGAGGGAGGAGCATGTATATTTTTTTGTGATAGTGGAAAAAACTTATAATAGTAGAACATGAGAGGAGTCTTTTGTATGAAAATGACGAAAGAAGAAGCACAAGAAATCGTAAAAAAAATAAAAGAAAACTCTAATAAGTACGGATTGCCTGTGAAAAAAAAGAAAAATGCTAGTGCAACCTAAAAGGGAATATATAAGAAAAGGTCTTCAATTTAACAAAAAATATAAGACTTATATTTTTCTACTATAGTACGCTGCGTAATAAAGATAAAATAAATATAAACTAACTCACTTACAATAGACTTCAAATTAGATGAGTTGATAACGAAGAATTTTAAAAAGAGACTGCCTAATAAATTAATTTATTAGGCAGTCTCTTTTTAAAATATGATTATTGGTGACGTAGTTTATCAATTTCTTCTGGTGTAAGGTTTGTAAATTCAGCGATTGTTTGGTTATCTAAACCCTTTTGGATCATACTTAAAGCCACCTTTATGATACCTTTCTTTTCGCCTATTTCTTCACCAATTTGTTTTCCTTTTTCTTCTCCAAGTTTTTCAGCTCTTCTTAAGGCTGACTTTTCATCTAATAGTGCTTTTCTTCGTGCTTCATATGCTAATAGCACTTCCGGATCTTGGCTAACACGTTCCCACTCGTCCATCGCTTTCTTTAATACTTGATCTTCTTGCATCGCAATCTCCTCCAATACCTGAGTGATTTCTTCATCTTCGGATGCTTCAAGTAATAATAACCATCGCACAAGTTGATCTTCCCGTGGATCTACCTCTCTGTTACGCCATTTTATTAATAACTTAGGTAGCTCCATAAAGTGAATCTCCAGCATATCCGTTAAGAGTAATTTCTGCTCTCGCTCATATAACTGAAAGGTAGAGTGATAATCATGAATATGAGATAAATAACGGAAGTTCACAATGTTAATGGTAATCGTTTTACAAAGCTCTCCGTAGTCCATGCCTTCTTTCATTTGACTACTGTACATTTTAGACCAGTAATAGAGTGTTCGTTTTTCCATGTCATGTTTGTTATTAAGCTGAATTTCAATATTAACGCGGCTTCCATCCTCTAACTGTGCGTGTACGTCTAAAATAGAGCGTTTATCTTCTTGGTTTTCTTTATTGAAATGCGGATCTAATAACTGCACCGTCTGAATTTTTTTATCATCTGGAAAACGGAGTGCTGCGTTCAAAAAAGCAGCTAAAATAGATTCATTTCCATGTGTGCCAAATAGTGATTTAAATGCAAAGTCGACACGCAAATCTAATCGTTTTGTCATAATATCCTCCATCATTTCCATGTTTGTTATTAGTATACCATGACTGTACCGATTCCTTCTATCTAACACTTTAGGAGCAATTTTATTATCAATACAGTATCTGTTACACCTAATTATTAATGTTCTTCAGACAAAGAAGTAAGGAGGGGATTTAGAATAAATAGAAGTACTCGTGCTGATTGTTATTGCTCATAAATAAAATCTTCATTATGATGATTCTTTTAGTCCAATCAGGTTCTTTATACATATGGAAATACATTAAAAATTAATAAAACATGTAAAGCAAAAAAGCCACTAGATATCCTAGTGGCTTAGTGTTTTAAAAATCGCTATACTCTTCCAAATCATCGTCGTCTAAAGAACCAGATACTTGCTCTAAATCTGCAATCTTACCTTCTTTTAAGGTTTGACTTTCTGAAGGTTTGTCTTCTAACTCCTCTTGCTTGACTACAAAGCCATTAGCCTTAGCCAATTGTTTTAATTCCTTCAGTTCTGAATTGATATGTTCAAGAAGTTCTTCTGTTCTATGACATGAGTCTACTTGATCGTTAGATGAACGATGAAGGTCCCGAACAATTAAAGATGAAATATAGTCTCCTAATTTTCGAGACTTCGCATATTTTGCAAGTACGCCATAGACTTCATCACTCAACTGGTTGGTTTTAATCGTAAAGGCATTTTGACGCTCTGACATGGTTATCACCTACGCTGTTAGGATTTAACGGCTTTCTTCTCAGCTTGTTTCTTTTGAAGATAACCGATGCTTCGGATTTCTAGGCCAAATAAGTTTAAGTGACGGCTATCTGCTGGTACTTTATGATATTTCTCTGTACGTTCTTCACCAATCTTTTCATTCATGCTTGTCATAATCGCTACTTCTAGTGTTGGAGCGACACCACCACTATATACGTATTTACGGATTTTATTTGCCGGTGGTGGAGCCACATCATTTAACTTCGCTAGTAAAATTTCCACATACTCTTTTAAAGAAGATGTAATTTGAGCTGTTAAATCAATGGCTGCGCCTGTGTTTTCATTTTTTAACTCGAATTTTTGTTTACTATAGTTATCTAAAATAAATTGGTCAAAAGCACGTAAATCGGTAAACAGCTCTGGGAACTTCTCTTTACGTAACTTATCAATATGAGCTAAATAGGGAATACCCTCGATACTTTGGAAGGATTCACGGCTATTCGCAGCCTTTAATCCTTCCGGTAAAATGACGACATCAATCGAGCCACCACCGATATCAACCATTACGGTTTCACATTCCACATATTCATTGGCATCTTCACGATCTTGAAGTGTTAGGTCTTTCTTCAACGCAAAGCGCGCGATTTCGCCTTCTTTCAGGCAAGCACTTTCGTCCACAGCTACCTTTAATTCTTTTTCAAACCCTGGAGTATGAATACGGAATGTATGGTCACCTAGGAAGCGAGTAGCCATGGCTTTTTGCGCTTCGCCAAACGTACTTTCTTTTTTCAGTAACCAAATTGGCAACATCGTAGAGAAATAGTCAATCTCGATGCTATTATCTTTTTGATCTTTCGCATGCAACGCATGGTAGTATGCAATAGCAGCTAAAAATGTTACATAAGGAATATGGCTTGTAATTTTGTTATGTAAACGATTGATGTGATTGTTCGCAAGTTGTTGGCTTGCTGCGATGTCACCTACTAAGAAATAACGTTCTTTTTCTTCGTCACCGATTGTTGTAGATAGTAAGATACGCTTTTTAAATTCTTCTGGTGCTGTCACAGCATCTGTAAAGAATGAATCAGCCACATCTTTTTGTAGTTCTACAACGTTGGTTGGGAAATCAAATAGATATCCATCAATGATGTTCATATCAACGGAGTTTCCACAGTCTTTATTAAAACGTGAAATTTTCATGTTTATACACCTCATTTTTAAGTTGAACTTCTGTTGAACTTATTATACAAGAAAAAGGGTGGGAATTCAATCCTTTAGTTCAACTAATTTATCTTCAAAAACTTACATATATCAACAATTATTTTTCATCTAGTTGAACTTATTAAGGAGTAAAAAAACAGTACTATGAGAGTTCTGGTTAGAGAAGATGAAGGTCACAAGTAGATGATAATAAGAAAGAATGCGTAAGAAATATAAGACTCTTCTCGATATGAAAAGGACAAACAAGTCATAATGTTTGTCCTTTTTGTCATTCTAATGGAAGGGTAAATATTTAATTTCTAATTTGAAAATTAAGTATCTCTGTGTTAATTATAAAAAAAGTCCTCATGAATTGAGGACTTTTCTTAACTATGAAATTAGGAATGGAATTTCTATTTGCATCTACAAAACGTATTGTAACACGCCTTAGATATAAAAAATGAGCTATTCAAACCCTAAAAAGGGGATTCCGAGCTTTTAATTGGATTTTACAGGAAAAAATATTGTTAGAAAGCCAAAATATAGTTAGTGTTAAATAAAAAGTAGCAAATTAGAGAAATAGGTGATTAGATAAGTGCAAGTATATATAAAGAACGATTCTTTAATAAAAGCTTTACTTGTAGATATAGAGACAGGAAGAGAACTCATGATTCAAGTTGGTTTAGAAGAAGGATTCACCAGTAAGAACACCATTGTAATCAGTCAATTCGTTGATCAACTTCTAAACCAATTAGAAGAGGCCTCTATGACTGATTAGTTCTTATTTTTACGAAGAAAGTATAATACACTTGGATATTAGTAATTAAAGCGTCTTTTGTAGGGGTTTATTTATATGTAATGCGCCCGATTAAGTGGATGGAGTAAATAAAAAGAGAATTACACTATACTTGGAGGGGATTAATGGGTCACTAAGGACAATCTTTTACAATCTCGTTTAAGCTAGAAGTGGTAAAAATGTACAATAATCAATGATATTTCAAGGATAAAATAGAAAAAAGGATTATTAGATTAAATAAACCCACTCGCTTAAAGAAAAGGTGTCTAGGTTTTCGGGCACTCTTAAAATAAAAGAGACACTGATGTGAAATTCCTTGAAAGATGTATCTCTAAAGATTAGTTCTTTTACAAAATGACTCTCAGTGACAGCGAATAAGTAAGTGCAGCTAATTATTTCAACTGCGCTTACTTATTTTAAACAAGAATATCATTCTCAATTGCTTTTTTTATAATTAATTTGTCGCCTATTGTTTTGATTTCTAGGATGTCGCCACTATGAATGTTTAGATGAATTCTTAGCTTTTTAGGAATGTTTAAGTAGTTATCTTTCTTTATCACGCGTGATTGTCCAGTAAAAAAAAGGTTTCCTTCTGTAAGAAATTTATAGCTATGTTTTTTTGCAACAATAGTATCTCGTCCTTTGATAAAGAACTGTAATTGCATATGTCCTTCTAAATCCAAGGATTTTAATACAGAAGCAGGAAGTTTTATTCTCCCTGCTTTTATTTCAAGTAAAGATAACTCACTTAATTCAGGTTCTATATCTTTCTTTATTAGAGCTCGAGATTTATTAGGCTCTCTTTTCTTTTCAAAAATAATGCTCTCGTTAAGGACTTTCGCTTCTATTTCATCATGTAGATCTATATCATGTATTTCACGAAGTATCTTCGGAATTACAATGTAGCCTAAATTATCAATAGTCCTAATTAAGTGCTTATCTTTATTTTCTTCCAAAAGAACCGGTGAAAATTCAACCTGCTTCATGACAATGTAATTTTTGTAGTTGAAGAATTGTATTGCAGCAGATGAGTGAATATTGGCATGCTCTAGAAGCTGGGAAGGTACCTTTACTCTCCCCATATTATCAATTATTAAGTAATCTTTGGATGATTCTTTCTCTTTCACTAATAAAATCCTTTCAAATGCACTTTTATAAACAAAGGATAAATTTACTTATATTCATTTTATATCTTCATGAGTTTACACTTTACCTAGGCTATTAAATTCGATCTTCATAAGCTAAACAACTGAATAAGACCCTATGAATAACAGTTTATGTAAAAAAACGGATAAAAAGTAATAATTTTATCATTATAGCTTATATTACAAATCAATTTGCTTTATAATAGGACAAGTTGTAAAGGAGGAAGATTATAATGAATAATTCAAATTATGAAACTACTCTTTCCTATAAATGGCTAGTTTTAGTCCAAGAAGCCATGAATTCTAGCGTTACCAAAGAGGAGTTTAAAGAGTTTTTAAATAGGAAATCCCAGAAATTGAATGATTATAAACAAGACCAAATATGACTAGTGTTGCTTGTGATTAGGGGGTTATTTGTTTTTTGAAGAACTTTTTAAGTTCTTCAATAGTTAATCCCAATTCCTTAGCTTCTGTTATAAGTTTAACCCATTCTTGATCTAATTCTTTTTCTATCAATTGTTGTTTACCATCCATGAAAATTACCTCCAGATATTCAGGGAGCTCAGCTGCCATAGCTATTTAACCTTAGACCTGTAGCTTTGCGTCCTAGTTTTTCAACTAGTTTGCCTTTATCATAATATGTAATTTTATAAATATATTACTATATAATGGATTTAAAATCATGTAAAAATAAGGATTATTATTTATTTTTTAATTCCTTTGACAAAGATTTTCTTTTTCCAACCTCCGAACTAATTAAATTCTCCTTTAAGATAATATATATTTACCCTTACATTAATCTTGCGGTTGGTTCTATAATAGGCATTCTAAATAAGCCTCTAAAAGGTTTTTTATAGTTTTGAATGTCTAACTATTAAAAACTATCATTGTGTTAACTAGAAGGAAATCTAATGTACAGTATTTAGCTATTTGGTTTTGCTTAAACTAAACATATTTAAATTTTAAAGTGTCCATACTGAATTATTCTTAATAATAGCAAAATAAAAAGCTACTTCAGCAATAGCAGCGAAGTAGCTTTTTGTCACGATTCATATGTATAAAATGTATTAAAATCGAGGGTGAACCAATTATATAGTGTTTTCAATTTGAAATATATGTATAGAAAACAGAATATTAATTTAGCATTTCATCATTCTTAGGGAAGCAGGAATGCTGGTAAATAAGGATTATAACATAGCTGAAAGTACGTTATATTATTCATACTCTAACTAGTTGGATTAATAAGCAAAAACGTGACTACCAATTTTCTTATATGCTTTACGTGTATAAATCCATTTATTTGTTGCAGTTGTAGGATTATAATAATAGACTGCTCCATTAGTAGGATCCCATCCTTTAAAAGCATCCGTTACTGCTCGATAAGCAGATTGATTTGGTGTCAAAGCGTATTGTCCGTCATTTAAAGCCGTAAACGCATTTGGTTGACTAATAACACCAAGTATACTTTGTGGGAAATCTGGGCTTTTAGCACGGTTTAGAATGACAGCTGCCACAGCTACTTGCCCCTCATAGACCTCACCTCGTGCCTCTCCATAAACCACGTGTGCCATTTTTTCTACGTTATTTATTTGTGTATATGTACCGGGACCTACAAGTCCGTCTTGCATAAGGCCCACATCGTGCTGGAAATTCTTAACGGCTTCTCGAGTTAACGAGCCGTATTGTCCCGTTGGATTCACGTGTAAATATCCCATATTGACTAGCTGTGTTTGCAATGAAGTTATTTCTTGTTTATGGCTGGTTGATTGTAACGAATCAGAAGCGTATGCAGAAGTCTGAGTGTATAAAGTACCCACGAGGAAGATACCCAAAGATCCCATTGTTAGTTTCTTTAAAAAATGCATGTAAATTCTCCTTTATTTGAATGATTATTAAAAACAGGTCTTCATACTAAAAAATGCAAATGTTTGTACTACATTATAGAAGACTGTTTATATTTAGAGGATAGATCGTTATAGGGTAAAAACTGGGTAGTATATTTACTTACTTAAAGTAAAGAGTTTGAAACCGTTTTTTAGGAAACATCCTAATATTAGTAACTAAGTGATTAATTTTAACGCTAATATTAATTTAGAACAGTGTAAAAAGTCCTATTTGAGTGAAGACACCCAAAGACAGAATCGTAATAAACGGCAGAAAATACACCGGATATGCCTTAGAAAGGACCTTTAGCTCAGCTGGTTAGAGCAGACGGCTCATAACCGTCCGGTCGTAGGTTCGAGTCCTACAAGGTCCACCAGTGACCCTGAAATATGGAGGAATACCCAAGTCTGGCTGAAGGGATCGGTCTTGAAAACCGACAAAGGTGTCAAAGTCCGCGGGGGTTCAAGTCCCTTCATCTGCGCCATTTTAGGAAGCGCCCGTAGCTCAATTGGATAGAGCGTTTGACTACGGATCAAAAGGTTAGGGGTTCGAATCCCGAACGGGTCGTTACAAAAAGGCAGTTTGCTGATAAAGCAAGCTGCCTTTTTATTGTATAAGAGAATTGCTTCAATCCATTATGTGAAACTAATTTAAATGTTATTAGAATGGAGATAAGAAAAGCATTTGATAATACGTTTTATGTTAATTAAACGTTTATGAGATATAAAGTTATAAAACAGAAAAACCTATTGGTTCATCCGGCACCAGTAGGTTTTTCTGTTTAAAACAACAAGGATTTTAAAGTATTGGATAGAGGCCTCACGGCGTCTTGTTTAGTTTACTCCAGGTAGAAAAAATTATGTAAGAAAAACAAAAAATTAGTGTTTTCTTATATTTATTATTTTAGCAACATTGTCTAAATATTTTTCTGATTTTTCTAACCATTTTTGGGTGTTTATTAAAGATTTTTTAACCGATGAAAGTGCAATAGTTGAAGCCTTAATACTTTTGGCTTCCGTACATACCAGGTGACCTATACCATCTTTCCATTGGATCGTACATTTGAAATTCCCGAATAAGTTGTTACTTGTTTGTAAAATCAGATGTTGTGTTAGGGGATAAGAATTAGTACTCTGTGAGAGCATTAATATGGCTTTAGACCGGTCTTCTTGATGAATGATATTCTATATATTGGATATATCAGGAAAATATGAATGGGTCGTGTTTGAAGAATTTAAAATGGTACTTTCTTGATTGATTTGAAAATAAAGAAGCCTTTGCTCTTTTTTGTATTGTTATTTGTAAGTAAGTATTAGTTAGAGAAGAACAATTCCAAGTATAAATAAACATAGGGTAATAATGTTTATAACATTCTTAGCTTTGTCATCTTCTTTTATAGAAGTTACAAGTTCAAATATTATGACAAGAGTAAGTATAGAGAAAGCTATCTGTAGAGGTAAGTTAAATGCATATACAGATATTATAATTAGAGCATATATAATACCTAAAATTATATTTTTTTTAGTCTTAGTTTTTTTGTAATTACTCATTTAAAAACTCCTTATTTAAAAATATTAGCTGTTTTTATTTTCTTAAGTGAAGGTCTTAATAACTAGAAGTATGATAAAGAGGATAATAGAATAGGAAAAGCTATGTATAACATGGTTTGTATTTTCTTTGTCAGTTTTCTATCAAGTGAATAATTTCACTAAAATTGTTAAAAACTTCAAATTATTGCTGTAACTAGCGTTTTAATAACATCAAATACTCCTTTCTAAGAAAGGTAGCAAAAATAAAAAGCTCCCCCAGCATTGGCAAGCGAGGTAGCTTTTTATCAGGATTCACAATTATAAAGTACCAAAATATAACCGCATGTAAACAATATCATATTTTTCCCAAAAATACTATTTTTATAGGGGCGAGAATCTGTATACAAAGTGCACCTCTTATACATTAGTTTCTCAACCACCTACTAAGAAAACATTGAAAAACAAACGATGTATAAAAAGCTGCATACTCCAGAAAAAGGGCCCTTGGCAGAACCGTCCTGCATCAAGGGTTCTTTTTTATGCTATTTTCCGGAAAGAGACATTATGTTGACTAAAGATATATATGATATACACCGTTTCTTTGATCCATTTTCTGATAAAATAGTAATTAATAGTAACCGAATTAGAAAGAGGCTGATTAATGTGACGGTGAATGTTATTTTTAATCCATTCTTTGCTTTAATAATTCTTGTTATAGGGGTATGGATGGGAAGTACAGTTAACCAATTGTTTGGATTAGTAGCAATTTTGGGAGGCTTGTTATTAGGGTTCTCTAACTTATTCAAAAATGGTATAACAATTAATAAAAAGTCAAAGGTTTTACTTTTTGCCTCTTTTGTTTTTCTATTAAGTTTATTCTCATTAACTTATTTAGTTGTATCAACACTTTATCTTTAATTTCTAAAAAACACTTAAAGTAAATAAGCAGTTATAAGGATCTTCTAACGAAAGATCCTTTTTTAGTGGCAATAAGCCGTATTAAGTAAATTAAATTCAAGGATAATGTAATATATATATTGAATAATGTAATGTATATGTTACACTGGGACCAGGAAGGAATTGGTTTATATTGAAAAACAATGTAAAAATATTTCGTGTACAGGCTGATTTAACTCAGCATCAATTGGCTGAAAAAGTTGGTGTTACTCGTCAAACCATTAGTTTAATTGAAAAAGGAAAATATAATCCTACATTAAAACTTTGCTTAGAAATATGTTATGCAGTCAATAAAACCTTAGATGAGATTTTTTGGGTTGGTCAGGAGGAGATTTAAATGAAAGTAATAACAGACGAAAGACTTGTTATAAAAAATTTAAAAAATATTCGTTTTGCGTTTGCTTTTCAAACTTTAGCACTTGTGGGGATTGTAATATATGACGGTATTACGAAAGGATTCAATAATATTACCAATAATCCTATATGGCTAGTTTTGATACTTACCAGTGTTATATTAGGGTATTTGAACTTAAGTATTTCTGTTGACTCCTATGAAAATGAGAAACGAATTAGAAAAATGCCCTATTACTTATTAGTATTATGTTGTTTAGCTGCCGGAGTTTTCTTTGGTCTACTAACAAAGATAACATCTAATAGTAGCTTGGCTGATAGTATAATAATTGGTTCAGTTATATTTTTATGTTTTTTAGGAACTTTTTCATTTGGTTATTTTTTAATAAAAAAACGTTCTAAAGACGAGGAAGAATAAATTATAAATACTTCCCATAAGGAACATTGTGGTAACTAAAATTAATAAGTAAGCCTATTTATGTTACAGTGTACATAGAAACATGTATGAGTCTGGAGGCAAGGTTATGAAACGTGCAATAGGGATATTTCTTATTGCTCAAGCTGTATTAACGTACTTAACTATTAAGATGATTTATACTCCTTTTATCGTTAGAGTATTGGATAGAAATACTAGAGTTATGACAGTTTCATATAGTTTCCCTTTAACGTACTGGTTAATTTGCATAGCTTTGGGCATTATGCTTATAGTGAGAACTTACTTAGTTTTTGCTAAAGAAAAAAAGCAGATCTTTAATTAAAGGTCTGTTTTTTATTTCTACCGATAATTCGTTATATGTTAACTAAACAAGCATAAAAAATATAGCTATAAGACAGAACAACCTACTGCTCCTGTACAGTAGGTTGTTCTGTTGGGAATACGAATATGGTTTTAGTAGTAAATACCTCACGGCGTCTTGGGTAGTTTGCTCAATTTAATACACTTTATTCCTAGACAACATATCCATTTCTTTTTCTAAAAGTAAAATGTCTTCTTTCATCATTACTTTCATCTCGCCGAGCTCAAGTTGAATATATTCTTCTTTTAAACGTTCTAATTCCCTCACGAACAGGGATCCAGTAGAGTACCCGTAATTTATCACCAATGCATATCTCCTTTGTGTGCTATTAATATACCTAATTCCCGTTTATCTATATCAACAACCAATAACAGGAAAATCACCCCAAAAAAAGTAATCCTTTGCCCATATCAGCAAAGGATTTTCAAATTTATTGGAATAGGGGGGGAATACGTTAATAGTCTGGCCAGATTTATAGATTTATATACATATAAGTTTAAAAATAAATATTGTAATTGATTCTACTTAGAAAAGAGTAACCTTTCTCTTTCACCTATGTTTCACCATTCGTTAAGTAAATACTAAAGTGCTTTATGTATCATTAATGTTTTACTATTTAAACCAAGTGACGACAACTATAATGTTTTTCTAATTTCTTATAATGTTTATTATTTTTCATTGTTTTTATTTTTTGCTTTTCATTTCTTTAATAAAAGATGATTTACCTGTATACAGTATTAATAATATATAGAATAAAATGTTTTAATATAAGACTCTAGACGTATAGAAATTCACAGAATTAGATGTTAAAATTTTCTATGTAAATTAATGGTTTTAAATAGGAGGAATATTCATGAAAAGGTTTTACTTTGTACTTATAGTAATCTTAAGTATGTCTACATTTCTGTTTGGATGCAGTCAAAAGGAAAAAGACATGAAGAATAATCTGGATATAGGAATTGATCAAGCTCAGAGAATTGAAGTTACATCAGTAAAAGATCCAAATTCAGTTTTAGCCGTTATTGATAAAAAAGAAGATGTAAATACGTTTATAAAAAAGTTGAGAGTGAACAAATGGAATACTGCTGAAATCCCTTCAAATGCTAATAAAAAAGATATTTACAAGTTATATCAAAAAGAAACAATAAAATTAGGAGATAAATCAAATAAAGGTGAACAGAAACTCCAAAAAGTAGGTACAATTACAACTTATAAAAATAGTTCATATGTTAGTTTTCAAACGAAAGGTTTAAACTTTAATCTTAAAGTTCCACAAGATGTAGCTGAATATCTTTCTAATCAAAGTCATTTGAAATGATTAACCATACATAAGTGGTGAAGTTATAGCTAATTATTGTATTCATTCGTTTGTTTTTTAAAAATTGAATTTAGGATTTTCTAATAGAGGTTTTATGTCTATCAAATAATTTTGATATATAGAATTAAAGTAGTTCAGATTTATGAAGCCATGAAGAGTAAATATTTTTACACCATCTTCTTTACACTAATTTCATCCTAATAAGCTCCTTCTTAAACTGTTTGGAGCTTGGCTAATTATTACTTTAATAATTAATACATTCCTTACAAAAATAAAAAGAATGGTTGGCTATTATGCCAACCATTCTTTTTATTTGCTAGCTAATTGGAGCTCATTAGTTTGCCATTCCAGAGAGAGTTGTTGTTTAACAAGATCATTGTAAAGATTATGAGACTCTAACAGCTCTCGATGCGTACCCATTCCTGTTACTTTACCATCTTCCAAGATTATTAGTTTATCTGCATTTTTAATAGTTGCTAAACGGTGGGCAATTACTAATGTTGTTCTTCCTGTCATTAGAGATTCTAATGCTTCTTGGACAAGTTTCTCTGAATTACTATCTAAATGTGCAGTAGCCTCATCCAATAATAAAATTTCTGGATCACGAATCATAGCCCTCGCAATAGCCAACCTCTGACGTTGCCCGCCTGATAATCTAACTCCTCTTTCTCCTACCTCTGTTTCATATTGGTTCGGTAACGATTCTATAAAGCTTTCTAAATTTGCGTCAGCTACGGCTTGCTTCACTTTTTCTTGCGAAAATTCATCCAAACCATAAGTTAGATTTGAAATAATAGTACCTGACATGATTGGGGAATCTTGTGATACATACGCTATCTTTTTTCTCCACTCAGCTAATTTTATATTTTCAATCGATTGCCCTTTGTATACAATCGATCCTTCAGTAGGTTCATAAAATCGTTCGAGAAGAGAAAAAAGTGTTGTTTTTCCAGCACCACTTGGACCTACAAAAGCAGTGGTTTGACCTATAGGTGCATTGAAATTAATTACTTTCAAAGTTTCCTTTTCTTCAGAGTAGGAGAAAGATACATTTTGAAACGATAATAAATAATCTTGCTCATCAATACTAACTGAGTTAAAAATATCTGGTTCTAAGTCTGCTAATAGAATTTCATTTAAACGTTCACTTGCTCCCAAAGCTTTTTGAAAGTGAGTAAAGAAATTAGCCAATTGTGAACAAGGAACAGAAATTTGGAACAAATAAAAAATAATAGCTACTAAGGCACCTGCAGATATTTCTCCTGAAGCAACTCGACTACTTCCGTAACCGAATATTGCTACCAATAACAATAGCATTATGGTCATTGTTAAGGGCTGAATAACAGCGAGAATTTTCCCCTCTTTTAGCCCATATTGAAAAAGTAAAGTCATTCTATGTAAGCCTGTCTTCTTTTCATGTTCTTCTGCTAAAGATGACTTTACAAGACGAATATCTGATAGTACCCTACCTAAATCTCCTTGAAATAGTGCTGTTTCATCTTGAAGAGATCTTGATACTTTATACATGTTTCTGCCTAAAGGTGCCATTAAAAGAATTGCAATTGGCACGGCTGAAACCATTAATATTGTCATTTTCCAATCAATAATTACTAGTAAAACCACAGACCCAACAATAGAAATGATGCCAGTGACAAAGGGAATTAAATGTGACGTAATGAAGTCTTTAATGACCAATGTGTCATTAGTCATTCGACTCATCGTTTCTCCAGAGGAATTCTGATCAAAAAATGATATTGGTAAATGTAAAATTTGTTTCCACATAATTTTACGTAAAGTAAGTACCACACGTTGACCTATGTATGTCATTGTATAAACAGCCAACCCCGACATAACTAATTGTCCTAAGAAAACAATCGATAGAAGTATTATGGTCTTTGTACTGAGACCATGAAAGTTCATCTTATCTACAAAATCTTTAGTAAGAAGAGGAACTATTAAAGAGAAGGCTGTTTCTATCAGAATGAGTATAACAGCTAATATTAGAATCGACTTTTCTGGCAAGAAGGTATGAATAAATTTTAAAAAGCTTTTAATTCCTATTTTCTTTTTATTGTTGTTACTCAACTTCTTTCTCCTTTCTAAAAAACTACGAATTATAGGTAAGAAAAACAATAATGGATAATTAAATAGTTTGAATTTCATAGTTGTTTTGACTATATCTTTAGTCTAAAAAAGTTACTTAATTTTCCAATTATAATTCCTAATATTGTATTATAAGGTTAATCGAACCAAAAATCTACAAAATAATACAATTTTATATATTTTATAATATTTTCCGAAAAATCTGTTGACTTATTTTTTAGGTATATTATACTTTATTTGTAAATTAATAACTTGTTTAATTTTGCCATATTAGTTCTAAATATCTTTTTTATCCTTATTTAGGTAATTTAGAGAGTGAATGGCGGTGTCTTTTGTTGGGTAAATTAGACAAATATGATAATAATTTACTAAGTAAATTAGGTAAGGTAGAGTTTTGGGTTAATGGAAAGCGATCTTTAGGAAGTGCAAGTATTTTAAAATCTGTAAATGCTCCAATTATCGCAACTGCAGCTCATTGTGTATATGATTGGGAATCTAAACAGTTTTATGAACACATAAGATTCCTGCCATATTCGGAAGGTTTCAAGGTTGCATTTAAGCCAGTGTTAGCGTCCATTCCTAAGGAATGGGCTAAAAATGGAGTAGTAGATTACGATACTGGATTTTTGGTACTTGAGCCAGAAGCTTCAAATGTAATTAATTTTGAGGAAAAAGGAATTCCAGTCGCTTTTAATATGTCTCGCAACTTGGAATACGTCATATCAGGTTTCCAGAATGTATTACTACCATCTAAAAAACCACTTTTTAGTAGAGGGGTAGCTTGTGCAGATTCCTTCAAGCATTCTTCCCTACAAGGAGTACCAAGCAAAGGGAAGAGTGGTATGTCTGGGGGGCCCTGGTTTACAGAAATCGAGGGGAGATATGTACAAAACTCTAATTCTAGCCTTAGCATGAAATCCGTAAAAAATACGCTTTGGGGCCCTTACTGGGGGGAAACTATTGAGGCTGCTTATCAAGTGGCTTCTGGAGAGTTAAGTGGGGATTCTACGGTACTAGTGCACAAGTATTAATTAATTCTATGGGATAAAAGGGAGAGAAAAAAATGTCATATCACAAACAAATGTCTAATATTCTTCAATTGCAAAAAATGAAGAACTCATCCTCATTAGACCTTACTTCAAACTTGAGTGTAGTATGCAAAGAAAAAAGCACCATTAGTTTTTTTCTGTGTTTACCTAATGAGCAATAATTTTGATTGAAAACTTTCAACTACAAAGGAGGGAAGGAAATGTCTTATAACAAGCAAATGTCTAATGTTCTTCAATTGCAAAAAATGAAGAATTCATCTTCATTAGATCTTACTTCAAATTTAAGTGTAGTATGCAAAGAAAAGAGTACTATTAGTTTTTTCCTGTGCTTACCTAATGGACAATAATTTTGATTGAAAACTTTCAACTACAAAGGAGAAGAGAAAATGTCTTATAACAAACAAATGTCTAACGTTCTTCAATTACAAAGTATGGATATTACAAGAAATTCACTAACTAACCCTGCTATGTCAACTTCAAGTGCATTTGCATGTTGGCCAAATACAATAGCAAGCACACTGAGTATTGCAGTTTGTTAATTTAAATTAATATTTTTTGGTTAATCATTGGAGGTAGAAAAAATGGACATGAGATATCTAAGGTATGTTACACCTGGAGAAAAATATTATCAACCTCCTGAAAAAAAAGCAAATGAATCAGTTTTAAAGGTTTCTAATATACCGACATCTTGGAAAGAAAAGAAAGATGATCATTGGACTTATTATTTTCCTAGTAATACTATACTTCCTATTCAAGGTTGGAAAATTCATATTACTACAGTCTCTAATGAAGCCCAGAATACATTAGATTTAACTTCTAATTTTCTTTTTAGTGAGTGTATACCTTTTAAACACGTATCTAACATTTGGGAATTAGTCCTTAAAAATTCGAAATATGGTGATAGAGGAAGTTCAGGTAAATTTATTACAGTTTATCCTAAAGATGAAGAGCAATTTATCTTCCTATTAAACCAATTACATAGAATTTTAAAAGATACACCTCAAGGACCTTATATTCTAAGTGATAAGCGATGGCTTGATGGGAATGTTTATTTTAGATATGGAGCATTTGGAGAAATGTATATTCAGGAAGGTGCAGCCAAGATTCCGGCTATTAGGACGCCAGATGGAGGATATATTCCAGATTCTCGAGGTGCTTACTATGTCGTACCTGATTTTGTGCAAGAGCCAAAAGTAATTCGTGAGATGACAGAAGCGCAAGAAAAGGTTCTAGCAGAACATTCTCAACTAGATAACTATGATATTGAATCAGCTCTTCACTTTAGTAATGGTGGTGGAGTATACCTGGCTAACCATAGAGAAAACAATGAGAAGTTTGTGCTTAAAGAAGGTCGCCCCGGGTCTGGTCTTGATGGACAGAATAGAGATGCCGTCGCAAGATTGCAACAAGAAGCAATCGTATTAGAACGTTTAAAAGGATTGAATTGTGTTGCAAAATACGAGGGAATATTCCAAGCTTGGGAACACACTTTTCTAGTAGAAGAATATTTACCAGGAACAACTTTAAACACATGGTTAGCTGCGTATTATCCTTTTTCTGATGAACAGGATTCAGAATCATATTGTAAAACGGTCATTAACATTCTAAACCAGCTGAAACAGGCAGTTAAAGATATTCATTCACGTGGAATTGGAATGGGAGATTTACAGCCATCTAATATCATTATATCAGAATCTGAAGATGTGAAGATTATTGACTTTGAATCGGCAAGTGATTTAACAGATGCTAAGCATTCAGGACTTATGACACCAGGGTTTACGGGATCAACAAAATCAACTAGGGAACAAGCCGATTGGTTTGCGCTTCTACGTATAGCTAGACATGCTTTTCTTCCTATTGGACCTGTGCAAGATTTAGCTGAGAATATACTTATTCAACATGATAAATGGATCATTAAGAAATTCGGACAAGAGGCTATCAATTTGATTACCGAAATTCAGTATGAGTGTAACAAAAGGGACGCGAGACCAATGGATAGTGTTCTTAGCTCCCCTAATAACTATCTTGAAAAAAGCGATCTTCCAAAGATAATCTCAAAGATTAGAGATGCTATTGTTCATGATCTAAGTAAGGAAAAGCGACTTTTACCAGGAGATATTCGCCAGTTTGAGACATCTAGTGGGTTACTTAACGTCTTAACAGGTGGATTTGGGGTAATAATGGCTCTAGCACGTACAGGTAATTTACCTGATAAAGCTAGAGAGTGGGCTAGAAAGTTCGGGCAAAATGAATATATAGAACAATTGGATGATGGACTTTTCTCTGGAAAAGCTGGTATTGCTGGCATCCTTTATGAAATAGGAATGAAAGCTGAAGCTAAAGAAATATACGACTCCATTGAAAATCATTTAGATTTAGAAGACATCTCGCTTTCAACTGGATTAGCAGGTATAGGCTTAGCATTCTTATCAGCATCGACCTTAACGGATTTGGAGTACCTATTTGATAAAGCATTAGCTATTGCTTATCGAATAGAAAATCTTCTTGCACAGGATATTAAAATAAGACCAAGTGATTTTGATGCAGTACCAATTGGATTGATCGATGGATGGTCTGGAGTTTCATTGTTCTTTAGCTCTTTATATAATGTTACAAATGATAAACAATGGTTAAATCTGTCTATTTTAGCTATCGATAAAGATATGGAACAGTGTGTTCTTGAGGAATCGGGATTATATCAAGTGAAAGATGCCTCAAGATTTGTACCTTATCTTGCAGGAGGAAGCGCTGGAATTGGCTTAGCAATGATTGAATTAAGAAATTTACTTCATGAGAAAAAATGGGAAAGAGAACTTAGTGGTATTGGTCTTCTAACTCAATCAAAATGTTTCTATAGTTCAGGTCTATTTAGAGGATTGACAGGGCTTATAGTTACCGCAAATGCTATTGATATCGAATTTAATCTTCAGGGAAAAGAGAATCGTATAGACAAGGCATTAGAAACGTTAAACCTTTACCTTCTTGAAAATGAAGGAAGGTATTATGTGCCAGGAGATTACAGCTATAGAATTTCTGGAGATATTTTCTCTGGTTCTGCTGGTATGTTACTCGCCTTACATGATACCAAATCAAAAGGAATGTACTCTTGGTTACCTATACCAGAAATTACAAAAATCATTTCTTCATTGAGTAGCCAAAAGTTAAATGTATTGGCGTAATAGCTTTAATGGAAAGTTATTAACTAAAAGGAGGTGATTTTTGTGAAAAAGGTATTATCTCTTCAAGTTTTAGATTCAAAGAAGGATGTAGAGCTACGTGCAGGTTCATCTTTAAGTGTTAACTGCAAAGTAGTAAGCACAATTAGTTTTGCGGTTTGCTAATTTTATATTTTCTATTAAAGATTACTGAATAATATTATTCGGTATCCTACCATAGATTATAGAAATT